>CAVROO010000012.1:0-121733 GCA_963722765.1 uncultured Acidobacteriota bacterium
AACTTCGTAAGTGAGCTCGGTTCATGTCGGGAGATCCCGAACGTGCCTCATGCTAGGAGGAACCGTCTGGTTCTCAGAATCCCGTGCACCTTGAGCTCTCATTACATGATCCGCTTGGCGTCTTTGTGCCTTCCCGCCTTGGCGTTTTTTCTTCCGGTTTCCCCGGTCGATAATGCGTTACTGTATTGACTGATCCAGAGTAGTTAACTCTCGTCCTTGGGACCGGGAAATCGCAAATCGCTTTCGAGCTCCGGGTCCCGAGGGGGCTTCGTCACCAAGCTCACCCCAACCGCAACCGTCATGGAGAAAACAAAAGCGGGAAGCGCCTCGTAGGCAACAATCGCGATAAGCGACGGCGTGAAATGCCACCCGACGGCCATGCCGATACCCCCCAGCAATCCCGCCATCGCCCCCCACTTGGTCATTCGTTTCCACCATAAGGACGAGCACCACCGGACCGGTGCCCCTCCTAGGCCGCCGTAAGCGAACAAGGCGATCATGAGGGCCGACTTCTCCATGAAGAACGTAAGGAGCAGGCAGATGACCACGACAAACAGCACCACCACACGATTCAGCCGAACCAGAGACATCTTCCCGTACGACCTCCTTGGCCTTGATGACCTTCTGGTAGATGTCCCGCCCCACGGAGGAAGTGACCACCAGCATCATCGAATCGGCCGACGACATCATGGCGGCAAACACGCCGGCCCACATGATGCCCACGATGAAATCGGAGCCGATCATACTTCGGCTCACCTCGAAGAAGACCATCTCACGGTTCTCGAAAGGTAGCAACGAAATGTCCCGGTACAACACCCTCCCGGCAAGCCCGAGCAAGATCCCCCCCAATTGATGATCAAGTTGAAGATCAGGTTCACGAAGGCCGCCAGCTTGAGGTCGTTGGTCGATCGGACGCTCATGTAGCGAACAATGATGTGGGGATTCCCGAAGGCTCCCAAGCCGGAAAAGAGCATGCCGATGGCGAAGGGGAAGCCGCCGCTTCCGATGATCCCGGTGAGGTCGGCTCCCCCGATCTCATCCAAGGTCCTCACCACGTTGGTCGGCCCCCCGGCGGACTTCCAGGCGAGCAGAGGGATGACGAGCATGGCCAATATCATCAAGAAACCCTGCATGACATCGGTATAGACCACCGCTCGATAACCACCCACCATGGTATAGACGGCGGTGATGACGGCCGCCAGTATCACCGCCGGCACGAGGGGCCAATCGAGCACTTGCGAAATGGCAAAGCTCATTCCGACGTATTGGGATACCACGTAGGGGATCATGAACAAGATGAGCGCTATTGCGCAGGTCACTCGCAACAAGTTTCGGCTGTCTAGAAACCGGGACTCGAGGTACTCCGGTATCGTGATCGCGTCCCTTCTCTCCGTGAACCGTCTCAACTTCGGCCCAAGGATGTAAAGCATCGCCAAATACTCGAGTATCGTCGAGGCAAAGACGATCCAAGCCGCTTGGAAGCCCATCAAGAAGGCCAATCCCGCGTGCCCGACAACCGCCGAGGCGCTATGGGCCGACGCTGCAGCACTGATCGCGGTCCCCACCACTCCAATCTTCCTTCCTCCGAGAAGAAAGTCCGTCGTGGAGCCGATCCCGCGCATCGTGTAGACCGCGATGGCGACAATCGCAAGGAAATAGATGACGAAGGCGATCGCGATCCCGCTCATGAAATCTCCACTGTGGTCCTACACTCTGGATTCCTGCAAGCTGGTTCCAAGGATCAAGACTTCTGTGTCCTAATAGCTTGAAGCACGGCTTGACTGCCCCCATAGTGATGCCGTAAAGTTGACTGGAGAGTAAAACTAGGCGTACTGAGGAATTCAAGTCCAGTCGAGGTAAAAGCCAAGATTTCCGGGGTCTTCTATCGGGCCTCCAGCCCCGAAGCGGATCCGTTTGTCGAGGTCGGCTCGGTCGTCAAAAAGGGTCAGGCCATCGCCCTGCTCGAGTCGATGAAGTTGTTCTCCAAAGTGAAGTCTCCGGTGGCCGGTCGAATTGCCGAGATCCAAGGGACCAATGGAGAGCCGGTGAATACGGGGCAGACGCTTTTCGTGATCCAACCCATCAACTGATTTCAAACTGCCTCCAGGACGAAACCGAAAACCCGCTGGTCCGCTATCCTGCTCGTAAAAGCTCGAAGACTTTTACACCTCGAACGAGACGGCGATCCCCTGCCCGCCTCCGATACACATGGTTGCCAAACCGAGACCGCCGCCGGTCCGTGATAGCTCATGAAGGGTCTTGACCGCCAAGATGGCCCCGGTTGCACCGATCGGGTGGCCAAGCGAGATGCCCGAGCCATTGACGTTCACCCGATCCAGTTGCCGCCCCAGGTCGGGATACTCTTCGAAGCAAGCAAGAATTTGGGCCGCGAAGGCCTCATTGAGCTCGATGACGCCGAAGTCTTCCAAACGCCATCCGGTCCGGCTGAGAAGCTTCTGCGTTGCCGGCACCGGCCCCAGTCCCATGTGCTCCGGTGGCACCCCCACCGAGGCATGACTCCGCAGGCGACCTAGACTCTCCAAACCCAATTCCCCGGCTCGTTCCTCCGACATGAGCACGAGAGCCGCGGCTCCATCGTTCATACCGCTCGAGTTTCCCGCCGTGACGGTGCCGTTGTCCTTGAAAACGGGGCGTAACCTGGCGAGAGCCTCCAGAGTGACATCGGGACGAGGGTGCTCGTCGGTGTCGAAAAGCATCACCTCACCTTTGCGTTGGCGGACCTCTATGGGGACCAACTGCCCCTCGAAACGCTTCTCCTCGAGCGCACGCGCGGCACATTGCTGGGACCGGTGCGCATACTCGTCCTGACGTTCCCGCGTGATCGAGTATTTTTCGGCTAGGATCTCAGCGGTCTCACCCATCGAAAACTCAGCCGTGGGGTCGAATCGGATGTCCCTTGCGGGGTCGCCCTTTTGAACGAGTTGGTCCACGAGCATTGCGTGACCGAGGCGGAAGCCCTGGCGCGCTCCGCGGAGGAAAAAGGAAGCCCGACTCATCGACTCCATGGCCATCGCCAAAACGACGTCCGCGTCACCGCAACGGATCATCTGTCCCGCTTGAACAAGGATTTTGAGCCCGCTCCCACAGTGCATATTGAGATTGAATCCCGGAACCTCGATCGGTACTCCTGCGCGGAGGGCGACCGGCCGCCCCGAACAACCGGGTAGATCACCCCGATAGGTCTCGGCAACCACGACTTCATCGACCGCCGACCCGTCGATGCCGGACCGCTCGAGCGCTGCCTTGGCCACCGCCAGACCCAAGTCGGCGGTGTGGACATTCATCAGTGAGCCCAAGAAACGACCGATGGGCGAACGGACGGCACTTGTGATCACAACCTCTTTCACGGCTTTACCCCCATGATTTTCGTTACGTTATAAGACCACAGACTCCACTCGAAGACTCTCTTCTCAAGATCCAACCCAGGGCGGTTGCTGTTTCGACAGAAAGGCCGCGACCCCGGCCCGAGCCTCATCCGAAGCGCGCCGATCGGCCAGAATCTCGCAAGCATCATCCAGCGCTGCGACGCCGGGACGACCCGACACCGTCCGCACCAGTTTCTTCGCCGCTGCCACCGCCCCCGGTGCGGAGGTGCGAAGCTCGTCAATATAGTGGTCCACGGCTCGGTCGAGCTCTTCTGCAGCTACAACGGCATGCACTAGTCCGAGCTCCAGAGCTCGGGAAGCACCGAAGCGGCTCCCGGTCACGAATAGCTCCCGTGCCGCCGATGGACCGATTCTGGCAACGACATAAGGTGAGATCACGGCCGGTACGATACCTAGATTGACTTCCGTAAAACCGAAAACCGTATCTTCCGCAGAAACCACTATGTCACATACGCTGAGCAAGCCGATTCCTCCCGCAATCAGCGGCCCCGTGAACTCTTGCAATGAGCGCCTTGGGCAAATGGTCCAAAACTTCGAGCATTTTCCCGAGCGCTTGGGCGTCGCGGATATGCTCCTCACGGCTGTACTGAGCGGTCTTCCGCATCCAGTCCAGATCGGCCCCGGCACAAAACGCTTTTCCTCGACCGCGGAGAACGATCACTCGCACCGACGAATCTTCGGCCACGGCCTCGGCCCATTCGGTGAGCTCCCGAATGACGCCGTCATTGAAGGCGTTCCTGAGCTCGGGCCGGTTCAAGGAAACCGTATGAACGGCACCTTTTTGTTGGCAATCGAGGTATTGATAGGACATGGAGACCCTCTCTACCTAACCGAAGAGCTCTTCAGCGAAAACGTGGTAGAACTTCACGGGCAAAGAGCTCGACCGAACGGTCGCTTTTTTCCCTCGACATTCCCGAAGGGCTTGCCCAGAAAATGAACTCATCGAAAGGTATTTGTTCACGGAGACGATTCGATGGCTCGAGCACAGTCCTCCGGCGTCCCCACGAAATACGTATCCCGGGGCAGGTCCTCGGCGCGACCGAGCTCGGGCTCGTTCGAGTCGCCCGCTTGTCGATACCATCTCCGATAGTGATTGTGCATGTAAAGGTAGTGCTCCTTGACGTCCTCCCAGCCACGGGCAGGGTCTTCACAGCAGACCATGGGTTGAAAACACTTGATGCGATAGTCCGCGGGTGACCGCCCATGCTTCTCGAGCTCTTGGTGGTAGGTCTCGATGAGGTCTTTGCTCGGCGGCGGCAACAAGTGGCATCCAAACCGAGCCGCACGTCGCATCGCCGCTTTCGATCCGCCCCCCATGTAAAGGGGAAACGGTTGCTGCAGCGGTTTCGGTGTTACGTTGACATTCTCCAGTTGAAAGTATTTTCCTTCGAAGCTGAAGTCTTCCGGCCCCCAAGCGCTCTGGAGGATGGCCAGGGATTCCTCCATACGTTCGCCACGCTCACCTCGGGCGACGCCGAAGGCTCGAAGCTCTTCGGCTCGATACCCGGCCGCCACCCCGAGGTCCAGTCGCCCTCCCGAAATGAGATCCAGCACGGCCGCGTCCTCGGCAACCCGGAGAGGATGATGTAAAGGTAGGAGGAGCACCAAGGTGCCCAAACGAACACGACGGGTGCGTGCCGCTACCGCAGTCAGAAACAGAAGCCCCGAAGGTAGGTACCCATCCTCGGTGAAGTGATGCTCGGAAACCCAGATGGAGTCGTAACCCAGAGCCTCGGAACGAACGATCTGCTCCAAAGTCTCGGAATAGAGTCTCTCCCAAGGTTGGGCCCAGCGTCGCGGATTGCGCAGGTCGTACCAGAGTCCAAATCTCACGATATTGTCGTCACTATCTCGGCTCATCCCGCATCAGCTGCTCCGGGCTTTCAAGCCGCTCGCGCAGCGCTTGGACGAATGCCAGAGCCGCGTCTCCATCGATCACCCGATGATCGAAAGTCAAGGCCAGGGGTAGCACGGTTCCAACCGTGACGCGGCCGTCCCGAACCACCGGCCTCTCGGTCATTCGTCCTACCCCTAAAATGGCCGATTCGGGGTGGCGTATGATGGAAGTCCCGAACCAACCTCCCGCCGGACCGACGTTCGTGAGGGTGAACGTCCCCCGCCTCATGTCCTCAGGTCTGAGCTTCCGACGGCGAGCCAGGCTCGTGAGCTCTTCCACTCGGCGTGCCAGCTCGAGAACTCCGAGTCGATCCGCTCCATGGATGACCGGCACCACCAACCCTTCGTCGGTCGCGGTTGCAATCCCGATATTGAAGGATTTTTTGAGAAGAATGACTTGTGCCTTTTCATCGATTGACGCATTCAGATAGGGGTGCTCCCCGAGCGACTCGACGAGGGCCCGAACGATGAAAGGCAAAACGGTCAGCCTCACACCCGCCGACTCGGCTTTCGAGCGCAGCGTCGTACGCAACGTCGCCAGAGGCCCTCCGTCCACTTCGTGAAATCCGGTCACATGAGGTATGGTTCGAACCGAATGGGCCATGGCCTCGGCGATTCTTCGTCGAAGGCCCTTCAAGGGAACCTGCTCCACTTCCATCTCTTCAGCGATCGCCGTCGAGCTCGAGCTCGGCAGGTCAAGGCTTGCAGGCTGGTCGAGATCTTCGATGTGTCGGCTGATGTCGTCTTGGGTGATACGACCACGCGGTCCCGTGCCCCGAACGGATTCGAGATCTACATCGTGCTGCCTGGCCAGCTTCCGAACCGCCGGCGAAGCGAGGACGCTATCCGCCCGACTCCAACGAGTCGGCGAGGAAGGAGGCGATGGTGGTGCGGGCTCTTCGACCGCCGACGGGGCCTTGCGGACAGCCACACCTCCTGTCTCTTCCTCCACGTCCATCGACAAAAATAGGGCTCCGACCTGCAAGCGCTCTCCTTCCTCGACAAAGAGCTCACGGATTCGACCGGAGGCCGGCGCCGGCATGGTGACCAGCGCCTTGTCGGTCTCCACTTCGGCAACCGGTTGGTTTTCCCTCACCGGGTCACCGACCGCGACCAGCCATTTCACGACTTCGACTTCGGCCAGTCCCTCACCCACGTCGGGCATCCGGAATTCGAGTCTTGGCATACTCAGTCCGCCATCGCTTTCATGATGCCCCTCAACACACGGTCCTGGTTCAAGAGGTAGTCCGATTCCAGAGTCGGCATGGGATAGGGTGTATCGAATCCGCACACGCGGACCATGGGCGACTTGAGCGAGAAGAAAACATCCCCCTGCTCTTGAATCGACGCCATCACTTCTCCTGCAAAACCTCCTGTCTTTGGAGACTCCTGAGCGACCACGACCCGTCCCGTCTTTGCCACGGACTCCCAGAGGGCCTCGGTGTCCAAGGGCACGAGCGTGCGCAGATCGATGACTTCCACCGAGACACCCAATTCGGCAGCCTCGACCGCCGCTTGCTCAGCGACGTGAACCGCAGCGCTCCAGGCGATCAACGTGCAATCGAATCCGTCTCGGACGACCCGGGAACGTCCCAACGGAACGACAAAGTCACCGGAAGGTACTTCGCCTTTGAAGAGGCGATAACCGCGCAAAGGCTCCAGGAACATCACCGGATCCGGGTCCCGGATCGCGGCCAGCAGTAATCCCCGGGCATCCGCCGGATTGGACGGTGCCACCAGCTTGAGTCCCGGACAGTGGCTGAAGTAGGTCTCGAAACCGTCGGAATGCATCTCGGGCGCCCGAACCCCGCCGCCATAAGGCGTTCGGATCGTCACAGGGCGCGGAGAGACTGCCCCACGACCGATAGCGAATCCTCGCCAACTGCTCGACGATTTGGTTGAAGGCGTTGAGGGTGAAACCCATGAACTGGATCTCGGCCACTGGGACGAGCCCCGATAACGCCAATCCTACCGACGAGCCGATGATGGCACTCTCAGATAGTGGGGTATCCACCACCCGGTTGGGCCCGAACTTCTCGAGGAGACCCTGGGTGGCGCGAAACACCCCGCCGCTTGCCGCGACGTCTTCACCCAGGACGACCACGCGTGGATCGCGCTCCATCTCGAAAAGCAGAGCGTCGCGGATCGCCTCGACAAGGGTCAATTCCACCATAGTTTCATCACCTTATAAGTTCGCCCAACGCCGGTTGTCAACCGCTAACTAACCCATCGGTAGAAAATTGAATTGAATTTCCAAATCAAATGACGCAACCTAAACTCCAGCAAGATGTTCCATATTCACGTGATGATTCGATGGAACGCTTCGGTTCCATAGACAACTCCGTCTCAGATCGTTATAATATCCAACCGTCAAGTAGAATGAATGCGAAGTCTGCTCGGCGATCCGGCGAGGAACCTTTTTATCACAGGTCGATTCAAACGGTGGAACGCCGCTCGTATCTGCTGGAAAATCATTAATACGTGAGGTCATGATGAAAACGATTCGTATGGGATGCGGCTCGGCATCTTGGGGTGACATGCTCGATCCCGCCGTCGAGCTGGCAGAAAAAGGCGATGTTCAGTACATCGGATTCGACCACTTGGCCGAGCTCACCATGTCCATTCTGCAGCGCATGAAAAACAAAGATCCCAAACGGGGCTTCATCCCCGATCTCGTTCCATGGATGAAGCGCCTCCTACCCATTGCCAGAGAAAAAGGCATTCGCATGCTGACCAATGCCGGGGGCGCCAATGTAGATTCAGCCGGTGAGGCGGTAGCCGGCTTGGCCAGTGAGCTCGGTTACAAGGGACTGAAGATAGGACTCGTTTCCGGCGACGACGTTCTCGGAAAACTCCCGGAGGCTCGTGCTCAGGGGCTAAAATTCCTCAACCTCGATACCGGCGAAGAGGACATCGAAACGATCGCCGATCGGATCGTCTCCGCCAACGCCTACATCGGATCGGAAGGTCAGGTCGAGGCACTGGCTGAAGGCGCCGACCTCGTCATCAGCGGTCGGGTCACCGACAACTCCGTTTACATCGCGCCCATGGTCCACGAGTTCGGATGGTCGTTGGAGGACTGGGACAAGATGGGCGCGGCCGTCACCATCGGGCACATCATCGAATGCTCCGCCGGATGCGCGGGCGGCATGTCCAACTTCTGGAAAGAAGTCAAGGAACCGTGGCGGGTCGCCTTCCCGATTGCCGAGGTCAACGAGAACGGCGACGCGATCATCACCAAGGCCGAGGGAAGCGGCCGGATGGTCACCGAATGGACGGTGAAGGAACACCTGGTTTATGAGATCCACGATCCCGAGAACTACTTCATGGCGGACGCCATCGCCGATCTGTCGAACGTAAAACTGGAAACGGTCGGGCCGGACCGCGTCAAGGTGACGGGATTTCGGGGCAAGCCCCGCCCCGACAACCTCAAGCTCTGTATAGGATACCGCGACGGCTGGATGGGTGAATCCGAGATCAGCGTCTGCTGGCCGGACGCCTACGAAAAGGCTCAGTTCTGTGAGAGCTTCCTTCGGGGACGCTTCAAACAGTTGGAGATTCCCATCGTCGAGTCCCGGTTCGACTACATCGGTTTGAACTCCATTCACGGACCGCTTTCACCCATGCCGTCCAACCTGGATGAGATCAACGAGATTCGTTTGAGAGTAGCCGTCAAGACGACCAGCCGGGAATACGCCAATCAGGTGCGCCGCGAGGTGACTCATCTGTGGACGCACGGACCGGTTGGAACGACGGCCGTCATTTCACCGCCACCGCCACGCGAGATCATCTCGCTGTGGCCGACTCTCATCCCCAGAGAGCTCGTTTCTCAACAGGTAACGTTCAAGGAGGTGGGATGATGGGGCGTAAAACACAATTGAGAGAAATCGCTTATGCCCGTTCGGGGGACAAGGGCGACATCGTCAACATCGGTGTGATGGCCAAGGACGATGCTTCCTACCGTCTCATCAAGAAGCACCTCACGGCTGAAAAAGTCAAAGCGCACTTCAAAGACATGGTCAAAGGTGAAGTCGTCCGTTACGACATGGACAACCTCAACGCTCTCGAGTTCGTCATGAAGCAGGCACTTGGAGGAGGTGCAACGCGAACCCTCATGATGGATCAAACCGGCAAAGCCTACGGGCCGAACTTGCTTCGCCTCGAGCTCGAGCTCGGGGACTGAAGCCTACCGGGAGCTACCATGACATCGACCAAGTCACGTTCGATCGATCGACTTCTCAAAAAACTCGACGAGAAGCAAGCGATTGTCAAGGACATGGGCGGGCGCGCAAAGATCGAAAAACAGCATTCGCGCGGGAAGCTCACGGCGCGTGAGCGGGTCGACCGATTCTTCGACCCGGGGACTTTCGTGGAGCTCGGCGGGCTGGTCGTCTCCCAGCATCGTGATTTCGGGATGCGCGAGCGATATACGCCGGCCGATGGAGTGGTGACGGGCCACGGTAAGGTGAACGGACGGGAAACCTGCGTCTATTCGACGGACTTCACGATTTTGGCGGGAAGTGCGGGAGAGAGCCACGCCGCCAAGATAGCAGCCGTCATCGAATTGGCAGGACGGATGCGAGCACCGGTGGTGGGCATGCTCGACTCGGCGGGAGCACGACTGCACGAAGGCAGCGCGCTCAGCCGTCCGTTCAATCGTATCTTCATCAACCAATCGATTTACTCGGGCGCGGTGCCCCAGATCCAGGTCTTGATGGGGCCTTGTGCGGCTGGACAGGGCTATTCACCGATGCTTTCCGACTTTCTCATTATGACCCGAAAGACCTCCTATATGTGGCTTGGCGGTCCACGCCTGACCAAGGCCGCCACCGGCGAAGACATCGACGACTCCGTCGTCGGTAACGCCGAGTCCAATATGGAGGCCGGTCAGTGCGACCTCATTGCCGAAGACGATGATGAAGCGATCGAGCTGTCCAAGCGTCTCCTGTCCTATATGCCGCGACATTGCGACGAGAAACCACCGCAAATCGCGAGCGACGATCCTACCGATCGTCGTGACGAGGAGCTTCTCGACATTTTGCCCGACTCTCCCCAAATGACCTACGACATGCACGAGATCGTCGAACGGGTGGTGGACCGCGGCAGCTTTCTCGAGATCAAAGAGGATTTTGCCCAGAACATCGTCACCGGATTCGCGCGACTGAACGGACAGCCCGTTGGAATCATCGCCAACAACCCCGACGAGATGGGCGGGGTTATGGAGAACGACTGCTCGGACAAGTACATGCGGCTGATGACCTTTTGCAATGCCTTCAACATTCCCATCATCACTTTCGTGGACACACCGGGTTTCGTGGTCGGTCGAGAGTGGGAAAACCAGGGCATCCTTCGCCATGGAGCTAAGCTCCTTTACGGATACGCCAACGCCACCGTCCCCAAGATCTCGATCATGGTCCGGCGTTCCTATGGCGGAGGCAACGTCGTCATGGGATCGAAAACCATGGGGGCCGACTTCTCCTTCGCCTGGCCGACCGCCGAGATCTCGATCATGGGGCCCGAGCAGGCGGCCGCGGTCATCTGGTCCGGTGAGTTGGCCGAGGCCGAGGACTCCAAGGAAAAAACCTCCGTGCTGGAAGAGCGCTGCCACGAGTACCGGGATAAATACATCAACATCTTCAACCTGGCGGCGAACTATCGGTACGATTTCGTGGATGACATCATCGATCCCCGCGACACACGGGGCGTGCTCGTACGGGCCCTCGACGCCCTGCGGCACAAAGTCGTTTCTTTACCGAAACGCCGGAACGGAAACCCTCCTCAATAAGAGGAAACTCTTATTTACTTTTTGGGAATTGAATGCCCTTCGGTTTCGATGGGTTTATCGGGCCGGATGAAAAACCAGAAAGCGCCTGCCACCACGGCAAGCGCAGCACAACTGTCGAGCGCCGTAATCCAACCGAACTTTTCCACGAGCACGGGCATGAGGGCCGTCGATACCACACCGCCGAGATTGTTCGCCGTGTTCAACACTCCCGTGGCCGCACCCGTCATTCGACCGGAAATGTCCATGGTCGTCAACCAATAAGCGGTTTCGCTGAACTCCTGGAACCCGAAGCTCAGAGCCAAGGCGGCAATGGCCAGGACGGCGTGCTCGGTTCGAGCGCCGACAAAAAGCAACGTCGCGGCCACCAGCGGAGCCGTCAAGCCGGGTATTCGACGACCCCAGCGCCGTCCAAAACGAACCGTGGTCCAATCGCAGAAGGCCCCCCCCACCATCGTGAGAATCCCGGCGGCGATGAAGGGCAGGCTTCCATAAACCCCGCCCTCGAGGATGGTCAACTTTCGTACTTCCACGAGGTAGGTAAAAAACCAGAACACGAAGGTGTACAGCACATAGCCGACCAGAAAATAACTGAGGCTCAGTAAGAGAACCGAACGACTTTTCAGAATGATCCACCACGGAGGTCTGCCTGAGGTCTCCGGTTCCTCCTTCCTGCCCGACATGATGAGCTCACGCTCGCCAGAGCTCACGGATTTGTGTTTCTCGGGGCTGTCGGCCCCATAAAGGATCCAGACGAACGCCATCGCGATGCTCAATGTGGACGCGATGTAAAAGGACTCACGCCAGCCGATCGTCACCATGATCCACGCAATGATCGGGGGTGTCATCGCAGAACCGATGAATACGCCCGCCACGATAAAGGAGTAAGAAAACGCACGCTGCGCGATGGGTTGCCACTTGGAAACCGCCAACGCCGATACCGGATAGACCCCGGCAATGGTGGTTCCAAGCAGGAACCGAACGACGATCAGGGTGATGAATGCGCCCATCCCCGCGCCGAACAGGTTGCCGGGTAGGTAGCCGGAAAGAATCGTCAATAGGGCCCAGCCAAAACCCAAAGCGGCCAGTACCATGCGTGAACCAAAACGGTCACCAAGAATGCCCAGCGGGATTTGAAACAACGAGTAACCGAGTAGAAAGGCACTGAAGATCTGCCCCATTTGAACCTGGCTCAGTTCGAGCTCGGGCATCATGTATTGTGCGGCCACCGAGATGTTCATCCGCTGGATGTAGCTGACCACACTGAACCCGACCAGGATCGCGAGGATAGTCCACCGGACTCGACTTTCAGGATTACCAGAGGCCATTGCTTTCCTCCCGAAGGATCTCACTCCTCGTGGTTCTCCTCTGACATTTCAATCCGCTGGTCCCTCAACCGCGGGTGCATCTCGGAAAACACGTGTTCCAGACTCTCCCCGATCCGGGCCGGAGTCAGCTCCTGGACCTCCTTCCAGGTCGTCTCCAACTCCACTTCGATCTCCCGCTCCATACCAGTGCCGATGTCGGCGCTGTAAAGACCACGCCGCTCCAGATACCGCTGGACCCTGAGAAGAGGATCTCGTTTCTGCCATTGCTCGAAGACCTCCGGTGAGTCGTAGCGAGTGGTATCCGCAGTGGTGTGCATACCGAGACGAAAGGTTTCTCCCTCGATGAGGCTGGGCCCCTCCCCCGCCCTCGCCCGCTCTACCGCTTGACGAGTCTCCTCGTAGACGGCAAAAAGATCGTTGCCGTCAACCCGTACGCCCGGAAATCCATAGCCGTGAGCTTTTTGTGCGATTGTCTCCGAGGCCGTCTGACTCTCCCTAGGCGTAGAGATCGCCCACCGATTGTTTTGACAAAAGAAAATGACGGGAGCTTTCATCACGCCGGCCAGGTTCGCCGATTCGTGAAAATCGCCCTGAGAGGTGCCGCCGTCGCCGAAGTGCACCAATGCCACGTCCGTTTTACCTTGGAGCTTGAGACCCCAGGCTAAACCGACGGCGTGGGGAATCTGGCCCGAAACACCGGCGTTTGAAGGCAACATGAGAAGCCCCTTCGGTGTTTGGAATCCTAGAGGACTTCCGACGTGCCAAAGAAACGCTTGACGGACCGAGAACCCGTGGACGAACTGACCCGCCACCTCACGGTATTGGGGCACGAACCAGTCGCGATGCTCATCCAGCGCCATCGCACTTCCCACGGCGCAGGCCTCTTGCCCGATACCCGGTGCGAAGGTCACCATGAGTCCACGCCGCTGCAACTTGACACACAGCTCGTCGAACCGCCGACCCAGTAGCATGGCACGGAGAGCTTCCATCACCTGCTCGTCGCCGAGCGGCGGTTTCTCGACGAGTAGGTGGCCCTCCGGATCCAGAAATTGGATCGGTGGTTGCGGTGTTTGACTCGAATTGGTCCGCAGTTGCTCACCCTGCGGGGATAAACGCATTCGCCCTCTCCAAATCTCCAACCGTTGAAGTCGCGGTCAAAATCAGCGACGCCGCTCGAGCGGTCTCACCATGGGGGATGTCGGTTTGTACTGCTTTCGACGAAATAGACAAAACAGCACCAAACCGTCCCATTCTACAGAACGTCTCTCAACCCGCCAGGTTGAACCTCGAAGCTGTCTCCCGGAATGAAGCGCACAAAACGTCTCCTTATAGACTTCCGTGCCACAATTGTCAACGGCTACTCTTCGACTCTTCGGAGCGGGTGAGAAAGCGGCCCATGATAACATTGCCAGAGCGACCAAAGAGCTCAGAAGGCTCCGATACTCGGACGACGGTTTCGAATCACCAAGGCTGGATGGCAAAAAGGCGAGCCAGCGCTCACCTTGTTTTCCCGCGCCGCGTCTTGCTGTTCGCGGTCTCGAGCTTACACCCTCAAGGAGAAAAGAAGGCTTATGAAGGTAGGAGTCATCATACCCAACGCAGGACCCAAGTGTAGTCCCGAGAATATGACCGCAGTGGCTGGGATGGCCGATGAGATGGGATATCACTCCGTGTGGGTGACCGATCACGTCGTACTCGCCGAGAACGTCCAGTCCTACTACCCGTACCGCTCCCACGGTCGATGGGACTACCCGCCGGAGACCTATTGGTTGGACCCGCTACTGTCTCTCTGTTGGGCGGCCGCCAGGCTTTCCCAACCTACAGATCGGAACCTCGATAACCGTCGTTCCTTTGCGAAACCCAATTCTTCTCGCCAAGCAGATCTCGACTCTCGACTTCCTGAGCGGAGGACGGTTCATCCTCGGCATTGGGGCCGGATGGATGAAGGAAGAATTCGATTTCATCGGGGTCGATTTCGCCAAGCGCGGAAAGAGAGTCACGGAAATGGTCCGACTCATGCGTGAGCTCTGGGCGGGCGAGTCCGTAGACTTCAAAGGCGACCTCTGGCGCATCAAGGGGTGCAAGATGTACCCACGTCCCATCCAGTCGAATATCCCAATCCTATGGGGTGGCCACAGTGATTCGGCGCTCAAGCGTGTGGCTAGGATGGGGGACGGCTGGCATCCAACTCAGATAACTCTGGAACAACTCGAGACCGGGATCGAAAAACTCGAGGCATACTGTCGCGAGTCGGGTCGCGATCCCAGAACGGTGCAAATTGTCGCACGGCCCGGCAACACTTACGCCATCACTCCTGAAACTCATGCACGACACTTGGAGTTGGGCGTCGATCATCTGGTCATGGACACACCTATCCAGCAGGATGACCCAAAGCTCGAGATTCTACGTGAATCCATGGCGAGGGTGGCGGAGATCTGCAGTCTCGAGCCACGAAGCTGAAAGAACCTTCAAGGCAATGTAGCGAATCGGGCAGTAGTTGAACTTCACGACTCGGCCTCGGCGCAGGCTGATATAATGCAGCCGCCCACAAGATTCGAACAAGGAGAGCGACAAATGAAGATCACGATCGTCGGCGCCGGTATCATGGGCAGCGGTA
Source organism: uncultured Acidobacteriota bacterium (assembly GCA_963722765.1). Lineage (GTDB taxonomy): Bacteria > Acidobacteriota > Vicinamibacteria > Marinacidobacterales > DATDRI01 > CAVROO01. The sequence continues at coordinate 15,031 of CAVROO010000012.1, forward strand.
TCGCCTACTCTTCTGCAGTGGCGGGTTTCGACACCGCCTTGTACGACGTCTCCAATGAAGTTTTGGAAAAAGCATCGCGTACGATCACGGCTTTCATCGATACGGGTGTCAAGAGAGGCAAGCTCGATGAAAAAGCCGGGGCATCGGCTCTCGCCCGGCTCGAACGGGTACAAGACCTTCGCGTCGCAACAAAAGACGCGGGTCTCGTCATTGAAGCCGTCCCGGAAAAGATCGAGCTCAAGTGCAAATTGTTCGGAAACCTCGACGAGCTGACACCGAAGGAGACCGTCTTGGCCACGAACACGTCGTCGCTCAGTGTAACCGAGATCGCGGCCGCGACCTCGAGACCGTCGCGTGTGATCGGAATGCACTTTTTCAACCCCGTCCCGAAAATGAAACTGGTCGAGATCATCCGCGGTCTCGAAACCAGCGAAGAGACCTTCCGCACCGTCGTTGACGCAGCAGTTGAAATGGGGAAGGAGACCGTAGACGTCAAGGAGTCGCCCGGTTTCGTCACCAGCCGCATCAACGTGGTGATCGGCAACGAGGCCTTCTACATGCTTCAAGAAGGCGTCGCCAGCGCCCGCGATATCGACAAAGCGTTGAAGTTGGGACTGAACCACCCGATGGGTCCTTTTGAGATGGTGGACCTAGTAGGGCTCGATACACGTTTGGGCGTTCTCAACTACCTTCACGAGCGGCTGGGGGAAAAGTACCGACCTTGTCCCTTGTTGGTTCAGCATGTCAAAGCGGGTCGTCTCGGGCGTAAAACCGGACGCGGTGTCTACGATTACGATGAGAAAGCCTGAGTCATTCGACGCGCAGCGAACAAGGCGATCGATCACCAAAGGCGCTGAACATTTGCAGCAACGTCACTCAGGACATTGTCATCTTACAGGTCAACCGTTTTTCTTCTGGTAGGTCCCGATAAGCTCGGCGATGGCCAAGACGTGTCCTTCCATGGCGCTTTCGAGTTGCTTCTTTGTCGGCGTTCCAAGAATCCGCCAAAACCGTGTCCAAGGCATAGAACTTGTGGAAATAGCGGTGGCGGCCAATCGGTGGACAGGGCCCGCCATAGCCGGTCCGGCCCCAATCGTTCCGGCCTTGGAGCGTTCCCGATGGTAGGTCTTGGACAAGGACGGCTTCGGCAAGTCCCTCCGAATTCGGGGGAATGTTGTAGAGTACCCAATGCACCCAGGTCATCTTGGGGGCCTTGGGATCGGGAGCATCCGGGTCATCCACGATGAGCACAAAGCTCTTGGTGCCCTCAGGAGCTCCCACCCAGCTCAACGGCGGCGACGTATCCTCACCTTCGCAGGTGTGCTTCGAAGGGATTTCGCCTTGGTGAGAAAAGCTGTCTGACGTCAACTGAATGGCCATTGCGCATCTCCTGTCGAAGGGGTGCCTGCCTCCGACGAGGCAGGCGTCCCTTCCGAGCTTCCTATGGATTCGAGGTCACAATGGCTTTGACACCCTGCCCGGCGAGCAGGGTCTGGTAGGCAGCCACGTCCTCACTCATCAAAACCTGATACTCACTCTGGAACCTGCGTAGACGCTCCTTGAGAACCTCATGGACCTCGAGAGCCTGTGCCGTGGGCGGCCAATCGGAGCCCACTCCACCCCAGGACGTTTCCACGTCGGAGTACAGAAACCCGAACTGCGCGTAAAGCATGGTGGGGTTGCGGAACACGTCTTGGCTCCCGCCGGTCAACTTCATCTGGTGGAGGTTTTTCTCGAAGTCGATGAGCTTCTCGTCGAGATCCTTGCCGGCCTGAACGAGGGACTCGTAATTACCATCGTCAACAAGGCGCTCGTTCAGATCATAAAGCTGCTTACGAATCCACTCGAGCTCGTTGATCATCTCCACGACCTCGCTCAGGTTATCCCGAATCTCGAGCGACATGGCCACTTGGGCTTTGACGTCCTCTACGGTGCCGGTGGAGCTCGGGTCTTTGTGGACGGTGAGTGGCTGAGTAAGCTCCTGATCTCCCACCTTCAGCTTGACCGTGTACGTTCCCGGCGCCGCCAGCGGCTTGATGCCTTCTCCGCGGACTCCCCAGGTCTCGATCGTCCGCCAGCCTTCCGGCCCGAATTTGACCCATGGAGCGTAGAGCGGTGTCGTACGTAGCTTGGCCTGCTTGGACGGCTCGTGTCGCAGATCCCACCAAACGCGATTGATCCCAGCCTTTTTCGTTCCCTCGAGCTTACGAACGAGCTCGCCGTTCTCACCCAAGATGGAAAGCTCGACATCATCCTCCGGCTGCCTCCTTCAGAAAGTAATTTAGCGATGCACCGTAAGGGGGATTATCTCCGGCCGAGGGCTCGTCATGAACCGTCATGGGTGCGCCTTTTTGAAGTAGGCGGTAGGTGTCGCGAGGCTCGAACAGATGCACGTCGGCATCTACGATCTCCTGTGAAAGCTGTTGGATCGGGTAATGTCATCCAGGATCCAAAATCCACGACCGTAAGTTCCAACCACCAGGTCGTTGAAGTGTTCCTGTACCACGAGCCAATGGACCGGAGCATGGGGAAGATTCGTCTGAAGGGGTTGCCAGTTCTTTCCATCGTTGAAAGACACGTAGACCATGTTTTCGGTGCCCAGATAGAGCAGTCCCCTACGCTTGGGATCTTCTCGAACGCAGTGGGCGTAGCGAAAGACATCCTGGGGAATGCCATCGGTGATCCTCATCCAGCTCTGCCCGTAGTCCATGGTCTTGTACACGAAGGGTTCACGATTGTTGACCTGGTGGAGATCGACCGTGATATAGGTCGTACCGGCGTCATAACGTGAGGGCTCGATGTTGCTCACCGTTCCGGCGGGCGGTAGATCGGGGATGTTCGCCGTGACGTTGGTCCAGTTGGCCCCGCCGTCTCGGGTCACTTGAACCAGCCCGTCGTTGGTGCCGGCCCAGATGACGCCGGCTTCCATGGGCGATTCGGCAATCGCAAAGACCAGAGCGCCGTACTCGACACCGAGGTTATCCCGTACCAAACCGCCCGAGTTCCCGAGCATCTCCGGATCGGCGGTGCTCAAATCGGGACTGATGACCTCCCAACTATGGCCGCCGTTGGTGGTTACGTGGACGAACTGACTTCCCGTGTACACCTTGTTGTGATCGTGAGGCGAGATCTCGATGGGAAAGGTCCACTGGATACGGTACTTCACCTCGCCGGCGGGCCAGCCCATATAATTCTCGGGCCAGATGTCCACGGCACGCGCATGGCCCGTGTCTCGCTCGAATCGCGTGAAACCGGCGGCGAAGCAGCCGGACCAAACGATATTGCTATCCTCGGGATCGGGGATGGCGAATCCGCACTCGCAAGCGCCGACATGCCGCCACTCTCCCCCGGGAATCTTGCTGCCGAACAAGCTGTTGCTCGGACCGTGGGTGGACGGGCCGTCCTGGCGATTGCCATACACGTTATAGGGGATTTCGTTGTCCACGGCGACGTGGTACATCTGGGCGATGGGCAACCGGATTCCCCGCCAGGTCTTTCCCCGAGTGGTGGAGATCGACGCGTACTGGTCGTTGCCGATGATCATGCGACTCGGGTCGGTGGGATCGATCCACATGTCGTGGTGATCCCCTCCCGCGACCGGAAACCGTTCCAAAGTCTTGCCGCCATCGAGTGTGAAGGTGGCACGTGGAGCGAGGAAATAGACTTCGTTCTCGTTATCGGGAGACACGGCGCAACGGGTGTAGTAGTGCGGACGCTGGGTCATGATGTGGTCGTGGTTGATGAGCTTCCAACTATCTCCTCCATCACCCGAGCTCCACAGAACACCGCTTTCCATCTCCCGACCCTCGCGAGGCTCCCCATCGGAAGTTTCGATGAGCGCATAAACGCGATCGGAATTGCTGGGCGCAATGGCGAGGCCGATCTTGCCGGTTGTCGTCGTGGGCAGTCCTTTTCCCTCGAGGTGCTTCCAGGTGACGCCACCGTCGGCGGACCGATAAATCCCGCCACCCTCGGCCGGTGAGCTTCCGCTCCATCGACCCCAGGTCTTGATCTCGAGCTTCCACATTCCGGCAAAAAGAATGCGAGGGTTGTTCGGGATCCATGGCAATGTCCGACGCGCCGTGGTCCTCGTCCACGTAGAGCACTTTTTTCCAGGTCTTTCCACCATCGGTCGTGCGGAAGACTCCACGATCCTGCTGAGGGCCATAGCAGTGCCCCATGGCGGCGGCAAGAACGACGTCGGGATTTCCTGGATCGATGACGATGCGGCCGATGCGGCCCGTCTTCTCCAAGCCCATGTGCTGCCAGGTCTTGCCGGCGTCGGTGGACTTATAAATGCCGTTTCCTATGGATATATTGCTGCGGATGAAGGTTTCTCCCGTTCCCGCCCAGACCACGTTCGGGTCGGAAGCCGCGACGGCCAAAGCGCTGACCGACGATACCTCCTTGTCATCGAAGATGGGCTCCCAGTGCGTACCGCCGTCCGTCGTTTTCCAAAGACCGCCGGACGCGGCGCCCGCATAGTAAATGTTCGGGTCTCCCGGAATCCCGGCCACAGCGGCCAGTCGGTTTCCCGGCGGACCGATATGTCGATACTGAAGAGACCCATAGAGCTCTGGGTCCATCGTCTGCGTGAGCCCTGGGTTCGCCAAGGCGAAAAGGGCCAAGAGCATCACGGCAACAGGACCACAACGAGTACAGGTTCGGTTTGGCTTTTCTCGCATTTTGGAGACCTCCTTGAAATTGTTGGTAAGGATACGCCCATCGAGCCTCCGGTGCCAGTTTCACCCCTCAAATCGCGACGATTTGCATTCTCGAGTTGAACGCGCCTAACCTGAGAAGTAGGAGACGACATGAGCCGAAGACAACATCGAATGAAGTCGGTCCCCTTGGCCTATTTCCTAGCCGTTGCCGTCATCGCGATCGGTTCGGCGCCGGCCGAAGCCCAATGGTTTGGCCTGAGCGAAGGGCAGGAGCTCAAGCTGGGGCAACAGATGGCGAGGGAGATTGATAGGACTTACCCCATCCTGAGGGATCTCGAGCTGCAGAACTACATCGACCGGCTCGGTCAGAGTTTAGTGGAACACTGTAAGAGGAAAAAGATCGACTATCGCTTCAAAGTCATCAATACGGATGACGTCAACGCTTTCGCCCTTCCCGGCGGCTTCATTTATGTAAACCGCGGTCTCATAGAAACGGTCGATAACGAAAGCGAGCTTGCCGGAGTGCTTGCCCATGAGATCGGGCACGTGGTGGGCAAACACCATTCCGACCAGGTTCAACGTGCCAGCTTGACGGGCCTGGGACTCGGGGTTCTGGATGCCTTCCTCGGCGGTCGCGGGGGAGCCGCCCAGTTGGCCAACCTCGCATCTCAGATGGTGGCGAGCGGGGCTTTCATGAAGTACGGCCGGGATGCGGAGCGCGAAGCCGATCGTCTGGGCGCGAGAAACGTCTACGATGCCGGATACGATCCGGAAGGTATGGTGTCGTTTTTCGAGCGTCTCGACGCCTTGCGAGAAGGCAAACCCAATGCCATCGAGAAATTCTTCGCCACCCACCCCAGTCCGAACGAACGGGCCGAGAATATCTCCGACCTCATCCGGTCATTTCCAACCAAGGATGTCACTTCCGGCAGCGACGATGACCTGATTCGGATTCAGAGGCGACTGACTCATATTCCGGCCGCCAAATAGCTTTCAATCGATCAAGACGAAACAGCGAGTAGGGCCTGCAGCGCCGTCGGCACGGGTCGGATTTTTCGCTGCCCGTAATCGAAGCACACCATGCCGTTTTCCACCAGTGCGATCTCGGCACCATCCGAAATGCGCGTCGCCCGATAGTAGAGTCGAAACCCGTGGCTCGTAGGCTCGCCGGCGGCGACCTCGAACTTCAATAGGTCCCCGGCAAAAGCTTCCCCACGATAGACGATAGCCGCGTCGGCAATCGTGAGAGCCACGCCGCCGCAATCGAGCTCAGTGAAGTTGTGTTTGGCCAAAAAGGCGACTCTCGCTTCTTGAATCAAGGCCAAAAGACGGTCGTTCGCCAGATGTCCGGCAAAATTAAGGTCGGTGGTTCTTACGGTGATCTCGGTCTCGAAGGAGTAGTGATCCAGGGGATCCAGTTTGATTCTCGGCACTGTCTCACTCGCTTTTATTGATGTCGGTAGACCCGCTCAAACCAGGATGGATGATACTACAGTTGGGCCGGGCTCCGGGCGATGAGCCTTGACGACTCGCACGAATTTACTTAAGCTCGCACACAGAGTTGGGACTTCTTCATGGATTTGAGAACGCGGAATCAAACTTTCTATCGTGCGCTCAAGGCATATCGCGAAGGTAATCTACAGGTCTCGCTCAACGCTTTTCGCCGATTACTCGAGAACGGACGCGGCGAGCCCAGACACATCTCTTACTGCGGACTCGTCGTAGCACTAGCGGAAGGAAACATTGAGGATGGGCGCGTCCTGTGCGAATTGGCCATCAAGGAAGCCTCCACCGATCCCGAGATGTACCTCAATCTCTCGAAGGTCTATTCGTGGAACGGCCATCGAAGCCTTGCCCTCGATGTCCTTCGCGACGGCCTGCGCGTCGCGCCGAGAGATCCGGCCCTTCAGCGCGAGATTGAACGCCTCAACCCACGTTCCCAGCCACCGCTGGTTTTCTTGCACCGTGACAATATCATGAACAGGTATCTCGGCCGCACTCGTTCCCGACTCTCCCGCCGTTTCCGCCAGGTGTAGGCCAGGCCGTGCCTGGCGAGAGAGAACTCGAGAACTCGAGAACCCAGAATGGAACAAGAGGACGGCTCCCCTCCTTCGTCGGGGCTCGCCAAAACGTAATGTAGGGCGGCGTGCCGTCGCCATTCGGATTTGGTAGGCCTGGAGTATCACGCAACGGCAGCGGGAAGCTGTGGTGTCGGACCACCACAGCCCCCCATCACGGTTTATTGCTTCAGCTCTCGCAGCTCGAGCAAATGGGCCAGGTTGGCGTTGCCGTCCTCGACCAACTCGATGTTTCCGGTCGCCGAGGAGAACAGGGTCGTCACGCCCGGTCCGTGCCCGGCACCATGGCAAATACTGTGGGCGATGACACCGATGGAGATAGCACCGGTCCGATAAATACGGCCGTAGGTGTTGTCGGCGTCAACGAGCGCGACCACGTCTCCAAAACGGAGCTTGTCCAACCCGTATTCCTTGTTGACCTTTTCGTCGAAGAGCTGAATGTCATAGTCGCCCCGGTAGACGTGATTACGTCCGAGACCCGATCCCATGATCATGGCCGGCACTTTTCTCGCGACGGGAATGCGGAGCTTTCCGTCGTCCGTCACACCCATTCCCAGCTCGGTCAACTTTTCCATGAGGTACGGACTCATGTTCATGGCTTCAACGCCCTCAACGTTCAGAAGCTCGAGTCCCACGCCGTGCGTATAGACCTGCATCTTTTCACCGACGATCAACTGGTCGAAAACCTCGTCCGAAGCGAAGTCAACCATGACGTGCTCGGCGCCCCCGTGCTTGCCGATAACTCGACCCTCGGCACCCTTGGCGTCGCCGGTGATGACCTTGACCCGATTGCCGATGCAAGCCAGCGTGTTGAGTCCACGACTCTCGCTGCTCGAGCGCCCTCCGGAACTTCCAAGATTGTAGGTACTCACAGCCGGCTCGACATGATCACCGGCTAAATCGATGGCTGAGTCACCGGATCGAAAATTGTATGTGATGCTACCTGTTCCAGGCAGAACCATGAGGTTACCGTCCGGATCGATTCGGTAGGGTGGATCTCCGGCACCCGGTTCAACGATGTAAGCAAGAGCAGCCTGTTTGACGAGCTGCTTCTCGTTATACTCCACCTTTTTGACCGGCTTGAGATCTTCCGCGGAGGCGGGCGCCAGGACAAACGCGAAGAACACTGCTGCAACGAGCAAGAACCCAATAGAACGCATCGCTTCAACCTCCCTCTAAAAGGAAATGCTGGCCACCACGTCGACTGTAATAGGCGAGGCGGGGAACGTCAATCGGGGTAGGCCAAAGCTCAGGCCTGGCGATCGCCCTAAAGTTCAACTCACAAAAAAAATCACTTTTCACGAAAAACTCATTCGGCGTGAGTCTGTTTCTCCTTTAATTTCTATGATTTAGAGCCTCTCCTTTTCCGGATTTCATGTTTTTTTGGTGCCTATCCAACTGAAAACAAAGGCCTTAGTATGTATATACACTTGACATAGCTTTTTTATTCCTATAATATATGCCTCACACCCTCCACAGAAGAACCAGAAACCGAAACTGTGCTGCTTCTAAGGAGGTATTCCATGTCGCGTAAAGTCATTCCGGAATGTGAAGGTCTCTCTGCCGTCGAGCTCGACGAGAAGCTCGCCGAGGCCGTCGTGGACAACCAGCGGTCCGAACGTCTCATCTGCTTTTACCTGCTCGAGATGAGCCGGCGCCGAGGCTACGAAAAATTCGGCTACAAGGACGTGTGGGACTACGCATCAGCCCGATTCGGATACTCCAGCCGGAAGACGCACTACTTCCTGGCTTTGGCCCATTCATTGGAACGGTTGCCCAAACTTCTGAAAGCGCTCGAAGACGGCGAGATTGGTTGGACCAAAGCCTATCAGATCGCACGTTTGGCGGACCCTGAGACGGAAGAAGAGTGGATTGAAAAGGCAGGGGAACTTTCGGTGCGGGATCTCGAAGAGATGGCCAGACGCCGCAAGACCAACGGCAGGCCCGTGAAACTTTGGATGACCGAGGAAATGGCTGAGCTTTGGGACTTCGCCATCGAGGTCTGTCGGATGTCCACCGGAGCACAGCATAGCCAGATGCAGTGCTTGGAATTCATGATTGGTGAGTTTCTTGGAACCTGGGCCTACGAGGCGAATCGGCATGTGAGGCTTGTTGAGGAAACTGCAGAGAATGCGAGAAATGGGGGCTCAGACGATCTGAGCTCAGCAGAAGACCTCACCGAAGAAGAAGTCTTCCAAATCGAGAGGCGCTTATGCCCCGACAATGACGATCTGCCCTCGGCGGTCTTGAACTACCGATGCCCACCGGGCTGGATGGAGATTCTAGAACGCGATTCGTATCAATGTGTCTACCCCGGTTGCGGAGCACGTTCGGGTTTACATCCCCATCACATCGAGTTCCGAAACCGCTTCGGCACGAAAACACGTGCCGAGCGAGACGCCCCGTCGAATCAGCTCACCGTTTGTGCCCTTCATCATCGCATGCTGCATTCCGGGGTCATATCGGTGAAAGGCCGTGCGCCCGACAAGGTGGAATGGAGTCAGCCCGAAGTCATGGTGGCCGCCATGCGGCGGATGAAGGAAGGCTTTCTTCGATCGCTCGAAGACAAAGACCGTACGATTCGCGAAGCGTCGGAACCGGAGCAACGAGATGAAATCGATGAATCTGTGCAAACGTTTGCACAGGAGTCCATGCAAACGTTTGCATTCAAGAGCGAGATCTTCATCGCTTCAGAAACCACCCGAGAGACTCCGCAAAGCGACGAAACTCCAAGTGGGTCCGATCCGCCCGCGCTTTTTCGAGACAACGCGGCCCCGTAGACACCAAATAATCGAAAATCAGTTCACTGCAACAGGCGAGGTGTGCTTACACAAACGATTTCACAAAAGGTAAATTCAGCAATTTTGACAAGACGAGGTAGGAACCAGGGCTCATTCGCATTCGTTCGATCTGCTACCTATCGAGGCTAAATAGACACATGCGGCGATGGGTCCGCCGGCTAAAAGAAAAAGTGTCCACATCCATTTATTTCTTTTGGAGAGTTTTGTTGCTAAATATATATGCACATGCAGGAAAAACGGGGACAGGTCCCTTTTTGGCAAAGACAACGGTCCACCAAAAACGGACCTGTCCCTGTTTTTCCAGTAATTTGCGTAGATCTTCTGACTACTGACTGCCTATTTCTAAAGCATCCCAAGCTGCAGCCGGGCGGCTTCCGTCATACGATCGGGAGTCCAGGGCGGATCCCAAACAAGCTCCACACGGGCGCTCGAAACGCCGTCGATGGCGGCAACCTTGTTCTCGACCTCGGGCGGAAGGGAGCCGGCCACGGGACAGGCGGGAGAGGTCAAGGTCATCGTGATAACCACGTCACTCGAAGGATCGATGTCGATCTTGTAAATGAGCCCGAGCTCATAAATATTGATGGGGATCTCGGGGTCATAGCAAGTTTCTATGACCTCGATGACTTTGCTCTTGAGGTCGCCCGACGATACGGATTCAGATATGGGGTTTTCTGGGGCAGTATCATTCATAGAATAATCTCCAAACCGTGATCATTCGGTCGTTACAGCTTCTTTATCTTTATCGTTGTCGAGGGCGGCACGAACCGTGTGCCAGGCCAGCGTCGCGCATTTGACGCGAATGGGAAACTCTCGAACGCCGGCGAACACGACCAGTTTCCCCAGCGCCTTCGATGCCGCTGAGGACTCATCTTTTCCTGTCACCACATCTTGGAATTGTTCGAAGAGCTCCTGCACTTCCGTTTTCGTCTTGCCTCTCAGTGTTTCCGTCATCATGGATGCGGACGCGGTAGAGATCGCGCATCCAACCCCATGAAAACAGATATCGGCTATGACATCGTTTTCGAGCTTCAGGTAGATATCGATCTGATCTCCACAGAGAGGATTGTTTCCCTTGGCCCGGTTGCTGGCGTCGTCGAGCTCACGGAAGTTGCGAGGCTGCTTGCTGTGATCGAGGATGAGCTCCTGATAGAGCTCTGCGTAGATCGTGCATCAGCGGAAAACCTCGATGACCTTGTGGATCCCCTTCACCAGTGCATCGACGTCCTCGCGGTTGTTGAAAACGGCGAGGGAGGCGCGGGCCGTTGCCGGGACGCCGAAGAACTCCATAACCGGCTGCGCACAATGATGCCCGGTGCGAACCGCGATCCCTTCCTTGTCCAAAATCGTTCCGATGTCGTGGGGGTGAATACCTTCGTAGACGAAAGAAAGTACGCCGGCCTTCTGGCGGGCTTGGCCTACGATGGTTAGCCCCGGAATCTCGAGCAGCTTCTCGGTGGCATAGGTCAGTATTTCATTCTCGTGACGGGCCACGGCCTCCACCCCAATCTCATTGAGGTAGTCGACCGCCGCACCGAGTCCCACCACTCCCGCGATGTTGGGAGTGCCGGCCTCGAACTTGTAGGGAAGCCGGTTGTAAGTGGTCTTCTCGAAGGTGACCGAGCTGATCATGTCGCCGCCGCCCTGGTAGGGGGGCATGGCATCGAGCAGGGCCTCTTTTCCGTAAAGAACGCCGACCCCGGACGGTCCGTACATCTTGTGCCCGGAAAAACAATAAAAATCACAGTCCGAGATCCCGTACGTCCACCTTGGAGTGCGGAACCGCCTGGGCGCCGTCGAGGAGTACTGGGATCTCCCGCTGATGGGCCATCGCGATGATTCGCCGCACGGGATTGACCGTACCGAGAGCATTCGACACATGCGCAACCGCCACGAGTCGCGTTTTGTCGCACAAGAGTTTTTCAAGCTCTTCGAGCTCCAGATCGCCGCGCCCGTCAATGGACGCAACCCGTAGCCGGCAGCCCACCGCCTTGCACAAGAGTTGCCAAGGCACGATGTTGGCGTGGTGCTCCATCATGGTGACAACGATCTCGTCTCCCGCCTTGATGTAGGTTCGCCCGAAACTGCTGGCGACCAGATTGACCGCTTCCGTGGTCCCCCGGACAAAGATGATCTCGTTCTCCGAAGCCGCGTTGATGAATCGCCGTATCTTGACCCGCGTGTCCTCGTAGGCATGGGTGGATCGTTGGCTCAGCTCGTAGACGCCGCGGTGGATGTTCGAATAGTCCTCGGCGTAGAAACGGCTTATCCTATCGATGACTTTTTGGGGCTTGGGGGCACTCGCGGCGTTATCCAGGTAGACGAGCGGTTTGCCGTGCACCTTCTGCTTCAAAATAGGGAAATCGTTACGAATCCTATCCAGGTCGAAGAAGTTTTCATTTTTTTCATTTGCTGGTTTCGTACCAACTCCTACCGCCGTCGAATGACTGGTCGCACTCATGCAAACCCCTTTTGAAACATGCTGCCTTACGGCAGGTCGGTCATCAGAATACACTCCACCGCGGATCGAACCGCAGCGATCTTGAACCGGCTGCTCACGTCCGAGAGAAATCCGTGGACCAAGAGACTGCGCGCCGCCTCCTCATCGATACCACGAGAGCGGAGATAGAAAAGAGCGTCCGCGTCGAGCTGGCCGATGGTGGCTCCATGGGCGCATTTGACGTCGTCCGCGTAGATCTCGAGCTGCGGGTTGGTATTGACCACAGCCTCATCGGACAGAAGAAGGTTCTTGTTCGATTGCTGGGAGTCGGTCTTCTGTGCGTCGGGCCGAACTTTGATTCTGCCGTTGAAGACCGCCTGCGCGTCGTCATCCAGGATACCCTTGTAGAGCTCGCGGCTGCTGCAATGCGGCTGGGCGTGATCGATTGAAGTGTGGTGATCCACGTGCTGCCCCATTCCCGCGACATAAATTCCATTTAGAGTACACTCGCCTCCATCTCCATCCAGAATCGCGTTGATGTCGTTACGCACCAGACCGCCTCCGAGGGAAATGGAATGCGTGGAAAGACTGGCGTTACGCTCCTGATGGAATTGAAGGGTCGCCGTATGGAATGCCCGTCGAGACTCCCTCTGGAGCTTATAGTGATCCAAAACCGTGTTTTCACCGGCTACGACTTCCGTCACGGCGTTAGTGAAATAAATCTGCTTTTCCACGCCGACGTAGCTCTCCACAATCTTCGCCTGGCTTCCGGCTTCGGCTACAATCAGATTTCGCGGGTGGGAGACGGTCGCACTGCCGTTTATCCGTGAGTAAAACAGAAGATGGATGGCGTCCTCGACAACGCAATTTCGAGGTAAATAGACAAAGGCGCCGTCGGCAAGAAACGCCGAATTGAGAGCGGTGAAAGCGCTCGCTTCGGAATCGGCATATCGCCCCAGGTGAGGCTCCACGAGATCTCGGTGCTCCACCATGGCCTCGGCCAGACTACCCACAATGACCCCATCCGGTAGCGAACGAAGCGAGGACAGGCCGGGGGAGAAACGTCCGTTGGTGAAAACGATCCGGCTCCGTTTCCATTCCCCAAGGGTGAAACGATCGACTTCAGCGTCCGTCACGTCTCGAGGAGTTGCCGGGGCGAGGTCGAAAGGCGTCGCCGACAAGAGAAGCCACGCTGGTGAACCGCCACTCTTCCATGTGGGTTTTGGGAAATCCTTGCTCGGCGAAACGTTCCAAAGAAGCTCTCCGGAGCGGATGGGGCCAGGATTTCACATGGTTCCCCAGTGACTGCTCGAATTGGTCGAATTGGGAACGGTAGCTTCCGGTCTCTTCAGCAATATCGGTCATCACGTTCACTCACGCGCTCGGTTGGCTCACGGTTTCCTCGAGCCAGCCATAGCCCTTTGCCTCGAGCTCGTGGGCCAACTCTTTGCCTCCGGATTTGACGATGCGCCCGCCGGAGAGAACGTGCACGAAATCGGGAACGATATAGTTCAGAAGCCGTTGATAGTGCGTAATCAACACCATGGCCCGGTTCTCACCGCGAAGGGCGTTGACGCCGTCGGCCACGATCTTGAGCGCATCGATATCCAGGCCCGAATCGGTCTCGTCCAAGATCGCCAGCTTGGGCTCGAGCACCGCCATCTGGAAGATCTCGTTTCGCTTCTTCTCGCCGCCCGAAAAACCTTCGTTCACCGACCGGGTGATGAGCCCTTCGTCCAGTTCCACGAGCTTCATCTTTTCCTTGACGAGGGCGAGGAAATCCATGGCGTCGAGCTCTTCTTCGCCGCGATGCTTGCGAACCGCGTTGAGCGCCGCTTTTAAAAAGTAAGTATTGTTGACGCCCGGAATCTCGACCGGGTATTGAAATGCCAGAAAGATTCCCTCCCGCGCTCGGTCCTCCGGGGGCATCTCGAGCAGATCTTTCCTTCGAATAGGACTTCGCCTTCGGTGACTGAATAAACGTCCCGGCCGGTGAGCACGTTCGACAAGGTGCTTTTGCCGGAGGCGTTGGGTCCCATGATGGCGTGGATCTCACCCGCGTTCACTTCGAGGTCGATTCCCTTGAGTATGTCTTTCTCTTCCACTCGGGCATGCAGGTTTTTAACTTGTAGCATCGGGGTCACTTCGGTTTTCCTCCCTCTAGCCGACGCTGCCTTCGAGGCTCACTCCAAGAAGCTTCTGGGCTTCCACCGCAAACTCCATCGGCAGCTCTCGGAGCACTTCCTTGCAGAAGCCGTTGACAATCATGGATACGGCATCTTCGGTCGAGATGCCGCGTTGGTTACAGTAAAAGAGCTGGTCCTCGCCGATCTTGGAGGTCGAGGCTTCGTGCTCCATCTGTGCACTGGGATTCTTCACTTCGATATAGGGGAACGTATGAGCGCCGCACTTGTCTCCGATCAAAAGGGAGTCACACTGCGAAAAGTTCCGTGCGCCCGCTGCTCCCTTCAAGATCTTGACCATCCCGCGGTAGGTGTTCTGCCCGAGACCGGCCGAAATCCCCTTGGAGATGATCGTGCTGCTCGTGTTCTTGCCGATATGGATCATCTTCGTGCCCGTATCCGCCTGCTGGTAGTTGTTGGTCAAAGCCACGGAGTAGAACTCTCCCACCGAGTTGTCACCCTGGAGGATGCAGCCCGGATACTTCCAGGTGATGGCAGAGCCCGGTCTCCACCTGAGTCCAGGAGATCTTCGAGTTGATACCGGCGCATTTGCCGCGCTTCGTAACGAAGTTGTAGATGCCGCCCTTGCCTTCCTTGTCCCCCGGATACCAGTTCTGGACGGTGGAGTACTTGATCTCGGCGTCGTCGAGAGCAACAAGCTCGACCACCGCCGCATGCAACTGGTTCTCATCGCGCATGGGCGCGGTGCAACCCTCCAGATAGCTCACGTAGCTGCCCTCGTCGGCCACGATAAGGGTCCGCTCGAACTGTCCGGTATTGCGATGCGTTGATACGGAAATAGGTGGAAAGCTCCATGGGGCAGCGAACGCCCTTCGGTATATAAACAAAAGAACCGTCGCTGAAGACGGCAGAGTTCAATGTTGCGAAGAAGTTGTCCGTATAGGGCACGACCGTTCCCAGATATTTCCGAACGAGGTCGGGATGCTCCTTGAGCGCTTCTGAAAAGCTAGCAGAAGATGATGCCCAGCTCGGCCAGCTTCTCCTTGAACGTGGTGGCGACCGAGACGCTGTCAAAGACGGCATCGACCGCCACGCCGGACAGCCGTTCCCTGCTCTTGCAGAGGGATGCCCAGCTTTTCGTACATTTTCAGCAGCTCCGGATCCACTTCCTCGAGGCTCTTGGGAGCGACCTTCTGCTTGGGCGCTGAATAATAGATGATGTCCTGGTAATCGATCTCCGGATACTCGACCTTGGCCCACCGCGGCTCCGTCATCTTCTTCCAATAGCCGGTAGACTTGAGCCGCCAATCGAGCATCCACTGAGGCTCGCCCTTCTTCTCCGAGATCAATCTGATGACGCCCTCGTTGAGCCCTTTGGGGACGGAATCCGTCTCGATATCGGTGACGAAACCATATTTGTATTCTTGGTCAACGAGTTCCCGTATATTGTCTGAGGCGCTCATATCACTCCTCTAATTAATGACGGCTAAAAAGTCGAGCCCGGCTTTCTCGGACGGCTTCGATCCGGGATGGACGGCCTCGAGATCTTCCTCGACCAACTGAGCAAGGCTTACCTGCGATAAAATCTGGATGACGATATCGTTGAGCCGCTGCAGGGGGCTTTTTAAATTGCACTTCTCGAACTGTAAGCAGGGATTCTCACCGTTGAAGCACTGCGCCAGCGATACCGGCCCTTCGATGGCCTCCACGACTTCGAGAGCCTTGATCTGGTCGGCCCCGCGTCCCAGCTTGTACCCGCCCTTCGTGCCTTGGTGAGACAACACCAGTCCTTTTCGCCCCAGCTTCTGGAGCACCTTGGCCAAGAGGCCGGACGGAATATCGTAGGATTCCGCAATCTCTCTGGCACTCCAGGACGAATCCTCGTCACAACGGGCCAGGTGCATGAGGGCGATGAACCCGTAATCGACTTTCTTAGATAGCTTTAGCATGTCTAATATCCGACCATTTTGGTCGCATATATAATAGTGACCACGTGATGAGAAGTCAACAGAACAATAAACCTTTATTTATCAATTAAATAAACAGCTGCAGAAGGAAGAGGCGCAGGAAAAACTAGTTCGAATGAACTAGCCAAGAAAGAATACAGAATACTGAATACAGGAGACAGAAGGGAATTTGAGGACGGCTCCCGCCGCCGTCATCCGGAGTTTCCAGGCATGGCTTGGCCAGCTTGCGGAGAGGACAAAGGCTCTTAGATTCTACTTCCTCGAGTCTGAGAATTTATCTCTCAGACTTCGGCCAAGGACAGGTGGTCAAAGTTAATGAATTCCGAAATGCGGCGCAGCCGCCGCCACCTTCTGTATTCTGTATTCTGACTTCTGACTTCCCTTGCCAAGGGGCTCCAACACAGTCACTCCCCCTTGGCTAGGATTCGGTGGGTTCGTCTTCTACTTCCCTGGCTCCGATCCAACTCCATTTGAGCAAGGAAAGGTCAGAGAGATCTCGTTTCCTTGTTCGCCGTCCGCCGACATGTGCCACTCACCCTTGAAGTGCTCGACGACCTTTTGGGCTAAAGTGAGTCCGAATCCCCGGACACGCCGGTCGAGTGACCAGGCCAGATAGTCGGGAATCGAGGCGCTCTCTCCGGCTCTCAAAGTGCCCGTGTTGTCCGACACGGCAATACGGACGCGGTCGGCATCCAAGGGCTCTGCGGCGACACCGATCACGCCTCCGTCGTACCCGGCCAAGTAGCTGCGAGAGTTTTCGATGAGGGCTAGTAGCGCACTGCGCAACAAGAAATCATCTGCAAGTACATTGACGGCATCGGGGTGCCTATTGGTGAGTAGCTCGATTCCCGTTCGTCGCAAAGGTTCTTCGTAGTCTGCGCTGATCCGTTTGAAGAGGTTCTCGAGAGAAGTCTCCCCCTGATTGGGAAGTCTCCCGGACAGAAAGTGCAAGAAGCCTTCTCGGAGCACTTGTGCTTGAACCAGGTCATCACCGACTGCAAAGAGCTCTTGCAAGAGACGGCTCGTATCCATCATTCCCGTCGGAGCTTGCGAAAGGGTGTTCCCGACGCTCTTCATGAGATTGTCGATGGGCTCACCGATCTCCCGCATGGCCTGTTCGGCAAGGTGGCCGACAAGGGCCGCCTTTTCGACGTTCTGCAATCGCTCGGACGCAATGTTGACGGAAGCGATTCCGAGCGCCAGGGATAGCCCTTGACCGAGTCGGCTCAAGTGAGGCATGGACTCCGGACTGGGAGCCGCCGACTCTTGAGGTAAATAAAAGCAGACCAACCCCAGAGCGCGCGCGTGCGTGCGAATAGGAATGGCGGCGAGAGACGCATAGTCACTGCCGAGTTTCTCGAGTGCCGCATTGAGAGGACCCGGGTCACCTCGTTTGAAGACGACGGGCTCGGTTTCGGCCATCAAAGTATCCGGAATGGGTTTACCATCGTCGTCTTCGATGTCGAAAATGGGGTCCGTCTCCAGATTTTTCGAAACCACCATACTTAGGGTTCCGTCAGGCCGGACCAAGGAGAGAGAGCCTACTTCCGACCCAAGCCCCTTGCCGATCCGTTCAAGAACCATCTGCAACACGTCCTCGGCCGGATTCTCCTCGCAGCAAGGCTTGAGCCGCGTCGATGGGAGCACTCAACTCCGCCAGTCGGCGTTTGGTCGCATCGTGCTTCTGGCGTTTTTCCTCCAGAGCGTCAGAGAGTTGCGCTGCAGCTTCAACATAACTCGCCACGAGTGATTCCGCGGCTTCCTCCGGTGTCGGTGACGAAGTGGCAGACGTCACTCTCGACTCCGCGGTAGGTCCGGCGCCACGAACATTCACCGCCATTCGCCCGAGCTCCTTGGGGGGAGCGTCCATAACGGCTTGTGTGACTTCCTCTTCTTCATCTACGTATGTCGGGGCGGACTCGGATTCGACCCCCTCATCTTCCACAGCTTCTTCTGTGGACGGCGCAGCTTCGAGCCCAGACTCTTCCGCAGTATCCTCGGTCTTCATCTCCGACGATGCGTCAGACTCCGGCCAGCCGAAGACCATCTGCATCGTCTTCAGTGCCCACTCTTCGACGCTCGGACCGCCATCGATCCCTTTCCCGAGATCGAAGCGCTCGCAGAGGTCGTCGATCGTGCGCTTCAAAGCGGCCGAAAAGGTTTCCATCACGCCGGTACCTGCGGACGCGACCGCAGGGACACTGTCGGAGTGGCGCGCGTTCAGAGTGCGGTCCATCGCTTCGAAGGGCGTCACCTCGGGAAGGTCCTGCTTGTTGTATTGGAAGACGACGGGGACACTCATAGGATCGATTTTTTGAGCCACGAGGAACTCGTTCATTTCCTTCATGCTCTCGAGCGTCTCTTCCCACCGGTCGGCGGCGGAATTGGCCACGAAGACCACTGCATCGGCTCCGGTCAACAAAAAGCGACGGCTGGCGGCGTACATCTTTTGTCCGGGCACAGCAATGATCTGAAACCGCATCTCGAAGTTACGGAACGCGGGCATATCCACAGCCACCAAGTCGAGAAGCAGAGTTCTCTCTTGCGTGGTGTTGACCGAGATCATCTGACCCCGGCGATCCGCGTCGGCGCGACGGGCTAGCTCCAAGAGGTTTGTGGTCTTCCCTCCCGCCGCGGGACCGTAATAGACGATTTTTGCGCGAACGATACGTTCAGATTGGTTGATCTCGACCATGGGCTCGATCCAAGGGAATTTTGATTGTTTTTGGGCTTTCTAATCCATATTTTACCACCTATCCGGTGGGGCCGTCCACAGGCGATTCAACGGGCGAGCTCACAGTTAAGGCTCGGGCCGTAAAGGGATTTACAGGATCTTCTTGCCGAGGAGAGAGGTCAGGAGCTCGACCCCGAGCTGAGCCGTGGTATTGCGACGGTCGAGGATAGGATTGATCTCGACGATTTCCACAGAGAGGACCTTACCCGTATCCGCAAGCATCTCCATGGCCAGATGTGCTTCACGATACGTGATCCCTCCGGGAGACGGAGTACCGACTCCAGGGGCAAAGTCCGGGTCGATCCCGTCGAGATCGATGCTGACATGGATGCCCGCCGTTCCCGAGGTGGCGCGTCGAATGGCTTCTTTCATGACGTCGCGCATCCCACGCTCATCGATATCTCTCATTGTAAACGCTCCGATCCCCGTCGCGTGCACGTTGGCCCGCTCATCGTGGTCCACATCGCGCAGTCCCACAATGGCGGCACGCGCCCCCTCGATCATAGGGACGGGTCCGGCCATGCTCACGAGCTTCCGGGCACCGAGCCCAAGGGAAACGGCCATCGGCATTCCATGAATGTTACCTGAGGGTGTGGTCTCAGGAGTGTTGGCGTCACCGTGAGCATCGAACCACACGAGCCCCACTTTCTCGTTCCTCGACGCGTGGTACCTCGACACTCCGGCGATTGTCCCCATGGCGATGGAATGATCCCCACCCAGAACCACCGGAATTTGCGCCTTCTCGAGGCACTTTCCGACGAGGTCTCGCAAGGCTTCACAAGTGTCTTTGATTTCCTCGAGGTACTTGAGCTGTGGATTTCCGGGGGCCTTCGTCTCAGCGATGCAGACAAAAATATCACCCGCGTCTTCTACTTCGTACCCGAGTTTGCGGAACTTCCCATCTACATCGGCCACGCGTAGCGCCGAAGGTCCCATATCCACCCCTCGGCGTCCGGCGCCGAGGTCCAGAGGAACGCCAATGACGGTAATCGAGCGTTTCATTGCGGAAACGCTAGCACGCTCCCGCGGGAGAGGTCAATCACCTTTGAAATCCAGCTTACAGATCCTCGCAACCGCTATGGTAGTGTGGCGTCATGAGAAAGACGCTTTCGCTACTGAGTGTTCTCGTCCTTGCTCTATCGTCACGAGACGTCTTCGCCCAGGTGGGCATCGAGTACATCGGGCATGCCTGCTTCGTGATCGAATCACCACAAGGAATTCGGATGGTCATCGATCCTTTCAACTCCAACCGCTGGCTCGGTTACCGGTTCCCAGAGTCGGTCGAAGCGCATGCGGTTCTCGTCACCCATCCTCACTACGACCATGACGCAACTTACTATTGGGGCGATTCGGTTCCCGTTTTCCGCCGGCCCGGTCATTACCAGGTTGGAGATGTAACGATCAGGGGAATCACCGGCGGCCACGCCGGTCCCTATGGTAAAGATTTCGAACAAAGCAACGTGATCTGGCTCTTGGAAACAGGAGGGATGGGGATCGCTCATCTTGGAGACAACGGTCCTTTAATCGATACCACCCTGCAGGAGCTCGACCGCGTTGACGTGCTCATGATCCCCGCCGATGGGCAGGATCACATCCTCACTTCCGACGAGATCGCTGCCATACGCAAGGCGCTCCAACCATCCGTTACGATTCCTATGCACTATCGCTTGGAGGGTTTTCTCGATCTACCGCGTTCGCTGGGACCTATCGGCCCTTGGCTCGAGAAGCAAGCAGGAGTCGTTCATCTGAAGACCCATGAGACCCGACTGAGCCAAGGGGAAGAATCCAAGATTCTCGTTTTTCCCCCCTCTCCCGACCTACATACCTGGACCGAGAGTACGGCCCGGGGCTGGCAGAAACTCGACGAAGCACGGCGGGTTATCAAGGAAGATCCGGAGGCCAAACAGAAAGCCGCAACGTTGGTTCGCGAGGCCCACGAATCTGCCGAATCCATTGTTTTCGCGTACCAATGGGCTCGCATGTTGAGCGAGTCGGACAAGGCAAGCGAGGCGATGGATGTCTCGAACGAGCTTTGGTACTGGCCGCCCGGGACGATTGGGAGTACCGGATGCGCGCTCGAGCTCTACTGGCCCAGCTCTATATTAAGTATGGCAAAAAGGAACAGGCGGCCAACCAGTATCGCATCGTCGCTCAATACAGCCGGAGGACCGAGCTTCTCGAGCAAGCCTGGTCGTTCCTGAACAACCAAGGTTCGAAGATTCATCAAAGACTACTCGAGGACTTTTGGAACGTACCGGAGAACAATCGGCGGGCGCCCTATTAAAAAGGAAGGCCTTGCGGGGCGGCTCAATCGCCCCGCAAGGCCTGAAAACTAGCTACCGTCTTCCGTCGCCTACGTGATTAGAATTGGTAGACGATTCCGATGCGAACCGCTCTTGGGGACTGGTAGAACAAAGGTTGCAGAAAACGGGGATCGCGCTTGATGCCCTGCTCCTCGAATCTGCTGCTGCACATCGAATCCCGCGAAGAACGTATCTAGATCCATCGCGATGTCATCCTGCTGTTCCCGGGCCCAGACGGTCGTCACCGTCTTCTGATTGAAGAGGTTGGTGATGTTGAGCCTGAGCTCCAGGTTCCCGCGGCCCAGAGGAATCCGCTGGTTTATGAGGAGGTTCCAATTTGAGTACAGCGGCGTCCGTCCGTCGCTCAGCCGACCCAGGTAGAAGTTCGATACGCGCCGCACGGTGCCTTCCCGGCTGATCGGGGTGCCGCTGGCGACGAATCCCGAGAGCCCAAAGTTCAGGCCGAAATCTAAGCTGTAGGAACCCTGCAGCTTGAACTGATGAGGACGATCGGTACCCAGGCGGCCGATCACCGGTTGTGGCGTTCTGGTCGAAAGCCATGGCGATGTTATCGAAGACTCGGTTCGTGTTCGGGCTGGATCGACCTTCCCCCTGGGGACGGGCGCCACCTTCAGCAGTCTGGATCTCGTCCGAGTTGGAAAGACCCGCGTAGTTGCCATAGAGACGGCTCCAGAGGTAGCTCGTGTTGATGGCCCAGCGGTCCGCGAACCGCCGGCGAAACCGGAACTCGAGGCCGTCATAGTCCCGTTGGGCCTTCGGCTGGGCCGGATACTCCTCACCGACCGTGTACTCCGCTAAACCGAATCCCGGGTTGGCAATGTAGTACTGCTCACCGAATCCGGGAACGATCTTTCCCACGTCTTCGATGGTTCGCACGAGCTCCTTGTGAACGTAGCGGACTCCCACCGAAGTGCGGGGAGTGAGCTCATGCTCGAACCCAAAGGTCCACTCGCGCGACTCCATCGGTTTGATATCCGGGTCCAAAAGAGGATCGTTCGGGTCATTCGAGGGGAATCGAGAGTCGTAATAGTCGAGGAATTCCCCAGGGCATGTGGGATTCTCGACTTTGTCCAGCGTCGATGGGGGCACACAACCATCGGTCCCCAGAGTGGCCCAGTTCAAGGTCTCGAGACCGAAGACGTAGGTTTTCGACTTTTCTCCGCCGAACAAGCCCCGCGGCAAATTGAGCTTCATGCTGTCGAAGAAGTTGCCGAAACTCCCGTAGAATTTCGTCTTGCCATTCAAATCGTAGGCAAATCCGAGACGCGGTGAAAGCCTGTCCCCGAAGCCGAACTTGATGTCCTCGCCCTTCCGGTGTGTAGGAAGGAATGGTTTGGCTTTCCGTCCGGATGCCGAGGTTCAAGGTGAGCTTGTTGGCGATGGTCCAGCTATCCTGGAAGAAGAAGGCCATGTCATTGCTGTGGATGTTACCCGTCGTCTGGCGCTGCCTCGCCAAGTAGTAACCGTAAGTCCCGCGCACCCGCTCTTGGTTGGTCGTTGTTCGAGTGCGGTCCCAGTAAATATTGATTTCAGGCGCCAGGTTCTCGCGGAATACATCGTTTTCGGGGCGATCGTACTGAAAACCGGCTTTGAATGTATGCTGGCCTGACGCTTCCATATAGTAAGTCACGTCACCGTGCAGCTGCCATCGAGAAAGTGCGTTGTAGTGATAGGCTCGGTTGGAGGGGATGGATACTCCAACCATTCGGGCGCTGCAGCTCGATTGGAGTCTCAGGATAAGCGCTGCCGTTCGAGCCGTACATTCGATAGTAGATTTCCTCCGGTCGGCCCAATTCGTTGAGATCGTAAGCGAAGTGGCCGCCGCGCACGTTGACGTACGTACTCTCGGTAGGAGTCCAATCTACGTTGGCGGCTACGGAGCGGTTCGGCCGGTCTTCACCCAACGCCTGGAAGTCGCTATTCGGATCTTGATCCCCAGCCAGATTCGGCAGCTGACCCCGGATCGATTTCGGGTTGAGTGTCAAGGAGAACCTGCCTCGCACCGAGTCGGAGAATTGACCCGAGGCGTTGCCGGTGAAGTAGTTGACTCGTTCCGTCGAGGAGTAGCTCCCGGACACGCCACCCGTTAGGAAGTCAATGTCCCGCGAGGTTTTCTCGAACGTGGGGATGTAGCTGGCGAAGAACCACGCTCGGTCCGAAACGATCGGACCGCCGAAGGTGAAGCCCGGCTCGACGCGCCGATAACCATCCTCATCATATTGGATGTATTCGGCAACATCATCACTCTCGGGACTCAGGCGCAAGGACTGTCTCGGGTCCGCTACCAGAGCATCATTGACGAAGTAAGCGAGAACGCTGCCTCGGAGGTATTCGTGCCGGATTTGGTGATCACGTTGATCACGCCGCCCGTGGCGCCGCCGTACTCGGCGTTGTAGCCGCTTGATTTAACCTGCACTTCATCGAGATGGTCGGTGATCATTTGCTTGGCCGGTCTGCCATCGAACAGATCGGTGGTGTCGATGCCGTCGATGATGTAGCGATTCTCCGAGGCGGCCGCTCCGTCGATGGAGATCCCCGCTGCTTTTTCTTCCTGGTTGGCACCGGGGGCGATGGTCACCAGGGCAGTGAAGTCTCGGTCCTTGGGCAGGCGATCGATCAACTCCGTGTCGATGTTGGCAAACGAAGCACTTTGTTTGGTGTCGATCAAGGGAGACTCTCCCGTAACCGTGACCGTTTCCGACATGCCGGCGAGCGACATGATCATATCGATGGTCAGAAGCTGGCCGAGACTCAAGCTTACGTTGGAAACGGTGTAGTTGTTGAATCCCGGCATGGTGGCCGTGAGCTCGTAATCTCCGGGCGGTAGTGCGGGGAAACGGTAGGATCCATTTTCGTTGGTCACCGCCGTTTGCACACCCGCCATTCTGGCGCTTCGCGCCTCCACGGTGGCACCCGGCAGTACCGCACCGGTTTCGTCAACGACCGAGCCTTGGATCGCTCCGCGTTGCTCCTGAGCGACTGCCGGTAAGGCGACCATCGTCATGATCAGCAGCGCTGCTAATGAAATCTTCAGTCTCATGAATTCCCTCCTTGCAGACGGTTACTAAGCACGAGGTGGCAGGGTGTGTATCCCGGGTGTTTCAGAAAAAGCTCGAGGAGTATGGTCGGGAGTATCGAATGGGACCATATACTTCAAAGATGAAACCTCTTTATGAATAAACAACCACCTATCATGCAAAAATTGCAATTTGGATGCCAATCCATTTCGATGCATTTCAATCACAAAAACTGAACTATTTCACAAAAAAATTGTGCATTTGCATCAGAAATTGCATTTTTGCAATCCAACGATATGGATCCGGGATCCAACAACTTGGATCATCCCCGGCCGGACCGCCTACCTACTCAGGTCCAGCACGCCCGCTTCCACAGCGGCATCGAGCAAAGCAACGACATCGGCGAGGGAGACGGTGCCGTAATACCACTCTCCGTGGGCCAGCGATTCGGCGCGCACCGCCTTGTAGATGTCGTAGTAGCTTCGTTTGCCGTCAACGAAGTTATAGGTCTCGTCTCGCATGAGACGCTCCATCTTTCCATGAAACTCCACGCCGCGACGCTTGCCGAAATAGGCGTCCACGTCCGTCACGTTGGCCGGCACCTTCTTTGCAGCGGCTTCTTCCTCCGAAGATAGCCGATCCGCCTCCGGTTTGTTTCCGTGCAGGGTCTCGTAGCATTCGGCAAGTATCCCCGCCATCTCCTTTTCTTTTGCTTTCAAGCGAGCCAGGAAGGAATCAATGGTCTTGTTCGCTTTGGCGTCGCTTCCAGCGAAGACACGAATCGACTCCAGAGCCCGAGTCTCGCGTATTGTGCCTTGCTCGACGAGCAGATTTGCATCCTTCCAACCGCTGTCTGCCTTCCTTCACCAAGCCGGTGGCCACCGCCAAATCGTTGGCAAGTCTCCGGGATCCATGAAAGAAGGTCTCCGCAGTGAGGAGCGGGACATCCTCTTGCTCGGTATGGGCGAGAATCAAGGAAAGAGCGCTGACGATGAAGTTGTTTCGAGCGAGCTGCGTTTGATCCACGTTGAACAAGTCGTCGTCGCTCGAGTGAATGAGCTCGTCGTCTTGGTTGATCAAGCCAATTGCAGTGACCCCGATGATTCCCTCGACGAAGACCCGGTGGTCGGAGGAATCGAAATAGGGGACGAGAAATGCGTGGTAACCCTCACGGGTTCCTTGCGTGGAGTAGATCGCCTTTTTGTTCCCCGTAGGCCAGGGTCGTCCCCGGTGGGCGGCAAGATAGAAAGAGTTCGCCTGAATGGTGTAAGTGCCGATGCTCTCGAGCAGCGTGTCGAGATACGAGGTCCGGGAGTGGGGATTATAGATGAGACGTTGAATTCGATCCTGAATCGATTGCTTTGCACCTACCATGTCCTGGTTGAGGTTGGCGAGCATTTTCTTCGACTCCTCGGGGTAGTCACGAAAATAGCGCTCTTCAGACCAGTTCTCGTCCGCCCACCAGAAACGAATATCACGCAAGGGCGGTTCCATCTTTCCTTCTCGGATCAGTTTGGTGTACACGCGTGCCATTTCCAGCATGTTCCCCATACCGCTGGCGTCGTCGTTGGCGGAAGTGGCCTCTTCTTGGATGTGCGAGGTGAGAACGATCTGCTGATCGTGGTACTTACTGCCGCGAATCCAGCCTTCAACCATCCCGGTTCGTGCTGGGGTTGTGCTGAACTCCGTATCGACTTTTGCTTTGACTACGACGCGCCCGCCTGGAGCTCTCATTCCGGTTCGGAACAGATCCTGTTCCCCATCCATTTCGAGAATATGGCGGAGGGTTTCTCCGGCGCGGGTGGATAAGACGAAAGCAAATGTGCCCTCTTGACCCTCCTCGCTCGGGCGGGGAACGCTGGCTCTCGCAATTTGATCGGGATTATCCCACCGGCTCCTGCTTCCGTTCATGGGGTAGGAAACGACCCCCACAGCACCCCTCTTCCACACCGCGTTGGTCACCGCCGCCCTGGGTTGACCGGAGGTGAGAACGATCTTTCCTTTGACGTCCTTACCTTCGAGAGCCTTCTCGGAACCGTCGCCGATCCACACCAACTCCGCAGTAACGTCCGCGTCATAGCTGTTGGTGGCAAGATAGAGGACGTGGCTCCCGATATCGGCCAGCTTCACCTCCACCGGCTCGACCATCCACAACTCCGCCGAGCGTGCGTTGTAAGCGGTTCCGGGGCTGCGGGGCTGCTGCTCGATGAACTTCACATCTTCGAGACCGGCGTCCTTCGCGGCCTCGACGATGTAGTCGACGGCCTCGAAGTATCCCTCGGAGCCCCGTTCCCGCGCCCAATGACTGAGCCAGCGGATGTGGTCGTAAGCGCGATCGCCCGATATTTCATTGATGAGCATACGGATCTCGTCCTGAGTGAGGTAGGGCGTTTGTTGGGCCCAGAGGGCACTCGACGACGCGCCCCATAGGATGAATACACACAACACCGCAATCAAGATAGCTTTCGTTCCACGCACGGTTTTCACCTCCGTTGTGGCTGGCCAGACTGGAATAATCCGCCGAGAGTCCAAGCCTGTAATAAGTGCCTGGACCCTGAAGCCCGTAGAATCACATTCCCCTAACCCAAGGGAACTTCCCCTACCGCAACCCGGCAGTTGAATTACTTTTATCCCAACAAGAAGCCACTTACAAGGAGACCGCCGTCGGGCCTGCGACACAGGAGGGAATTTATACAACACGCGGCGCTGAACGCTTCGCGTATCGAAACAACGGGTGCAGCCCGGGGGGCCCCGGGCTGCATTACAAAACTACGGTAAGTCTCAGCTAAAAATGAACCGAAGCGGTGATACCGATCAGATGGCCACCAAAGCTGAACACACCGCTGTTCAAGTCCGTCGTGGGTGGTTGACCCGGCAGTGGAGCAACGATTCGTCCGTCGCGATCCTTCTGCATGAGCCTCTGGTAAGAAACCCACAACTCGAAGGCAGGCGAGGGACGCAGACCGACACCCAAGGTGATGTGGTTCCGGGAAGCTTCGGGCAGGAGGGGCGTCACCGTCTCATCCGGCGCCGCGGCCTGGTTATAGAGGTAACCTCCCTGAAGAACGAACTTTTCGCTAGCCTCGTACTCGACACCGAATCGAAGGCCGGAAGCGTTTTTATAGTTTTGGACAATCGTCTCTTGCGGCGTCGCCGGGTTAGAGAAATCGAGGACGATTTCATCGAACACAGTCCACTGGGTCAATTGGTAGTCAAAAAAGAGTCCGAGTTTCTCCGTCGCCAGAGCATGAATTCCCACAACGAATTGAGCGGGCATATGGAGCTGGGTGGTCGCCGGTTGAGTCGTCAAGGCTCCGCCATCGAAGAGTCCGCTTCCCTTGAGCACCGCGTCGAGGGGTGTCCCCGGCGGAAGACCAAGCGGATTGCCGGGCGGAAGTAAGATCCCGGTATCAATTTGATGGAATCTCGCTTCACCGTCATAGTCGAGGGTGATCTTGCTCAAATACCGTGCTCCGATACTGAACCGCTCGTGTACCTGTGCCTGAAATCCGATGTTGGCACCCACTCCCATTGCGCCATCGGCATCGAGCTCGAGGTCGGCGAAATCGGTCATCGGTGGAATACCGATCTGGCCGAAGTGGAACGGAGTTCCGGGCACGGGGAGCTCGGCGAGATCGAGGCGGCGGTTGAGCTCCACCGAGCCTCTCACGATGACCAGTCCCCCACCGATGGAAAATTTCTCGTTCGGCTTGTACGCCACCGTGGGTTGTATGTAGATGGAATCGAGACCCGAGTCATAGCTGTAGAACCTTCCCTCGAAGTCGAGAGGCCATTGGGTCCTGAGGCCATAGGGAACGTACATCCCGACACCAAAAGCGAACTTCTCCCCACCGTAGCTCATGTAGATATGCGGCAAAGGAATTGTGTCATTGGCGAGGTCGGACGTATGTCCGTTGTCGCCATTCCAACTACCATTCGCGGTAACCGTCGTCACCCCACCACTGATGGTCCACCCCGGTATCCCGGCAATGCCGGCCGGATTGAAGAACAGGGCCGAGCCGTCCGAACAGCTCTTGGCGACCGTCGCACCCCCGCGTCCCTGAGCACAGCCACTATGTTCGAAAACGCCGAAACCCTGGGCCTTCCCATCAACGGGTGCTATCAGAGTCATTACAGCGAGGACGAGGCATGCCGCTGCCCATCTCGGCATGCGGCTTTCCGTTTCATGCACGTTTTTCATCATGTACCACCTCACAGCTGACCAATGAAACCACTTCTTGTGCCACCGAATTAAGGAACCGGAAAACAATACAGATAATGCCTGATGATTCATTTACATCAGCGGTCCCTTCTCAACCCCACTCGAGCCACCGGCTTACGGTTTCATCCCTGGATTGTCTCCTGAGTCTCGAGTCTGGGTTCTCCACACGAGGCCACAATATGGGACGGCTGGGAGTCACCATAAGCCTCGATGCACCACACACCGCCGTCGGTGCGCCGGTAGTATACACTACGAGTGGACATGGATACCGCTCGATACCTGGCCGCACTCCTAATCCTGATCACTCTGCCTCCAGGTATTCTCCTCTGGTTTTTCATCCATCCTTTTGCATCCTTTTGGCGGAAGTTCGGCCCCACGTGGACCTACTTGATTCTGGGATTTCCCATGCTGGGACTCATGGTCGGGATATTTTTGGCTCGAAAGACCTTGCTGTCGATGGACTTCGGCGCCCACTATTTGCTCTCCCTACTCGCACTCTTGTGCTTTGCCGGCGCCGCCGTCATCGGTTTCAAAAGAAAACGGCTTTTGACGTTTGGAATCCTGGCAGGTCTACCGGAGCTTTCACAAAAACGATATCCAGGGAAGCTTTTGACGCAAGGCATCTACGCCAAGGTCCGGCACCCACGCTACGTCGAAGTCTTTCTGGCAGTCTTGGCGTACGCTTTGTTCGCCAACTATCTAGGACCTTACGTCGCCGTTGCCCTTTCCGTGCCCACGATCGGATGGACCGTTTTCCTCGAGGAGCGAGAGCTTCGTGAACGGTTCGGATCCGAATACGAGGAGTACTGTCGAGAGGTGCCGCGATTCATACCGAGACTCTCTCGCTGATAGAGCAACTCCGTCACTCGTGTCGAAGCGCCACCACAGGGTCCACCCGTGACGCGCGACTCGCCGGCAGGTAAGCGGCAACGGTTGCGGTCGCGATGAGAAGAACCGCAACTCCGATGAATACCGCCGGATCGGTCGCGCTGATGCCGTAGAGCAAACTCGAGACAAAGCGCGTCACTACCCAAAGCCGCGACAACACCTAGCGACCGTTCCTGCCAGCACCCACTTCAAGCCCTTCGCCATCGTCAGTCGAAGGACCTCGGAGCGCCGTGCCCCAAGCGCCATGCGCACGCCAATCTCATGCACGCGCTGACTCACCGAGTAAGACATGACACCGTAGATGCCCACCATGGCAAGCAAGATCGCCACGATGGCAAAAAGGCTCAGAAGCTCGACCGTGAATCTTCGCTGTCTCGTAGAGCCACGCAACACCTCGTCCAAGGTGCGTACCGCAAATACGGGCTGATTAGGGTCCACGGCATAGACCTGCTCGCGCACCGATCCGGCCAACCCGGTGGGATCACCGCCTTGGGCACGAACCACCAGAGCCATCCTCGGCGTCGGTAGCTGCAGGTAGGAAATATAGATCTGGGGATCCGGCGCACTCTCGTAACCGAAGTGCCGTACATCACCGACGACGCCGACGATCTCCCAGTAAGAATCATCTCCACCGAGGCTCAACCGCTTTCCGATGGGATCCTCATCCGGCCAGTGTCGTCGGGCCAGTGTTTCGTTGATAACCAGCACCTGGCGGCCGTTCGCGTCGTCTTGCCAGGTCAGGTTCCGGCCCGCGAGGAGCGGCGTTCCCATGGTTCGCAGGAAGCCGGGGGTCACGGTCTGGTAGACGACGTTGTGAGGTTTTGCCGGCGTCGTTGGACGACCTTCGATGCCGAAGCTGTTCATGGCGGCGCTTCCGGTGAAAGGAAGCGCGTAAATACCACCCACGGACGCAACCCCCGGCAAAGCGTCCACCCGCTCGATGACCTGCTTGAAGAACTGGTTTTGTCTTTCTCCGTCAGGGTACTGAGCCTCCGACAAAACGATATACATGGACAAGACGTTTCCGGGCTCGAAGCCGGGCTCTTCCGTTTGGAGGCGGATGAGACTCTTGATGAGGAGTCCCGCGCCGCAGAGAAGAACGAGTGAGAGCGCCACTTCGGCCACGATGAGCAATCCCCGGTAGGTCCCACTCCGTCCCCCCAAGGTCGCGGTTCGGCCGCCTTCCTTGAGGGAAGACTGCAAATTCGGCTTGGTCGTCTGGTAGGCAGGGACCAGTCCGAAAAGGACTCCGGTGATGAAAGACACGCCCAGACGTAAAGAGAAGGACCCACCGATCCACTCCGATCTCGGTCAAGCGAGGGAGATCCCCAGGTGCCAGCCGAATGAGAACGTCGATGCCCCAAAGCGCCAACAAGAGGCCGAGGACTCCACCCACCACCCCGAGAAGCACATTTTCGGTCAAATGTTGCCGTACCAATCGACCGCGACTTGCGCCCAGCACCGAGCGAACCGCGACTTCGCGCTCTCGTGACGTGGCGCGGGCCAACAAAAGGTTGGCCACGTTGGCGCAGGCGATGAGGAGCACGAGCCCGACCGAGCCGAGAAGAACCAGAAGTGCCGGCCGAATGTCACCCACCACGAACTCGTGCAACGGTTGAAGACTCAATCCAATGGGCTCACGCTCTTCTTCTTCGAGCTCGTCCAGCCGCTTGGCAATGAGGTCCATCTCCGCGTTGGCTCGCTCGAGATTCACACCGGGTGCGAGCCTCGCCACCACCTTGAAGAAGCCTATGGTTCGCTCCGCTCCCAGATCCTGGCGAAGATTGATTGGAGGCTCGGGGACATCATCCCGATAGGCCCTGACCCACATCTCCGGCTTTTCGGGAAACGTAAAGGAGGGCGGTGCAATGCCCACGACGGTGTGCGGCTCCCCATTCAAGAATCAGGGCTCGCCCGACGAGACCGGCATCACCACCGAATCGGTTCTGCCACGATGCGTAGCTCAGTACGACGGACCGGACGCCTGCGGACTCGGGAGCACCCTCCCGGAGGAACCACCGCCCCAGAACGGGTTGTATGTCAAAGACTTGGAAGAAACTCGGGGAGACCGTCTCGGCCGGAATACGTACCGGTTCCCCGTAGCCGGTCAGATTACAATTGAACCATCGATGTCCGGTGACATCCTCGAGGGTCTCGCTCCACTCCCGGATGTCGAGATAGTCGGCGGGAGATAAGTAAATGTTGGGACCGCCCGGTAGGCTCTCTCGAACAATCACGAGGCGGCCGGGCTCACCAAAGGGGAGCGGCTGAAAAACCACGGAGTTGACCACGCTGAAAATAGCCGTGTTGGCACCGATGCCTAGGGCCAGACAAAGAAGAGCCGCGAATGTGAAGACGGGGCTCTGCAATAGCGTCCGTAAGGTATAACGAATATCCTGGGCGAGACCGTTCATATGCTTTCTCCCGAGATCGAACCGAGTGTTGTGGAGCAAAGCCTATGCCACCACAGAGGGGCTGTAAAATAGCCCAAACAGCACCATAATTCTAGCTTAATTGTTACACCTAAAGAAGATAGGACTGTTCGAATGTGGTTCTCCGACTTCCCGCGAGCGGACAAGCTAACCCCTGACCGCTTTCAGCACGTCCAAAGAATTGAATGACGAGCAACGAGGCTGAAGCAGCAATCGGCAAAGCTCGGGCCGGAGACATGGCGGCGTTCCAATCTCTGGTGGAGCAGCACAGTCGAGATGTCTTTCGTCTGGCTTTTCGAATTACGAGAAACGAAATGGATGCGGAGGATGCGGTGCAAGAGACCTTCTTGAAAGCCTATCAAAAGCTCGGCGGTTTCGACGGCCGGTCGAGCTTCGGCACCTGGCTCTACCGAATCACCGCCAATACCTCCATCGATGTGCTGCGACGGCGGCGACGGGAAGAAGGTCGTTCCGACTCTCTGGATGACGAGACCGCCTCCTCCCGACGCCTCGCGGCCGACGACCCGCCCCCGATCGGCTCTTGTTCTCCACAGAAGTCAAAGCACGATTACGGGTCGCCCTCGACGAGCTGACGGAGATGGAACGTGCGGCTTTCGCCATGCGTCATTTCGAGAACTTCCCGCTCGCCGAGATCAGCCAAATCCTAGGCCTTAAGGAAAGCGCCACCAAGCAGGCCGTTTTTCGCGCGGTCAAGAAGGTTCGGCGAACCCTCGAACCGGTTATGAGGACGACATCGTGAAACATTTAAACGAAGACCAGCTCATCCTCTATTACTACGGGGAATCTCCGAGCCCGGAAACGGATCGGCTTCACTTGGATGAGTGTTCACACCTGCCGCACCCAGCTCGATGAGCTCGAGCAGTTGCTTGCCGAAGTAGTGGCGGAGCCCGTTCCGGAACGTCCGGCAGACTATGGGCAAAGGGTGTGGCGCCGAGTCGAAGGCGAGCTCACAAATTCCCTACTCGAGGATTCGTTCGGGACTACCGGTTCGCGATTGAGGGCACCCAAACCCCGCTGGTCGTGGCTCGACCTCTTCCGTCCACGAAACCTCGTATGGGCCGCTGCGGCCGCATCGATCCTGGTGGCGGTCTTTCTGGCCGGTCGATTCTCGACACGTTTGGACCCGCGAGCTCGAAGCACCCTCGAACGCTCAGGTGCGAGAAAGGATCCTTCTCGTGGCTCTCGGACGATCACTTGGAGAGCTCGCAAATTTTACTCATGGAGCTCGTCAACAATCCCGCCCGGGGCTTGGCCGAACAAAACGAGTCCCGGGACCATCGATATCTCGTTCGAGCGCCAGATGGCGGAGAACTTGGTTGAGCCAGAATCGCCTGTATAGACAGACGGCAAACCGTACCGGAGATGCCGCCGCGGCCTCGGTGCTCGACGAGCTGGAACGTATGCTGGTCGAGATTGCCCACAGCCCGGACGAAATCGACGGGAACGATTTCGAAGAATTGCGTCGACGCATCGAAGAACAAGGCGTGTTGTTCAAAGTCAAAGTGCTGAACACGAATGTGAAAGAGCGTCAACTCGATAACGTGAAACGAAAGACGCTATGAAGGAGTTAAAAATGGTTTACAACATGAGGCTTCTACAGCCTGTTGAGTATCGTCATCGTCACGGGCTCGTTCCTGGGCCCGACCAAACACAAGACCGGTGCGATGTGGTCCTGGCTCCAAGGGGATCAAAGCGAGTCGGCCCAGCACTACCGCGAGGGCCGCGAGGCTCTCGACCGCGGCGACTGGGACGCAGCGATTCAAGCCTTCGAAAAGGCCGGGGAAGACGAGTCCCGCGCCGACGCGGCGCTTTATTGGATTGCTTACGCGCAAAACAAAAAAGGCGACGCCGCGCTCGCTCTCGAGACCATCGAGGCGCTGAAGGAGTCCCATCCCGACAGCCGTTGGGTACGAGAGGCGCGGGCTCTGGAGATGGAAATCGGAGGTTCGTCACGACCTTCGCGGGCCTCGCTTAGTCCGCGTGGCTCCGACGACGAAGACCTCGAGCTCAAGTTGATGGCCCTCAACAGCCTCATGCATGCGGATGAGGAGGAGGCGGTTCCCTTGCTCGAGCAGATGCTCCAAGGCGATCACCCCACCAAGCTCAAGGAAAGAGCTCTCTTCGTTCTCGCGCAAAGTAGCTCGGATCGGGCGCGGGAAGTCGTGGCCGGGATTGGCGCGCGACGACTCGAATCCCGAGCTCCAGGAAAAAGCCATCCAGTATATGGGCATCCACGGAGGACGAGAGAGCCTTCAATTGCTGAGTGAGCTCTACGACACGGTTCAAAACGAGGAGGCCAGGAAAGCCATCTTGCACAGTTTCATGGTGGCCGGTGAAGAAAGACCGTTACTCGAAGCGGCCCGCAACGAGCAAGACCCCGAGCTTCGTGGCTTCGGCGATTCACTGGCTGGGCGTCATGGATGCGGAAGGCGAGCTCTGGGATCTCTACCAGCAGGAGAGCTCCGACGAGATGAAAGAAAAGATCCTGCATGCCTTGTTCCTCGGTGACGGAAGCGAACGTCTTCTTGCGGTGGCTCGCGATAAGTCCGAATCGGAAGACGTGAGACTGCAGGCTATCCACTGGCTCGGTGTCAGCGATGCCACCGATGAGCTTTGGGCACTCTATCAGGATGAATCTTCCATCGAGGTCAAAAAGCGTATTCTTCACGGGCTGTTCCTCTCCGACGACACGGACAAGCTCGCACAGATCGCCCGTAACGGATCGGAGGACTTCGAGCTCCGGAAGGCGGCGATTCACAACCTGGGTCTCGTGGGAGACGCAGTCCCGGCCCATACTTCTCGAGATTTACAACTCCGAATCGGACCTGGAGCTCAAAAAGCAGGTCCTGCATTCCTTGTTCCTCGACGAAGCCGATACGGAGCTCATCGATATCGCCCGGCGAGAGACCGACCATGTGCTCAAAAAGACCGCGGTTCACTGGCTGAGTCTCATCGACTCGAAAGCTTCTAGAGACTTTCTCATGGAGATTTTGAACAAGTAACGGTGGGGAAAAGATCATGAAAAAAATGTTTTCAATGCTTTTGCTGTCAGCGCTCGGGTCCCTGTTATCAACTCACGCGGTCGCACGGCAGTCCCAACCGCTGGACGTCAGTATCCGAAACGCCGACTTTCACCGGATGGGCGCTACGGACGATCTCGAGCGCGATCTCGACAACCTCGTACGCCAAACCAAGGAACCAGTGTGGGCCGGATACGAAGTCCCCATGGTGCCGGGCCGTCACTGCATTTGCTGCGGCGAGAGTGGATGGCGTGGGGTCTGTCATCTAGAAGGCGGTGACAATTTCCACCAGAGCAACGATGACGAGATGGTGCCGTCGGGAGGCACACTCCTCGTTCTCTACCGTATCGAGCAAGGTCACGTAGACAAGATCCGTGCCTTCTCCGGGGATTGCGAGCTCGACGCAGGCGACCGAGACGTCTACTGGTGGTCGGAGGTGGATCCCCGGCAAAGCCTGGAATTTCTCGGAAGACAAGTGGCCGAAGCCCGGTCCACGAAACTCGGAGAGAGAGCGGTTCTTGCCATTGCCCTCCACGAGCACGGAAGAGCCGGCGAGCTCCTCGAGAGCTTCGCCACCGATGACCACGACGAGGACGTGGCGGACAAGGCCATCTTCTGGATGGGAGCGGCACGAGGAGAATCGGGATTCGATTCCCTGCAACGTATTGAGAAACGAATTCGCGACACCGACCTTCGCGAGCAAATCACTTTCGCCCTTTATATTTCAAAGGTCGAAGGAGCGACGCCCAAGCTTATCGAGATGGCCAAGAATGACGACCAGGACGAGGTACGCGGCCAGGCTCTTTTTTGGCTGGGTCAAAAGGCCGGGCTCCGAGGCTTCCCGCGCCATCAAGGATGCGGTCGAAAACGATCCCGACCTCGACATCAAGAAGAAGGCGGTCTTCGCCCTTTCTCAACTTCCACCCGACGAAGGCATCCCTCTGCTCATTGACGTCGCCAAGACCCACCGCCATCCCAAGGTACGCAAGCAGGCCATGTTCTGGCTCGGCCAATCGGGCGATCCAAGAGCGCTGGCGCTTTTCGAGGAGATCTTGCTCAAATAAGGCGAACGGAAAAATCAGAAATCGTCTGGAAGCTACCGCTTTTCAATACGCACAGGCTCCATCTATAATCTCACTCGTCTAGGGAACCTTCCACGTTGGGCCGGCGAGTGGAGGCAGTCAATGGCAGTCTGTGCGTTCGGTCCTTTCGCGCTGGAGCTCGAAACGGGTGAGCTTCGCAAAGACGACAGGCCCGTCAAGCTTCATCCTCAACCGTCCGGTGTGTTGAAACTCCTCGCTCAGCGACCCGGCGGCGTCGTTTCCCGCGAGGAAATCAAAAAGGAGCTCTGGCCCGAGGACACGCACGTCAACTTCAATCTCGGCATCAACTCCTGTATCAAACAAATTCGAACGGCCCTCGAAGACGACGCAGAAAATCCCCGTTTCATAGAAACGATCCCGCGGCAGGGATATCGCTTCGTAGCACCTATCGAGGTTTCGGAAGAAGCCGTCCAACGGCCAACGATGTTTCTCCATCCTCGCGTATGGGCCGTCTTGACGCTTCTTCGCCCTCGGCATCGGAGCGGTGGCCCTACTCACCTTCTCGCCCGCCCCCGAGAAACCCTCGTCGCCCGAAACACGTCCTTTGACGAGCCACGTGGGTAGCGAAATCGATCCGGCTCTATCGCCGGACGGCTATCAAGTCGCATACGCCGGCAAGGGCAGTGAGGACGATCGGTTCCACATCTACGTCCACCTGATTGACGGTGACGAACCGCTCCAACTCACTCGCGCCGACGCCGACGACTATACGCCCGCTTGGTCTGCCGACGGGACTCGCATCGCCTTTCTCCGCGAGCGCTCGGGCGAGTTTACCAACGAGATCCTCATCGTTCCCGCGCTCGGCGGCCGGGAACGTTCGCTCGGGACGATTCCAGCGCGGCGGGAAACGGGCCCGCTGTGGGAGCCCGGCTTGGACTGGTCCCCGGACGGGCGGTTTCTGGCTACCGTCGATCGCGCTTCGGTAGACGAGCCGTTGGGCGTCACGCTCGTCTCCGTCGATACCGGAGAGCGGCGCACCCTGACCCGTCCGCCGGCCGACGGCACCCGCGACAACCATCCGCGCTTTTCGCCGGACGGCAGCCAAGTGGCCTTCATCCGACAGCGGAGCCGAGGGGGAGGGCATTCGATCCAAACGCTGTCCTTGGATAGCGACGATGTCGTGCCGCAGGTGGTCAACAAAGGTCGCTTGTTGGACCTTGCCTGGGACATCGATGCGTCAACGATTTTTTTCACTATGTTTACGCGACAGAGACTGGGTTTATGGAAAGTCGCACTGGGCTCTCAGAAGCCCTCCCGGCTCACTTTTGGAGAAGACGCCTGGTCCGTTTCCATCTCGGGAAACCGGCTCGTGTATGACGAAATCGTCCGCGATAACTGTGATATCTGGCGTATGGAAGGCCCGACTTCGAAGGAAAAGCGTCCGCCCGCACCGTTCATCGTTTCGACCCGCATGGAGTTGGCGCCACGGTATTCTCCGGACGGAAAACAAATCGCCATAGGTTCGTTCCTATCGGGAAGGAGCTCCATCAGGATTTGCAATTCCGATGGCCGTGATTGCTATCAGCACACTGAAATACAAGGCGGGATGCAGTGGTCTCCCGACGGCAAGAGGTTGCTCATTCGCGGCCGCCTGGGAAACAGGGAACCGGGCCTTTACGTCACCGACGTCGAGACCAACACGACACATCGGTTGACTGACCGTAAGCGTTCGCCACAGTGGTCGCGGGACGGGCAGTGGATCTATTACTCAGACTCCGCTCAGGACAAGTCGCAGATCTGGAAAATTCCAGCCGACGGCGGCGAGCCGATCCAAGTCACAAAAAAAGGTGGCATTTTCATGGCCCAAGAAGCCGACGACGGATTCCTCTACTACACCAAACGACGGCAACTGTCCTCGGAAAAGTGGGACGATATTTGGAGAATCCCCATCGACGGCGGAAAGGAAAGCCCCTTTTTAGAGAACCTGTTCGTCGAGGGACGAAACTGCACGATGTGGCGGAATCACCTCGTGTATCGCCACTGGGTCAACGACATGGGTTTACCCGACATGGCACCAGGCCGCCGAAGCGTCATGGAAATGATGAATCTCGAGACGGGAGAAGTAACCCGCCTTCACACGTTCGATCCCAAGGACCGATTTTGCTTCGGCACCGCCGTCTCCCCCGACGGCCGTTCGATCCTCTATGCCCCCGTAACCAGCTCAGGCGGCTCCGACCTCGTCCTCGTCGCAAATTTCCAATAGAAAATGGGGACAGGTCCAATTTTCAGGAACCGGGCGGAGGAAGAAAAAGAAATGACCGCCTATGCGTTCGGTCCTTTCACACTGGAGCTCGAAACCGGTGAGCTTCGTCGAGACGGCCGGCCCGTCAAACTTCATCCGCAGCCGGCTGCTGTGTTGCGACTCCTCGCTCGAAGGCCGGGCGTCGTCGTCTCCCGCGAGGAAATCAAAAGAGAGCTTTGGCCCGGCGACACCCACGTCGACTTCAATCTCGGCATCAACTCCTGCATCAAACAGATTCGAACCGCGCTCGAAGACGACGCGGACCAGCCTCGTTACGTCGAGACGATCCCGCGGCAAGGTTACCGCTTCGTCGCTCCCATCGAAGTGCCGCATGAGACCGTTGAACGGAAAAAGACGTTTTTCCGTCCGCGCGTGTGGGCGGTCTTGACGCTTCTTGCCCTCGGTATCGGAGCAGCGGCGCTTCTCACTTTCTCACCCGCCCCCGAGCAACCCACGCGCTTCGATGCAATCCCTCTTACGAGTTTCCCAGGCGATGAAATCGACCCCGCCCTTTCTCCGGACGGTCATCAAGTGGCCTTTGCATGGAACGGCGGCGAGGACGGCCGGTTTCACATCTACATCCAATTGATGGACGGCGATGCCCCCCTTCAACTGACTCGCGCCGACGCCGACGACTTTGCTCCGACCTGGTCGCCGGACGGTACCCGAATCGCCTTTCTTCGACAACGTTCGGGTGAGATCACGAGCGAGATCCCGATCGTTCCCGTTCTCGGCGGCCGAGAGCAAACGCTCACGACGATTCAGGCGCGCCGGGAATCGGGTCCGCGGTGGGAGCCGGGATTGGATTGGTCCGCCGACGGGCTCTACCTAGCGACCTCCGATCGCGCCTCCTTTGAGGAACCCGAGGGCATTACACTCGTCTCCGTGGAAACGGCGGAGAAACACCGAATCACCCATCCGCCGGCCGACGACGTGGCTCGCGACAACCATCCTCGCTTTTCTCCGGATGGTCGCCATGTCGCTTTCATTCGTAAACCAGAGATAGGTTTCCATTCGATGATTTATTTGCACCCCTTGGAAGGCGGTGACGCTGAGCGGCTTGTTGACGAGGTGGGTCACGTGGTTGACCTCGATTGGTTGGATGACGGTTCCGCCCTTGTCTTCGTGAAAGTCAAAGAATTTAGATGGAGCCTTTGGAAAGCCACCTTGGGTACATCCGATCCGTCTCGACTCAACTTTGGCGATGACGCATGGTCCGTGACGATTTCAGGAAACCGGCTGGTCTATCAAGAAGGTCATCGCATCAATTGCGACATCTGGCGCTTGCCGGGTCCTACGGCCGAGGTGGAGACTCCCCCTGAGCCTTGGTTTGTTTCCGCCCACATGGACATGAATGCGAATTTCTCTCCGGATGGGAAAAAAATCGCATTCTTATCGGGGCGTTCGGGACTGGCCGGAATTTGGATCTGCACAGATCGTGGGAGTGATTGCTTCAAGCTCACGGAGATGCGAGCGAGTTGGGCGCGTTGGTCACCGGACGGCCAGCGGATCGCCCATTGGGGTCGTGCCGATGAGAGCCTCGATATCTACGTCACCGACGTGGAGACCAAGTTTTCGCGCCGGTTGACGGATGAAGAATCGACGGAGAACCACCCCAGTTGGTCGCGCGACGGACGATGGATTTACTACACCACGAACCGCAGCGGCGAGACGCAGGTTTGGCAAAGACCGGCCGAGGGCGGTGAGCCACTCCAAGTCACGAAAGGCGCCGGCGAAGTCGCTCAAGAAGGCGACGATGGCTTCATTTACTTCGCTAAACGACGTCAACCGTCCTCTTACAAGTGGATCGATCTCCGGAAGATTCCCGAGGACGGCGGGGAGGAAACTTCCGTCCTCGAAGACCTATGCCTCGAATCGTTAAACTGGACACTGTGGCAAGGCCATATCGTTTTCCGCCACTGGGTCAATGAAGCGGGCGCCCCCGAAGCCGGCCCCGACTCGCACAGCGTCATGGACATGATGCATCTCGAGACGGGAGAAGTGACTCGGCTTCACACCTTCGAACTCGAGGACCGATTTTGCTTCGGCACCGCCGTCTCCCCCGACGGACAGTCGATCCTTTACGCACCGCAGGTCAGCTCAGGCGGCCACGACCTCGTCCTGGTCGAGAATTTTCAATAAACCTTACGTTATATTTGATTTGCGGCGCTCCAGAGTGCTGCCAGCGTAGGGGTTGAGCTTTGAACATTTACACTCAACTTACGAAAGAATTCAACGAAGGCCGGCTACGCGCCATCATCTGTAGCCGACAGGCAGCGGTCCTGCACCGGATCGCGATCATGAGCAAGGACGGCGATTGGATTCTTCGCGAAAAGAGAGCGCGCTCGAGCACGTCCTTACTGTTCTCGCCCGCCATGGTGCTCGATACCGTTACGGCGCACCTCTAGATGTTCGCTGGATGACAGGAGGTTGGAGCGCCCATTTCGAGTTCCGCCACGAGTCGCTGAGGGTACGAACGGATTTTTTCACACGGCCGCCCAGGATTCCCGACGATGAGCTTCCCAGGCTCTGGCGTGAACAGTCTCAACAAGAAACTCCGTTCGTGAATGCAACCGACCTCGCCGAGATGAAAAAAACAAATCGCGAACGAGACTACGCCGTCATCGGCGAGTTGGCCCGTCGCATGGCCCGGATCGAAGACCAAATATTATACTCACGCAGCGCTAGTGATTCTCATTCGATTGGCTGAACGGTATCCTCAGCAGCTCGATTCGGTGAGTCAACGTCGCGGCGTGCTTCGCGCCGTTCCCGGAGGCCTGATCGCCTGGAGGCAGCTCTCGATGCCGAACGACGGGCGCTCATCCGTGCCAACGAGTCACGTCTCGGGGCCTATCTGAAGCCGGCGAAGCCTGGCACTCGATGTGGCCGGCCGTCGCGGAGAGCGACACCCGGCACTTCCCCTTCTGGATGCACACAAAATCGTCGACTCGGGCATGCTGAAGGCGTTCTTCCGACAACGGTCTCTTTACCAGATCTATCGGCGAAACAGGGAGACGAATGTTTGAAATCCGAGACGAGTTCTTAGCGAGGAAGACCTCGAGTTACAAAATATGAGCGAGAGGAGCTGTTTGCCTACTGGGAGCTCTGGTTGTTGCAGGCCCAATCAACAAACGACCTGGACGAGCACACCTACTCGCACGGGGTGTTTGTTTCGATAGAATAAGGGACAGGTCCTTTCATAGAGAAAATTGGACCTGTCCCTATTTTCTACTTCGCGGGTTTTATGTTCTGGTTCACCCGGAAGAAGTTGCCGGGATCGTACTTGGCTTTGACTTCCGCCAGGCGCTCGTAGTTCTCGCCATAGGTCGCCTTCACCCGATCCTCTCCTTCTTCCATCATGAAATTCACGTAGGCGCCGCCCGCCGAGTGTGGATGAAGGTCGTCCCAGTAGTTCTTCGACCACTCGGTGATTTTGCCCCGGTTCGCTGGATCGGGGTCCACGCCGACCACGACCATGGCCCAGTTGGCGTCACGGTACGCCCACGGCGTTTCGCTCTTTCCGAACCTTGTGCGCCGCTCCGTTGATTGGATAGAGGTGCATGCTCGAGAGCATCGTCGGCAGTTCGGCACCATGCTTCGCGTGTAGAGCAACCGCCTCGTCACTCAGCTCGTTGACGAAATCGGCGCGCCAGTACCACTGCAGACCCGGAGGATACAACCCATCGAAAATGCTCTGGAACGCCGGGTGCGGATGGGGGCCGACCAGATCGAGGGCCGGCTTTTTGAAACCTCGAATGGGCTCGAAGACCTTTTCGGCTTCTTCATCGGAACCGGTGTAGTACCAAACGACGCCGCACATCTTTTTCATGTGAAGGTGCTCCGGAAAAGGCGGCCCCGGAGGCACGGTTAGAAACACGAAGAACCCATTGAGATCTTCCGGTGCTTCGGTGATGAGCTCGCGGTACCACTTCATCACGTCGGCGGCTTCATCCATCTCCCAGAGCATGGGACCTGAATACTGTGTGTGAATCGGATGAGCCCTGAAAAGAAACGAGGTCACGATGCCGAAGTTTCCACCGCCTCCGCGAATGGCCCAGAAGAGATCATCGTTTTCTTCGGCACTGGCGGTTACAAATCGGCCGTCGGCGAGCACCATATCGGCGGAGATGAGGTTATCGATCGTCAAACCATACTTACGGGTCAAGTGACCGAGTCCACCTCCGAGTGTAAGCCCTCCGACGCCGGTCGTGGAGATGATCCCCGTCGGTACGGCGAGCCCGAAAGCATGACCGGCGTGATCCACATCGCCCCAAGTGCAACCGCCGCCGACCCGGATCGTACGGGCGGCAGGATCGACCCGCGTGTACCGTATTCCCGAAAGATCGATAACGAGTGCGTTGTCGGCGACACCAAGGCCGCCCGCGTTATGTCCACCGCCTCGAACCGAGACCAGAAGGTCGTTTTCCCGTCCGAAGTTGACCGCAGCAATCACATCGGCCACATCGGCACACTTTGCGATCATCGCCGGGCGACGATCGATCATCGCGTTATAGACCTTACGCGCTTCGTCATAGCTCTCGTCCTCGGGCATGATGAGATCGCCCCGTAACGTAGCTCCAAATGCTTCTGTGCTGGCTTTATCTAACAATTTTGTCTCCTTATATGGACGACCCGACCTGCACGGATTCGGACACCTCCGCAGCTCTGGCCAAGGCCGCCAAATTTGCCTACTAAATTTTGATACGCAGAAAGATGAGAATCCCGCCACCAAAGCCGGATTTCTTTTCAGAAATCCAGTTGTTTACATATCAGATATCGGGCGAGGTAGCAACGAAAAAGCAATAAATCCGTAAGACGACGGCGCAAGCCGTCCTCCTGCTCCATTCTGCGCTCCGAGTTCTGAGTTCTTGAGTGCTCTAACCCAGTTCTCACACCGTCGCGGGCTCAGCCCCCGAAGCAGGCTCTTCCGCCTCTTTTTCCTGGCGAGCGGTTCTTTCTTCAACGGTGGTATAGAGAATGGGAATCACGATGAGGGTGATCAGCGTCGAGGCGAGCAACCCGCCGATGACGACGCGCGCCATGGGTGCCTGCACTTCCCCGCCCTCCCCGATGCCGAGCGCCATGGGAACCATCGCCAGAACCGTGGTGAGGGTGGTCATCAGAATGGGACGCAATCGTCTTCGTCCCGCCAACTCCACCGCATGCCTTAGCTGCAGGCCGTCGCGCCGGCGGAGCAGGTTGGTGTAGTCCACCAGAACGATGGCATTGTTGACCACGATGCCGGCCAGCATGATGACCCCGATGAACGCTTGAATGTTGAAGGTGGTATTGGTCAGAAAAAGCACCAGGATCACACCGACGGCGGCAAGAGGGATGGAGAACAAAATCACCAAAGGATCGCGAAAGGACTCGAACTGGGCCGCCATGACCATGTAGACGAGCACGATCGCGAGAACGAGGCAGAGCATAAGGCCGCAGAAACGCTTTTTGCTGCTCTTTGTATTCTCCGCCGAAAAGAATGGCGAAATCCAAGGGGAGCGGCAGGTCGCGGATCCGGGCTTCGATGTCGGACATGATGCTCCCGAGGTCACGGCCCGCGAAATTAGCGGATACGGTCACGATGCGCTCTTGGTCCTTCCGCTCGATGCTGACCGGGCCCTCGCGTCTTTCCATGTA
This sequence comes from uncultured Acidobacteriota bacterium, assembly GCA_963722765.1. GTDB lineage: Bacteria > Acidobacteriota > Vicinamibacteria > Marinacidobacterales > DATDRI01 > CAVROO01. Next base: position 58,765 of record CAVROO010000012.1, read on the forward strand.
GACCAGGCTGCCCGCGGGAACCGTACGCCCCACCGGCGTGTAAATAGGGATTTGCTCCACCGAAGACAGCTTTTGACGGTCTCGTTCTTGGAGACGCACCAGGATGTTGTATTCGTTTCCACGCTCGCGATACATGGTCGCGATGCGTCCGCCAACGGTGGTCCGAAGAGAATCGGCGAGATCCGAAACGTTCAAGCCCATCGTCGCGGCTTTTTCACGGTCGACCGTGACCAGCATCTCGGGCTTGCCCTCCCGGCGACTCACCTGGGAATCGGTAATACCGGGCACATCATCGACGAGGTCTTTCACCGCCAGAGCGAGATCGCTGGCCATCTGCATGTCGTGGCCGCGGATCTCAATGGCGATGCGGTCTTCCCCTCCGCGCCCCATCCTCATGAGGAACATCCCTCCGGAAGCCCGCGCAAAGGCGCGCATTCCCGGTCGCTGCATGAGCTTGGGTCTCAAGGCGCTCGCGATCTCGGCACTCGAGCGCTCGCGCTCGGTCTGATCGACGAGCTTCACGCGAATGTTCGCCATGTGGGTCGAGGACTGGCGCCAGCCGCCTCCGCCGATATCGGTGAGCATGTGATCCACTTCCGGAACCTCTTGGGTGACGAGCTCTTCGATTTCCCGAGCGACATCGTCGGTCACTTCGACTCGAGTCCCCACCGGAAGCTCGATGTTCAAGCGCACCTCGCCCTCGTCCGTTTCCGGCATCAACTCGAAGCCGACCAGAGGAACCAGTAGGAGGCTTCCTACGAAGACACGCCGGTCGTCGTCAAGGCGACGGTACGCCGGTGCGCGAGAGCCCAATGAATGAGCTGCTGGTACTCGACATCCAACCGATTCAGAAGCTCGCCGCTTTGGTGGACGACTTTTCTGAGAAAGGGATGGCGCTGCTCAGTCCGGCTCCTCGACTCGGAGATATTTCGAGCAAAGGACGGGGATGATGGTGAGAGCCACGATGAGCGACGACAAGAGTGCGAAAGCAATGACGTAGGCGAGCTGCTGGAACAAGATCCCCGACATCCCCGAGAGGAAAACCACGGGCACGAAAACGGCGATGGTCGTCAGGGTGGAGGCCACGATGGCTGTGGACACTTCGTTCGTGCCGTCAATCGCGGCGTCGATGCGGGATTGGCCCGCTTCGCGATGACGAAAGATGTTCTCCAGAACCACGATGGCGTTATCGACCAACATGCCGACACCGAGCGCCAGACCGCCGAAGGAAACGGTGTTGAGGGTGAAGTCGTTGTAGTACATCAAGGCGAAAGTGGACACGACGGCAATGGGTATGGAGACGGCGATGACAAACGTGCTCCGCAGGTTGCGTAGAAAAACGAAGAGAATGAGGATGGCCAGAAATCGACCCGGAGATCGGCGGCGTTTCGCACATTACGATTCGATTGCTCGATGAAGGTCGACTGGTCGAAGATCGGCAAGACGGAGAGATCGGGAAAATCGCGATTGATTTGCGCCAGTTCCTCCTTGACCGCCCGGGCCACGGCGACGGTATTGGCCCCCGACTGCTTCGTCACCGAGAGCCGGATCCCGCTCTTGCCGTCCACCCGGATCATCGTCCCGGATCTCTTCGTACGAATCCTCCACATTCGCCACGTCTTTTACATAGACCGGGAACGCCGTCCCGAACCGCCAGGACCAGGTTCTCGAATCTGCTGGGTGGTCCGGAACTCTCCCTGAGTCCGCAGGAGAAGCTCGAATTCGCCTTCCTCCACCGGACCGACCGGCTCGTTGAGGTTTTCTCGCCGCAGAACGTTCGACGACATTTCGGATGGAGAGGTCGTAGCCCTGCAATCTCTCGAGAGACAGATCGACGTGGATCTCGCGCCTCAAACCACCCCGAACGTCCGCCGCCGCCACGCCCGGTACGCGCTCCAGACGATAAAGGATTTGATCCTCCACGAATTGTCTCAGATCCCTCGGATCCCGCTCACCGGCAACGGCCATGAAGAGAATGGGAAACTGTGAGACATCGAATTTGAACAGCGTCGGCGGCTCGGCGTCTTCCGGCAACGTCCGCCTAAGACGGTCGATGCGGGTGCGGATCTCGTTGGCCGCTTCGTCGAGATTGGTGCCCCACGCGAACTGACCGTAACCCGGCTCTGCCCCTCGGAAGACGTGGCGGTGATCTCCTCGACCCCGGGCGCCGAGCTGACCGAACGCTCGATGGGACGGGTAATGAGGGTTTCCATCTCCTCGGGCGCCACTCCCGTATATTCGGTGAAGACCGTCAGGCTCGGGAACTCGATGTCGGGCATGAGATCGACCGGCAGCAAGAAGAAAGAGATGGCACCGAGGAGAATGGCCACGATACACATCATGTAGACGGTGATGGGGCGACGTATCGCAAAACGAGGCAGACTCATACCGCAAATCTCCCTAGGGATGAATGACTTGGACGCTATCGCCGTTTTTGAGCAGGTTGGCGCCGCGGGTCACGACGGTTTCCTTCTCGGAAAGCCCGGAGAGCACTTCGATCCGATCCCCTTCCGTCAAACCGGTTTCGATGGACTGGAAGCGCACGACTTCGGACTCGACCACGAAGACTCCGGGACGGTTACTGCGATAGGTCAGCGCGTCGCGAGGTATCAAAAGGGCCTGGCGCTCCGTAGTGAGGTTCAAGTCCACGCGGGCGAACATCTCCGCCATGAGACGGCCGGTGGGATTGGGAAGCTCGATCTCCACTTGCGCCGTGCGTGTTTGGGAATCGAGGAGCGGTGAAATCCGAACGACCTGGCCCTCGAATTCCTCCCCCCCAATGGCGTCCACGAAGATCCGAGCCGGATTGCCTACCTGGACCTTGTCGATGTCCCGTTCGGGCACGTTGATGACGGTCACCAAACGGGCCAGGTCGAGGACCAGCACAATGGGGGTATTGATGGATACGAGCGCCCCGGGGTGGACGTAGCGTTGAGCGACGACTCCCGTCAGAGGAGACAGGATGTCCGTCTGGCCTAGACGGATCCGAAGCTCCTCGAGCTGGGCCTCCGCCTGGGCGACCTGGGCCTTCGCCAGGTTCGCCTGGGCTTCGCTGACCTCGACCCCGGTTTGAGCCTGCTCGAGCTGCTGGGAGGAAATTACCCCGTCTCGACGGAGACCGTCGTAACGATCGAGCGCCACCTTCACGCTCTTGAGCTCCGCCTCACGCTGAGCTTGCGAGGCTCTGGCCACCTGGAGCGAAGCCTCCGCGCTCCTGACCTGCTGGCGTAGCTCGTCGTCCTCGAGGCGCGCGATGACTTGCCCCTCCCTCACGGCGTCGCCGCGATCCACGGCGATCGCCAAAACCCGGCCACTGAATTTCGGGGTCACTTCGACCCGGTGTTTGGCCCTCAGAGATCCGACCAGAGAGATACGCTCGGTGATGTCGGCCAACTCGGGGATGACGACTTCGACCGCTTGGGCTCGCGGGCCGCCTTTTCCCCGCGGACCCGCACCGGCGTCCGTAGCACTGCCGAGCTCTTGATAAAGACGGAAGGCCAGGATGCCGCCCAAAACGATCGCCGCTCCCCAGATGACTCGCCGCCTATTCATATTCGTTGATTGCTCCACTCGGTTCTAAAACCGGCCACTTTATCCGATCCACAGAAATCTGAACATCTCTACGTGTGCCAGCATATGCCTAAAAGCCCCGCGGCGCACGTCTAATTGCCGAATCATCAAGCACGGATTCACCCGGCGGCTTTTAGGAAAACGCAAGCGATGTGATACCATAATATGGAATTCCAAAAAAACTTAACGCCTGCGCGGTTCTCCGAATTGCGGTTTCACGCTCGATTCGAGTTCACCGGTTCGAATTAAAAAGGAGGGGCCATGAGCGTACCATCGACTACTCACCGAGCATGGATGGACATCGTCACCGGGAAGGAGAAGCACGATTTCGACTTTTTGGCGGCGAAGATGGTTGTTGGGCGGGCGCAAATGACGGTCATGCAGGATCCGTCCGTCACCACAATACAACGTTGCGCAAACGAAGTTCGAGAGGTCTTCGCAAAGAACGAGAATCTCTCCAAAGTGAAAACGGATCTCGCAAAGATCTTCGGAGAAGGAGCCTGAATCATGGGTCGTGTAATGTTCAGCAAGAAGGAAGTAGCCGAAAAAATTGGAAATGGAGAGAAGCTCTTTCTGTCCGGCGATGAAAAAGCGCTGAGGGATCTGCCGGCCGGCACATGGATTGCCGGAACCATCCCCTACTTCATGGGAGACGACGGCGGCCTCTTCTCCCAAGATCAGATATATGTAACACAACTTCCGGACTATCTAACCGACGTAAAGGTCAAGGTCTACGACGAGAACACTTTGTCCAAAGTCTATGAGGAGATTCCCGACAACGGCGTGGGACTGATCGTCATTCCCGCTTCCAGCAGTGCACACCTCACCTTCGCATTGAAGTCTCCGACCTACCCGGGCTTCGGAACCAAACCGCTCATCGGATGGATTGCCGGGGTGTTTCTGGACGAGTTAGGCAAAAATACTCCAAAGGTAGTCAACGGCGAAGACGGTAAGCTGCTCGAACGCGAGGCCGTGGTCATGCACTTGAGCCTACCGGCAAATAAGCAAGCCGACATCAGTATCACCAACATCTTCGATCAGGGAACGGGCGACAGTATCACCTTTGCCAAAGATGGATTCAGCGCCACCGAGGCCACCATCAACGGAAAAACCGTGAACTTCGCCGACTACGTCACGGAGAAGAAACTCGACACGAAGTTGCCTTTGGTCGCGGACTACTACGGTGCCAAGGTCAACACGAGTTTCCAATCCGTTGACGAGGAAAACAAAGAAGTTCATTTCTACGCGCCCGTATTTGCCGGCATGGAGTACAAGCACGCGAAGTCGGTCAGCGACTATGTTTCCGAATTCACCTCACGGATGCCGAATGGAAGCTCCGATAAGATCCTCTTTTCCTGTAATTGCATCTTGAACTACCTCTACTCGGAGCTCGAAGGAAAAAAGACGGGGGATGTGACCGGTCCCATAACCTTCGGCGAAGTGGCCTATCAACTCTTGAACCAGACACTGGTTTATTTGAGCATCGAAGACGCCTAGAGACGGACCGAATCAACGTTTCATCGGGCGCCGGTTTGTAGGGAAAAAGACAAAGATTTAACGAGAGAGACCGCAGAGCCGCAGAGCGGATCTCGATTTCTGTTCTGCTCCCTCGGTCTCTGCGTCTTGGCGTCTCTGCGTTTCACTTTTCTTACTGTGCGTTGCCCGCCTTCTTCGGCTCCGTCAACCTCCGTGGACCGCTCGCGGCTGTCGCCGTCAGAATACGCGTTTAGGCGATCCCGACGGGCTTGGCCCGGAGGGGCGGGTTCCTTGCTTTTAACCCAGGTTCCCCATATATTCCTCCCGTCCAAAATCGTTCCCAGGAGTGTTTCATGAATAGCAGATCAAGTCACCGATCGACTCTCGTTGTCTCCGGCCTTTTCCTCTTTACTCTCTCCGCCGGCATCATTTTCGCAGCTGACTCCGTTGACGACCTCCACAAGGATGCAATCATCTGGGATTGCCACAACGACCTTGCCTATCGGATCTTGTACGAGGGTCTCGACATCGGAGAGCGCCTCCCGGCCGGGCACGTCAACATCCCACGCCTCAAGGAGGGCGGAGTCGATGTGCAAACGGTGGCACTCTTCGTCCAAAACTTTCTCTACCCCGATAAATGTGCCCGTCAGGCTTTCCAGCTTCTCGAAGCGACCATAAAGGCCATCGATGAACACTCCGATTCCGTGGAACTGGCGCGAACGGGTTCCGATGTGGAGCGGATCGTGGCTTCGGGCAAAATTGCCATGCCTCTCGCCATAGAAGGCGGCCATGCCATCGAGGACGACCTCGGGCTCTTGAGGAAGTTTCACGAGATGGGCGTCTCGACGATGACTTTGACGCACAACGTCACCCACGGATGGGCCGACTCGGGAGCCGACGAGAAGAAATGGAACGGCCTGAACGATCTCGGTAAAGACGTGGTCCGCGAGATGAATCGAATCGGCATGGTCATCGACATCTCACACGTGTCGGACAAGGCTTTTTACGACACCCTCGAGGTCACCACCGATCCCGTCATCGCATCCCACTCCGGATGCCGGGCTCTCAACCCGCACCGGCGGAACATGAGCGACGACATGTTGCGGGCACTTGCCAAAAACAACGGGGTCATCTCCATCGTGTTCGTCCTCAACTACCTGTCGCCCGATTATGAGAAAGCTATGCGGAAGCAGCAGCAGATCGCCCGCCCCTGGTACGACAAGATGCCGATGATCGAGGACCTGGATCTACGAATCGCCATCGACCACCTGAGCCAAGGTCGGGACTGGCCTCTCGAGAACAAACCCACCGTCGAAGACGTCCTCAATCACATTGATCACGCCGTCGAGGTTGCCGGCGTGGACCACGTGGGGCTCGGGGCCGACATGTACCCCCGCACACCGTCCCCGGTGGGAATCCGCGGTGTGCATGACTATCCCAACATCACCCGTGGTCTCAAGAAGCGAGGCTACTCGGATGAAGACGTCCGGAAAATCATGGGAGGCAATTTGCTGCGGGTTTGGAAGGAGGTGACGGATCACTAACCGTGGGCGGCGGCGTCCCAGGAGAGACCGAGATCCACGTGGCGCCGGAACAAGTGCTCACATACACGAAGCGTCACGTCCGACCGATTCAGTGTGTAGAAGTGGATCCCGGGAGCCCCGCTCTTGAAAAGCTCCTCGGCCTGCTGCACCGCAACCTCGACGCCGAACTCGAGCTGAGACTCGGGGTCGTCCTGGTACCCTTCCATGCGTTTCCGGATCCACAAAGGAATATCCGCACCGCACTTCTGCGAGAAGCGTAATACTTGTTCATAGGGCGCAACCGGCATCAAGCCCACAACGATGGGAATCTCACACCCCCGCCGCCGGAGCTCCTTCACAAAATGGAAATAGGCGGCGTTGTTGAAAAAATATTGAGTGACCGCCACGTCCGCGCCGGCATCCACCTTCCGAATGAAGTTGTCGATGTCGACCTGCATGGTCGGGGCTTCGGGGTGTCCTTCAGGATAGCAGGCCACGAAAATGTGAAAGCCGCCGAGCTCCTTGATGAACGAGACCAACTCGTTGGCATACCGAAAGCCGCCACGAGCCAGGGCCTCTTCCGGCGAGCTCAAACCTTCCGGAACGTCTCCTCGGAGAGCCAGCAACTTGTTGAAGCCGGCCTTGCGATAGTTCTCGATGTGCTGCTCGAGCTGGCCGCGGGTCAAACCAAGGCAGGACATATGGGGAACCACATCGAGCCCCAAACCCTTGTTGAGATCTTGTGATACTTGGAAGGTTCTTTCCTTGGCACTCCCACCGGCACCGAACGTCACCGAGACGAAATCAGGGCGGAACTCCGACAAACGAGCGGCAACCTTCTCCAGTTGCGTCCATCCCTTCGGGGTCCGAGGTGGGAAGAACTCGAAGGAGACGTGCGGCTCCACACGCTGCCCGAAGGAGCGACCGATCGTAGGAAGACCCTCGATATCGGCCCTTCGCGGCGTATTACTCGTTAGGTGCCCCCCGCCATGAGGCGTCGTCTTCTTTTCTTTACTCACTGACGTCCTGATTCTATGCCGATCAGCCGCTTACCGCAAGTTATCGGTTGGCAAAGCTTTCTATTCGTTTGAAGCCATACGTTCCGAGACACGAGCCGCGCTACGGCTCTACGCCGGCGGACGCCGGTTCCAACCGGACGACATTATGTATGCGGCTCACATCGATACTGATCGGCCCCTGGTCGGGCAGATATTGATAGATGTCCTCGAATTTAGCGTGCCAAATCACTTCCTGAGGCTTGTAAGACGAACGAGCGTGAACCATCTGCGAAAAAGTCTCGTCGATTCCGGTGAGCAAAACGAGGACTTCCACATCCGCGCTACGGCAATCCTCCTCGGTCATACCAAAGAACGGACTTGCCTCGTCGATGGGATGGACAATGGTCCAACTCAGCGTAAAGAAACCTACTTTTCGGCGCTCCAGTTCGAGTGAATAAAAACGCCGAACGATGCGTCCGCCTTCGTTCTCCATGCGTGACATCATCACCTTCGCTTCGAGATCAATGATCTCGTTCTTACGCCGATTCGCGATACGGAACTCGAAGGCCGAAATTTCTCGGTACGGAGCAACGACCGCGCGGTGGCTGAACACAATCTTGGCCGTCGGCCTCGAAAAGCGTGCGAAAACGAGGCCCGTTGCCAAGGCCAGACCGAACAACCCCATCATGGTTTCGAGAGTCACCAAAATGTTCGCCGAGAAGTTTGTGGGAACCACGTTGCCGTACCCCACTGTCGCCAAGGTATGAACGCTGAAGAAGAACGCCTGCAGGAACTGCTCTCCGGAGGACGGCCCGGCGGGCCCCCTCAAGCCATCCGGTCCGCATATCAGGAAGCCCATAGCGAACAAACCATTGGCCAGCAGATAAGCGGCGCCGAGAACGACGACGAAGGTCGGCCAGGACATGGTCAGAAGCCTATGATAAAGATTCAGGTAACCCGTCACTCCTAATCCCTTGCGTCTCGTGTTGAAACTGCCGTCTTGATTCAGCAGACGCCTGGAACTGTGGTCGGCGACTCGGGCACCGAATCCAGAGATCACGGAACTCTTTGATTTCGTTCGCCGGTTTGTCGGTCATGGTCCGAACCACCTCCAAAAAGTATTCTTTTCTTATCGGGAGGGTAAAATACGAAAACGACGACGTCCATCGATGCGGTAGGTTTCGAAATCGTCGTGATCTATCGTAAAGATCGTTGTAAGGTGTTCCCTCTGCGCCAACCGTACGAGCGTTGCGTCGGCGAAGTCCATGGGTCGGTCATGGTATTTCTTCATAAGCATTTCCAAAACCGCCATATCGGTGTCGTCGATGGCAAGCACCGTGACCGCGCCCGAGCTCAGGAAACTCCACGCCGCGGCCAGCTCGTGTCGGTTGTCACCCAGCAGGTGAAAAAGCTGGGCCAGTACCGCTGACGAAGTCGCTAGGGGTAGACGAAGGGAGGAGAAGGCCTCGACGCAGGCGCCGTGCCAACGGTCATCTCGGTCCAAGAGCGCGAGAATGGCGCCGGTGTCGAGCAATGCATTGGCAAGCATCAACGGCCACGCCGCTTCGCGAGTCGGGCGCGGACTGCATCACGGACACGCTCCGACCGGCTGGGGTCGCCGCCGCGAATTTTTCCAAAATGGCGCGCCGCGGCCCGGTGAAGCCGCTTCTGCTCGGCACCGTCGTTGATGGTCTCCGCGCGATATTCCTCGAGTCGCTCCCGTACAATACCCTCCAGCAGACTCGAAAGGCTTTGCTTCTCGCGCCGGGCAACTTCTTCGAGGTCTCGTTTCATTTCCGGCGTAACGCGCCAGCTATAAACTTCCGTTTTGGACATGTACTACAGTGTAGTGCATCCGAAGTTGCACGTCAAACTGAGGACGACAGCGCGAGACGCTCGCTTGCTACTTCTTTTTCTGCGAGAGCATCCAAGGAATGAGAGCTTTTTCGTTGTAGGCACGGTCCCAGGAATTATGGCCAACGCCAGGATACTCCGTATATTTAATGTTGCCGCCGGCGCCTTCGAGCGCTTCGCAGAGCTTGCGCGACTCGCGGACCGGGACGGAGTGATCCGCTTCGCCATGAAACGCCCAGACGGGAATGCGCGCAATCTTTCGGGCGGTCTCGCCGTAAGGATCGTCGGGGGCTCGGGATGCCGGATGCCATTCGCGGCACCGGAAAGGCGCGTCGGGACGTGACTCCGCCGCAGACGGGTACCAAAGCCGCAAATTTCTCGGGGTACTTGTAGCCGAAGGCCCAGGTGCCGTAGCCTCCCATGGATAGACCCGTCAAATAGAGCCGTTCCGGATCCCCGTTGAGCTCTTTCATGGACTCTTCGAGAGCCTTGAACGTTTGCGCTTCCATGGAAGGATCGCCCCACCAGGTCCGCCTTCGACACTGCGGCATCACCACCACAGCGGGAAAGTCGGGGTTTTGTCGAAGCACCACGGGCAGACCTTCGTCGGTTTGACTCGTCCCGTCGGCGCCTCGCTCACCAGCGCCGTGAAGAAACAAGATGACCGGCCACAACTCGTCGGGAGTCCATTGGCTGGGAACGAAAACCTGGTATTTATACGAGACTCCGTCAACTTCGACGACTCGGTGGAGAAATCCCATTTCTTGGGCTGCGGAACGCGAATGGAGACAAAAGACAATCGCCAATCGCGAGAAACAAGCGGCAATGAATCGATTTCATTTCGCGGCTAGCTCCCCAAGAACTCGAGTGATGTACTTGATCGATGTGTACAGGATAACTGACAACCAGCATCCACTTGATGACCCGAGCCGGTATGTATTTCTGGCAACGTGCTCCTAGATACATTCCTGCCATTCCCCCCAATCCGAAAAGAATGCCCAAGGTCCAGTCCGGCGCTACGGACCGGCTGGGATAATAGGGCGCAATGGCCTGGAAGAACCCGACACCCGCCATTGAGGTGACGAAGGTGCCCATGAGTGTGGCACCGGCGATCGTGTAGACGGGAAGACGAAGGATCGAAACAAAAAAAGGCGCGATGATGGCTCCGCCGCCGATGCCGTAGATCCCACCCACAATCCCCACCAAGAAGCTCAAGGAAAAAACTCCCCAAACCGGAATGTCGAATTGCTCTCCGTAAAACTCATAGCCGATCTTGCGGGCCGTAAACTTCGTAACCCGCACGGCGGGAAGCTCCTCCTCCATCCCCTTCGGAAGGTGCCGCCTGGCGGTACCGCTGTATCCGTTCTTGAAAACGTTGTTCGGCGCTCTTCTTGTCGTCGGCAGAATCCCGTCGCAGCAAGTCACGGAGCATCCTCACCCCGATGTAAAGAAGAACCAACGCCACGAAAAACTTGAAGTCCGCGGGATCGGGCAGATACCGGATTCTCACGATAGCCCCGATTAAAACCCCCGGCAGGGTTCCGACAACAACCGCCCAGGTGAGAGGCCAAACCATACGGCCTTCGCGGATGTAGCGGTAAACTCCGCTTGGAATGGCCACAATGTTGAAGAGATGGTTCGTCGCGCTGACGGAAGGAGCGGTATATCCCAGAAAGGACATTTGGAAGGGTAAGAGGAGAAAAGCACCCGAAAGGCCACCGGTTGACGTGAAGAAGGATATGACAAACGCCACAAGGGGTGGTATCCAAGGGGCGACCTCGATACCTGCGGTTTCAAAGAACATCGTCTTGGGTTTCCCGGACCATACGCGACCCACCTAATACCGAAAAAGGTGGGAGATTGCAATACGCCCCCCTTGAACTCCCCCTTGAACTCCTCCTTGAACTCCTATCGCCTCTTGAAACGGGAGGTGCTTCCTGCTAACTTGCTCTGGTCATATGCTGGCGATCGGCCGGTCGGAGGACCAAAAAGCGAGCGTGTTCTGGATTTGGGAAACGTAACGCATCACCCCAAACGAGGAGGGTGAACTTCTGTTTCGCACCAACAGCGTCAACGGAGACATACGATGCGGCGAATCCTATGGCTTTCGGGATTGATCTCGATTCTGGCTCTTACTGCAAACGATGGCGTTCGAGCCGACGAAGACTATTTTAAGATCAAATGGAAATTTGCCACGGAGGGAAGCATTTACTCCTCTCCCCGGCTCGATGGAGACCTGATCTATTTCGGCAGCGAAGATGATCACCTCTACGCTGTGAAGACCCAGTCGGGCGAGCTCGCCTGGAGCCATCAAACCGGCGGAGATATTATCTCGTCGCCTACTATCTTCCAGCACAAAGTCTACGTCGGCAGCCGCGACGGACATCTCCACGTTCTCGATGCCCGAACCGGAACGGTCGATTGGAGCTTCGAGACGGCCGGTCCGGTCACATCTTCCCCCGCCGTTTCGGACGGGACTGCGTATTTCGGGAGCAAGGACGAGTACATCTATGCCGTGGATATTACGACCGGCGAGCTCGACTGGCGACTCGGGGTCAAGGGTGAGGTCACGTCTTCTCCCGTCGTTTCCGGCGGCGTGGTCATTTTCTTTGGTCTTTTTGACTACCTCTACGCCGTAGACATCGAAACACAAAACGTTCGTTGGAAACTCCGCGTCGATGGAGCTACATTTTCGCTGCCGCCTCTCGTATCCGACGGCACGCTTTACTTCGGACGGCAGGATGGAGCCGTGTTGGCCATCGACATCGACTCCGGTGAAGCCCGGTCGATCATCAAAGTGGACGGGGCCGTCACGGCGGTTCCCATCGTTCACGAGGGCAAAATCTACTTCGGTAGTTGGGACAAGCGCTTTTACGGCGTGGAGCTCGAGACGGGGCGTGAACTGTGGCGTTCGAAACCGGAGGCCCCATCTACTCTTCGGCGACGCTCCATGAAGGTACCCTCTACTTCGGAAGCTGGGACAAGCATATCTATGCGGTCGACGCCGAGTCGGGAATCGAACGGGGTAAATTTGCGACCGAAGGTGCGGTCATCTCGTCACCGGTTGTAGCCGACAACAATGTCTATATAGGTAGTGCAGACGGAAATTTCTATGCCCTTGAAACCGGTTCAAAGGGAGCGACCTCGGCTTTACCCAACAAACCTTGAAGGACGGATTGCGAGCCGGAGAAACCGGTGAGTCACGGGAAAGACGAGACAGAAGGAGTCGATGCAATGGAACGCCAGCAAAAACCTAGTCTAAACGGTGGACCTCACCGTCCCGACCCGTCGAAAGGAGATCTTTCCCGCCGGCGCTTCATGAAGTCCGTAGGCAAAGGTGTTGTCGGCTTGGGAGCCGTCACGTGGTCGCGTCCGCTTCTCGGCCGACATTTCTATGGGAGCGCCGCGGCTCTCAAGGAAGGAACCACTCCGGATTATCGAGGGCGTGTGGTCGAGGTCTTTGATGAGGCCGCCCTCGTCGACAACCAAGTACAGCAACCGGTGGTCAACACGATGCTCGAGCGAGGAATGCTCGAGCTGACCGGAGCCGAGAACCTGACGGATGCTTGGAAGGTGTTCGTCACTCCGGAGGACATCGTCGGCTTGAAGATCAACACCTTGTCCGGACCGCCATGCTCGACCCGTTCCGAAGTGGTGGACGCCATCGTCAGCGGGCTCAAGCTCGCGGGCGTCAAAGAGGAGAACATCATCATTTGGGATCGATTCGAAAGCCACCTCCGGCGGACCCGGTACAAGATCCAGCGCCGTCCCGGTCGAATTCGATGCTATGCAACGGACTCGGTGGGTGTGGGAAGCGACAAGGACGTTTACTATGAGGCGGATGTCTTCTCGTGGATTCCCGAGGAGTTCATCCAGCCCAGACTCAAGGACATGGCGCCTGCCTATCCCAACTCGCATTTCAGCAAGATCTTTACTCAGCACATCACGAAGCAAATCAACGTTCCCGTACTCAAGGACCACAACATCACCGGGATCACCTTGTGCCTGAAGAACCTTGCCATGGGTATCTGTAGCAATACGGAAAGGTTCCACATCACTCCGGTAAACTGCGACCCCATGATTCCGGAGGTCTGCGGCCATCCCATGCTCGAGAGTAAGAATGTGCTGAACATCGCCGATTGTCTTTCGTTGGTCTACGAGGGGAGCCCCACCGTGGATCCTCAATACCTCATGCCCTATCACTCGCTGATGGTGGGGACCGATCCGGTGGCCATGGACCAGGTCGGTCTCGAAATCCTGGAAGGCATTCGCAAGGAGAAAGGCCTTCCCTCGATTTGGAAAACCAACAGTCAGCCGAGGTACGTGGGTACCGCGGCAAAACTAGGCGTCGGGAGTCGGCAACCTCGATGAGATTACCCACATCAAAGTATAGGGTTCACTCCATCTCTGCTACCATTCCACCCGGAGATGCAGACTCTTCTCGACCTCCTTAATGAGATCCGTCGTCTCGGAGATCGCGAGGCGGTTCGCTTTCACAACGGCTTCCGGACCTGGACCCTTTCCTACCGCGAGCTCTACGGGCGTATCGGCGGATTCGCGCGCTACCTAGACGAGCACGGACTCGGAAAAAGCGACCGCATCATCATCTGGGGAGAAAACCGGCCGGAATGGCTGGTGGCTTTCTGGAGCGGTCTGGCTCGGGGTATCGAGGTCGTCCCCGTCGACTTCCGGTCTTCGCCTCGTCTCGTCGCGCGCATCCATCAGGAGGTCGAGGCCAAGCTTCTCATCCACGGCCCAACGCAAGATGGATCGGACCTCGACATCCCCCGTGTTTCCATGGCCGAATTCGATGAGCTTGGAGAAGCTGAACATTTCGACGTTGCCGAAATCGAACCCGAAGATGTCGTCCAGATCGTTTACACGTCAGGTACGACGGGCGAGCCCAAAGGCGTGGTTCATCGTCACCGCAACATCTGTTCGAACCTGCGGATGTTCCCGCGTGAAATCAAAAAGTACAGAAAATATACCCGCCCGTTCCAGCCGATCCGTATCCTCGATATGCTGCCCCTGAGCCACATGTTCGGCCAGACCCTCGGCATCTACTTTCCCGTTCTGCTCGAAACCTCGGTGGTCTTCATGACCGACATGCATCCCGGCATAGTTACAAAGACCATCAAGCGGGAACGAGTCTCGGTTCTCGTTGCCGTTCCCCGATTACTCTCGGGTCTCCGGCACGACCTCGAACGCCGGTTCGAGCTTCCCGAGAATCGAAGCGAGATGACGGGAATGCCGGGGGCCCTCATTCGCTGGTGGCGATACCGGAAGATTCACTCCCTCTTCGGGTTGAAGTTTTGGGCCTTGGTCGTCGGCGGCGCGCGACTCTCTCCGGATGAGGAAGAATTCTGGTGGCGCCTCGGTTTCGTCGTGATACAAGGCTATGGGCTCACGGAAACGAGTCCCATTGTGACGACGAACCATCCCCTCAAGACCCGGAGGGGCTCCATTGGAAAGGTTGTTGAAAGCCAAGAGGTACGGATTGCGCCGGATGGAGAAATACTCATTCGAGGCGAGAGCGTCGTGACCGAGTACCTCGGCGGGGCACCTGAGTCGGTGACCACGGTTCATAGACGGCTGGCTCCACACCGGCGACATGGGAGAAATGGACGAGGAAGGGCGCCTTTACTATCGCGGCCGGAAGAAGGACGTCATCGTCACGGCGGACGGACTGAACATCTACCCGCAAGACATCGAAGCCGTCATCAAGAAACAGCCGTCCGTCAAGGACTGCGTCGTTCTAGGAGTCCCCGACGAACAGGACGAGCGCGTGCACGCGGTGTTGCTTCTCGAGGAACCTGGGCTCGATGTGAGTCGTCTCATCGGTCGAACAAACGAAGAACTGGAGCCACACCAGAGGATTCGCGGCTGGTCCGTTTGGGCCGAAGAGGATTTCCCCCGAACACCCTCCACGTTCAAAATCAAAAAAGCCGAAGTGAAGCGTCGAATCCTCTCCACCGAAGGCACGCCGTCCGATTCGAGAATCAAAAGGCCTCGTTGCCGGGATTGCTCAACTCGCGGGAAAGCCAAAGGTCGAAATCCAGAAGGGCCAAAGGCTTGCTGAAGACCTCGGCCTCACGTCTCTCGATCGTGTCGAGCTCTTGTCCCAGCTAGAAAGCGACTACGACGTGGAGCTGGATGAAGGTCGCTTTGCGGCGTTATCTACCGTCGGAGACATCCAGAACTACGTCGATGCATCGAAGCGACCGGCGACTCGGAAATCCGACGCGACCTCCGGCGTTAGACCCACTCGCATGCCCCGTTGGCCCCGGGTTTTCCCCATCCCTTGGATCCGCCATACATTACTCGGCACGGGCGTATCCTTTCTCTGGCACCGATATATCGATTTTTCGGTCGAAGGTCTTTCCAACTTGGAGGATCTCGAGCCTCCCGTCATCTTCGTCGCCAACCATACCAGCCATCTCGACACGATCGCGGTCTTGATGGCCCTGCCTTTTCGCTGGAGACGTTGGGTATCTCCCGCCATGCAGCAAGAGCACTTCCGCGCGTATTTCGAACCGCGGGGATTCCCTTTATGGGAACGACTGTGGCGACGGACGCAGTACGTTTTGGCCTGCGGGCTGGTAGGCGCCTACCCTCTACCCCACGACATGGCCGGCGTTCGAAGATCTCTCCAGTTCACCGGCGAGCTGGTACAGAAAGGCTACTGCCCTCTCGTTTATCCGGAAGGTGAACGAAGCCCGGACGGCAGAATGTTTCCCTTCAAGCCGGGGATCGGCTTGATGGCGGAACGACTGCAGGTTCCCATCGTCCCGATCCACCTGACGGGAATGTTCGAGATCTACTCCACTCATCACTCCTGGCCCGAAACGGGTGCCGTTCGATTGCGAATCGGGCGGCCCATGCGCTTCAGGCCGGGACGAGACTTCAAGGGGATCGCCCGGGAAGTCGAACAAACGATCGTCGAGCTCGGTTCGGGGAGTCCCCGAAATGATTCGGCAATTCGTCCCAGGCAGTCGAAGGGGCATCGTCTTCCTGTTCGCTTTGTTAACTTTTTCGGGGGTTCGGCTTCTGGGAGGGCAAGGCGCTCGGTTTGGATCGGTGACACTTCCCAAGCCTGAGGTCGAATGGCTTTTAGGATTGGTCCTTCTCGCCTTTTTCTTGGTTCCCACCAAACCACACCGGGAGACGACCGCCAAAACCATCGCGGTCTTGCTGTTGTTGGTCTTTTCGGGTTGGCTCGTCTTCGCCTGGCGTTCCGCCATCGTGACGCCTTCGCCCTCGTTGACGGCGGAAGTATCCCGCCTCTCAGACGGTGGTGGAAGCCCCGGTCAAACGGTTCTGCTCGGCTCCCTTGTTCTCGACGAGCGGCGCTACCTCAACCGCCTCGCGGGCAGGCGCCGGGACATCCGTCTCGTGGTGACGGGTTTCCTCTTCGTGCCCCAGAGGGGAACCTACAAATTTCATTTCGATTGTGACGATGCCTGTGGACTCCGGATCGACGACCTGACTGTGACGCCGATGGTTCGATCCGCTACCGTTCCTATCGATCTCGAGCCCGGCATTCATCCCTTGAACATCCGATACAGCCAGATCGGCGGACCCGCTTATCTTCAAATCACCTGGGAGCGACCGAGCTTTCTCGAGACCCTCCCGCTCAACCACTACGTGTCCGGCCGCTCGGAACGATTGAGCGCCGCTACCTTACGCGGCAAGGAGCGCCGAGCTTGGTTGTCTCTTGCCGCTTGCCTCGCCTGGTATGGCTTTGCTCTGGGGTTCGTGCTGAAGACGGGTGAAAACCGAGCCGCCTGGAGAGAAGCCCTCACTTCCGGCCGCACCGCCCGTTGGGCACCCGTCGCCGCTTCGCTCCTGCTCGTTGCCTATGGAACCTTGATGCGATTCGACGCCCTCCTCGTACATTCTCGTCTCGCTATCGAAGATGAAAGCGCCGCTGCCGTTCATCAGACGATCCGGCCACTGCTTCCTCCCTACGGTCGGTTTCAAGAATCGGCCGCCACGGAAAATCCCTATCGCGCCGACGTGAGAAGTTACCTGGACCGCGCTTCTTCGATGACGCTCGGCCGATTCTACGAAGCTTCGTTTCGCGAGCCCTTTTACATCGCGCTCGTTCAAATCTTCCTCGCTCTTGCCGGAGGTCGCGAGCTGGGCATTCTCATCGAGAGCGCTTTTTTCTCTGTGGCCGTCCTGCCTCTCGTTTTCTTTCTCGTGTCTCGAATGGCGGGACGATGGTGGGCCACGGCGGCACTCATTCCGTTGGTTCTTCATGAATGGCTCATCCTCGAAGCCCCCACCGGTTATCGCATGAGTGCCTACTCATTTTTCATCGTGGGATTCACAGGTTGGGTATTCGTTCGCGAGAAGGGGCGATGGTGGAGCCACGCGCTTCTTGCGGGCGTCCTTGCCGCAGCCGTATGCCTCATACGCCTTAGCGCATTGAGTTTCGTCGTGCCTCTACTCCTATTGAAGGCCTGGGACGCAAAGCCTTACCGTGGAGCCTACGCCGCCGTATCTTTCGGCGTCCTGCTTTTGCTGGTGGGGCCCTTCCTACTCAGTTGTACCATGGCTCATGGGGATCCCTTCTACGCCATCAGCTTTCACACCACGTTCTGGCTGGACGCGGAGTCGATCAAGGGCGGTCCGGCAGGCTCGGTGGGTCTCTATCAATACTTTCTGGAATACCACGGCTGGTTCGACGTCACGAAGGGCACACTTCTCGGTTTGACCTATTTACCGGCCCGAACCTTTTGGATGGGGCTCGCCCACTTCCCTCTTCTCGACACCCTCGTCCTCATGAGCGGGATCGTGGGGCTCTTGCTCGTCCTGACGACTCGGTATCGCTTTATCTTCCTCGCCACGTTTTGCCACCTCATCCCCTTCGCCTATATCCAGAATTTCCCTTCCGGAAGAATGCCGCGTTTCGTCATGCCGGCGTATTTCTTCTTTATACTGGCGGGCGTTTATGCCTTGTGGCGGGCGTCGAAAAGATTTTCGGGAGGGTCGGAGACAAGAACCAGCGACGCTTGATATACTCATCCGCATGAAAAATCCATCGTCCCGTCGCGATTTTCTTGCTTCCAGTTTGGCCATTCCCGTGGCCGCATCGTTCGCCGGCCGACAGCCGGAATCTCCGAAACAGGACATGCGTGTTTTGGGAAAGACCGGTCTCGAGGTATCGCCGCTCGGTTTCGGTTGCATGACTACACCCGAGCCGGCCGTCATCGAGCGTGCCGCGAACCTGGGCATCAACTTTTTCGACACGGCACGCGTCTATCAGAACGGCAACAACGAGCGAATGGTCGGAGCCGCCCTTGAGCGCAAGCGTCAAGAGGTCATCATCTGCAGCAAGTCCGTGGGCAAAACCAAGCAGGAAGCCCTGGCGGATCTCGACACCAGCCTTCGCGAGCTGCGAACCGACTACTTGGATATCTGGTACCTGCACAACAAGAACACCCCCGAGGAGCTCCCCGACGAGTTGTTCGAAGCCCAGCGGGAAGCGAAAAAGGCCGGAAAGATCCGTTTCGCCGGAGTCAGTTCTCATTTCAATATGGCGGACATGCTTCGCTACCTGGTCGAGCAAGGCCAGACGGAGG
Source organism: uncultured Acidobacteriota bacterium (assembly GCA_963722765.1). Classification (GTDB taxonomy): domain Bacteria; phylum Acidobacteriota; class Vicinamibacteria; order Marinacidobacterales; family DATDRI01; genus CAVROO01. The sequence goes on from CAVROO010000012.1 coordinate 77,773, forward strand.
TGGCCCTCGCCAGCTATAACTTCACCATGAAGCCCGAGCTGACCGAGGCGATTGAGACCGCACGCCGCGCCGGAATGGGAATCGTGGCCATGAAGGTTCTGGCAGGCGGCTTCAGCCAGGATAAAGCGGGGAGACCGCCTCTACGGCGCAGCTCCGGAAGCCTTGACGGGAACGCTCGCGCGGGAGGGGGCGATGGCGCGCCGCCATCAAGTGGGTGCTGAAGAACCCTCCGTGGACACAGCTATTATCTGCATGACCAACTTCGATCAACTCGATGAGAATCTCCGGGCTCTGTCGGAACCCTTCACGCGACCACGATCAGAAGCTTCTCGCCGACCAAATGGCCTATATCGGATCCGTTACTGTCGCATGTGTGGAAGCTGTAGCGGCGTCTGCGAAAAAGGTGTTCCCGTGGCCGACATGCTCCGCTTCCTGAGCTATGCGGAAGGTTACGGACAGTTCGCCATGGCCCGCGATCGATATCTGGCGCTGCCCGCCACGTCCGGCAGATCCGATGCCGCGACTGCAGCTCATGCTCGGTCGACTGTCCCAATGGAGTCGAGGTTCAGAACCGATTGATCCAGGCCCAAGCACTCCTGGCCTGAGGGGCGATGATAGCTATCTCAGAAGGCGCTTCAGATCTGTCTCGAGCTCGGCGAGCTTCCTGACTTTTTGAAGCGTGCCTGGCAGGAGAAACGTCACTTCTCCACCCCCTGTTCGATGGAGCATCCGCTTCGAAAGGGAAACGAGCGAACTTTTTCGTCGTATGCTCGGAGTGCTTGTCAATCCAACGTCGGCCCAAGGGGACTGCTTTTTTCAACAGCCACTTTGGGGACCGAATGTCCACGCACCCGGCGGATTCCTGCTTGACGGCAACCTTCCGGGCCAATCAAGTCCCAAGTGTAAATACGAGGGGCCGCCTTGAGTCCCGACCACCGCAGCGGCCTCGGTAAGAGGTCCTCCAACATATTGTCGTGGGCGAGCTTGACCCTACATCACCGACAGGCTACCTTCGACCGTTCTCCTGCGGTGATTTACTGCTCTCGGCCGCGGGACAACGCGAACCATTGATGACATTTGATTCCGATCCACAGAGGAGGAGACCGATGCAATTGTTGAGGATGTTGCTGCTGGTCGGAGTAAGCGCTCTCATGATGACGCCCCCCGTCACGTCACAGGAAGCCGCCGCCAAGCCCAGCGAGGCCAAGGAAACCGCCAAGCCCGTCCCCGAGCCGAAGGTCTTCGTTACATCCCATTCCGGCCGTTTTGGAAGCGAGACCGTGGCCTATACGGCCACCGTGGGTGAAACCTATCTTCGTGACGACGACGGCGAACCCAAGGCGGCGATCTTCAACTTCGCTTACATCAAAGACGGAGTCGAGGATCCTGCCGACAGACCGGTGACCTTTGTGTGGAACGGAGGTCCGGGGTCGTCCTCTATTTGGTTACACATGGGTGCGATGGGACCGCGCCGCGTCGAGGTACCGAGCGATGCCATGGACGCGGGGCCACCCCCATATAAAGTGGAGGACAATTCTCTGGCACTTCTAGACGTGACCGATCTGGTCTTCGTCCACCCCGTAGGCACGGGCTTCAGCCGAGCCTTAGGCGATCATGAGAACAAAGAGTTCTGGGGCCTAAACGAGGATGCGGACTCCATCGCAGAGTTCATCCGAACCTGGGTGACGAGGAACAAGCGTTGGATGTCACCCAAATATCTATTGGGCGAAAGTTTTGGTACAACGCGGGCCGGCGCCGTGGCCAGCCGCCTCGAAGGAGGCAGCAATCTGAGTCTGAACGGTCTCATCCTGGTTTCCCAGGCCCTCGATTACATGGGAAGCACTCCAAGCCACGACAACTTGATCGCCTACATCACCTATTTGCCCACTATGGCGGCGACGGCTTGGTACCACGGCAGAGTCACAGACGGCCCTGCGAACCTCCCGGAGTTTCTCGACCAGGCACGTAAATTCGCCGTCAACGAGTATGCTCCGGCGCTTCTCAAAGGCAGCACTCTCGATCGCGCGGAACGTGACCGCATCCGCAAACGATTGGCCCACTTCACCGGCCTATCAGAGAACTACGTGGAGCAATCCGATCTGCGCGTGCTCGCGGATCGCTTCCGCAAGGAATTGCTCCGTAGCGAGGGCAAGGCGGTTGGTCGAATAGATGGTCGATATACCGGCGAAGACGTCAACAAGGTAGCGGAGCGGCCTGACGGCGACCCATCGTCTTACAAAATCGACGGGGCCTATGCGGCCGCTTTGAGCAACTACATGGCTACGGAGCTCGAGGTCGAAATGGATCGTGACTATAAATTCAGTGGCGGCCGTGAGCTCGGCAGTAATTGGAACTGGCGCACGGCTCCCCCGGGAAGTTATTGGGAGCCGGTCCCGGTCAACGTCGCTCGCGATCTGAGCCGGGCCATGCGCCACAACGAGGGACTCCGAGTGATGATTGCGTCGGGCTACTACGATTTTGCGACGCCCTTTTTCGATGCCGAGTACACTTTTGCTCGGCACGGCTACCTTCCCGAACGTATCACGTATTTCTATTACGAGGCGGGCCACATGATGTATCTTCATCAGCCGTCGCTCGACAAGCTGATGGCGGACGTGCGCGGCTTCATTCAAGGCGAAAAAAAACTGAGCGAGTGGTAGGTGTACTACACTCAAGAAACGGCGTAAATCTCTGCGACCTCAGGGAACTTCCTGATCAAGGCACTATAAACGTCATAAAAAGAAGACTTGTGTAAAAAGCCTCTGTCAAGGTCGACATCAGCCCCAATGAAACTATCAGGATCGTCGGCGCTTGGCATGAAGACCAGCTGGAGTTTGGGATTCCGCCCCGTCTGTCTGTAGCTTGTCGTATAGCCGAACTTGGAGTGCGTCGGGTGTGCTATTCCGGAATCGGCTTCAAATCCGGCACTCTCGATATCGGCGACAATCTGTGACATAAATTCCGGTTCAATGGCAACGTGCATGCGCCATCCTACAGCGCGTTTTGTTTCTCCGTCCGGTGACGGGCCCTCAATCTGGGCGCCCCCGATTCTTACAACGCTTTGTATGTAGTCGGAAAGCCACCTCCCCGCAACCGCTGTTCGCGCGAGAGCATAGGTGATTTGAAAAAATGTACATGCCTGATTATCGCTGAGGCCGTTCCAGGACGCCGCTCGGTCCTCGCCGGCAAATGATTCGAGCAGCCGTCGTTGCTCCTCGTCAAGATCTCTAAAGGTCGGCAACCGATCGCAACGGTGCTTGAAACGCCAACGATGTTCTTTTGGCTCGTTCGCGTAGGCTCGAAGGGCTCGCGGATGCTTTTCGAAACCGTCGATGCGAACATCGGCTATGTAACGGCCTGGTACTAAGTCTGCAACGAAAGAACCCTTGAAATAATCTATATCCAATGGATGGACGTAGTGAGTTCCTTTGATTTTCACTTGCTCCGGAGGATCGGAAACAGCCCTTCCTCTTTGACTTGAAAGCTCAACCGTTATCTTTGGCATATCCTTGGCCGCCCGTCCAGTTTCAAGAAGACGACTCCCATGTCATTTGTTGACTCCGCTTTGACATGGTTTTCCACCGATTCGCCATGGTCTCCAAGATCCCAAGGCGAGCCTCAAAACTCCTTCTCCTTCATGACTTCGAGGCATCTCGACACCTCTTTACACCAGCGTCTCGAAAGTTTTATGTGGCTCCTATGGCGCTTCAGCTCGGTCTCGAGCTCCCGCGAGCTCCCTGACTTTTTTGTAAGGGTTGTTCCTTTCATGACCCGGCCGTGATCCGAACAATACGTACGCGCGTCGTCGTCGCCTTCCTTGCAGGATTGTTTCCTTCGAGCTCCTCGGCCTCGGTCCTCGTAATCATGGCATCCGTTGGTTTCTTCATGGCGTCACCGGCTCGCGCATCATGGCGACCCGGGCCGGACGCGTGCGATCCGCCACCTCCATACGGAACCTGAGCGGTATTCGGATCTCGACTTTATACCCAGCGATGAACGGGATCCGCCGAGCTTCCCGGTGATCTACGGCTTGACCGCCACCCCGGTGATCTCAAAGTGGCCGCCTAGCAGCAGAGGTCCCGAACCGATGAACGCGCGGGCCGGGAAGTGCTCGTTGAAATAAGTACGGTATACCGAGTTGAATTCGTCGTATAGGGACAAATCCGGAACAGAAAACCCGAACCGTGACGAGATCATCCATGGTCATTCCCACCATCTCGAGTCTTTGCTTCATACTGTCCATCACGATTCGGACTTCGTCTTCGATTTTGTCGGGTGGAGCTCCAGTCTCGGGATCGATACCGATGGAACCCGCGAGATAAAGTGTGTCTCCCACCAAGACGGCATTGCAATAGGGCAGGTCATCGCTTCGCCCCGGCAGGTTGATATAGCGCGGGCTTTGCGCCTGGGTGATACCGTCCCCCGCAAGCACCGCCATCAAAGCCATTCCCACGGCCACTAGGACGAGTGCGCTCAATAGTGATCTCATTTTTTCCTCCCGAACAGATAGACTAGCCGTATTCTTAATCGAAAAGGGCTCGAGGTCCAGGACTGACTAGTGCTCCGTTCGTTGTGCTGATACCGAAAACCCGTTCTTATTGAATGACCACGCGTTTTCCACAGTCATCAAAGATCGGAGGAGCCGGAAAAAAGTTCTCGACAAAAAACTTCTAGTGGGTGACCGCTGATGTCTGACGGCTCGAGGCAGTGCCTCTGGGGCGACACAACGAAGGGGCCGAGTGGGTTAGCAGGACGATGCGGTTGAATCCACATTTGCGTTGTAAGGCACCACAACCCAAGGACCGCGCGGAGACTCCATAGGTGTATACTCTTTGTATGGACCGACTGAAACGACTCGAAGAGCTAAGGGCCCAACCAAGAATAACTTCCCATTTTGGGCCGCCGATCCATCCCGCCTGGCTGCGTTGCTCGAAGCTCAAATATCTAGATATTCTTCACTCCTCGCGCCTTGCCAGCCGGGCGCCTCGACGCCCGAAAAAGGGAACTTATTTTTGGCTGGACCCTAAGGTATCTTCACGGCTTACTTGCCGTCTATTTTTTCGGCTCAAGGGCAGATGACGGCCTACGCCTGCTTCGAGGCGAAGATGTTGATCCGCCGGGATCGGATCTCGATGTCGGAATAGTCTTTAGCGAACCGGATCCGGACCTTTTGCAGCTCGGTAGAATCCAAATGACGCTCCAGGATATCTTTGCCCCGCTGCGAGTTGACCTTGTGCCGCTGCACCGAGTTCGACCCTCTCTTCCAGTTCCGAGCAATCGACGGACATCGGGCCACGGTATCAGACGCCCATAGAGCCGACCTATTCGAGCTCGAGGTGATGCGGCAAGCCGCCGAGCTTCTTCCCGTGCAGAGGCAGCTCGAGCGCGATCTTTTTGGCGTATCGACGTCTTGACTCCGGGGTCGATCGACCTCAAGATTGTGGCGGGCCGCCTCGACTTGGTGGAACAATACCTCAATGACCTCCGGGAATTACCCTCTGGGTCCATGGAGCAGTTTCTGGCGAGTCGACTCCACCCTGCAGCGGCGGAATCACTTCTTCGACGTGCTATTGAAAGCAGACTACTTGGAAAGCACTCCTCCAAGCCCACTGGGACGTTCTTGGAGCAATCGACTTTTACGGCATTTGAAGTTTGGACGAAAGGCGGACTGGTCACGTTCTACTTGCTTTTTGTGATGGAAGTGGGCACTCGTCGCGTTCATCTTGCAGGCTGCACTGTGAATCCGAACGAGGACTGGATGAAGCAGATTGCCAGGAATCTAACGGACCCGTTCGACGGATTTCTACTGGGCACTCATTTTCAAGAGCAAATCTCTTCCTCAGCAGAGCCTCTCCAAAGATTGACGCTCTCGGCAAAACACTCGACCGACATTAACTGAATAAAAACGTCCTAGCCCTCTTGGTTTTCAACAATTTGGGGTCGGCTGAGTTTTTTTACCTTACGCCGATAAGATTCCGGCGCTTCGATTGAGCGGTGTACCGGGCAAGCGGATCAAATTCAAGTATCGGCTCTCCCCTTGAAGGGTTCACTTTGGCCTTCCTTCCGGCGTACCGAAACAATAAAGTGTAGTCTGAGTCCGGATATAGATCCGCCCGTCGGCAATCGCCGGGGTGGCGTAACAGGGCTCGTCGAGGTCGTTCACGGCGAGAACTTCAAGACTTCCGTCCGGCTTCACGACCACGGCCTTTCCCGACTCAGAGACCATGAAGATCTTGTCTTCGGCCGCCACCGGAGAGGCGTAAAACCTGTCGGTCGCTCCCTTCAGCCGACCTTGACGGATGACCTCTCCGCTCGCCGGCTCGAACGAGGTCACGACGCCACCGTCGCTTACCATGTGAAGAACGTTCTTGTAAAGTAGCGAAGATGGGAGTTGTGGGACAGCCTTCGGATAGTGCCAGCGGAAGTTATCTCGTGTCATGTCGCCACGGCCGCCCAACTTGAAGGAGTACATGCCGCCCCGGGTCGCCCTCGCCGCTTGGTAGTAAGCCCACTCACTGGAGTCGAGGTATCCGTCCCCATCCAGGTCCATCAACGCGAACCACTTCACTCTGTCCTTGGTGGCTTCCTCCCTTGAAAAACGCCCGTCTCCATCGGCATCATACAGGGGGCGTACCTTTTCAAAGGGAGGAATGATGGCCTGGTCGCCGCTGGTACCGTGAATAAATACGATATCCCGGCTGAACACCGGGGTGGCTTTCATCTCGAACGCCAAGCCGCTAACCCACCAGATCGGTTCGCCGCTGTCGAGCGAGTAGGCCGTCAGGCGGAACGAGCCGGGAACGAGAAGCGCGGTGGGACCGTGTTCGGGCTGGTAGACAACCGGTGTGGAATGCCCGGTCTTGTATTCGGATCGATCGGTTTTCCAGCGTAGCCGCCCATCGTCTTTTCCAACCGCGATCATAAAGGAGCCCGTGGCTTGGTCGCATACCAGCACGACCTTGTCATCAGCGATAATCGGAGAAGCGCCCATACCGTAGGCATTGTCGAAAGGCCCGAGCGACATCCTCCAGCGCTCCTTGCCCTCGCGGTCGTACGAGAGCATCCCGAAGTCCGCAAAAAAGACAAAGACGTTTTCACCGTCGGTGACAGGGCTGGGAGAGGCGGGGGTGTTTCGCTTGTCCACGTTCTCACTACGGTCCCGGGGGGCCTCTCGACGCCAGAGAACTTCTCCGGTCTCGCGGTCGAGACAGTAGGTCAGGAGCGTCTCACCCTCGAAGGCGGTCAGGAAAACGTGATGTTCCGACAGGACCGGAGAGGAGTGCCCCGGAGGAAGCGTGGTTTTCCAGATCACGTTCTTTTCCGGCCCGAACTCGACGGGAAGGCTTTTCGTTTCCACCACCCCCGAGCCGTTGGGCCCTCGGAAGCGCGACCAGTCCACTTCCGAGCTCCCATCCGCCCAACTCAGCGAGGCCGAAAGAACCGCTACCCAGATCAGAACCACTGTGGCTTTCGCTACATGCATCCATCTCCTCCGCACGATCCAACTCCTACCGATGATGAGGCCGTACAATCCACTCACCAAGACGGAAATCTTCGGGCCGATCATGGTCCCACTCGTAACCGGGTTGAAGCATCAGGTCAATTCGTTGGGACGAGGCGTTTGAGCTCATCGAACCAGTTGAGGACCACGTTAATCTGTTGAGGTTGGGATTCATCTGTGGACTTGACCATGACGAAGCGTTGCCCGTCGGATGTGACATCGTAGTCCCGTCCTAAAATATTACGGTGTTCGTAAGGACCCTCAAATAGCACCCGAGGTTTGCCGGGCCGGAGCTCAGGCTGGGTTACGATATCCACGGCCGTCATACGAAAAAGCTCTTTTTGAGTAGGGTAGGATCCTTGATGATAAAAGAGCTCTCGCCCACTCGGGGCCCACGCGGGGTGGACACCGCCGTTCGTTGAAATCATCACTTTGGGTCCGGGTCCGCGAAACGGCGTGACATATATCTCATAGCGGCCGGACACATCGGAGACGTATGCAAGCCACCGGCCGCCGGGCGACAGCGCCGGATGCATTTCGTTGGAAGGTGTTTTTAGAAACGGCTCGGTCTCAGACCTACCTTCATTTCGTATGGGGAGAAAATAGATATCCATCCCCGTTTCAGGATCACCCCTCTGATGAAAGAAGAGGAAGTCGGCCGACCAAGAATAAGGTTGCTGAGCGTATTCGCTCGTGGTGAGGCGTTCAGCGGAGCCGCTGCCATCGGCACTTTTCCAGTACAGATTCGGCGCTTCTCCCGACCGCATCGAGGGGAAGACCAAACGTTTCCCGTCGGGACTCCAAATAGGAAAGAAATTCTGACCTTCCGAGGTGAGTGGCGCCAAAGTGCCGCGTTCTATCTCATACACCCAGACCTGAGCTCCCATTGATATGGCAGACTGCGTTGGTCAGAACCTCGTCGGTGACGAACGCCCCCTCCCACACTTTCTCGATAATGTCTTCTTTGAGCACCACCTGTCCGGCACGCTCCGCGAGGTAGACCAGAACATCCATGATTTTGGGATCGATCTTGACTCGCGAGTCACCGCGAACGAGTTTGCTTTGGTCGCGTTGTACGACCCAGTCACCCACTCGGAACTCGTTTTGCACGAGCTACTCCTTTGTCAATACGGGTGCCCTCGACAAGGCCCAGGCCGCGTAGAACACGCCGCCGGATCGGTGTTCTTGGTGGAGTTCAAAAGAATCGAGCTCCTTGGCTCATTCTTGGGACATCAACGCATCGTCGTATCTTACCGTCAGGTTAGATACTATTCGAAACCGAAAGATCATTCTATCCTGGGACGCAGACAAACACGAGAGGAACTCTCCCCGAGAAGGTGGACAGAGAAACAAGGCGGGTTTTGTCCGATGATTCGCCTCAATCCAACAAAAGAAACGTGAGGGTCAATCTGCGCGTTATTGCGATAATCCGCACGTCAGTGCCGAAAAACTGCAGCTCATTGCCAAAATCTGCAAGTCATTTCTACGCACGAAAGGCGCGATCTTTCATTGCGGCCTCGTTTTTCTCTTGTCGGGAGCAAACGGTTGTGACAACGGTTGGGAAACCTCCCGAGTTTTCTTCGCTTTGATTTTCGCCCGGATGAACACGACCCCATAGACCCGTTCCGCCTGGAATAAATTGTGACGACGACAGAGCACCTTGAGAGATCGTTCGTCGTGACTGTGAAAGAGCGCAAAGGGCCGCTCGTGCTCGATCTCGAGTCCCGTTCTCGCCGTACACCGCCTCCCGTCCCGTGCGACGTACTGGCATTGATGCGCCGCCCGTTCGAGAACCCGCTCACGCACCTCGGAGGGTATGTAGCGGGATGTGACCTTTGCCTTCCCTTCAGCACCGGCTCCACTGGATTTCGAAATCTCGCGCGCGCGAGATTTTTCTTTTGCCGCATTTTGCCTGCGTTGCCTCTCAACCCTTCGTTCATGCTTCTTCTTCGGATTCTTCTTCTCGAGTGAGATGTCAACGGCTCGTTCGAAGACTTCCGCCATGTGCTTCAGGTCAGTAACGTCCTCGAAAAAGAAAGCGCAGCGCCACTTTGGAGAACCGACCTTGCTCCGCCTTCAGCGGCCCAGCTCACTTTGGGTGAGGCGGGCGTCGGAGGTGTCGGGCTTGCGCGCAGCGGTCTTTTGCTTCTGCTCTCGCAGCCTTTCCTGAAGTCCATCGACCACGGCTCGTGCACTCGCCGGATCCAAGCGAATCCGAGACTGAACCAAAAATCTGCGGTCGAGAAGAATACACATGAGCCCTTCCTCGGTGTGGGGATGGGAAGGCGCAATGAAATGGACCAACTCGTGGGCCACGATGCGCCCGATAGCCCGGGCCAGCTCTTTGGTGGCCGGTGGACGTTCCAGAGTTCGTCGGCGAAGCTCGAGCCCCAAGCTCCTTACGATGCTGGGGAAGAACAAATAGACGCCGGGCTTTTCCCCCGGTCTCCACATGGTCACACCCAACACTCCCGCGCCCTTTCCCCAGGCCGTCGGCTCCACCGGGAGTAGCACGATATTGACTTCCATAAGTTTTGCGTATTCCGCCTCGTGACGGATTTCCAAACCCCTCTTTTCCATTCTCACGTCTATACCCACATCGTTGAAGATCCTTTCCACCTCACGCTTCATGGTCTTGTACGTATGCGGAAGCCCACGGTAGGGGTCATTCCATACCAGAGCTAGATGGGGTGAAGATGCGTCTACAGAGCCTACCGCGTCATCATCCGCCGCGCTGCCCTGAGCCACCGATTGACAAAAACACAGGAAGGCGATGATCCAGCACCCTTGGTGGATCGCGCGCCCGGAAAAAGTGGTTTGCTTGCAGTTCATGACTTCCCTCCCCACGACTTGCTTGTTCATGGGTCGAGAAGTAGCAGGCGGGTGTCGGCTAAGTCTTCAGAGAGGCCATCAAGTTTTCTCGAAAGTTCTCAGAGAGAACTATTTGCTGCAAGTTATTGATACGAATAGCTATATTCTGATCAAACGGGTAGATTTCCCTGTGGCTCAGGCCCTCTCGGCCCCAATTGGAGAGTCGAAGAAGACCCATCGAACCGTCCCGGATACGCGCTGCTCAGGGAGGAGTCCGTAGAAATAAAATGATGGAGGGAGAAATGAAGAATCCAGCTATTTTACTGAGCTTGATACTCGCTACCTCGTGCAGGTCTCTATGCGGCCGAGCCCATCCCCAACGAAACCTCGAAGCTCAAGTTCGAGATTTCCTGTCCGCCTTCCGCCCACCGGTCCGTCAAGCTGGGCCTGAGGTAACTGCTTGCGGAGGGCAAAGCGGGTCTCATGTCAAAAGACCCAACGGACCCCGAATCGGACGACGCGCGGCGAGAGGATATCGAGAACCCGGTTCGCCGAAGAAACGCCTTGCCGAGGTTCTCGACCGAGCACGGTTGCGCTGTTCAACAGGTCGAAGACATCCATGATCGCGCTCGAGCGACTCCGCTCTTACCGCCCGAGCCCCAATTGTGCTAGTCTCCTTGTCTATCGGCGTAAGCTCACACCGCGGGAGTCTATCTGGAGCGATAACCGCAGAAGGCAATTTACACGTGAGGTTGTAAGTGCGCAAACTTGCGATCGTAGTCATTGTGGTTCCCCTTTTGCTTACCGGATCCGCGCCTCCACAGGCGGAACAGCCCTTAGGGGCTCTTTCGGCAGATGCATATTGGCCGTCAACGCTATGTCGTGACTGTCACGATCGGATCTTCGAGCAGCATGCAGAATCGATGCATGCAAAATCCTTCACCAATCCGATTTTTCAGGCCCAGTACTTCGACGACGTTCTGCTCCAGACCTCGGGAGAGCCGGCCATTCAGAGGGAAGCAGACATGTGCATTGCCTGCCATTCTCCTATCACCTACACGACCAAAAAGAGCGGCGTTGTGCTCGAGGGGGATGTGGACCCCGTCATGTCCGGCGTGACCTGCGATTTTTGCCATACCGTTCCGAGTTTCAAAGGGGAAAAGCCCGGAAACGCCAACTATGTTGCCGAGCCTGGAGATCGCAAACTGGGACCTTTTATGCACGAATCGGACTGGCATCATGTGTATTCCGAGTTCATAACCACCAGTGAGTTCTGTGCCGTGTGCCACAATTACGTCAACCATCTCGGCCTGGAAATACGTTCTACCTACTCGGAGTGGAAAACCAGTCGCTATGCCGATGAAGACATCCATTGTCAGGATTGCCACATGAACGTCGATGGCTTTTTGACCGCGGGGCGCCCCAGGTACGAATCGGGCGAAGCGGCGAGCATGACCTTGGGCAACACCCCTTATCGTGGAACGCTCTATACCCATCGCTTCCCCGGTGCCCACTCCAGGAGCCAGGTCGTAGGAGCACTGACCCTCGAGGTTGAGACCGATGAAGCGTCCGTATCACCCGGGCACGAGATGAGCATCGAGGTGACCGTCGACAACTCCAAAACCGGACACAAGATGCCCTCGGGAAGTCCCGAGCTGAGATTGCTGTGGCTGGAAGTTCGGGTTCATTATGGGAGACGAATCCTGTCCATTCCTGCGACGCCGGACAAGGAATCGGAAGGATGTGATGTTTCCGGTCATCGCCTGTGTGAGGGCGAGGATCTGAACGATGAAATCCCCACGGGAAGTCGTCTTTATCGGGCCATCTACCTCGACAGCACCGGGAAGCGAACTCTCTCCTCTTATCGTGCGGCAAAAACTAAGTTCGACAATCGACTCGACGCCGGGGAGATTCGGAAAGAAAGATATAGATTCGAGATCCCGGAAGATGCCGAAGGAACTCTATCACTGGTTGCCAAACTGCACTATCTTTCCTATCCGCGTTCTTTTGCAAAGTCTCTAGGCGTACCGTCCGTCGAGCCCGTGGAGATCGCAGCGGCGAATAAGGAGCTCGGGATTCGTTAGGTCCTTCCCGTCCGCACTGCAAACCAATCCGCTCGGTCCGTGTCCTCGAGCGGCGGTCGGCGGTGCTCCTTCACCGACGCGGAGGAGTGGAAACGTGGTCGGAGACCGGCAAGCATTTGTACACCCGGCCGCCTTTCATCACGAACACGACCCGACGGAGTGCCGTGATGTCCGCGAGCGGGTCGCCGTCGACGGCGACGAGGTCGGCCTCCATTCCGGGTGCGATGGTGCCGATGGCATCTTCCAGACCTATCGACTCGGCCGCCAGTGATGTGGCGGAGACGATCGCAGCCATCGGGTTCTGACCGCCTTTTTGCACGCGATAGATCAATTCCTCGACGTTACGCCCGTGGGCACCCGCCACAGCGTCGGTCCCAAATACAATCTTGAGGTTTTTGTGTCCCAGGGCCCGCTTGAACATCGAGAGGTTCATGGGAATCGACTTTTCCATCGCCGCCAGTCCTTCCTCGGTGTAACTCCCGATGCCCAGGAACCTTTCACGGTTATCCAAATAGTTCTGCGCCACCAATCCGGTGTGAGGATCGAAGTAGGTGTCGTTGTCGGCAACCACCTTCATGGTCTCGTCCGTCGCGAAGGTTACGTGCTCGACGGCAGTGCATCCTGCACGAGCACAGGCCTCGATGACTTCGGCTCCATAAGCGTGCACCATGCTCCGCAAACCAAGCGCTTTCGCTTCTCCGCAGGCGGCGGCAATCTGTTCATCACTCAACGTTCGCTCACCGCCCGTGCGAATGCTGCCGGACGCAAAGATTTTGATCAGATCCGCCCCGTCCGCCGCCATCTGGCGGACAAACTCGCGAATTTGATCGGCCGTGCCGGTTCGGGACGTGACCGGGCGAAGCGATGTCAAGATCCGGGCACCAGGGAAGAGTCCTCGGGCAACGGCGTCGCGGGCGTCCTTGTCGATTTCGTTCCCTACGCTTTGCACGGTGGTGAAGCCGGCCATGAGCGTCACGTACGCGTTCTCCAAAGCGTAGCCCATCGCCTCGGCCGTATTCTCTTCGCTGCTGGTGTACCGGCCGTCCGGCCCGAAGCGCCATGCGAGGTGAACGTGGGTATCGATCATGCCCGGCATGACGGTGAGTCCACCGAGGTCGTAGGTTGCTGCAGCGCTCGGGGCTGAATCGATCTTCGCGATCCGAGCATCCTCTACGATGATGGTGGCGTTCGTCATGACGCCGCCTTTCCCATCGAGAACCCGATCGGCCTCGATAACGATGGGCTGGTTCTGCGCGAGCGCTCCCCACGGGAGGGCAAGCGCCAGGATCAACAGTGCCTGTCGAGTACGCTTCATAGATTTTCTCCGCTATTTGGTGGCTCGGTTGTTGTTCGCTCCGCCGGAGGGGTTGTCGAGATTCTTAGTCGCCACAGACACTAGTGGGATCCGAGGTTTTGTCCAATTCGGTCTGCCGAGCGTAGCGACAGTGCAACGAAAGTCAGAGCTCCGTTCGTGCAGCCGCCGGAGGGAACGGTCGGTGCCCCGACCACAAAGAGGTTCTCGTGATCGTGGGTCTGCCCGTAGCTGTCGCAAACGCTTGCTTCCGGTTGGCTCCCCATGCGGCAGCCACCGCCCGGGTGATCGAGATAGCTGCTGTCGCGCATCGTGAGGACCCGTCCGTTGTTGGCGCGGGCCAGCTCATTAAAAACACTTGAAATGTGTTGTTCCACCCGTTCCTGGCGGGCTGTGGTCGCCTCGTCGAAACGATGCACGATGGTGGGTAAGGGGTCCCCAAAACGGTTGCGCCGCGACGGATTCAGGCTCAGCGTGCTGTCGCGCGAGGGGTGAACATCGTAGTATGCGCGCAGTCGGACACTCCCGCCTTGGCTGCGTCGTCTCCAGTCCTCGAGACATTCGTCACCCAGCAGAAGTCGTCCGTCATCGTCTCGAAGCCTGGCTTCACGTCTAAAAGTACTCTCCCAGACACGGGTGTCGTGTCTTACATACGGCTTGTCGGTCGGGCAACGGAGGTACTGCCGCGAGATCAGGCTGTAGCCCGTGTTCTGCCCGGGGTAGAGTTGCACGTCAATGTCGGCGAAAGCGGTCAGAAACTTGTGACCGGTCATGTACCGACCGACCACACCGGAGCTGTTCCCCAAGCCTTTAGGGAACCTCGAGCAAGCCGATAAGAGTAGCAGATGGGGACTCCAGCAGTAACCGGCGGCCAATACGAACAAGCGTGCGCGGTACTCGACCGTTTCGTCCGGCCGGTCGCGGTGCACTCCCTGAGCTGCTGCAATGATAGGCCGCGTGTCATCGAGCACCAACTTGCGGATGAGGGTCCGATCGTGCAGGACGAGCTTCCCTTCGCGGGTCAGCTTCCTGAAGGTAAAATCCGGCGAGTAGCGGGCGCCCTGTGGACAAACGTCGGTGCAGGTGCTCAGACCGCAGCAGATGCCCCGCCCGTCGGGAGTCGGATCGAGGTTCCGGGCGACGGGCAGGGGTGTGAAAGGAAGCCCGCTCTTTTCGGCCCAGGTCTCGAGCTGCTGAAGACTATAGGGAAGGGGCATGGCAGCTACCGGATAGGGTGTGGATCGTCGGTCTTCCGGAAACGGGCTTGGCTCGCCGCAAACGTTCAGGCGACGCTCCGCCTCGCCATAGGCATCCTCCAGCTCTTTCCATTCGAGCGGCCAATCCTCGGCCAGTCCATACATCGAATTGAGCCGTAGGTCCTCTTCGGTGAAGCGGTTACAGGCTCCACCCCAGTAGAGTGCCTGTCCTCCCACGGCCATGGTGATCGAGATGATGCCCTCGGCGATTTGGTCTTCGATGAAGTCGTTGGGCCAGGGGCTCTCGCCATAGTCCAGAGCACGCTGCCGCAGGGCGCGCCGTTCCCCTCTCGTATTGAAAATAGCGTTTCCGGCCTCCACGACGGTTATCGCAAGACCCGGTTTGAGCTCCGAAAGCTTCTCGGAGAGCATGGCCGCCGAGATACCGCTCCCGACGATGCACACATCGGATTCATAAGTCGGCATGGCACCTCTCCTTTAAAGCGGCCTCGGCCGCTTGGTCGTCCGCGCCAAGGGCCGGCATTTGTGGCGCCCTATGTCGGCGCGATAGCACAAATCGTTTGCCTCACTGCTCCGAAAGAAAAAGCCCATCAAATCTGTGATCACATGCTCACCGGTTGGGCGGCGGGGCAGGTCGTTTCCTTCCGTTTTGTCTAGAGCCGACTCGACGACCGCACGTTGACCAGGCGGTGCCATGCGGACGAAGGACTGCCCCTGCTCTTTTGCAGCCTGTTCGAGCGCTTCGAGTTGCCGGACGTACGCTTCGATCGGAAACGGTGGCGTCCGTCGTAGGTTAGGATCTCCGTACCCGTGCCTATAGGGGATACCGGAGCGATACTCGCGAACCCATTGGACGAACTTCTCCGCCACCTCTGCCGCTCCGGCAGGTTCGAGCGAAGTAGGAAGTACGACCGTCGCGACCGATCGCAGTGTCGCAACGTGCTCCTCGGAGAGGCTCACGTTCTGTGCGCGCAGAACTTTGAAACGCTGGAACGGAAGCATTGCAAGCATCGAGAATACCGACCGGAACCACGTTCGTCGATGCATAAAGACTCCTTCAGCGCTTTTAAGGATAGAAGGATAGGAATTCCATAACCCTCCGAGCACGATCCCCTTGAAATTTTGAGTCTGTTGGGCTCCACTCATGCCCGGTTCGGTGAACGTGACGATAGCAGAAGCGAAAAGCGCCCGTCAAACTTGGCTAGAGGGAACTACGAAGGCTATGGTTACCCTCTGCCTTATCCTGAAGCAGGTGGCCCGGAATGGACAAAAAAATGCGACTTCCCACTTTAGCGCCCCTGTCTCATTCTATTAAAAAGGAGAAAACGATTGACAAGCTTGCCAATCAACCCTAATCCGACAATAAACTCAGGGTAAATTGCAGGAAAAACGGGGACAGGTCCCTTTTTGGCAAAGCGAAACGTGCAACCAAAAACGGACCTGTCCCTGTTTTTCCAGTAATTTGCGTAGATTTCGTGAACTCGGATTAGGGTTCGCCCTGAAGCGAACACGAGCCAATAAAGCCATTGCGTAAAGACACATTAGAACGGCTTCATAGATGAGTGAATCACAGACCCCTTTCCCAAGAATAGCCGCCACTATCATGGCTTTTGTTGCGTCTGCCAAAGCTGATACGCTTTAATTATTGTCGCTTCAGGGTTAATTGTACTCGGACCCTAAGACAGATGGGGATAACAAAAGCGAGTTTTCCGTGTGAACGTGACTTGGGCTGCCCGGCTCGCCATCGCGTTGTCGCATCCTGTCCAGGACCGGGTCCTCCAGATCCCGGCCGAGCGGAACGCTCGTCTCTGCGGCGAAATCGTGGACTGGCTTCCTCTCGCCCAATCAACTTCTCACAGCACCTCAAGGAACTGAAGAAGGCGCGTTTGATCAGCGACAATTCGTTGGTGAGAAACCATGATTGATTTTGGAGGTCAATAAGTGGCACAAAAATCGAGATTAGGAGGCGATACAATGCACAAAATCACCATTTTGAAGAAACGAGGGGCGGTTGCCTTCTTTGCATTTTTGGCCTTTTCCTTGACGGGTATCTCATTAATCGCTGATGAATATGATCGAGATGATGCCGGGCAGGCGACACAAATCGGCAGCTCGTCTTCAGGAGATATCATCGCTGAAGATCCGGGGCTGAGAAGTCTCATTGAGCACTACAGGGAAGATAAAGAGGCCCTCGAGCGTTACTACTCCATCCCTTTCTCCTCCGCCAGGCGCGAGCGGTTCAAAGAATTCAATCAGGAATGGCTTGGCATCTTGTCCAAAATCGCTTTTGGCAAGCTGAGCCTGGACGGCCAGGTGGATTACACCCTGTTGAAGAACCATCTCAACCGCGAACTGCGAAAGCTAGAAACTGACGCTACCGCTGCGGCAGAGATGGAGCCTCTTCTCCCCTTTGCTGCCAAGATTGTCGAACTGTATGAGGATTTGCAAAAGATGCGCTGGATCGAAGCTACTAAAGCGGCAACGATTTTGACTGACATCAGTAACCAGATCGTCGCTACACAGGCATCTTTGGAACAACGCCTCTATTCAAATTCCAAGTCCGAGGATATGAGCGAGGTCATCGGCATCAAGATGCTGGTAGCCAAGAACGCCTCGTCAATGGCCGACGGACTGCGCAAGGGGCTCAATGAATGGTTCAATTTTTACAACCAATACGACCCCCTTTTTACTTGGTGGGCGGCCGAACCTTACAAGAAAACGGATCAGGCGATCCAGTCATATACTGACTTTCTGCGGGAAAAGCTGCTCGGAGTGAAAGCAGGCGTTCAGACAACCATCTTTATGGACCCGGTCGGTCGAGATGTGCTTATGGATGAACTGGCTTTCGAAATGATCGCCTATACGCCTGAAGAGATCCTCGCTCTCGCCTGGCAAGAGCTTGCCTGGTGCGAGAAGGAAAGGATCGCCGCCTCCCGAGAGCTTGGATTCGGCGACGACTGGCGTAAGGCTATGGAGCACGTGAAAAACACACATGTCGCGCCGGGTCAGCAGCCTGAGCTCATTCGTTTCCTGGCATTTGAGGCCGTCGAATTCCTGGAGAAGAATGACCAGATCACCGTCCCAAAGCTGGCCAAGGACATTTTCCGCATCAGAATGACATCGCCCGAGGAGCAGCGCGTTATCCCCTACTTTGGGGGCGGGGAAGAGACTCATGTTGCGTTCCCAACGAACACCATGCCCCACGAGCAAAAAATACAGAGCCTTCGCGGCAACAACCCCCATTTTTCACGAGCCGTAGTCCACCACGAGATCATTCCCGGCCACCACCTGCAGGGCTTCATGGCCAGGCGCCACCGGGCCTACCGCAGCATTTTCAGTACACCCTTCTTCTACGAGGGCTGGTCACTTTACTGGGAGATGCGCCTCTGGGATATGAAATTTCAGGAATCGCCTGAAAATCGCATTGGGATGCTCTTCTGGCGCATACACCGCTGCGCCCGGATTATTTTCTCCATGAGCTTCCAGCTCGGGAAGATGACAGGTCAGGAGTGCATCGATTTTGTGGCCAACCGCGTCGGTATGGAGCCGGAACACGCCGTGATCGAAGGGACCCGCTCATTGGACGGAGGCATGAGTCTCATTCACATGAGTTCCTACTTGGTCGGCGGTCTACAAATCCGCGCCCTCTCGCGTGAGCTCGTGGATTCCGGGAAGATGACTGCAAAGGCTTTCCATAACGCCGTGCTCCTCGAGAACGATATCCCCATCGAATTACTACGTGCTAAGCTGACCAATCAGAAGCTGAGCTCCGAATTCATCGCGAAATGGAAGTTTTACACCTTCTCTAAATAAACCGGAAAATTGAAGGAGAAGAAATAGCCATAATTGACAATATCCTCTAGTAGACTGGATACCTTGTCACTCCATCTCATCCAGAGCTCTTTTAAACCTATCCATCCCTTCTTCGAGCTCCGCGCTGGCTATCGTGAAAGACAGTCTCACGTGGCTCTCGCCTCTTTCCCCAAACTCGGTCCCGCTTCGCACCAACACGCCTTTCTCGGCCAGATAGCTCGTCATTTCTTTGCTGGTGACTCGATGCTCGAAGCGTGGGAAGAGATAAAAGGCACCTTCGCACGGCGGCGTCTGAAGCCCATCGATTCCGTTCAAAGCCTTCTCGACCAGCAATCTCCTCTTGTTGTACTCCGTTCTCATCGTCTCAACAGAGTCCTGGGGGCCGGTGATGGCTGCCACCGCGGCCTTTTGCGCAACCGTGTTGGTGCAGATCACAAGGGCTTTATGAAACCGCACGAGATCTTTGACGATGGTCGGGTGGGCCACCAAATAGCCTACTCTCCAGCCGGTCATGGCATAGGTCTTAGAGAAGCTGTTGACCACGATGGCCCGGTCTTTGACTTCCTCGACCTCGCAGATGGAGAAGTGCCGGTCGGCACCGTACATCAACTTGTGATAGACCTCGTCCACAACCAACAGCAGATCGTGTTCCTCTGCAATCGCAGCGATTCCCCGAATCTCCTCTTCACCAAAGACCGCGCCCGTTGGGTTGCCGGGATTCGCGAGAAATACCATCTTCGTTTTGTCGGTGACGGCTTTTCTCACCGCTCCGAGGTCGAGATGGAAACGATCCGTCAGAGGGACTGGGACCGGTCGGCCGCCGAAGAGCGTCACGGAGTCCGCGTAGGCCGAGTAGCCGGGATCGGCGATCAAGACTTCGTCACCGGGATTGAGGTAGCTCGCAGAGATGATATGAATGGCCTCGATCCCCCCCGCGGTGACGAGGACATGGTCCGGACTCGTCTCCACTCCGTAGTCTCGGTCGAGGCTCATCGAGATAGCTTCTCTGCAATTCCGGATCCCCAAAGGCGTTCCCGTAGTGAGTAAAACCGTCCCGCATGGCCCGGGTGGCTGCTTCCTGAATATGCATGGGAGTAGGAAAATCCGGCTCCCCCATGTGCATTTTTATCGCCCCTGAAGGCGGGGTGAGCTTCCTTTGGGATCGCTCGGAGCCCAGAATTCGTTGCACCATCTCAGATATCGCGAACATCCATGTCCTCCGTTCGAGAGCGTCCTTCACGACGTGGAGCGAATCGGCGTGATCGTATACTATGGCCCGCCGAACCAAGTAATCCATCATTCCCGACTTCGAGATATCCAAGGAGAGGATCAATGAAACAAACCGGCAAATTGGGCTTCCGAATCATCACGGATCCGCCACGTACCGAGAGTGATCTGGTCGAGCGCTTCAAAGGCGCAGCCTCACCCAACTTGGCGGACGCCATGGGCCGGTTCCATTTCATGGATCCGGGTATCCAATCGAGGGCCGGAATTCCACTTTGCGGTGTCGCGGTGACCGTGAACAGCCGGCCCGGGGACAACCTGATGGTGCACAAAGCTCTGGAGATTGCCGAGGCCGGAGACATCATCGTCGTGAACACCAACGGCAACACGACGAGCGCCGTATTCGGGGAGCTCATGTGTCATTCAGCCGTCGCGGCGAAGCTGGGTGGAATCGTCGTCGACGGCGCGATTCGCGACGTCGAGGGCATCGCCGCATTGGATTCCCCGCCTTCAGCCGCAGCGTCAGCCCTGGAGGCGGTGACAAGGACGGTCCGGGAGAGATAAACGTTCCCATCTCCTGCGGCAATACGGTGGTCATGCCGGGAGATGTGGTGGTCGGCGACAGCGATGGTGTCGTTGTCGTTCCGCGATTGGACGCAGCCGAGGTCCTGGAAAAGGTCGGAGCACTCGTCGAGCGTGAGAGAAAAAGGATCGAAGAGATAAAGGGCGGAGCCGTTTTCAAATCCGAGATCAACGAGACCTTGAAGAAAAAAGGCGTCCTTCATAAGCCAAAGAGACTCGAAACGCCGTGAGTGCGAAAAACAATCAGCGAGAAGATCCTTTCCGCGAAGTCGGGACAGGATGCACGAGCCGGCGACCTGGTCGTCTGTGAGGCCGACATGTTGCTCGGCACGGATGGATCCACTCCTATGGCCATCGACTATTTTGAAGCGATGGGTGCGGAAAGTGTGGCGTTCCCGGAACGAATCTCGTTTGCACTCGATCATTATGCGCCACCGGCCAGTCGGAAGACGGCAGAGCTTCACGACCGGGTTCGCGGCTTTGCCCGCCGCCACGGAATCGAATGGACGAGAGGTGGGTGAAGGAATCAGTCACCAGTTGCTGGCGGAAACGGGCCGGGTCGCTGCCGGGTCAACTCGTGATCGGTGCGGACAGTCACACCGTCACAGCAGGCGCTTTCAACGCTTTCGGTACCGGCATCGGCTCGTCCGACTTGGCGGCGGCAATGATCTCGGGGCACATCTGGCTCAAGGTGCCCGAGTCCATCAAAGTCGTCCTTACGGGCGCGAGGCCCTCGGGACTCGACGCCAAAGACATCGCCCTCGCACTTCTCGGTAAGCTGGGCTCGAGCGGCGCCTCTTACCAGGCGCTCGAGTTTCAGGGGCCGGCGGTGGCCGGACTCGATATGAGCGACCGGCAGGTCTTGAGCAACATGTCGGTCGAGGCCGGCGCCAAGGCCGGAATCTTCCCCGCCGACCCGAACACTTCGTCCTATCTCCAGGGTAGGACCGAGGAAGCATGGGATCCCGTGGAGCCTGATCCGGATGCCCGGTACATCCGTGAGCTGCTCCTCGATATCTCGCTCCTCTCGCCCCAGATCGCCCTCCCCCATGAGCCCGTAAACGCCGTCCCCGTCACCGAAGCGTCTGGGACAAGGGTGCAGATGGTCTTCTTGGGGACATGCATCGGAGGACGAGTCGCCGATTTTCACCGGGCCTTGGAAATCCTGGAAAGGGGAGGGGGAATCGCTGACGGAGTGCGCTTCGTCGCTACGCCTGCATCGAAGAGCGCTTATCTCGATCTCATTGGGGACGGAACGATCGCGAAGCTCGTCGAGATGGGCGCGATGGTGACGACGCCCGGTTGCGGAGCTTGCTGTGGCACGTCGGGACCGATCCCCGGCGATGGGATGAACGTCCTCTCCACCGCCAACCGCAACTTCAAGGCCCGCATGGGAAACGCCACAGCCTCTATCTATCTCGCTTCTCCCGCAACATGCGCGGCCTCGGCGGTCACCGGTCGCATCTCGGATCCCCGCGAGATCGGGTGTTGAAATGATAGAGATTCGACTCGAAGGACGCGCCCGCCTGCTCGGAGACGATATCAACACGGACTACATCATCTCTTCAACCCGAAAACGGGACTCCTTGGATCCCAAGGTCCTCAAGCATTATCTCTTGGAAACCGTCGACCCTGATTTCGCGCGGTCCGTGCAGCCCGATGATTTGATCGTTGCGGGAACGAACTTCGGTTGCGGTTCGGCGATGGAGGTCGCCGCCACAGTCCTTGTCGCCGCCGGGATCAAGGCAGTTCTTGCCGGAAGCTTCAGCCGTACGTACTATCGCAACGCCATCAACAACGGATTGATACCGGTCGAGTGTGATACGAGCGGGATTGGCGATAGGCGATCGCGTCGAAGTGATTCTGACAGAAGGCCGTGTTACGGTTCGGAACGGGACAAAGGCCACCGACCTCTCGGGGCAACCATTTCCGAAAATCATTTTGGACATCTTGACTGCGGGCGGCCTCGTTCCCTACTTTCAGCGACACAAAGACTTCCGCGAAAGGTAATCCATGCGGCTCTACACGAAGCTCCTTCTGGCCCTTCTGGCGGGTGTTTTGGCCGGCGGCCTCTCCCAATGGATCGAGGCCGATTGGCTCCGTAAGGGCCTCATTTTGCTCGAGCCGTTCGGGTTCGCCTTCATTCGCCTCATTTCCATGGTCGTTGTCCCGCTGGTCGTAAGTAGTCTTTTCGTCGCCACGTCATCTTTCGGTGATACGCGACGACTGGCCGGAGTCGGGGGAAAGACCCTCGCCTACTTTCTCGTTACAACTCTCATCGCTTGCTCATCGGTTTGGTGCTGGCATTGGCGGTCGAACCGGGTGCCGACATGGACGCCGGTGTCCGAGACGCTCTGGCGGCTCAATTCGAAGAAACCACCGCCGGAGCTCAGGCGGCGGTCGAGTCGAGGCCGAGCCTCGTTCAAACTCTCGTGGAAATGATCCCGCGGAATCCCTTTGGCGCCGCCGCGCGGATGGAGCTCTTGCCGCTCATCATCGGCACGATCATTTTCGGCTCCGGCTGCGAGCTTCGTTCAAGAGGATCGGCGCCGCGTACTCGTGACGTTTTTCGAAGGCATCAACGAAATCTGCATGGTGGTCATCGGATGGGTGATGAAGCTGGCTCCCTACGCCGTATTCGTACTCATTGCGGCAACGATGGCACGTTTCGGACTGGAGCTGCTCGAACGACTCTTCGTTTATTGTCTCGTCGTGGCGGCCGGGCTTCTGATTCATTCTTTAGGAACGTTCTCACTGGCTGTGAAGTTTCTTGCCCGGATGAAGGTCAGCACGTTCTACCGTCACATCGCCCAAGCACCCTTGGTCGCCTTCTCGACATCGTCATCGAACGCGGCTCTGCCCGTGAGCATGGAGGTGGCCCAGAAAAACCTGGGAATCTCCCGAGAAATCTCGAGCTTCGTTCTCCCCCTCGGCGCAACCTTGAACATGAACGGCTCAGCTCTTTATAAAGTGGTGACCGCCGTTTTCGTCGCCCAGGTGTATGGAGTGCATCTCGGGTTCGAGGAGCAGTTCGCCATCGTGGTAACCTCGATCCTCGCCGCCATCGCGGGAGTCGGCGTGCCGGGCAGCGCTCTTGTGACGACGCTCATGGTTTTGAGCTCGTTTGGACTCGGCGTCGATGCGGCGGTGGGCATCGCCCTGGTCATCGGTGTGGACCGCCCCCTCGATATGCTTCGCACGACGGTGAACATCACCGGTGATTTGACCTGCGCGGCTTATATCGCCCGCAGCGAAGGCGAGACGCTGAACGACTAAAGAACTGGTGATGTCAACCTTGCACCTGTATAACGGCACAACATAGAATTGCCTCTCTGAATCCCGTGCTCCTTCGGGCCCGAGGCTCACTCCGTCCTAATGGCTTTGATGAATATTGAACCCAATTTCACCCGCGAAAAGTGCAGCCGGCTCTTCATTCTCACGTGTCTTGTCGCTTCTATCGCGGTCGGAACGTCGCGGTTTGCACATAGTCAACAGCCGCCGGTTTTTCGGGTCGGCGTCGAAGCGGTTGCGGTCGATGTTACCGTCGTTGACAAAGACGGGCATCCGGTTCGCGACCTCACCGCGGACGATTTTCTCCTGCTGGTAGACGGACAACCACGCCCCATCACATCGGTGGATTTCATCTCACAAATCGTA
Organism: uncultured Acidobacteriota bacterium; assembly: GCA_963722765.1. GTDB lineage: Bacteria > Acidobacteriota > Vicinamibacteria > Marinacidobacterales > DATDRI01 > CAVROO01. The sequence continues at coordinate 101,974 of CAVROO010000012.1, forward strand.
ACAACTCAAAGGGAGATTCCAGTGCGGAAACCCGCGCTTTACGCCACGAACGTCGGAGCTCGTTCTGGAAGGCTCGTTCTGATGGTGGTGGACCGCGCGAACATCTCGTTGGGAAGTGGGAAATCCGTGCTGACATCTGCGGCCCGATTCATCGACGCCCTCGCTCCCGAGGATCGAATCGGCCTCTTCACGATGCCGCCCGGCGGTCCGCGGGTGGATTTCACCGCCGATCACCGACGAGTGAGTCGAGCGCTCGGTCAAGTGAGTGGCCTGAGAAACGAGCTCATGACGAACTACAACATTGGACTCGTCGAGGCACTCGATTTTGTTCGAAGGGATCAACGGATTATCGCCGAGGTCGTCGGGCGAGAATGTGCCAACGCGCCGGGTGACCCGGCTTGCCCATCGCAGGTTGAATTTGAAGGCCGGTCCAAGGGGGAAGAAGCCTACCGGCAGACACGCCGGTCCATCAACGCGTTTCGGAGCCTGGTGAAAGACCTGCGGTTTATCGAAGGCCCAAAAACTCTCATCCTCGTCTCGGAAGGATTGATATTCGACTCCGAGACTCAGGCCGACTTCCTGCAACTCGCAAGGGACGCCGCCCAATCCCGGGCCGTCTTCCATACCCTGCAACTAGAAACGCCAACCATGGAAGCGTCCCGCCGGTTCACGTCTCCCACACAAATGCGGGATGCAGGGATTCGTGCCGCGGGACTGGACACCGTCGCCGGCACGACGCGAGGAGCCCGGTTTCGTGTCGTGGGATCCGGTGAGGCCATTTTCGACCGCATCGAACGGGAGCTGGCCGGCTACTACCTTCTCGGCTTGGAAGTGCAAGAGAGTGATCGGGACCACAAACCGCACCGGATCGAGGTTCGAGTAAAGAGTAGAAAGGGCATCACCATTCGGTCGCGTGCCGAGTACATTCTCCCTGAAGACTCGGAACCGCTGTCGCCGGCGGACCGACTCACCGAAGCGCTCCGAACACCATTTCTCGCCACCGGACTCCCACTGTCGGTGGCGACCTACAATCTGTATGCTCCCGAGCGAGACCAGGTGCGGGTCCTCATCGCCGCGGAGCTCGGTGAATCGGATAAACTCGATCGCGCTCATGTCGCTTTCGTGCTGATGGATGAGGACGGGAACGTCGAAGCGAGCCGCTCAGGGACCTATACGCTCCCGGAACGGTTGAGCGACGTCAACTTCAAGATCGCAACGGATGCGGTTGTTCCCGAAGGACGTTACCGTTTGAAGCTCGCCGCAACGGACGACGAGGGCCGCCTGGCCAGTGTCGAGCACCTCGTCGAGGCAAGGCTTTCCGATTTTGAGGATGTCGAGGCGAGCGATCTCGTGCTGTCGGGCCGCGCCGACGGAAGCTCCGCCGTCCCCCTCATCGGAGATCTCAATGGCGGTGACGCACTGCACGCCTTCTTCGAAATGGAAGCGAAGGACGGTGAAAGCCTCGGGAAAGCGGAAGCTTTGTTGGAAGTGGCTGAAGCCGCCGATGCACCGGCACTGACTTCAGCACCCATGTCGGTGGACGAACCGAAAGCCGCTCGATGGGTGGCCGACGGTCGAGTTGCCCTCGGTCGTTTGCCATCCGGCGACTACGTCGCGCGGGTTCGCCTTTCTCGAAGTGGAAACGAGGCAGTCACGATCTCGCGCCGTTTCCATTTTTCACGCGGTGCCGAAACCGCTTCCGGCCCGTTACGCGAATATGTGGAGACCATCGACCGATACAAGCGCGGAGGCTACCCGGCCGCGAGAGAGATCCTTTCCGACATGAATCCCGACGACCTCTCCGAAACCGTTGATGCTTTTTTGGAATTAAAGCCGACCGAGAGTCAGCTCAAAGCAGCAGCCCTTGCCCATACCGAGGTATTCCTCCGCGCCGATTCGTGGGAGAAGGCTCACCTCGACGCGGTGCGAGCTCTTTCATCTCGGATCGAGGACGAGTCTCATCGCCGGGCATTTGAGCGGCAGTGGTTTCTGATGGTGGGAAATCACTTTGGGACGTTGAACCGAGACAGCGAAGCGGCATTGATCTTCGACGCCGCACTCGACTCGTTTCCCAAAGATACGGAGATTCTTCTGGCGGCCGGCACGATCCATGAAGCAAGGGCCTGGATGTGGGGAGACCTCGACTCCGTCAAAGAAGCCCGCGAACACTACCGTCAATTGCTCGAAATGGATCCGGGAAACGCAACCGCTCACCTGCGAGTGGGTCACCTCTTGAAGCTCGAGAAGGAGTGGAAGGATGCAACCGAGGAGCTCCAATGGACTCTCGAGCACTCCAACGTCCCGGAGGAACACCTGGTTGCCTATTTATTGCTCGGCGACATCCATCGCGCCCAGAACAACCTCGATTCCGCCATTGAGTGCTACCGCGCTGCACTCGACTCCGAGCCTGGTTGCCGGGCCGCCGCCACGTCACTGAGCCTCGCGCTCCATTTGTCAGGGGAATACACAGGTGCGCGGGCGGTTCTAGAGGAATTTTTCGATAGAGAGGAATCTCGATCGAGTAGCTATGACTCTTGGTGGCGCTACTTACGCGGTGATCCATCCACGGTCCGATCGATGATGGCCCGTATGCGGAAGGACCTCCAATGACTCTGCCTTTATTGGGTCTTATCTGCTCGAGTCTATTGGCTTCCGCGGTTCCTTCGCAACAGGTGTACCGCTTCGAAGTCGAGGTTCGCACCGTATACGTCAACGTCTTCGTGACTCGTAACGGTAAAAACGTAACCGGGCTGGCGGCGACCGATTTCGAAGTACTAGACAATGGAGTCCGTCAAGAAGTGCGTCTCATGGACGTGGAGTCCATGCCCATGAGCGTCATGCTCCTTCTCGACACCAGTGGCAGCGTTTTGGGTCGAAAGCTCACCCACATGCGAGAAGCGGCCCACGCGATCATCGACCGGCTCGGCGAAGAGGATGAAGTAGGGCTGGTGACTTTTTCGTATGATCAACGCTTCCTCGAACCCACCCGGGATTTTCCGCGTATTCACGAGGCGCTGAATCGATCCAGACTCGGTGGGCCGACGGGACTGTATGACGCTCTTTATTCCGGCCTGAAGCTGGCCGAGGGGCGACCGGGACGACCGCTCGTTCTCGTCTATACCGACGGCACGGATAACGCCAGCATGATCACCGCATCGGAAGTTCTCGATGTGGTCAAAGAATCGGAAGCGGTGGTCCATGCGGTAAGCATTCAGTCGAGAGCGGGAGTCACCTTTCAAAACACTCAAGCGGCCAAACTCACCTACTGGAGACAGTTTCCCGCATCCGTAGGCCCACGGGGCAACAACAAATACAACGATCCCGAACGTTTCCTGAAAACCTTGACCGAAACGACGGGAGGGAAGGTCTGGTACGCCGATTCCAGTGAGGGGCTCAAGTCAACTTACTTGAAGGTTTTTGAAGAAATGGCGACTCGCTACATCCTCAGCTTCGAGCCCAGAGGCGTTCCCAAAGAAGGCTGGCACCCTCTCGAGGTCAAGCTAAAGCACAAGAAGGCGGACGAGGTTCGGGCCCGTTTGGGGTACCGGTATCCGGCCAAAAAGTAGCTGACCGGCGGAACGTTCTCACGATGATGCGGGTTGCATAACCCGGGCAATAGCCTCCATCACTCGCTCGAAGGACTCGACTTCCCGCTCAAGCTGCTTTTGCCCCTTGCGACTGAGGCTATAGTAGCGGGCTCGACGTTTGTTCTCCGACTCACCCCACTCGGCGGTGATGAGCCCTTGCACCCGCAGGCGTTGGAGCGCCGGATAAAGAGAGCCTTCCCCGATCTGCAGAACTTCCTCGGACCGCTGTCGAATAAACTGCGCGATGCCGTAGCCATGCATCGACCCCATGGTCAAAGTGCGGAGAATGAGCATGTCCAGGGTTCCCGGAAGGAACTCGCTCGTCTTGGTGCCTCTCAATACTCCCATTTCACTCCCATCGATTATCGATGGGAGAATAGCTTGGGACGCTATCGATGTCAACCCGGTTGCCGCACCGGCCATCTCCGGTTATATTCAATCGTTTTTTCTCGGTCTCAATATCAAAGTCGCCAAAAATGACAAAGCCCAACCCTAAGGAATCTTCTACTGGAGACACTTCATGTCCGAATTAATCGAGTATGTCGAGCTCAGGTTCGTGGATATCTTGGGACGTCTCAAAGCCATGACCGTTCCCTGCAAACCGGCAAAGGATCTGGAGGAGCTCGCAAGCGACCCGGTCCTCGAGGAGGGTACCAGCCTGGACGGGAGCTCGGTTCCGGGACTAGCCGATGTCGAACACTCGGACCTTCGCCTGGAACCGGACCCATCCACTTTGATTCGAGCTACCGTTTCGGAGTCAGCGCGTGGCGGCCGCCATGTGCTTCATCAAAGGAAAGGTCGAACCTCGAGGCGGGAAACACCACCCCCGAGACAGCCGTGGGATTCTACATGCGGTTTGCGATAAGTTCCTGGATCAAAAGTACAAGCTCGACCTCAAGATCGAGCACGAGTTCCACTTCATGACCGACGAAGGCCTTCCATTCGATCAAGCCGGCTACGCCGAAACTTACCCGGCCAGCCGGGGAGCCGATATCCTCCTCGAGCTGGCAACGACGGCCCGCAGGAGCGGTATGGATGCGAGGGTCATTCATCACGAAAACGGCCAAGCACAACAGGAAATCGAGATCGACTACGAAGATGTCCTGTCGATGGCAGACAAAACCATTTTGTTCAGGAATTTGGCGCGGACCGTGGCGCACAAAAATGGCATTGCCGTTTCATTCATGCCGAAACCGTATGAAGGCGCGGCCGGAAATGGTCTTCACTGCCATATTCGACTCTGGGAGAAGGATAAAAACCTCTTCGGACAAAGCGGCACCAACCAACTGTCGGAGACCGCTAAGTGTTTCGTGGCGGGACTGATCGAGCACGCGCCGGCCATAACCGCCATCGCCAACTCGACCGTCAACTCCTACAAGAGGTTGATACCTCACCATGAGGCACCGGTTTACATTACTTGGGGACATATGAATCGGACCGTTCTCGTGCGGGTTCCCATGTTCAACAAACCCGGGAAAGCGGCTTTGGAGTTCCGTTCCGCCGATCCGATGGCCAATCCTTATCTCCTGTTCGCCGCCCTCATCGCGTGCGGGTTCGATGGAGTCAAGAGGAAGCTCTCCCCTCCCGAGCCGAGACGAGAGGACATCTATAAACTGACCGATCGCAAAAGAAAAGAGCTCGGCATCGAGACGCTTCCTTCGACGCTCTATGACGCACTCGACGAGCTCGAAGCCAGCACGGTGATCCGCAAGGCGCTGGGTGACGAGCTTCTCGAAGCCTTCATCTCCTTGAAGCGCAGAGAATGGCGAGAGTACGCCAACGAGGCCGTCACCGACTGGGAACGGAAAGCGTATCAGTATTTTAAAGCGAAGGGCTCAGTTTATTTACTCTGAAGCGACAATAAATGAGCAAAACCAGCCTTGGAAGACGTAACAAAAGCCATGATGGTCGCCGCTATTCATGGCAAGAGGGAGTGTGATTCACTCTTATATGAAACAGTTATAATGTGTCTTTACGGAATGGCTTGTTGGCACGTGTTCGCTTCAGGGCGAACCCTAATCCGATTTCACCGAAATCTACGCAAATTACTGGAAAAGATAGGGACAGGTCCGTTTTTGGAGCCCGTTTCGTTTTGCCAAAAAAGGACCTTCCCCATTTTTCCTGCAATTTACCCCTGAGTTTATTGTCGGATTAGGGTTTAGTCGTAGAGCCCTTCGCGAGAGAATGCAGAATACAGAATTCAGAAGACAGTAAGGATCCGATCAATCCTCCGTCCCCTCACCTATCCTCTCCCCGACGGGGAGAGGCAATCGAATCCTGAAACCGACGGCAACCTGTCCCGAAACAGGACGGGAAGCCGCCCTCAGGTCCCCTTCTGAATTCTGCCTTCTGTCTTCAGTCTTCTTTTATCGCTCCAGAGTGCCCTCGATACACGTGGTATCGAATCCGCCACGAGTATTGTAGTTCGTGGTCACGCGAAGACGCCCGGTATCGAGCACGCTCTTCAGGTCACCATAGATCCGCTTGGTTACAGCTTCCTGATATATGCCAACGTTGCGAAAACTCACAAAGTAATATTTCAAACTCTTGAGCTCGACACACTGGCCGCCGTCGGGATAATACTCGACCTTGACGTGCGCAAGATCGGGTAGCCCGCTGAAAGGACACACACAACTGAACTCGCGCGTCTCCGTCAGGATGTATTGATCGGGGCTGTCGAAGACGAAGGTCTCCAAATAGTCCGGACGGATGTGACTCTCGTCCAAAAACTCGAACTGTTTGCCTTCAGCTTCGGGCATGATGCAACCTCCGCCACATACTAGCAGCTCCCGTGGTGTGTCGCCACGATACTCAATCAAGATAGCAGAGCGGATCTTCCAACCCGGCTTCGTGAAACCCGTTTCTTCTGAGCCGGCACGAGTCACAGCGGCCGCAGGGACGACAATCGTCTCGAGGATCGTAGCAGGAATGGGTGAGAGCAAAGTCGACGCCCAGCTCGATACCCTTCTCGATGATCTCGGCCTTGGTCATTTCGATGAGAGGCGTCCGTATCCGGAGCTCGGCCCGTTTCTCAACACCCGCTTTCGTTCCCAATTTCGCCATCGCCTCGAAGGCCCGGATGAACTCGGGACGGCAATCAGGATAGCCGCTGTAATCGACGGCATTGACGCCGATAAAGATATCCTCGGCTCCCAGCACCTCCGCCCAAGCGAGAGCGAAAGACAAAAAAATAGTGTTTCGAGCCGGCACATAGGTGACCGGTATGCTTTCATCGACGGCCCGGTCTTTCGGCACTTCGATGTCGTCGGTGAGGGCGGAGCCGCCGATAGCGCGAAGATCGAAATCGATGATCCGATGCTCCATGACCTCGAGCTCCTGGGCGATTCGCCGAGCCGCGTCGAGCTCACAAACATGCCGCTGACCGTACCGGAAGCTCAAAGCATAAGGCTCGAATCCTTGAAGAACGGCGATGGCTAGAGTCGTCGTCGAATCGAGCCCCCCGCTCAACAGTACGACTGCTTTTCTCGCTGTTTCGCTGCTCATGACTTGGTGAGTATAGGGGAAGTCACGGGAGAACCATAGCGCCCGTCGATCTTGTTTGGTAAGATGGGATAGAATCCCACCCACGAACAAACCTTCCAAACGAAGGAGAATCCGCCATGACCTCCGTCAAGCTGTCCAGGATCGCCGCAATCGTACTCGGAATTTTATTAATCTCGACATCCGGACGAACCAGCACACCTCAATACAACGAGAGTCTCTACAGCGCGATGGAGTGGCGCTTCATCGGCCCATATCGGGGTGGCCGGGTAACCACCGTGGCCGGTGTGGCGTCCGAGCAACGTACGTTCTATTTCGGCGCGTCCGGAGGAGGTGTATGGAAAACAACCGATGGTGGCATGTCTTGGAAGAGTGTTTCCGATGGCTATTTCAAATCCGGTTCCATCGGTGCGATTGCCGTCTCTCCATCCCACCCTGACATCATCTATGTAGGGACCGGTTCTGCCGCTCCGAGAGGTAACGTTTCTCCCGGTATCGGCGTCTACAAGTCGACCGACGCCGGCGAGACGTGGGAGCACACCGGCTTACCCAAGGCCGGTCAGATCGACCGTATCGAGGTTCATCCGACGAACCCCGACATGGTCTACGTGGCCGCCCTGGGCCAGATCTTCGGCCCCAACGAGGAGCGCGGCGTTTTTCGCAGTAGCGACGGTGGCAAAACCTGGGACAAGGTCCTTTTCATCAATGACAGGACCGGAGTCATCGATTTGGACATGGACGCCACCAATCCCGATGTTCTCTACGCAGCAAGCTGGACGGCGGAACGGAAACCTTGGGACTTCATTGGAGGCCCCAACGACGGAGGACTCTTCAAGACCACCGACGGTGGCGATCAATGGACGCGGCTGACTGAGGGACTTCCTGCCGGCGTCATCGGTAAGATTGCCGTTGCCGTGTCGCCGGCCGATTCCAACCGACTGTGGGCCGTCATCGAAGCCGATGAAGGGGGCTTGTATCGATCCGACGACGCGGGCCGATCCTGGAAGCTCGTCAACTCATCACGGAAGCTCCGCGCCCGAGCCTGGTACTACACGAATGTTTACGCTGATCCGAAAGACGCCGATACCGCTTACTACCTGGGCGAAGATGTCTTCAAATCCACCGACGGCGGCGAGACCCTCGAACAAGTGCCGGTGCCCCACGTGGACAACCACGATGTGTGGATTCACCCCGAAGACTCGAACATCATGGTCGAGGCCAACGACGGGGGCGCCTGCATCACCTACAACGGAGGCGAGAGCTGGTCGACCCAGATGAATCAACCCACCGCGGAAATCTATCGCGTCACGGTGGATCACGAGTTTCCCTACCGTGTCTACGGCGCCCAGCAAGATAACTCCACTCTCAGAATCCCCAGCCGGACGGCGGGCACGGGAATCACCCTTCAGCACTGGTCGGCGGTCGGTGGCGGAGAGAGCGGTCACGTCGCGGTGGACCTCGAAAATCCGGACATCGTCTACGCCGGAACTCACGGTCAGATTTCGGTCATCGATCTTTCCACCGGACTCCAGAGGCAAATCCTGATTTACCCTGAAAACCACATCGGCGTGGCGGCCCGGGATATGCGATACCGCTTCCAATGGAATGCGCCCATCCGGATCTCGCCGCACGACTCGAACGTGGTCTATCACACTTCGCAGTACGTCCACCGAACGACCGACATGGGCCAGACCTGGGAAACGATCAGTCCCGATTTGACGAAGAACGAGTCCGAGAAACAAGGCGTGGCCGGTGGTCCGGTCAGTCGAGACGGGACGACGGTGGAGTTTTACAATACGATCTTCGCTTTCGAAGAATCGCCGCACACCAAGGGAACGTTTTGGACGGGAAGCGACTGCGGGCTCATTCACCTTTCGCGCGACGGCGGGGCCAACTGGGCGAACGTCACTCCCGACGCCATGCCCGGCGAGGGAAGCACGGTCAACATGATCGAGATCTCGCCCCATCAACCGGGCCGCGCCTTCATCGCCGTTCAGCGATACCGCATGAACGACTTCGAGCCCTATATCTTCCGCACCAATGACTACGGGGCATCGTGGGAGCTGCTGACCGATGGAGAAAACGGAATCCCCTCCGGCTACTTCACCCGGGTTGTTCGTGAAGATCGGGATCGCAAGGGATTGCTCTACGCCGGCACCGAGCTCGGCATGTTCGTCTCATTCGACGACGGCAACCGGTGGCAAACGCTTCAGCTCAATCTACCCGCAACACCGGTGACCGATTTAGCGGTGCACGAGAAAGACCTCGTGGCATCGACGCAGGGCCGAGGGTTCTGGATTCTCGATGACTTGACTCCCTTACACCAACTCAATGATGAAGTCGCCGACGCGCCGGCGCATCTCTTCGAGCCCCGACCCACCTACCGAACTCAGGGCGAGCAGGCCGGACCCGATGAGCGGGTGGTACGGGATCGGCTGAAAGGCGCTTGGGTGCCGAGACACATGGCCGGTGACAATCCGCCCGCCGGCGCTGTCTTCTACTACACCTTCGCAACAAACCCGATGGCGAGGTCACACTGGAAGTCCTGAACCCGACCGATGAGATAATCCGAACCTTCTCGAGCCAATCGGAAAAAGAAGGCGAAGACGAAAAGGCAGACCTATTACCGGCCGAATCGGGAATGAACCGCTTCTCCTGGGATCTCAAATATCCGAGGGTCGAAACAACCGAAGACACCTTCGTCTGGGGCTATACGGGAGGTCCGACGGCAGTGCCGGGTCACATACAAAGTCCGTCTTTCCACGAAAGAGTGGAGCGAGGTCCACACGTTCGAAGTAAATAGAGATCCCCGCTTGAAAATCACGGTCGCCGACTATCGAGCTCAGTTCGATCTGATGATAAAGATCCGCGCCGAGCTTGGTGAACATGCAGCAAGCGATCCGCCGCATTCGAGCGCTCAGAGAAGAAAACCCCGACGATCCTCGCCTGCAGGAGTTGGCGACCATCGAAGGCGAGCTCATGCAGCTCAAAAACGAGTACCGCATGGATCCCTTGAATTTCCCTCCCAGGCTCATGGGACAAATGGCGTACCTCTACCGCGAAGTTCACAGTGCGGACGGGAAGCCAACCGCGGGAGCCGTCGAGCGATTCGAGGATCTAAAAAAGGAGGTCGCTAAGCCTCTGGGCCGCTTGCACGAGCTGATCGGTTCGACTTCTGAGCTTTTTTGACTAAGGGACAAAGCTGTCCGCATACGAACAGCTCCTTGCGCATTTCTATGCCTAAGAAGCTTACTCCGCTTGGGTTTGCTGCAAGTTCGGAGGTTTGGTCCGTTCTTCGATCTCAACTCTCCGGTTCAACTTTACCGGCCCTACCGTCAGGCGCCTCCCCGTTTCATGAGCTTTTTCGTAAAGACCGAGTCGGACCCGGAAAGTATGGTTAAGACGATTCGAAGTCGAGTCCTCGCCCTCGGTCCGGATCAACCGGTGTTCAACATTCGGACGCTCGAGAACTACTTATCCGACCGCCTGCAACCTCGTCGCCTGTCCTTCATCACGCTTACCGTTTTCGCAGTGTTCTCCTTGCTGCTCACTGCGGTTGGGATCTACGGGTTGCGTCCTGTCACTTCTGCTTGCTCCTTTCATGAGGAGTCTACTTTTTGGAGTGGGCACCCGCGATCCCTTGATCTACATCGGTCTCACGCTTGCTCTCACTTTGGTCGCCCTCACGGCGACACTTTTTTCGGCTAGGCGCGCAACCCGAATCACGCCTTTGGAAGCTCTGCGCTATGAGTGAGCCGACTCTCAGGGAGCGCTGCCGATTAGCCCGACCGACGAGCGCCGATCAACACCGCAACAATCCGGCAGGGCTCGCTGCTCCGGTTTCGCCAAGCGTGACGCGTGACGCTCTGGACCAGGGTGTCGCCGGCCGTTAATTTGACCTCAGCTCCGTCGTCGAGCTCAAGGACGACTTCACCCGAAACCACATATAGTATAGTCTCGCTGAACAGTCGGTGATCGATTAGGTTCCATTTGGACACCCTTGATGGAGTTGATGCGCGAAGCCGTCGGCGACCCTAGGGCTCTTCACGGCGCGTGTCAGCCTCTTTTCATCAAGGTTCCAACGGCCTCGACGACCTTTTGGGGAGTGGGTCGGTAGAAACGCTCCTGGAGTGGAGAGACCGGTACAGGTATGTCGGGTGCGGCCACCCTTTGGACCGGCGCTTTCAAAACGTCGAACAACTCTTGGGCGGCAATGCCGGCGAGCTCGGCTCCGTACCCACAGAAGGTCGTTGCATCATGCACGATGACGAGCCGTCCGGTCTTGCGAACCGATTCCAGAAAGGTCGGTTTGTCCAATGGTACAAGTGTTCTGAGATCCACGATCTCGGCCGAAATTCCCTGCTCTGACAATGTCTTTCCGGCTTCCAGAGCCGTGTGGAGAGCGCGTCCATAGGTAACGATTGTGCAGTCGGTTCCCTCTGCGGCCAGCCGGGCCTTGCCGAGGGGAACGCGGTGATCGCCTTCTGGAACCTCCCCTGTCATCCGGAACAGCGGCACTTCATCTACGATCACCACAGGATCGGCGTCGAAGATCGAGCTCGAGAGAAGACCCTTGGCATCCGCCGGATTCGAAGGGTAAACGAGTTTCAATCCCGGGGAGTGGGCGATCCACGCTTCCAGGTGGTGTGAATGCTGACAGCCGGCAGATAGGCCGACCCCCGTCTTGACCCGCACCGTCAAGGGAAAGTCTGATTTCCCTCCGCTCATGAAACGCAGTTTCGCGGCGTGATTGACGAGCATGTCCAAAGCCAACGTGATGAAAGGGAAGAACATGATCTCCACTACCGGTCGAAGACCCAGCGCCGAAGCGCCTATCGCCAATCCGGCAATCGCGGCTTCGCTTACGGGCGTGTCTCTTACTCTCCTTGAACCGAACTTGTTTAGAAGACCATGAGTGGGCGAGTTGGGATCCGCGTGGATGGAGACCCCCACCCCCTCACCCGCCAAGAACACAGATTCGTCCTGGCTCATGGCTATATCGAGCGCGTCTCTTACTGCTTGACCGTATGTCATCACCGCCATGAAACAACTCCTGTTGAGCCCGAATCCCTACGACGCCGGACCTTCGACCCAGAGATCCTCCAAGGCTGCCTCCGCTGGAGGATAAGGGCTCCGCTCGGCAAATTGCACGGCCCGCTCCACACGCGCGGCCATGTCCGACTCGATCCGATCGAGCTCCCTCTCCGACGCCAGCCCTTCTTTCGAGACACTTTCCCGGTACCGCTTGATCGGACATCGCTCGGACCACTGTTCCAGCTCCAGCCGATCCACGTAGTGTTGGCGGTCGTGCTCGCCGTGGCCACGCATTCGATACGTCTTGGCTTCGAGCAGCGACGGACCTTCGCCGCTACGACAGCGACACACCATCTCTCGAGCGAGCGCGTAAACTTTCTCAACGTCGTTGCCGTCCACCGACTCACCTGGTATCCCGTAACCGGACGCTCGCTGTGCAATGCTCTCGACAGATGAATGAGCGGGCAGCTTCTGGGCCCCCGCCCAACTATTGTTCTCACAAACGAACAACAGAGGGAGCTTCCATAGAGCCGCTATGTTCATGGCTTCGTGAACGCTTCCCTCCGCAGCAGCTCCATCTCCGAAGAAGACGACCGTGATACTGGAGTCGTTTCGATACTGCTGTGCGAACGAAGCCCCCACCGCAAGTGGAGGACCGGCACCCACTACGGTCGACGTCATGATAGCGTTGATTTCCGGCACGCTGAGATGAAGCGTTCCCGCCTTACCTTTGTTGACGCCCGTGGATTTCGTCCATATCTCAGCCATGAGAGTATCTGGATCGGCCCCTTTGGCGAGAAGATGACCGTGACTCCGATGATTCGACACGATGACGTCATGCGATTCCAGTGACTCGACAACCCCCACGGAGACGGCTTCTTGACCTACGGTGAGAATCTGCATTCCAACCACATTGCCTTCGGTCCGGCATAGATGAATGATACTTTCCTCAAACTTCCGAATGAGGACCATCTTCTCGTACATAGAGACTTTCCCTGCTCGGCTCAGCGGTTCCGTATCCATTGCTCCATCCTTCCGACGTTCAGAATCGAGCCAGCTTACTCACCGGCAACAAGTGGGTCAACAACGCTCCAATCGCGAACGCAAGTAGGATAGGCTAGTTCGCCCCATGTCCCGATTATTGGGAGGAGGGATCACTCCCAGTGGAGTGCTTCGACGGGATCGACATTCGCCGCCCGGCGTGCAGGAACGTAGCTCGCGAGAAGAGAGATGACACCGACACCGACGGCCGCCAAAAGGAAGGTCATCGGGTCTGCCGCGGTCACTCCGTATAGAAGCGCCGACATCAGCCGCGTGAGTCCGATGGCGGCCGCAAGGCCCGTGGCAATCCCAATGGCAGCAACGATTCCGCCCTGTTGGAGAACCATTCGGCTGACGTCCGCGTTGCGAGCCCCGAGTGCCATGCGTACACCGATCTCACGAGTGCGCTGCGAGACGGTATAGGAGATCACGCCGTAGATCCCGACGGCGCCGAGCAGGATGGCCACCGTAGTGGCAATGCCCAGCATGACGAGCGTGAAAGACGTCCGTGCCATCGAACGATCGAGGATACTCCTCGAAGGTACTCTCACATTGGCCAAGGGCAGGTTGGGATTCACTGACCAGACGGAACTCCGAACCTCGGGCAGAAGACTCTCTGGATTCGACCGTGACGTACGGATGACATACGCCCAGGAACGCTCCACGCTCAAGTCCTCTTCCCAGATGTCTTCCACCACCATGGGCCAGTAAATGGCTTTGGTTGCCTCCTGACTCACGCCGTCGTCACGGACATTGCCGACCACCCCCACGATCTCCCGCCATGGAGTCTTCGTCGTATCACGAACACGTTTGCCGATAGCCTCGAAGGGATCGTCCCAGTACTCGCGGGCGAGGTTCTCGGTAATCATCACGACCTGGCGCCGCTCGTGGATGTCGGACCAGTCAATCGCCCGACCCGCCAGGATGGGAATACCCATTGTAGAGAAGTATCCACCGGCGACAGACTTGAAACGGCGGATGGGAGGAAGTTGGTTGTTCGGCACGGGAAATTCTTCGACGAACACAGGGTTGTTGCTTTGCCAACCTTCCATCGTGACCGACGATGCCGCCCCAACCGATGTCACGCCGGGAAGTTGACTCAAGCGATCGAGGATCTCCTCGTGGGCTCGAACCGCGGCGATGTCTTCCTCGATCTCCGCCTCGGGGATCGACAGGCGCAAGGTGAGCACCTCTTCGGGACGCTCGAATCCGGGATGAACATCTCGCAGGGCGCGGAAGCTTCGGATCATGAGACCGGATCCGATGAGCAGCACCAAGGCAAAGGCAACCTGCGACACGGCCAGAAGGTTTCGGAGTCGGTGGCGGGCCCGACCGTGACCCGAGCCGTGTCCGCCCTCCTTGAGTGCCGACACGAGCTGAGCGTTGCCGTATTGCAGGACCGGAACCAATCCGAACAGGAGAGCGGCAAAAACCGTAAGGCCCAATGTGACCCCGAGAACCGTCCCATCGATGCTGATTTCTTCGAGGCGAGGAAGATCCGCCGGTGCCAGATAGCGCAATACACGGATGCCCGCCTGCGCCAGACCCAATCCGGCCAGACCTCCCAACGTCCCGAGCACCAGACTCTCGGCAAGACTTTGCCACGCGATGCGTCCAAAACCGGCTCCCAGGGCGGTTCGCATCGCCACCTCTCGCTGCGCACCTTCCGCACGCACTAGAAAGAGGTTCGTCACGTTGGCACAAGCGATAAGAAGTACAAGCCCAACCGTACCCAAGAGCACCCAAAGGACGTTTCCCACATCACCCACCACGTCCTCTTTGAGCGGAATCACATTGGGGCCGAATCGAGCTTCCTCCATCATTTCCGCAGTCAAGCCGCCGGGCATCGGGAACTCTTCTATGGCTAACGGGATCATCCGGGCCATGTCGGAATTGGCTTCCGCAATGGTTGCTCCGGACCGGAGTCGGGCGAGTCCCTGACAACTGAAGTCGGCGAAAAAGAGCTTCGACCGATCGAATTGAAACGGGAGATAAAAAGCCGGATCGTAACGGAGAAACCGGAGATGGGACGGCATGACTCCGATGATTTCACGAGGACGACCTTCGATTTGAATGGTCTTCCCAACGACGTCCGCGTCGCCGCCGAATCGTTGTGTCCAGTAGCGATAGGCCAGGACGACCGTCTCGGGGCTGCCCGGAGCGTCGTCCGCTTCTGCAAAGGTCCGTCCAACCAGTGCGGGCACGCGCAGGATCTCGAACACTCCGGCGGTGACTCGCATCGCTTCGACCTCTTCCGGCTCGGCGAGGCCCGTGACTGCGACCCGTGTGTTATCCCATATCCCAACGTCCTCGAAAACACGGGAATGATCCCGATAGATGAAATGTAGGGAGGGCGCCTGGTTGACCTTGTCGAAGCCGAGATCCGGGGGCTTCGTGCCACACCCCGACCAGCCGGTCCGAGTCTTCGAACGGCAGAGGCTTGAGCAGCACGCCGTGAACGACGCTGAAAATGGCGGTGTTGGCGCCGATGGCCAGTGCGATGGTAAGGACGGAGATCACCGTAAACAGGGGCGATTTCGCCAACTTCCGGAAAATGTAGCGAAACTGATTCATCAGGGTATGCACGCGGACCTCCTAATTGCCGACCGACTGGTTGTATCCATTGAAATACGGAAGTAGAATCTGGAAGGTTTAACCCTAATCCGACAATAAACTCAGGGTAAATTGCAGGAAAAACGGGGACAGGTCCCTTTTTGGCAAAGACAACGGTCCACCAAAAACGGACCTGTCCCTGTTTTTCCAGTAATTTGCGTAGATTTCGTGAACTCGGATTAGGGTTCGCCCTGAAGCGAACACGAGCCAACAAAGCCATTGCGTAAAGACACATTAGAACTGCTTCATATATGAGTGAATCACAGACCCCCTTCCCAAGAATAGCGGCCACTATCATGGCTTTTGTTGCGTCTGCCAAAGCTGATTCGCTTATTTATTGTCGCTTCAGGGTTAAATTTTGTTGAGGTACGATTATATTGCCAGAGTCGGCCTTCCGTCAGGCAATCCTCTATCTTGCTTTAAAAGCGAATCGATTGAGTCTCGACCTACCTTTTTCGTCCTCTTGACAATCTAGAGGAGATCGAGGACTATATTGTCTAGACAATCTAGAGGAGTTGCTATGGGCAAAACCGCCAATGATTTGTTACAGGGGACCCTCGAGCTTCTTATTCTGCGGACGCTTCTTGCGGAATCTCGACACGGTTGGGGAATACAGCACCGCCTCGAACAGATTTCGAACAACAAGCTGACCATCCAGCACGGCTCCCTTTATCCAGCGCTTTACCGTTTGGAGAAGAACGGGCTGATCAAATCCAAATGGTCTCAGACGGAGAACAACCGACGGGCGAAGTACTATTCGCTCACAGCCAGCGGTCGAAAACGTCTCCAAGAAGAGACCGCGCTCTGGGCCGAGTTCTCCGAAGTGGTCAATCTCGTTCTGACCTCAACCTAGGAGGTGGTATCCATGTCCTGGATTCACAGGCTGTTGTCGAACCTGAAGCGTCTCACCGGCCGGTCGCGTTTCGAAAAAGATATGGACGAAGAGATGCAGGTCCATTTCGAGATGGAAAAAGAAGCCAACCTGCGGCGCGGTCTTTCGCCGCGGGACGCTCTCGAAGCCACCCGACGCGATTTCGGTTCCATTGAGCGATATAAGGAAGAGTGCAGAGACACCTTGGGTGTTCGCGTGTTCCACGATTTCGCCGATGACCTTCGCTATGGCTTGAGGCAACTGATGAAGTTCCCGCTCCTTGCGAGCGTCCTCCTCGTGACGGTGGCTTTTTGCATCGGGGCCAATGTGTGCCGTCTTCAGCCTCGTTCATTCCATCTGGCTCGAGCCCTATAGCTACCCGGACCTGGAGCGTGTGGTCAATCTCGGAATGCTCTGGCCGAAAGTGGGCCTCGGGGACAAGGTTCAAGAGATTTCGCCACGCAAATATCTCGATATCAAAGAAGCATCTACCTCGTTCGAGGCACTCGGATTCCACAGCGACGGAAGGGCCGACCTCCATCTCGGCGACCGCGTGATGAGGATCGACTACGCGAAAGTCACGCCGGAGATATGGGATGTTGCCCGGGTTCAGCCGCTCATGGGCCGCGTTTTCAACGAGGACGACCTCAATGCCGGAAACGATAAGATCGCGGTTCTTACGTATGGGTTATGGACACAACTATTCGGCGACAGCGAAGATATCCTCGGCCGCGAGATCCGCGTGGATAACGACTCGTACCAAGTCATCGGCATCATGCCCCAGAGTTTCAGCTTTGGTCCAAGACACGAGCCGCATGTGGATTCCCAAGGTGTTCTCCGAGCTGCGAACGCTCGGCGGAAAGCCGTGGGATGCACGGTTTCCAGGCCGTCGGCCGGCTGAAACAAGGCGTTGCTATCGCCTCCGCGCGAGCAGGAATTGGATGCGATTTACCAACGCTATCTCGAGGAACATCCGGAGAATCGAAAATTCGCCGAAGACACCGGCGAGAGTTTCGGCATCGCTCCCGTGGGCGATTGGGTGAGTGACCGAAGCTCGGGTCCGATGGTGCTGTCCGTACAGGGGGCCAGCGTCCTGATTCTTCTCATCGGTTGTCTCAACGTCGCCGGGATCATTCTCGTTCGCGGACAACGACGGATCCGGGAACTGACGATGCGCCATGCGCTCGGAGCAAGCCGCCTGCGTATCGCCCGGCAACTGATAACGGAGACCGTCTTGCTTTTCGCCATAGGAGGCGGCATGGGCTTGGTCATCGCCCGGTGGGCGATGACACTCCTTCCCTCGCAAATCGGATTCCAAGATGCATTTCAACTCGGAGGGCTTCCAGAGATCAATGGTACGGTCTTTCTACTGACACTGGGCTTAATCCTGCTATGCGGGTTGGTGGCGGGGAGCATCCCCGCCTATGTTGCGATGCGGGGAACGCGCGGCAATACACTCCAAACGCTGAACATGGGTAAGACTTCCGGCGGTCACAGAAACGCGCTTCAGAATACCTTTGTCATTGCACAGGTGGCACTCGCTTTTGTTCTTCTCGTGGGAACCGGTGTGCTGATACGCAATGTCGAGGGATTGCTCACGGAAGGATTCGGGTGCGAAACCGAAGATCGCATCGCCGTCGAGGTGGCCCTACCCAAGTATCGGTTCGGGAGCAGTCGAACCGAGACGCGTGAACGGATCAATCCGTTCAAAGATGAAGCGTCGAAACAAATACGAGCTCTGCCCGGCGTCCAAAACGCAACCTTTGCCAACCGGGTACCTCTTTCGAAGAACAATCCTCTCAAGAACGGGTTCGAGCCGGGCAACTACGAGCCCGGTCCCGGTGAGATGGTATTCGCGATCTGGTATCAAGTGGATTCCGCCTACTTCCAAACTATGGGAATCCCTTTGCTCGCGGGCCGGAGTTTCGAGCCTTCAGATACCTGGGACTCCCCCGCGGTTGTCGTCGTCAGTGAGACGATTGCCGATCGTTATTACCAGGGCCGGGATCCTATCAATGAGACCCTTCGATTTTGGGGCGTGGATTGCACGATCGTCGGCGTCGTGGGCGATACCCTCGATGTGCCCATGCATTACGGCGATGCACCCACCCTCTACTTCCCTTACACCCAGTGGCCCGTCACCCGCCAAGTCGAGGATACGACTCTCGTCGTACAAACTGAGCTACCTCTCGAGAACATGAGGGAGCCTATCGGAAACGTCCTTCATTCGATCGATCCGATGCTCACCTTTGAATTCTCCACGATGGAGCAAATCAGAGACAAAGCCATGATCAGCCGTAGCGCTCCCATGGAAATCGCCGGCGTTTTCGCCGTCGCCGCCATCCTTCTCGCCGCCATGGGAATCTACGGCGTTCTGGCGGCATCAGTGTCGGGACGGACCAAGGAGATCGGTATTCGTCTTTCCCTGGGTGCACGGAAAAGCTCTATTTTTGGAGGCATCTTGGCCAGAGGAGCCCGCCTGACTCTCGTCGGCCTGCTGTTGGGGTCCGTGCTCTCAGTCTTTCCATTGAAATGGCTGAATACGCTTCTGACGGAAGCCGATGCCACGTCACTGGACATGCCTTTTTTCGCCGCCCTGCTCGTTGTCGCCGTAGCGTTTTTGGCCAGCTACCTCCCGGCCCGCCGCGCCATCAAAACCGATCCCGCATTCACCCTCCGCTACGAGTAGTTCTGAGGCTGCATGTCGGAACCATCTAGTCCGTTTCATCCTGAGAAACTCTCGCTGAGGCATTTCTGAACCCGGCATGCTTCGCTGTAGCCGCCGCGTTAAATATCGCGGACGCGTTGGGTACCACCGCCAGCTATGGATGAATCTACGGCCCACATCCGATCTCGATCGCGCCAGGAAACGACGAGAGCAGGAGACTTAGTCCTTAATCCGCGCTCAGCGCTCGCCGTTGTTGAACCAGCGAAGGGGCCTGGCCTACTCGCCGCCCATGGCTATTAATGCCGCAAAGGTCTCGATGGCCGTCCAAAAATGGCCGATTCGTATGTTCTCGTCGGGCCCGTGCTGGTTGTTGTCGTGGTTCACAACGGGCGCCGAAAATCACGGGTATCCCGAGTTGTTCCGTAAAGATGTGCATCTAATCAGG
>CAVROO010000013.1:0-91216 GCA_963722765.1 uncultured Acidobacteriota bacterium
AGGAAGTATTTCATCGTCTACCTTGTTCCCATTCCGCTTTGAGTTGGAGTCCCATAAACAAGAATGTATGAATGCCGCGCGACGGCGCGCCTACTGTGGACACTTGGGTTCTAAAAGGATCTGTTCCAAGTGTACACTGTCGCTTCCAATCGACCGAAACTCGATCTCTTGCGTTCCTGCTTCGAGATCGACCTCTACCTCCGGGCCGAGCTCCCAGTTGTCGGAATTAACGAGATCGTCGTCGTCAAAATCAAACGTCTGCCCTCCGACGATGACGCGAAGCGACTCGTCCTTCTGTCCGGGCGTCCCCACCCGGCAAACGAATCGGAGACCGTACCGGCCCGCCTCCGAGATCACAACGGATATACGGAGCCTTCCGCTTTGCCCCGTCACGTAATAGCTGCCGCCCGAGCCGCAGACATCATCGTGACCGATATAATGCCCCGTCTTGCCACTCCGGTGAGACACCCACAACGAAAGGCCGCTCGCCGGATCGAATCCTTCGTCGAGACAGGCGTTCAGTTCATCAAGGGGGCAAGGCAGGTCGTCTTCCCGACAAACTTGCTCGACACGCACCTTCTCGAGTCCGATGGTCGGCTTTCCTTCGGATAGGATGCGAATGGTTTGAACGCCGGCAGATAGTTCCGCGATTGCAGCTTCCGTCCAATACCAAGCTCCCTTCTTGCACGTGTGCCATTGGGACTGAACATCATAGACACGACCGCCCGCTTCCATCCGGATCGGCCCGTGTTTCTGGCCCTTCCCACCTTTGATGAGAAGCTGCAGCCGGTAGCGCCCTGACTCGGGAAGGTCGGCGGTCTCGAAAGCCAACGAGCTGTTCTTGGGTAACTGGTAATAACCCTTCTCGCCACACGCGCCGTCGCCGCGGACGTGCCGTGCCTTGCCGGCGAGCTCGATCACACGGCCGGGTTCGGCATCGAGGCAAACGGTCTCGCCGGAATAAACCGCCGTGCATTCATCACAGGTGTCACCGATTCCATCGTCATCGCCGTCTTCCTGCTCCGGATTAGCCGCCGCCGGGCAATTGTCTTCGTCGTCACAAACGCCGTCGCCGTCCCGGTCGCCGGAGATGCCGCTCTCGTCCGAGAAACCTTCCACGCGGACGTCGTCCAGCTCGAATCCCTTCGCGTAGGCAAGCGCTCCGATGCTTCCAGAGCGAATCGGGTCCGTGACATCCATAGCGTCAATCATCCACTCGAAAGGCTCCGCTTCTCCCTCCAACCAGAAACGCGACTGGATGAGTGTCTCCGTCTCCCCACTCTCGACCCGGATCCGGAAGCGGGTCCACTCGCGCACCTTGGGAACGAAAGCGGAACGGGTTCGTCCTTCCAGCGTGTCGCGCCAACCCTCGAGAAGGCGATAGCCGGCGCATTTCCCGGGAAGCGCCAAAAGGTTCAACTGGTAAAATCGGCCCGCTGCAACGTCCGAATAAACGAGAAAGCTGTGACCTCGAAGGAAAGAATTGGGCAGTCGGAACCGTCCCGTCCATTCGTAATCCCGCCAAATGGTCGCCGCCCCATCTCCGTACTCGGTCGCCCGAAACGCTTTGATACTCCGATAAACCGTGCCATCCCCCGTCGCGGCCGTGCGGAATCCGTCGTCCTCTAAAAAGCCGTGCGGGCCGAACTTGTAGTCCACCCAGCCAGCCGGGTCGGCATCGAGTCCGGCGTCCTCAAAATCCTCAACGAAGGTCGAGGGGCAGTAGCCGATCTCAACCACCGTGAGGTGGAACGTCGTGCTCCATTCACCTTCCATTCCGTGGTCGTCCACCGCGCGCGCCCTCCACTGGTAGGAATCGGGATCCAGATCGGGGGGTTGCCAGAAAGTTTCATCCACACCTTCCTCGATGGGATCGGAAAGGAGAAGGAAACCGCTCTCACCCGTCAGCTCGAAAACGTACGTAAGAGGATAGGCGTCGTCCGGACTCGTCGCGTTGGCAACGGCAAGCGCGACGACACCCGTGTCGATCTCCGTCTCGTCCGGAGGTGACAAAAGGATCGGAACCGTGGGCGGCTCGGGCGGCGCCGTCACCTCCACAGTCATGCGGTCGGTACCGACCCCGCCGTCATCATCGGTAACCGTCAACACCACTTCGAAGACTCCCGAATCGGTGTAGGTGTGTCTCGGAGTTAGCGACCCGGTGGCCGCGTCGCCGTCACCGAAGCTCCATTCGATGGTGTGCGTGTCCAGGCTTCCCGGATCGGTGAAACTGCCCGCAAAAAAGACCTCTTGGTCTTTTTCAACCGATTGGTCCGCTCCGGCATCCACTTCGGGCGGTACGTTCTCCACCGTGACGATGAGGTGGTCCTCACCCGAGAATCCCGCCGAGTCCGTCACGCGCACTAAAACACTGTACTGTCCGTCGTCGGCATAAACATGATCCAAGGCAAAGCTCTTCCCTACAACGGCGAGAGGCTCCTCACCCGCCCCTTCACCGTAGTCGGCCGTCACCGACCAGGTGTCCGGGTCGGGATCGTCGAAGAGTCCAGAGCTACTGAAAACATCGTTTTCGTTCACAGCGGCGTTGGGACCGGCATCGACGATCGGAACGTCATTGACGGAAGAAACCGTGATCGTGACCGTCGCAGGTGCGGAGGTGAGACTTCCGTCGCCGACCACATAACTGAAGCTGTCCGCGCCATGGAAGTCACCGTTTGGCAGATACTCGAATGAACCGTCGGGAGCCAAGGTCACCGCACCGCTCGCCGCCGGTGCGAAGAGCTCAGAGGTCAACGGGTCGCCTTCCACGTCGGAATCGTTTGCCAGAACACCGGATGCCGTCACGGTGAGCACACCGTCCTCACTCATACTGAAGCTGTCCCCCGATGCCCTGGGAGCATCGTTGACCGGGTTAACGGTGATGACCACCGTCGCCGTCTCGGAGCCCGACAACGCGTCTCGAGCCTGATACGAGAAATGGTCCGAACCGTGGAAGTTCGAGCTGGGTGTGTAAATAAAGGAGCCATCGGGATTCCACGTCAACGTACCGTTCGCCGGAAGCGCGGTGACGAGAGCGGTGATGGAATCGCCGTTGGCATCGGAATCGTTGCCGAGCATGCCCGGCGCCGGCAAGCTCAAGGTACCGTCCTCATCGATCGCATAGACATCACCCACCGCCGTTGGCGGAACCTCGACGAGGCGGACGAAGGTCGAAGACAAACTCGATTGGGCGCTCCCGTTTTTGGCTTGGAGCACAACGAGGTAATCGCCCGATCCCATAGCCGAGCTCTCAAAAGGAAGCGTCCCGGTGTAGTCTGCCCTCTCGCGAGATCGATGGCGGCCGCGGTGATATGGACGACCGGTTGTTGACTGACGGGATCCAACACCAGAACGTGGGACTCGACAGCAAAGAGGTCTTTGCTCGAAGCGTTATTCAACGCAACCTCGAAAGCACCGATTTGTCCTCGTGGAAACTGCTCCGGCACCGAGGTAATGGCTCCTTGCAGCAAAGCGGAGGGATCGTCCGTGTCTTCGAGACTAAATAACGTCTCGAGACGCAGGAGCTCGGCCGCACCCGCTGTCACGACGAGTACCGCTCGATAGGCTCCCGGCGCGGCACCGGTGGTATCCCACTGCAGCACGTCCTCCCGAGTCGCGTCCTGCATCAACTGAGGGATGCTTCGAGTAAAAGCCGCCGCTACCTGGGCGTTCTCGTCCAGGACTTCGACCATCAGCTCGAGGTCTTGCAGAATCTGATTGGCGCTGAAGTTGGTGACACGCCAATCCACCTCCGCAGTCTCTCCGGGCAGGTAGCTCGACCGGTCGGTTCGCACCGCGCCGTCTAGAACGACATCAGGAAAAATAGATAAGGCGTCGGCATCGGTACCGACAGGGGTGTTGCTCTCGAGAAGCGTGGCCCGAGCGTGATAAAGACCCGCCGGAGTCGCTCCCGTGTTCCATATGAGCTCGAAGCCCGCGGTGAGAAGAGGAGTCTCTTCGGCCGATCCCACGGTGGCGGGAACGGTTCGAAACCGCGGCGCCGCCAGACCACCGTCAACGTTGGGGACAAGCAAAGGCGATGCTTCTAGCAGATCATTGAACGTTCCGTTACCGCGACCGTCGTAGGTGCCGATCGCGTCGATGCTGTCTACCAGGGCGATGAGATCCAGGTGTCCATCGCCGTTGAAATCATAAGTGTCGAGCGAGCTTGCATAGTGTCCGTCGGTCAGGCCGAGCACAAGACCGTCTTCGAAACTACCGTCTCCCCGGCCGCGAAAGAACATGAGACCGTGGGTCGTTCGAACGTTTCTCGCGACGATGTCGTCGTGTCCGTCCTCATCGAAGTCTCCCGCCGTCACCCCGTCGAACAAGTTGTTGACACCGTTGCTGTTGCCGATGATCTCCGGAGCGCCGAATCCGCCGGCGTCATCCTGGAGCATGACCCGGACGTACTCGTTCGGGCTCCGGGTGATGACCAGGTCCGGCCGGCCGTCTTCGTTGAAATCGGCGCTCGCCATTTCTTCCGGGATCAGATTGTTCATCGGAATCGCAGCCTGCGTAAAATCGGCGTTGCCGTGACCGGTAAAAAGCGTCAGCGTCGTGCGCTCCGTCGTCAGCGAGTGGCCTACTGCAAAGTCGAGGTGGCCGTCGCCGTTGTAGTCCGCCACCGCAAAGTCGTAAATGTTCCCCTCGGCGGCGCCGTTCAAATACCCGGCCGTCGATCTCGGCTCAAAACTTCCTTCACCGCGGCCACGATATATATAGAGATGACCGAGAGCGCCGGTCACGATATCCAGGGTTCCGTCTTCGTCGAAGTCACCCAATCCGACGCCCCAAATCCCCTCGTTATCATCGTCGGGAAAGTAGTCTCCGACTTCCACCGGCGGTCCGAACGTACCATCCCCATTCGAAAGATACCTGGCCGTCTTGGCATTCCTCAGGGTCACCGCCACCATTTCGTCCAGCCCTTCGCGACCCGGCTCTGGTTTGGGACCGTTTTCCAAGACGTCGAAAAAGATAGAGACCTGCCGCGGTGCCGCCGGGGACACAACGCCACTGACCAGCCACTTCACAAGGGCCCGTCCAGAACCAAGGTCAGTTAAGAGATGCGGTCGTATCTCGACGTTACCGACATCGTCGAGCTCGACAATACGCACCGAGCTCGGGTCAAAGGTGCCGGCCGCACCGAGATCCGAGAGCGCCTGGGCAAAGTCGACCTCCGCGTCGGCGTAACCCCCGACGACCTCGACTGGACTCGTGACTTCGGCAACGATTCGATAGTGCCACTCGGCGAAAACAACGGGTGGTAAAACGCCGGGGTCGAATCGGGCCACCTCTTCGATAACGGTTCCGTCGTCGGCCTCGATATTCACCACGACTGTGCCGCGCCAAATCTCGAGGGATTGGTTGTTGAGCTCGATAGTGACGGGAACGTCTTGATTCGCGGAAAAGGTGTCGCCGTCGGCGGAGACGCTGACGGCGAAGTTTCTCGTACCGATTTCCAAGGTCGCCGATGCCTTGTTGTTCACTTCACTTTGTTCGACGATATGGTTCTCGGGATCGACCACGGCAAAGAGCTGAAAATCGCCGGAGAGGCCCGTGGTATCAAAATCGCCTGTGATGTTGACGGTGAGACCCGATTCGAGAGGCGGAACGAGAAGCGGCGCACCAATGGGGTCGCCGCCGGCGGCCGGATCGCCCCGGTAGAACTGGAGGAAACTTTCAGGCACCGAAGCATTCAAGGCAACGACACGCGCGGTCATCTCAATCGTCTCGCCGGATGGCGGTGCCGGAGACGACAGCGCCAAACCTTCAAGATAGAGATCGACCAAGCTCGTCTCACCCACGGCCACGAATCGCGAGGCAAGGTTGTTGGTCTCGTCCAGTTCGACGATGGCACCGTCTGGGTCGGCTTCAGCGTAAAGCTCGAAGATGCCGGCCTGCCTCGGCTCCCAGAGGAACTCCACCGACCCGCTCGAACCGGGCTCGATACGCGGGATGATTCGATCGGATCCGAACCGGTTCCCCACCGGCCGAGGGCGGTCCATCGAGCAAGCGGACCCGAACATCGGAAGCGGGATCGGATCGCGTTTTCAGCATCCCCAGGAACAAACCGAGGTCTTCTCCCAGAAAGGCTAGGGGCGGTCCGAGAGGATCGACGGGTTCGACGGACTCTGCGTCGAGTACGAGTGGCAAAGTCGTCGCCACTTCGTTTTTCGATCCAACGTAAACATTCGGGAAGGGATCGCGACCATCGATTTCGAGCTCAATGAGAGTCACGAAGCGGCCGACTGTGATGAATCGGAAGGCGTCCTCATTCGCCTTTTCCGTGAAATCGAATCGGATTCTCGTTGCCGTCTACCGTCACCGTGTCGGTCGGCTCCAGAAACCGCCGGTCAACTCTCAGTATGCGCCCGTCCGTCCGTACGATTCCTCGGAACGTGTGGCCCGACATGTCGGTATTGGCCATGACACTCCACACCGTGCCGGGCGTCACGTTCTCGACGGAAACCCGGACGGGGTTGGGATGATCTCGAGCTGGAAGGGCGGGTGGCACGATGGCCTCGGGTATCACTCGAAGATCAACGCTCTTATCCGGTAAGGGAAGGCGAGTAAGCCAACGGAGCGCCTGTTCGTAGTACTCGAGGTTGTCCATCGCATCGAGAAGCTGGCGCCCCAGTTCGTTCACCGCGAGAACGGCAAACAAACCGTTGTCTTCGCGGTCGGTCAGCTCCACCATGCCCCAGATCTGAGGCATGATGAAAATGCGGCCTTCACCGGCAATGGGACCGCCTCCCGGATAAAGCGCCATCATGGCTGCATTGCTCGGATACTGGTGCTCGTACACCGGCCTCATGATGACCTCGGCCTCATCGGGAAGCTCGCGCAAGGTGCCGTGCCAGAACCAACGCGTGTATTACAATGCCCCGGTTCACCGGATGGTCGAAGAAATTGTCCATGTAGTAGGTCAACAACCGAACGGGAGGCAGCAGGACGGGTATCCTGGATCTCGGCCCGCATCGCGAATTCGAGTCGTGATGCGAGATTGCCGAGACTCTGGGTCGCATACCGTGGGTCATAGACGAGAAAAAGGCCGCCCCCGGCCTGGACGTAGTCCACGAGCAAATCGATCTCGGCTGCGGTGAACGTTTCGGCCCGGTCGTTGGGCGACACGATGATCGTTTCCGCCATTGCCAGCACTTCGCTCGTCAGTGGCTCATCGACATTCGCCGTCACCGTTTGAAATCCCATCCCGTGGAGTCGCCGACGAAACTCGAGCACGTTGCCTTCGGGATTCAAGGTCCCGGCTCAACATATCGAAGTACGTCGTAAGCGGTTTTATGGCGTTGCCGGGATCTGTGACGTAGACGGGCTGATGCGTCTCGACGAAGAGGATGGTCTTCCGGTCGGCCACAAGACCGGTTAGAGGTCTCATGGCAAGGTTGTTGTCTTCGTTGAGCTCGGTTCCTGTGTCGTCGGTGAGCTCGACAAAAAACTCGTTGAGACCCGCGGGAACCGGCCAATCATAGGTAAAGGTGACGGTGTTCCCGGAGTATCCGTTCGAAAAGCTACCGGCGGGGACGGCGACTTCGCGCTCGCCAAGTAGAGCTCCACCGCCGGAAGGATCTCCATTGTAGAAACGCACCGTCACATCGGAGGCGTCGACGAGATCGCCTTCGTTGCGGATCACGATGGTGGCCGTCACCGTCTCGCCTGCCGCGGGCCGGGGATTCGACCAAGAGATGTCCGGCGCACGGATCAGCGGATCGGACGCCGGATCATGAATCTCCATCGCAAAGCCCGCGCCGTTATCGGAGTCGAGGAACTCCTCGATCGCCCCATCCGCGTCGGCGACGGCGGTAAAAGCAACAGCGCCTTTGGTGTAGCCGCTGCTGTCCCAAGTGAAGTCAACGGTCCGGCTGGTACTCCGGTTCAGTGGACCGGTGGTCTGTTCACCGACGACGACACCCGGATCGTTGGCGTCGAAAGGATCGAAGGCGTAAAGCCGCACCACGAAATCGACACCAGCGGGAGTGTTCTCGAGACCGTCGTTGGTAAACGTAAAGCGGACGGGGATCACTTTGCCCCTGGCCTGGTCATAAGGATCGGTACCCGGACCTTCGAGCACCGGCTTCGCCTCGACACCCTTGAGATTGGGAAGCGGCGGCTTGACGGTGAAGGATCCGCTCGCGACATTATCGGTCTCGTCTTCTTCGGTGACGGTGTCGTCGGGATCGATTACGGCGAAAAAAACATGCTCTCCGGCGGGAGCGTTTTCCAGACTGAACGCAAACGCCGCCGAACGTGCGCGCTGGAGCAAAGGATGAATGGTTTCCCCGATGAGAGTGGATTCCGGATCGCTCGGCGGGCCCATCCACAGCCGGGCTTTCAAGTTCTCGAGGGTAATCTCGCCCGAATTCAAGACGTTGAAGGAAATGTTGAGGGTGCCTCCTTCTTGAACGATGGAGGGCGAAAAGTAAATGGGCGCAACGTTCGCAAACGAGGCGTTGGTGATTTGAGCTCGAACGTGAAAGACCCCAATCTGCCGGAGATTATCGTTCTCGTTGACTTCCTCTACCGCGTTCGCCGGGTCGATGTGTGCGAAGATGGGATAACTCCCCAATTTCCCAGCGGATCGAAATTGAAACGAGCGATTGGTCTCCACTCCCGGAGCGAGCGTCTGGTAGGACGGCGAAGCGATAACCAGGGCGCCTGGTCCGCGCGGGTCGCCTTCGTAGACCCCGCAGGAAAAAGCCGGTGCATCGGCGAATCCGCTGTTGCGAACGAAGACCGCTTTGGTAATGTTGTCACCTTCGGGAATGGTCTCCTCGAAGAAAGGCATTCGGCTCAACACAAATCCCAAATCTGGAATGTCGCCGGATATCGTAAAGACAGCGGAAGCTAGATTATTGTTCTCGTTGGTTTCGTCCAGCGCATCGAGTGGATCGACGTGAACGAAAATCAGTGTCGGCCCAATCAGACCGCTCGTGTCGAGCGACGCCGCTACGATCGCCGACCCACCCGCGGGCACCGAGGCGATGAACTGGTCGCCACCAAAGAGGGTTCCTCCCGATGGTGGGGTCGCCCAGGCTGAAACGGACACGGACATTGCTTGCCGCTTCGCCCCCGGCGTTGCGGACCGAGGCCTGGAAGGCAACGAGATCGCCCGTTCGAGGCGTGCTTTGGGAAAGAAAAATGTTCTCGGTCGTGATCTCGAGGTCGGAGGGATGGCTTCGGACACTAACGCTCAGTACCGTCACGTTATCCGATTCGTCGATCTCACCGACCTGATTGTCGGGGTCCAGCACCGCATAGATATGTTGACCGGACCCGATTGCCCCGACGTATCCCATGTCATGCTCACCGTTGAAGTCGACGCGCCATCCAGAAGAGGGATCTCGGTCTCTCCGATGACGGTACCTCCCGCCGGCGGAGCGAGCGGTGAAGAAAGGGGAATGTCGCCTGGAGTCCTGAAGGAAACGAACGATAACGTTTGCCGCTGCGATGGAACCGTTGTTTCCTACTTGCGTCTCGAAAACCGTATCGGAGCCGGCGAGAGGATTTAGACGGATCGGCTGTGAGGCTTCCCGCGTTCAAACGGAGGTTCACACCGTCGCCGGCCAAGAACCCGCAAAGCGGCGGAAGTAACGAAGACATTTTCCTCCCAACTTCCATCGGGAAGCTGGGTGTCGGCCAGGTAATTTTGTCCACCCAAGGTTACGGAAGGGGTCGCCATCCCCGCGTCCGACAGAGCAATCAACACGAGTGCCGTTTCCTCGGGAGTGCTGGGGCTCGAGCCAAAGCCTCCATCCGGATTTTGCCTGCGCCAGCAGGAAACCTGCGCCACATCCAAAAGCGTCGAGAGGTCGAAGTGGTCGCGCCAAAATCCGAGGGCGGAAAGCACCTCAGCAGTGACGATGGTATGCGAAATATCGTTCGGTCGGATCTCCCAACCGCCGTCGGCCCTTTGCTCGGAATGCGATGTAGTCCAGAGTTCGCGGGATCGCATCGAGGTCCGTGTATCCGGCACGCCGCAACGCACGAAGCACCACTCGCCGTTGTCAACACGTCACTCTGATGTTCGGTGTCGATGCCCCAACCACCGTCGTCATTCCGAATCCGAGTAACTCTTCCACGTGCGGCGCCGAAGTCTCGGCCGGCGGCGGTGAGGCCTTCCAGTGAACGGGCTAGGCTCAACGCGTTCTCCGCACGCCGTCCTAGCAGAAATAGCCGTCCCACTTCGACAACGCCGGGGTCCGAGCCAACCTCTGCTTCGGCAAGTATCATCTGACTGGTATCCCGAGCGACCAAACCAGTGTCGAACCAGCCGCCGGCTCCGTTGCGATTTTCTTCCAAGAACTGTAAGCCATCATCGATCGCCGCGTGACCTGGAGCTGCTTCGGCCAAAGACCAAACCGCCAGTGCCGTCGATACTAAGGATGATGGCCGTCCCGGGTAGGATCCCCACCCATAACCCGGTACCTGTGAGGATTCCAGAAACGATATCGCATCCACGATTGTAGATTGCGATGCTCCTTCTTCGTGTAAAGCCAGAAGCACCATCGCCGTGGCATCTGTATCTCCACCCCAACCTCCAGACGGCGACTGTGCGTCGAGAAGAAAATCCACACCGGCGGCGGCGGAAGCAGAGCTGCCATCTGCCATCAGAATCGCCATGTGCGTGACGAGGAGGGCGTCCGATTCGTAAACTGAGCGCGGAGATTTCATGTGGAGGCAGATCGATGCGCACAAAGAAGCCTGAGCTTGAAGAGGTAGTGAGGCAGTTCGAAACCTGGCGTTCGAAGCGAGATGGTCGGCTGATTCCGGAAGAGTTGTGGAAGGCAGCGCTGAGCTTGCTGGATCGTTATGCCCCCAGTACGATCTGCCGCCATCTTCGTCTAAATGCGGGACGATTTAAGCAAATCCGAGAAGCACGCGGCGTGTGTGAAGGGAAACCGAACCGTGGGCAGAGGAGGCTCGGGTTCGCCCAGGAAGCGGCGTAACGTCACGACCAAACCAGTGAAGGCTTTGGCGCCTAGGAGCAACGGCTTCGTTGAGCTCCCATCGGTGGGCGTTGACATTGGAAGGGGCCTGTCGGCTGCGATGCTGCGGGAGTTTGAAGGTGGACCGGCAGGATGTCGGGTCAGTCTGGAAAGTGCCGCGGGGACACTCACCTTCGCCACGGTGGGTCAAGAGCGTAGGTTGGTCGAAGCGGTGTGTCGGCTTTTACTCGGCACGTTTGCGGACGGTTCCCGAAAGTGATCCAGATCGTTCCCCAGCTGAAAGTGCTGGTTGCCTGCGAGCCGGTTGACTTCCGAAAAGGCATTGACTCTTTGGCCTGCGTGTGCCGTCAGCAGTTCCAGATAGACCCGTTTGTCGGAACGTTGTTCGTGTTCCGCAACCGTTCCGGCACGGCCATTAAACTGTTGTCGTACGATGGCAGCGGATTTTGGTTATGCCAAAAACGTTTTTCACGGGGCCATCTTAAATGGTGGCCGCGCTGCGCGACAGGCATCGAATCGCTACCCGCCGAGCAACTGGCGGTGCTCATCTACAACGGTCTGCCGCTACAGGCGAGGATGGTCGAGCCGTGGCGGCGGGTCAGTTGAGTGTATTTGAGATTCTTCTGATAGTTCCAGGGAAGCCACGACTCGGGCGAGCGCCGAACGTCATCGGCGTGGATGGCGACGGTACTCAGATAGCCAACGGGATCGATGCCGTTTTTCACCGAGGTACGTGTGATGCTCAGCAGCACGTCACCCACCTCGGCTCCCGCTTGTGTTTTAAAGAACAGAGAGTTCTTTCGATGCCGCTGTGCGGGTTTGAGCTCTTGCTCGGTCTCGTTGTTGTCCAACGGGACGCCAGGCACTTCGAGGAATAGGTTGAGTCCCGGCCAGTGGTTCTTGATATATGAAAATGCCTTTCCCAGACGGCTGTTGGGTTCAACGACTCGCTCGCGGAACTGAGTTTCGATCCACTCGTACAGCGCTTCCATAATCGGCCGGCTGTTGTGCTGGTGATAGTCAAGACGCGCATCGGGATCCATGCTGCGGGTCTTGTCGTCGAACTGGTAGATTTTTGCAATGTCATTGAGCACGCGTTCGCAGTGCTCGGGGAACGCCGCGTAGGCCTCGATGAAGTAACGCCTTGCATGCACCATGCACTTGGCGGTGACCCGCCGAGCACAACGCGGCGCCATCGAGGAAGCGTCGGCCATATGGATGACGTCACCGGCTTTGTCGGACCGGTTCGCCAAGAGCCGGTCGAGGTTTTCCCCCGCATGCCGCCGCCCACTCGCGTACAACACAATGGGGGGCACAGGTTGGTCGAAGCTTCGGGCAACGATGCCGGTGGTGAAGATGCCGGTTCGCTCGTCCGGTGCCCGGGCCTTGTTCTCGGTCTGCAACTCGAGGATCCGCGCACCCGTGTCATCACTCTGGAGCAGTGGCCGATTGGCAGCCAGCGTCTCCAGCTGACGGTAGACCGGAAACACCGCGTTGGCCATCGCCTCGACTCGCTCAAACTGGGTCGAGGCCGAAAGCGGTACTCCCGCCCACATCTGCCACTGGGCGAGTCGGTGATGGGGCATGCCGAGCGCGTAGCGCATCACGGAAACCACCGCATCGACGCTCGGGTGGTACTTGGCGCCGTGGGCCTCAGGACGGCAAGGGGGCCGGGAACGTCTTCTGGCAACGGGCGCACCGAAGCACCTGACACTCGTACACCTTTGCTTGGATGGGCGGCTGAGCCATAAGCTCCACGTCCTTGTTCGGAGCATGCAGGTCGTAGAGCTTACCGCCGCACTGCGGTTCCGGGCACGGCTCGCCCGCCTTCAGCTCGGGATGGGGGACGACGACTCGTTCGGCCCCCGTGAACTCGCTGGCTCCATGGCGCCCGTGGCCCTTTTTCTTGCCTTTGACCTTCCTTCGCGGCTTACGACGTTCCGTGGGGGCTGCTGCACTGCCTGGACGATAACGACACCGCAGTAGATGGCGAACCGCCTCGAGTAGCACCGGTCGTGAATCCTCCGGAAGCTCGCCTTGAGACAGTCTCTGTTCCAAGCGCAACAGCTCGACTCGCTCGAGCTTCATCGCATGACACCGAGCCTTCGACGAAAATCCCGCACCAGCGGATACACAAGGCACGTTTTCACCGGCTTGGCTTTTTTCTTGTGACGGTCCATGCGCCCCCGACCCGCCGTCACCCCAACCTCTACCCAGTTGGCGGCTAGGTAGCAGGTGCCCTCGTACCGGTCCCGCTCCACGAAGGTCTCGAGCAACACCGGACGCAACCCCATAGGCCTCCTCCCAATCATCGACCACGACCCGCGCCGCCAACGACAACACGTGGCTCGCCAGGCCCTTGACCGAAAACCAGGGCAGGATCAGGAATCGACTGTTGTTCACAACTCGCTGCAAGGTGCTTCTTTCGCGTCGCGTCATCCCAACCAATGTAGCCGTCCCGCGATTGAAGCCACCGCGCCGCCGAGGAAAACTGCAAACATCCACAGACTTCGTGAGTCGGCTTCGTGACCCAGACCAGATAACGCAGGTGACCACCGTAAGCCACCTTGTGGCCCAGGTAGTGATATCGCTCGACCAACTCTCTCCACAGCGCTCGCTCTTCCGCATTCGACACCAACCCCAGAACCACCGGTGACACGTCTACAAGCTCGCCCTCCCGGCGCGGTTGCTCCCGCCCCAACTCCGTATAGCGGATAATGTCGGGCCTCGCGGCCGCTGCTCCCGACGGCGCGGCAACTTCACCAGACCCCTTTGCTTCAAGTCCCTCCAGGTACTCGTAGCATTCGCGCGCTTTGAGACGACCGTTCGGACGAACCCAACCCAGCGCCTCGCATATCGTGCGTGCCAGCTCGTGCCGAGACACACCACACGAGTCGATGATCTCCACCAGTACGCTCCACTCCTCGTCAGTCACAGGGGTGCCGCAGAAGGTAGGTCGTTGGGCTGCGGTGCCCTGCGGCGCGTTGGGTGCCTGGGTCATTTTCATTTCCTCCCAGGCGTAGGCTACTCGACCCTTCGAGGTTTGTCCAGTCCTTTTTTTTGAAACTTGCTCCAGGGAACGAAAAACGGGCGCAATCCCGCAATCAGACTATGGATTCAACCTTCAGGAAGATTTTCTCGTACTACGCATAAGTGATGAGGCCGGTTTGAAACAGGCTGTCTCTGCCTCCCCAACTTCCGTCAGGATTCTGCCTTCCTTCCAGATAGGAGATCGCGTCTGCGTTTCCAGAACCGGCGCGCGCATGAGCCAGAAGCGCCCAACCCGTTAGGGCCGGTTCACTTCCGTAGGAGCCGTCGGGCTCTTGCAGTCCGGCAAGCAACTCGAGGTCTCTCGTACCCAGAGCTTGAAATACGCGCTCCGCCGTCGTCTCGAAACGAGCTCGGGTGAGAGCGGCGACTTCGGGAACCGGCGGGCTCCCCGCCTGCTCGAAGGCAAGTATGGACAGAGCGGTCCAGTTCGCGTCGAGTCGGCCGGGGGCACCACCCTCCGGAGTAACGCGGCTAGCCAACCACGCCAGGCCTCTTTCGTTTGAGGCCGTCGCGGTAGCGGACTGGAACAAAACCAGAAGAACGAAGCCAATAAGAGCTTTCTTTCGAGTATGAAACATGAGTCGTTCCCATTCGGCAGAGGTATAACAGGTGAAACAAGACGCGGATCGCGCCACAACCGGGGAGAAAGGAGCTCATCCACAGAAGAGGGAATGAAAAATCGAGATAAAATTGCGGTAGAGAGGAGAAAGCTCCCCCACTCGAAGCGAGCGCCATACCTAACCCGGTTTTAGAAAGCACAATCGGACATCCAAGGCGCCGAGATTGCCTTCTGGTCAGGGCTGGGGAACCTCAGTTAATCAAATAGCTGTCTTTGTGTCAAACAGGTTATTAATCACACTT
Organism: uncultured Acidobacteriota bacterium; assembly: GCA_963722765.1. Taxonomy (GTDB): domain Bacteria; phylum Acidobacteriota; class Vicinamibacteria; order Marinacidobacterales; family DATDRI01; genus CAVROO01. The sequence goes on from CAVROO010000013.1 coordinate 14,877, forward strand.
GTCTCATTGAAGCGCGTTCTTTGGTGACTCTCCTGGATAATGACAAGACGCTCCGTACGCCAGTTCTAAACGATCCCGTTGGAACTTACCGTCGCAAATTTGCTTCGCCTCCGCCTACTTCAAAGCCAAAAGTGGAAACAAGGAAAACGGGTCGAAAGCTGAAAAGACAGCTATTGCGACGGTAGAAGAGGATTTCGCATCTCTAGGCCAGACATGCGGCTGAAGTCGCGATCGGCGGACAACAATTCCCGAACGCCATGCTGACGGCAAATTGCCGCGATCCGAGCATCATGCACTTGCGGTCCCACGATGCGTCCCGACGAGTATGCTCGTACCGACCGCGATCACGACCCTCGCCCTTGGTAAGCGAACTCCTGGAACCGTTCCCAGGACCCTTCGGTGAGACCAGGTTGTCGCCCCACGAAGGTCTTTCTTGTTTGACACGTCAGGGAGACGCCGGCCCTCATTGAAGAGCGTTCTTGATGACTCTCCCCTCCTGGATGATGACGGAGACTCGCCGTAGGTCCTTGATATGTTGGAGAGGATCGCCCTCGACGACTAAAAGATCGGCTAGTTTTCCCTCCTCAATCGTCCCCAGGCGGTCGGCGGTGTTACAGACCTCGGCACCGATTCGGGTGGCGGCGATGATGGCCTCATGGGGCGTGTAGCCGTTTTTTACGAAGCGCTCGACCTCATCGAAATATAGGCTGGGATTGTCGTTCATAAACTCCCAGATGGCATCGGTGCCGACCGCCATTTTCACGCCCGCGGCCTTCATTTTTTGGAAGAAGACCTCGTACTCGTGGGGCCGATCTTCGGGAATCGGTACGCCTCGCGCCTCGTGCAGTCTCATCATGATGGTCATGGTCGGAACACCATAGATGCCTTTTTCTCCCATCATCTCGATAACATCGTCCGGCAGAGCGTAGGCGTGCTCGATGACGTCTGCGTCGAGCTCCGCCGCCCACCGGATGTACTCGAACCGGTCCTCGATAGCCGGAATGAACCGCCACGGTCTTCCTCAACATATGGGCTTCATCGATGGCCGCCGCCAGTTCCTCTCGCGTGTAAGGGGGAAGGATCTTGATCACGTCGGCACCCGATTTGATCTGGAGGCGCACTGCTTTTCGGAAACTCATCGGGGCCGTCGGCCTCGTAGGCCATGTCGAAGCGGGAAACGCCGTGGCCACCGGTGGCGTTGATCCGCTCTCCGACAACGATGGGTCGTGAACCGTAGAAAAGTCCTTCTTGGTAGGCTTTTTGGCCATGAATCCAACGTTGTGATACGCCCCCGCATCCAATATCGTCGTGATACCGCCCAGTAGATGGCGACGGAGATGATAGGAGGCTCGAAAAGCGCACAAAGCTTCGTCGAGAACAAAAGGTTGGTCCCGATTGTTGGGGTAGTTCATGTGGTAATGCGCATCGATCAGGCCGGGCACGACGGTTCGGTTCTGAACATCGATAATCTCAGCATTGCCGGGTATTTCGCTCTCTCCCGCCGGACCCACCGCGACAAATCGGCCGTCCCGAACGACGATTATCGCGTCGTCGATGGGCGGCCCGTCGGTGCCGTCAACTAGTCGGGCGTGAACGATGGCCAGAGTCTCGGCGGCTTCGGTCGAGGTAGGTGCCGAGACGGCTATGACGAGTATCAAAACGATACCCAGAAAACGATTCGATGAAGAAACCATGCCCTATCCTTTCATGGAAGCGGATTCAGTGAACCGTTGAGGACGATAAACCACCGAGCGAACCGAGACAAGCGCCAAGGCTATCTCAAGGGCATCTGTTGTGATAAAAGATCATTCGAAGGAGGCACAATGATCGAGCTCTACGACAATGATTCAGGTAACCTGCTGGGCAACATCAACGACGAGCAGCTTCAGTTTCTCATCGATCAACTCGAGGAGGAGTCCGCTGAAGACAAGGACTACTGGCTCAACCGCGACTCGCTGGTCCAGTTTGCGGAGAAAGGATGCCCGCCGGCCCTGCTCGAGCTGCTGAAAAATGCAATGGGGGATCGAAAAGACATGGAAATACGCTGGGAGAAAAAATAACGCCCGGCACCTTTTTTTGAGCATCCACGACAGACCTCGGCGACCGTAGACCACGATCGCCAGGAGGTCATCGATTCGATCCTAGACTAAACCGTCCATGAGCAGCGAAAAGAACGGGAAAACTTACTTGGGAACGTCAGCAGTATTCCTGACGTCCATCTCAACCATTCTCGGCGCCATCCTTTTTCTGCGCTTCGGCTACGCAGTGGGAAACGTCGGGTTCCTGGGCGTGCTGTTCATCATCGGCCTGAGTCATCTGGTAACGATTCCGACCGCTCTTGCCGTCGCTGAGATTTCGACCAACCAAAGGGTCCAAGGCGGCGGCGAGTACTACATCATCTCCCGGTCGTTCGGCGTGATTGTCGGCTCGGCCATCGGTATCAGCCTTTTCTTGTCCCGGGCCATTAGCGTCGCCTTCTACATCATCGCTTTCGCGGAGGCCTTCGCTCCGGCAATGGAGTTCTTACGGGAAAACTATGGCTGGGCAATGTTCGACAAGCGTTTCATCGGAGTACCTGCAATCCTTTTGCTTACGGTTCTCATCATGCTCAAGGGAGCCGGCGGCGGAGTCAAGACGCTCTACTTTGTGGCCGCAACCCTCACGCTTTCTTTGACGCTTTTTTTCTTTGGAGAGACCGGCTACAGCGTGGATTCCGGCGTGCGAATAATGGCCGACACCATCGAAAACGCCGACCCGTTTTTCGTCGTCTTTGCGATATGCTTCCCCGCTTTCACCGGGATGACAGCCGGAGTGGGTTTATCAGGTGATCTTCGCGATCCCAGGAAGTCCATCCCGTTGGGAACGTTGGGGGCAACGTTTGCCGGCATGGCGATCTACACCCTCGTCGCCTACAAACTGGCTCTTTCCGCGCCACCCGAGGCTCTCGCCGGCGATCAGCTCATCATGAGCAAAATCGCATTATGGGGCCCCATCATTCCCATCGGCCTCGCCGCCGCGTCGATTTCGTCCGCTGTCGGATCCTATCTCGTCGCACCGCGAATTCTGCAGGCCATGGCCGCCGATCGTGTCCTTCCTTGGCCTTCCATGAACGGTTGGCTCTCCCGACATACCGGCAAGGCCCAGGAGCCGGTCAATGCGGCGCTCGTTACCGGGATCATTGCGTTTGTTTTCGTGCTGCTGGGCGATGTTGACTTCGTCGCCAAGATCATCTCGATGTTCTTCATGATCACCTATGGCTCGATATGCGCTATCTCCGTGCTCGAGCATTTCGCCGCCGACCCCGCGTACCGTCCCGCCTTTCGGTCCCGTTGGTACCTGTCGCTCCTGGGCGCGCTCATGTGCGCCTGGCTCATGTTTCAAATGAGTCAGTTCTACGCGTTGCTTTCCGTCCTGACCATGTTCGTTTTGTACATGGTCATCAGCTACTACAACGAAGACAAGCAGGGTTTGTCCAACATTATCCAGGGCGCGATCTTCCAGATGAGCCGGCAGCTTCAAGTTTTTCTTCAAAAGTCGCGGAAGCAAGGCGATGACAGTTGGCGTCCCTCGGTGGTCTGCATCTCGAAGGACTCCTTCGAGCGTCCCGCCGCATTCGATCTCCTTCGTTGGATCTCTCATCGGTACGGATTCGGCACCTACATTCATTTCATCGAAGGCTACCTCTCGCGCGCCACGCAAGAGAATGCGCAGACGGCCCTCGAAAGGTTGGTACATATAGCAGGCGTAAGCGAGAGCAACGTCTACGTCGACACGATGGTCAGCCCGTCCTACACGACCGCAATTGCCCAGCTCGTCCAGCTCCCGGGGGTCTCGGGCAAAGAAAACAACATGGTGCTCTTCGAATACTCGAAGAGCGAACCCGTTGGGCTCGGGAACATCGTCGACAACTACCAGCTCGTGGCGTCCACGGGATTCGACGTGTGTATCTTGGGAAGCTCCGACCGAGGCTTCGGTTACCGGAGGCAAATTCATGTTTGGGTCTCTACCGGGGATTACGAGAACGCAAACCTCATGATCCTGCTCGCGTATATTCTGCTCGGGCATCCCGAGTGGAAAGGCGCGGTGATCAAGATCTTCAACATCCTTCCCGAAAACGAGATAGAAAAGGAAAAAGAGGCCCTTTATCAGCTCGTGCGAACGGGCCGCTTATCGATTTCGGCCAAGAACGTGGAATTCATCTCGAGCAGGGAAGGTAAGAGCAGGCGGGAGATTCTCAGCGAACGCTCACGGGATGCCGATCTGGTCATCGTCGGTTTTCTCGGTGAGGCGCTCCGGCGGCGGAAGGAGGAGCTCTTCACGAACTACGACGGCGTCGGCAACGTGCTATTCGTCAACACAAAAAAAGAGATCGAGATTCTGACCGAAAAAAGTGAAGAGCCCACCGAAACCGAGGAAGTAAAGAAAGAACCTGAGGGAGACTCCGACCCGTTCACCACAGCCAACGAAACCAAGCCGAAGGACGAACCGGTAGAGTCCTAAGGGCCCAACTTCACCATACTCGCCTTTAAGACCATTGCTCCACATCAGCGAAATTCGTACTCCTTGTTAGGTTAGTGCTGGAAGCTACGAGGAAATCTGGAAGACGACGGCGTAGCCGTCTTCCGAATTCCATTCTGAGTTCTGGGTTCTGAGTTCTGACTCCTGCTAGGGCGAAGCCCTGCCTAGATATCATCCCTCCGCAACTCCGTTGCCGGCGTTCGGCTGGCTCGGAGTGCAGGATAGATACTTCCCAGCACGGACGCGACGAGGATGGTCGCGGCTTCCCCGGCCAAGGTGGCCCACGGCCAGTGGAGTGCGATGGTCCATCCGAAGAAAGCCCGGTTGATGACGAACACCAGTATCAAGGCCAGCAGTCCCCCGGCGATTCCGCCCAGGGTGAGCCCGTAGATCGCGATACCCAGTCCCTTGCCGAGGTAGGCGCGAAAAATTTGGCTTCGGTCCGCGCCCAGAGCTCGATAAAGAGCCAACTCGGAAACCCTTTCGCGGGCAAGCACGAGCAGTGTCAGCGTGATTCCACTAACGGCGATGAGCATGCTCATGGCCTGCAGGAGCCGGGTGACGGCAAAGGTTTGTTCGAAAATGCGGAAGACCTCTTGTCGGAGTCGGCGGTTGCTTCTTATCGCGAGCGGCGCTTCCGGGAAACGGGCTCGAAGCTCGTCCACAACCTGCTCGGCCTCGCGTCCCGTCTCGAGGTAAAGAGCCATATTGGTAATCGGTCTCGAGCCGAAGTGCTCGTCCATCACGTCGAGCGCCATGGTTGCCGCTCCCGTCTCGCTGCTGTAGTCGTAGTAGACACCGGCCACGGGGAAGGCCACCGGTCCGTTCCTTGTCTCGAGAACGAGGTCGTCCCCGACTCCAAGCAACGCCTTGCGGGCCAGAGGCTCCCCGATGATCACAGCGCCGTCTTCCTGCATTCTTCGAACCGACTCTTTGGGCTCTCCTTCGATGAAAGAGAAGCGAAGCTCTCCCAACGGCAAGTCCATACGCACGCCGGAAAGGGGAGATCCTCCGCTCCTCATAGTAGATAAAGAACTGGCGCAGGACATCGACGCCCCGCACCCCCGGATGGGAAGCCATAGCCGCCACGAGCTCGGGAGCGAGGGTCGCCTCTCTAGCTCCCCTCCTCCAGGACTCGGAGGTGACATAAATATCAGCACGTAAGCTCTGTCCCACCCATACCGCGAGCGTCTGTCGAAAGCTTCCCACCATAATGGTGATACCCACCATCATGGCAACCGCCACAGCGAGAGCGGCGATAGCGAAGGGAGTCGTCTGAAGCTGAAGGCCGAGCCCCTTCAATCCGTAGAGCAGACCGAAGCTTCTGACACGAACCAGCCTCGCGCCTTGTTGAACGACAAACGGCGTAATGAGCGGAAGCGTCAGGATCAATCCAACGGCCAAGACGAATCCGCCGGGTTGCCAGGCGTCACCTTGATACCGGGCAAGCACCCCCGCTCCAGCGAGCACCACCCATCCCAAAACGAACAGAGGCCGTGCAGCGGCACCCATCCGTTCGTGGAGCGTGAAGCTCGCGAGAAGGGAGCGCGTATCCTGACGGCTCACGTCGAGCGCGGGGACGATGGAACCGGCCAGAGCCCCAAAGAGGCCGATCACGACCGACAACGGGAGCAGCCAAACCGGCATCTCCAACGTCTCGATGGCTTGTAGGACATAAACGTTCGAAAGCGTAGAGCTCACTCGACCGACATACGATGCGGCCGCGTAGTAGCCCATGGGTATCCCCACCACGACGCCCATCAGACCGAGAGCGCTCGTTTCCCCGAGGATGAGACTCAGAAGCTGCCCGCGAGTTGCTCCGATGGAGCGCAATAACCCGAACTCGAAACGACGGCGGACGAGGGAAGCCTGAGTCGTGCTATAGATCAGAAACCCACCGACGAACAAACTGATGAGGCTCAACGCCGTCAGGTTCAATCGGAACGAGCTCAGAAGCGTTGCGGCCTGTTGTTCCCGTTGCTCCGGTGTAAGGATCTGTGCTGCGGTTCCAAGCCGTGATTGCAGCTCGGTGGCAAGGCGAGAACGATCGATGCCCGGTTCGATCTGAAGATCGATTTGGTGGATCTCCCCAGGATCGCCGAGAAGCGCCTGGGCTTGAGCTATATCCATGACGGCCAAGCGATCACTGGCCAGTGGGCTGATATCTCGAAAATCGACCAGGGCACCCGCCAGGAGGTTGACACGACGGGAGCCAATGGTAACCTCGAACCTATCCCCTACCTCCAAACCCATCTCTTCGGCAAAAGGTGGGGTCAAGGCAACCCAGCCGGAGGCGCTCATGAAGGACGAAAGATCACCGGTCTCGCCCTTCCAGGGAATATCCATCGGGGCAAAGAGATCGAGCCCATAGATCTCGAGGCGAAGGTTTTGCCGCTCAGCCAGGGTGACCTGTACGCGGTAGAGTGGCCAGGCGGCCTTAACTCCTTTCGTTGACAAAACGACCGGATACAGCGCTTCATCGAGTACCGGAGCGCGTCCCACAACGCTCAGGTCGGCCTCACCGCTGATGGCTTGAAGACTTCCTTTGAAGGCTCCGAGCGCATTAATGTTGATGATCTGGATGGACAAGACGGAAGCGACACCGAGCGCCACTCCCAAGAGGCTCAGGGCGAAAAGACTTCGCCCGGCGCGAAAATGGGCGGCAAATCCCCTTAGGAAATAGCGGATCACGACTTTTCGAGAATTCCGCTATGGAGATGCCACCTTTCGTCCGCGAGGGCGGCCTGCTCGAGACTGTGGGTGACATAAATAAGAGTACTGCGCTCTTCGTTCACCATCCGAACGAGAAGATCCATGACTTTCTCCGAGCCTTCGTCGTCAAGGTTGCCGGTCGGCTCGTCGGCCAGAATGAGCTTCGGGCGACGGAGCAGCGCTCGACAGATAGCTACCCTCTGCATCTCACCCCCACTTAGCATTTGCGCGGCGTCATGGGCGCGGTCCCCGAGCTCGACTCGCTCGAGCAGCTCCCGTGCGCGACTTTCGGTGGATGTCCGGGTATCCGCCGCGATCCATCCGGGTAAAACAACATTTTCCCAGACCGTCATATGTGGCAAAAGGTGAAAAAACTGGAAAATGAGGCCGATTCCCTCGCGCCTCTCGAGGGTCCGCTCATGCTCGCTGAGCTTACCTAAGTCTTTACCACAGAAAGATATAACACCACTACTCGGGATGTCGATTCCCGCCGCAAGATGAAGAAATGTGGACTTTCCACTCCCACTCCTACCGGTGATAGCGACCTTGATACCTTCACCGACATCGAAATCGGTCTGCCGCAGAGCCCACAAGTCCGTACCACTCGCCTGCCGATAGACCTTGGAGACACCCCGAAAGCTCAGAACACCAGCTTCGCTCATATCGGTTCATAGTACTCCGGGAATGTTCCGTGGCAAGAGGAAGCCACTGGACTCTATGACCCACTCGTCCTAATTCTTGCCGGCTTGATGTGAAGATCTCCTTTAGATAGTGGAATTAAGAGAACACCTATGGTATAATGATTTGCGTCAGAGGCTGAGAAGGTCATGGCGGCAAAGAGTGTCCACGCTGTCAGGCCGCGCTTTTCTACCCCCAGAGAAGCGAGATAAAGCAGTTTTCAGGGGTCTCGGACGTATCCAGGATTCGAGTTCCTTTCTCGAACCTAAATCCATCTCCGAAAGGGAGCGCTGAGTCAGAGTGCCAAGCTGTGCTATGCTATGCTCCCCATAGTTGGCGGAAGAAAGGAGGCAATCACGATCATAAAGCAAGCCAATCCTACGAACGGAAGAGGCTCGGTGGCTGCTGTCGCCGGGGCACCTCGATTTCAGGTGTACACCCGTCGGAATATCGATAAGGTCGCACAAGTACAGCGACTTTCGGCACCCGACCTTCTCGCGATGAAAGCTGTTTCCGCCGTACTTCCTTTCCGAGTCAACCAGTACGTTATCGAGAATCTCATCGACTGGTCGAACATTCCCGAAGACCCGATTTACCAGCTCACTTTTCCACAGCCGGACATGTTGTCCGACGAAAACTTCGACCGAATGTATGCCCTTGTCGAAGGAGGAGCTCCGGAGGAACAAATCCGTTCCGCCGCACTCGAAATCCAACAAACGATGAATCCGCATCCGGCCGGACAAATGGAGCACAACGTTCCAAAACTCAACGGTAGGCCGCTCTCCGGAGTGCAACACAAATACCCGGAGACCGTACTATTCTTCCCGGCCGCCGGCCAGACCTGCCACACCTATTGCACTTACTGCTTCCGCTGGGCACAATTCGTCGGCATCGACGAGCTCAAGTTCGCAGCCCATCAGGCCGAAGATCTCGTGGAGTATCTAAAGGAACACAAAGAGGTCACCAGCGTCCTCTTTACAGGCGGCGACCCGATGATCATGAAGACCGCCAAGCTTCGAACCTACGTCGAAGCGTTGCTAGATCCGGCGTTGGACCACGTGAGAAGCATCCGTTTCGGCACCAAAGCACCGGCTTACTGGCCCCAACGGTTCGTCACCGATTCGGACGCCGACGAGCTTTTGCGGCTCTTCGAGGAAATTCGAAAGAGCCGACGTCACGTCGCCATCATGGCCCATTTCAGCCATCCCAACGAGCTCTCGACTCCGATTGCGCAAGAAGCGATTCACCGGATCCGCAGCTCAGGAGCCGCGGTGCGTTGCCAGGCCCCGCTCATCCGACACGTCAACGACGATTCCGACGCCTGGGCAACCATGTGGCGAAAGCAGATTCGACTGGGAGCTATACCCTATTACATGTTCGTCGAACGCGACACAGGAGCCAAGAAATACTTCGAGGTTCCCCTCGCACAGGCTCTCCAGATTTTTAACAACGCCTATCGGCAAGTATCCGGGCTCGCGCGGACGGTGCGGGGACCTTCCATGTCCGCCTCACCCGGCAAGGTTCTGGTGGACGGAGTGGCCGAGGTTCACGGTGAGAAGGTGTTCGTCCTGAAGTTCATCCAGGGGCGCGATCCGATGTGGGTCGGTCGGCCTTTCTTCGCGCATTTTGATCCGGAAGCCACCTGGCTCGGCGAGCTGGAGCCGGCCTTCGGCGAGGACCGTTTCTTCTTCGAAACGCCGCTCGAGGATGAGGTCCGGGACGACTACTTGGACCATCACTCCGAAGTTTACTTCTTGAGCTAAACAGGCAGCCTCTCGCGGCCGTCCGCGAGAGGCTTTTTTTTGTCTTCTTGCTACGTGCTGCCAGGCGCAGCCTGGCCTACTCATAATTCCTGATGACGACGGCGAGTCATCGAGCCGTCCTCCGGTTCCCTTCTGTCTCCTGTCTTCTGTATTCTGTCTTCTTCACCTAAATCTCAATCTCTTTGGTCCAACCGTGCTTGTCCGGCTTTTCCCCAAACTGAATGCCCGTGAGCTCTTTGTAGAAAGCCGTGCAGTGGGGCCCGGGCTTGCCGTCCTTCAAGTAAACGATCTCTTCGCCGCGCATGGTGATGCTCTCGATGGGTGTGATGATGGCGCCTGTGCCGCAAGCTCCTGTCTCGACGAAATCGGGAAGCTCTTCGAACGGGATGGGGCGCACTTCCACTCCGTAGCCCATATCGGCGGCGAGCGTCTGAAGCGACCGGTTGGTGATGGAGGGCAGAATGGATGGAGAATCAGGCGTCACATATTTCTTGTCCTTGGTGATACCAAAGAAATTGGCGGCGCCGAGCTCGTCAATGTATTTGTGCTCCTTCGAGTCGAGATAGAGTGCTTCACCAAACCCTTGGGACTTGGCCTTGACGGTGGCGCGCATGCCGGCCGAGTAGTTTCCGCCGGCCTTGGCATCCCCGACCCCGAGCGGAGCCGCCCGATCGATCCCCTCCTCGATGACGAGCTTGGTCGACGAAAAACCCTGCTTGAAGTACGGGCCCACCGGGGTCACCAGCACGAGGAACGTGTATTCGTCCGATGGCTGAACGCCAATTCTAGGGCCGCTTCCGAGAAGCAACGGCCGAACATAAAGTGTTGCGCCACTGCCGTAGGGTGGAATGAAACGAGTGTTAGCTTTAACGACCCTTTCAATAGCCGCAAGGTACAGATCTGTGGGGGGGCCTGCATGCTCAGTTTTTCGGCGGAGCGTTGCATTCTCTTGGCGTTTTCCTCGGCCCGGAATCTCAGGATGCGACCGTCTTTCGCCTCGTAGACCTTCATCCCTTCGAAAATGGCCTGACCATAATGAAGACATGTCGCAGCAATATGGAGTGGCAAAACATCCGTGTCGCTCTCGACTCCATCGTCCCAGCTTCCGTCTTTCCAGGTATAACGTACATTGAGATCAGCCTTTGTGTAATTGAAAGACAGGTTGGCAAAATCAAGGTCAGCGCGCTCGGTAATCGGCATGGACTTCCTCCCTGGCAACGATACTGCCGGCCGTGAAATAAGCAACAAACAACAAGGGTGCCATTCTAGGCGGCTCGGGCGGGAACCGCAAACCACCGGTGACAAGCCCTACCGGCCCTTTTCCTGCTCGATATACCAATCCATGTGTTTCTCGAGAAGCGTCACGGGCATCGATCCGCTTTCGAGCAACGCGGCGTGGAACCGGCGGACATCGAATCGCTCTCCCAGGGCTTCTTCGGCTTTTCGCCGCAAATCGAGCAGTGCAATACTACCCATCTTGTACCCGAGAGCCTGTCCCGGAATATCGACGGAATATCGGAGCGTCTCGGTGTGGATCTCGGTGTCGGACTGGATGATATTTTCCTTCAGGAGCTCCACGGCCTTGGAGCGCGGCCAGCCGTAGTAGTTCATCCCCGTGTCCACGACGAGGCGCGCCGAGATCATGATGTCCATGAGGTACCTTCCGTAGAGGTCGTACGGATTGTCATAAAGACCGAGGTCTAGACCCAGCCAAGCTGCGTAGTCTCCCCATCCTTCCGTATACGCGCCGTGGAAGCTCTGTCGCCGAAACTCGGAGAGAGCTGCGTTCTCGAACTGTAACGCCAGTTGAAAGTGGTGTCCCGGAACCAGCTCGTGGTAGATGAGGGCCTGGCCAAAGGCCAAAGGTCGCTCATCGAGCTTGGAGCCGTTATACAGGTAGTAGCCTTTGGGATCGGTTGCAGTTGGCCACTGATAGTAGCCGAAAGTCATAGAGCCCTCGAGCGCCGGATCGAGACGCTTGACCCCGTAAGGCGCTTTCGGAATTCGGGAGAAATTGTCGGGAACCTTCTCCTCCATTTTCGCGACGTAACTCATCAGACGCTCGCCGACTTCGTCGGGCGTCTTGGCTAAAAAGCGAGGTAGGGTCCGAATCTTTTCATGAAACTCGGCCTGCGTGCCCTCGAAGCCGAGCTCATTGCGGATGGCCTTCATCTTTGCTTTGAGGTCTTCGACGAGCTCGAGACCCTTCTCGTGAACCTTCTCCGGGGTAATGTCCATGGTGGTGTGGGCACGAACCAGATAACTGTAGTACTCCTTCCCTTGGGGATACTGGTGCAGCCCAACAGCTTCCGGCGCTTGCTCACGGTAGTAGAAGTTCATCATCCCAATCAAGCCGTCCAGAGCGGGATTGACCTGATCTCCGATGATCGTCCGAAGATTTTCTTGGAACATTTTGGCCCGGGAGGGTTCGATCTTGCCGAGTCGTTCGATTTCGACGAAAAAAGGACTCGAACCAGGCTCCGTCCTGAAGGATCGAAGAAAAGGTATCACCAGGTCGATCTCTTCGACCGGAAGACGGATACCTTTTTCTGCCTGCCCATAGAGCTTGGCCCCGAGGTCAGCAACGAACCTCGGAATCTGGCCGAGCAGCGTGAAGTAGGCGCCCAGGTCCTTCTCGGACTCGAACCGATAGGTGCGGAAGATCTCCCGCACGCCGCCTAGAGGTGAAGCATAGGGTGTGACGGAAAAGCTCAGCCAATAGTAAGGTAGACCTTCCACCGTCGTATTTGCCTGCCAGCGCAAAAGCTCGAGCGACAGCCATTCCTCGTGTGAGAGGTCATCCGTCGGTATGGCTTCGATCTTGGCGAGAATCGACTTGGCGAAATCGGCATCTTTCTGTGCTTGTTCCAGGGTCACCCGTTGTAGCTTCGTGATAGGCAATCCGAGCTTGAGTCGAAACAGATTCTGGTGCTCGATGGTGTACTCCCAGACTTCGTCCTCGATTGACCGAACCGCACTCGCTGAATCATCCAGAAGCGTACATCCAAAATAAAAAAGACCCGTGGTCACAAATAGCGAGATAATGAGGGCCATGACAGATTTGGTCATCGGTCGAGCTCCTTTCCTTCTTGCCAGCCGAGTTCCGGGATGGAATTCTGACATCAAGAATTCAATAATTCAATGCCTGACCCCAGCTTAAATTCAGGTTACGAAGGAGTTTAGAGTGAGTCGGAATCCAACAAAGCAATGTCTGACCCCGCACTACAGGAAGTTGGAGAGGATGTACGCGGAGGCGCCGGTGAATGGGTACTATCGGCCGAGGCTGACGGTGAGTGAGGGGCAGGCTGAGGTGGTCATCCCCATTCGCCCGGCGCTTTTTCACGCAGCCGGTGCCGCTCACGGTTCGGTCTATTTCAAAGCGATGGATGACGCGGCCTTTTTTGCCGCGAACTCTCTGGTAGAGGACCGATTCGTTCTCACGGCTTCGTTTACAGTCTATTTTCTGCGGCCCATCTCCGACGGTGAAATGCGGGCCGTCGGCCGCGTCGTTCACTCGACCCGCAACCAATTCTTAGCCGAAGCCGACCTCCACGATACAGGGAACAACCTCATTGGCCGAGGGAGCGGAACATTTGTTCGGAGTAAAATCAAGTTGTCGCCCGAAATGGGCTACAAGTAGAAGAGGAGTCTAACCTTGAAAACGACCGTCGCCCTTTTTTGTCTCACCGCCTTTCTTACTTCCTCCGGCGAGACAAAGGAAAAGCAAACCACTCCCGAACAAAAGTTCTTTGAATGGACCGAAATGTCTTTAGACAAAGAGGTTTTTCGCGAGCGGCGAAACAAGCTCATGGAGGTTCTCGGCCGTTCGGGAGGAGGCGTCTTCTTGACACCGGCGCGCTACGGCCGTTCGCACGGTGATACTTTCCGGCAGCTCGACGATTTCCTCTACTTCACCGGTCTCGAGCTTCCCGGACTCGGTTCTCGCCATCGATGCCGATCAGAAAAAGACATTGCTTTTTGCTCCTGCGCGAGACGCTCGTTTCGAGAATCCTTCTCGGCGCAACGATTTTCCAGGCCGACCCCTCGGCGAGGATCCGGAGCTCGCCCGTGTTTCCGGCGTCTTCGATATCCGGTCGTACGAATCGCTATCCGCCGTCGTCGGGCAATGGTTGGAGCAAGGCCGAGTTATTCGTATCAATCCGGAACGCGGGGGCAAATTACCCGGATACGAAACCGACTTCGTCTTTCATTGGAATCCCGCGCAGGCTCTCGTCGTTCATCTTCGGAAGACCTATCCTGACATCAGGATTCGAAGTGCCTATGCCGACGTCGCCAAACTGCGCATGATCAAATCCCCGGAAGAAATCGAGGGGGTACGGCGGGCCTGTGCCGTTACCGCACAGGCGATTCGAGAAGCGGCGGAGGATATCCGGGACGGCGTCGATGAGAGAAGCCTGGAGGCAACCCTCGAGGCCGCCTTCAAGCGGGGTGGTGGTCAACGGGTCGCTTTCGCCTCCATTATCAAATCGGGACCGAACTCTCTGTGGCCCTGGAGGGTCCTCTCCTCTCACTACGACCGGAGAAACCGTAAGATGCGGGACGGCGAGCTCGTCATCTTCGATGTCGGAACGGAGCTCAACTACTTCGTAAGCGATGTAGGACGAACCTTTCCCATCTCGGGTCGTTTCACCGAAAAACAAAAAAAGACCCTAGAGATGGTGAACTCGGTCGTCGAAGCTATCATCGCCGCCGTCAGGCCAGGTGTAACACTGCCTGAGCTGACGAAAATCGCGCAAGAGAAGATCCCGCCGGGTGAGAGGAAGTATATGCAGACCGGCTCCTACTACGGGCACCACATCGGCCTCTCCACGGGAGACCCGGCGCTCATGGACGCACCCCTCGAGCCGGGTATGATCTTCACCGTGGAACCTTGGTACTACAACCACGACGACGACATCGCCGTTTTCACCGAAGAGGTTGTGGTGGTTACCGACAATGGCGCCGACGTTTTGACCGCCGTGCTACCCCACTCACCCGATGCGCTCGAGAAGATGGTGGGAGGCCGATAGAAATTTCACTTTTCGGACTTCTTGGTGCTGATCGAGATCCCGGACCAACTGGACTCATCGATAGTGGTTTCTACGTTCGGTAGGCTCTCGAGGTGATCGAGAAATTCCCGGATGCCCCGCATACGCCCGCCGCGGACGTTGTGTGCGGTAAAACGTCCTCCCACTTCGAGTTTGGGCAAAACGGCGACCAGGTAATTCTTATACCAATCTTTGTCCGCGTCACAGAACACGAAGTCGAAAGGACCGGGTAGGTCGGGAACGAGCTCGTGAGCATCGCCGAGTCTCGCATCGATGTATGTCGAAAGACCTGCTTCCTCGAAGTTGGCCAGTGCCTCCTTGTGCCGTCGTTCGTTGACTTCTACGGTGACCAGCTTCCCACCCGTTTTGGAGAGAGCCCAGGCAATCCATATCCCCGAATGACCCGTAGACGTACCGATTTCGAGCGCCTTGGTGTAGCGGTTCTCGAGGACGAGATCGTAGAGAACCTTCCCATCGACTTCCCCGATATTCATATCGCTCCATTGATTCTTGCGGCTGTCGAGGAAATGCTTGACTCTGTTGTCCAGCGTTTCGTTCTCCTGAAGCCTCGGGGACGAAGCCGATACGGCAAGGTGGAATAGCAGGAGAAGACCCAATGGCAGAACCGGCAAAGCCCTTCTAATCGTTCTCCTCACGACACCTCCCTCGCGCCGCCAATCCATCACCTCAAAATATCGAATTGGTGGGTATATTTGACGATGAAACTTCGATTTTGAGGACCGACCAAAAGATCTCCCAGCCCCTCGGTAGTGTTGAAGACGACGTAAAGGCCGGTGCTCGAGGTCGTAAGCCAGGTAAAACGCAAGTTGGCCGACCAAAGATCCGCCGCGTCGTTGTACTGAACCAACGACTGGAGGTAGACGGAAGGAGTCAAGTTGTAGTTGAATCGGAACTGGCCGAGGTTGGTAATGAAACTTCCTTCTGCCAACTCGATGTCGTTGTACTCCCACTTTGCGGTAACGCTCAGTTTGGCCCCTTTGCGCAGCGTGATTCCCGTCCCGAGAGAACGTCGTGTACCGGAAAAAAAGCCGCCGTAATTCATGTCGCCGTTATAAGAAAAGGGGGCGCTTTGGTCCGTGTACCATCGCCAGGAGAGGATAGTATTGCGGTAACTACCTGGAGGAATGACGATACCATCGACGATCTCGAACGGCTCCTTCAAGCCTTCCAAGGTGATGTTGGTTGCGGGGCTCAAAAAAGCGCCGTTCTCCCAATTGATGAGGGCATCGAGATGGATGAGCTCGGATTCTTTGAATCCGTCAAAGTCCCAGTACACCTGATACGTCACGTGAGGCGCAATTTCACGCATCCAATCCACGTTGGGTAACCGTATGTGCCACAAAGGTCCGCCGTCGATACTACGATAGCCGGACCGGAGCAAAAAACCCACTTCGGGATTGAAATTGTCGCCCACTTCCGTATAACCGAGGTTGAAACTGAAGTCGCGATCCTCGTACTCTCCTTTAGCGGCAAAAGAGTGCTCGCGGCCGTTCAGCCCGGGTGTCTCCGTCCGAGATGCATAACCTGTGAACGTCCACGCTTCCCCGATGCCAAGCTTGCCGTCGAAACCCCAAGTGCGATTCCAGTTGTCTTGGCCGGAACCGTCTCCCGTTGCCATACGATTGATGAAGATAGCCCCCAAATGAGAGCGGTTCGGAAACTCGCGACTTACGCGGCCCACCGTATAGTTATTGGCAAACGTAATATCTGCGACCGATTCGGTCTGCATGTTCAGAAAGCCGACATTGAACGACTGGGCCTTACCGCTCAAACGAGCGCCCGCCACGATCGGGACCAGTCCTCCATCGTCATCGATGCCGATCTTCCGACTGAAGAACAGCTGTGTCGCCTGCCCGCCTCGGCCGGAAGTCCCGATGGAAAAAAAACCCGCGTTCTCCAGAAAGAACTCTCGTTTCTCGGGGAAAAACAGATTGAAACGGGTGAGGTTGACTTGCTGCTCGTCAACCTCGACCTGAGCGAAGTCCGTGTTGTAGGTAAGGTCCAAGTTGAGGCTCGGGGTCACGCCGAGCTTGGCATCGACGCCCCACTCCCCGTCGAGCTCGTTTTCGTCTTGTGTCTCCCAATCCCGCCCCGAGCTGCCCAAAACATAGGGAGTCACTTTGAAATTGCGAGGAGAGTCGAGGTTCAGGTCGCGAAGCTCTCCCGCCGATGAAACCCGGTTGATATTGAAGATTCGAGAGACCGGCGACCAATAGACCTCTTCCCGTTTGCGGCGGATGTTTCGATAGAAGTTCAAACCCCAAGTCTGCGGTTTGTCGCCGCCGTACCGGAGCGAGCGAAGCGGAATCGCAAACTCCGCCGACCATCCCTCCTCATGGATTTGTGCCTGAACGCGCCAGCTCGCGTCCCAGTTCAAGTTGAAGCCCGCCCCGGAGCCGGCCATCTGCCGGCCGCCGCCCATTCGACCCGCTTGGCCGTCGTTGGTCACTTGGCCGTCATACTCGAGTCCCGCGGGATTGGTGCCAAAAACGAAGCCGTTCTGCTTGTCGTGGTAGGTATCCAATACGACTTTGAAACCGTCCATTTCGGCAAGATCGGAGTCTCGGCGCGTATCGGTGACCACGATGCGATCGGGTTCAGTGTCGTAGCAAATAACCCCTATATAGACGGTCTGTTTGTCGAAGAGAATGCGAACCTCGGTTTTTTCCGTCGCCGGTTCACCCTGGTGTGGCTCGGCCTGGGTAAAATCGGTAAAAACGTCGGATTGCTCCCAAACTTCATCATCGACCATGCCGTCGATGACGGGTCCCTCCACGGTTTCTGTGGCACGGCCGATTCGGACGGTAGGCTCAGCTTCGTCGAGCGGCAGCGAACGGCAGGTTCGATGCAATCAAGGTGATCAGGGCCAGAAAGCTCAATTTTTGTCGCAACATGATGAAATCCGTACGGGTATCTATAACTCATTCACGCCAACGTCCGCCCTCGAGCGGAACTCTCCTCGTGAATAAAGACGCATCTCGAAGCTTTTTATTTCAAAACGGATTCGATGTCCGTTATTTAGGCTAAAAATCCGGCAAAACGATCTCCGGTGAGCTCGACGGCACTGCTTACGAAGTTTACTATTTCGCCGGCGGTAAAAATGCACCGCCACACCTAACCGTCAGCGTTGCCTGTGAATCGGAGGGCCGCTTCAAAATCACGAAAGAGAGTGGATTCGACCGTTTTTTCAAGAGATACGGCATCACAAACAAGGTCCAAATCCTCGACAAAGCCTTCGACGACGCTTATTTCATCCAGTCCGAGACGGCGGACTTCGTTCGGCAATTCTTCCAACCGTCTGGAAAACGCAGAGCGGTCCAAGAGATGTTCGAGTTGCTCTACACGGTTGTCGAGCACGATGGAAAGACGATGAAGGTTATCTGCTCTCCTTTCCTTCTCCAAAACGAGCGTCCCCCCGATTTCGTTGCAAGAGCCGTGTCGCAACTCGCGGAGCTTTCGAAAGATGTTCCCCAGGTTCCTCAATCACCATCATTCGACACGGGCGCCTGGAAAACCAAGCGCAACCTAGCCTTCGCTGTGCCGACGGCGGGCCTCCTAGCCGGAGCTCTTCTATTGATTCTCGGTTTCGTTCGACTATCCACCCTTGGACAGCCTGTCGGTTTTTCTCGACTCCCTCAAACTCAGTCTCCCCCTCCTGCTGGTCTTCCTTTGGCTGGCCGTCAAGCTCGTTCGAGGCCGCTCGACCTCTCACCACGAGCTCATCGGCGTCAGCATATTGGCACTCTTCGCCTTTCCCTTGTCGGGAATGGGAATCGAGACGTTTTTCAACGGATGGTTGGACGGTTCATCCCCATCTCCACACACGGTCAATGTGCTCGACAAAACCATCTCGCGGTCGGGGAAAACGCCGGACTACATCCTCGTTCTCGAGTCCTGGCGGCCGGGCCGGCAGATCGAGAAACTCGAAGTTTCTTCCCAGGTTCATCACCGCGTGGTCCCTAATCAAACCCAGGTCTACATCGAGCCGAAACCGGGACACTTCGGCTTCGAGTGGAGGGTCTTGTACCAGGTTCTCGAGTGAACAGACTCGATCTCAACGGTATCCGCCGGAGAGCCAAACGAGTACCGAATGTCCCTCACCATTGACGCTCCGACTAATGTGGATTACAATAGCTATTGATATACACATAAAGGAGAATCAGAAGATGAAAACCGTGCAAATGACGTTGGATGAGGAGCTTGTGGAAGCGGTGGATCGCGCCGCCAAAGAAGCTCGGCACGAGTCGCTCAGCGTTCACGCGCGAAGCGTTAAGAAACGCTCTCGATAACTTGTGGGTGGCAACTCTGGAGAGGCGACATCGTGAAGGATATATCCGGTACCCGGTCGAGCCGGACGAGTTCGGTAACTGGGAATCCGAACACGTATGGGGCAGTGAATGAAACGGGGTGAAGTCAGGTGGTATAGGTTCCAGCAACCTGACAAGAAACGGCCTGTACTCATTCTGACGAGAGACTCCGCGCTCGAGTTCCTCGGAGAAGTAACCGTGGCACCCATTACTTCGACCGTCCGCAACATTCCCTCGGAGGTCGTTCTTACGGAAGATGACGGAATGTTCCGCGACTGCGCAGCCAATTTTGATCACATCCAAACAGTAGCCCGAGGAAAGCTTGGAGCGCTCATCACAACATTGAGTTCAAAGAAAATGCTGGCAGCGCGATCAGCCATCGCATTCGCTCTGGGTTTTTAATTGGATGGTTTACGGAGCTGGATGACGCGCCAGTTTGCTCCGAAAAGGTCAATGAGTTAGCGCGTAGATCATGTAGTTGACGCCTAATTTGTAGGCGTCATTCGTGAGCTCAATCGGAAGCCAGCCCGTGTCCGACCACTCCCAATATTCCGCAATATCGTTGTTGTAGTTCACGATGGCCAGCATTCGCTTGGCCGGGTCGTTGTCCTCGAACAGCCCGTAATAGATGGGCCTCACATTCCTGTAAGGGTGTGGAACGTAAATGGTCTCCCCTTCCATGTCGAAAAAGGAGTGGAAAATCGGATGGTCCGAATCGATTTCGATGGGCCGATATTCGGGAAGCACGCGCAGGAGTTGCGCCTCGAGGTTGTACCAGTCGTCGCTCGCGAAGTCATCAAAAATGAGAAAGCCGCCTTTGAGCAAATAGGCACGAACGGCCTGGGCCTCCTCCTCGCTCATGGTCCAAAATCCGGGTTCACAGATATAGGCGACCGGGAACTGAAACAGGTCGGCGTTGTTAAATTCGAAGACGTTCGTAGCCTCGAGCTCTACCTCCATCGTGGTCAACTCGCGAAGTAGCTTGGAGAGATGCTGGTCGGCCCTCGGGTAATCGTGACTCCAACTCGAGCGACCTCGCCGCCGGAACCCGCCGGCCAATCCGGAGGTGTAGCGAATGCGCGTGAAAACGAAACGTCCCCGATAGCCCGGATTCATCTCGGGCAGCTCAGCCGCCCGATCGCGACGATGTCGCCGACGCCATGGTTCTTGGGGACGTTCCCAAACCTCTTGTCCAAGAGCGGTCAAAGCCCCAAGCACGGCGATCAGCGCCCCAAGGCGGAAAACGGTCCACCGACGCGGGGGCTCAATTTTGTAGGTCACATTCAAAATCCTGGATACCTGCATGACGGTGGAAGCAGCTCCCCGATTGTAGATCGCCCGACACCGCGGGGCCTAGCATTTTTCCGCTTTCAGGCAACGGAATGGCTGAAAGCTAAGACTAAGGGGCAAACGAGGACTTCCAGTGACGATTGGAGTAGAATGGGCGCCGGTGAACGCCCCGTGCCGACTTTCTGGACGGGTGAGGCTTGGCAATGCGGTACTTTCGAGGTTAGTATCTTTGTCAACACATATACTATCTGGCACATTTATCTTCCTTTCGCTGACGACTCTCGCCCAGCTCCCGCCGCAGCCGAACAGCCGGCGTTTCGAGCACTTCCAAACGGACCAAGGGCTCTCACAGAGTACAATCCGGAGCATCCTCCAAGACCATCGAGGCTTCATGTGGTTCGGGACGGATGACGGACTCAACAAGTACGACGGGTACCGATTCACGACGTTCAAGCGGATCTCCGGGGATCCGTCCAGCCTGAGTGACAACTATATCCGAGCCATCTTCGAAGACCGAGACCGCATGATCTGGGTGGGAACTAACTTCGGACTCAACCGGTTCGATAGACACACCAATCAATTCCAACGCTACTTGAGTCACCCGGGCGATCCGAGCTCCTTGAGCGACAGCTCGGTTCACGCCGTCGTGGAAGACGAGAAGGGCGCGCTTTGGATCGGCACCAACAACGGTCTCAGCAAGCTCGATCGAGACCGCGAGACGTTCTCTCGCTATTTTCACGATCCGAACAATTCGAGTAGCTTGCCGCACAACTCCATCCGGAGCCTCTTCGTGGACCAAGAAGGCGTGCTCTGGGTAGGGACCCTAAACGGTTTGGCCCGAATGGAGAGGGATTCGGGGACTTTGCGCCGCATTCCGCATCCGGAAGGCAAGCGCGTGGCGGGGTCATGGACCGTTCGAGCATTTTGCGAAGATCCTTCAGGTAACGGCGTCTGGATTGGCACGAATCAGGGCCCTTATTTCTACAATCACAGCGCCGGTGCCTTACGGGCGGTCGAGCATGAGGTTTTGGCCCAAATGTCGGTACGTGCCATGGCCATCAGCCCCTCAGGATCGCTCTGGATCGGGAGCAATAGCCAGGGTATGGCTCGACTCACCGGTGAGCGGGTCTTTCGATGGAACGCCAATCCCGAGGATTTCGGAAGCATCAGCGCGAATCAGATTCGTTCCCTTTACGAGGATGACTCAGGCCTGCTATGGGTCGGGACCTTCAGTGCCGGGCTGAACCGACTCGACCTCAAAGACAATCGCTTCGATCACTACCACAAGAACAACCAGTACCCGGCCAAGATCAATCACAACACGGTACGTGCCTTTTACGAGGACCCCGACAACAACATTTGGATAGGCACCGATGGCGGAATCAATCGCTTCGACAGGGAGAAGAGGAACTTCACCTATTACCAAAACGACCCGGACGATTCCACCTCGCTTGGAGACGATCGCGTTTATACGATTCGATCTGACTCGACGGGCACGATATGGGTCGGAACGTTTGGCGGTGGGCTCTACAGATACAATCCCGGCACGGACGATTTCACTGGGTTCCGTCACGACCCCGACGACCCAACGAGCTTGAGCCACGATCGTGTCCGCGTCGTGCTCGAGGACCGTTCCGGGCGGCTCTGGGTGGGAACGCACCGTTTTGGCTTGAATCGATTCGACCGAGAGACAGGAACCTTCGTTCGTTACCGCGCCGACATCGCGGATTCTCAAAGTCTGCACGACGATCTGATTTACGCACTCTTCGAAGACCGGCACGGGAAGCTATGGATCGGAACCTCCAACGGGCTCCATGAATACGACCCCGAGTGCGATTGTTTTCGGCGCTACCTTTCCGATCTCGATGACCCCACGACCTTGAGCGACAAAGCCGTCCTTTCTATCTGGGAAGACCGTTCCGGTGATTTTTGGGTGGGTACATTTGGGGGTTTGAACCAACTCGATCGCGAATCGGGAACCTTCGTTCGTTATACCGAGCAGGACGGCCTACCGAACGAGGTCATCTATGCCATCTTGGAGGACGATTCCGGACTTTTGTGGTTGAGCACGAACATGGGGGTCTCGCAGTTCGATCCGCGCCAGAAAGTCTTTCGCAACTACGATTCCAAGGATGGCCTTCAAAGCAACGAGTTTCTTCCCGGCTCTTTTTACAGGAACGTCCAGGGCGAGATGTTCTTAGGTGGTCGAAACGGCTTCAACGCATTCTATCCCAACCGGGTGGCCGTGAACCCTCATGTTCCGGAAGTCGCGATCACAGATTTTCAAGTCATTTCAGAAACTAAGAGCCTGGACACGAACCGATACCCCCGGGAGCTCGCCGTCGATGCAGGGCCCTTTCGCTTGTCTCACCGGGACCGGGTCATTTCTTTCGAGTTCGCTGCGCTCGATCTTTCCGCCCCCGAAAAGAACGCCTACGCCTACAAACTAGAGGGATTCAACGAGGACTGGATCTACGTCAAGGATCGTCGATTTGTGACGTATACCAACTTGCCCGCGGGAGACTATGTTTTCCGCGTCAAGGGCTCAAACGACAATGGCGTCTGGAACGAGGCTGGTGCAACGGTACCTTTTACGGTAGTCCCTCCCTTTTGGGCAACCCTCTGGTTCAAGTCATTGGCTTTGTTTTTCTTGCTTGCATCGGCCTACAGTGCCTACGCCATACGTATCAAAAGCATGAAACGCCGGCGCGCGGAACTGGAGCGGCAAGTCGGCGAACGCACCAGAGAATTGAGCGAAAAAAAGGAAGAGCTGGAGGGTCTTCTCGAAAAACTTCAGACCACCCAGTCGCACCTTGTCGAGTCAAAGAAGATGGCGGCTCTGGGCGATCTGGTAGCAGGCTTCGTCCACGAGCTCAACACACCTCTGGGAGCGCTCAGAAGCGCCAGTGAAGTCTCCCGACAGAGCGCGGAGAATCTGACCGATCTTCTCCAGCAGGACGACCCGCCCGAAATCCCTGTCGGGACTTCCCCATCAGGGGTCCAAGACTCGTTGCAGATCCTGAAAACCAATACGCTCATCGCCGAGGCTGCAACCCAGCGGCTCACCCACGTCGCGCAAAGTCTCAAAAGCTTCATCCAGCTCGACAAGGCCTCGTTGCGGATGGCCGACATCCACGAAGGATTAGAAAGCGCGTTGACGCTTCTCGAATCCGGATTGAGAGGTCGTATCAACATCGAAAGGGACTACGGGGACGTGCCTCCCGTGTGTTTCTACCCGGCGGAAATGAATCAAGTCTTCATGTGCATCTTGAGAAACGCTTCTCAAGCGATCGACGGATCGGGAAAGATACGGATCTGCACGGCCATGCGCGACAACGAGGTCAAGATCGCCTTCAAAGACACCGGCCGAGGCATGGAGCCGAACCGACTGGAAACCGTTTTCCAGCCTCGTCTGAGAACCCATGGCAGCCGGATTTCGGCCAGCATGGGGTTGTTCACCTCTCAAAACATCGTGAAGAAACACCTCGGCGAAATCGAGGCCGACAGCACCCCCGGTAAAGGCAGCACCTTTACCATCCGTTTTCCAGCCAATCTGCTCGAGACGCTGACAAAGTCAGTGCCGTCGGAAACGCGGGTCTGACCTCGAGACAGTCGTCATCCCAACCTCTGATAAAATCCAAGCCTCGGGCGAACAGATATAAGTCAAGGGAGATTCCTTGCCATGCTAAAAACACTACTCTTGGGACTCCCAAAACGTCTCTCCATTGGCGTTCCGAAGTACCTCCACCTTGATCGTACCAAAACAGTTTATGAAGAACCACGTCTTCGGCTGTTGCCATTGTTGCCAAGAAAAGATCCTGTGGAGGATCGTCCGAAATCTGGAATCTTTCTCGACGAGCCATTTCTTCTTGCGAGGCCGTATCTTGTTTGAGAATCCACTTTGAACATGGTGGCAAGATGGATCACGTTAAACGAAGTCTGACGGGCAATGGCATTCCGAACCATCTCGGAATCGATGCAGAAATCAGACTCCAGAGTACCTAAGAGTGAAGAAACGTGCCCGCTCTTGATATCGGCAACGATATCGACATCTTGTATCGCGCGTGGAATGCCATGCAGCGAGCTTGCCAAAGAACCTCCGACAAAATATGGAATATCGAGTACCTCGAAAGATCGCGTAACTTTACGAGTGATTTCGACGGGTTCGGCAAGGACCAAGCTAGTATCCTCGTTGACGCGGATCCCACTGAAACACTCGAATCATCGTGTCTCGATCCAACCACAAGGCCGCCAACCGGAGTCGTTGCTCCCGCTCCGTAAGATCTCCGTACTGTTTCCGTATACGCGCGAGGGCGAGTTGCTGAACGGCTCTCGTGAGCTCCGTGACGCTTTCGAGTTTCTGCTGGGCCGACATCTTGCGATACCCGTCAATCAGTATTCTCTGAATTTTCGCGGGGGTATCACAATCACTGGGATTCATTCTTGGATCCGCTCTCAAGGGTTCTTCGACAACCAAGTTTCCGTAGGAAGAGGAAAGCAG
This sequence comes from uncultured Acidobacteriota bacterium, assembly GCA_963722765.1. Classification (GTDB taxonomy): domain Bacteria; phylum Acidobacteriota; class Vicinamibacteria; order Marinacidobacterales; family DATDRI01; genus CAVROO01. The sequence goes on from CAVROO010000013.1 coordinate 39,715, forward strand.
CGGCACAGCCAAGGAGCGCCAGAAGCGGGAACGTCCGGACGCCCGCAAAAAGCTCTCTTTCCTCCCCTTTCTCTTGGTAGGCGTACTCGCGTTGGAGCCCAACCAGAAGGCCAATGGCGAGCGCGATGGCAAAGCGATATAGAAGATCAGCTTGGGTCAATGTTCAATAAGCGACGCCGAGATGGCGCCGCAACACCGAGAACTTCAGCTTGCGCTGTTTCGTGGGCTCACCGTCGAGATTGAAGTGCACATCCTGTTCGGTCTCGATGGTGAACTCGGGTAGTTGCCGATAGTGCACGAACTGGTTGTCGGGATTCTCAGGCGTTTCCAGCTCCGACTTCAGCCGCTGAAGCCCACCCTCGCCTTTACTGATGACGGCGAGGTCGAGCAGCCCATCGTCCATCCGAGCTTTGGGTGCGACCTCGAACCCGCCGCCGGCGAGGCGATTGTTGCCAACCGCCATGAAGAGCATGTTGCCTTTGACCGGCTTCTTTCCAGGAATGAGGAGTCGCCCTTCATACGGCTTCAGGTTGAAGGCCTTGACCAGCCCCATGATGGTGTAAGCCCCGCCGCCCAGTGCCTTTTTCATTTCAACCGGTGTCGTGGCCGTTATCTCGGAACCGAAACCTCCGCTGGTGACATTGATGAAGCTGCTCGAGTTCGCACGCCCCACATCGGTCTTCTTCGCTTTTACGGTGCAGGCGATCTCCAAGCACTTCTTCAGGTCTTTCACCGGCAGCCCGCAGCCGTGGGCAAAGTCGTTTGCTGTTCCCAAAGGCAGCACGCCCAGCGTTGCGCAAGGCTTCTTCTTACCTTTTCCGACGAGTGCGTTGACTACGGCGTTGATGGTACCGTCCCCGCCGCCCGCGATGATACGCTTGGCTCCATTCTCGAGGGCCTCGCGGACCACTCGCGGTTTGTCCTTTTTGTTCCAGGGTATTCGGACCCTCAGCTTGATCCCCTGGCTCCGGACGTGCTGGACCGCTTCTTTGACAGCGGGCTCGTTTGCGGACTTGCGATGCAGAATGAGACAAATATTAGACGCCATAACTACCTCCTATATCACGCCGACTCTCGACGCGCAACGGAACCGTTACCTTGGTTACCTTGGACAAAAACTGATTGAGCCGTGGCCTCGGCGAGGTAGTATAGTCCTCGAGCACTCGTAGTTAACTATCCGATATCGGCACGGAGAGGGACGAGACATGTCGGCACGCGACCAAATTATGGATCTCAAAAAACGCATGGAGCACTCTGTCATCGGACAGGAGCACGTGGTGGAGCGGCTGCTTCTGACCCTACTCTCGAACGGCAACGTGCTCGTCGAGGGGCTTCCCGGTCTGGGCAAGACCCGCGCCGTGAAGAGCATGGCAAATTGCATGGAAGCGGATTTCAGCCGCATTCAGTTCACCCCTGACCTGCTACCGGCCGACATCACCGGCTCGGAGATGTACCTCGGAGAGGACTCGGCCGAGCGCTTCCAGTTCCAGCCGGGCCCGATCTTCGCCAACATCGTGCTGGCCGATGAGGTCAACCGGTCACCGGCGAAGGTCCAGGCGGCCCTATTGGAAGCCATGGAGGAACGGCAAATCACCGTGGGCAAGGAAACCCACAAGCTTCCGCCCTTCTACATGGTCATGGCTACCCAGAATCCCATCGAGCAGGAGGGCACCTACCCTCTGCCCGAAGCTCAGATGGACCGCTTCCTCCTGCACATCTTTATCTCCTACCCCGACGACGAGTCCGAGAAGGCGATCGTCCGACTCGTGCGCGACGAGACCGCCGGCCAACAGGCGGCCCCGGAGAGCCCAATCCCCCAGGACGCCGTCTTCGCGGCCCGCGAGGAGATTGCGGCGATTCAGATTCCCGAACCCATGGAGGACTACATCGTCGCCCTGGTGGGCGCCACCCGCCGGCCGGCCGAGCTCAGCGAGGACCTCGCCCGTTATATTCAAGTGGGCGTCAGCCCTCGTGGCTCGCTCGCTCTCGACAAGTGCTCGCGGGCCTATGCCTGGCTTCAGGGCCGAGAGACGGTCACCCCCGACGACATCCGGGCTGTGGTCAATGACTGCTTCCGCCACCGGCTGAAGCCGACTTTCGAGGCACAGGCCGACGGTCTGACCAACGACGAGTTGATCCAGAAGTTGGTCGAGCTGGTGGCCGTGGCCTGAGCCATCGGTTGGAGCAAGGTCGATGGATTGGTCGAGGATCAAACGAAAGCGCGCGAACCCAAGCAAAGCGGCGGGCGTGTACGCCGACCTCGACGAGTTAATTCGCATCCAATTCAAAGCCCGCGACTTCTCCTTCCAGCCTCGGCAGCCGGTGACCAGCATCCTCTCCGGTCGCTACGCTTCGCGCCTGCGCGGCCGCGGCCTCAACTTCGAGGAGCTCCGTCGCTATCTCCCCGGCGACGATATCCGCACCATGGACTGGAAGGTCACCGCCCGGACGCGGAGCCCCCACGTCCGGGTCTACACCGAGGAGAAGGATCGCGGCGTGCTGCTGCTAGTGGACCAGCGCCAGAACATGTTCTTCGGAACCCGCGATAAGCTGAAATCGGTGACGGCAGCCGAACTGGCGGCCCTGGCTGCCTGGCGCGCCCTGGCCGCAGGCGACCGCGTCGGGGCGATCGTATTCAACGACCAGGAGCTGGTGGAGATCCGTCCCCATCGGAGCCGGCAAACCGTGATGCAGATTCTCGGCGAGGTGGTCCGCCAGAACCACGCGCTATCGGCCAGCTCCACCGTGAGTCCGAATCCCGGTCAACTCAATCGAGCGATCGAGAAGGCCCCTGTTCTCGCGCCCCATGACGTGCTGGTGGTGGTAGTGAGCGACGGGCTGGGAACCGACGCGCAGACCGAGAAATTGACCACCCGTCTGGTCGCGCATAACGACGTCCTCACGCTCCTGGTTCACGACCCCATGCGGCTCGAACCCGCCGGCCAGCGCCTGACCGTTTCCGACGGGTCGCTCCAGATGGACCTCGACCTGGCGAACCGGTCGGTGAACGAGAAGGTGGTCGCCGACTACCGCGACGAACAGCAAAGACTGGCCCACTTTCTGCGGCGGCTTTCCGCACCATTAATAATGATCAGCAACCAAGGCGACGTCGTCGCTCAGGTACGTCGGCACCTGGGCGTGCCCGGAAGAACGTCATGAACGGACAGGCCAGCCTGAAGGACCTGCGAGATATCGCGGTGCCGGAGCCCCCGCCCTTTTGGCCGCCGGCGCCCGGAGTCTGGGTCGTTCTGATCATCGCCGTGGCCGTGCTGTTGGCCCTCATCCTATGGTGGCACCGCGCTCGAGCTCGGAGCGCCTACCGGCGTGCCGGCCTTGCGCTCCTTCCGGGCGCTCGTACCGCCCGAGACATCGATGTCATCCTCAAGCGGGTCGCCCTGGCCGTGTTCCCCCGTCCCCAAGTTGCGCCACTTTACGGCGACGACTGGGTCGCGTTTCTGGAAGCGACCTGCACCCGGGCGCGGTTCGCTGCTCTTGTGGCTGCCGATCCCTCAGCGGAGGCTTCCCCCGAGCGCCGACAAGTGGCCGGCACCTGGATCCGCCACCATCACGTCTCGAAAGGTGGGCCCTAAGATGTATACGCTCGCCCACCCCTGGCTTCTCCTGCTGATCGCATTGCCACCGCTCTTGCGTCTGGTGTTGCCACCCTATCGCGAACCGCGGCAGGCGATCCGCGCGCCGTGGTTCGAGCGCCTGGCAGCCCTGCTCCATGCGCAGCCGGCCGTCGGAGCTGTGGTTACGAAAACTTCGCCGGCTCGACTCCTCTTCCAGTGGCTGCTCTGGTCCCTCGTCGTTCTGGCGTTGGCCCGCCCCCAGCTCATCGAGCCTCCGATCAGCCGGATCCTCCCAACCCGTGACCTCCTTCTATTGGTCGACCTTTCGGGCTCCATGGAGACGACGGACTTCACCAACACCGACGGTGAAAGGGTGGATCGCCTCACCGCGGTCAAGGAGGTCCTCGACGATTTTCTGACCCGCCGCGAGGGCGACCGGGTCGGCTTGATTGTTTTTGGTACGGCGGCGTTCGTCCAGGTGCCTTTCACGCAGGACCTCGACGCCTGCCGGATGCTGCTCGAGGAGACCGCCGTGCGCATGGCCGGCCCGCGCACCGCCTTCGGCGACGCCATCGGTCTCGGCATCACGCTCTTCGAGCGCAGCGAGGTGGAGGACCGCGTCATGATCGCGCTGACCGACGGCAACGATACCGGCAGCAAGATTCCACCGGCCGAGGCCGCCAAGATCGCCCGGGATAACGAGATCCAGATCCACGTGATCGGCGTGGGCGATCCCACCTCGACCGGCGAAGAGGTGCTCGACGAAGAGGCACTTGAAGCGGTAGCCCGGACCACCAACGGACGCTACTTTTTCGCCCAAGATCGGGAGGCGCTCTCCGGTATTTACGACGAGCTCGACCGCCTCGGCACGCGTGAGGTCGAGGCCGAGACCTATCGCCCGCGACTCGATCGCTACTACTGGCCGCTCGGTGCGTTCCTGGTCCTCGTTCTGCTTCAGCACGCCGTGCTACTCCTGGCCCACGCGCGCGGCGCGAGGAGGACGGCCCATGGCTGAGTTTCACTTCTTGCGTCCGCTGTGGCTCTGGAGCCTGGTCCCCGTTGTGTTGATCGGGTGGGGCCTTTGGCGCGGCCAGGACGTTGTCGCTGCTTGGCGGAAGGTGGTGGATCCCCACCTGCTCGAGCACTTGCTGGTGGGCAAGGAGCATCGCCGGTTGCTGCGACCCATCCACCTCACCCTCGTACTGTGGGTCGTCTGTGTTCTGGCGCTGGCCGGCCCCACCTGGGAGCGCGAGCCGTCCCCCTTCGCCGACGATCAGGCGGGCCTGGTGGTTCTGATGAAAGCCAGCACCACCATGAATGCCACCGACGTGCAGCCCTCGCGCATCGAGCGGTCCAAGCACAAGCTTCGCGATCTTCTGGAACGGAGAGAAGGAGCAGCTACTGGACTCATCGTCTATAGCGGCAGCGCTCACTTGGTGATGCCGCTGACCCGGGATGGCCGTATCATCTCCGCCATGGCTTCGGAGCTCAGCCCGGAGCTCATGCCCGAGGACGGCGATGCATTGGCTGAGGCACTCGAGCTTGCCGCGAACGTGCTGGAGCGCGCCGGTGTGCCGGGATCGGTTTTGGTAGTGGCAGACGCCGTATCGCCGTCGCAGGTCGGTGCGGTTTCTGCAGCTGCACCCGAATTGCCGGTGCAGTTTCTGTCGGTTCGGCCGCCGAACGCGCCCATGGATGCCGGACTTGAACAGGCGGCGAGTGCGCGAAACGCCGCGGTCGTGCCGCTATCGATCGATGAGGCCGACGTGGATTGGATTGCGGACCGGGCCCAATCCGATTTCCAGGAGGCGACCACCGCTGAGGGGGGCGAACGGTGGCGTGACGCAGGCTACTTTCTTCTCCCGGTGATCGCGCTGATCGGGTTGGCTTGGTCGCGAAAGGGATGGGTCGTCTCATGAAGATCCACAAATCCGATCGTGTGTTCTGGGTACTCGGCCTGGTCGTGGTCGCTGCGTTAGTCTACTGCTTTGTCAATGATGACTGCACACTGCTGACGGCCGATCAACAAGCCTATCGCCTTTACGACTCGGGCGATTACGAGGCCGCGGCAGGCGCGTTCGCAGACCCGATGTGGCAAGGAGTGGCGCTTTTCAAGCAGGGCGAGTTCGAGCAAGCCGCCGGCGTGTTCGCCGGGTTCGACACCCCCGAGGCCGCTTTCAACCAGGGCAACGCGCTCGTCATGCAAGGCAAGTACGATGCGGCGGTCGAACGCTATGAGCGTGCCCTCGAGCTGCGTCCCGACTGGGAGCCGGCGCGTGTCAACCGCGACATTGCTGCAGCACGGGCCGCCATGCTCGTCCAGGAGGGCGGCGAAGGTACCGGCGGTATGCTCGGGGCCGACGAAATCGTGTTCTCGGACAAGAAATCTCCGCCATCGGCGGATGCGGAGCAAACTGAGGGTGGCGAGAGGCTGAGCGACGAGGAGCTGCGCTCGGTCTGGCTGCGACAGGTGCAAACCAAACCCGCCGATTTCCTGCGAGTGAAGTTCGCCTACCAACACGCCATGAGAAAAGCGAAACCGGAAGGTTCCCAATGAAAAGAGTGCTTGTACCGGCATTCGTGAGGATGGTTCTCGCGCTCTTTCTCACCGCCGGTGTCGCCGCCGCCGAGGATATCGTGCTGCGTACCGCCACCAACCTCGAAGAAGCCTGGATCGGTCAGCGCGTGCTCTTGCAGGTTGACGTTTTAACGGCGGACGGCTGGGCCCAGATCTCCGATATCGGGGAGCTCGAGATTTCGGGAACCTACGTCCTCCGGACCGAGAGCCAGGGCACGCGCCTGAGCGAAACCATCGGTCGTACCGCCTACACGGGTCAGCGCTACACGCTTTCGCTCTACTGCCAGCGGCCGGGACGAGTGGAGATCCCGGCGGTTCCCGTCACCGTCACAGTCAAACAGTGGGGCGCCAACGCGAGTGAGACGCCCAACGAGCTCGAGACACCGTCCACGGCGTTCACATGCAAGGTGCCACCAGGCGCGGAAGGAATTCGCGGCTTGATCAGCACGACCCGACTCGAAGCGGACCAGTCGTGGTCGTCCGAACCGGACACCATGTCGCCGGGGGACGCGATCAGCCGAAAGGTGACCCTACATGCCGATGATGTTTCCGCCATGGCCTTCCCGCCCATGCAGCACCCCGAACTGGAAGGCATCGGCGTGTACCCGAGCGAGCCGTCGGTGGCCGACCGAACCAATCGTGGCACTTTGAGCAGCGAGCGTGTGGAGACGGTCACTTACGTGTTCGAACAGCCCGGCGAGGTCGAGCTGCCCGGGATCGTGTTGCCGTGGTGGGACATCGACGACGAGACGCTACGGCGCATCGAGCTACCCGGGCTGAGCCTCGAGGTGGTTGGGGAGCTCGCTCCGGAGCCTGTCACCGAGGCGGCCGCAGCGGCCGCCGACCGGCCGCGCGACCGCTTGCTTGCCGTGACCGCCGTTGTGGCTCTCATCGGTCTCGGCCTGTGGCTCGGCAGCGGTCTGGTGAAACGTTGCCGGCGGTGGTGGCGCGCCCGGCAGGAATCGGAGCCGGCCCACTTCAAACGGGTTAACGCGGCGTTGCGCGGGGGCGATCCCGTGGCGATCTCGGGAGCCATCCTTCATTGGCTCGACCGGCTCGACCCGGGGGTCCGTCCCGCCCGGCTCGACCTGTTTCTCCAAGATCACGGCGACGATGAAGATCCGAGCAGCAGCAGCCGCGTTGGGCCGAGGTCTCGCCCTCGGCCAGACCTTCAAGGATGCGCGACCATTGGGCCGCGGCCTGAAGAAGGCCCGCCAACGTTTGCGGCGCGCCCGGCATCACGAGCAGCAGGCGGCCGGTGTTTTGCCGGAGCTGAACGGCCGGCCGGCTCGACCGGGCATCGGGTGAGCTCGACTTCGTCCACGGAAGGCCTTAAAGTCGCACGATGCGGATCCTGCACTTCAGCGACATTCACTTGCCGGCGCGATTGCTCTCTATTCCTCTCAAGGACTGGATGGGAAAGCGCATGCTTGGTGGCGCCAACCTACTTTTGGGTCGCGCTCGAAAATTCGTTGATGGCCATGAGAAGCTCGTCGCGCTCGACCGTTTCCGACGCGAGCTCGACGTTGACCTCGTCATCTGTACCGGCGACTACACTTCTTTAGGAACGCGCGCCGAGCTTCGGAATGCACGCAAGGCAGTCGAGCCGTTGATGCAGGCGCCACTCGGCTACGTGAATCTGCCGGGTAACCACGACCTCTATGTGTTCGACGTTCTGCGCCAGAAGAGGTGGGAGGAAAGCTTTGGCGACACGTTGCACACCGATCTTCCTCACTACGCCGTGGACCAAGGTCATTGGCCTTTCGTGCGTCTCGTCGGTGACGACCTCGCCGTGGTCGGGGTGAATAGCGCCCGACCCAATCCGCAACCTTGGCGCTCGAGCGGAAAGATCCCGCGGCCGCAGCTCGAGGCCCTCGAAAAAGTGCTGGCCGATCCTGTCCTTCTCGACCGCTTTGTCTTTGTGCTCACCCACTATGCTCCTCGCGCCGAGGACGGTGGGCCCGACCATCGATTACACGGTCTCGTGAACGCCGACGACTTTCTAGCGATTTGCGCGAACCTCTCGCGCGGAGCCATCTTGTGCGGACATATCCACCGTCGTTACGTGGTCCGCATCGAGGGAGTCAAGCCGCCGATTTTCTGTGCCGGAAGCGCCACCAAGTCCGGCTATGAGGGATTGTGGCTCTTCGATATCGAGGGAGACCAGGTGAGCGCTACGCCGGGCGTGTGGAGAGACGGCGGTTACGCGCTCGATCCGAGCGCCGCCGTCGAGGTGTGAGACCGCTTCGGCGTCGTGGGCATCTACACCCTTATCGGATTCGCTATCTCGGCGAAGAGCAAGGTCGGAGTTGGCTCTAAACTGTTGCGACGCAAATATTGACAAAAACGAGCCCGTATAGAGACTCGAGATCGCGAATCCGGGAGGGCTCCCTCTAGGATTGAGCATCGAAGATCTGGGCAAGCGCAGCGTGCGCAGGAATAGAACGATTGCCGATTTGCTGTTCAGAGCAAGGTTCGTTGAACAGATCGGCAGTGGCATCCAGCGAATGAAACGAGCATTGACGGACAACGGCAATCCCCAATGGAGATCTCAGCAACCAATTTTTTTATCTTGAAGTTCCATCCCAGAGTTGAGACGGAAGAGAAAACGCTACTTACTTCTCGTCAGAACAAGTTATACCGTTTCATTAAAAGCAAAGTAAGTGTGACCAAATCCGAATCGGCCACGCTGCTTGGAGTGAGTGGAGATACAGCTCTGCGTGAAATCAAGGTTCTTGTTAGCGAGGGACTGATAAAACAATCGGGGGTTGGAAAGAGCACGAGATATGTTTTGAGTCAATGAAACCTCAGCCCAGACGGGTGTCGTCAATCCTGGTCGCGAGAACCGGATTTATTTGACCTCGAATCGAGGGAGAGGATGTCGCTACAGCAAAAAACCGCCTAGCCGACCCTTGAGATTCAATTGGCTTTCTCCCGCTCGGCAGAATAAAACAACTTCCCGGTCAGGATGAAGGCGACAAAGCTAAAGGCAGCGAAGAGCAAACCGCTTCTGGCGAGCTGCATCCCTCCCGAAAGAATAAGCCCACTGGTGCAGCCGCCGGCCATACGGGCTCCGAAGATCAGCGTGAACCCGCCAATCAGAGACCAGAGAATCCGTCGAGCAGGCTTCGGGCCTTTATACTTCTCCCACCGAGAGTGGATGAGTCGGAGCTCGAATTGCTTATTGACCAAAGCAAACGTCAAACCTGCCAGAAGAGCACCGGCCAGGAAAAACAACTCCCAGTGCCCGGAACCTTGAATCTTCCGGAAGTACACATTCTCGGTCACGCTCGCGATCACGTCGGCCACGTAGGGATAGCTCGTGGAGGCACCGATCAGTCGGCCCGTCGTGGCGTCCAAAATGAGCAAGCCGTTCAGTAGCGCCAATCCCATCCCGCTCACAATCCACTTGCGATCTGTTCTTCGTTCTTTCTTGTGGACCGCGAAGATACCCCAAATGACGATCGCAGCGATCACCAGTGTCAGGAGAAGGAAAGCCAGGTTGTACTCCCCAATGCGGCTGTACAAAGAAATGGGTCCCAAGTCCGGCCCCAGCAGAGGTTGCATCGCCGGTTGAAGCAGCGTGAACGCAAGTCCGCCGAGCAGTCCACCGGCAATCCCGACCCAGGCGTCGAGTGCCCCTTGCCCCGCCGAGATGGAAAGGGTCCCCGGGCAATAGCCGAGCACCGCCATGCCGAATCCAAATACAAGACCGCCCCAGATGAGACCACCCATGATCACGGGCTTGACGTGATACGTGGCGAGTCCGAGCTCGACTTCCAAGGCGAGAAGGACCATACCGATCCCGATGGCAAGACCCATGGTCTTTGCAGCGGTGAAGTCCTCGAGAACGGCCATGCCTGCGATCACGTCGTTGCGGTTGACCCTCGCGTGTTGTATGAGAGCGCCAAAAGCGAATCCAAATATTAGAGCGGCAATCATGATTTATTCTCTCGTAGACCTGACAGTTTTGTAGCGGAAAATCGTTCGGTATTGTCTTCGCGTTTTGTATTCGGGACTATCCATTTTCGGCAACCTGCCTCCGCTCTCGCTCTGTAGGACCAAAGTCCTATTTACACCCAAACAGACGTCTTGTAGTAATAGATTGGGTTGACGTACCGATCGGAACCGAAATTCATTCAGCATCGCAGGCAACCTCGCCCAGTTGGAGAGATAAAGGCATGACTGCATTCGATTACGTCGCATTCGGCGCCATGGCCGTCGTTTTCTGCGCCGTCATATTCATCGTCATCTGGCTCGGAGATATGCCGGGGTCGATCGCAAAGAAGAGGAACCATCCTCAGGTGGCGGCCGTCCAAGCCATGTCCTGGTTCGGACTTTTGTTCACTGGAGGCATCGTGTGGATCGTCGCGATGGTGTGGGCGTTTTACGACTACTCGGCGTCCGCCGAGAGCGACTCGGTCGATGAACTGAAAGCTGAGATGGAGATCCTTCGCGAGCGGTTGGCAAACCTCGAATCCCAGCAGACGCAGGCGGGAGGCGTTTCATGATTCTCGCATTGATGGTCATTTACATCGTCATCCTTCATCTGATTTTCAACGTTTTCAAGTGGGTGAATCCGACGACGCGGAACCAGATCTATGTAACGGTTGCCGGTCTGTTCGGCATCTATTGCATTCTTCTCGTCATCAACGTCTACCAGCCCATGTCCGCCGACCTCCGCGCCTTTCGGTACGTCGTGCCGGTCTCCTCTACGGTCTCCGGTCAGGTCACGGACGTGCCCATCGAACGGATGAGGTCGTCAAGGATGCGCTTCCGGAGACGACGGACATACCCGCGGACTGGGCGGCCGGCGTCGAGGACACCGGGTACGTCGACGACGGCTGGGTCGCGTCCTTCGGAGACACCCGGCTCGAGCGACTCGTGGACGAAGCGATCCAGAACAACCTCGACCTCCGGCTTGCTGCGAGTCAGGTGGAACGAGCGGCCGGCCTCGCGCAACTCGCCGGCTCGTCCTTGAAGCCCACCATCGGCATCGGGGGCGACGCAGGGGGGCGGGCCGCCGGAAGGGAGGTCATGGATACCAACTTGTTCTCCGGCTGGACCTACGGTGCGTCGCTCGCGATGAGCTGGGAGCTCGACGTGTGGGGCAAGTTGAGAGCCCGCGCCCAAGCGGGCGAAGAGTCTCTCGCCGCGACGGTGGCGGACTTCGAGTACGCGCGACAATCCATCGCGGCCACCATCACCAAGACCTACTTTCTGGCGACGGCCGCCCGCCAGCAGCTTGAGCTGGCCGAAGAAGCGGTGGAGCTGTTCAAAGAAATCGTCGAGATTGTCGAGGCCAAGCAAGAGGTAGGACAGGTCTCTCAGCAGGACGTCTATCTCGCCGAGGCGGACCTCGCCTCGGCGCAAGAGGCGCGCGAGCTCGCGCAAAGCGGGTACGAGCAGGTTCAGCGTGCTCTTGAAGTTCTTCTGGGCCGCTATCCTTCGGCGGCTATCCCTCGGTGGCTATCGAGGGCGCTGACATGCTTACTCTCGTCCCGCCGCCGATCCCGGTGGGCGTTCCCAGGTGGCCAAGACCCTCCGAAGGCATCGGAAGCTCATTCTCAACTGGTTCCGAGCTAAAGGAACGATTTCCTCAGCGGCTGTCGAGGGTTTCAACAACAAAGCGAGACTCACTACCAGAAAAGCCTTCGGGTTCCGTACCTTCAAAGCCGTGGAAGTTGCTTTGTTTCACACGATTGGTGATTTACCCGAGCCGACAGGAACCCACAGATTCTGCTGAAGACCCGCATTTTGAAGACACCATTATCGGAGCGAATAATCGAACCTCAACCCCCCTCGGACGGAGCGCCCTAGTGCCGGATATCCAAGACCTCCTGATACTTCGCGTCGAGTAGGTTTTCGCTTACGAAGTAAAACTCGAAACGCGGGCTCAGGCGAAACTGGGCTCGGGCATCGACTCGCGTATAGTCTTCCAGGTGGGTGATGTCGAGAGCTCGGCTGACGAAATCGATGTCCGCCAAACGCTCACCCACATAGATGAGCGTGCCGCCCAGGGTCACCGGGCCGATCTCCGATTGTCCGTTCATCGTCAACTGATGGCGGGGTCGATTGGGAAGCGTCGAACCTTCTGCCAGCAACCGATCGGAGCTCTCGAGAACGAGACCATCGAGGAACGTGTAATCCACCCGAAAATGCGTCCCTAGGGACGGGGAGACACCGAAGGAAATCTCTGCGCCGTAAGCCCGGGTTTTTCCGATGTTGATGTAGCTCGGCCGAAACTGATCGAAGTCGACTTCGAACTGCGGGCGCTCTCTCAAACCGGCGCGGACCTCCTCCCGCATCTGTCGCCGCTCCTCCATGGTCATGTCACCGAACACCGAGTCGAAAGTGGGAAGGTCCAGGTTTCCGCGGGCGATTTGGTCATAGTAATTGTGATGGAAAACGGTGGCTTCGGTGAAAAGCCGGTCACCCCAAAAAGATTGGACGATGCCACGCGTCGAAGGTGAGGCTACTCTCGGGCTTCAGGTCGGGATTGCCTTGGACACGGAAATTGCCGCCGTAGGATTGCTCGAGGCTGGGCTCTTTCAGTCCCATGCCGGCACTGGCTTTTAGGGTGGTGGTGCTCCCCAGGTTCAAGGACATCGCTGCACGAGGCATCGCATAGAATCCAAAGCTGCCGTTTTTCTCCAAACGTACCCCGCCGGTCAGCAGCATGTTGTTTTGATAATAATGCGATCCTGAAGGAAGCCCGCCAGATTGGTTCTCGTAGGATAGGACAATCCCGACACCATGAAGCCGCCGAAAGAAGGGCGGGGCGTCTTCCGGCGTCGCTACCTCTTCCGTGGTGTCCGTCCCGAGCTCGCCTTTTTGGTTCTCCATCTCACCACCCGCGGTGATGAGGTGTCGTTGGGTTTGATGTTCGGTTTTGTAGGCAAGGGTCAGGCGCTGGGTGTTGTTCACGATGCCGTCTTCCAATGAAAAATCGCGGATCCGGATCAGGAAATCGCTCGATTCACCCTCTTCAGGCTCGAGATCGATCGATCCGGAGTCTTCCGGATTCAGAGAGAGCTTGTCGGTTTTGGAAAGACCTACCCTGAATTTGATGATCGGCGGAGCCACTCGCGTGGTCTATGGTAGCCCCGAGAACGAGACGGCTCTGTTCCTCGCTGGCATCGAGATCGGGACGGACATACGCGGTCTGCCCCGGTGCATCCGGCATCGTTCGTCTCACCCCTCAGGATGGCACGGAATGACGTGTCCTCCCCGATCTCGGCCCCGAAGGAGCCGGCGACACCGATTTGAGAGAAAGCGCTGTTGGGCTCCTGATTGTCCGTTTGCAGGTAAAGGCCTCCAATGTTCCAGTCGATTAGGTCGGTTCGACCGGATGTCCCGCCCTGGAAACGGTTCCAGGAAAAGTTTCCCCCTTCTCCCTTCACATAGAGGTTCCGTTCGTCGGCACCGGCTCGTTTGGTGGTCATGTTAACCACCCCGGAGAGGGCGCCTCCATGGACACTCGAAGCCGCCCCTCGGGTCACCTCCACCTGTTCCAACTCCAGGGGAAGCAGCTTTCCGAAGTCGAACTCCCCGCCTGGATCGTTGACTGGAAAACCGTCAATGAGAACCAGTGCATAGTTGGGGGCACCGCCCCGAATATAGACAGCGCTGGGGCTTCCGACACCTCCCTGCCGACTCACCGCCAATCCCGGGGTCTCGCGGAGAATCAGATCGACCGTCGAGGGTAGTCGGTCTTCGATCTGCCGACTCTCCACGATAATCGTGCTCATACCCGGATTCGTCACGGTTGTGGGCTCGACCGCTTCCGCGGTCACGGAGACACTCTCGTGAAGTCCTAACGTTAGATCCAGTCGATTTTCGCCTTCATCCACATAGGTTCTTGCTTCGGAGGCAATGGCGAAAGACTCCCCGCCGATGCCAAGCTCATAGATGCCCGGGTGAAGCCCCTCTACACGGTAAACGCCGTCGGGATCGGTCGTGACGGAGAGCACGGTTCGTTCACCGAAGACCGTGACGACCAAGCTGGGCGCGGGACTACCGTCCGGTAGCCTCACCGTGCCGGTCAACACACCTGAGCCCCGGCCCTTCACCGGCGTAAGCACGATGTTGAAGCGGTTCTGTCCCGATTTCACGTAAGCATATGTTTTTGAAGTCATTTTGTAGGCGCGGTCTTCAATCGAGACCACGTACTGTCCCGGCGCTAAATCCCGAATTTGATACTGGCCCATCGTACCGGTCGAGACGCTGGTATTTGTACTCGGGCCCAGTAACGTCAAAACCAGATCGGGAACCGGTCGGCCTTGCTCGGTGAGGACGGTACCGAAGAGAGTGACCTCTTCTTGACCCACCGCCGCAGCGGTAGTGACGAGAAACGTAAAAATCACAGGTAGTGAGTGCTTCATCTCGCTGTCCTTTCCCATTCGACACTTTAAAGCACCGGCCGGTAAGGGCGGCTGCCGGTCTCGAGGGATGGTACTCAGACAGAGAAACGGAGGGATTAAGGAGATGAAAAAAGAAGTTAAGCTTGTTAAATCGAGTGAGATTTTACATTTGAGTTCTAAACGTTGAATCGAATCTCGATGACGTCCCCATCTTCGATGATGTGGTCACGATCCACGACCTTCACCAAGCCTTTTTTGCGGCCGTCGTTGAAGTTATGGCACTTCAGATAGTCATCGTAACCGACGACGTCCCCTTTGATGAATCCCCGGGCGAGGTCGGTGTGAATTTTGCCGGCGCAGGTCAAAATGTCGGTTCCTTCTAGAACCGGCCAAGCATGGACTTCCTTGGGGCCGGAAGTATAGAAAAAGATGACTCCCGCTTTGTTGAGAGCGCGACGAATTACGGCATTCTCGTCGGAAGCGTCTTCGACGATGACGACGGGCTTGAAGCTCAAGAGCCCGAGCTTCCGTAGCTCTTCTTTTTCCGCGTCGTTAAAATCGCCGTCACACAGAGGAACTTCATTTTCCATGTGCGCGAGACATTTTTCCATCAACCGTTTCTCGTCTTCGTCCTCGCTGCGCTCGATGCGTGCCTCACACTTCTCGATGTCCTCGATTAGCAGATCGATAAGCGAGCTTTCGGGAACAACAATGGCCTCGGCTTGCATGAGCTCGTCTCGGATGAGCTCCGCATAAAATGGTGAAACCTTTTTGGGATGGTCCTTTTCGACCAGGCCGTCCATTCTCTCATTCTTGAATTTTATTTTTCCTTCGGGCAACTCGATGCCAGTAAATCCTATCTTCAATGCTCGTCGGCTCCTTCTTGGTGAATTTCCCAACGTTGGGCACAAACGAACTATTTTACTACAGATTTCCGATATTTCAGAACGTTTTTTGGCCCAAACTAGATCGATCTCTAGATGAAGCACCACTCCTTCGTAAACGGTGCCGCACCCATCACGATACCTTTGGTCTCGGCCACCAGAACGGTGTCCCCGGTGCCGTACCCGTACCCTCCCTCGACGTTATAGAGACCGGGCTCGTTCGAGAACAGCATGCCCTCCTTCAATACGGTGTCGTCGCCGAGTGCAATGTAGGGGGGAGTGTGTCCGATTCCACCTTGGCCGTGACCCGGGCGGTGAAAAATGTATTGGGCCATCCCCTGCTCGACTTGGTAGTCGTGGACCGCTTTCGCGACGTCCTGGCACCGTACGCCGGCCTTCGACTCACGGGCTTGGAGAAGAGCCGACTCGGTATTGACCTCCCACATCTTGCGGCGCTCGTCTGGAACCGGGCCGACATGCAACACCCGGTACTGCTCCCCGCCATAGCCCGCCACGGACGGGATCACGACGGTATAGATCGGATCGCCCTCTTGATCTTGGCGCGGCAGAACTGGTTCGGGTGAGGACTGGCCGTGGAGACGCCGGCACGAACAATGACGGTCGCACCCAACCCCACCGCCGTATGAGGCCGCCCGTCGTGCTCGATGTCGTCCATAATCGTGTCCATGACGAACCTCTGGGTCTCGCACTTGAGCTGCCAGTCCGTCAGATCGGTGCCGTGCTCGATGAGCATGTCCCGGGCGAAGGCGTGGGCGAGAGCACCGTAGTTCATCGCGCGCTGGGTCAAGGCTAACTCCTCTGGAGTCAGTAACGAACGCATCTCCCGGCAGATCCCGCTGATATCGACGACCCGAGCCGACGGCAGTATCTCCCGGCATGCAGCCATGTTCCTTGGGTTGTTGACGCCGATGGTCTTATTACCGAAACCGCGTTTGGCCATCGATTCGAGCATCCAGCGAGTCAGATCCACCGGCGGACCAATGTTGACATCACCCTGGTTTGGGAAGCCACCCTCAGCATGCTGGTAGTCGAAGTAAGCTTCCGACTCGTCGTGCCACCACCGATCGATGATGTCTTGATCGAGATAGGGATAATAGAAGTGGACCTTGAGATCCTTGACCGGCATGAAGGCGCCGAAGGGCCGTTCTGTAAAGCTGACGAACAATCCCGTGTAATACCGGACGTTGCGCGGCGAGGAAAGCCAAATCACATCGGCCCCTTTTTCACCGGCCCGTTCCTGCAAAATCCGGGCACGGGCCTGGTGCCACTCGAGCGGAAGACGGTCGAACGCAGCAGGCTCCGGTCTTTCGGGATCCTCAACGAGCATCCGGCGCGATAAGCCTTCGGACCCGGCGGCCGATTTCGGTGGCGACGCTGCTTGGTTGCAGCCGACCGTGAGCGCGGTGGTCCCAACTACGGCGGTCTTGAGAAAGTCTCGTCGTGTTGACATGTTCCCTCCTTGTTCGTTCTCTTTGTGAACGACTACGAGTTTTGGTTACCCGGCCAGGTTGACTACGGTGTTCACGACAATGATGGCTACGGCCGCCAGCACCACGACCAGGATGATGACGTCCCTCATGCCGTGGCTTTTTTTCCGAGATTCTTCCATGATTCTTTCAGCCAGATTCTAAAGGTCTGATAAAGATCCATTACCGGGGACAGAGGGCACAAATAGTTGCACCATGGACGCTTGATGAGCATGGCTGCCAAAAGAACGATCCCAAGCAGCAGATACTGAAGGTTCGACCCTACAAGATCGAAAAACGTCCCGAATATCTCATAGCTCGAGACACCGGGATTCGCGAGCATCAGAGCCAAGAAAATCGCTGACCAAGCCAGGGCGCGCTGCACCCACTTGAGAAACCGGTGATATTTGCCGGCGGACTGGATCTTGGCCCCGCCAACCGCACCGAGGCACTCCTGCGTGGCCCCAAAGGGGCAGAACCAATGGCAGTACGGGTTCTTGTTGTCCACGGTAAAAACGAACAACATGCCCCCGATGAGCAGATACCAATAGAGGTGGGTTTGCCACGGCGGCCAGTAGCCGATGAGAAACTTGTTCACGACGGACAGGGTGAGAGGCTGATTGTAAACGAAGCCCAGCACGACCATCCCCACGATCATCGTGACCCAGCGGGCTTGTCTCGTGTATTTGAAGCTCTTCTTGTGGGCGAAATATCCGACAGCAAAAAGGACAATCAGCACAACCTCCGGGATGCCGAAGACGATATCCGGAGGAGGAGGAGGCGTCACGGGAAGCCCCAGGATCTGCGCCGCCATGTGGCTCCCGTCCCGCGTGGACTCAGCGATGGCTCGCGACGTATACGTGGCGCCGGTCACCGCGTCCACGTCGGTGCCCACCTCGAAGCGATCTTCGTAGGATTTTCCGACCAGTGTTTTCAGCAGACCAGCTTTTCGTGACGCGTGTCATCCAAGCCGACGTTTCCTTGTGCTGAGCGACGGCCAGGCCGACGACTTCCCCGTGCGGGTTCGAGGTCGCAACCGCCATGGTGAGTGGCCCGCCGTAGCCCGTGGCCGACGCGATGCTCACATAGCCCAAAAGCTCGGTTTTGGAACTATCCGCCCAGGCCACATACATGCCGGGTTTTTGACGCTCGAAGTGTTGGGCCTCGGGCAAGGCCTCACGGACCGCCGGCAGGAGGTCGGCTTCCACTCGGATGGCACCGATGACCCAGGCGACAACGAGGAGTGATAGAGCTACAACCCCCAGGACCCGATCGAGACTTGCGTCGGCCGGATGGTTTGGATGGGCCGGAATGAATGATGGTTTCAGCCAAGATGTCGTCCCCTGCTAAATTGTGTCTGTAACCCGACCTCGCCGCAACCGCGAGAATAGTGGCACCGCTCTGCCAGGCACAGCCTGGCCTACGATTCCAGCTCTGCCAGCAACTGCCGTGCGTTATCGACTCCCACTTCGTTGTCGGAACGGGAAAACACCTCTATGGCGCCCTGGCAAAACTCCCGAGCTTTTTCCACGTCTCCCTGATCCCGGCAAACGAATGCGAGCATGCTCAACTGTTCGCCTTCGAGCTCCGGCAGGTTTCTCTCGCGGGCAAGCTCGACGGCGCGCTCGTGATACGTTGTGGCCTCATCCAAGCGGCCAAGCTCGGCAAGAACAACTCCGATTCTTCCCGTCAAGTAAGCCTCATCGCTCAACCGACTGAGCTTCCCCGCCCCATCGAAAGCGATTTGATAGACATCGAGAGCCTCGACCTTCAGACCCGAGACCAGGTAGGATTCACCGAGAGACAAGAGAAGATCGACTTCTCGATGGAAGTCTTTGACTTCGCGAGCCAGCTCGATCGCCTCCGCAGTGGCGATGTGGGCGTCCGCATTCCGGCTTGTTCGATAGCATGCCTCGATTCTCGCTTGATAAAAGGCCGACGCGGCACCGTTGTCGATACCCCGCGACAATTCGATTCCCTTTTCGGCCAGCTCCAGTACTTTGTCGTGATGTTCCAGTGCCGCGTGAGTTTTGGTGAGATGAAGTAAAGCGTTGCGTCCCGCCTTCCCGTCACCCAGCGCCTCAGCCATCGACAAGACCTGCTCGAACACCTCTGCCGCTTGTGCGTGCTCACCGTGCCAGGAGAAGATCGACCCAATGTTCCCGAGAAAACCACATTCGGCTCGACGGTCACCCAGCCGGCGGGCGAGCTCGAGGGCTTTGTATAAAATAGTCTTTCGCTTCCTCGGCCGACGACAAGGCCAAGTGAAGGTTCCCCAAAACCCCCAAAACATTCATCGAGCGACGCTGATCTTCGAGGTCATCGGCGATCCGGCGAGCCTCTTTGACTTTGTCGAATGCCAGGTTCGGCTCACCGGAATCCACGAGTATTTGTGCTTGACTGGCGAGGGCGTCACACTTCATTCCCAAATCGCTTTTCTCTTCAGCGATTTGGAGTATCTCTCCGGCGGTCTCGAAGGCATCGGACAATCTCTCGATTTCCTGAAACCCGAGGACCTTGATACCTAAGCACTGCACATGGGCTTCGGTGTCTCCGAGCTTCGTCGCCAAGTGCACCGCCTCCTCGAACATCCGGAGGCCCTCTTGGAAATTTCGTACTTGAAACAAGGCGAGCCCGAGGTTTGCCGTGGCCAAGCTGACTTGCCTTTCATCTCCGCCGCTACGTGCTCTTTGCAGATTCTCACGAGCGGAGGTGAGAGCTTCGAGAGCCTTTTTTTGTTGCGGTGTCGTCATCGATGAAGAGTCATTTCGCGGCGTTCGTTGTTAGCAGGTTAATCGGCTTTTTGAGCCGTGGCAACCGTCGGCTTGTACGCGAGCAATCGCCATAAACCAACGCCGAGTATGGCGCTCACGAAAAGGCCGAGGAGAAAGATCTTCCATCCCGCACTGCCTTCGTTTTCACCGATCAAGGTTCCCCAGGCGTAAAAGCTCAGACCGAATATCACGTACCACAAAACGGCGAGAAGTCCCTTCCACCAAGTGACCACCCATCCACGATCCTGAGCAAATGCTTTGAAGCCGGCGGCTACGAGAACGAAAGTGATTCCCATCAATATCCAGAAAAGTTTGCCGTCAAAAAACATCTCATCCTCCGTGCGGGCTGACGATATCGATATCCAGATACCGCTCGGCATGTAGATAGTAAGGCTCCGGCCGATAGCTGGCGAAGTGACCGTCCGGCGGGCGCAAGTACTCCTCCGCCTCGGGATAATAGAAGAAATTTCTCTGAAGCCACAATAGGCCGGTGCTGGTGGCACCGGTGGGATCGCGGGGGTCCACCTCGCGGGCGACGGCGTGCATCCAGTTGTCCTTTCGACTGTAGGGACAAACCGCCACGCAAATCGACATCCCATGGGCCCCATGGATTCCCGCCAGTAGTTGTAGCAGGCACCATTATTAATGTACCAGTGCTCGTAGCCCCGGATCTCCATGCCCTCGGGGCTGTCCTCCATCGAAATGGCGCCGGAAGGGCAGGACTCGGCGCAGAGCTTGCACTTGTTGCAGAACTCTTCTACACCGAATTTAATCGGTTTGTCGGTCGCCATCGGCAAGTTGGTGGTAATCACCGCCGTGCGGCAGTTGCTTCCCAGCTCGGGGGTGACGCAGTAGCCGGGACGGGAAACCTCACCGAGACCGGCTTCCACAGCGAGGGGCGGAACGATCAAATCGTAGCTCGTCATCGGTGCATGGTTTCGGGCGGGGTATCCGAGGGACTTGAGGGCGCCTTCCAGACGGACCGCCGCGGTCGAAACCCAATCATAGCCGTCATAGCTGGTCGAGGCTTGAGGGCTGGCGAGAATAACGTCCCACTCCATGGGGACGCCGATTACAATCGAATACTCCCAATGCTCCGGCATCTTGGAATAATCGTAATCGTCCGGACAGCCTGCCCAGCCCTCGGAATAAAGAAAATCCGGATTTGTTTTCGTGATGCCTACCAGAGTAGCGCCATAGCGGTGGGCAACCTCCTTGATGAACTCAGCCGCCAGCTTCGGGCTCTTGAATGGTGTAGGTTCCCCGATCGGCATCTTACGAATTCCTCTCGGGGTTTCTCTCGTGATGTGGAAATCGGACACCTCCGGTGGCCCGTGCGGCCTGGGAAGGTTCGCACCGTGGTAGGAAAAACCGTCGGAATAAGCATCGGCCAGTTTGTAGTAGCTACCGTACTTCTCGTAATCCCGCCGATTGTTAGGAATGGTTTCGGCGAAAGTTCTGTAGTCCCATTCCAGACGCTCCGGGAACTCCTTGTAGAAGGCGACAAGCGGAGGAATGAAACCGAGATCCTCTATCGGATCCCCGAGTTTCCATTCCGGATGGGCTTCAAAAGCCCGTCGGAATGTTTCAACACGTCCGAAAACGTAATCCGTGATGTGGCTGGGCCGTCGGACCTCACCGACGGGTCGATGGGCCGGTCCGTCGAACTCAAAGGGCTTGCGGTTGAAAAACTGCGTGCCGGGGTTGAAAGACTCGTAACCGGTATAGGATTCGGAGCTCTTGCCGGCGGCGACACCCGCACCAACGAGCCCTCCCGCCTGCGCTGCGGCACCCGCCAGTCCGGCGATCTTCAAGAAGTTACGGCGAGTAACGGGCGTTTTGGGATCCTCACTCATACAGCATTCCTTTCCTCTCGATGAGGTCAACCTAACATCGCATCGCAGTCTTCGGGACCCTCGCGATCTCGATTTAGGGACCTCAGGGATTTTACCCAACTATTTTTTCATATTCTTTGTGCCGGGTCCTAATAAAGGACAGATTGAATATCAGTTTCATGTCAACTCGCTCGGATAAATCATTTTTCAGGTGCCGACACCCGAACATCGCACAGTTCTACAACTGAGTGCAAGACGCTCGGAGCGCCCGATCTGTTTCATCAATCTGAGTTTCTGTGGCTCGGTGAGAAAACGTTCTTCCCTGACGCGGCAGAGCCGCAACCAAAGGGGTGTCGCGGCTCGCCGCGAGCTATCAGCTGTCCGCAATCAGCGGTCAGCTCACGGAAGATCGTTCACTTTTTGCATTCAATTTCACTCATAAGAGACTGATATGATGATATGAAACGATTCAGGTGAGAAAGCTAAAAATCTAATCCTGGAAATGCCTAGATAAGGGGGTCCAGTCACTTTTGCAGCCACTCACGTTAGGGTTGGATCCATAACCTGGGCAACTGGGACATCTCATGACGACAACAATAATTGGCGTTGTAGCTTTAATCTACTGGATAGTGTTCTGGATATTCCTGTTTTTTAATATGCCTTTGACACAATCCAACCTTGACATGACGGTGCGTTTTCTTTTGCCTATTGTTATCTTGATGAACGTCATCGGGACAATTTCAGAAGTCATGAAACTTAGAAAAAAAACAGGAAATTTAGCTCGAAGATCGGAGGATTGGCGTTGCATATCCCTCCCCTCTTCGCTTTTTTGAGTATTTATTATTGGTTGGCGTACGGTCATTGGATGTAAAGAAACCATAGATTTCCATTCGGATAACCATGATCAAAAAAACAATCAATATTATTGCCATCATCCTGAATGTCGGAATAGTGGCATTCATTTGCGGCTTGATTATTAATGAAGATCTGGAAATGGATAATGTGAACACCTGGTTCTTCATCATTATCACTATGGCCACTCCGGTGATGAATCTGATAGCTCTGTCCGGCAAGCTAAAAATAATGCCCATATTATCGCTGGTAGTAAATACACTGGTTCTACTATTAGCTACACTCGTTATTTTTTTGGTTGTGATATGGCCGATGGGAAGCAAACCGCATGGGTTGGAATTGATCTATATTTTATCCCTATACTCGGCGTTGCTATTTTCGGAAGTCGCCCTCATTCTAAGGAAAATAGGTCCGAGATAAATGAAACGGGTGCAATCTTCAAAGTTCGAACCTCTTTCCCTATCTTAACTCGGATGTGTTATTTTCCGGGATCGAGACACGGAAGGACGGAGTGCAATGGCCAATATCCATGACACATGCAGATGCGGCAAGAGGCTTTCACCGTTTGTTTTGACTATTGGCGTCATCGTACTGGCCGCCGGCTGTACGAGCGAAGAGCCGCAATCGAAGGAAGAACGCCCCAACATCCTGTTCATCTTCTCCGACGACCACGCCGCTCAAGCGATCTCCGCCTACGGCTCCCAGATCAACGAAACGCCTCAAATCGACCGGCTGGCTCGCGAGGGCATGTTGTTCCGGAACGTCTTCGTGACCAACTCCATCTGCGCGCCCAGTCGAGCCGTCATACTCACGGGGAAACACAGCCACTTGAACGGCGTTTTCACCAACCGGGAGGAATTCGACGCCAGCCAGGTGATCTTTCCGAATCTAATGCAGCAGGCGGGGTATCAAACCGCAATGATCGGCAAGTGGCATCTCAAAAGTGAGCCCACGGGCTTCGACTACTGGGAGGTCCTGCCGGGGCAAGGCACGTACTACAACCCGGATTTTCGGACTCCAGAGGGCATCGTAAAACACACCGGCTACGTCACGGACATCATCACCGACAAAGCGCTGGCTTGGCTCCAGAGCGGACGCGATTCGGACAAGCCCTTCATGCTCATGTACCAACACAAAGCACCGCACCGGAGGTGGCAACCCGGTCCCGAGCATTTGAACACCTACGACGAGGCCACGATCCCCGAGCCCGAAACTCTTTTTGACGACTACACCGGACGCACCAGCGCCGCCCGTACGCAAGAAATGACCATCGCCCACCACCTCGACGACGAGGACCTGAAACTGACTCCCCCACCGGAGCTCAACGAGGAACAGCTCGAGACTTGGAACGCCGCTTACGAGAAGAAGAATGAAGCGTTTCTGCAATCCGACTTGACCGGTGACGATCTCATCCGTTGGAAGTATCAGCGTTACATTAAAGACTATTTACGTACCATCGCATCCGTGGACGACAATCTGGGCCGCGTACTCGACTACCTCGACCAGTCGGGATTGGCGGAGAGCACCGTTGTTATCTATAGCGCCGACCAAGGCTTCTACCTCGGCGAGCACGGTTGGTTCGACAAACGATTCATGTACGAAGAGTCGCTTCGTATGCCCTTTATCATCCGTTGGCCCGGCGTCGTGCAGCCTCAATCACAGAATTCCGACCTCGTACAAAATCTCGATTTTGCCGAGACCTTCCTGGACATCGCCGGTGTGGAGGTACCACCGCTGATGCAGGGACGGAGTTTCGTGCCACTCCTCAAAGGGGAAACCCCGGCGGACTGGCGTGATGCGATCTACTATCATTATTGGGAATACCCCGCCGTTCATATGGTACGCCGTCACTATGGCGTGCGAACCCGGAAACACAAGCTCATTCACTACTACGAAGTCGATGAGTGGGAGTTGTTCGACCTGGAACGCGACCCAAAGGAGCTCCAAAGCGTTTACGACGACCCCGAGTACGCAGGGACCGTCGAAGAGCTCAAGGGCAAGTTGCATGAACTGCGAGAACGCTACGATGTACCCGAGCAGGATCCCGTTGCCTATCGTGATCAGAATTGATCCATAGACGACTGACAGAACAGGCACGTTGAAGATGATCAATCATAAGATAGAACTTCCAAACAATGTTCTTGTCAATGTACCCTCTCCAACTTACTCGTGCTACCTTCCGGTACCCACTCCTAAGGAGGTCTGGATGAGACGTTCAGTTCTTTTATTGGCCATGTTCGCTTTCACCGCTATCGATACGATGGCTGAAGATAGGCCCAACTTCACCGGCACATGGAAGGCGTCACCCGCAGGCGATGGAACGACCGTCTCCTTGGGGAGTGGTTGGGGTGAGAGTTTCACTTTGCTGCAAGGCGCGGACACGCTCATTCTAGAACGCGTTTTCTACGCGAGGAACGACCTGCAACCCGCCATGAAGTTTCGCTTCGCTCTAGACGGGTCCGAGACGAAAAACACCGTCCTTCTGGGTCGCGGCGAGCAGATCCAGGTTTCGACCACCGCGTGGGACAGCGACAAGCTGGTCATCACGACGGTGTACCACGTTCTCGACGCTGGGGATGGGCGGAAGCTCACGAGTAAAGTCACGCAGACCCTTTCGTTTCAACCGCCCCGATTCGGCAGAAGCGCGTGGCCGCCTTCGCTCGTCATCGAGACCGCAAGAAGCGGTGCCCTTGGCGGCCCTCCGTCCACGACACGGACGGTTTACCAAAGGAACTAGTATCCTGTATCAGTAGTTCAGGGGACTAGCGTGAGGTTCGAGAAATCGTGCTGCGGAGTGACAACGAAATACGCCGGGAGGCTTGACATGTTCCGATGCCTGTTTCAGATCTTTTTGCTCGTTATGTTTTTCGGACCCGGACTGCGACCGGTGGTCGCCCAGGATCAAGAACAGGAACGTCCAAATATCGTGCTGATGTTCCCAGACAACCTCGGGTGGGGCGAGGTGGGAGTCTACGGCGGTGTCCGTGGCGTTCCAACGCCGAGCATCGACCGCATCGCCGACGAGGGAATTCGGTTGAACAACTTCAACGTCGAGAATTCGTGCACCGTCTCACGCATCGCACTGCTTACGGCACGCTACGCTATCCGGACCGGGGGAGATCACCTCGAAGGGATGACCCTTTGGGAGGTCACCATGGCCGAGGCACTCCAGTCCGTAGGGTACGCGACCGGTCTCTTTGGCAAATGGCATCTGGGTGGTGAGGAGTGGGAGGGGCGCCGAGGGCCGACGAATCAGGGATTCGACGAGTGGTACGGCATCCCTGGCACGAGTCACACGGCCCAGTTCACGAGCTTCGAGCACTTCGATACGACCGCCACGAAGACACCGCACATCTGGGAGGGGCGCGTTGGCGAGTCGCCGCGGAAGGTGAAGCCCTACGACATGGACACCCGGCGGACGGTAGACCGGGAAGCCGCCGAACGGGGCATCGCGTTCATGGAGCGCAACGTCAGTGAGGATCGCCCCTTCTTCTTTTACTATCCCATGACCCAGATCCACTTCCCCACCCTGGCGCATCCGGATTTCGCCGGCACCACAGGCGCGGGAGACATCGGCGACGCCATGGCCGATGTGGACCACAACGTGGGTCTAGTGCTTTCGGCCATCGACCGTCTCGGGGTCGAGGACAACACGATTGTCTTCTGGTGCACGGACAACGGCGCCGAAGAGCGGCGGCCCTGGCGCGGCACCGCCGGGCCATGGAGAGGTTTCTACAATACGATGCTGGAAGGAGGGATACGCACGCCCTGCGTGATTCGCTGGCCCGGGCGTATCCCGGCGGGACAGGTGTCGAATGAGATCGTCCATGCGGTCGATTTCTTCCCGACGCTTGCCGCGGCCGTGGGCACGCCGGAGATCGTCCCCACGGACCGCGCCATCGACGGCGTGAACCAGCTCCCGTTCCTCGAGGGTAAGCAATCCCACTCGAACCGTGAGAGCGTAATCTACCGGACTTGGCAGGGCCGGCTGGAGGCGGTCAAGTGGAGGGACTGGAAGTTCTGGTATCGTTACCGACCCAGTTCAGTGGATCCCAATCCACCGGAGACCATGCGACTGTTCAATCTGCGATCCGACCCCAAAGAAGAGACGGACGTCAAAGACTTCAATCCCTGGGTGATGAGCGTCATGGATGGAATCATCGCCGAGTTCGAGGCGTCAACAGAGGTCTACCCCATTGTCCCGAGGGGAACGGCCGACCCCTACACACCACCGAAGCGCGATCGCTGAAATCTCAGTAAACTCGTCTTTGGCTACCGATAGTATATGGCGTTGAAGAGCAGCTTGAACGTCGCATGAGCCTGTGCACGGCTGTGGACGTTGAAACCGAACAGCACTGCCCTGCCTTCACCCATGGGCACATCCAGAACCGCGGATTTGCCCCTGATTTTTTCTCCACCGCTCAATTTGCCGCTGACTAACAAGGGCTCATTAGGAAAACGGCCGACGGTTTCAATACTTCGGTCCCCGTTTTCTCCTCCAGAGAAGGATGCATGGGGAAGAAACGCGAGGGAGCGCGCCGAAAAAAAGGCGATGCCTTCCTCTTCCATGCCGAACGCCAGGGGATGGTCGGTGTCGTAATTTAATCTCAAGAGGGATCCGGGGCAGTTGAATTCCTCTGGGGGAACTTCATGGAGGACGTTTCTTACCGGTAGCTTGAAGTTGTCGATGGCGAGTAGGCTCGAAGCCGCGTTACAAATCAATGTGCCGCCCGCTTCAACGAAGGTTTTCAGATTCTCGAGACCTCGGTTCGTTATTCCACCGACGTAATTGAGAGGCATGGTCCCCTCACGATGACCGTCGATGATCGATTCCGCACTCTGGTCGGGTAGAACAATGACATCGAAACGGCTAAGGAGATCCCCGGCTCTGATTTCGGCGTCCACCAACTCGTGGAAAGCAAACCCATACTCCTCGAACAACCAAATGATCCAAGCCGCATCCATATTGGCCACCCAGGATTTGTAGATCGCGATCCGCGGCTTGGAGAGAGCCATCGATTCGACTCGAGCCGCCCCGCCTTTCATCTGAATCTGCGTCTCGGACGCGATGCTTTTGAGCGCGCTGGAACCAATGCTCCCCGCGTCTACGATGAATGTGCCCTTGGGATATGGGGTGTTTCCGATAGCGAAATCATCCTGTGCCCAGCTTACTTTGCCGCCCTCTTCGAGAATTCGGTTCACGGCTCGGAAGCTGAAATTATCGGAGTGGGTAAAGACCACTTGCGAGCCCGTTCCGTTTATCGTACCCGCCGGCGGGTTTGCCTCGGCTATCAGAGACATCTTCACGGCCGAGTCGAGGGGATTACTCATGGCACGACTTGCAATGCCCATCTGGGCGGGAAGTGTCCAGCCGACGTTGTCGTACTCCCTCAA
The DNA here is from genome assembly GCA_963722765.1 of uncultured Acidobacteriota bacterium. Lineage (GTDB taxonomy): Bacteria > Acidobacteriota > Vicinamibacteria > Marinacidobacterales > DATDRI01 > CAVROO01. The sequence goes on from CAVROO010000013.1 coordinate 67,454, forward strand.
AGGCGGTCCGTCATAATCGAACCAGCGCACCACGGCCTGCCACAAATAGGGATGTTCCCGTAAATCGGGAGAGTCCTGAATCTCCAACAGATTCTTGACATAAAGGCCGTAGGCTTGGCTGGTCGGAATGATATAGGAGCCTTTAGGATAGGAGATGCCCTCGTGAACGAAGCCGTCATCGGCCGTATAAATTTCTATACCGTGGAGAAGAAGACTGTTGAGCAAATGGGCCGTTGTATTCGGATTCTGCTGGTCCGCGGAGAGAATCCAACCATAGGGAGGCTCCTTTTCAAATCTCTCGATGGTCTCCGCGGCCATCTGCCATTTATTGTAGAGAAACTCGTACCGGTGTTTTGCCGCAAGATCCAGAATCGACTTCGAGGCAGTCAGGTTGTAGGCTACCTGGTCGGCAAAGCGCCACCAACCTCCCATCCAGGGCTCTGGATAAAATGCGCCGACCACCAAGTCATCGAATCCTTCGGGGAAGTCGTCTACCGTGTAAAAATGGGGTGTCGCGAGGTGGAACGACTGTGTCTCGGTGAGAATCGCGATGATGTTGTGTCCCTCAGCCGCCTGCTCGACGTATCCGGGAAACCAGCTATCGTAGCGTACACGGGACACGACTCCGGGTTGATCTGCTTCCGCAAAAGCCTTAGCCATGGCGGTTCCGATGAAGCTCTTGGAGCGTATTTGGAGCGGGTGCTGATTGGGATTGGTCGGCTCTGCGGCCGGTGGAACGAAAATACGGCAAGGGAAAGGGCCCTTCTGATGTTGATTGTATAAAATCTGCGGGCACCACTCGCGAGAAGTCACACGGTTGATGTTCCTCGTTTCGACGATATTCCCGAGCGTCGAGTCCCGATTGTTGTCGTGCCCCACTTTTCCATAGAGCCAAGGCAACGGACTCGTCTCGAAGCGGGTGCCGACATGCTTCATGTACCAATCCGAGACAAGAGTCATGCCGTCGGGATTGGCGAACACGACGAGTAGGATGACGTTTTCTCGAATCGCCCGGGTAATCCGGTCGTCTCCGGTCAGTATGTCGTAGGCGAGTTGAAGATTCTGTTGAGCGCCCACAACTTCCGTACCGTGGAGTCCACCGTCTATCCAGACAACGACTTTACCTTCTTCGGCAAGCTTCTCCGCTTCCTCCTCGGTGACACCGCGGGCAAGGCTCAACTTTCGGCTGATTTCTTTGTAGTGGTCGAGATTGGCCATGTTCTCCTCGGAGGAGATGACGGCATACCTCATCCGCCTGCCGAAAGAGGTCGGGCCCATATCGAACATTTGCATGCGCTCTGTTTGGCTCGCCAGCAGATCGAAATAAGTCAAAGCCTCTTCGTAAGTTGCGAGGTAGGAGTCCGACCCGACCTTTTTGCCGAGAACCTGCTCCGGCGGGGCAATTTGGGCAAAACATTCCTGAAGACTCACGCTCATGAGTAAAAAGCAGACCATAGTGAATGAAGCAATTCGATACAGCATTGAACATTCTCCTCAAACGCTGACTCTTTACGTTTCCGATACGATTCGCCAGACCGAGAGCAACCTTTCCAGCTTGAACACCTCGAGAATCATAAGTCGATTCTCGCAGGCATGAGATGACTTCTATTCTCAATCTGCAGGAAGAGCGGAGTGGGCATGGCTCGTTTCGTTAAATGTGGTTTTGTACCACAGCGTCAAAGATATTTGAAATATAAAAGGTCTTTACAGGTCTTTACACATGGTCATTGGATATCCGGTGTCCGAATGTCCCTCCAAAAGGACTCCCACAGCGCGAAGGATCCAACTGCTTTCAAAGGCAATGACGATACCTGTGATGAAGAATTAGTGCTGGTTGCTTTGCATGACCTTCGACCTCGACTTTGTTACTGATTCACGTGAAGTGCATCGTCCGTTTTTTGCGTCCAAAGGGTACGAGACCCTCATCGTTAGTCCGGCACTGCAACCGCGAGCATCGATTCGATGTTGACGAAGCGACTTCGTCTATCTAAGACCCTCAGTGCGCCTGTACCAGTAGTTGCTACGTCGAGGGCCCGTCGAAATCTCGCGTCCCTTTCTTACTTCGCATTTCACGTTATGAAGTGTTTTGGCTGTCAATCAACGATGCCGAAGCGGGTCTTCCTAAATGGAATCGCGTTATTATTCCGCTCCGGATTGGAGATAGATCCAAAAGGGAGTTGACTGAGAACCAGAAATTTTGAAACCCTATTCTGGAAAAGGACCTGCGTACGACCCCCGAGAACAAACCGTCGCAGCTACAGCTGCAAAAATTCAAAACGATATTTCAATTCAAGTGGACTTATCATCATTCGAAGTTCCATCGACAGGTCCATTTTTCTTGAAAATTGGACCTGTCCCTATTTTCTTGATGGCAATTCACGCCTAGTCCTGGCTAAAAGAATTCGCTTTCTCTGTTCCCTTTTGGACCGCTTCACTCACGGCGGTCCGGAAATTCCATTTATCCAGAGTACGCAGGCATTCCTCTGAGATACCTCCGGGTGATGACGCTTTCTTAATGAGCTCACTCAATTCTTCTTTTTCTTGTTTCAGCACCTCAATTGATCCTTCGACGGTCTGAAGAGCGATCTTGGCCGATGTTTCACGATCCATTCCGGAACGTACGCCACCATCAATCAGGGACTGGATAAAAAGATAGACCGTCACCGGCGTACTCAAGGAAGTCATGGCATTGATCATCTTTTCTTCCACAGAGTCACCGCTCCCATAGGAGTAAAGAGCCCAGAATCTCCTCCCTTTCGTGCTCTTCCACATATCCGTTGAAGCAAAGCGCTATGGCCCCTGCACCAACCTTGCTGGGCGGATTGGGAAGCGCCCTTACGATGGGAAGTTGATCGGAGATAACGGCGTAGCGCCGCATGGTGATTCCCGCAGCCAGCGTAATGAGAGTTTTGCCTTCCCATAGATGAGGTGGGCAAGCTCTGAAACGACATCTCCCACGACCTGAGGCAAGACGTTGATAAAAACAAAATCACCCCATTGGAGGGCTTCACCATTGTCCGTCGTTGTTGCGACACGGTATTTTTGTCCGAGCTCGTCCAAACGGCTCTTGCGGGGGTCACTTACAACGAGCTGCTCCGGCGCAAGGGTTTTGGTGCGCAATAGATTCGTGATGATGATTTCGGTGATGTGACCACCACCGATAAAAGCGATTTTTCGTTCCTCGAGCGGCATAGCCTAACTCTCAAAAAAAGCGATGAATCCTTTCCAGAGGGACCACAGGTCGGCCTTGGAAGCAACCTCGAGCGGACTGTGCATGCCCCAGATACCTATCCCCCAGTCGGTGACCTCCATATTCATGGCGTTGAAGTATCGGGAGATCGTTCCACCACCGTATCCCGCCTTATAGGTGTGCGTTTGCCAAGGCACGTTGGCATCATCCAGAAACTTCCGCATGCGGGCCATGAACTCGCTATTGGCATTGCGGCCCGGACCGTATAGCTTGATGACCAGACCGTGGTGCATCAAAGAGGCGTTACCCTTCGACTGCGGCTCCGGCCAGATGGGGTGAGTGGCCGTCGTCGTATCCGCGGTTATCATGTCGGTATTGCCAAAAGTCGTCATGAGGTCGAGCTCCGACACCGAGCCTGTCTCGGCGCGGATCATCTCCGAGACGATCTTGCGGAACCATTCTGACGCTACACTAACGTTCCACCCACCGCCGACCTCCTCATCGGTAACCAGATAAGTCATCGAAGTATGGGTGGGGCTCTTCACGTCATCCAGAGCGTACAAGTTGATGATCGCCGTGAGACGATCATCGAGCCCATAGGCGGTAAACGCGGCGCGGTCGATGCCCACATCACGAGGCTCGGCGGCGGGCACAACCTGAATATCGGCGCTCATCCAATCGTCCGGCTCGATACCGTATTGCTCGCGCATCATGTGCTCGGCCAGTGCCAGAATCCCCTCGATGCTCGCTTTGACCGTCCGGAGGTGCCGTAATCAGTAGAGGATCCAGCTCTTCTCTCTCGATGGCCTCGGCGCGGGTGCGCTTGCGCAGGTCTTTGTCCACGTGGGGTGCAAGGTCGGGAATGAACAAGACCGGGTCGCCCGGTTTCAAGCCCAGCTCCACCCAGACCGTACTTCCGTCTTTACGATCCACCCGTCCGGTCAAAGCCAAAGGAATGTTGACCCAGTGGTAGCCCTTGATACCTCCATGAGCCAAGGTCTCGAGAGTCACCGTGCCGGTTTGCTCCTTCAACGGATGGGGCTTGAGCTCGAGACGTGGGGAGTCGCTGTGGCTGTTGATCAAGCGCATTCCGTCACGGAGCGGCTTTTGCCCAACCACCCAGAGCACCATCGTGCGGTCACGGTTGACGGCATAGAAACGGTCCCCGGGACTCGGGGCGCTGCCTTGCTGCGGATCCCAGAGCCGGAAACCGCGATCTTCAGCGAAACGGATGGTCTCGCGCACCATCATCAACTCGGTGCGGGCGCTCCCGATCATCGCCATGAAGCGCTCCGACAAGTCCGTGGCTTCTTGGCGCTCGGCGGCCGAGAAGGTTTTCCAGATATTTCCGCGGCTTCCATAGTCTTCTTCTTTTTGAGCGGCTTCTGCTCCGCCGCGTGGCGGTCACAAACAATAGAGCAAAACTCAGAAAGGCAACAACATTCACAAGTAGAGATCGAATCACGGTGTACCTCCTTCTTATCTGGACGGCTGTTGTTATCATTAACCGTTCGATCCGTCAAGGTGACGCACCAAACGTACCAAACGTCCCCAAAGTCCTCAAAAAAATGCGCATTCCGAATCCACGAAGATGGATCCCACCCCAATTAGTCGGATCTTCGGCTTTCAGCGGATTAGTAGACAGGTGACGCTCGAAACAAAATATTTTTGGCCGACTTAACGACTTTCCGGCGGCATCGTGGCAGATTGAACCATGTGTTGGTTAGCTTGGTGGAAGAGCTCGCTGGAGTTCAGACCGAGCTCAAGCTACTGGATGAAGTCGCACGAGAAGCGTATCGCCTCGCTCCGTTCAACGCCGGTGATGTCGAACGAAGCCCGCGGGATCATAGAGAAATATGCACATCTAGGAATCGGACTCGCCGATGCCTCTATCGTGGTGCTATCTCGTCGCCATAAGGTGGTTGAGCTTTTGACGTTAGACGAGCGCCACTTTCGCGTTCTCCAAGGTCCTGATGGAACGCCCTTTCGACTTCTTCCCATGGATCAATAATCGAATAACTACGATTTAAGTTTGCGTTCCTTGGTTTCTATTGGCAACACGACGACACCTCGGTTCGTAGAATTACCGGATTTCACAGACGCCGTTCGTTCCGAGAACATATCCATCCGACACTTCGGTTCGACCTCCATTTTGGATTTAAGTTTCAAGTTCAACTAACCCTAATCCGACAATAAACTCAGGGTAAATTGCAGGAAAAACGGGGACAGGTCCCTTTTTGGCAAAGACAACGGTCCACCAAAAACGGACCTGTCCCTGTTTTTCCAGTAATTTGCGTAGATTTCGTGATCTCGGATTAGGGTGCGCCCTGAAGCGAACACGAGCCAACAAAGCCATTGCGTAAAGACACATTGGAACGGCTTCATAGTTGAGTGAATCACAGGCCCCCTTCCCAAGAATAGCGGCCACCATCATGGCTTTTGTCGCGTCTGCCAAAGCTGATTCGCTTATTTATTGTCGCTTCAGGGCTAACCTTTACTGACACAAAGGTGGGATTAGGTATCGTTCAATGACCGCCCCGTCACCCATACCTTGATTCATAGGAACACGACTGGTAATCTCCGCGTGTCAAAGGAGCAAACCATGAGAACCGTGTTTCAGGGCGATAGGGAGTTTTTCCCCGGCGTCCGCCAAATCGCCTATGAGGGGCCGGACTCCGATAATCCCCTCGCTTTCAAGGCCTACGATGCGAATCGCGTCATCGCGGGCAAGACCATGGAGCAGCATCTTCGGTTCGCGGTGTGCTACTGGCACACCTTCTGGGGAGCCGGGGCCAATCCGTTCGGTCCAGGGACCCGCGAGTTTCCGTGGGCGAGAAATCGCAATCCCATGGCCCAAGCCAAAGACCGGATGGATGCCGCCTTCGAGCTCTTCTCAAAGCTCAACGTACCGTATTACTGTTTCCACGACCGGGACGTGGCCCCGGAAGGATCCTCGGTCGCCGAATCGGAATCGAATCTAGCGACCATGGTGGAATTGGCGAAGGAGCGCCAGGAGGCCACCGGCGTCCAGCTCCTGTGGGGCACGGCCAATTTGTTTTCGCATCCCCGGTACATGAATGGCGCCTCCACCAACCCCAACTTCGCCGTGGTCGCTCACGCCGGCGCTCAGGTCAAGGCGGCACTCGATGCAACCGTTGCTCTGGGTGGGAGCAACTACGTCTTCTGGGGTGGGCGAGAGGGCTATACCCACCTTTTCGGCACCGATGTGAAGAGAGAGCTCGAGCACCTCGCACGCTTCCTCGAGATGGCACGTGATTACGGACGCTCGATCGGCTTCGAGGGCACCTACCTCGTCGAGCCCAAGCCGATGGAGCCGATGAAGCACCAGTACGACTACGACGCCCAGACCGTGATTGGATTCCTGCGCCACTTCGGCCTGGATCAGGACTTCAAGCTCAACATCGAAGCCAACCACGCCACCCTGGCGGGTCACTCTTTCGCCCACGATCTGCAGATGGCCGCCGACGCAAGTCTACTGGGGTCCATCGACGCCAACCGGGGTGATCCTCAAAACGGTTGGGACACCGACCAGTTCCCGCTCGACATGATGGACTGCGTCCATGCCATGCATATCGTGCTGACGAACGGCGGACTCGGAAACGGCGGTTTGAACTTCGACGCCAAGCTTCGTCGTGAGTCGACCGATCTCGAGGATCTCTTTCTGGCCCACATCGGTGGCATGGACGCCTTCGCCAGAGCGCTGGTGATTGCCGACCGAATCCGAAACGACACGAAGCTCTCGTCGTTCAAGCCCGAACGATACTCGAGCTTCGCCTCAGGGGAAGGAAAACGGTTCGAGGCCGGCCAGCTCAGCCTACCCGATCTGAGAGACCACGCTGCGTCTCACCCCGAGCCGGCGCTTCAAAGCGGTAAGCAGGAGTATCTCGAGAACCTGATCAACGATTTGATGTTCGAATAGAGGCAGCTCTAATTGAGGTTCGGTTCGGTTGATCCTAGACCGTTGTCTTCACCGAGGTGGAACTTCGAGACCCTTTCGCGCATCAGAGCAGATTGGCGAGAGAGCTCTTCGGCTGAGGAAGCCAGCTCCCCGGCACTCGCTGCGTTCTGCTGCACCATTTCCGTCATCCGTTCCACGCCTTGGACCACCTGGCCCGTTCCCGAGGACTGTTGCTCAGTGGAAGCACTGATCTCTTGAGTGAGCTCCATCAACCGAGACATGGACTGCCCGATCTGCTGCGCTCCGGCCGATTGCTCCGAGGTAGCGTTTCCGATTTCCACGGAGTATTTGGCCACTTCCGAGACAGCCATGTCTATCCTCTGAAGGCTGGCCGTCAAGTCTTCGGTCCGAGTCATGCCTTGTTCCACGATACCGGTGGTTCGCGACATGTTCCGCACGGCGTTCGTCACGTGCGCTTGGATGTTGCGAACGAGAATCGGAGATCTCCCCCGTGGACTTCGCACTTCGCTCGGATAGTTTTCGGACTTCCTCGGCAACGACGGCAAAGCCGAGCCCGTGCTCCCCGGCCCGCGCCGCTTCGATGGCGGCATTCAAAGCGAGAAGATTGGTCTGCTCGGCAATATCTTCGATGACCCCCACAATTTTCCCAATGTCGTCCGCAGTACTGCCCAAACTCTCGACGAATTCGGATGAGGTTTTGATGACGTCTCGAATCTCCCCCATTCCTTCGGCCGCTAGAATCATGGACCCTTGGCCTTCCCGAACCGCCCGGTCAGAGCTTTTAGCGACGCTTACAAGCTGCTCCCCGGCCGTCGCGACCGTCCGAACGGATTTCAATAAACTGTCGATCGAAGCCAGAGTCTCCGTCGTAGCAGAAGATTGCGATTGTGTGCTCCGGGCCACATTCTGTATGTTCGCATTCATCTCGTGAATCGTGGCCGTTATCGACTCCACCGCCGAAACAGTGGCTTCTCCGTTATGTGCCGCGGTGTTACTTGCCTGGGCTATCGCCTCGCTTCCGCCCCCGACACCGTCAGCGGCCTGCTGGACGTGAATGACGATGTCCCGTAGGTTTCCCGACATGCTATTAAAAGCCTGGGCTACCTCACCGAGCTTTCCTCGAATCGAGTTGAATGCGCGAGCCATTCTTCCTATCTCGCCCCTGAAATCCTCGGGAACCCGACGTTCGGAGAGAACCACCCGGCGAGTCAAGTCGCCGCCCGCCACCTTGTTGACCTCGGCAACGAGAACGGTCATATCCTCCGTTGCAATGTGCTCGGCAGCTTGGGTGAGTCCTATGAGCGGCTGAGACACAGTTCGCTGGACCAACGCGAAGGTGGCCAGTGCTTCAAAGAGAATCAAGGCGATGACGCCTACCGTAATCGCGAAGATAGCTCCGTTTCGCCGATCGGTGATTCTCTGGGTCGAAAACACAATCTGGAGAGAGCCGGTCTGGCTGTTTTCACGTTTCAGCGAGGTACTGAGGGTGTCTGAATTCTTCCAGTCGATGCCTGCCTCGCTTTTGTCAAGGGCCTGAATCGCTTCGCTGTCCGGAGCTTCCTTGGCGAGGTGGCTCATCACATCGGCACCTTCCATAACCCGGATGGAAAGGATATCGGGATCCAGGAGGTACGACCGGGCGATTCTATCTACCTGTTCCTTATCGAGGTTCCACATGGCGCGCTCGAGTCCAATCGTGAGTTGCTCGAGCACGAGCTGCTTCTTTTTTTCTAGAAGGTCTCCCTCTGCACCGGTCTCTCGCGCTATTTGAACGAAGCCGAAAAGAACCATGACGACAACGATAACCAGAGTGACTTGTAGAACTAACCGCGACCCGATGTTGTCGAGCTTCAAGACCAAACCTCCGTTGTCATGTCATCAGATGACGTTCACGACATGCGCGTCCAACCCTCGTCCGAAATATCAGGGCAATAGAGTCTAACCGCTTAATTTTCTATAAATTAGACCGGAACCGCCGCGACACTGGCCGCATGTTTCCGCACAAGACCAGAGCAAGCCGACTACTTCTATTGTGAGTTAGATTCGCCAAAAGTTCAATGACATTCTGGGCTCGCCTCATCTGACTATCGCTCTACCGATTTGACAGCGAATCTCCCAGCGGTAGAATTTAAACAAGGTCTTATTTTCACGAAACAATCCAATCGTCGCGCAGGTTCGAACGTTGGACCTCTCGAATGGAGAAAAGCGATGAAGCTCAAGAGCTTGATGCTTACTACCGCCATCTCTGCGTGTTTCGCGACCGCCGCGCTGGCTGAGAAGATCCAAATCGCTACCGAGGAATATCCGCCGTTTAACATGTCGATCGACGGCAGGATTGTCGGTATCTCCACCGAAATGGTTCACGAGCTTTTCCAGCGCACGGGCGTGGAGTACGAGATCGCCCTCTACCCGTGGAAACGAGCTTTCGAGACGGCCAAAACTCGTCCAGACCACGCCGTTTACTCCACCACAAGATCCGCGGACCGCGAGGATCACTTCAAATGGGTAGGACCGCTGGTCCTGCAAGAATGGGTATTTTTCGCGAAAGAAGGACGAGACCTAAACATATCCAAACTCGCAGATGTGAAAGACTACAGGATCGGCGGTTACCAGGGGGATGCCCTTGCCGAGTTTTTACAACAGTCGGACGCTTCTTTAACTCTCGACCTCACCTCGGATGACGAGCTCAATGCAAAAAAGCTGAGCGCCGGTCGGATCGACCTTTGGGCGGTGGGGGACCGAAAGGGCGCCTACATCGCGAAACAACTCGGTCTCTCGGACCTCGAAAACGTCTTCACTTTCAAAGCGGGATCCGAGATGTATCTCGCATTCAACCTTCAAACCCCGGATGCGCTCATCGACCAACTCCAGGCAACACTCCGCAAGATGCGTGAGGATGGAACGGTCGACAACATCTCCGCCAAATACCGGTAGGTGTTGGTCCCCATATCCATCATTTCAGCACGCGGTTGAAAAGCTTGACGCGGCGGCGCATGACGTCGAGACGGTTGTACTCCTCGTTGTTCAGGCTGTGGGCTTCGACGGGATAAATCATGATCTCCCAGTTGTCTTTCTTGAGCTCCAAAAGTCGCTGCGCCAGCCGAACCGAGTCCTGAAAATGCACGTTGTCGTCCTCGACGCCGTGCTGAATCAAGAGATGATCCTGAAAGCCGTCCGCCAAGTAAATGGGTGAGCTTCGTTCGTAGGCTTCCGTATCATCGAAGGGATTGTTCAAGATCCGGGTCGTGTATCCGTGGTTATAGTGTGCCCAGTCGGTCACGGGTGCACGCACCGCTCCGGCGGCAAAAACGCCTGGATACTTGAAAAGGGCCATCAAGGTGAAAAAGCCGCCGTAGCTTCCGCCGAACAAACCGATTCGTTTTCGATCGACGTTACAGTGCTCGACAAGATACTCGACCGCCGCCAGGGCGCTTTTAATCTCCGTCTCTCCCATATGACGGTAGATACCGGTACGGAAGTCGCGCCCGTACCCTCGGCTTCCCCGGTAGTCCAAGTTGAGCACCGTGTAACCCTCTTGAAGCAAATAATGATAAAAGGGAGTCATGCTGGACCAGCGACGGTAAACGCCTTGAGCCCAGCCGGCCCCGTGCACGCGGATGATCGCCGCCCGAGACGGATGTGGTTTTTCCGGTTTCCATAAATCAGCGTAGATGGTGTGGCCTTCCCCGTCGTCGAACGTTACGATTTCGCTTGTGCGCCAGGGATAGCTCCGGAACTCCTCCGTGATGGAAACAGTCAACTGCTTCATGGAAGCGCCGGGACGATTCGGCATGACGAAAAGCTCGCTCGGCATCGTCGCAGTACCGTAGGTCAGGGCCAAGTATTTGTCATCAGGCGACAAGGTGTAACCGAACCATCCCGACTTCTTGGTTATCCGGCTACGTTCACCCCCTTGAATCGGCATCGAGTAGAGTTGATGCTCACCCGGGTGCACCTCGGTAGATGTGAAGTACCACGTCGTTTTGTCGTGGGACATACCGAGCTCGGCGATCTCGAACTGCCCCCGCGTAAGCTGCCTGGGTTCTCCACCTTCGAGATCCGAGACATAGAGGTGGAAGAATCCATCGCGCTCGGACATGAAATAAACGCTCGCGTTATCGGGCATGAAACCGTAAGCGAGATCGTCGCGTAGATTGAAACGGCCGGTCCGAAAACCACGCACCCAAGCCTCGTCATGCTCGTGAACCACCGGCCGCGAGGTTCCGTCCTCCAGATTCAGGAGCAAGAGCCAGGCGTCTTTGTGGTCAACCGATCCCGCCCAGGCGACGGCCTTGGAGCCGTCGTGAGACCACACCGGAGCATTGAAGTTCACCGCCCGGTTTTTTTGACCATGGTCGAACCATTGGATCGTACCGTTGGCTGTCTCCATAACTCCCAGACGGTAACGGTCGACCGGTTCGCCCGCCTTGACGCGGCGATAGCCCGAGCCGCGGGTCAAGTTCCGTATCTCCACGAAACCGGTTTCCGTCACGTACTCCGGCATATCTACAACTCTTCCCTTTTCCGCCGCGTCTCGATCTTCCTCTATGAAGGTGACGTTGTTTCCGTCCGGAGAAAGCGCCAAATCGGACACACGCTTATCTCCCAGGTAATAAGGGTCTACTCGCGGTCCCCGGCCCTCCTTCTCGCGCTCTTTTCGTTCTTCCTCGAGACGTTCGGTCTCGCGTATGTATTCGAAGAGCTCCGTCTGTTGGTCTTCCATATACTCTTGGAGCTTCGTTCCTTCCGGTTCATCTTCCGGGTCTTTGCCGGTCTTGAAGTTGGTGAGCTGACGAACACCACCTTCGTCGATAGAAACGAGAAACAAATTTTGGTCGCGCTCGAACGTGACGGCCTTTTGGTCATAGGTGAAGCGTGGATTTCGTTCCCCTGCTTCCGTATCCGTCAGTTGATGGACGTCGCCGGTAGCAACGGTGAAGAGATATATGTCGCCGTAGGCTTCGTACACTTTGTGTGACCCGCTACGGTTCCGTTCTCCAGCGTCTGTGGGGATGAATCGACGTCTATCGAGCGGTATTTTCTCCGGTTGACCGCCGTCTCTCGGAACCACGTACAAGTCGGGCTCGTCGTTCGCTTCCGGATTCCACATGAAATAGATGGATTCACCGTCTTCGGACCAAAACACCTCCGAGGGCGAAGTCCCGATCCAATCGGCGGTATCCCGAGCGATACCTTCCAGCGTAAGCGGTTCCTGAGCCACTGCAACCAAGGCACACGATATGAAGACCAAAGAGAAAAGGATCGCCGTTCTCAGATTCATGAAGTCCTCCTCGACCCGTACTAACAAAGTGCTTCGACGGCTTGAAACGCCTGCTCAATCTCGTCTCTTGTGTTGAAGAAATGGATGGCGATACGCAGGTCGCGTTCTCGCCTCACGGGAGAAGTCAGTATGTTCTTCTCCTCGGCAAGCTCTCTATAAATTTGCGTCGCGTCGCTTCCCTCCGGCAATCGAAGGACGAAAACACCGGAGCGGTCCTCTCGGGTCCTCGGCGAGGCGACTTCGAGCTTGGGACTCTTGTCCGTCCGCTCGATGGCAAACTCTGCAAGGTCTTGAATGCGTTCGTAGATTCTTTCGAGACCGACCGCTTCCATCCAGGTCAGAGCTCGATCGAAACCGGCAAAATCGGCGAGCGCCCGTGTCCCGAACTCGAAGCGAGAAGCGTTCGGTTTGAGCTCGTAGTTGCCCGCGTAATCCATCGTGGCGTGGCTATGGGAGCCGGTCCAGCTGAGCCGTGTTTCGTCGAGAATCTTCCGCCGGACGAAAAGAGCACCCGTTCCTTTCGGGCCCAGCAACCACTTGTGGCCGCATGTGCTGTAGTAGTCACAACCGAGGCCGTAGAAATCGACCGGTACGCATCCCGGCCCCTGAGCCCCATCGAGATGGTAGCGAACATTTCGTTGGCGTAGAAATTCCGCAAGCTCCATCGATTGATCGGTTCGGATCGTCCGGCCGTTATTTCTCGAAACGTGGCTCACACTAACCATCCGCGTTTTCGGACCGAACGCCGATTTAACCTCCGACAGAAGATCGGTGCCGGCATCCAGATTGATTTGACGCGTCGTGACACCAAAGCGATCACGAAAGTTATACCAGGGGATGACGTTCGCCGGATGCTCTTGATTGCTGACGATGATCTCGTCGCCCGGTTGCCAGTCCACACCCCACGAAACGATGTTGATCCCTTCGGACGTACTGTGGGTAAGCGCCACCTCCTCGGTCTGGGCACCGAAAGCCTTCGCCAGATGGGCCCTCAACCGGGGCTCGACCTCACTCATTTCGGTCGAGAAGCGCGGATCTGCCGGGCCCTGGTTCTGGAAATCGAGCTTGGCTTTAATTTCGTCTATGACCGCCTGTGGTGAGGGGGCGATCCCTCCCGTTTGGAAATAGAGGCCACGTGAAGTTACCGGGATTTGTTCCCGGATCGATGCAATCCATTCCTCGACGCCGTCGGGCTTAACTTCCGAAACCATCCCGCGGATGGAAGGCGAGATAAAAGAGATCCCTCCTACCGCGAGAAGGGATTGGGATAGAAACGTCCTGCGCTCAACCATGTTCCATACCTCCGAGACCGCCTCATCGTCTCATATTCCATGGCGGAATTTGAACTGAGGAGCCCGAACAGGTGTAATAGCGCTCGGGACAGGAGGTGGACCATGTCCGATTCTATCGATGTCGAGCGATTCGTCGCCGATTGCCTCGAGGCGAACGCTCAGGGCAACGCGCAACAGGCCATGCGTGAAGTTATCGAACGCGCGGTGTCCGAGCCAAGAAGAGTGTTGAAAGGCTTCGGGGAGCCCGAGCGTGCCGGAGTACAGAAACTCTACCACTCGGAAGAGCTCACCATTCTCAATCTCGTCTGGGGACCGCACATGACGCTCATGCCCCACAATCACGAGATGTGGGCGGTCATCGGGATCTATACGGGAAGAGAAGACAACATCTTTTGGCACCGGTTGCCGGACCACGACGAGGGAAAAATCAAAGCCGCCGGTGCGAAGGAGCTTTGCGTAGGGGAGGTGACGGCGCTGGGGAAAGAAATCATTCACTCGGTCACCAATCCGGTGCCACGTATGACGGGTGCCATCCATGTTTACGGCGGAGACTTCTTCGGCGCGGAACGGAGCGAATGGGATCCGGAAACATTGCTCGAACGCCGTTACGACGTGGAGAAAAACATGCGTCTGTTCGAAGAATCCAATGCGCAGCTCACTGCCGGTTCGAAACGATGAGGGAGATCATGAGACTGGTCATTTCAAATGCCTCTCGAAGAAGCCATCACGACTCAGCGGGCGATACGCCGGCTGAAAACCGACGCCGTTGACGATGAGCTGGTGCTGCGTCTCATCGAGCTCGCCCTCAAGGCACCCACGGGTTCCAACGCCCAGAGCTGGGAGTTCATCATCGTACGCGACCCGGAGGTGAAGGCAAAACTCGCCAGGCGAAACCGCCAAGCCTTCGGAATCTATGAAAAGATAGGCCGCCGCATCAAAGCTGGCGAGTCCAAATCGCAGCGCATTCTCGACGCTGTGCGCTGGCAGGCCGATCACTTCGAGGAGATCCCGGTAATTATTGTGGCCTGCCTCAAAGGGCGTCGTCCATGGTTTCCACCGGTGGCCGTGACGTCCTTTTACGGATCGATTTTCCCCGCTGTCCAAAACCTATTGCTCGCGGCACGAGCCGTCGGGCTGGGTGCAGCTCTGATCACGCTACCCCTGTGGAGCACGAGGTCGGCCCGGCGAATTCTCGGGCTTCCACGACGCGTGACGCCTTGCGCGGTAATTCCCCTCGGTTGGCCGCTCGGTCGCTATGGACCTACGACGCGTTGACCCGTCGGGGACGTGGTCTCGCTCGATTGGTATCGAAACCGGCCTTGGAAGAAGAATCATCTATGAGAGTCCTCAACGTTCACGAAAGAGAGCTACCGGCGCCCGCGAGCACGGTGGGTTCTCTCATTGACGGTCTGGCCGGTGACAACGATCGCCTTTGGCCTCACGACCGCTGGCCCCCGATGCGCTTCGACCGGCCGCTCTCGACGCGAGCGGCGGGAGGTCACGGTCCCGTGCGCTATCGAGTGGACGCGTACACGCATGGCCAACGGATCGTTTTTCGATTCGATCCGGAACGGGGGCTGACCCGCGGATTCCAGGGTGTGCATTTTTTCGAAATCAAAGACAACGGCCAAACATCGGTCTTGAAACACGTCATCGACGCCAAGTGTAGCTTCCCGGCATGGCTTCGCTGGATGCTCATCGTGCGGCCGCTTCACGACGCGCTCCTCGAAGACGCACTCGACAAAGCGGTTCGTACCGTAGACGGCCGTGTCGAACATCCAGCGAAGTGGAGTGGCTGGGTTCGGTTCTTGAGACGACTGGCGGCGCGACGTCGGCCGACTTGACATCCTTACTGGAAGTTCTCCACCAACATGATGTCGGACCTTCTGGAAGGTTCGCCTCTCGAATAATAGATCCATTGGCCGTCCGGCGAGACGGAGGTCCCGAAGCAAAAGCCGGCTGTGGTATCGAATTCGTGGAGTTTCTCGATCTCCCCCGTTTCCAAATGGAACCTTCTCATAGAGCACGGGCCGCCTTCAACGACCCAATCTCGGAACACGATGGACTCTTCCCAAACCGTCCAGTTGCCACGCTCGAAGAGGAGATCCGTCAAGACGGGCTCCTCGGTACCAC
The DNA here is from genome assembly GCA_963722765.1 of uncultured Acidobacteriota bacterium. Classification (GTDB taxonomy): domain Bacteria; phylum Acidobacteriota; class Vicinamibacteria; order Marinacidobacterales; family DATDRI01; genus CAVROO01. Next base: position 83,290 of record CAVROO010000013.1, read on the forward strand.
CCTCAATCGGCACGCGCCAAAGGTCGACCCACTTGTAGGCAGCAGATTCACGAAACTTGACGTAATAGATGAAACGACCGTGCTCGATCGGCTCCATCCCCCCGCCGGTGGTGATCTGAACCGGTTGGCCACCCTCGGAGGGGATTTTCCATATCTGCAGCTCCCCGGTACTCGATGTGAAATAGATCGAGCGTCCGTCCTTGGACCAACTGGGAACCCCCTCCCCCGATTCCTCTGTAGTCAAACGCCGCGCGAACCCACCGTCGGCACCGATGACATAAACGTCCCTGTTTTTTTCCTCATCGTCGGCGGTATAGGCGATGAGCCGCCCATCGGGAGACCAACTTGGACTGCCGGACCCGTCGTCCGTCAATTTCGAGCACGGGCTACCGTCCACGTCGCAGGTCCAGACCGTCGGGTAGCCGCTCCGCCAAGATGTAAACGCCAACGTCGTACCGTCGGGGGAAATCCGTTGCTGCCAGTCCATTCGGGTCGAGCTCAAGACCTTGTCGTGCGCCGCCGCAGGATCGATCGAACCGGGGCCCGGCATGCGCCAGATGTTGCAGTTCGTGCCCGGATGATCCGTGTAGACCAAGTTGTTTCCAGTGATGGAGACCGAAATCGCTGAGTTTTCTCCCGCTCTCAGCCTGGACACTTTTCCTCCCTCGAGCGAAACACGCTCCAGTCCTTTTCCCCCCAATCCCTGAAAGGCAAAGACAACGGCCGACCCGTCCGAGACCCAATCCAAGCCGTGGATCAAGCCGCTGACCGGTTCACGAAGGAGCCTCGGCGCACCATCCGAAGATCTCAACGAGGTAGATTTGATGTCCCGTTACATTTCTCCCCCGCTTGAACGCGATCCATCGACCATCCGGCGAAAAAGCAGGCAGGCTGTCGCGCGTGGCCTCATGGGCAGGCGGTGTGGTCAACCTCTTCTTCTCCATCGTTTCGAGTGACAGGAGAAAAATACCGTCCTGTTCGTCCGGCGATTCTTTGTCCGCGAAAGCCAGCATTTGGCCGTCCGGTGACCAGTCGAGTCCCGGTTTCCAAGCGGGGCCGCTTTCGTATCTCGTCGCAATCGAAACGAGTTGACGCTCCAGTCCGCCGAGAACCGGAACAGTGAAGATCTCGCTTCCGACTTCGCCTTCCACGTATCGTAGAAATGCAATCCGGCGCCCGTCCGGCGACCAGGCTGGACTGAAGTCATTCGCCTCGGCATCGGTGAGCTGCAAAATCTTGTCGCTTCCGATTTGCTTGACATATAGGTGATCGGTGGCGTTGGGTCCTTCACTCGCGGCAAACACCACGAAATTGCCGTCCGGCGAGATCGCCGGATCGAATTCATCACCCGGAAGTGTGGTGAAAGGCGAGGTGCGCGACTCGAGAGGGGAATCCTCCCTCGGCCCATCACGCGAGAGCACGATCCAACCGAGGACTCCAATAAGAGCAAAAAGCGCGGAAATCGCTACATAACCGAGCGCTCTTTTGAGGGCGCGTCTCCGCCCTGGAGTCGTCTTCAACGGGCGTGATGAACCGATACCCCTCGCGCGTGACCGTCTCGACGTACTGTGGTTTCTCCGCGTCGTCTCCTAGAGCGATCCGGATCTGGCGGATACAGGAGTTGATACCCAGGTCGAAGTCGACGTGGCTATCGCCCCAAACCTTTTTTTGGATTTCTTCTCGATCGACGATCTCCCCGGCCTGCTCGAGCAGAAGGGCGAGCACCCGCGCCGGTTGTGGGTGGAGCTTGACGGGACGACCTTCCTTGCTCAGTTCTCGACTATCGAGATCGAAAGCAAAGGACTGGAAGCGAACGCTACGTCGTCCTGTCTTGGGTGTCACCATGGCACCCCACGTCTCCTACCCCACACCGTCCCAGCAATAGGTGCAGAGCTTGTCCTTCGGCTTACCGATGGCCTCGACCATATCGGGCAGAGCTTGGTATCTCAACGTGGTCAGGTTGAGCCGATTCCGTATCCGGTCCACCATTGCGGCGTATTTGTCTGAAGAAGCGTCGGCGTATTCGGCGAGCTCCACATCATTGGGGCCCTCCAATTCGAGAATAGCCCGTCGCCCGGCCAGGTCCAGCTCCGACTTGGATTGCGAGAAGTTGAGGTAGGGCAGGAATAGATGAGCGGCGGGCAGGCGGGCCGCATATGCACCTCATTGGCGCCGAAGTCATAAAGTCGGCGGATGGTATCCTGGAGCTGAGTACCGCGGACGATGGAATCCTCACAGAAGAGCAATCTCCGGTCCTGAATCAGGCCTCGGACCGGAATCAGTTTCATACGCGCCACGAGATCCCGCACATCCTGCACCTGGGGCATGAAGCTCCGCGGCCAGGTAGGCGTGTATTTGACGAAAGGCCGGGAGTAAGGAATACCGGCTTCGTTGGCGTAGCCGATGGCATGGGACGTGCCCGAATCGGGAATCCCGGCCACGAGATCCACTTCCACATCGTCACGACGCGCCAGGGCGGCGCCGCAGCGGTTTCGGACTACCTCCACATTGATGCGCTCGTAGGTCGAAGCGGGGTACCCGTAATAGACCCACAGGAAGGAACAGATCCGGTGCTCCTCGCCCGGTGGAGCCTTTTGCTCGAATCCCTCGGGCGTGACGAGCACGATTTCTCCCGGGCCCAAGTCATATTTGAAGCGATACATCAGGTTGGGAAGCGCACAGGTCTCGAACGTTACACAATGGGCGTCGTCTTTTTCGCCGATGGAAAGAGGGGTTCGGCCGAGGCGGTCCCGGGCCGCGTAGACTCCGTCATCGGTCAGGAGAAGCAGTGTGCAGGAGCCTTCGAGCTTCTCCTGTGCCTGTCGAATCCCGTTCGACAAAGGTCTCTCCCCGGTTGATCAAGGTCGCCACGAGCTCGGTGGGATTGATGGTCCCTCCGTCCATTTCTAAAAAATGGTTCGCCCGTTTGTCATAGGCCTCAGCCACCAGCTGAGACATATTGTTGATCCGCCCCACCGTTACGATCGCGTAGTTACCGAGGTGGGATCCGATGAGCAGTGGCTTGTGCATCCGTATCGCTGATGACCCCGATCCCTTTGTCGCCCTCCATCTTGAGGATGTCGCTCTCGAATTTGGAGCGGAACTGGGCGTTTTCTATGTTGTGGATGAAACGGGTGTAACCCGCGCCGTTGAGGGACGCCAACCCGCCGCGGCGAGTGCCCAAATGGGAGTGGTAATCCGTTCCGTAGAAGAGATCTTCGATACAGCTTTCTTTCGATGCGATTCCGAACAGACCGCCCATATTCATTGCCTCCTTGTGTACTGCACCACGCGGTCTGGAGAATAGTGGTCCGAGAAACGAAAAGCAAGGGCGTACCCGCCTTGCCTGCTATACAATTACTACTCAAAACAACGAACAAGGACGGTCAAGGTGCAAATACAGACAAGCAGATACTCATTTATCCTATTGGCTGTTTCCCTCCTCCCATTAGGTTTGGCCACGGCTCAGGAACCGGTGGCGATCGTCGGCGCCACCATCATCGACGGGAACGGAGGAGCTCCCATTTCAGATGGGACCATCGTCATCCAGGACGGCCGCATCGAGGCCATCGGGCCACGAGCTTCCGTTGAAATCCCGGCCACCGTCCGTCGCATCGACGGGGCGGGAAAATTCGTCACTCCGGGCTTCATCGACACCAACGTGCACCTTTCCCTTTATGGCGGTCATACTAAGGAACGGTACGAGACGTTGGTTCGCTACCACGATCGTCACGAGGAAGTCGTTCTGGAAGCCGCTCAGCTTCAACTCAAGTACGGTGTGACCACCGTTCGCGACAGCTACGGCGTTCTGCCTCCTCTCGTCGCTGTCCGCGACGCGATCACAAAGGGCAAAAAGGTAGGCGCACGTATTCAAGTCGCGGGAAACATCGTGGGATGGGGCGGGCCTTTTTCTATCTCCTTCAGCTTGATCCCCCCCCAGGGTCTGACCCTTTTCCAGGAACAAATGAACGAGCTCGTAAGTCAGGGCGCCGGCGAAGAGCTCATGCTCATGACGCCGGACGAGCTTCGCGTGGCCATCAACGCTTACATGGATAAGCGCGTAGACTTCGTTAAATATGGAGGAACGGGACATTTCTCGCATCCCACGTTTATCGGTTTTTCCCCTGAAGCTCAGAAAGCCCTCGTCGAGGAAGTGCATCGCCGCGGTCTCATTGCCGAGACGCACTCCACCAGTCCCGAAGGTTTGCGGCTTTCTTTACTCGCAGGAGTGGACCTCGTGCAGCACCCGGAGCTACTCGACGGCCTCGAGATGCCGGACGAATTGATTGAGCTTTTTCGTGAGCGCGGCGTCATCTGCTCGATGCTGGTCAGCACCATGACCGGCCCGGCTTGGCAAGAACATCTCGAAAAGAAAAAGCAAGCCGAGGAAGATTTGAAAGATCCACTCACCGGCCATCAGGGAAACGCAAAGGAAAGGACCCTCACCACGGCGGAAATAATCCGCAGAAAGGAAGCTCTCGGCGAGCCGCTCGAGATGCGGCGCAAGAATGCCATCAAGCTCATCGAGGGTGGCTGCCGGGTCACGATCGGAACGGACGACTACCGCTCCGCCGCCCCGGAGTTTGTCAGAGGACCCAAACCCGAATACCAAGATCCGGGACCAGGGAGTATCTACGCCATCGAGGGTTTGGTCGAGCTCGGTATGGAACCTGTAGACGCCATTGTCGCCGCCACCCGAAATGGGGCTCTAGCCTGCGGCGCCATCGAAGAATACGGAACCCTCGAAGTGGGCAAACGGGCGGATCTACTCATTCTGGACGCCGATCCCTTGCAGAACATAAGCAATATTCGGAAGCTGAATACGGTGATGAAAAGACGGGCGGGTCGTGGAAATCGACGCGTTGCCGGAAAAACCGGTCTACTTTCGGAAGTGATGCTATCAGCCGATAGTGAAGCGTATGACAGGGACGATTACGTTGCTCGGTGCAATCGCCTCTTTCCTCATCGCTACGGCGCAAGACGCGACACCAGCGGGTTCATATGCGTCGGCGAAACTCGAGAAGCTAATCTCCGATTACGCAGGCGCATCTGATCAAGAAAAGCATTCTATTTTGCAGCAGGTTGCGCAAATCGGCTCCCCGTTACCCTTGTTGTCACCGAACGATTGAAATGGGGATACATGCGCCAAATAGCAGCAGCAACCGTGCCCATTTTTTTGGCTGCGTCAACCGTCGTTGGAATCACCCTTTATCGAGCACAACCCGAAAAACGTTTCGAGCAATTTTTAGGAATCCCTCCGCCAGCCAGCGTCACGAACATCGTCTACGACCAAGAGTCCCATTTTCTATATTCATGTGTTTCGCTGACGTGTGAGATCGACCCTGAAGATGCTGACGAGGTATTGAAACACCAACCGTATGGCGTCGAGATCACTTACGATAATAAAACCCTTAGACTACGGGCCGTTTATGCGGGGACTATCGAACGTATCAGGAAACGATTTCAGGTCACCGTACAAGTTCTCTCGATAAACCCATCAATAATAGGAGGTTCGCCATGTGCATGGACAGGAGAGATTTCTTTAGATGGTCGGCAGGCGCCGCGAGTCTTGCGCTACTGAGCTCGAAGACGAGCCGCGCTTCGACCCAACAAGAGCTACCGGAGCCGATTCGCAGGCTGAAACCTATGGCGGACGGCATCACTCCTATCTCCAAAGCCGAGCGACGGGGACGGATAGAAAAGGCTCAGAAACTGATGGCCGAAAATGGAATGAACGCCCTCTATATCGAACCTGGAGCCAGCTTCTTCTACTACACCGGTATCCGATGGAGACCTCGTGAAAGGATGTTCGCCATTATTCTGCCCGCCCGAGGCGAGCCGGCGTATATTTGTCCCGCCTTTGAGGAAGGACGTGCTCGACAGATGATCCAGTTCGGTGACGACATCCGCACGTGGCACGAGCACGTCAGTCCGTACAAGCGGGTGGCACAGATCTTCAAGGATCGCGGTATTACAGCCGGCAAAGTCGGGATCGAAGAGATGACCCGCTATTTCCTCGTGGACGGTATCCGAAAAGAGTCTCCTCGTGTCGAATTCGTCATTGCCGACCCGGTGACTAAAGGCTGCAGAATCGATCAAGTCACCTACCGAGATCGCGCTTATGCGGAAGGCCAACGACATCACCACGGCCGCGTACAAAGCCGTCATTGCCTCGCTTTGGGAAGGGATGACGGAGATTGATTTTCGCAAGATCGCGACAGCGGCCCATCAACAATTGGCGTTCAAGGTGGACTCGTACGGTCACTTCGGCGAATCCTCTGCTTATGCTCACGGAAGCACCGAACCTCCGACACTCCAGGAAGGCCACACCATACTCATGGACGGTAACTGTGAGGTCGAAGGCTACTGGTCCGACATCAGCCGAACGATTGTCTTCGGAAAGCCCTCGGCACGACAGCGAGAAGTTTGGAACCTGACCAAGGAAGCCCAAAGTGCGGCGCTGTCGGCGGCGAAACCCGGCGTGCCCTGTGAGGCCGTCGACGCGGCAGCGCGCAAAGTGATCACGGATGGTGGTTTCGGACCCGACTACAAACACTTCGAACATCGCCTCGGACACGGCATCGGCATGGACGTCCATGAGTGGACCTATTTGGTCCGCGACAACAAGACACCGCTCCAGCCCGGCATGTGCTTCAGCAACGAGCCGGCCATCTACATTCAAGGAGAGTTCGGCGTCCGCATCGAGGACTGCATGTATATCACAGAGGACGGAGTCGAGCTTTTCTCACCCCAGAGTCCGTCGATTGAAGAGCCGTTTGTTTGAGGGAACAGGTTTCAGAGGTTTCAGAACCTATTGCTAAGGCGTCCGATTCCCAAATCCACCTCCTGCTCTTAGCATGGGTGTTGAGATTGTCGGATCAGAGAGAGTCGGTCGCTGGGACAGTCCCATTTTCTCCTGCTGGTCTGGGTTATGCCTGTTGTGCAGAATCTTGCAGGGTCTTCGCGACTGCCTGGAGTGCCAAGGAACTCAATGGACTCCTGACCTCACCACCCGATTGCGAGTAGTACAGGTGTATCCGCTCATGTGCGATGCCTGCTGCCCGCCCGTGCCACCTGCGCCCCCGCTGAGGAATGGGAGTTCCTTGAGTGGAATGTCCTGAAACCCTCCCGCTCCTCAAGCGTCTTATCACCTGTCAGCACTTCCGCTACGAGGTCGGCAAGCACTGCGTCACCCTCCTCACCTGTCCGATCAGCAGGGTCTGATTCCCAGGGGAGCCCTGACCAAGCGGTGCCTCAGTGGGTTGCTCGGCAGGAGGTGGCGGTTGGGTGGTGTCCTGAGGGTGGGTGAGGTGCCTTGAGGGTGTCCTCATGAACACCTCGGCAATCACCCCATGCCCTGAGTGTAAATGCCTAATAGCGTTGAAGAGTCGTGATGAGCGACGGGAGAGCATGTCCCTGGCGGAGTCGAACACGCCAGGGATTTTTTTGTGAACAAACCTTGCCTCTGCTGGCGCTCCATCGCAGTGCCTGCCTTAAATGACTGCACTATGGCGGTGTTCGACCCGTCCATAGGTTGAGGAAGCGGGCGGAGATTTCGTCCCCGTCGCTCACGCCCTGCTCCTCTCTCAAGCAGCGCCAGGTCTGGAACCTCTGGGTGAGCACCTGACTCGGAGGTGTTCTCAGTGGGTCGCCAAGGCAGGAGGTGGCGACGTCGCTGCTTGAGGGTGGGTGAGTGGTCACGCAGTTTGCTTGGTTGCCCAAAAGGTGGCGATTGCTCTATCCGGTAGGGGATTTCTGGAGTACGCCTTAACCGACCCAAGAACACCCACATTCCCCTACCGCTCCCCTACCGCCGCGAGCGCCAGAACCGCTGCTTTCGCTGTAGCGCCTTATGCTAGATAAATGCTTCCAAGCAATCGAAAAACGCCTTCACACGCAATTCAAATTGCTTTTGATGCTAATTCTC
>CAVROO010000014.1:0-633776 GCA_963722765.1 uncultured Acidobacteriota bacterium
CCAATCGCCTAGAAACGGTCACGGACCCTAACGGAAAGGTCACCGAGTACGCCTACGACGCGAATGGCAACCGCGAGTCGATGGCCTATCCCAACGAAACTGAAACCACCTATTCCTATGACAATCTCAACCGCCTGGAGAATCTAACCACGACGGGCCCATCGGGTGTCATTCAGTCGTATCAGTACACACTGGGTCCATCGGGGAACAGGCAGAAAACCGAAGAAGCGGACGGTACTATTCGGGATTATCAGTACGACGATCTGTATCGGTTGACCGGAGAGAAAGTCACCGAAACGTCCGGTCTCCTTTATGAGAAGAACTTCGAGTACGACGATGTGGGGAATCGCCTCACCCAGACCACGACGGGCCTTTATGCAGACGCTGTTAGTTATACCTACGACGAACGAGACCGACTCTTAACCGAGAACGATACGGTCTACGGTTGGGATGACGATGGGCATCTCACATCAAAATCTGGAGAGGCTGATTATTTCTGGGATTATGCGAATCGGCTGATTCGGGTTGAAAAAACCGATGGAACGGTTGTTGCTCATGCCTACGATGCAGATGGAAATCGGGTACGGACGGAGATTACGCCAACCAACGGACCGCCCACAATAGCGGATTACCTTGTTGACACCTCCGACTCCCTCAGCCGTGTCGTCGCCGATATCGATGATTCTGGGAACTTCGTTTCTTACTATGTACGTGGAGACGATCTGCTTTCTGTTGTCAGGTCTACTGATCAACGTTTTTACCATGCAGATGGACTGGGCTCCATTCGGGTCCTCACAGATGTGAACGGTAACGTAGCCGACCGCTACACGAACACCGCATTTGGCGAGGAGTTGAATCACGCGGGAACAGATCCGCAACCGTTTCAGTTTGCTGGCGAACCATACGACACTAATATGTACTTCTACTACAACCGCCAAAGGTGGCATGATCCAAGGCTAGCGCGATTCTCTTGTGTAGATACCTCAGCAGTGAAAGCATTCGACCCTCCTGAACTCCACCGTTATGCCTACGCTCAAAACGATCCTATTAATCGCCTGGACCCATCTGGATTATCCAGTTTCGTCGGAACATTAACGGTTGTAGTAGTACTGCCAATGGTTGTGGGGGCGGTAATAGGCTATCAAGTAGGCGGAGTTCGGAGCGCCGTAGAGGTGGGGGCGATGTTTGCTCTGTTGTCAATGACCATTTACATGATCGCGGTGGAAGCGATAGCGTTACTTCCAATTCTATCAATCGTTGTACGTCCCGGTCGATCCAGCCAGACGACCGCGACAATGTCAACCGTACCACGGATATACTATAATGCTGCAACAAAAACACAATCTCTTCTGCAGCGAGGTAGAGAACTGATCCGTCGAGGCCAGAGACCACAAGAGGCGATTAAAGCATGGCGAAGGTATAAACGACTCGAGGATATTGCAATGATGAAACGCGGACGCGAACCTGGTCGTGATTGGTCACTAGGTAGCAAGAATGCTGACGACATACTTGAGTTCTATACAGAGATCGAATCGCAGATGACACAAAGAGAACTGGCACTTCTTGCAGAATGGTATGACTTTATACCGGCAAGATGAAACATTAGAACTCAATAATAATTGGCTTTTTGACCCTGGTCTTTCAGTCAAGCGAGTGCGGACAAATGTAGCAATGAAAAACAGGTCGCTGAACTTTTAAGTTGTCGCTTATTTTGATAAAGAAATCGGACCATGCGTTTAGGAAAATATGACGGGCTAAAGCGTTTTCTTGGTCGGCAGGATTACTATGTATATGACGACTACACTATTGTCAGACTAAACGGTCGTGACGATGATGCATCTTTCCGAGGAACCGTTGAGGTGAAGAAGTTGTTGCACCTTCACAAGGAGCTTGATTTTGTGCCGTCCCCGTATGATTTAGGCTTTGATGAAAGATACGGCGATTTTTACGTACTTAAAGTAGACGACGTTCTTGATTCCGATGACCTGTTCCATCATATCTCGGTTGAGGGCCCAAGGATGGCAAAAGAGCTCGTTAGATGTTTAGCAGATTTGCACGCAAGGGGATTCGTTTATAGGAACGTTAGACCAGATGCAATCGGCCTTACTCGTAGCAAAGAACTTGTTCTCTTTGACTTCAGTCTGTCCCAGAGATTCGGTGACGACAGGATGGTGAAGGCTTTGAGGAAGAGAACCCGTTACGATGCTCACGAGACTCAAGAGAACGAATATGACGGTGTAAGAGCAGATATTTACAGCGTTGGGATGCTTTTGAAAGATAAATGCTTATCACTATTAGTTGATGAGAGAGTTGCTAATCTAGTTCAGGTGCTAGTTTCTCCCGAGCCTCGTCATCGACCGAGTTCTATGGAGCGGACCCTTAGTCTGATTGAAGACATATTTTAGTATCTTGTAGCACCCTGTACTACCCCGATGGGAGTTGATCGCGGAAGAATCACTCGCACTTCTCTTAATGAAAGCGAACAAGCATTCAGAGTAGATATAGATTGCGGGCTTGATTCTTGCGGAGACAAACGTATCCTGGCAGCTTCCGTGAGGAAATTTGCTTCGGCTACGCAGCTTTGGAAACGAGAACGGGAAGCGTTCTTTCGGAATTGAGAAATCGGATTTCGAAGGGTCCCTCGGTAGGACCTGCCCTGGGTTTTCCACGGGGAGGGTGAATAGCGGAGAGACGGGCTGGTTTTTACTGAGAAACACCTCGGAGGGATTCGCTCCAGAAAGGCCCTGATGAGGCCGTTTGTTCGTAAAATAAAGAAAGCCCAGATTAGATTTGAGCCTTCGCTCGAGGTCGTCTTGAAAAGCGGACGAAAGGAGCGAAGGCTCAATATGTGTTTGAGCTGTTTCTAGAATCGTTCGATGATGGCAATGGAGCCGGTCTTGCCGATGGCACCGAACCGGTGCCGGACTCCTAGGCCGAAGAGAAATCGGCGCTTCATTGCCGGTGGTCCCCGCAAGCGAGTGACGGTGGGTGGGCCCGCTAACAAGAGCTGCCGACTAGGATGAATCCAGGGAAGTATTATCTTCAAGCGATGGAACTTTATAGGTGAATCCTCGGAATCGTTTGACCGGCACGTGCTGGATAGACGTCCAAGTTCTAGAATCGAACAAGAGTGTAAAAGGCGTGCGCGTGTCGTCGGGATGATATAGGGCGTCTCGGCTGAGTTTAAAGAACCCTCGCCAGGAACCATTGACGGCTACAAAAAGTCGGTGGTCCTCTTCCTCAGATAATCGAGTAGGCCAACGGGCCAAGTTCCAAGCTTGTTCCGTGTTTTTTTCGTTTTGAGCCTGGAGTTTGTCCTCCAGTACTTCGGGTCGCATCCAAACACCAATGTCCATCGGATTCTGCCGAAAAAAATAAAAAAAATAATCTAAAGAGCACACTTTTCGATTGTTCCACTCTAGATCTTCGACGCCACAACTGCAACTGGCCGAAGAGCAAGGAGGAACATGATGAGCACTCACAAAACCTACTTCGAGCACCAAGACCTATCGGAGGAGCTCCCGGCTCCCGGTTACTACTGCGGAAGCATCACAAGCGCAGGGTTTCGACGAAGCGCTCAGGGCAACCGCATGCTCCAGGTCGTCTACTGCCTTGACGGTGTTTCGACATCCCACCAGCGGGTCACTGACTACTTCGTTGTCGAGGGAGCGAGCCCCAAAGGCGTTTGTCTGGGGCGACGACGCCTCGTTGTACTTTACCGCGCCTGCGGCTTTGCCCCCACCCAAGGCGACGAGATCTCACCCGACGAACTGGTCGAGGCCCGTCTACAGATCAGGGTCGAGCACGATGAATGGGAGGGCCGACGCAGGCTGCGCGTCGTCGGGTACCAATCGTACTGGTCCGGGGACGCGGACCAATACCCGCCTCCTTGAGCGGAGCCTAAGACCCGAGCATCCCATTGGCTGAGCTAAACCGTGCGCCACAGGTGCGCATCGAAGTGTAGTACCCCAATGGGAGTTGCACTCGGACAAAATCAACCGGTATCGTCATTAAGATAACCGCATTGCATTCATTAACGCACAAGCCACGAACTGGATACTTGTGGAGACAAATGCATCTTGGCAGCTTCTGAAGATAAGCGGTTTTTGACCTACGCAGCCTTTGAAACGAGAAGGGGAAGCGTTCTTTCGAAATCGAGAAACCTGATGTCGAACGGTATCTCGGTAGGTTCTTCCCTGGGTTTTCCGCATGGCGGGCCGACCGACATGCTGGTTTTTGTCGGAGAAACAACTCAGAGGGAGTTGCTCCCGAAAGGCCCTGATGCGGCCGAATGTTGGAAAAATAGAAAAGGCCGGATTCGAGCCTTCGCTCGAGGTCCTCTTGAAAAAGGGGCCGGGAACGAGCGAAGGCTCAATGTGTTTGGAAGCTGTTTCCAGAATCGTTCAAGGAAGAAGGCTTCCAATGAAATCAGAAGTGTTGCGAGCCTTGAGCCGCCAACTGCAGGTGTCGTTTTGTCTTGTTTCGTTCTCCGGCTGTGAGGTATGTTGCAGGGGGGCAAAGTGATTTAAAACAGAGAAATATGCTGGACAAGGAGATAACAATGAAGAAAGCGTCGAAGGGCAGTGCAATTCTGCTTTTGCTGGTCGCCACGATTTGCGTTACACCGGCGTGGGCGCAGGACCCGGTGCCGCCGGTCGAGGGGCTGAGGGATGCATTTCCAGCTCAGAAGCACTTCTCTCCGTACGCTGGGCGTAGCTTCCCGACGCAGGTCTTTTGGGGAGACACCCACCTGCATACCGGCATGTCCATGGATGCGGGCGCCTTCGGTGCGCGGCTCGTCCCCGAGGATGCCTACCGGTTCGCGCGTGGCGAGGAGCTCACTTCTTCGACCGGTCTACAGGTAAAGCTCTCTCGACCCTTGGACTTTCTCGTCGTCGCCGACCACTCCGACAACATGGGTTTCTTCCCTCGCCTTTTTGCCGGCGAGCCGGCCATGCTTGCCGATCCGACGGGAAAGAAATGGTACGAGATGATCCAGGCCGGCGGTCAACGGGGCGTCGAAGCGGCGGTCGAGATCATCGTCGCCTTCTCCCAGAACAAGTTTCCTCCCGCGCTGGCGTCGCTTCCCGGTAGTCAGGCCTATCGTTCTGCCTGGGAAGAGACCATCGTTGCGGCGGAAAAATATAACGATCCTGGTCGCTTCACCGCTTTCATCGGATACGAGTGGACCTCCAATACTGGCGGTGCCAATTTACATCGGGTCCTCGTCTATCGCGACGGTGCCAACAAGGCCGAAGTCATGGAGCCCTACACCACGCTACCGCCGGGCAGCGACAATCCGCGGGACCTGTGGCGATGGATGCAGAGCTACCAGGACAAAACTGGAGGTCGGCTCCTCGCTATTGCTCACAATGGCAACTTGTCCAACGGGATCATGTTCCCGCTCGTCGAGTCGTTCACCGGTAGGCGTGGACCTCGAGTATGCGGAGACCCGAGCGAAGTGGGAGCCTCTCTACGAAGTCACTCAGATTAAAGGCGACGGTGAGACCCACCCCTTCCTGTCGCCCAATGACGAGTTCGCCGACTACGAGACCTGGGACCAGGGCAACCTCGACCTCAGCGAGGCCAAAGAGGACGAGATGCTTCAATACGAGTACGCACGGAGGGCCCTGCAGATCGGTCTCCAGCTCGAGGCAGAAACTCGGCGTCAATCCTTACAAGTTCGGCATGATCGGCTCGACCGATAGCCACACCGGTCTAGCGACAGCGGAGGAAGAAAACTTCTTCGGTAAACACTCCGGCGCGGAGCCGAGCCCGAAACGCTGGGAACACCCGATGGCTCAACTCGGCGACAAGAAGTACGAGGGCTGGTCCATGGTTTCCTCCGGCTACGCCGCGGTGTGGGCGACCGAGAACACTCGCGAGGCCATCTTCGACGCGATGATGCGCAAGGAGACCTATGCCACGACGGGACCGCGGATGCTGGTGCGCTTTTTCGGCGGGTGGGACTTCACCGCTTCTGATGCTCAGAGCCGTCTCCCGGCGGCGATCGGCTACACCAAAGGCGTACCCATGGGCGGGGACCTCCGAAGCGCCCCAGCGGGTAAGGCGCCCAACTTTCTCGTAGCGGCTCTCAAAGACCCTTATTCGGGAAACCTCGACCGCATCCAGATCGTCAAAGGCTGGGTGGACGCAAGCGGCGAGCGCCACAGAAGGTCTACGATGTCGCCTGGTCCGGCGACCGCAAGCCGGGCACCGACGGCAAGTTGCCTCCGGTGGGCAACACGGTGGACGTTGCCAACGCCACCTGGACCAACACCATCGGCGCTCCCGAGCTGATCAAGGTCTGGACCGACCCGGACTTCGACCCGAACGTACGAGCCGTTTACTACGCTCGGGTGATCGAGATCCCGACTCCCCGATGGACGGCTTACGAAGCCAAGCGCTTCGGTATTACAATGCCTCCCGAGGTTCCGATGATCACCCAGGAGCGGGCCTATACCTCGCCGATCTGGTACACGCCTTAGGAGTGTCCCACAAAGACGCCACTACCAGAGCGTCGGGACAGCGTACTTTGAAAATTCGGGATTACACGGGTCAGGTGCGTCAAGCGGGTCAGTTCTCAGACCACTGCTTGTGCAACGATCATGCGTAAAAAACCATATTTGACAATCAGTTAGCGTTCCAGCACAATTCCCACCGCCAGTCATCATTGGAGTCCGCTGCGGTTGTGCTGAGTTGAATCATCTTAGGTTAAACGCGCTGAGAAATCCTTCCTCGAGCGTAGACTCATCTCCGAACAAATATCTCGTGAGGTGCATATGCAACGCATATTGACGTACGGCTGCGTTTTGTTTGCGGTCCTGACCCTCGATGTTTTCGCCCGGGCGCCGGACGAGAAACCGGTGGCGATCCGGGGTGCCAAGGTACTGACCATGGAAGGCAATGCCATCGAAAATGGGACCATCGTGATTCGGGGAACGACCATCGAGGCCGTTGGGGCCAATGTTTCGGTTCCCGCGGGTGCCACGATGATCGACGCCGGCGGACTAACGGCCATGCCGGGCATCGTCGATGCCGAAGGGCGTTGCGCCCGGTCACAAGATCAGCGGCATCGAGGGGACCATGAGGGCGGAGTTCATTGCCGGGGACTTCTTCGACCCCTACGGGCGGGACTATCGGCCGGAGCGGGTCCTTCGCGATCTCGCGGAATGGGGCGTGACGGCCATCAACACGAAGCTGACGGACACGAACGTCTTCGACGGCGTGAGCTCGGTGGTGAAGATCCACGCACCAACGACCTACGAAGACCATTTCGTCAAGTATCGAGCCGCGCTCAGGATCAACCTGGGCGAGCCGCCGCGTTCCGAGGAGAGGAAGTTTCCCACGACGCGCATGGGGATCGTGGGCATGGTGCGGGAGAACTTCATCAAGGCCGAGGCCTACCGCAAAAAATGGAAGGAGTGGGAAGAGGCCGAAAACGGGGACGATCAGGATAACGGCAAAGTCTCCGCCGGCCAAAGACTACAAGATGGAGCATCTGACTCTGGCGCTCGAGAAAGAGATTCCGGTGATGATGCATGCCGTCGAGCCCATGGATATCGAGACGGCAATTCGGATCGCCGACGAGTTCGATCTGCGGCTCATCCTTTCAGCTTCGTCCATGACCCTCGAGGAGCAAGTGCCGGCGCTTCTGGAACGGGGAACATCCCGGTCATCCTTGGGACCTACTACGCTCACATCAACAACCACATTTGCGAACAGACCGAATTCCGTTACGAAACGGCGGCGATGTTGGCCGAGCGAGGCGTTCCCATCGCTTTTGGTGGCTTGAAGGGTGAGACCAAGCTGCTTCTGCGTGAATGCAGGAATCGCGGTCCAAAACGGCATGCCTTACCAAAAGGCGCTCGAAGCGCTGACCATCAACCCGGCTCGGATGCTGGGCGTCGAGGACCGGATCGGAAGCTTGGCGGTGGGCAAAGACGCGGACATCGTCTTTGTACCGGGGTGACCCCTTGGAGATCACTTCACCTGTGGAAAAGGTCTTCATCAGCGGTCGATTGGTCTACGAGCAAGGTCCCTTTCGATCCGACCTATCACAACATGGAGCATTGAGGGACGCCATGAGGATAAGAAATCAAATCTCATTCAGCCCGCTAGCCCGTTAAAAATGATAGGGCCGATCTTCGCTTGCCTGCTTGTCGCGCTCCCATCTTTGTCGCCAAGACCTACTCGTAAAGGGAGGGCGCGTCTACACCATGACGGAGCAAGGTGTTCTCGAAACGGGGGACATCTTGATTCGAAACGGAAAGATCGTCGAGGTCGGCGCTTCTATCACGGCTCCGGCCGGCATCGAGGTCATTGAAGCTAAGGATCGCTACGTACTCCCGGCTTGATCGATGCCCACTCCCACATGACGACCCAGGATGAACGGGGCGGCGGATCGGATCGGCACGAGTTCGGCCAGCGGGTGAACTCGGGGCTGCGTATTCTCGACTCGGTGAATCCTCAGTACGGTGGCTCCGTCGGCGCTCGAAGGGGGCGTGACGGTCCTGCTCGTGACCCCGGGCAGCAACGCGCCTTTCGGCGGTCAAATCGTCGTGGTCAAGACGGCTCCCAAGCCGACGGTGGACGACATGCTGCTCAAACGCGATGCGGGAAACAAGATGTCCATGGCCGCGACGCATGGGCACCGGCACCTCCGAGATGCGGGAGTGGTTCACCAAGGGCCAGGAGTATCTGGCGAAGTGGGAGCGCTGGGAAAAGAGCGGCAAAGAAGGGACCGGAACCGGAACGGGATCTTCAACTCGAGGGTATCGGCAAGCAGTTAACGGGCGAGCTCGTGACTCACATGCATGCCCAGACCGCCATCGAAATGCAGTATGCACTCAAAATGGCGCGGGAGTTCGATCTGGTGGCCAACATCGAGCACGGCTTCGACGGCTGGAAGATGCTCGACGACATCATAGGCAGTCGGGCGTGAACATCACCTACGGGCCGATGATCTACCCTTTGCCAACGACGCTCTATATACGCCGGGAATCCTGGCCAAAGCCGGCGTCAAGGTGGCTCTCACCATGGATAGCGCCAGCGATTTCGAAAAGCATCATCTTCATCACGCACAGATCGCGGTGCGGTTCGGGATGGAGCCCATGGACGCTCTTCGGGCGATCACGATCAACCCGGCGGAGATGCTGCGTGTCGATGACCGGGTCGGGTCGCTGACTCCCGGGAAGGACGGAGACGTGGTCATTCTCGATGGTGATCCGATGTCCACCTTTTCTCACGTGCTCTATACCATCGTCGAAGGCAAGGTCGAGTACGAGAGGTCCGGGCTATCGGATTCGAACGCAGACGGATGGTGCGCCGTGAGGACCGTATGCAGCCTTCTGCTTGCGCTCGCATTCGGTAGCGCTGGTGTGCAGTCTCAAACGATCGTTATTCGTGCCGAAAAGATCCTGAGCGCAACTGAGGCGGACCCCGTCGGTCCCGCCGTGATTGTCGTTCGCGAGGGAAAGATCTCGTCGGTCGACCCGGACTCGGGAGG
Organism: uncultured Acidobacteriota bacterium; assembly: GCA_963722765.1. Taxonomy (GTDB): domain Bacteria; phylum Acidobacteriota; class Vicinamibacteria; order Marinacidobacterales; family DATDRI01; genus CAVROO01. The sequence goes on from CAVROO010000014.1 coordinate 9,509, forward strand.
GCCTACTCCGACAGGTGCGATGCTTCTGTCCGCCAAAGTGGTAACCCCCGGCCTCATCGACGCCAGGACCACTCTGGGCCTGAGCGGATTGATACCGGTGGACGATGACCGGGATGAAGTTAGCGGGCCGAATCAAGCCCACCTTCGTGCCATCGATGCCTACAATCTTCGCGAGCCTATGCTCGAGCACGCACTCCAATCCGGCGTGACCCTTGTTCAAACCGGACCGGGGACGGCGAATTCCATCGGAGGCCAAACGGGCATCTTCAAAACACACGGTTCGATCGACCGAGGAGGTAACGGTCCGATTTCCCTCCGGCTTGGTCCTTGCGTTGACCGAATCAGCCAAGATGACCTATGGGAAAGAGCGCAAATTTCCGACCACCCGAATGGCCAACGTCGGTCTCATACGCCAGGCGTTTGTCAACGCCGAGCGGTACGGCAAGCTGAGAGTAAGCGATGACCCACCCTCTCGTGATCTTTCCAAAGAAGCCATGGCTCTCGTTCTCGATAGGCAAATCCCGGCGCTCATTTCGGCCGAACGGGTGGATGAGATCGCTACGGCGTGTCGATTGGCCGAGGAGTTTGGGTGGGATTGGGCCCTCGTCGGGGCGTCGGCCGCTCAACTCGTTCTGGACCATCTTGCCGAGGCGTCGGTCCCAGTGCTCCTGGGACCACCTGGAAACTACCTCTATAAAGACGATGCCCCGGACGCGACTCTATCCCTTTCAGCGGACATGGCCCGTCGAGGCATACCCTTTGCGCTCGTATCCGGTGACGACGAGTCCGCACCTCATGTCACGCTCGTCGAGCGGGCTCAAAGAGCGGTTCGGAGTGGACTGAGCCCGGAGCGTGCGTTACGGGCCATCACGATCGATGCCGCCCGGATTATGCGAATCGATAACCGAGTCGGTTCGGTAGAAGCGGGAAAGGATGCCGATCTCGTGCTCTACGATGGTGACCCCTTTTCCTATGCGACTCGGGTCGAAGCGGTTCTCGTGAACGGAAAAGTCGCCTATCGACGGAGAGACTGAACGAGCGTGTTAAAGACTGTTTTTACGTGCCTGGTTTCGGCTTTTGTGGGCCTGTCTCTTGGGAGTCCGGCACAAGCCGGTCGTCTCGATGACGAAAAGAAAGAAGATTCGACCTATCCGGTCGATGTCGAGGCGGTGCCGCGCCCCGAGGCCTGGGCCACCCGTATCGACGAGGACATCGTCATCGATGGAAAACTGGAAGAGCCCGCCTGGAAGCGGGCGACTCCCATTACCGGCTTTATCCAGTCGCAACCGGCGCCGGGATATCCGGCAACCGAAGAAACCGTGACCTGGGTCCTCTACGACGAAGACAACATGTATGTCGGCGCCATCTGCTACGATTCAGAGCCGGACCGCGTCGTCATTCCTACTCTCGAGCAGGATTTCGACAGCCGCAACTCCGATGTCTTTGCTTTCTCTTTGGATACTTTTCTCGACCGTCGAAATTCGTTTCTCATCATGATCAATCCCGGCGGCGCCATCAAAGAGGAGCAGACGTTCAACGATTCCCGGAACGTCGATCTGGCCTGGGAAGGTGTCATCGAGCAGAAGGTCACCATGCACGACGACAGCTGGGTCGTCGAGGTCCGTGTTCCTTTTACGACGCTTCGATTCGACCCCAAGGACGAGAGCCAGTCTTGGGGCCTCAACATTCTCCGGCGTATCCGCCGCAAGAACGAAGAATCCTATTGGGCGCCTCTCCAGCGCCGGGATCGCATTCACAAGATGTCGAAGGCGGGGACACTCCATGGTTTGGACGGAATCAAGCCCGGCCGAAACTTGAAAATCAAGCCTTATGGATCGGTGGCCAACGAACGAATGCTCCTCGATGAGGGGGTCGTGTCGAACAACGATCTAGATGCCGGGATCGATGCCAAGTACGGGGTTACCACCGGTCTCACCCTCGACCTCACGTACCGCACAGATTTCTCACAGGTTGAAGTCAACCAACAACGCGTCAACCTGACCCGGTTTTCTTTGTTTTTTCCGGAGAAACGAGACTTTTTCATCGAGAACTCGGGCAGCTTCAAGTTCGGCGATGTGACGGAGAGGAGCCTTCGATTCGGCTCGTCCCTTCGGCAGTTCACTTTGTTTCATTCGCGCCGCATTGGACTCGATGAGGACGGACTGCCCATTCCCATACTTGCCGGCGGGCGGCTAACGGGACGGGCCGGAGATTTCGAGCTGGGATTTCTGAACATGCAGACCAAGGCGAAGGGCGTTTTCCCAGCGGAGAATTTTACCGTCGCACGGGTCCGGCGAAACCTGATGGGATTCTCCGACGTGGGTGCGATTTTCATCAATCGACAAGCTACGGACGGAAGCGGAGGGTACAACCGGAGCTACGGTGTCGATGCGAACCTGCGTCCCATTTCGAATCTTGTTATCAATACCTACCTTGCCGGGACGGACGACAGCGAGGAGCAGGGAGACGAGTGGGCGGGACGGTTGGCGGTGGGTTGGCGCGACCCGCTTTGGGACACGTCGGCTTTCGTGAAGCATGTGGGCGACGCCTTCGTGCCGCGCGTCGGCTTCGTGCGCCGTCGCGGCATCAACCATGCCTATGCCACGTTTGGGGCCCATCCACGCCGTCCCATGCCGCATGTCCTGGAGTTCAATCCGTACACGGAAATCCACTACGTCACGAACCTGGAGGGTGTTCTCGAGACCCGAACCGTCACCGGCGCCTTCGGGATCGAGTTTTTGGACGGCGGAATGCTAACGATTCGCTTCGATGATTGGTACGAACGACTGTTCGAAGATTTCGAGATTTATCCGGACGCGGTGATACCGGTGGGGGAGTACCCGTTCCGCGAATCGGGAATCACGTTCCAATCCAGCAAGGGACGTCGATTATCAGGCTCTGTTGGAGTGACCCAAGGAGGTTTTTTCAACGGCGACAAGACGACTTTGGACTTGAGCGCTTTTTTACGCTGGAACGAGCACCTTTCTCTGGACTTCTTTGCTCAGCACAACGCGGTTTCTCTCCCTAATCTCGATTTCACGGCGGACGTGTTCGGTGGGAGGGTGAACTACGCTGCCACGACGAAGATCTCTTTGAGCGGTTTCATCCAGTACAATGAAGCGGTCGAAGAGCTCGTGTCGAATGTTCGCTTCAACTTCATCCACTCTCCGTTGAGCGATTTGTTCGTCGTCTATACGGAAAGGCGTAGCACCGCCGGCTTGGGTCTCATGGACCGTTTGTTTACCGTCAAAGTGACGAAGATGTTTGAGTTCTAAATGGGAGATGGACAATGCGGATTTTGTTGGCAATTCTCATTCTCGGCGTCCTACCGTTTGCGACGGAGGTCGAAGCGATGGAAGCAAAGCAAGGAAGTGACAAAGCGGCTTCGCGGCCGCGGGCTCGTGATATCGGTTTGGCGCCGGGAGTTTTGCCCACTGGACCTCTGAACGCCATCACCGATGTGAAGGGTGTGAAGATTGGACAGGTCACGCTCATCGAGGGTGATTCCATCCGCACCGGCGTGACGGCGATCCTTCCGCACGATGGAAACATCTTTCAAGAGAAGGTTCCCGCGGCCGTTCACATCGGAAACGCCTTTGGTAAGTTAGTAGGGGCCACACAGGTTCAAGAATTGGGCTATATAGAGACGCCGATCGTACTCACTAATACACTCAACGTGTGGGAAGCCGCCGACGGCCTAGTCACGTACATCCTTGGCCTGCCGGGAAACGAGGACGTACGTTCCGTCAATCCAATCGTGGGCGAGACAAATGACGGTAGCCTGAACGATATTCGGGGGCGACACGTCAAAGAGAAGCACGTCCTCGAGGCCATCCGTAACGCCGAGTCGGGGCCGGTCGAGGAAGGATGTGTCGGAGCAGGGACGGGAACGCAGGCGTTTGGTTTCAAAGGCGGGATCGGTACTTCCTCACGCCGGTTGCCCGAATCGTTGGGTGGCTACACGGTAGGTGCTTTGGTACAGAGCAATTTCGGCGGCGTATTGCAGATGGATGGCATCCCGGTTGGCAAGGAAATCGGACGGTATTATCTTCGCAATCAGCTCGAGGGAACTACCGGGCCGGAAGACGCCGCCGACGGATCGGTCATGATGGTGGCGGCCACCGACGCCCCGCTTCGTGCCCACGAGCTCGAACGTTTTGCTCGCCGTGTCATGGCGGGTCTCGCCAGGACGGGAAGCTCATTGTCCAACGGCAGCGGCGATTTCGTGATTGTTTTTTCCACCGCTCCGGAGCTGAGAAGTGCGTACCAAACGGATGACCGTTTCGAGACCGGTTCGGTTTTACGGAACGACCGACTCTCGCCGCTTTTTCAGGCGGTTGTCGAGGCGACCGAGGAAGCCATCTACAACTCCGTTCTCAAAGCGACATCGGTGACGGGGCGGGATGGAAACAGTGCCGAGGCTCTTCCCATCGACAGGCTTATCGAGATCGGGAAAAAGTACAATCGACTTCATCCACCGAAATGAAACCGTCTACAACCGCCACAAGTAAGACGCCTTGAAGAAGATCCCCCTCTGAGACTCGAGAAAACGGTCTGCGGGGACGTAGCGGCCGTCGCGCCAAGCGGTTTTTTCGTAAAGCGAACCGTAGCCGAAGTAAACGACGGTTCCTGGAATGTAGAGGAAGGACGCGAGGAAGTCGGTCGTAAGCTCGTCGTGGAATGAGTTGTACTCCACAATGCCCCGGAAGAAGAGATACTTGTTCAGTTGATAGGTTAGTTTGGCTCGGGTAATCGCATAGTCGTAGATCTTCTGCTTCGTCGATCTGCGGGCAAAGTTGGCATAAGTGTAGTCCACCCTGGCTTCAACCTTGCTGGTGGCTTGGTAGCGAAGGGTGGCGGATACATTTTGACTGTCGCCCTGATAGGGGGCGGGAGCATAGAAGATTGCTCCACCTTGGCCCAGAGATGCCTGAAGAGAGAGGTCTCTAGTCACTTGGCTGCTGCTGTTCAGTCGGACACCGGTCGTGTCGAACTCCTCCCCGAGATAGACCTCCGTAGAGTAGTTATAGACGAAAGAAATGCTGGTACGACGCGGGAAAGTCAGCCGTCCTTCGAGGAAATTGTACGATTCCCAGATACTGCTGAATTTGTCATAGGTGTGCGCCGTCGCCCCCTCGATTTCGACTCTTTGGATAACACTTTCCGAGGGATAAAATTTGGGACCCGCATAAATTCTCGCTGTAGATACACCCGCTCTTTCTAGGTAGCCGGTTTCGGTGCAAAACTCCTCGGAAATGTCGAGGGCGGTAAAGTCCAAGGTCAAGTTGCGTGTACTTCGGTCGTAGACGGCGCCCACCGCGTGTCCGCTCTCTCGAGGCGAGAGCTCGCCGTCAACGGTTTGAGAGGCGAAGGCGTGATAACCCAGGGTCGATGATGGATTCAGCCTGAAAACACCGTCCGCTCCGAAGACCCGGTTGTATCCATCGGGTCGTTCCCGGCCCGTGTAGAATCCCCCGAGGTAGCCATCCCCATACAAAGTACGTTTGTAGCGGAAAATAGCGAAGTCGGCCTCTTCACCGGGCTCGAGTCCCACGGGAGACTCATCTCGTGCATACAGGGTCGAAATCGTATCCTTCTTTCCGACTTTGCCCGAAAGCTTGATTCCCGCCAATGGATTGACGATGTTCCGGGTGTGGACAACCGCCTTCAAGGGGTCGTATTGCGAGGGCCCGGCAAAGTTGAAGTTTTCTCTCCCTTCGAGAAAGAACAACCTCTTCTCGGGAAAGAAGAGCGGACTACGCAAATTGATGTCGACCTGTCCTGCATCCGATTCCACCTGGCTGAAGTCTGGATTGATCGTCCCGTCCAAGGTCAGATCGGACGTAATGCCGTATCTGGCCGTCAAGCTGATGTCATTCCGGTCATCGCCACTGACAAGCTCATCCTCCTCGAGCTCGCTTTTTTGGTGATGCGTTACGGCTGGAAGCAGCTCGAACAATCGATAGGGCGCTATGTTCTCCATATGGACCGGATTCATGCTGGTTTGGAAATTTTGCGCAGTCGCCCCCTTTGCCGGATCTAAAGGAGGATAAGTGCCCATTTCCGAGTGGCGGGTAATGTTGCGCTCGAATATGACGCCCATTTCCACCGGACTCGTGTTGGCATACCGGATGCTCTTGAATGGAATCCGGACCTCGACGGTATATCCTTCGTCATCCACGACGCCGGCGCTGATACCACACCGTGTCGAACCCAGGGTCTTCGGTGCCTGCCGCGTACCGGGTATCCTTCTGGATGCCCATGGGATTGATGTAAAACGCGTAGAGCGATTGCTGATCGTTGAAGGAGTCCAGATTGATGGCTATCCAATCGTCGGCACTTATATTGTCTCGCTTGGTAATGGAGGTCTTTATCTTGTCGGGTTGGCTGTCGTAGCAGCGGAAGCCAAAATAGAGATTGTCCCGGTCATAGGCGTAATAGGCCTTGGTATCATCGACCATGTCTTTGCCGAAATCCGGCATCCACGTCTTGAATCCCATAACGTAGGGCGCTTTTGTCCAAAGCTCATCGTCCAGGTAACCATCGATCACCGGCGGCACATCGGTTCGGAGAGGAACGAGTGGCTCCGGGGAATTGGCGGAGAACCCAATCACGGGAAACAAGAACGCCACAATAGCCGTACCGATTCTTTTCATGTGTATCTCCACGTTGTTCGCCGGCTCTCACCCTCGAGGGGTTGCTTTCTGAGGCATTTGCATCAAATCTGGCTGTCAATCACCTCACGTAATCGCTCTAGCAAACAAGGACGAACTGCTCCTCGAGCATCCTAACGAAAAGTGAGCCACGTGGAAAACGCCTCTGGTTAAGTACTTGAAGAAAAAAACGCCAAGGCACCAAGGCGCAAAGACGCCAAGCGAAACATCGAATGAGCGATCAGGCGTGCCGGATTCTCTCGACCTGGGCGTCCCCCCTCGCCCGAGGCTCGTTCGGGATTGCCCAATACTTTGTTTCAGAGGCATGCTCGGGAGATTCTCCGGAGGAAGACAACTGCCGAGGATTTGCAGCGAAGAAAATTGGAGCTCCGCGAAAAGAAGTAGACCGAAGATCTTGACGCTAACCTCACTTTGGTCTCGCATCTCTGCGACTTTGCGTTGAGTTTTTTCTTAAATATGTAACCGTATTTGTTTGTTCCAGTACCTAGAGATAAGTCACTTCGTGCTTCAGATCGAAGTTCCTGCGGTAAAGTTCCTCTACATAGGGGCCCGCCGGCACTTGTGTCTCGACCCCTCCTGCGCCGCGGGGAGTTTCATTGCGTGCCATCATCTCGGCCACGATGGCCGCACTCCAGCCGGTGGCTCGTTCCATGGCGGTAAAGCCGGTTTCCTCGTCGTAGTGGTCGATGAGCTCGACCTGTGATTCCGCTTCTCGGCCGTCTTTCGTGCCGAGTGTTTTGATGCGAATGATGACCCTGTCTTTGTCTTCCGGGAATACGACCTTGGGCTCGAACAGGGTGTGAAAGACGTCGCGCGGAATGACTTTCTCGTCTCCAACTTGAATGGGCTCGAGATTCCACAAGCCAAGGTCATAAAAGGCACGTAGCTGAGCGAAGTGACCGGGGTGACGAAGCGTTTTGTTCTGGAGGGTGCGCAGCTTCCCCTCGAAGCTCCATGGCATGGTATCGGTTCCGCCTCCGGCGACGAAGGCCTCGAGCGTTCCAATGGGCTCGGGGAACTCGATCGTTCGAGCTCGGTCATGGGCTCGATCTCGGTGACCTTTCCGTCCCGCAGGAAGATGGCGGGCTCGGCGTACTCGTTGGTCAAGCCGGCGATATGGAAGGTCAGTAGGTAATTGAAGGGGGCGCGTGGGTTTTGAGGAATGCCTCCGTCCCACATGAGAACGTCTCGGGCTTCATCGAGAAGCTCGGTACTGTACACCATGAGCGTGGTACCCAGGCCTGGAACTTGTCCGCAATTGGGAATGATGCTGATGCCGGCTGCCTGCGCCTCCTCGCCGAACCCGTGCTGCTCTCGGGCGATGTCCGTGTTGCCTCCCAGATCGCACATGTTGGCTTTGGCCTCGAGGGCGGCCCGCGTGATTTCGAGATTGTAGCGATAAGGTACGGCACTCAAGAAAGAGTCCACCCGTGTCAGAAACGCGACCAACTCCCGGGTGTTGGTGACGTCCAACTGAACCGGCTCAGCGATAGAACGACCGGTGAGTTGGTTGACTCGTTCCGATGCTCGGCGGGCTGCATCGAGAATGCGGTCGGCAAGGATAACGCGTTTCGCGTCACCCCAGACGGCCATGTCGTAGGCGGCCGCTGTGCCTTGGCGTCCCGACCCCAAAACGGCGTAAGTGTGAGACATGTTTGCTCCCTATTTATTTTTCGATCACGCGGAGAAGACGGACGAATACTATAACTTCGCTTCCTATACGACAATGAGCGTCCGGGAGACTAGGCATCCAGGTTCGTGAGGCCGGCTTGCTTTGCCCAGTCGAGGGCTTGACGCCACTCGTCGTTCGTGATTCGGCGGGAGATCTTCGGGTAGTCGAAGGCCTTGTGCTCGGGACGGTACTGAGCCATGATGTTGACGTAGGTGTCGGGCGAGAGCTCCTCGGCGACCCATCGCACGAATCGATCGGTGCCGGCGATGTTGTGGGGCATGACGAGGTGACGGATGATGAGTCCGCGCTGTGCGATGCCGCTCGCGTCCACCATGAGCTTCCCGACTTGACGGTTCATTTCTTTGATAACGGCTGCGGCGACCTCTGGGTAGTCGTCAGCGCCACTCGAGTATTTAGAAGCGAGCTCGCCGTCCTGATACTTGAAGTCGGGCAGGTATATATCGACGATTCCGTCCAACTTCTTGATGACTTCGAGGTTATCGTACCCGCTGGTGTTGTAGACGAGTGGGAGCCTTAAACCACGGACGATGGCGATACGCAATGCCTTGACGATGTGGGGAACCACGTGAGTCGGGGTGACCAGGTTGATGTTATGGCAACCTATGCGCTGCAGGCTCAGCATCATATCGGCCAGGTCGCGGTGACTTTCGAAGTCTCCGTCGCCTCGGTGGTTGATCTCCCAGTTTTGGCAGAAGCAGCAAAGAAGATTGCAGTTGGAGAAGAAAATCGTGCCCGAGCCGCGGCGTCCCGACAAAGGCCTCTCTTCTCCTGGATGAGCGCCGTAGGATGCGATTTTGAGACGGGCGGTAGAGCTACAAAAGCCGGTTTCACCATCGATACGATTCGCGCCGCACTGCCTGGGACAGCAATGGCATTCGCGGAAAATCTCCCATAGATCCGCTTCGATTTGTCCTAGTTTTCCCTCGCGCTCGAGATCCAAGTATGATGGATCGAGCTTTCTTGTCTCGACGGGGTTCGGGGACGATCGAGGAGAAAAGTGGCCATTCGCTCCGTTACAACTCGTCGGCGAAAGGGCGAAAAAACTCGCTGCTGCCAGGGAATCTTGGAGGAATTGTCTTCGTGAAGGAGCCATCGTCAACCTCCCGAAGGTTCGTAGGATGGCAGAAATTGTGGCTCATTGCTGCCGGCTATGCAACATCGCGACGCCTAGGTTCGTCATAATAAAAGGGGACAGGTCTATTTATTTTTCGTTTTTCTCATGCGGGAGCTCCAAATGGCTGAATGGGACGATGTAGAGATTGATGAGGCTTCGGAAGAGGAGCTTTCGGTACAGGAGAAACTGACGAGTCTGTGGCCCGTGTGGGCCGGTGTCGCTGTACTGGCCTTCGCCTTAGGATTCTATTGGTTCTTTCGAAGCGGGCCGTCCGAGGAGGTGCCGACTGCACCACCCGTTGAAGATGTGTCTCCCCGGCCGGAAGTCGTTGAGCCTCCTCCCGAACCGGAATCGGAAGAGTCCATCGAGCTTCCTCTATTGGACGCGAGCGACGAGCTCGTTCGCAAGCTGATTGGGGCGCTTTCGTCCAACGCCGAATGGGCCGAGTGGTTGGCGAATGAAGAGCTGATACGAACGTTCGTAGCGGTGGTCCACAATATCGCAGAGGGAGTGAGCCCTAAAAGACACCTGCCGTTTCTCGCGCCGGTCAAGCCCTTTGAGGCTACCTATGACTCCGGTACGTTTTACGTCAATCCGAAGAGCTACGATCGATACAATCTCGTTGCTGAAGTCGCAAGTTCGGTCAATGCGCGTGGAGCCGCCGAGGTTTACCAAAACTTCAAGCCGTTGATTGACCAAGCCCACGAGGAGATGGGATACCCTGATAGTGATTTCGATGAGACACTGTCTCGAGCCCTCGATCAACTTTTGAAAACACCCGTTCCCGATGGCTTTATAGAACTGAGTGGCGAAACGGTTGCGTACCGATATGTTGATCCACGACTCGAGCGGCTCAACTCGGCACAGAAGCAGTTCTTGCGGATGGGACCCAAGAACGTACGCAAAATCAAAGAGAAGGTGAATGAGCTCAAAGCGGCTTTGAGTTTGCCGTAGCTTTACCCGGATGGTTCGCTCGAAAATCCCGGCAGGGCGAATAGGTGGCGACGGATCCTCTCTATTCTCCGCCGGTTGACTCCGAAATCGGAATGGCCGACCCGCGAGGCCGACTGGTAGTCGATTCTGCCTGCACCGTCAAAAACGATCTCCACGTCATCGACAAATCCTGACGCGGCATAGCCGAAACCAAAAGGGTGTCGCGGCTCGCCGCGAGCTATCAGCTGTCAGCAATCAGCCGTCAACTCCACGGAAAATTGTTTACTTTTTGCATTCAATTTCACTAATAAGGGACTAATATCCTCGATTTAACTCGACATGCAGGTAGCCGGGCTCTTCCACGGCGATGCGGGTTCGCGGTAGGGCAAGGGCTAGCTCACGAACGGTGTTCTGGGCGTCGTTCGGGGATTGTTTGAAAAACAAGGGATCGATTTTGGAACGGGGATCGCTCGATAGAGAAGAAACGCAATTCGGAGACGCCGGACAGGGGCTGAGTCGGTCTTTCACAGTTATTAGTATCGTACAGATCTTTGCGGTAGGCCAGGCTGTGCCTGGCAGCGGCTGTGTCGGCGGAGCCGGTGCCTGGCTCGAAGAATTCAAGAATCGGCCGCATTGGGCTCCACCCAACGGAATGAGATGTTGCGGGGCTACCCCCAACGGGCATCCCTCCGCAAAAATGCAAGCCTGACCCCGCCTTGGTTTCTCCGTAAGGTGTTGTATTCGAGTCACTTGTTGAGGTCGAGTCCGATGGTAGAATTCAAGAAATGCAAGCCTGACCCCAAAGAGCATTTTCGTAGTATAAGGAAGGCATGAAAGTCGTTGTCACCGGGTCATCGGGGCTCATCGGAAGCGCGCTGGTTCCGTATCTGTCCGCCGGTGGTCATGAAGTTACCCGCTTGTCGCGCACGAGTACGAATCCGGGCACGGACCAGGACTCCATACAATGGGAACCGAAAGAGCGGCTGTTGGACATCAAGGATCTCGAAGACGTTGACGCCGTCGTCCATTTGGCAGGAGAGAACTTGGGGAGTCGCCGGTGGTCTTCGGGCAAAAAGAAACGAATTCGCGACAGCCGGGTCCATGGAACCCGCTTCCTCAGTGAATCTCTGGCACTGGCACCGCACCCACCCAAGGTCCTGGTGAGCGCCTCGGCCATCGGGTATTACGGAGATCGGGGAGCAAAGGAACTGAGTGAAGATAGCGGTCCAGGCTCCGGTTTTCTCTCCAAGGTTTGCCTAGACTGGGAGGCTGCGACCAAACCGGCCCGGGATGCAGGGACCCGGGTCGTCAATCTGCGTATCGGCGTTGTCCTGAGTGGGGCGGGGGGAGTTCTTTCCGAGCTTCTTCCCATCTTCCGTGCCGGCGCCGGCGGGACGGTCGGCAGTGGAAAGCAGTACGTGAGCTGGATTGCTATCGACGATCTATTGGGTGTTATTCAATTTGCGTTGAGCAATGATCGGATCGAAGGTCCGATCAACTCCGTCGCGCCGAACCCCGTAACGAACGCGGAGCTCACAAAAACCTTGGGGCGAGTGCTTCGGCGGCCGACGTCCATAAAGATCCCTGCTCTGGCGGCGCGAGTCCGATACGGTGAGGCGGCCGACGAGCTACTTCTCGCGAGCGCCCGAGTTATGCCGGCGCGACTACTCGATGCTGATTTCACTTTTCGATTTCCCACGCTGGAAGAGACGTTGCGACACGTTTTAGGAAGGTAAAATAGAAACGTACGCCTTCTCAAGCCTTGTTCCCGCCTGTAATCCTGCTTTTCTTCGAAGCTCTCAGAGCAAATCTTTCCCCTTCAGAAGGTAGTCCATCGACGCCTTTTTCTCAGTCTGATTGATTCTACCCTTTGCGTCTTGGCGCCCTGGCGCCTTTGCGTTTTTTCTTAGAGGGCCTAGTCAGTCGGTAGGCGCTCCATTCAGAAGGGTCTCGAAGGGCTTTTTCTCCGCTCCATTCTCCGTGCAAATCGCGTAGGTCGATTCACCGGAGCCGTACATCGAAACACCCCCATACTCGCCTTTGGCATTCAACGCGAAGAAACGAATGTTGAAGGCGGGATTGCCATGGCTGTTGAGAAGCCGTTTTTCGACGGTGTTGTGCTTGATCCGCTTCAGTCCTTCCATTCCGGCATCTGTGGGATGCATCCCACGACGCATGTTCTCGACGATGAGAAAAGAGGTGAGGTTGTAGAGATTGGCTTCGCCCCTTCCCGTCGAGCCTGCGGCTCCGACTTCGTTGTCAACGTAGAGGCCCGCTCCTAGGATAGGGGAGTCCCCGGCTCGTCCCGGGATCTTCCACGAAAGGCCGCTGGTTGTCGTTACGCCCCCGATATCGCCGGTTGGCGTAATGCCGTCGCAGTTGATGGTGCCCCACAAATCGCTCTCCGAGATCAGGCCGTCCGCCAACATCCCGAGCGCCGCCTGATAGCCCACCGAGGACTCGTTTTTGCGGGATCCAGGTAATGCGTTCGGATCGATGCGACGTTTCCATTCCAGCCACAACCTCCGAGATTTTTCGGTGTTCAAATCGTCCTCGATCTCGAAGCCCAACCGGCGAGCGAAATCCTGCGCGCCTCGTCCGACGAGGAGATGATGATCGGTGAAATCCATGACTGCTTTAGCTACGAGGGAAGGCGTCCGCACGCCCTCGATAGCAGCGACGCCTCCGGCGCGCTTGGTGGGACCGTGCATGCAGCAAGCGTCGAGCTGCACGATGCCTTCTTCATTGGGTAGACCACCGTATCCGATGCCCGACTCCTCGGGATCGAGCTCGGGAATATTGACCCCGGCAATGAGGGAATCGAGGACATCGGCTCCACTCGTGATCATCTCGAAGGCCTTTTCTACACAACATTGAGGACCTCCGTTCTTGAATTTGATTCCGCTCGAGTCGGAAATGACGACCGGTTTCACGCTCTGAGGAGCGAGGATGGCGGGAGCCTTGCTCTCGGATGCGGCCATCGCTATGCCTGCGGCGGCTCCGGTTCGTAGAAAATCTCGGCGGTTGATCTTGCGTTGCATCGATTCTTCTCCTTTTTGACAATACACAAGCGGCGTGCCAGATTGTAAGGTGTGTTATTGGGAGTGGCAAGTTCGTCGTTCGCAGGAGATTGGATATGAACATCAGGGTTTTGACTTCGTTGGTGCTTTTCACGGCGTGGCTTTGGCTTTTAGGGTGCGAGAACAACTCGCCGGTGATTGATCCTGTCAGTGCGGACGTTCTTCTCGACGCCAGTTTCAACGGCGAGGAGCTCTCGATCCTCCGCGGGCAGGTCGTTGTCGTCACCTTGGCCTCGAACCCTTCGACTGGATTCACCTGGAGCGTGGAGGAAGTGGACCGTCCATCTTGCGTCAAAGGGTTTGCCGGAGTTTCAGGCCGGCGCCTCCGGACAGGTCGGCGCTGAGGGGGTACAGGTCTTCCGTTTCGATGCCATTGCTTCGGGAACAACGGACCTCAAGTTGATTTACAGCCGGCCCTTTGAAGAGGGAGAAGAACCGGCCGACAGGTTCGAGATGCGTTATTACGGTCCGCTGATCCCTGCCAATGATTTAACGTCGTAACAACGGTGCGCGGATTTCCACCGCTGCATAAAAAAAGTCCGAGTCCGGTGTGCGGGGACTATCCGGTACGCGGTCGAGATACGAGCCCTTGAAGAAGTGGGCATATCCCAGCTCGATCATCAGGAAATTCAGCGGCCTCAAACGGGCCCGGGTCTCGAAATGATTTCCCAGGAAACTTCCCGAAGTGCCCGTTGGATCCTGTAGCCCCGAGCCGAACCAGACGTCGCGCGCCTGCGCGAGCCAGAAAGCACGGAAAGATCCCAGTATCTCGAACTTGCTATTGGGTATGAGCACGAACCGTACTCCTGGTGTATGCAGGTTGGACCGGAAGAAAGGGCCGTAAATGCCGGTAGGATTGTGCTCGAACCGGCGGGCTCCGAACAAAGTGTCGAAACGCCCGAAGCGATCGTCGTCGGGATCCTCGTCACCGCTCACGTAGTCGTAGTGAAACGAGAGTCGGGAGTCCAAGAACGAGTCGAAGACGTAGCCAAGCTCGCCATGTTGAAAGTGGGCGAGATGGTCGAGCTCGTCCTTGCTTCCGAACTGCCAGGTGGACTCGATTTCGTAGTCGAGCTCTCCGGGAACCGAACCCTTGTAGAGTCGGCCTCCTACGGTCGAGTACTTTCTCCCGGTCGATGATACTTTCGTTCTCGTCGAGACCCAGGTAATAGAGATCGAAGTTGAGCTCGCGCTGTAAACGATTTTGGTAGTAGGCGCCCCAGAAATGACGACCGCTGCTGCTCGAGTCGAGCTCCTCCGGCTTGATAATTACCGGCCGGGTGACGAAAGCACGAAACATCCAACGTTCGTCCGTTCCCAACCACCAGTGAAGTCCGTCGAAGGCATTGGTCGTGTTCCGCATGCGATTTCGCGCCGATAGCCTTCGCTTCCCCAGGTCCATGGTGAATCGGCCGATCTGAAGCACCGTGGGGAGCTCGGTGCTGAAAAAATCGATCCGAAACGAGCTGCAGTTGGAGTTGTAAGAAATCGAGCTCGTTGATATGCCGGGCCGGAACGATGAAGGGGTCGTCGTTGAGTCCGACTTCGAGAGTCTTGAAGCTCTACCACGAACCGAAATGGATCGGTGCGCTCACGGATCTCGAAATAGAATCGGGTTCTGAAGGCGAGGACACGGGTTGCGCCGAGCTCGTCGATACGAAATCGGTTGGTTAGCTTTTCGACGCGGGTTCTGTGCTCGAAGGCCAGTACGAGCCATGGCGGCGTTTTGGGCTCATCTTCCTCATTCGAGGTTTGACCTGAAACGGAAGAGGGTGAGAGCAATAGGACAAGGACGAGCACAAAAGGCAAGTGTCGGAGAAAGCCCGTCGTCATCATGGAGAAAATCCTGATGATGCGGCGATTGTCCCGCCGTCTCGTCAGCCGTAGCTTCCACTTCGCCAAGCTTCGGTGGACAGGTGGCGAAGGCGGAAGCTTTGGCGTAAGTGGAAGCCGCCAAAGCTACCTTCTGACTGCTGACTACTGGCTACTGACTTCTGTTTTTTTGCAGTTCTTGCCGCCGCAGCAACCGCCGCGAAGCTTACAGTCCGGATCCCGCTTGGCGACCCATATCTGAAGTCAGCGCCCAGGCGGCGCAGCCCAGGACCACTCCGGCGACGGCCAAGCCGTGGACCCACATTCGCGATTCCCTACGAGCTGAACAAACCGGCAAAACCCATGAAGGCCAACGAGAGGATGCCGGCGATGATCAAATTCATGGCCGTGCCCTTGATCACCGAGGGGATACTCGAGAGCTCCGCTTCTTCACGCAGACCCGCCATGAGAACGAGGGCCAAGGTCAGTCCTCCCCCGGCACCCAAGGCGTAAATCAGACCTTGAATGAATCCATAGCCGCGGCTGGTGGAGAAAAGAGCCAGGCCCAAGATGGCGCAGTTGGTCGTGATGAGGGGAAGAAAGATACCCAGGGCTCGATAGAGCGGGGGACTGAGCTTCTTGATCACCATCTCCACGAATTGCACGGTGCTGGCGATGACGACGATGAAGGAAATGGTTCTCAAGTACGGAGCGTGTATCAGGATATAGGTGTTCAAGAACCAGGCGCTGATCGACGTGATCAACATGACGAAGATGTTGGCGAGTCCCAAGCGGAACGCGGTCTCGAGCTTCCCGGTTACGCCGAAGAAGGGGCAGAGGCCCAGAAAGTAGTAGAGCGTGAAGTTGTTGATCAGCAGCGCACTGAAAAAGATCTAGACCAGGTTGTCCATCACGCCGCCTCCTTCGACTCGAGTCCTGCGAGCTCGGCTTCGGCTTTCTCCCGCACCTCTTTGACCCAGCCGAAGACCAGGAGGAGCAGGCCCAGCATGATGAAACCTCCCGGGGGAAGGATCATGACCACCCAGGGCTCGAAGTTCGAGCCGAAGAGCGAGAATCCAAAGAGGCTTCCGCTTCCCAGAATCTCACGGACGCTTCCGAGTGAGAACAAAGCGATGACGAAGCCGACGGACATCCCGACGGCGTCGGCGACGGAAGCTTTGACCGAGTGCTTCGACGAAAAGGCCTCCTGGCGGCCGAGAATCATGCAGTTGACCACGATGAGAGCGATGAAGGCCCCGAGCTCCTTGTGAATGTTGGGGACGAAAGCTTGGAGCGTCAGGTCGGCCACGGTCACGAAGGTGGCGATGATGATGATGTAGCAGGAGATGCGAACCTGCTTGGGGATGAGGTTCTTGAGCATGGAGACGAGGAAACTCGACCCCACGAGAACGAAGAGCGGTCGCGGCTCCCATGGCCAGAGCGTTTACGCGCTGTTGGTCACGGCCAGCATGGGGCACATGCCCAGCACCTGAACGAAGACCGGATTTTCTTTCCAGATGCCCTTGATGAACTCCGCGTAGTAGTTCTCCGGGCCCGATAGCGACGCCATGCGACTACCTCTCTTCCTGTTGCTCTTGCTTCACCGCGGAATCGTCCTTGGCTGGTTCCTGGGTTTCGGGTACCTGGGAGGCCGGTCCTTCCAGCCGGGGCAGCCACTCTCCGTTGGCGGCATTGATGATTTTGACGACCGCCTTCGAAGAGATGGTGGCGCCGGTAATGGTGTCGATTTCGTTGGGCGACGACTTCGTCCCCGGTGCGACGGGCACGATCTCCGGATCGACCGCCAGCGACGAGAAGCTCTCTCGGAAGGTCTGGATCCTTGATGATCTTGTCTCCCAGACCGGGAGTTTCCCGACTCTCGAGGACCTCCATTCCGATGATGATGCGCTCATCCGGTTTGTAGCCGTAAATGAGCTTGATCGCGTCTTGGAAGCCCGCGCCCTCTGCCGGGATGGCGTAGCCCAGAAGCTCGTCCGAGGCGTCGTATCCCGCATAGACGACTTCCTCAACATCCTGGCCCTCTTCCGTCGGCGACTGAGGCCGCCGTCGGTGGCCGCCATTTCCTGCATGCGCTCGATACCGGGCAGGACTTTGAAAACTGCTTCCTGGAGCGCCTGTGCCTGATTGGCCTGAATGAGTGGAAGCGTTAGCTCGTAGGCGCCCACGAGGATCAATCCGGAAATGAGTCCCGCCAATCCCAGTGTCGTGATCAATCGTGCCGAAGTTGGCTCGGAAGACGATTCGACCGTGGGCTCTTGCGAGTCGGTGTTCATTTCGAAGCTCCTCCATGGCCGAAGACCCGCGCCTGGGTCCAGCGTTCGATCAAAGGTGAAGCGGCGTTCATCAGGAGGATGGCGTACATGACGCCTTCCGGTAGACCACCGAATACTCGGATGAGAACGACGAGTACACCGATACCGCCGCCGAAGATCCAAGCTCCTTTGGGAGCTAGGGGCGAGGTGACGGGATCGGTGGCCATGTAGATTGCGCCGAAGAGCAAGCTGCCGGCAAAGAGAGTGAACCAGGGACTCGGATACTTTGCGGGATCCATGGCATAGAGGGCGCCGGACAGGACCGCCGCCGAGACGAAGATACTTACGGGAATGCGCCAGTCGAAGCTTCGTCTCAACCAGAGGTAGGCCCCGCCGATAAGAATCAGAAGACCGCTCGTTTCACCGAGAGAACCGGCTATGTTTCCGAGGACGAGGGTCATCAAAGGTGTCGGCTCTTGCTGGAACTTCATGAGATTCAAGGGCGTTGCCGAGGTAACCACGTCCACCTGGGCCTGCATGAAGGGAACGGCCAGGTTGCTCATCCGCATCTGAAAAAAATCGGCCGGTCCGCCTTGAGCGGTCCACGTGGTGATGGCGGTCGGGAAAGCGGCCTGAAGAAATGCTCTTCCCACGAGCGCGGGATTGAATAGATTTTGCCCGAGCCCGCCCCAGATGAGCTTTACCCAGGCCGATGCTCACCACTCCGCCGAGGAAGGCCATCCAAAGGGGAATGGCGGGAGGCAATGTTAATCCGAGCAGCAATCCCGTGAGCAGCGCCGTTGCGTCGAGAAGCGATTTCCCCCGTTCCACCTTCGGGGCAAAGAACCACTCGGTGAGTACGGCGCCCGCGATGCTAGCGAGAAGGACCAGGAGCGCGCTGATTCCGAACAACCAAAGCGCTGCCAGGGTGACCGGTACCAGAGCATAGATCACGTCCATCATGAGCTGAGGCGTGGTCAATCCCTGTCGCAGATGAGGGGCGGACTGAATCAGGAGCTGCGGATCTCTGCTTCATCCTTTGCGAGCTTTCTTAGCGGACTTCCGACTTGGCAACGCGGATCAATTGAACGAGCGGAATACTGGATGGGCAGGCAAAGGTGCAGGATCCGCACTCCATGCAGTCCATCACGAAATAGTTCTCCGCATCCTCGAAGCGGCGAGCCCGGGAAAGCCGACCGAGGATCGAAGGGTTGAGAAAATATGGGCAAGCTTCGGCGCAACGCCCGCATCGTACGCAGGCCCATTCCTTGGGCCGAGAGGTCTCGGTCTCGGTAAAGGCGAGGATACCCGAGTTGCCTTTCATGACCGCGCACATCGAGGCTCGATGCGGGTTGACCCATCATGGGGCCGCCCAGGATGATTTCCCGCGTGTCTTCGGCAAGTCCGCCGCAAAATTCGAGGACTTCACGGACCGGTGTTCCGATGGGGACGAGAAGATTGGCCGGGATTCTTGATCCGCCGGTCCCGATACCGTCATCACGCGCTCGATGAGCGGCATTCCGGTGTCGAGATAGTCGGCGAGGGCGGCCATGGTTCCCACGTTGTTGACGACCATACCGATATCGATGGGTAGTTTTCCTGCCGGGAACCTCTACACCGAAGATGGCGTTGATGAGCATCTTCTCGGCGCCTTGCGGGTACTTGACCTTCGACGGGCACGACCTCGATCCGCGAGCCCGGCTCGATGCACTGTTTGAGAGCCTCGATGGCATCGGGCTTGTTCATCTCGATGCCGATCACGGCTTTTTCGGCGCCGATCTTTTCCCGAACGATGGCGGTGCCGCGAAGGACGGCTTCCGGCCGCTCCACCATGAGGCGGTGGTCGTTGGTGAGGAAGGGCTCACATTCGCTGCCGTTGACGACCAGCGCCTTGACCGACGCCTTCTTCGAGTCCCGCGTATTTGACGTGGCTCGGGAATGCGGCCCCGCCCATGCCCACGAGCCCGGCCTTTTGGATTTCGGCGACGAAATCTTTGCTCGACAAGGAGCGCCAATCCATGGGGGGACGAGGCTCGAAACGCTGCGTCGCGTAAGGGTCGGCTTCGATTTCGATGGCGGGCATGAGCTGGCCCGTCGAGTGGCGTCGCGGCGCCACGGCGCGGACCCAGCCGGTGACGGGACTGTGATGGGGAATGGAGACGAAAGCGCCGGGCTCGGCGATGACCTGGCCTCGGGTCACGCTGTCGCCTTCCGCGACGACGGCGCGGGCCGGGAGCGCCCAGATGCTGACTCAAGGGAACGATGTAGCGAGAGACAAAGGGCATCCGTTGGATTGGCAGATGCTCAGTGCCTTCTTTGTGCTCCTCGGGGTGAACGCCGTGCCTGAACGTGGGCCCAACAACAATTGCCGTCGACATAATTCCTGCTATTCGCTGTTTCCGGGCTCGGGCACGGTAACGGGCTCGGGCTCGGTCTTTTTATTTCCGGATGACGGCGGCGCAGCCGCCTTCAAGTTTCCTTCTGAATTCTGTCTTCTGCCTTCTGTCTTCTTACTTTTTATATCCCGTTAAAACCAACAACTGATTCTTAATCTTCTGGGCGATCTCCGACTGCTTTTCTTCCCCAAGCTCCTTGATCTTTGCTTCATATTCGTCGCGAAGTTTCTGGAGATCCGCTTGGTGCTCCGAGGCAACCTCCTGCTCCGCTTCGGTGCGGATACGCTCGGTGAACGGCGTCACGAGTCCTGCCATTTCCTGTAGGGCGCGCCAAAGCGCGACGCGTTCGGCGAAAGCCCCTGCCAGATCATCACTCATCCCGATGCGCTGGTTGGCCACCTCGACATAAGGTGTTTTGCCGCTGCGTTCACCGCTCGACATGAGTAGATATTCGGCGATCGGTGTCGGTTCCACCACGTCATCTTTCAGTGGGCTCATGTGCGCGGCAAAACGTGACTCCGTTATCGCCCAATGCGCCGGCGTGAGCGGACCGTTTTCACTATCGCACCAAACCTTGTCGGGGTCGGCGTTTCCCGCCAGATCGAGGCGCAGTCCGTAAACACCCTTCGCCGCAGGATCATAGCGGAACTGGGGAAAAGCACGTGAGCGGACGGCGAGGTCTGCGTGTTCCACCGTTTGGTGATTGTCGAAGCCGTGTTGTTCAGGATTCGGCGTATGCACGCGCACGAGAGCCGGTCCGGAATGAGAAAAAGCGTTACGGACACTCTCGTAGAAATGCTCAGGATCGGAGATCGAGGTTTGGGCCACGAACGCTTTTTGAAGACCGAGGGCCGAGAAAGCCAAATCGAACCGCGGGCTGCGAGGTGCGGTTTCGAATGCCAAATCCAGTCTCGAAAAGGCCAGGACCTTGACGGGTATCCCGGATTGAAGGAGCTCCAAAAGATGCGTCAGATCTTTGGCTGCAAGTGCTTCGTCGCTACCCACGAGCAAGAGCTGCGGGCAGGCTTCCCGTTCCTCGTCGTTGAGATCGCGCCAGGTAAGCTCTCCGAGCGAGGCGCTCTCGATCTCTGCTTCTTGCGGACGGTTCAACTCGAGCTCGGCTTTGCGGAGTGCGACGGCGGCTTCCACTGCGACACTCATTTGACCCTCGAGCAAACCGCGGGCCAGCGAGGCGGCGTTACCGCTCGTGTTGACGACCACGGGAATCGAAAAGGGATTGTCCGGAAACGCGCCCAACCACGAATTGGCGCCATCGGCGGCAACGGCCATGCCCATGCGCGCACGGCCCATGCCACTCGAGCCTTTGGTCAATTGCCCGTGGAGGTCTGCCAGTTGCTGCGCCGTTTCGACCTGACGCCGCAGAAGTTTCCCGTCCACGCGGCCGTGCTCGACGGCGCCGTGAACCCGCTCCATCAAAGCAGGAAGATCTGCAGCTATGTTTCCCGAGGAGATCTAAACCATCGGCCAGAGCATCGAGATCCGAAGTGGGAAGGGCGTTTGCGAGCGTTTCACGTATTTTCTCAGCGAGTTTTTCGCGGGCGCTTTCGATCTGCTCTACCAGTTGCCGGACTCGTGGCTGTTGATAGTACTCAGAAGCAGCCAAGAGCAGTCGAAGGGCGATCTTTTCTCCCGAGCCGGCCTCGGCTCCATCGCCACCCGCCATGGCCAACAGGCAATGGCGAGACAACAAAATGGCGGCGGTCGGGCCCACGTCGGGATTGTCTCGGACACGATCGATGGTCGAGCCGGGTGTGTCGGGAAGCTGCTCCCATAAGCGCCACGCCGCCCGGGCCTCCTCGAGATTGGCAGGGTCTTGCTTTTGCTCCGTGAGAGCTTCCGGCTCGCAGACCTGAACGCAAATCCCGCAGCCCTTGCACGCGTCGGGATTGATCGCGAGCGAGAAAAGCTCACCGCTTCCCTTGGCGCGAGTCTCAGGTTCGTCGAAAAAGGGACCGGTTTTGGCGATCACCAAGGGGCCTACACTCGCCCGAACTTTGTCAAAGGCTTCCTGCGTTGCCTTTTGGCGATCGTCGGCCATGGGCATTTTGGTGAGTAGCCAATCGAAGGCTTTGTCGAGGGTTTCGCCAACCCGGGCCGGCGCGGGATCGCTCTTTTTGATCTCCGTCGTGACACGACCCGCAAGCTGGTTCATTGCCGGCCGCAGGGCGTCGGCTCCGGTCTTTTTCATCCCGGCTTCGAGAAGCGCCGCCGGGGTAATGGCGAGCGGCGCCACCGCGCCGTCCGGACACCAGGTCCAGCAGGCGCCGCAACCGGTGCATTTGCTGGGATCGAGAACGGGAAGCGTGTCGCGCGCGGTGCTGTAGTCGGCGAAGGTGGAGGTTAGTGGAGGAACAGCGCCCGTAGCGAGATAGGGATCGGACGTGAGCGCGCTCGTTTCCTGATTTTGGTAGAGCACGCCCACTTGGTCCCAAAATCGAGGCAAGCTGTCCACGGTTCCATCGGTATGTCCGAAAACACGAACCGCCATGGGGACATCCCGCTCGCCCGCGCGAGCCGTTTCGGACAAGGCCGTGACCAAAACTTCGCCGGCTTCCTGGAGACCCGACTCGAACCATTCGAGATGGGCCTTTTGCGTTTCTTCATCCAAGTGCTGCAACATCTCAGCGCGGGCGCCGGAAATCTTTTTCGGCTTGAGCTCGAAACGGCTGACGAGTCGACTCGCCAACGCACCGAGTAGGTGCTCTGCGCTCTGCTCTGGATCATCACCCACAGGAACGCTAAAAACTCTGGCTTCCCGCTTTGCCGCCTCGGTTCTCAGTGTCTCGGAGAAATCCTCCTCGGTGCTCCCGCCGAGAACGAGTACGGTGCCGCCCCGGCTCAAATTCGAAAGGGGGCGTTTCACCCCGTGCCCTCCCGGCGCGGTCATGATGACGATGTCCGCCGTGACGTCGTCTCCCGGATCCAAGAGAGGCTCCAGCGAGTGTGTGAAACTGTCGAGTCCATCAGCACCGAAATGCTCCCAAGCTCACCGACGGCCGACTGCGGACATGGCCGCCCGCGAGACGATGGATCAGGGCCGCCGCTTCGTCGGCGAGACCCTCGCCGGCGCGCTGCTTGGTTTGATGAACGGCGATGGTGAGAGATCCGTCGGGGCGTGTATCGGGTGACGATTCCTTCGACCGAATCGCCAGTTCTTCGATTTTCGGGTACTCGCGCCGGATCTGATCGATAAGAACTTGTCGTTTTGGATAGGAGCTCGACTCGGGCGCGAAGTCGATACCGAGGTAAACCTGCGCGCGCCCTTTCGTTTCGATCTCGGTGGAAAGCGATATCAAATCGGCTACGCGTAGCGGATGACCTCCCAGACCGTACGAAACGGAGTGAAATCGCGGTAGGTCCTTGTCGCTCCACGCCGGGTAACCGGAATGGGTCTCGGCGCCGTATCGCCCGTTCTCGAGGGATCGGTCCGCTGCCGAGCGTAGTTCCTTCAGCAAAGGTGTCTCGGAACCGAGCGGCATACCGACACGCTCGAGGACGGCAACGGTACGCTTGCCGCGAAGAAGCTCGAGGGCTTGGGCCGCGGGGAAGGGACGAAAACCCTGGATCCCGATGACTCCGATCTTTTGCTTCCTTTCCTTGAGAGCCCAGGCGGCAAAGGCCTCCGCCACCTCGACGGCCGACCCCTGCGCCACCAGTACCAAAGAAGCGTCTTTGGTGCCGGCGCTCGATACGAGACCATGCCTGCGGCCGGTCTTCTCACCCAACTCCTTCAAGCCGTCCTCGATGAAGCCGAGGAGATGATGATGGAAGAAGGGTGTTTGGCCCGCGAGGCCGAGCGCCCAGGATTCCGGATTTTGGAAACCTCCCTCGAGCACCGGCCGGTCGAGGTCGAAGGTGGGCGGAACGCGCCGGCGCTTGGGGCCGAACAAAAGCTTCTGGGCATTGGTCGGCGTGGTGATGATGTCACGCGGTGAGCCAAGGAGCTCTCGGACCAGACCGGGCGGTGGGAGGTGGACGTCTTGGACACTGAGCGCCGTCTGTTCGCTGTCCATGGTTACCAATCCGGGGATCAGCGCCAGTTCGGCCACCCGATGAGCAAGCAACGCGAAATCGACCGCCTGTTGAACGTTCCGAGCAAAGAGTTGAAATCCTCCATGATCGGCGACGGCGTGATAAGCCTCGTGTCCGCTTCCTCGCGAGGCAGCGTGGGCGTCCGCGGCTCGAGCACCGACGTGAACGACGAGCGGCGCATGCCTCCCAGCCGCGATCCGGAGAAGATCGTGGACCCGAATGAGATCGGGACCCGAAACGAAAGTGGCTGCCCTTAAACCGGAGAGGGAAGAGCCCATGACGGAAGCGAGGGCACCGCGAGGCTCCGCTGCATCGAGGGATGTGAGAGCTTCGCCGAAGAAATTGGTTTTCTGGCGATCTCGTTCCGTTTCCCAGATACGGGTCGCGAGGTCGGCGGGAAACGATCCGCCCGGCCCGGAAGCCTCCGCGATACAGGCCTCGGTCACCGCAACGGCCGTACTACCGTCGAGGACGGTTTCGACGCCGGAATGTAGAGGCTCGTTTCCTGTTGTTGTTCCGAAGAGTCGTCGATAGAGCTTGAGTACCGAGCTAGCCCACATGGCCATAACCTCGTGGTCTCTGAAACAATGTCGCGGCAACGCCGCCACGACCATTCTGGGTTCCGGGTTCTGGGTTCCGGGTTCTGGTTGAGGACGACATCGATTTCCCTTTGGACTTCAAGATGGCGTCCTCTAGTTGAACGGCTTCGCGCGCTCAATGAGCTCGTCGAGATTAGGTTCATCGGGATTGAGTGGCTTACCGGGGTGGATGCAGCGCGCCGGGCATTTCTCGGCCGCCATAACAAGTTGCTCGAACGTCCCTGCTTTTGCATCGCCGATCAAGGCTTGCTTGTTCTCGTTGTAAACGAAAACCAGCGCGTTGAACTTCATGCAGTCGTTGCAGCTCGTGCAAAGCACGGTGTCGATCCAAGGCTCGTCAAAGGAGACTTCATCTTCGTCTTCTTCCGCCGCCGCAGGTGCCGGCTCGGCTTCCGCTTCGGCTGCGCCCGCCGGAGCTTCTGCCGCCGGAGCCGACTCGGCTGCTACGGGCCGGGGCACCGCGATCTGTGCCTGGGTCAAGTCGAGTCCCATCAAGACCTCGGTGAGTCGCCCCAACACCTCGCCGGCCGTTTCTTCTCGAACGCGGGCGACCTCTTCCTCGTGGGCCACTTCGAGGCTCTTCCGCTCCTCGGCCGCCTCGGCGAGCGCTTCCAGTCTAGCCAGTTTCGCGGCGGTGTCTGCGTACTCGTTTTTGACACCTGCCAGTGATTGCAGCGTTTGCCAGTACCCCAGGCGATCCCTGCACGACAGGACGAGCTCTCGAGACAGAACCAGACGCTTGAGGCGAGACTCACCGTCGATACCCCAGATAAAAGGTACGTGCTTGATGGCCTGGCCTGGATCGAGGGTCAGGTAAGCATCGACCGGCGTGAGCTCGTCGCGCGTGTAGCCTTCCGGTACGAGGCGGAAGTGCTCGCGAAGAGTGGGATCGAGAAGGGCGAAGTCTGCAAAGGTGAAAGCTACAAAGGTGCTTTGAGTCCCCTCCGAATCCGTTTCGCGGTACTCCAGCGGGTGACTCGGCCAGTCCGACTCAGGTTCTGGATTTTCTTCGAAGTCCATGCTCTGAGCCCAGGACAAGCCGGCCTCTGGATTGTATCGGAAGAAAGGATGGGCCCGTCCTTCGAGCGCTGCACCGGCCGAAAGCCAGGGATTGAAGCTCGATGAGGTTCCGGCTCCGGTGCTGAGCAGGTGCAGACCGGTTCGTGTCGTGTCGAGGGCACGCAAAAAACCTTCGATGAGATGCTGAGGTCGGGCGAGAGACGATTGCGCGACCAAAGCTTCCCGGTGGCTGATTCCGGTATACCCAAGCTCGAACCGGTAGGAAGCCAGTGGGTCCTCGCCGGGCTCGGTGCCTGGATTTTGTCCCGGCGTAACGAGGACCAACAGTTGTGCAGGACGCCCGGAACGTAATAGGCGGGAGAAGGCGCACAATCCCTTGCTGGCAATGTGATCGGCGTGGTCCAGGGCGACCACGACTGGAAGCAGTTGAATCTCCTCCCGTGAGAAAGCCTCCCAGTTGAAGCTCGCGAACCAAGGGTCGTGAAGCTTTGCTTCATAGGACTGAGAAAGCTCGAGCTCCGCGATACGCAGGGCACGAAAAACCTCGGATAGTCCGGCCGACTTGTGCTCGAACAGAGACGATGCTGCCAAGCTCGGGTCGGACGATTCTTCGAGCTCGTAGTCTGTCTCGCCCTCGACCCAGGTCGAAGCTATGGACCCGTCATGAACCAGAATGACGAGCGGTGGAGTCTCTACCATGCGAGAAAAGACTCGAGAGCCGCCAACGATTTTTCGATTCGGTCACGCCGTTCCGATGCAATGGCCTGGGTCCCTTTGATGTGGCCCATCGTCTTGGCCAAGGCGACCGGATCGATGAACCGCGAGCCCGCTTTTCCCACGGCCGTCTCGACCGCTTCCGGCTTACGGGCTTCCGGGGACTTGCGCTTTTCCACTTCCAGCACGGCGCGGAGCTGCTGCACGACTTGATTGACGTGAAAAGCAAAAGCCCGGCGCCTGGGAACGAGGCGGTGGCGAGTGGCGTGAAGAAACAGATGGACCGTAGCGTGCTCGCCGTAACCTAGGATGTGGCTTCCTTGTGGAATGGCGGCAAGCAACTTGTCGAGGTCGGCCTGGAGGTTCTTCCGATTGGCTTCCATCCAGTCGCGAGCTCTTCCTGCACGGCGGCGGCGGCCCGAGTGACAAGCTCGACGGCATCGACCATCGACGTGCTGTCGTCAGAGCTTCCTTGATGAACTTCTCGATACGACCGAGATTGTCCTTCAGAATGCGGGCTTGGTCCGGTATCAGGCGCGAACCCGGTGATGGCCTCTTTCGCAAAATCCCCCAGAGATACCGCCAACCTTTCCTGTTCCCAGTCACCGGCGGGAAACAAGAGCAGGGGAAATTCGTAGCGGATCTTGGACGTATCTTGATAGGGTGCGAGAAGGGCGGGAACGATTTCTTCTCCGACCCGCTCCAACTCGCTTGGTTCGGTCGGTCCCCCGAGATGGAAACGACGCATGAGCTGAAGGGGCTCATCGCGAGCCGATAGCTCTGGTTTCGTCGGCGCCAGCACGGGTATTGGGTTGTCTGCTCCGGACGCAGTTTCTGCCACCGTTTTTCTCTCCTCAGTAACTGCCGGCTCTTCTTCCAGTTCAACCGGGTCTTGAACCTGATCGCTTGCCATGGGACTAACCCTAAACGGCAAAGACGTCGAGAGCGCGGTTCAGGCCTTTGATCTTGTCCTCTACGCGCATCCCGAGACCTCGGCTGGTAATCGTGTCATAGCATAGCCGGTTCGGATCCTTAAAGAGGATGCCGACCGGCAACGGGTCCGTCATCGCGGCGATTTCCCGTGCTTTGTGGATAAGTTGGACGGGTCGTGCTCCCGTTGGTTGGGGAAGTTGCGTTTGAACGATGTCATCGAGCTGGACGTTGTCGTTGGTCAGCAAGAGCAGCTTCGAGGGATCCTTTTGAAATTCCTCGTAAACGAATTCCGTATACTGAGGACACCGCTGCAGGATGCGGACGAGACTGAAGTCCCTTGTGATCGTGCGCCGCCTGCAAGATCGCGTGAAGAGGACGGGATTCCAGTCGACGACCTGTGCCACAAAGGAGACGTTGGTGATGCCGAGCGTGACGGTCAAAGGGTTGAGCGGCGGCAAGACGGCGCCCGAGGGATGGGTGTTGGTCTTCAATCCCAGTCGGCTGGTGGGCGAGGTCTGCTTCTTGGTCAGGCCGTAGACGTCGTTGTCGAAGAGCATCACCGTCATGTCCATGTTGTAGCGGACGGCGTGGATCCAGTGGCCGGCGCCGATGGAGAAGCAGTCGCCGTCGCCGGTGGCCACCCAGACGTTGAGCTCGGGCCGCCGCGACTTGATACCGCAGGCCACGGGCAGCGCACGGCCGTGCAGCCCATGGAAGCCGTAGGTGCTCATGTAGTGGGGGAACCGGCTCGAGCAGCCGATGCCGGAGACGACCACTGTTTTCTCGGGGGGCATCTGCTCGTCGCGGCAGATGCGCTGCACCGACGGTCAGAACGCCGTGGTCGCCGCATCCGGGACACCAGCGGGGCTCGCCGCCCATGTAGTCCTCGAGCGTGAAGTAGCGCTCGCGGAACGTCGAGCGACCAGTCTCCTTTAAGACCGAACATTATCTACTTGCTCCTTGATCGAGTCCAGTTGTTCGCGTGATGGCTTCGTAGATCTCGCCGCGGACTGAGTGGCTGACCAGGCACTCTGGACCAGCAATCGATGTCGACGAGGGTTCGGGCTCGCAAGCATCCAGGCGAGCTGTGCGTAGCGCCTGTTTTCCCGGCGTGATGGAGGTGCGTCGGGTCGATCGCTGTAGTTGATCTCGACCGTCATCACCCGCTTGAAGCGGCTGAAAGATCTCCTTGAGACCCGGCTCGAGCGGCGAGAGGAAGCGCAAGTGGACGAGGAGACCTGATTGCCTTCCTTGCGGGCTCGGTCGACCGCCTCCTCGATGGCGCCCAGGGTCGAGCCCCAGCCCACGACGAGCAGATCACCTTCCGGATCGCCCATGAACTCGGGCGGCTCGAGCGTTTGCTGCAACGCCGCGAGCTTGCGGCTGCGCATGTCGCAACCCGTCTGGTCGGAGTCGGGGTCGTAGGCGACCTTGCTCCAGTTGGTGTGCGCGAGGCCGGTGAGGATGTACTCGCCATCCCGGCTGGCCGGGAATCGGCCGCGGCGACAGCCCCGTGTCTTCATCCCAGTCGTAGGGCGGAACACCTTTCTTCCAGGGCGACTTGATCGATGGGCGGCGCAAACCAGTCGGGCTCGCGGTTGGGGCCGGGGGAAAGGCTGCACGCCGGTGGCCAGGTTGGCGTCGGTGAGCACGATCACCGGTGCGCGGAACGCCTCGGCCAGCTTGCGCGCGGTGATGATGAAGTGGAAGCACTCCTCGATGGTCGCCGCCGCCATGACGATTTTCGGGGCGTCGCCGGGCGAGCCGTAGAATCGACAGCAGCAGGTCGCCCTGCTCGACCTTGGTCGGCAGGCCGGTGGATGGACCGCCGCGCTGGACCTCGACGATCACCAGGGGAATCTCCGCCATGACGGCCAGGCCGATGAACTCGGTCTTGAGGGCCAAGCCCGGGCCCGGAGGTGACGGTGCAGGCGGTCTTGCCGGCATAGGAGGAGCCGATGGCGAAGCCGATGGCGGCGATCTCGTCTTCGGCCTGGTGCACGAAGCCGCCCACCTCCTGGAAGACGCCGGAGATGTAGTGCGTCGCCGAGGTGGCCGGAGTGATGGGGTACATGGCCAGCATCTCCATCCCCGAGGCCATGATCCCGAGCCCCACGGCCTGGTTGCCGTTCATCACGACCATGGGCACTTCGCTCGGCCTGGTCGGGACCTCGAAGCGGTACTCGATGGTCTCCTTCGCGAACTCGTAGCCCGCCTGCACGAGCTTTCGGTTGAGCTCGATGACCTTTTCCGACTTCTTGCGCAAAGATCAGGCCGACTTCCTCGAGAGCCCGGTCCAGGTCGCGGTCGTAGATGTGGCAGAGCATGCCCAGCACGAACATGTTCTTGCCGAGCCGCGGATTCGGCGTGTGCTTCTTGCAGGCCTGCTTCCATCGGCAACTCGTGGACGATCGAATCCGCGCTCCGCGAAGTCCTCGAACGCCGTTTCAGTACTGCTCGCGGATCTCGGGCATGGGATCGTCCCGCCACTTGTTCTCGAGCAGGATGATCGTGCCCGGCTTGAAGGCCTTGGCTGCGATCCGGCCGTAGAGCACCTGCTCGTTGAAGGCGACGACGAGATCGGCCTCGTCGCCCAGGTTGGTGATGTAGTCGGTGCCGAAGCGAATGCGGATGCCGCTGGCGCCGGCCTGGGAGCGGGCGGCGGCTTGATCTCCGCCGGAATGATCTCCACCGTCCAAACGCCGTTGCCCATCTTCGCGCACAGGCTGCCGAAGGTCTGGCCGGCTTTTTGCGCGCCCTCACCCGAGTCGCTGACGATCTCGACGATGTGCTCTTTGATCTGCTCTCTCGGCGGATCCAGAGTCGCTGCTTTGGTCTCCGTTGTGGTTTTTTCGCTCATGGGTTTTTCCTTACCCCCTATTGGAGCTCACTGAACCGCCTGTCGCGGGCCTGTGGGCTCCTGGCCCAAGGATTGTGATTTGCCAAAACGTTAAATGGTCCGATACCGAGTGGGTTCCCGCGAAAGATCCAGACAAAGACACGTCATGCGCGCATTTCCTTGGACCAGGTTGCAGGATCCTCGGTGTTTATTGATTTATTATCGCCAATGAGGCCAGCCTGGAAGATGTCCGCCGTGGGTCGGCCGGTGAGAGCTGACAATCCCCCTGGAAGGCGCCCCGCAATCCACGTTCCGGCAGTCCCGAACGAGTACTTCGAGGAGGGGCGTCCGCCAAAAACGCCTTCATGGCCGCCCAGCCTATTCCAATCTCGTATCACCCTGATGCCTCGACTCTCACCGATGTGGCGAGGGCACACCAAAGGACGTCACATAAAGCAAGATCTGTGCCGCGGGATGCCAATTCGTGAGCAGCGTCGGTTAGCTTTAAGTGACGTATTTTTAGAAGGTTACTAGATATAGAGGTGAGTGTAAATCGAGTGGATTCCTGCGACCTGGTATATAAGACCCATTCGATGTGTAAGAGTGCCCAGTTGCAGGCAAATAGCAGAACTCGAGAACCCAGAACTCAAGAACTCGAGAATGAGGCAGGTGGACGGCTTCGCCGTCGTCTTCCCGGACTAAGCAAGAATGGCGGTGGGGGCGTCGCCGGAGTAATCTCTGCGCTGGAGCTGCAATGAAAAAAGTAATCCTTGGTGGTGCTGTCCTCGCGATGGTGGCAACCGTGGTTTGGGCTGTGGAGTGGAAGGTGGCGGAGCCCAAACTACACTTGGTCCTTCCCAAGGGATCATTGGGCGCACCGGGACTACAGGACGGAATGGTGGTATTTCACCGGGCATCTCGAGGCGAAGGAGGAACCGGGCCGCTTCTTTGGCTACCAGCTCACTTTTTTCCGCATCGGCCTCTGGAAGAGCGCCCGAAGCTCGATTCGGGTTGGTCCACTCGAGGTCTCGTGATGGGGCATGCCGCCATCACCGATATCGAAGGCGGAGCGCCATCTTTATAGCGAGTTGCTCTACCGGGAGATTCCTTTGCTCGGGGAGCTCCGAAACCACCCCGATCCCTTGATTGTCTGGACCCGCGCGCCCGTGGGAACTGAAGGGAAGTGGACGCTTCGGTGGAATGGAGAGGCCTTCGACTTTCGAGGTGCGCGGACAATCGCCGAGGTTTGGGACTCGATATCAGGACGAGAACCCTCAAAGTCCTTGGTCCTCCAAGGTCCCAATGGCTATAGCCGAAAGGGAGAAACAGCGGCGAGCCTTTACTATAGTTTTACCCGGCTCGAGAGCGAGGGCGAGCTTCGATTGGGAGATCGCCGATTTTCGGTGCGCGGGCGAGAGCTGGATGGATAAAGAGATCAGCACGTCTCAGCTCGCTGAGAATCAAGTGGGCTGGGATTGGTTCAGCCTTCAGCTCGATGACGACCGAGACCTCATGCTGTATTTGCTGCGACGGAGGGACGGCGCCACCGACTTCCGCCACGCGACCTTGGTACGCGCCGAACGGTGAGTCGCACTATATGAAGGATGAGCAGTGGAGCGTGCGGTCCACCGAGACCTGGGAGAGCAAAGAGTCGGGTGCCGTTTATCCTTCCCGTTGGGAAGTGAGCATTCCCTCCGAGCAGTTGGAGCTCACGTTGATACCGCTGGTCCAGGATCAGGAAAACCGAAGCCGGCTTCCGGGTGGCGTCTTTTATTGGGAGGGGGCAGTCATGGTTTTCGACGGGGACGGAAAATCCAGGGGCCGTGGTTATGTCGAGCTAACTGGATATGGCAAGAACAATAAACCCCCGGTTTAGCTGCTGGAATCAAGAAAAAACGCAAAGGCGCCAAGGCGCGAAGTCGCCAAGGCTGAGAGGGAAGAAGGACGAGAAAATATATCGAATCGCTGATTCCTCCGTTGGATTTGGCTACACTTTGCGTCTTTGCGTCTCTGCGACTTTGCGTTGATTCTTTCTTTGCAGGAAAGGTGGAAAGGTACATCATCTCGTGAACGACGAAATCTTCGCTGCAATTCGCGAGCGCTGTCCCGCCGGAGCCTGGTCCAAGGGTGTCACCCTGGCGCGGCACGGGGCCGTTTCGCTCGAGTCGGTGAGCGACGATGAGATCCAAGGACGTGTTGCGGTGCCGGGCTCTCCGCTCACCCCGAGCGTGGCGCTCTACCCCGAAGATCGGGAGTGGGAGTGCGACTGCGATAGTTCGCTCGATGCCTGCGAGCACGTCGCGGCCGTGATCATTGCTTGCCGTCAGGGCACCGGGCGAAAAAGCGAAGCCCGTCCCATCGAATATCGACTTCGAAGCACCCCAGAGGGACTCTCTTTCGCACGAGGGGTGTCCGATGATTCGGATTTTCGTGAGATAGAGGTTCCTTTGGATGCGCTTGCCTCGGGTCGATTCGACGGACCCCGTTTCACTGCAACTCCGGAGGATCTCGCCATCGAAAAAGCACTACAGGGCACGATTCGCGGTTTGCTCGAACGAAGGGTGATGAAACAAGTCCTTCACGCTCTCTCACGAGTCGATTCTGTTACGCTCGACGGGAGACCGGTGAAGACTTCGGCCGAGCCGGTGCTCCCTTGCGTCCGTGTCGAAGATGCTTTTGGGGGTTTCCGCTTGAGTCTTTGTCCGAACGGCGACGTGACGAAAAGCTTTGCGGATGGCGTTGTTCTCGCGGGCGGCGTGCTGAGACCGGAAGGGGAGCCATCGCTTTCGGGTCGAGAGCGCCACGAGCTTTTCACGGTCGTGTCTACCGACCCGAGGAGCTCGGGGAGCTCGTCGGATCGGTGCTTCCTTCTCTTCGAAAGCGGCTTCCTCTCGACATACGTACAAAGAATCTTCCTTCAACGGTCAGCGAGCGTCCACGTATGTCGCTCCTGTGCAAGCGAGACGGCGACCACCTTTACGTGCTCCCGCGCATCGTCTACGGCGATCCGCCCAAGGCTCGGATCGAGGGCGAGCGTCTCCTTTCGCTGGGCGGCGAGGTGCCGCTTCGCGACCTCGAGGCCGAGCGGGCCGTCAACAAGCAGTTTCTGGAGGAACTGGGGTTGAGAGCGGGACGAGGCCAGGAGTTCGAATCCGAGGCCGCCATCGAGTTCGTCTCGAAGCTCGGTGGCTTCGGAGGACACCTCGAGGGTGACGGCTACGAATCGTTCCGCACCTATACGGAATTAAGCCCCCGTCTTTCAATCCTCGATAACGACTTCGAAGTCGGCTTCGAGAGCGATGGGAGGATTGCCGATCCCAAAGAGGTGTTGCGTGCTTGGGGTAAGGGTTCGTCTATAGTTCCGTTGAACGACGGTGGATTTGCGCCATTACCCCTCGATTGGCTCGACCGGTTCGGCGACCGACTCTCCGATCTCATGGCGGCGCGCGAGTTTCGAGGGGAGCTGCCACCGTCGGCGCTTCCCGATTTGGCCCGTTTGTGCGAGGAGCTCGATGCACCGCTGCCACCGGATTTCGAGCGACTCAAAAACTTGGTCGAGGATTTCGACGAAATACCCGAAGCCCCTCTCCCACAAACTCTACGTTCACAGCTTCGCGACTACCAAGGGATCGGGGTGAACTGGCTTGTGTTTCTGAAACGCGCCGGTCTGGGTGGGCTCCTTGCTGACGACATGGGACTCGGAAAAACGCTCCAGGTTTTGTGCGCCCTCGAAGGCCGGAGTCTGGTGGCTGCGCCGACGAGCGTACTGAGGAATTGGATGGACGAGGCCGCGCGATTCCGTCCCGAGCTATCCCTCTGCCTTTACCACGGTCCGCGTAGGGAGCTCGACGAGCAGGCGAATTTGACCATCACGAGCCATGCTCTCTTGAGGCAGGACCGGGAGAGGCTGAGCTCCGTCGACTGGGATACCGTTGCAATCGACGAGGCGCAGGCCATCCGCAATCCGCAGACCGATCTGGCTCGGGCGGCCTATGGGCTTCGAGCACGGTTTCGTGTGAGCTTGACCGGCACTCCCATCGAGAATCGGTTGAACGATCTCTGGAGCCAGCTCCACTTCCTGAATCCGGGATTTCTCGGTGGTCTTTCGGATTTCGAGCAGCGTTATGTGCGTCCCATCGAGGCGGGTGAAGCAGAGCCCCTGGAACGTCTGCGCGAACGGTTGCGTCCTTTTTTCCTCAGGCGCCTCAAGAGTGAAGTCGCGCCCGAGCTTCCGCCGCGTACCGAGACAACACTTTGGTGCGAGCTCAGTGGGCCTGAAGAAGAAGTTTACGAAGCGGTGCGCCTGGCGGCGCGGCGTGACGTGATGGCGAAACTCGAAGCTAAGGGGAGTGTTCTCGCCGCGCTCGAGGCCTTGCTGCGTTTGAGACAAGCGGCTTGCCATCCGGCCTTGGTTCCCGGACAGGAGGCGAATACATCATCGAAGACCGAGCTTCTCCTCGACTCCCTAGCAACCGCCACCGCCGAGGGACACAAATCTCTCGTTTTTTCCCAGTGGACTTCGATGCTCGATCTTCTCGAGCCTCATTTGCGGGTCTGCGGCATCCCATTCCTGCGGCTCGACGGCTCGACCCGGGATCGAGGAGCCGTCGTGAGTCGGTTCCAAGAAGATGAAAACACGTCCGTCTTTTTGATATCACTCAAGGCGGGCGGCACGGGTCTCAACCTGACTGCTGCGGATCATGTCTTTCTCTTCGACCCCTGGTGGAATCCTGCGGTGGAGGAACAAGCCTTTGACCGAGCCCACCGAATTGGTCAGGACAAGCCCGTTTTCGTCCACCGTCTCGTCGCTTCAGGAACCGTGGAAGAGCGCATTCTGGCCCTTCAGGAGGAAAAACGGAACTTGGCGGATATGGCGATCAGCGGCGGGCCGGGGACCCTCACGCGTGAGGATCTGCTACGTCTTCTTGAGTAGGGCCGTTTCCTTTTTCTATTTGAGTTAAGAGTAATCTGACAAATCTGATAAAATCGGTCACCAAAAGGAGAGGATTATATGATCCATCGCAGGCTCGTTTGTTTGGCGCTGTTTCTGGTAACCGCACCGCTCGCGGCCTGGGGGCAGGGAGGGAGCGGAATCATCGCTCAGCCTCATCTCGCACTCATTCATGCCAACGTCATCGACGTACGGTCGGGTACGATTCAATCCGATGCTACGGTCGTTGTTCGTGCCGGCAAGATCGAGTCCATAGGGGCCGGCGCCGCACCGGCGGGTGCGGAGGTTATCGATCTCGAGGGGCGATATTTACTCCCTGGACTCATTGACGCTCATACCCATCTGGCCACCTTGGGACCGGCTCGTCGCGCTCTGGAATCGGGGGTGACCACGATTCGGACTGCGGGCGTAGCTGGATTTCGAGATGTGGGGATGCGCGACTTGTCGCGCCAAGGCTACATTGCGGGACCGGACGTGGTGCCGGCGGGTATTTTCATCACCCCGAACATAGGTGACGCCGTTTTGGTCGGGCCCAAACTGACGAAGTTTCATGCTGGGGTCAATACGGAAGAGGAGCTCCGTGAGCTCGTGCGGATCATGATTGAAAACGGAGCGGACGTTATCAAGACACGCGGCACCGAGCGGGCCGGGCTTCCCCAGACCGATCCGCGCAAGCAGGTTTACACGGAGTCCGAGCTTCGGGCCATCGTCGAGGAAGCCGCTAAAAGCGGTATCCCCGTCGAGTGTCACGCCCACGGGGATGAAGGTGCCATGGCGGCTGTCAAAGCCGGAGTGCTCAGCATCGAGCATGGAACTTACCTCTCTGACCCGACGCTGAAGCTGATGAAAGAAAAAGGCACGTATTTGGTGCCGACTTATTCGACCGTGCTCGATTTGGTTGAGCCCGGCGGCGACTACGATGACCCCATGCTTCACATTCGTGGCAAACATATGTTGCCCCGCCTCGAAGATACCTTTAAGCGCGCGCACAAGATGGGCATCAAAATCGCCACCGGCGCCGATACGAGCTACGGCCCCGAGAGTGTGACCCGGGTGTCACACGAGGTCGCCAATTTCGTCATGATGGGAATGACCGAGCTCGAGGCGATCCAGTCCGCCACATTGGTGGCGGCCGAGCTTCTTCAATTGAAGGACAAGACGGGCGTCGTCGAGGTCGGTTTGGAAGCCGATTTGATCATCGTTGAAGGCAATCCGCTCGAGGACATCCGTGTCATACAGGACGTTCTCGTGGTGGTGAGCAACGGTCGAGTTGCGATGAATCGACTGCCGTTCGGGATCTAAGAAAATAGGGACAGGTCCACTTTTTTTTGAAAATCGGACCTGTCCCTATTTTCAAAAGCGAAACCGTTGCTCTTTGGCTGATTCGTACTCTTCCTCCGTCAGGTGGCCGGCCATTTTCATCCAGCCGAGAACCCGTTCCTGCCGAACCTTCAACTGCTTCATGTTTTTCGATGGATTGAATCGGCGCGGGTTGGGGATCATGGCGGCGAGTAGGGCACTCTCCGCGGCGTCGAGTCGAGACGCCCGCTTTCCGAAGTAGATTCGAGATGCCGCTTCGATACCATAGATGTCTTCACCCCACTCGATGACGTTGAGATAGATTTCGAGAATGCGGCGTTTGCTGAGGTTTCTTTCCAGTCGGTAGGTGAGTACTGCTTCCTTTAGCTTGCGAGTGATTGTTTTTTCCGTCAACAGAAACAAGTTCTTGGCTAGTTGTTGAGTGATCGTGCTGGCGCCGCGGGCAAATCCTCCTCGTTCGATATTGCGGCGAATGGACTCTTTGATTTCGTAGAAATCGAAGCCGTTGTGTACCCAAAACCCAGCATCCTCACCCATGATGACGGCTTGGACGAGTCTATGTGAAATTTGCTCTAGATGAATCCATTCCTGGATACGTTTGGGCTCTTCTCCCCGTTCGATGGCTTCCATCCATCGCTGACTCATCAAGCTCGTTGCATCGGGGTTTTTGTTTTGAAGTTGTCCAACGCTAGGCAGACTGACCGTTAGGTAAGCCAGGTAGGTCAAGAAAACAAACGCAAGCGCCGCGATTGATAATAAAATATATCTTAGACGTAAAAAGCCTCGCTGACTTTCCTCCTTTGTTGCGTCGTCCGTTTGTTCCGTGGAATTTGGGTTCATTGTGATGATTCAGATGCTAGGAAACGATGTGGAACCTGTCAAACTCTTTACTCCGTACCTCAAGATTGTGAGATGCCCATGAACTTCGAGCTGAGTGATGAACAGTTGGAGATGCGCCGGACTCTTCGCGATTTCGCCGAAAGAGAAATCATACCTAACGCTCCCGATTGGGACGAGACGTCAACTTTTCCTACGGATGTGATCAATAAACTCGGCGAGCTTGGATTTCTTGGAGTGATCTTCCCGCCGGAGTACGGCGGCGCAGGATTGAGTTATGTTGACTATGTGACCGTGATCGAGGAGTTGGCTCGAGCCGATGCTTCGGTCGGCATCACTGTGGCGGCACACATCTCCTTGTGCTCGAATCACATTTACGAGCAAGGAACCGAAGAACAGAAGAAAAAGTATTTGGTGCCGCTCGCGTCGGGAGAATCTCTTGGAGCGTGGAGTCTCACCGAGCCTGAAGCGGGCAGCGACGCCGCCGGAACGCGTACCACGGCTGTGCTCGACAAAGACGAGTGGGTCATCAATGGCAGCAAGACCTTCACAACCAATGGCAAGGTGGCGGAGATCGCTATCGCGATGGCATCGACCGACAAGTCGAAGGGGCATCACGGTATCTCCGCTTTCATCGTTCCCAAAGGGACACCGGGATTTCGTACCGGGAAGAAAGAAAACAAACTCGGCCATCGTGCGTCGGATACTTCGGAGATGATTTTCGAAGACTGTCGCGTGCCGAAAGAGAATTTATTGGGCGAGCAGGGCGAAGGTTTCGTCGCCTCCCTCAAGGTTCTCGATGGTGGTCGCATCAGCATTGCCTCTCTTGCTTTGGGAATCGCACAAGCCGCCTTCGAGTGCGCACTCGACTACTCGCAGAACAGAAAGCAGTTCGGAAAGCCCATCTCCGCGTTTCAGGGAACGGCATTCAAGCTGGCGGACATGGCAACGGAAATCGAAGCGGCCCGCTTGCTCACCTATCGCGCGGCCGTTCTAAAAGACCAGGGGAAGCGGGTCACCAAGGAGTCGGCCATGGCGAAGCTCTATGCGAGCGAGACTGCGACGCGGGCGGCCGAACATGCTGTCCAGATTCTCGGTGGCTATGGCTACATCAAGGACTACCCGGCCGAGCGGTATTTTCGTGATGCGAAGCTGACCACGATTGGTGAAGGGACCTCGGAAATACAGCGCCTGGTTATTTCCCGTCAACTCCTGTCAAAATAAGAGCCTCTAGGCATTCTAAGCGACTGTGAGGTCGTGCCATGGGGAATTTGTGCATAGTATTATAAGGATGGGACGGTTTGATTGATGGCCGACGACCTGGTGCAGCGACTGAGAGCGGGAGACCGGCGAGCCTTGGCGCGGGCGCTCAGCCTGGTCGAGGATCGAAGCCCGGAAGCCCGCGACATTGTAGCCTCGGTCTATCGTGATACCGGCAAAGCTCGAGTGCTCGGTCTCACCGGTCCCCCCGGTGTCGGAAAGAGTACCTTGACGGATGCCCTCGCGGAGCGGGCCGCCGGCCGTGGGCACCGGGTCGGAGTCCTGGCTATCGATCCCAGCAGTCCGTTCACGGGCGGTGCGCTTTTGGGGGATCGTGCTCGAATGGAATCCGGCGCTCGTCACCCTCAGGTGTTCATAAGGAGCATGGCGACCCGGGGACATGTGGGGGGGCTGGCGGCCGCCGCCTTTGAGGCCATCACGCTCCTCGAGGCGTCGGGCCGGGATTTTCTCATGGTGGAAACCATCGGGGCAGGGCAGGACGAAGTCGAAGTGGCGGGAGCCGTTGGATTGACTCTCGTAGTCTTGGCGCCGGGACTGGGCGACGAGATCCAGGCGAGTAAGGCCGGTCTTTTGGAAATTGCCGACATACTGGTTGTCAACAAGATGGATCGAGAAGGTGCGGATCTTCTGGTCTCGGAGCTCGGCTCGACTCTAGAGGGGATGAAACGGCCGCCTTCTATCCTGCAAACGACTGCGGTCCACGGCCGCGGCGTCGATGAGCTTCTCGATGAGAATCGACAGCCTCGAGAGTGCCCGAGGTGATGTCTCAGGGGACCGACGACGATTCGTCGAGGACTGGCTTCGCAACGTCGTCTTCCAAGCGATGAAAGACAATATACGGCCCGAGGTCTGGGAGAACGCGGTGTCGTCCGTTCTGGGCCACGAGGTCGATCCGTTCCAGGCGGCAGAAAAAATTCTTGCGACGATGAAGAGAAGGGAAACCGAGTGAAAATACACCACATCGCCATAGCAGTTCGGAACTTGGACGAAGCGGCGACACGTTTTGGAGGTCTGCTCGGCCTAGGGCAGAGCGAACGGTATGACGTCGCTTCCATGAAGGTTTCTTGTTTGTTCCTGCCGGTGGGGGAGAGCAACATCGAGCTTCTCGAGCCCCAGTCCGAAGATTCCGCCGTGGGGAAGTTTCTTGCCAAACGAGGCGAGGGAATTCATCACATCTGTTTCGAGGTGGATGATATCGAGGCGAGCATGCGTCGGTTCGAAGAGCAAGGTGCCCGGCTCATCGACAAGGCCCCACGGCCCGGGGCCGGAGGTCACCTCGTAGCCTTCGTCCATCCCAAGTCGGCCCATGGGACGTTGATCGAGCTGAAGCAGAAGTAGGTGCAACCTGGGCTTCCCCTCCTACGTCGGTTCCCGGTTGACCAATCAGCCAACCGACTCCGTCGGGACAAGCGGGCAGGGGCCACGGGCTAGGGCTTGGGCAAGGGATCTCCTAAACTTTCTTCCTAACAATCCTTATGCGATACTCTCGGGGTTTGAAAATCAGCAAGTAAGGAGCATTCATGGCAGAAGCACAAATTGGGATCATCGGCGGTAGCGGTCTCTATCAGATAGATGAGCTCGAAAATGTCGAAAAAATCACCCTGGAGACACCTTTCGGGGACCCTTCCGGCAAGTACGTGCTCGGAACCTTGGAGGGGAAGCGCGTCGCCTTTCTGGCGCGTCACGGCAAAGGGCACACCATTCTTCCAAGTGAGCTGAATTTCCGCGCCAATATTTACGGGTTCAAAACCCTAGGTGTGGAGTTCATCCTTTCTGCAAGCGCGGTGGGCTCTCTCAAGGAAGACATTCATCCCCTGGACGTCGTCATCCCCGATCAGTTCATCGATCGAACGCGCGGACGAATTTCGACGTTTTTTGGGAATGGTTTGGCGGCTCACGTGGGATTTGCCCATCCTTTCTGTTCCATCCTTTCAGAGCGTATCCGCGCAGCGGGTAAAGCGACCGGAGCGTCGATTCACAGGGGTGGAACTTACGTTTGTATGGAGGGACCACAGTTTTCCACACTGGCCGAGTCGAACCTTTATCGGTTCTGGGGAGGAGCCGTCATCGGCATGACCAATCTTCAGGAAGCCAAGTTGGCTCGTGAAGCGGAGATTTGCTACTCCACCATGGCGCTCGTGACCGACTTCGATTGCTGGCATGAGGAAGAGGAAGATGTGACCGTCGACGCCATCATTGAGAACCTCCAGAAAAACGCTGAAACGGCGCGGAAGATGGTCGTCGAGACGATCAAGGGGCTTCCTTATGAGAGGAGCTGTGAATGCGCCACGGCGCTTCAATACGCTCTCATCACCGAACGCGACATGATTCCCGAAGAAGTAAAACGTGATCTGGCGCCAATCATTGGCAAATATCTGAAGTGAGGTTAACTGAATGTCGATTCTGATAGTAGGCTCGGTCGCCTTTGATACCCTGAAAACACCTCATGGGGACGTCGATCGAATTTTAGGTGGAGCGGCGACTCATTTTTCTCTGGCATCTTCGTTCTTCTCCGAAGCCAACATTGTGGCGGTGGTGGGGAATGATTTCACGGACGATGAGCGACGAGTTTTCGAGGGGCGCCCGATCGATCTTGCAGGTCTCGAGGTGGCAGAAGGGAAAACCTTCCGTTGGGGAGGCGAGTACGGTGTCGACCCGAACGATCGTACAACGCTCTTCACCGAGCTCAACGTTTTCGAGAACTTCCGCCCCAAGATTCCCGAATCTTATCGGGACTGTGAATACGTCTTTTTAGGCAACATTCATCCCGGGCTTCAGCTCGAGGTCCTGGATCAAGTTCGAAAGCCGCGTCTCGTCGGCGCGGATACCATGAACTATTGGATCGAGCGTACTCCGGACGAGCTGGCCCAAGTGTTGAAACGAGTGGACGTTCTGCTCATCAACGATTCCGAGGCGCGCCAGCTCACCGGCGAGATCAACCTCGTGCGCGCGGCCGAAAAGGTGCGCGCTATGGGTCCGGCGACCCTGGTCATCAAGCGGGGAGAACACGGCGTGTTGCTCTTTGGGGAAGAAGAGCGGTTCGCCGCTACCGCTTTTCCGCTCGAGAAAGTCATCGACCCGACCGGCGCGGGCGATGCCTTCGGTGGTGGTTTCATGGGTTATCTGGCGAGCTGCGACTCGACAGCAAACGATGTGCTGCGACGGGCTATCGTCTTCGGCAACGTGCTCGGTTCGTTCACCTGCGAGGATTTCGGTACTAGGAAACTGGAAGCGCTCACTCGGGACCATGTCCTTGACCGGTACCGCGACTTCAAGCAGCTGACGGATTTTGGAGCGCTCTAGAAAAAGAATACAGAAGACAGAAGGCAGAATTCAGAAGGAAATCAGAGGACGGCTCCCCCCTAACGTCTGGACAGGTCGCCGTCGGCATCAGGATTTACTGCCCAACGCGTTATTTCTCAGATTCTAGCAGTGAGCAGTCAGGCCGCGTTCTCGAGGCCTGCGACGGATAGGATGGCAGTCTGTGGCGCTGTGCGCCGCATTTCAGAATTGGGTCTAGCCTAGCATACGCGGAAATCTGAGTCCTTTGCGTATCTTCCAGTAATTCATTCGCTTACAGCGATCTTTGACGCCAAAGCGAGCCCCGTGGTATTTTTCACCACGGAGGCATACCATGTCCACAAAGCGGCTCTACCGGTCGCGTCGAGACGGCATGATCGCCGGTGTCTGTGCCGGCTTGGCCGAGTATTTCGACGTTGACCCATTCTCTCGTCCGCCTGGTCATTATCCTCACCGTCTTCCTGGGTGGGGCTGGACTCGCTCTCTACCTCGCGGCTTGGCTCATCGTCCCAGAAAACAAGGAACAGACAGCCAGCGCAACTTATGAAAAGAACCAGCAGCTGAAAGACGATGTTGTGGGCGAGCTTCGTCGGGTCGGTACAACAGTTGCCGAGAAGCTCGAAGATTCGATGGAAGATTTCGATGACCGCCCCGAACGCCGCTCCATGGTCTTTTTGGGTTTTTCTTTGATCCTTATCGGGGTCGCTTTCTTATTCCGTAGTTTTATTCCCTGGATCGAGTTGCAGGAGCTTTGGCCCGTCCTCCTCATCGTGCTCGGCGTAGTGTTGCTCCTAGGAGCGGCTCGAAGCGGGAGAAGGTTTCGTGATTTCGGCTATAGGGCTCGCGGGATAGGAGATGGTGGGCGATGCAGGATTTGAACCTGCGACTTCTACCGTGTGAAGGTAGCACTCTCCCACTGAGTTAATCGCCCAGTGAACTGGATAAATTTATAACTCAAAGGGAGTTGTCCGTCAAGGAGTACCTCGAATGCAAGACACAGCACCTTCGCCGGCAGCGGATGAAGAGAAAACCAATGCCGCCGAGTTCTCGGCTCGGATGGCGGACCTGCGGGCCTCCATTGAAAGCGTCATCCGGGGCAAGACCCAAGTCGTCAATTTCGCTTTGGTCGCTCTTTTCTCCGAGGGCCACTTGCTCATCGAGGATGTACCCGGGGTTGGCAAAACCATGCTGGCGCAAGCGGTGGCCCGTTCGCTCGACGCGACCTTTCGCCGCGTTCAATTCACGAGTGATCTGCTGCCTTCCGATATCATCGGCGTGTCGGTCTTCAATCCCACCAACTCCGAGTTCGAGTTCAAGCAGGGACCGTTGTTCGCCAACGTCGTCTTGGCCGACGAAATCAATCGCAGTACGCCGAAAACGCAATCGGCGCTACTCGAAGCCATGAACGACGGGCAGGCCAGCGTGGACAACACCACGCACCCGCTGCCACAGCCCTTCCTCGTTCTAGCGACTCAGAACCCGGTGGAGTATCACGGAACCTACCCTCTGCCTGAATCACAACTCGATCGGTTCCTCATG
The DNA here is from genome assembly GCA_963722765.1 of uncultured Acidobacteriota bacterium. Lineage (GTDB taxonomy): Bacteria > Acidobacteriota > Vicinamibacteria > Marinacidobacterales > DATDRI01 > CAVROO01. The sequence continues at coordinate 52,870 of CAVROO010000014.1, forward strand.
TGCATCCGTATGGGGTACCCGGACGAGGAGAGCGAAAAGCAGATTCTTCGTTCCCAGCAAATGTCTCATCCCATCGACGCGGTCGAACCGGTTCTGACATGCGACGAAGTAAGACGCATTCAAAAAGAAGTCCGGTCGGTTCGAGTTGATGAAGCATTGGGTGAATATCTCGTGCGAATCGCATCCGTATCCCGAAGCTCCAACGAATTGACTTTGGGGATCAGCCCCCGAGGGACGCTCCTTTTGCAGCGGGCGGCGCAAGCCCACGCACTTCTCGAAGGGCGCAACTACATGGTGCCGGATGACATCAAGAAGGTGGCCGTGCCCGTGCTTGCGCACCGTGTCGTACCGCGCTCCCGAGCTTCGGTGGGTGGTGGGCGTGGGCGCGAAGCGGAGACCATCCTCGCGAACATTCTCGATACCGTACCCGTTCCTCTCTGAGCATGTGGAAACGCGGAAACAAAAAGACGAAACGATTTCCATGGCTGACGGTAAGACCGACTTCGGCCGGCGTCCGCTTTTTTCTTTTGTTACTCGTCATCGGCTTCGCTGCCTACAACACACGGAACAACTTGATCTACATCATGCTGTCTGTCGGCTTGGCAATGGCGGTGGTGTCTGCCGGCGCAGCCTATTTCTCTTTCAAAAAGGTAGCTATTCGGCGCGGTGATCCTTCCGACCTCTACGCAGGGATTCCTTCGAGGGAATATCTTCGGGTTGCGAACGAGTCTCGTTTCTTCGACGCGTATGGGGTAGGTATCGACGATTTGGACGGGCCGGCTGTTCCTGCTCTGAAAGGGGGCCGGAAGCGCAGCGAGGTTTTTCTGGCTCATCTCGGGAGGGGACAAAGCCTCCCGTTCGTTCTCGAAAAAACATATCCCCGTCGGGGTATCTACAAGAAAGAGCGTTTGGGTCTGACGACCCGATTCCCGTTTGGGTTGTTCCGGGTCGATCGGCGCGTTCGATCGGAGCGCCAACTCGTGGTGTTTCCCGAGGTCCGGCGAGTGGATGTTTCCTTCTTGTTCCAAGAACGTAATGGACCGGTTCCACAGCGGCTCCGCGGAGGGGAAAGCGAGGAGCTTCTTCGTGTTCGCGAATACAATCGGGGGGACAATTATCACCACATCCACTGGAAGGCGTCGGCGAAACTTGGAAACCTGATAGTTCGAGAGTTTGCCGGTGGTAGACAACGCCGTTTTGCCATTGTTTTCGACAATGCAGCTGGTGATAGCGTGGATACCTTTGAATGGACCGTGAGCGCCGTGGCATCCCTCGCGGCTCATTTTGCCTCGCATCGTTTGCCGTTCCGACTCGTTACGGGAGACGAAGTCTTCCCGCACGGATTCTCGCTCGAGCATCTTCGTGGCGCATTGACACACCTTGCCGTTGTGGAGCGTACCGTTGAGCCAAAAATCGATCTGCTGAGCTGGACCGATTCGGCTTTGAGAGGCGGTGATGTGGTGGTCGTTTTGCCTTCAGGCGCGAGCGAGCGATGGGGTCTCCAATCCCCGGCCCTTCACTTTTTAGATGCTGAAACACTCTTGTCCAATGAGGAGGCCGCCAGTGCCTGAGTCTGCGCGTCAATTGAGAGTCGTGCGGGTGATCTGGTGCGAGATCTCGACGTTGGCCGTCGTGCTCACGGGCGACGTCTCCGTTTGGCTCTCGGTGCTGATGCTGTCTCTCATTGCTTTGTTCGGCCTTGCCCCGCTAGGGAGTCCCTGGCTCAAGCCGTTTCGAGCCGTGTCGTCCATTATGGCCATCTTCTATTTGCTGTTTTTCCCGCTCGACTGGCTCGTTCTTTCCGACTTTCTCATCTTTGCGGTGGTGCATCTCGTTTTTTATCTAAAGCTTCATTCGTTGCTTCACCTCGACTCTGAACGGGAACGTTATCGACTCTACGTCATCTGCTTGTTCGAGATGTTGGCGGCCGCCTCGATGACGGTGGATGTGATTTTCCTGATTCCTTTGGTTTTATTCGTGCTGGCTGGCTCCTTGGTGCTCGTTTTCGAGCAGGCGTTGGGAAGAAACTCGGTGAACGTGCCGGCTCATCCCTTTCCCATAAAGCGTGCCGCCCGAACGGCACTCGGCTTGAGTGGCCTGGTGCTTCTCCTCGCCGGTATAGTCTTTGTCGGTTTGCCGCGCACGACCTACGGAGGGTTTCGAGTCGCGGGGTTGAGTGGGATTACGCGGACGGGTTTGGGACGCTTTGTCCGGCTCGGAGACTTTGGAGAGATCAAACTGAGCCGTGAAGTGGTGATGACACTGGTCCCGGCCGAGGGTCCCTACGTCTCTCCCGTTCGTTGGCGTGGAGCGGCTTTCGATGCCTATGAAGAAGGGGAGTGGACGCACCAGCTCTTGGACTTGTCACTCCTTCCCAGAAATGGCGTGAATAACTACTTGCTGGATCGTCCTTCATCGGAGGCTCGGGTTTCCGTCGAGGTCTTTCTAGAACCTTTAGACACGGATGTGCTCTTTATCCCTCCGAGCTCTCTGGAGGTGAACGTTTCTCTCCCCTCGCTTTTCGTGGATCCATTTTTGACGGTTCGGAGTGGTCGAAGAGCTCGAGCCGGCCGTCGCTATACAGTCGGGTTTCGTCCCGACGCGCCGTCATCGTCATCGTCGGTCGGTGGCGTGGAGCGGATGAGGGACTGGAGACGCCGGCGTTACACGGAGCTGCCTCCTTTGTCCGAAGACTTTCACGCGCTCGCGCGCCGGTTCGAGCAAAGTGGTAGACCACATCTCGAGACGGCTGCAGCCGTGGAAAGGTATCTCCGGAGTGAATTCGGCTACAGCCTCGTGACACCGTCCCGTGTGCGCGACGATCCGGTCGAAGACTTTTTGTTCGAAGCTCGAGCCGGCCATTGCGAGTACTTTGCCACGGCCATGGTGCTTTTGCTTCGAGCGCAAAGCATCCCTTCCCGACTCGTCACGGGATTCAGGCAGGGGCGGTGGGTCGATCTAACGGATTTCGAAGTTGTCCGGAAGTCCGATGCCCACGCTTGGGTCGAGGTTTTCGACAAACAGACGGGCTGGAATGCATTCGACCCGACACCTTCGGCACCGGAGGCATTGGATTCCGGAACGTTTGGACTTTTTGCCGAGGGGATCGCTTCGCTTCGCTTGATCTGGGACATGTATGTGGTCGCTTTCGACTACGAACGACAGCGAAACGTATGGGGCGGTGTTGGCGCCGGCTTCAGAATCCTGGCTGCGACCGGCAGACGTACTCTTTCATTTCTCGAGCGTAGGGCGGTACTTTGGGGTAGCATGTCAACGCTACTCATTTTCATCTTTATTCTGGGAAGGACGCGTTGGGGGCGAAAATGGAGGCTCAGGCTTCGGATCCCCTGGCCCTTCCGGTGGGCGTCGCTCGCCGAGCGACCCGAGGCCGCTGTACGTTTCTACGAAGATCTTTTGACTCATTTGGAGAGTCTGGGTTTTACCAAGCCGGTTGGTGCGACGCCGGCCGAGTTTGCGTCGTCCCTCGAACCGCAGCTTCCCGGAATGAGCGAGCTGACAACGCTATATTACCGGCTCAGATTCGGCGGGCAAGCGCTCGCGCCGGAACAACAGGTCCGGGCGGAGCGCCTTGTGACCGCTATTCAGGTCACCGCCTTTAGCATGGCCGACGTGATGAGGCGAACGTCGAAGGCTCGGGGCTGAAACGGAACAGAAACGCAGAGACGCGGAGCCGCAGGGAAGAAGAATCTCACGTACGCGCCGAGGGTGGCGGAAAACTCTCCTTTGCATAAGAATCAAGTCGAAGTAAGGAACCTATCAGCGATAAATGGTGACTCAGACAAAGACCATCACGGGGTCTCTGGCCGATAAGAAGAAGATCTGGGTTCTTCTGTTCGCGGCCTTCGTCAACATGCTGGGCTACGCCATGGTCTTTCCGTTGCTTCCTTTCTACGCGGTTCGGTTCGGTGCTGACGCCCAGGTGGTCGGTTGGATGATCGCCTCGTTCTCCATCGCTCAGGTGGCTTCGGCCCCTTTGTGGGGTCGTTTTTCCGACCGCTGGGGAAGACGACCGGCTCTTCTGTTCGGACTCATCGGCTCAGCCGTGGCCTTTCTTATCTTTGGCTTTGCTACCGCCGTGTGGCTGCTTTTTCTTTCACGATTGGCGCAGGGCGCCGCCGGGGGAACCACGAGCGTCATGCAGGCCTATATCGCCGATTCGGTTGGACCGGAGGAGCGGGCCAAGGCGCTGGGGTGGTTATCTGCGGCCACCAACGCCGGCGTGATGCTCGGTCCTGTCCTAGGTTCTCTTTCTTGGCAATTGGGCTCCGAGGCCCCCGGCGTCATCGCGGCGACACTTTGCTTCTTGAATTTCGTTTTCGCCTACCGCTGGCTTCCGGAGTCGAGCCGTGTGGACGCTGGAGCAGCCACTGTCACGACTAAGGCGTTGAAGGAGCCTCCGGAGGAAAAGCAATCCGTCCGAACGATGGTCTGGGAAACGTTGAGACATCCGACCTCAGATACGTCACAGCTCATCTGGATCTACGCCACCGCTATGATGGCCTTCGGATCGATGACCGCCGTGCTCAGTCTCTATCTGATGGAGCGCTTTGGAATGGCCGAGTCGAACATCGGCTACATCTTTTTCTACCTGGGAGCCCTCTCCGTCATCATGCGCGCGGGTTTGCTGGGGCGCCTGGTCACCGCCCTGGGAGAGGTGAAGCTGATGCGTGCCGGGGCGCTTCTTGTCTGCGCGGGCCTGTCGTTGATGGCGTTTCCAAACACCCTGGCGGTCTTCCTCGGTGTGATGACTCTGTTCCCCATCGGTACGGCGTTGTTATTTCCCTCGACCACGAGTTTGCTGACTCGGCGGGGAAGTAAGACCCAGATCGGTCAACTCATGGGTGTCCAGCAGGCCTTCGGCGGCTGTTCGCGAATCGTCGGGCCCATCTGGGCCGGTGCCGCATTCAAGTACCTGGGTCCTCCGGTTCCGTTTCATGTCGCCGGAGCCATCGTCGGATTCGCTTTTTTTCTAACGCTAAAGGTTCGTACCGAGCCCAGCAAAGCTCGGGCGGGATATGTAGCTTAGGGTCCAGCCAAAAATATGTTCCCTTTTTCGGGCGCTCGGCAACCGGCGCCCGGCTGGCAAGGCGCGAGAAGTGAAGAATATCTAGATATTTGAGCTTCGAGCAACGCAGCCAGGAGGGATGGATCGGCGGCCCAAAAATGGGAAGTTATTCTTGGTTGGGCCCTTAAGGAGTCGTAGACCATGGCGAAAATCACAGTTGGCGTTTGTGAAGCTCCGCCGGCCATGGAGCCGGGCTCCCAAGAATGGAACCTCTTGGCGAGAAGCGTTCGAGAATCGTCCGTCAACATCTTTTTGATCAACGAGATGCCCTTCGGTCCTTGGATCTCGGCTGGCGAGACGTTCAACGCGGCTGTGTGGATACAATCCTGTGAGATACACGAGAACGGCATGGAGCGTCTGTCCGAGCTCGGCGCGAAGGTTGTTCTTGGGATCCCGACCTCGTGAGCTCGATGGGCTCCGGGTCAACGAAGCCTTCGTGTGGACCGCCACCGAGGGTTATCGAGGTGTTCACACCAAGCAATATTTCCCGGACGAGGCCGGCTATTACGAGGCACGGTGGTTCCAAGCAGCCGCGCGACATTTTCGCACGGCCCCGACGGGTTTGGCGAAGGTAGGATTTCTAATTTGTACCGAGGTCATGTTCAACGAGCACGCCCGCCGCTACGGCCGCGATGGGGCACAGATCATTGCCGTGCCGAGAGCGGTCGGAAAAGCAAGTTTACCCCGTTGGCTCGTGGCGATGCGGATGTCCGCCGTCGTATCCGGCTGTTACGTGCTCTCATCTAACCGAAGCGGTCTCGATGCGAACGGTCAGGAGTTCGGAGGCCGCGGTTGGATCGTCGACCCCAACGGCGACATGGTCGGCCAGACATCGGCTGCGACTCCGGTCATTTCCACATCGATCGATTTGGATTGGATTCACTACGCCCAGGGCGAGTATCCTTGCTACGTCCGTGAGTAAGTGTTCAGTTATTCAGCGAAAGGAGTACCGTATGGAGCTCGGCGCATTTTCCATCAGCCTGGCGGTCAAGGATCTCGAAGCTTCGAGAGAGCTTTTTACGAGAAGTTCGGCTTCAAGGTCTTCGGCGGCGATGCCTCGCAGAACTGGCTGATTCTGAAGAATGGTGATCACGCGATCGGTCTTTTCCAGGGGATGTTCGAAAGGAACATGCTGACCTTCAATCCCGGGTGGGACAGTCAAGCCGGAAAGCTCGAGACATTTCACCGACGTACGTGATCTGCAGCGTAACTCAAAGCCCAAGGTGTGAAATAAAGGTCAGCAGGCAGACGAGAGCACGACGGGTCCGGCCAGTTTTATCGTGGTGGACCCTGACGGAAACCCGATCCTCGTCGATCAGCACGTCTGATCGACATAACTGTGATTTTTGGAGGACGAGCCAATGAGCCAAGCAGAACAAGACCGTCGTATGGATTACATAGAGTTTCAGACGACAGGCATCGAAGGGACAAAGAAGTTTTACTCAGGGGCTTTCGGTTGGGAGTTTACCGACTATGGCCCGGAGTACACGAGCTTCACCGACGGCCGGCTGGGCGGTGGATTCAGCGTGGCGCCGGAAGTTAAGATAGGCGGACCACTCGTGGTGCTCTATGCGACGAACTTGGATGAGATAAAAGCCAAAATCATAGAGTCCGGCGGCAGGATCGTTCGGGAGACATTCGAGTTTCCCGGTGGACGGCGCTTTCACTTCGCCGATCCAAGTGGGAACGAACTGGCCGTTTGGTCCGATCGATGAGCCGGGCGATCGGTGGCTTCCTCGTGCCAACACCGCGAGTAAATGACGACAAGAAATCTCAGGACCTTGATGGTCGCTTTCGTCCTTGGCGCGCTATCGTGTTCGCCAAATCGCGAGGAACAGGCAACCCCCGACCCAGCGTCGAAACCGGACGTGGCGGAATCGCCGGACGTTGAAAGCATTGAAGAACGTCTCGCGTTCTTGGGATTCGAAGTGCAAAAAACGCGCGATTTTCTGGCGTCCATTCAGGAAGCTGTCTCGAACGGAGCCCCAGCCATGCTTGCTGCGCTTGTCGAGTTTCCCCTATCGGCGAACCTCGATGGAAAAAAAGTGCAGATAGCGGGCCCCGGCAGTTTCGCGGAACATTACGAACAAATCGTGACGGAGTCGGTGCGCCAAGCGGTATTAACGCAAGAATTCTCGGAGCTCTTTGCCAACTGGCAGGGAGTCATGATTGGGAAAGGTGAGGTTTGGTTTTCCGGTGTCTGTCGCAATGAAGATTGTTCTGACTATGAGGTGCGCATCATCGCGATAGGCCCAGCGGGCCTAGACACGCGTCGAAATGAGATCTCAAACGTCCCCGGAAGCCGGCAGGACGCAGAAAGGTAGCTAATTTCGAGGCCAGTCGGCTTCCAAGATTTTCGATACGAGAGGTCATGATGTTGGACAACCTTGACAGTGTCCCTTGGGAAAAGCTAAAGCACGCGTACGGCCACGCTTCCGACGTTCCGGCTCAGATCCGAAATCTCTCGAGCGAAAACAAGATGACACGCGTAAAAGCTCTCGATGGGTTGCATGGAAGTATCGTCCACCAAGGAACCCGATATCAAGCCGCATCTCATGTGGTTCCGTTCCTCTATGAACTAATCTCGTCGCCAGACACTCCAGATCGAAATGAAATCGTTGAACTATTGGCTTTCATTGCCGTGGGATACGACGAATCGTACCTCCCCGATGGAATCGACGGCGTGGCGTTTCGACGCCACCATGAGGACAGCATTTCGCACATGTCGCCATCGGAACAAGCCGAATGTAATGAGTACGGATTCGGCCCGCGTGTCGAGCTCGATTGCTACGAGGCGGTATTGAGTGGAGTATCTGTTCTACTCAGACTAGCGACCGAGGATGACATCAAGATCAGACGCGCTGCTGTTTATACGCTGGCTTGGTTCCCTGAATATGGCTCGCATTCTATCCCAGCGATTGAGGCGATTCTCACCGGGTCTGTGGAACACATCGATGTGGCGAACGCTTTGCTTGCCCTTGGTCTCTTGGCACAAGGCTCGGAGGATACCCTGAAGGGATTGCATGAGTTTCTATCGCATGATTCCTTGATGGTTCGTACCTGCGCCGCGATTGCGATGGGTCGTGATCTTCAGGTCCATGATGCCCTCGAGACATTGATCGAGGCGATTTTGTCTAGAAACGAATTGAACTCCTTGACTGAGGACATCTTGTTCAACGAGGGCGATCTCCCGGGGTACGCGAGCCTCGTGCTCGGCCGCTATGGTGCGGGGGCACGCGATAGGGTTATCCCAGCGCTTTGCGAGGCTCTCGAAGCGGCGAATCCCTACCAATCATTGGACGTAACCCAATCGATCCTGGAGTTGATCGTCCGTGGAAGAGAAAAAGCCATCAAGGATGTACCGGCCGATTCACTCGATCCGTTGGAGCTCGATGCCCTTCGCTCGATCGCGGAACATGGTGGTTGGCATTTCGATGGCGGAGTTTTGGTTAACTACAGTGACTTAGTTCGATCTTACGGGCTACCGGGTTCGCGTGAAGGTCTGGTGGAGTATTTGAAATCGTAAAACAGTATCCCCATAGATGACACGGGCTACTTATGAGAGCTAAAGCGCTACTGCTTCTTCTTGCGTGCCACCTCGGCGCCGTCGTGGCTGCGAAGGGACCGTATCGTTTCGGCTCGAACGAAAGGATCGACGAAGAGGATATTGCCGCTGCGATTGTGTCAACAAGAATGACGGAAGACAAGCCGCCTTTGGCGATTCTCACAAGGGAGTCTCAAACCCTTCCCGATATATGGTGAACATATATGGTATTTCGAAAAACCGCTAGAAAGGATCGTTTGCATGAAGCGTCTTCTACCGATCCTCACCATACTTCTTGGTTCGATGTTTCTTTTGCCCTTCAAAGGCGATGCAGTGCTAGGTCAAACTCCGAAATCTTCTGATGGGACCCTAGCTCTGGTGGGAGGGACGATCTACCCCAGTCCCACCGAGGAGCCTATCCAGGATGGCACCGTGCTGATCCAAGAAGGAAAGATCGTCGCGGTCGGTAGTAGTGCCAATATTGATATTCCTCAGACGGTCCAGTTGCTCGATTGTTCGGGACTCACGATCGCGGCGGGATTTTGGAACAGCCACGTTCACTTCTTCGAAAGGAAGTGGGCGAGTGTAGCAACCATTCCGTCGTCCGAGCTTGCGCGGCAGTTCGAGGACATGCTTACCCAATATGGATTCACCAGTGTGTTCGACACGGGATCCATGTGGGAGAACACACGCGAGCTTCGGGACCGCATCGATTCGGGGGAAGTCCCGGGACCGAGAATTCGCTCGACGGGAGAAGCGATGGTTGCCCCGGGCGCGATGCCGTCGGCGAGGATTCTCGGCATTCTGGGTTTCATGGCGTTTCCGGCTCCGGAGATCACCGACGCTGGCCAAGCGGCGAAAGTTACAAAAAAACTCCTCGAGGCGGGCGTCGATGGGATCAAACTCCACCTTCAAACTCCACCTGAGCCCAATCCGCCTTTTCCAGAGAGTGCGATTCAGGCCGCTGTTCGCGAAGCACGTCAAGCGGGAAAGCCGGTCTTCGTTCATCCAAACACCGCCGAAGACGTTCTGGCTGCGGTTCGTGGAGGGGTCGATATCGTCTTGCACACCACGCCGCGGTCAGGGCCGTGGGACGAAACGCTACTCGAGACGATGAAAAAGGCGCAGGTCGCCCTTACACCTACCATCACCCTTTGGAAGTCCGCCATGCGCCACGACCGCGTGTCGGTGCAGGATCAGCTGGCCAACACGGCCGTCAACCAGTTGCGAGCCTGGGTTGGTTCCGGGGGGGAGGTTCTTTTTGGAACCGATCTCGGCGCTGTCAACTACGATCCAAGTGAGGAGTATGCCTTGATGGCTCAGGCCGGTATGAGCTTCCCGCAGATCCTCGCTTCAGTCACGACTGCACCCGCCGAACGGTTTGGAGAATCCGAACAACTGGGACGGGTAGCCGTAGGTCAGCAAGCCGATCTCGTGGTTCTGAGCCACGATCCTGCCGATGATGTCCGAGCGCTGGCTGCGGTTCAATTCACACTGCGATCCGGGAGGATTATCTACCGCAAGGCCGAATGACATCGCTATCTCGAGAAAGGAAGGCTTCGACAAGATGTATGACCTAAAGAGCAAAGGAACAAACGTTATACCGACGCTACGTTATCGAGACGCCGGTGCGGCCATCGACTGGCTTTGTAGAGCATTCGGTTTCGAGAAGCATCTCGTCGTCCCTGCTGAAGATGGAGGTATTGCTCATGCTCAGCTCGTCTTCGGAAAAGGAATAGTGATGGTCGGTTCGGCGCGTGATGATGCCTTCGGGAAGCTCCAAGCTCCTCTCGCCGACATCGAGGCGCCGGTAACACAAAGCCCCTACATCGTCGTGACGGACGTCAACGAGCATTGCGCCCGGGCCGTTGGCGCCGGCGCGAAGATCGTCATGGAACCCGAAGACCAAGATTATGGGGGACGGTTATATGCTTGCCGCGATCCCGAGGGCAATCTCTGGAATTTCGGTAGCTATGACCCATGGGAAACCGCCACGTGACGATTTCAAAGAAACGACACTGAATGCCAGAGTGGTTAAATATGGGACGTGACCGTGAGGGTACGAGCATGCCGAAAAGACTTGGCCATACGAGAGAGGTCAGATATTCCTCTTTAGCAGATGGGATGGAGTCGTTCCAATGACTAGAGCCCACTCTGCGGTTGCTACGCTGGCGACCAACGACCAGTGGAAGATTATGGTGTTTCAAAGGGATACTGGATTTTTATTGATATAGCGACGAGGATGAACGAGCAAGCACTGAATAAGAAGACCTCCGTGTTGAGGAAGTCCGGTGCTGTGCTCCTGGTCGCTTGGGGGGGATTGCATGCCTACGGTGCCGTGGTATTGAGCCACGACGCCGCACAACAACCGTTGATTCCTAACTTGTTTCTCCCGCGGTGGCCCTTTTATGACGTGATTATCTTTTCAGCATTGCTCGCTGCTACCGGCGGTATAGCTCTGTGGTTGGATCGGCGGTGGGGCTGGGGCGTATCGAGCGTGGGAGTCTTGGGCCTTTGGGGTGCGCCCCTTTATTTCGAAGTCCATCACTTCGGATGGTCGGAGATCGACGCACTCACATATCTGGTGAAGTTAGCTGCCGCCGTGGTGATCTTGATCCCACCTATCGCCTCGAGGTTACGTCGCCGGAGCCAGTCCAGCGAGGTAAGCTACAGCCCATCACCCGGGTGGTCGCGTTTAGCCTGCCTGCCTTTGTCTTCTTGGTCCTCGTCTTCATGCGTATAAGCTCGTCTATGGATGAAAAACTGGATCCGAATGTGGTGACGGTCAATCTGAGTTAGCGGCTGGAGAGCGACGCCTCCCGAGTGGCAATGTCGTGACTGTCCTGTCTGTGAGGAAGACCGCAGGAGAACGACGTTCGTCGAGCTTTCGTATTGAGTACCAAACCGAGATTCCAGCCGGAGACTACGTGGCACTGGTCCAGAGATCAACGAGCTCTGGGCTGAGTTTTGCCGGCTGCATGAGGCAGAAACCGTCAACTTTGCGACCATCACCGTGCACGGTTTCGGGACTGGACATGAGATCTATTTCCCGATCACCCGCGGCGACGATGGAGTATGGCGGACACCAAGATTGCTGAAGCCCGAGACCGGCAGCAAAGTTGTGGTCTATGACGTTCGAGAGCACCTCGATGCCCTATGGGTGGACTACGTCATGGCTGTGCCGACTCGGGACCAATGCGTCGCGATGGCGGAAGCGGTTCAGGTTTGGGCAGAGTACCGTGAGATTGCTGAGAGCAGAGGTTTGCGTAAAGCGTACCTTTCGCCGAGCCTGTTTCCGCCGCGAATCATTGTTTCGGCATTGGCGGAGCGCGGTTTCGGCTTGACGGTACGGCTGACCCGTGGCGACGACGGTCAGTGGAAATGGCATGGACGAGGGCCTTGCGTGGTGGAGGTCGAGCGCTCATACGTTCAGGAACTGCCGCTCGGTGCAGACGACTCTATTGCCGGCATTCAACTCCAAAATCCAAATTCGGCTCGAGATGCTATGGTCAATCCTGAGCCTGAGACGACGGAGGACAGTGGCTTCACGGGTTATCGCTACACCAACGGGGGAGCCGACGAGGTGATCACTTTGTCGCAGCACCCGGGAGCCCCAAAATATAGTATCGCCGTGGTCCGAGTGACCAAGGCGACGGGGGACGGGCTACTTCCGGTTTTTCCAGGCCGACCAATTCAATTCATAAGTGGTCGAGGTATTCGGATTGGCCTAACTGAAAACGAAGTGAGGTCGATACTGGGAGAGCCTACCGCGGAATCCGAAGGGACTCTGATTTATCAACTCGAGGGTGACAAAAATCCAGCATGGCTCAAAAAACACAACATGCCGGAATACCGCGGAACCTACCGATTCGAGGGGGGAGAGCTGGTTACGTTAGAGTTTGGATTTCCTTACCCATGAAAACTGGAGATAGGCACCACTCAAGGAACTGCCGACAATGGCTGGGCACGGAAAGTAACGATTACGCCGGTGTGATTTGCCGCGTGGCGGCCAAACCGGAATATCGCCTAGAAGTGGTCAGGCTCGGGTAGTATTCGCATGTCGGTTGGCGTCGATCTTCGCTTGAATGAACTTGGTTCCATAAACACGTTCCGCCATGAATCGATTGTGGCGACGGCACAGAACCTTGAGATGACGTTCTTCATGACTACGATAGATGGCAAAGGGTCGTTCATGCTCGATTTCGAGTCCCGTTTTTGAGCTGCAGCGCGTTCCGTCGCGAGCCTTGTATTCGCATTGATGGCCTGCACGTTCGAAAACGCGCTCGCGAACCTCGGAGGGGATGTAACGAGAGTTGGATTTTCCGTTTCCGCCTGAGGTAGGCCCCTTTTTCAGAATCTTGCCCGGGCTAGATTTTTCGGTGCGAACATTTTGCTTGCGTTTTCTCGCCAGCCGCCGTTCATGTTTCTTCTTCGGGTCTTTCTTCTCGAGTGAGATGTCCACGGCCCGTTCAAAGATCTCTGCCATGTTCATCAAGGGATTCTCGACACCCAGGACTTCGGCTAGTCGCTCGAACTTATCTTTGAAAGTCTCGTCGGCGGAGAAACGAAAATTGAACAGGTCTGGTTTTGCCGGCTCGAGCAAGTTTGGGGACGGGGTCGGTGGGTGCGGGCTCTGCGTTTCCGCGACGGAAGAAGTCGAGCTCGGTGGTTTGGACTCCTCCTCACTTCGCCTTTCTCGACGCTTTTCTTCGGCTGGAGGCTCGTTGTTGTTCTTACCGGACGAAGGCCTCTTACGGATCGAAGGCCTAAACACGGGTTTAGGTTTGAGCGTTACAAGATACTCTTCGACCTCTCGCTTCGTCATCCCGGCGCATTCCGAAAGGAGCTTGTCAACGTTGTCCTCGGTGAGGTGGGGCGCCAGGAGGCCGGAAACCGTGAGGCTGATACGATTGTCGGCCAGCGCCATGAGGAGCTGAGGGAAACGTCTCGCAACGTTTGCGACCTGAAGTCGGCGCGCCACGGATCCCTCGCTCAGCTTGAGCCGCTTGACGCAGTAGTCGAAGATGTTCTTGTACCCACACTCGAGCTCCGCCTTTCTTCTCGAGATTTCAGCGATATGTGCGATCACCAGCGCGACGTTCCGTTTCTCTTCCCGGACCAGATTCTCGACGGATTGGTCGAGTGCTTTGGTGGAGAGTCCTTCGAGCGCCTCGAAGTACACTTTGATCTTTTTCACCATGAGCTTGACTCCTTTCAGCGGCGGCAACGGTCGGGGAAGGGTAAAACGGCTGCTTTCCAGCATTCACGAACTAAGAGAAAAATATAAAAATGTTAAGTAAAAGTCAAATGTAGTAATATATAATTCTTTTATAATCAATAAGATAGGGAACTTTTTTGCGTGGATTCGTAAAAAATGGAGCTCTAAACCATTTAAAATAAATAAGATAGGAGGACTCTTTTCCTGAGGGGGATGTTTTTTTATTTTTTTCTCTACTGCTAAGCGCTTTACTATAAATAAGATACAGATTTTGCGAAGATTTTGTCGTTTTCGAATTCAAAGGCCAGAGAAGCGGTTCAGCCTATTCTCGTACCAGGCATGTGAACCGCGGGAACATTGTGCGGCGCCTTTGGGGCCCTGGCCATGCCGCGGACCGGTGCTCGAAGTGGAGTGGCTGCAATCGAACAAACGGGAATACGACGCAAACGAATCTCGTTCAACCTCACTCTCAATCCTGCGAATGCGGCCGGCCTCTTTTCACGGTGATTACTACTCCGTTCACTTTCGAGATGGGAGATACCTTCAAAGGAGACGGCTCAATGATGATTCGCGTTCTCACCCTTAGCCTGCTCGTGCTGGCGAGCCTTGGATGTTCCAAGAAAGATAGTCTACCTGAGACCTTGAAGGGTGCTCTCCTTGAGACCTTCTCATCGTCTGTCAACGAGGAGTGGCTCATGTCCGAGTTCGAGCTTGACGAAATGTGGTCGGCCTCGCACCCGGACTATGACTCCGAAATCAGAGTTCTGCTCACCAGCGTTCCCGTCGAGTCGATGAGCCCAAACTACCGCGTTGCGTTCTATCAGCGGAAGGGCGACGTTTTCGTGAAGATCGACCGGGTGTTCGAGTTCGGCGGATACAAGCGCCCCGAGCTGGGGCGGCATCCTGAGCTTGATGTCCCTGCGATCGTGGCGGAGATGGAGCCTATCGCCGAGAAAGCTTACTTTCTTGTTCATGATGGGAAGATTGACAGCTTTCACGAAAACGAGGATAACTGGACGACGATTAAGAAAAGAGGCGAAAAGTAGCGAGAAAGCGAACCCACAGACCGAGAGAAGAAATCAGCAGATGTTTGGAAAGGCTGGAGCAAACGGCCGAAGAAAGCGCCGTCGTCGAGACCTGCACTTCTTGAACCAGGACGGCATGGTCGCCTGCAACCCTCGAGATCGTGAGGCCGCTCATCGCGCCGAAGTCGAGGGCATCGCGACAAGGAATCCGCAAGCTGTCACCTGTAAGAAATGCCGAGGCGTTGTGAAAAAAGGGGATAACGGAGACCGAAGGGATATGCACGAGAATGGGATATAAACTGCTGTCTCGAGCTCTGCTTTGCTTTTTCTTATGTTTCGCGGCACAGGCCCAACCGGTCCGTGTCATGACCGTCGTTATGTCCGAGTGGAACGAGGATCCACAGAAATGGAGCTTTGAAGGCTCTCTTTCGGTCAAACGAGAGAGCCTTGATAAGCGGGTCGAAGTTCCGGGTATCGAGCTCCCGATCGTCTGCAACGACAACGGACATTGCCTCGTGGTGATCGGCGAGGGTTCTGACAATGCTGCTGCATCCATCATGGCATTGGGGTTGTTTCCCGGCTTTGATCTGACGAAAACGTACTTCCTCATTGCAGGCATCGCCGGGGCTTCGCCCGGCACAGCGACCATCGGTAGCGCTGCATGGGCCGAGTGGGTCGTTAGCTCTGATTCAACGGCCGAGGTCGATCGACGCGAGCTTCCGGAAGAGTGGCGGTTTGACCGTTTTCGACTGGGTTGTGAGCAACCTTGGTGCGATACTTTCGGCAGCGAGAGCGGATTTCACCATCTGAATCCGACTTTGACGGATCTAGCGTTCAGATTGTCCAAGGATGTTGAGCTTCTCGACAGCCCAGAAGCCCGGGAGAGCCGCAAGCGATTCCCGCGGGAGCTAGCGGCAGTCAACCACCTTCCGTTCTGAAGTGCGATACGCTCGCCGGAGACTCTTATTGGCACGGTAAATTGCTCAGCGAGTGGGCCGAATGGTGGGTGCAGAAGATGGACCGGAGGCCGAGGTCGATACTGCATGACCAACCAGGAGGATTTTGGGACCCTCACAGCGCTCAAAAGACTCAGCCGCGATGGCCGCGTGGATTGGGACCGTGTCGTGGTACTCCATGCCGCAAGCAATTTAGACCAACCCCACCCTGGCCAGAGTGCCATCGATTCGCTCAACCATTTCGACACACCTGGATTGCATCTCGCTCTCGAGAACGCCTACCGCGCCGGCAGTGTCGTCGTGAAATATATTATGGGCCATTGGGATGAATGGGAGCACGGAGTCCCACGATAGGCGACGGCGCTCAGAACAATAGTCCCGCAGCAAGGTAAGCAACAACGGAAAGGCCGGCCGCAAGAAGGCCGAACGGCATCTGGGTCAGGGCGTGGTCGAAGTTGTTACAGCCCGTGGCTGCTGAGGTCAAGATAGTGGCGTCGGCATAGAAGCAGAGGTGGGAACCGAGCACTCCGGCCGACATAACGGCGGCTACCGCGACAATTGGATTCGCGCCGACGGCCAGGGCAAGGGGAATGACGATGGGGTAGGCGATGATGTACATGCCCCAGCTCGTGCCGGTGATGAACTCCGTGAAAGCCAAGACGATGAAAATGACGACCGGTGTGAGGACGGGCGTCATGACCCTGGAAGCCGTCTCGATCACGTAGGATGTAAAGCCGACCTGTTCGTTGGCGTCTGCAAACGTGAAAGCCAGAGCCATGATCAAGCAAGGGAGAAGCATGTTCTTGATCCCTTTGACGCTCAGGTCGGCGAACTCCTCGGCATCGACGATCTTTTGCGGAACGAAGAAGAGAAACAGAAAAGCCACGGTGGCGATCACGCCCTTCATCACATCGAGGTCGAAATAGACCGTAGCGGCCACGAGAAACAACATGGGAAGGAAGAAGTTGATGAGTCTCGGTTTTTCCGGGATCTCCATCGTTTCTCCGGCTTTGATGTCGATTTTCTCGGACCCCGGCGGTGCGAGGACTCCCCGTCTCCTGAGCACGCTTCATCGCCTTTTTCATCGGGCCGAAGATGGGGATGATTCCCCAGATGACGAGCGGCACGATGATGGCTGCGAACCATCCGTAGAAGTTAAAGGGAATGGTTTTGATGAAATACCACATTCCTTCGCCTTGGGGGGCGAGCCCGTTGGTCTCCAGTAACTTCGCGACAAAAACCGCCCATGTGGAAATGGGAATCAGGACGCAGACCGGTGCGGCCGTGGAATCGACGACATAAGCCAGTAGTTCCCGGGGTGTTTTGTGGCGGTCGGTGATGGGAGTCATGCAGGAGCCTACCGTCAGACAGTTGAGATAATCGTCGATGAAGATCGCCATCCCCAAAATCCATGTCCAGATCAGCGCTCTTTTGGGGGTCTGAGCTCTTTTGGAGACCCATTCGCTGAAGGCGAACGATCCACCGGCTTTTTCGACGAGGGCGATGACGCTCCCCATCAGTCCGCAGACCAGGAACAACCAGGCCATGTCCTCGCTCATCAGGACTTTGAGGAGGGAAGCGCTGTAGGCCGTGAAGAATCCCTCGTTGTGGACCATGACGAGTCCCATGAGCGTTGCCAAGGTGAGGGCTTCCAGGATTCTCTTGGTGGCGAAGATGTAGACGATTAAAAACGCCGAGGGAATCACGGTCAGGATTCCGAAGTCCTCCGGATTATCGGGAAGGAAGTTGTTGGCAACGATGACTGCAACCACGACGAAGACGGCCGTTACGAGGAGGCGTGGAACTTTGAAGCCAGCTTCGTTTCGCGTCTGCACGAGTAAAGTCGCCTACCTTTGATTTGATGTTTCGATGATGCGACTGAGCATCGGCTCGTAGGTGTCGATGCGCCGGTCGCGTAAGAAATGGAGAAGCTCCCGGAGCTCGCGGACCTTGGCGAAGTCGATATCCGCATAGAGAATCTCCTCGTCGGCTCCGGCGGAGGAGACCGTATCCCCGAAAGGATCGCTGACAAAACTCTCGCCGTAGAAGTGCATTTCGTCTTCGATCCCAACCCGGTTCACCGCGGCGATGAAGACACCATTGGCAATTCCGTGGGCGCGCAGGACCGTCTTCCAGGCTTCCGACGAGCTGTAGTCCGGCCGATCCGGTTCTGAACCAATCGCGGACGGATAAAAAATGATCTCGGCCCCTTGAAGGGCAAATATCCGAGCCACTTCAGGAAACCACTCGTCCCAGCAGATCCCCACCGCGATGGTTCCAAATTCGGTCTCGAAGACGGGGTAGCCGAGGTCCCCGGGCGTGAAGTAGTACTTTTCGTGATACTGGGGACCGTCGGGGATATGTGTTTTGCGATACTTTCCCAAGGTGCTTCCGTCGGCACCATAAACGACCGCAGTGTTGAAGTAGACTCCGGGTCGCGCCTCCTCGAAGACGGGCACGATGAGCACGACCCCCAGCTCGCGCGCCAGCGATTGCATCCGCCGGGTCGTATCCGAGGGTAGCGGTTCGGCGATGGAGTAAGCCTTGACATCCACACTTTGCGGAAAGTAGCGGGCGTTAAAAAGTTCCTGCAGGCAAATGATATTGGCCCCGCCGGCGGATGCTTCCCGCACTTTGTCCACGGCGCGCTCCACGTTACCGGCGATTTCGGGTCCGGCGGCGAGTTGAAGTAGCGCAATCTTGCATTTTTTGTTCATCTATCACTCCTTACCGCGCGCCTAAAGGGCATAGCCGAGCAACAAGTATAAGCTGGCGGAAATACCGGCGGCCACCAGAGCATAGGGAAGCTGAGTTACGGCGTGGGCCACAATATTACATTCACTGCTGGAGGCGGAAAGAACGGTGGCATCACCATAAAAGCAAGCGTGCGAGCCGAATGCGCCGGCCGAGACGACGGCGCCCAGAGTCAGGCTCATGTTCACGTCCATGGACTGTGCCAGAGGAATGATGATGGGAAGGCTCACGGCATAAACACCCCAAAACGACCCGGTGGCAAAAGTAATCAACGACAAAGACAAAAACGCGACCACCGGTAGCAGGGCGCCGCTCATGACCGGACGGACGACCTCGATGACAAATTGTGTCAAGCCAAGGTCGTTGTTGACGTTCCTAAGAACAAACGACATCACCACGATGGCAAGGGGGTAGATCATCGCCTGAAAGCCACCGAACAATGTTTCCGAGAGCTCCTTGACGCTGACCAAACGCTGGAAAGTTATCAAAGCGACGGCCACCGCCACGGCAACCATCACGCCTTTGAGGACATCGATGTCAAAGAACCAGGTTGCACCGATGAGAGCGGCCAAGGGTAACAAGAAATTGACCAGCCTTGGCTTTTCGATGCCTTCGGCGCTCGTAAATCCTGCCGCGAAAGGCTTGGAGTCGGGTGGCGCCAGCTCACCTTCTGCGGCTCTCTCCTCGGCCGCTCGCATGGGGCCGAGGTCGGGTACCCATCGTGCTGCGACGAGCGGCACGAGAAGAACCGCAGCCCAGGCATAAATAACGTAAGGGATGAGCCCCACATAGGTGCTGATTCCTTCCCCGGCGGGAGCGGCGCCGTTCGACTCCAATAGGCCGGCTATGTAAATCGCCCAGGTGCTCAGGGGGACGAGGACGCAGACGGGAGCGGCGGTCGAGTTAACGACGTAGGCTAATTTCTCACGGGCTACCTTGAACCGATCCGTCACCGGCCGCATGACGGTTCCCAAGGTGAGTGCGATAAGGTAGTCATCCAAGAAAATCAGCAAGCCCAAAAGCCAGGTCACCAGCAGAGACCCTCGCCGACTTCTAACGCGATCCGTTACGACATCGGCGAAGGCCAGCGCGCCGCCTGATTTGACCAGCAAGCTGATGAGGGCGCCGAAGAGACCGACCACGAGAATGATCCATCCGATCGTCGTTTCGCCCATGACCGAGAGCAGCGAGTCGGTGAAGGCGCCGAAGAAGCCGCCGCCCGCTACGAGCAGGTAACCGATAAGGGTACCGCCCAGCAGAGCCTCGAAGGTTCTCTTGGTGTAGATCGCCAAGACGAAGACGGATAAAGCCGGCACCAGGCTGATCCAACCGTAGTGAGCTCCCGCTTCCATATTCGGAGTTCTAGTGAACGGCCGGCTGCTGCTGCAAGATGCAATGGATTCCGCCGCCGCCCAAGTTGACGTTCAGCGCGTAGATGGGCACGATTTCTCGGTCGGGAAAGACTTCTCCGAGAATCCGTTGCGCTTCTCGATCGGTGGTTTTGAGCGATTCAGGTCGTCCCGGCTCCCAGTAGGATTGCATCAAAACGAGGCCGTTGGTGAGGTGGAAGTTCAGGTAGCTGGTGGCCGCCACGACTTTGATCTGTTCGTCCGGGTCGATGACAGTGCCGTCTTCGTACTCGAGAGGTTGAATGTAGTCGAAAACGCCGTCTCCCGACTGCATCGTTTCGAAAATGGAAGCGGGCACCGGCATGCGGACGATCCGAAAGGGCTTTCCGTCCTGATCGGTCGCTTGTTTCAGGATCGCGTAGTTGGTCTCGAGTCGTTCGTGGGAGATCGCGGCAATGGGGTCTCGGTCCGCCTCTTCCTGTGTGACCTCGGCAAGTAGGATCGTGTGTGCATCGGCAAAGCGGGCGAGCTCGTCGATGTGGCCGCCGGTCGTGATCACGGTGAAGACCTCGCCGGGAAGGGGACCTTTGAACGTCAGCTGGTCTTCCGCCAATCCTTCTTTGAGCCAAATGACTTTCGTTTGCCCCAGCACCCGCTTCAGCTCCCGCTCGATCTCCTCGTTGCTCCACGTGGGATTTCGCTGGCGAGCCACCGCCTCGACGATCATCATCGTGCCCTTGCCGTTGAACTCGCGGTTTCCCCCTTCGCTGATGAGGTCGGACTCCACGGTCGGCAATCCGAGCTCCGCGGCAATCACTCGGTCGATCCGTTCTTCTTGTCGCGAACCCTCAGAGCCGGGGTCCTCGTAACCCCAGACGTTGAACTTGAAATCGGCGATCTTGAGATTCCCATGGTTACCCCTGAGGAAAATAGGACCCATATCGCGCATCCAAATGTCCGCGTGAGGGATGGCATGGAAACGGACGTGTTGATGGGGCACGCCGCTGTCTTCAAAGAGGCTACGGGTCTCCTCGATTTCGGCTTCGTTCTGAGCGAGAAGATCGATCTTCACGTGGCCGGCGGTCACTCGGATGATCTCCATTTGAACAGGTTCGGTCGGACGGCCCCTTTTGTTCTCGTAGGTCGGCCAGGCCATCCAGATGGACTCCTGCGGCTCGAACTCCGCCGGGAAGACGAAGTGCTCTTTTTCCTGGGTACTCGTGTCTCGAGGCTGGCAGGAACAAAAGACAACGGTACATAGGCAGAGCAGGGCGCCTGAGGCGAAAACTTTCTTTCGGTGCGCCATAGGAGTTGCCTCCGTTGCGGTAGCTATTTCTTTTAGCCCATATAGCCCGGAGTCCGCGGCACGCGATCGGCATCCTCGCGGATATTGGATGCCAGCTCGTGGCGCTTGTTTCCGGCTGAACCTTCCGTAATGCGCTGTTTCATCTGAGTTGCCCGGAGCTTTTTCGATATCTGATCCGGCTCTTTGAAGACCAAGGCTCCGAAGTTACACTCGTCAACACAAGCCGGGTTGCCGCCACACAAATCACATTTGAAGGCTTTCCCGGACGCGTACTGCTCGATCACACCGTAGGTGCAGGCGGTCACGCAGTCACCGCAACCATTACATTTTTGGGCATCGACCACGATGACGTCTTTCTCGTTCTTGAAAATGGCGTCTTCGGGGCAGGCTGTCATGCAATCCGCGGCCGGGCACTGGAAGCAGATGTTTGGTACGGAGTAACCCTCTTGAGCGAAGTTGGTGATCCAGATGCGCGATTTGGAAGGCATGAACATGCCTTCCTTTAAAGCCGAGCAGATATACGCGCAAAGGTTACAGCCGGTGCATCGATTGGGAATCGCCAGCAGTTGCTTCTTCATTGGAATTCTCCCTCACTACACAAGGCTCTCTAAACGCAGCTCGCGCAGTTTTCGTTCTTGTGGCCGGCCCTCGCCGTCCCAGCCGCGAAAGTGGTAGTAGAGCGATCGCATTTCGGCCAGGTTCTCCTCACTCAGAACCCGGCCGTCGTGGGGTCCGCCCTTCAACCGTTCCTTAGTTAGTTTCTTGGGCAAGAAATCATCGTTTGCGGTGAACCCTGCTCGGACGTTGAAGAGTCGGTTCAAGTTCCAGATCCGCTCGCCCACTTTATCCAGGTCTTCGGCTGAGACCTGCCTTCCGAGCCCGGCGGTCAGGAGGTCCGCCATAATCTTGGTATCGACGGTTCCCCAGAAGTCGCAAAAACACATCGACCACTTCACGGCGTTCACGTTTTGACCGTCGATCACTTCTCGGGCCAGATCCTTCAGCTTAAAAGGATCCTGCGCAAAGAGAGGAAACGCCCGCAGGTGGCAAGCCCCCCGCTCACTCGTGGCATAGGCGAGTCCCATGCCGTAGTTGCCCCGGGGATCGTAGGCCGGCATTTCGAGGCCTTTCGAGTGAGCCGCTTGGTCTTCGGCACCATACTTGGCGGCCATTTTTGCCGCGCCCAGGGCCAAGTCACGACCGCGCTCGCTCGTCAAATAAGCGATCTCGGGGAGAACCTCCAGGTAACCGTTGGCCTTTCCGAAGTGGACATCGAAATTGTGGACGTCCGACTCGGTCAACTCCATGGCGAGGGCAATCGTGGCGCCCGTCGAGATGGTGTCCAAGCCCAGGTCGTCACACTCGCGATTGAAACGCATGACCTGTTCCATGTCGTTCATCGCGCAGTTCGAACCGGCAATACACAACGTCTCGTATTCCGGCCCTTCGACTTGGACCCCGTTGACCGATGTGAAATTGCCACAGCCCAGTGGGCAAGAAGCGCAAGAGCGGTCACCGATTTTGAATTCTTTGACCGCTTCGGAGTTGAGGGCGCGCCGTTCGGGATTGACGCCGGAGGTGAAGTTACGGGTGGGGTGAATGCCCATTTCATTGGTTAGGTTGACCAGCATGGGGGTGCCGTCGGTGCGTGCCCAGAGGTTGTCGTCCGACATCAAGTTGGACTGTTGGTGCTCGCCGACCTTGCCGAGGAATATGCCCATGTCCGCAACCTGGACACCGCCCGTGCCCCGGCAAGCAATGGCCTTGAGATTCTTTGAGCCAAAGAGCGCTCCCGCGCCGCCGCGCCCCAACGAGCGATAGGCTTCCGAGCCGACGAGCGAGAAGGGGACGAGGTTCTCGCCCGCCGGGCCGATGGAAAGGCTCTTCACGCCGTGGCCCAGGTTCTCATCCAGCCACTCCTCGGTCTCGAAGATACCTCTGCCCCAAATCGGAGCCGGCGTCCTCGAGACTGACTTTGTCGTCCTCGATGCGCAGATAGACGGGCCGATCCGCCTTGCCGGTGATGACGATGCCGTCATAGCCCGGCAAACTTGAGCTCGGGACCGATCGCGCCGCCGATATTGGACTCGAAAATTGTGCCGGTATGGAGCGACTTGGAGACCAGGCAGGCTCGCGAACCGGTCGGAGCAACGGTACCGCACAAGGGGGCCGGTCATGAAGACCAAGGCGTTATCGGCGGAAAGCGGATCCACCTTGGGATCGACGAGGTCGTAGTAATACCGCGTGGCCAATCCCCAGCCGCCCACGTAGTCCTTCAACCATTCTTCCTTGATCGGCTTGCTCTGGATCTCCCGGGTGGTCAAATTGACGTGGAGTACCTCCCCGGCGTAGAGATACATCGGTTTGGCCCGCGGCTTCGGCACCTCGATGGTCTTGAAAACGTCCTCGATGCGGTTGAGAGCCTCATCCAATATTGTTTGAGGTACGTTGAGCGCCGGCTCGAAACGGATCACTCTGGAGTTGGTCAATGTCCCGGCGGTGAGCACGCCTCGGGAAAAAAGACCGGACGCAACCTTGTAGCCGATCCCATCGGTGGCGAACTCCATGCCCATCAAGAGTCCCAGACCTCGGACTTCGGCCAGCACGCCGGGGTAGCGTTCCTGGAGCTGCCCTCAACTGGGTCTTCACGTATTCGCCCTTGGCCTTGGCCTGTCCCGCCAGATCTTCCTCGAGAAGAACGGTGATGGCGGAAAGAGCCGCGGCACAGGCCAGCGGATTACCACCGGTGGTCGTGGTGTGCATGAAAGGATTGGGCTCCATGCACTCCCAGATCTTGGGCGTCGATAAAAACGCCGACAGAGGCACGACGCCCCCGCCCAGAGCCTTACCCAGGCAGAGGATGTCGGGTGCGACGTCCCAGTGATCGACACCGAAGATCTCGCCGGTGCGGCCCATGCCCGTTTGCACCTCGTCGGCGATGAGGAGCACACCATAGTGGTTGCACAGCTCACGGAGGCGTGGCCAATAATCGTCGGGTGGCACCACGGCTCCCGCTTCACCCTGGACAGGTTCTGCCACGACGGCGGCGATGTCGTCGCCGACCGCCTTGGCTCCCGCCAACGCCAGCTCCACCGCCTCGGCCTCTCCAAAGGGAACGTGTCGAACCCCATCGAGGAGAGGGAGGAGCGGCTCGCGGTAGGTTTTCTTGCCCATCAATGAAAGCGAGCCCAGGGTCTTGCCATGAAAACCTCGGAGCATGGCAATGAAGCCCTTTCGCCCGGTGTGGAACTTGGCGAGCTTCATCGCACCTTCAACCGCTTCGGTGCCGGAGTTGGCGAAAAAGCCGTACTGGATTTTGCCGGGGGTGAGCAGCGCCAACACTCGAGCCAACTGAGCCCTCAAGGGATCGAGCATCTCTTGGCTGTACTGGGGCGAGCGATCGAGCTGCGCTTTGACCGCAGCGACGATTTTGGGGTGGCGAACGCCGTAGGAGTAGAGCCCGAAACCACCCAGAATGTCGAGGAACTCACGGTCGAGTGCGTCCACCAAGATCGAGCCCTGGCCGGTCCACTCGGTCAAGGCGAAGTTCGTGGCCTCGGTCACCGACTTGCGGTATTCCAGGAAACCTTTGTTGATGTGGTCACGGAAGTTGCGTACCGTCTTTCGGGCGATATCCTTGCGGATTCGAGTGGTGTTTCCTCAGGGCGGGTCATGATGGTGTCGACCATTTCCTGCGCTTCTTCGGCAGCCGCCTTGACGTCTCTTCCCTTGTAGTCGCTGGGATGATGGTCTTCGTAATCAATCATGGTTCCCTCTCTCAATGTTTCAATGCTTTCAGAGCTAGTCTCTTTGAATAATCGGCAAAAACTTCGAACGGATTCCTTCAGACAAAAAATGAGCGTGAAACTCCAAGCCTTCCATCAGAGTCACGATCATGTCGGCGGCCTTTCTCACATCGTCGACTTTTAGAACTCCTTCGTTTTTGTAGGCTTCGAATTCATGTTCCAAATAGTCTACGAAAACGCTTGAACATGATGGTGAACTGCCGCCGGATTTTCGGGTTTCTGAAGCTCAGATAGTAGAAGCCGAAGTGCACTCCCGGATCGACGGTTCGTGACCATTCGAATGAAAATATCGTGTCGATCAAGGCATGAAATCGCTGCTCCATATCTTCAATATGGTCGAACTGAAGGAGCTCGGGCGCCTCGTATTTATCAATGAGTAGCTGCGCCAGCTCGACGGTCATGTTCTCTTTGGTTTTGAAGTAGTGGATGATCAGGCTGGGATGGATGTTCATGCGTTGGGCGATCTTGCCGATGGATGCTCCTTCGAACCCTTCGTCGATCAGAACGTGATAGTAGTTTTCGAGAATTTCGGGCTTTCGAGTCTCGGCTTTGTGGCGTTTACGCATTGTTTCTATTGGGGTTTTGGAATTAATTGAATGTTCATTTAATTAGCCGAACGATCAACAACCTCCACAGCAAATGTTTCCTGCATTTTATTACCATCAGACCGTCCAATGCCATCGGTCCAGGGCGTCCCACAGCCGCATGCCGAAATAGCGGCCAGCCGACGATGGGAGTTCTACGCCAAGTGACAGCCACCGGTTAGAAAATAGGGACAGGTCCATTTTTCAGTTAGAAAATGGGGACAGGTCCATTTTTCAGCGTTTGATACGAGTGTTTGAAACGGCAAAAAAGGTACCTGACACCCTTTTTAGGTTATGATTGCGTCGGCCGGCGATATTGGAGGTTTCTATTGAGGCCCAAACTCCAGACCTTCCTTGTCCTTTCTTCTTTTCTTGTTGCCAGCTTCACTTTCCTGGATTGCACCCAAGAGGATGTCGGCCCGGTCGATCTCATTGTTCTCAATGGGAACGTCTACCTGGCCGACGGCACAGGCGGGTTCGCCGAAGCTGTGGCGGTGCAGGGAAACCGGATCCTCCGCGTGGGCTCCAACGAAGATGTCGAGCGCATGCGTCAGGAGAGTACGACGGTCATTGACGCCAAAGGCGGTGCCGTCGTCCCGGGCCTGAATGATTCGCACGTTCATTTTCTGTCGGGCGGACTGGCTCTCGACCAGGTGAACCTGTTGGATGCGGAGACGTTCGAGCGGGTCCAGAAAAAATAGCGAGCTTTGCCGCTGCAAATCCGGATCGCCCTTGGGTTTTGGGCCGCGGCTGGTACTACGCGGCCTTTCCGAACGCCATGCCGACGAAGCAGCAACTCGACGCGATCGTTCCGGACCGTCCGGCGCGCATGGGTTGCTATGACGGACACACCTCCTGGGTGAACTCGAAGGCTCTCACGCTTGCCGGCATCACTCGGGATACGCCCGACCCGGAGGGTGGCGTTATCGACAAAGACCCGGAGACCGGTGAGCCTACCGGCATATTGAAGGAAACGGCCCAGAGGCTTGTTAGAGAAATCCTACCCGAGGTTACGCATGAAGACCGCTTACGAGCCGTCCGGGCCGGCATCGAGGAAGCACAACGTTTCGGAGTCACCAGCTTCCAGAACGCCGACGGAGATCGAGAGACCCTGGAGCTCTACGACCAGCTCCGTAGCGAAGGCGATTTGAAGATCCGTGTGTCCATGGCGCTTTCGATCCCCGCCGACTTCAACGAGGAGATTGCGGACGATTTCGACGAGTTGAGGGAGAGGTTCTCCGACGATCCGCTACTCAAGACATGCGCGGTCAAGCTCTTTGCGGATGGCGTGATTGAGTCGCATACCGCCGTCATGCTGGAACCCTATGTGAACCAACCCTCGACCGGTGTGGCCAACTACACGGCCGAGGAGATGAACCACATCGTTGAAA
This sequence comes from uncultured Acidobacteriota bacterium, assembly GCA_963722765.1. Taxonomy (GTDB): domain Bacteria; phylum Acidobacteriota; class Vicinamibacteria; order Marinacidobacterales; family DATDRI01; genus CAVROO01. The sequence continues at coordinate 79,889 of CAVROO010000014.1, forward strand.
TGATGGATGGACGGGGTTGGCAGATTCTCATCCACGGCATTGGAGATGGCGGCGTGCGTATGGCGTTCGATGCCTATGAACATGCTGCGGAAGTGAATCCGGCTCCCGCGCATGGGCGGCGCCACCGGATCGAGCATGCCGAGACGATCGATGCCGCGGACGTGTCCCGTTTTGGGTCGCTCGGCGTGATCGCTGCAATGCAACCGTATCACGCCAATCCCAGCCCCAATCAGCTCGACGTCTGGGCCGGCAACATCGGGCCGGACCGGGCATCACGGGCCTGGATCTGGAAGAGCGTTAAAGACGCCGGAGGGCATATTGCTTTTGGCAGCGACTGGCCCGTTGTCTCGATCGATCCTCGTATCGGAATCAACATGGCCCTCAACCGAACGACGCCCGAAGGACAACCGCCCGGCGGTTGGCTTCCCAAGCAGAAGTTGCCGTTGACGGAGGTCATCGACGCCTACACCTGCGATGCCGCATACGCTTCGTTCGATGAGCAGATCAAAGGAAGCCTCGTGCCCGGAATGCTTGCCGACATCGTCATTTTCTCCGAAGACATCTTCAGCCTTCCGCCGGAAAATGTGCTGGACGCCGTCGTCCGTGTGACTATTTTCGACGGTGAAGTGGTTTATAGCGACCGGGTCGACGAAGAAACATAGACACGCTCTCGAGAAGCTCGGGCTAACTTGAGCTAAAGCTCTCGCTGGCGGGAGCCCCTTGAGTCACCATGGTCTGAATGGTGGTGCGATATGCTAGGCGGATTCAGATTGCCGACGCGCTTCAGCACCCTGGTGGTCCCGTTCTATCTCGTCGCGTCACTCGTTCTCACCTGGCCCCTCGCCAGAGGAACTTCCGTTCGCACTTGCCCGCCGTATTGACGCCCTTTGACGCGCTCCTGCATGTGTTCCTGCTCGGGTGGGGATGGCACGGCCTGACAACCCATCCGCTCGAGGTTTTTAGCGCGCCCATCTTCCATCCCGAAGTCCGGACACTCACCTATATGGATCACATGCTGGGAGAGGCGGCCCTGGCCGGGCCCATCATTGAGGTTTTCGGCCTCGGGGCAGGCTACAATTTTTTGATAGGTGCGTCGGCGGGATCGCCGCTCAGGTCCCGGTCCGGAAATTTAGTTCCTTATGAGATGGCGAAAGGTTAGAATTCACCAACAGTTAAAGACAACCGAGGCTTAAAAACATGGGTGAGAACTGGGCGTATACATGGGCGTGATACAAGGTGGTCACCTTGGCTCTTACGAGATCGTCTCCCTCATAGGAAAGGGGGGCATGGGTGAGGTGTATAGAGCCAGGGACGAGGAAGCTGGGACGAGAGGTCGCCATTAAGATCCTCCCGGTCGATGTGTCGAAAAATGCCGAGCGCTTGGCCCGTTTTCGACGCGAGGCCCAACTACTCGCCTCTCTCAATCACCCCCATATTGCGACCATTCACGGCCTGGAAGAGGTGGAGGGTCGCCCCCTTTGGTGATGGAGCTCGTGGAAGGGGAGGATCTGGCGGTGAGATTGGCACGTGGTCCGATCTCTTTCAGCGAAGCTCTCGAGATCGCCAGCCAGATTGCTCAAGCCCTGGAGGAAGCGCACGAGAAGGGGATGGTCGCACCGTGACTTGAAACCGGCTAACGTCAAAGTAACACCGAGCGGGCAGGTCAAAGTACTGGACTTCGGACTCGCCAAAGCCTTTGGAAGTGAAACGGACGAGGCGGGGTCGGTCAACCTCTCGCACAATCCGACCCTCACCCGAGCGACGGCGACGGGCATCATCCTGGGGACCGCGGCCTACATGTCACCCGAGCAGGCTCGAGGCGAGCCGGTGGACAAGCGCACCGATATATGGGCCTTTGGTGTCGTTCTCTTCGAGATGTTGAGCGGTCGGAATCACTTTTGGCGGAACACCATGGCCGATACGCTGAGCAGCGTCCTCTCTGAATCGCCGGACTGGGAGTCACTCCCCGCCGAGGTACCGGTCAACCTGCGCCGCATGCTTGCCCGCTGCCTCAGCAAGAGTGCCGATCGACGTCTTCGCGACATCGGCGACGCTCGAATCGAGCTCGACGACGCTCTGCTCGCTCTGCGTAGTGCGTCAAGCGGAGTTGCCTCACTCGACGGCACGATGGCATTCCCCGAAGAGGTCGCCAGGCCCCGCCGGCGGCAACGCCTTTGGTTATGGGCGGTAACGGGGTTGATGTTGGGTGCCGGCCTGACCAGCCTGATCGGTTGGTTCGGTCTTCGGGAACACATCATGAACGCCGAACGGACGGTTCCTGTTCGGTTCAGCATACCGCCCACTCGAGACGCGGTATTCGGGGAATTCCTTGCCGATCCCTACCCGGCGGTCTCACCCGACGGCTCGATGTTGGCCTATGTGGCCAGCGACTCCAATGCAAAAAACCGGCTCCCGAGTCTCAACCGCTGGACGCATTCGCCTCCTCACCGATATCCGGGGCGATCGACGTGCAGTGGCCGTTTTGGTCGCCCGACGGCCGCCACCTCGCGTACTTTTCGAGTGGACAGCTGATGAAAGTCAACACCGTCGGCGGCCCTCCCCAGAAGCTGTGCCAAGCAAAAAGCTTCGGGCGGTGCGTGGAGCTCGAACGACGTCATCGTCTTCGGCACCGATGAGGGCTTGATGCGCATCCCGCCGGACGGGGGGGCGCCCGAGCCCGTCATGTCGCTAGACTCGGATCACCAGGTGCTCTCGCAAGGATTCCCCACGTTCCTTCCCGGCGGCGAGCGCTTCGTCTATCTACAGGTTAGTCGAAAACCGGAGCACAGCGGGATTACATCGGCTCACTAAACGGCGGGCCGAGATATCGGCTTCTCCCGGAAAAATCTAACGTCGCTTATTCCCGGGAGCACTTGCTCTTCGTGCGCGAAAGGTCGCTGATGGCCCAAAAGATCGACACCGACGAGCGCGCGCTCGTCGGCGAACCGATTTTGGTAGCATCCCCGCTCAACGGGTTCCGGGAACCGTGAACTACGCGCCCTTCGCGGTTGGAGGGGACACTCTTGTCTACCCGGCCGGCGACGATACCCACGACCGAACTGACGCTGGTCGATCGCCGCGGCAAGGAGCTCCGTCGGGTGGGCAGCCCGGGTTTTCATCTATCGCCCGCCCTGCTCCCGACGGGACCAAGATCGCCGTAGCCCGCCGGGACTCTAATTCCAGTGCCTTTAACCTGTGGCTGATTGACCTCCGGTTGGATGCTTCCTCCCGGCTCACCTCGGGGCCCTGGTTCGACGGCCAACCGATTCTGGTCTCCGGACGGACGCCGCTTGGTCTACGCTTCGACCCGGAGCGGCAAGTTCAACATCTATGAGAAGGATTTCAGTGGCACCGGGGAAGATGTGATCCTCCACCAAACCGGTAGCCGGATCTTCCCGCATCACTGGTCCGCTGCCGATGAACTGATTACACCGAAGAGGACGCGAGCGGCCCCGAGGGGGATATTTGGATCCTACGCCTCGACGGAACGGAGCCGCAGCCCCTCTTTCGTACCGACGCGGATGAGACTCAAGGACGCCTCTCTCCAGATGGACGTTGGATCGCTTTCGCCTCAGACGAATCCGGTCGATGGGAGATTCTACGTCCGTTCCGTCGGTGCAAAAGGGATTCGACGATTGGTGTCGTCCGGCGGGGGCACGAATCCTTTGTGGCGAGGTGATTCTCGGGAGCTGTTTTATTTTGAGCCGGACGACGGATGAGGACGAGTCTGGCCATCGACCAAACCCTGATGTCCGTCGAGGTCGTGGCGGGCGAAGACATCACTTTGGGCAAACCGCAACCTTTGTTCCGGGTGAGAGCCCCGACCTTCAGCCTCTATGAAACCTGGTCCTTCTGGGTCACAGGCGACGGAGAGACGTTCCTGATCAACAATATCGTCGAAGAGACCGAATCACCCATCCAGGTCGCAGTGGGCTGGGCCGAAGCCCTGAACCACTAACGCGCCGCCTCGGGATTTTCGTACTCGATGGCAGCACCCTTGAACTTGGACGGCTGGGTAGCGCGTCGGATCGAGGGGTCGTCCGGATACGGCGAGATCCCCTGGGGCATGTCGAAAAAACTCTCGGGATCGTACTTGTTTTTGACGAACAGCAGCGAGTTGTAGGCTTCCCCCCAATACATCCAGCGGTAGTTCTTGTCGTGCCGCCGGGGGTAGTTCTGGTAGGAGTGGCCGTTCCAGTAGCGGTCCACGATCTCGCGGAAGCTCAGCAGCCAGTCCTTGGCTCGCTCCTCGTTTTTCGGTTCGAACCAGAACGAGTCCACGAAGAAATCCATGTGCACGTCACGGTGGATGAAGGCACTGTCCGACCAGGGGTAGTCATTGATCACACCGCCGTAGATCTCCATGCCGATCGAGTTCCCAGGCTGTTTGGTCGTACGGTAGTAGTCGACGACTTCCTGCCACTCTTCCGCCGGCAAAGGCCGCGCGACGTAGGCGGAGAACTTGTCTTCTTTGTAAGGAAAGCCATTTTGGACGAGATCCATTTGGGGAATTCCGGTGAGTAGTTTCTCGTTCCACACAAGATAGGAGCCGCTGCCCTCGTACTGGAGCTCCGGATCGCCGACCTTCCTCATATCCGCAATCGCAGCCAACCCTTCTTCCTTCGAGCCGTTATACATCCCGCGAGCCAGGAATACGGGCTTCCCGTCTTGGTAGACGAGCATGCCCTGCCATCCGATTCGCCGCGACGCGTTCGTTTTCATGTAGGTTTGCTGAAGGTGACTCAACGCCTCGGCGGCCCGTTCGATCTCCCATTTGACACTGAAACCCCAGACCTCCCTGAGCGGGTGGAGCTGATAGGTAACGGAGAGCAGAACACCAAAGTTGTTTCCGGTGCCTCCGCGTACGGCCCAATATAGATCTTGGTTCTCGACGGCGTTCGCCACGACGATGCTTCCATCGTGGAGCATAACCCTCACTTGGAGCACGTTGTCGCTGTTGATGCCGAACATCCGCGACGTGAAGCCGTAGCCCCCACCTTGCATATAGCCGCCGACGCAAACGTCGGGACAGCCTCCGCCCGGGACGTGCAGCCCGAAGCCGTCTAAAACCGCGTTCAACTTGTGGAAGCTCGTACCGGCCCCGACGATGGCTTGCCGCTTTCCGGCATCGACATAGACATCGTGGATCCGGCTGACATCGATGACCAGACCGTCGTTCACTAGCGAGTACCCGGTCGTACTATGACCACCCGACCGACAGCAAAAACGCATTGCGTGCTTCCGGGCAAAAGACAGGCAAGCGCGAACGTCCGCCGGCACTTCGCAAAACGCGATCAACGCCGGCGCATCCGGAAAGGCATGGTTCCAACGAGTCTTCTCGTCTTTCTGGTAAATATCGGACTCGGGAACGGCAACGTCGCCCTGGAGCTTGCTTTGTAGCTCGGCGGCTAGAGCCGCGTCGACCTTGGCCGGCGGTGACGCCTTCCACTCGGCAACACGCGCCTGCTTTTCCTGACGTCTTCGGTTTTCGTAGTACGGCATCTTCCCTCCTCAGTCCGATGGCATCAGTCCTGGGTCACCCAGTCGGGGGCACCAAGGCCCAGTCGTCCGAGCATCAACTCGGCGGTCTCGAGCGCCCCCTCGACCCAACCTTGATTACCTGAATAAGCGTCCCCGCAGATGAAGACATCGAGTTTCGGATCCGGCTGGATGATCCGAGGGATGAGCTCCCAGCTACGGACATTGATATTCCAGAACCAGGCCCCACCGCCGAAAGGCGGCGCGCTCCAGTCCCGGACGGCGGCGGCGTAGGGCAGGGGTAGTGAACGCAGTCCGTGCATTTCTCCGAGCTGGCGTTGTGCCTCGTTGACCATCGCCCGGGAGGGCCGGTGTTCGCGCCAGACCTCTTGGTCGGGGTCGTCGGGTCCGTGAGACGTGTAAGGGTTCGGGCGAGGCTCGAACGCAGGCTGGCCCTCGCGCCAATCGAGTCCACTCCAGAAGCCGGTATGGGTCGTATCGTCATAGGTGGCCATCAGCGCCGAGTTACGGTTTTTCTTGTCTGCTCCGCACTGCTCGCCTTCCACCGCCCAGTAGTAACACTGACGGATCGGCAGGTCGGTAACCGACTGGCCCTCCTTGACCCCAATAGCCTGCCACCAAGGTCGGTCATAACAAAGGAACAGCTTCAAAAGCGGCACGGATTGCACCGAGCGGATCAGCGACCAAACCTCGTGGTTGTCCGGACGCAGCAAGGGACCGCTTGGACTCAAGCGCTCCAGTGAGCCCCGGGGCATGGCCAACACCAGAATACGTGTATGGACAAGCTCGTCGGAGTCGCTGAACTTGAGCTCGAATCCTTCGCTGCCGTCGGGCAAATCAACTCGGTCGAAGGATTCGAGCCAATGACCGAGGCGGACTTGGCCTCCCTCCTCCTGGAACTTCCGGCAAAGCGTCTGGGGAACTGTTTCGTAGCCGTCGCGAAGTCGTGAGTACTCGATTCTTTTTGCCGAAGTCGCCGAAGTTCAAGTGGATGGTATCCAACGCGTTCCAGTTGAGTCCCACCAAATCGTAGCCACTCGTGTCCACGGCCAGCCGGTAGGCTTCACTGCTGAGGGTACGAGCGATGAGGTTCCAAAACCCCCACTGCCAGATGGGACGCCCTTCGATTTCGGCCGTCTTTAGTTTCCCCAGCAACTTTCCAACCGGGGTCGAAGTGGTTCCGGGAAGGAGTTGATCCACGGCGAATCCCAATAGAGTGCTGGGATCGCGCCCTTGCTCGGCCCAATCCAAATCGTAGGGCACCAACTCGGGGTCCTCCAACTGCGACGTTCGTAGGTGTCGGCCTCGCAAGTAGGCCAGGTTGTTGTCCTCGCTAACCGCCAGCGGGATGCAATCCAGGTCGAGCTTGTTCTCCACCAGGGAACGGATCAGCGGTTGCGTGGACATGAAACGCATGCCACCCACCTCGCACTTGACACTCGGCATCCCAGGTGGCGTCAGGGACAGTAGACGTCCGCCTATTCGACGGCTGCCTTCGAAGAGCATGACTTCGGGCCGCCCGCCGGAGCGTGATTGGGAGAGCTTTCCCAGCGGGCTGTTCGGTTGCGGCGGAGACGTTCGCAAACGCCAGGCGCTGTAGACCCCGGATACTCCACCCCCCACGATAGCGACGTCGAGCACTTCTTGTGCCATATCGTGCCTTTGAGCTTTCTACTCGACTCCCGGCGGCATTTCCGACGGCGGGTAAAAGGGCGGAATCTCTTTTCGGTCCACGTGGACGACCAGAACTTGGGGTTTGCCGCCTAGATTGAACTCGCCGCCCGAGCGCATGCGGTCTTTGTTGGGTCGCGAGCGTTCCAATGCTTCCTTAAAAGCCTTCCGGAATTCATCCGGGTTGTGAACGGCCACCGCATCCGCACCGAGCCCTTGGGCGTAGCGAACGAGGTCGGGACTCCCCAGCCGGTAGTACCCCTCCCAGCTCTCATCTGGAGTTTTTCGGTTTTCGAGCAGCGGCGAAAAGACGTACATCCCCTGGCTCACCATACCCAGGTCGTCGTCGTTGAGAACGATCCAGATCGAGCCGAGACCGTTTTGTGACGCCGTCGAGATCTCGCTTCCGTGCATCATGAAGCCGCCGTCTCCGGTCAAGGTCACGCACGTCATCTCGGGAGACGCCACTTTGGCTCCAATGATGGCCGCCGTCGCGAAACCCATCGGTCCCATGTCCAGCGAATTATGCATCTCGCACTTGGAGGCCTCACCCGAGTTGCCCCGATAGGTCGGCGGGTCCACTTCCATATAGTGCACCGCCCATCCGATGCAGTTTCCTCCGTCGATGAAGAGCTGAGCTCCATCGGGAAGCATCTCGTTCAAACAGGTCACCATCGCCTGAGGCTTGATTGGGGTCGCTGGGGAATCGCGTTCCTCGGCGTAACGGTAGGGTGTCGTCTGCCGAATTTCGGCGAGGCGGCGGTGCCGCGCATCGATACGTTCCCGTTCGGTCGTGTTGTACTCGTGGGTCTCAATCAGCTCACAAAGGCGATCGATTGTGGCGGCCGCGTCGGCGACCAACCCGATATCGATAGGGAAATCCCGGCCGATCACTTTGGAGTCCAGGTCCACCTGCATGAAAGGACCGTCGGGAACGAGGGTCGGGTTCCAGTTCTCGGTGGCCAGTTGATGCAACTTCGATCCAATCACGAGCAGCGCGTCGAACTTGGGATTGCTCATATACTGGGCGGGCCACAAGGTCGAAGCCTTGCCGTACATTCGGAGCGACATGGGGTGGCTTTCGGGGAAGATGCCTTTACCGTCGGGGGTCGTCATGACCGGAAGCGCCATCCGGTCGCAGGCTTGGGCAAGACGTTCCACCCGCGTTTTGCCGGCGCGCTCCCTCGGATTCAGGAGGGCCGGACGGGCGCCGTTGCCGAGGAACAGCAAGGGCTTCGCCGCCGACAACAGATGGACCATGATGGATGCCGCGTCTTCGTCGGGAATCGCCATCTCGGGAACTGCTCGATAGTTGCGCCAGGACCTCGGGCGCAGGGTTCCGTCCGGAACCGGCGAGCCCGACACGTCATCGGGAAGCGTCACATGTGATGCACCGCCGGGCGGCGTGGCCGCGTCCCGGAGCGCCTGCTCGAACAGCGCTTGCGCGTTCGTCACGGTGGTGACCAGAGCGCTATAACCCACAGCGTGCCGGTAGATCCCGACGACATCGAGTTGAGAGTCGAGCCCCTCCTGCAGATAACCTCGCCCCACGTATTTCTGGGCCATTTCGCCGGTGATCAGCAACAGACGTGAGCCGGCGGCCTGGGCGTTCATCGTACCGGTCAAGGCGTTTGTAGCGGCGGGCCCTGAGGTCGTCAAAACGACACCCAGCTTCCCGCTGACGCGCGCATAGCCGTCGGCAGCGAAGGCCGCTCCACTTTCGTGACGGCAGACCACGAAATGGAACTCATCGTTCCGATTTTTGAGCGCGCAAAGCATCGATATCACGGCTCCGCCCGGTATCCCGAAGATGACGTTCACACCTTCGAGCTTCAGGTAGTCGAGCAGTAGGTTGGCGACATCGTGACTCGAGGGAACCTGTATTCTTGAATCTCCCATTTCGTCTTTCTCCGTTCGTTGGGTGACGGTGAGAAGGCGTACAGAGCGACCTTTCGGGGACGATTCCCACCTTTGGAATAACCTATTTTTATTGATTGATGGCAAGCTCAGAAAAATTCCGAGTTGATCACACCCACCTGTTGCCGAAGACGTAAGCTACCGGAACCTCTTGCGGCTTGTCAAGGTATTTCTATTCACAAGCATTCGGAACAAAGGTGTCTTTTGTCCTGGCGGCTTCAACGCCGAAGGCAATGGGGCCGTACCTGTTCTTTGGAAAGGAGAATCCCGAAGCCAACAGTCCCCGCCGGCGGTTGATATTGATGATGCACAGATTTCTACCGAACGAGCCAACGGACTGATTAGATCAAAAAAGTCGTTTTAGATTCCAGATTTCGAAATAAATTCGCTAAATTTCCTTTCCTTCCGGCGGCCCGTGCGCTAGAAGTGGAAGGCGCGTGGACATCGTCTGCTCGCTAAATCTATAACCACGGAGGCTTTCATGCTGGAAAAAGGTGACGAAGCTCCTTCTTTCGAACTTCAGGATCACAACGGCAACACCGTCAAGCTATCCGATTTCGAGGGAAGGAACGTGCTGCTATGGTTTTATCCCAAGGCCGACACACCCGGCTGAACCACTGAAGGGCGCGGGTTCCGCGACCATAAAGCAGAATTCGATAACAAGAACGTCCAGATCCTGGGCATCAGCTTCGATACCATCGAGGAGAACCGAGCGTTCGCTGAAAAGTTCGATTTTCCTTTTCCTTTGCTTTGCGACACATCACGTGACGCGGGAGTCGCGTACGGAGCCTGCCGCGATCGCTACTCCAAACATGCAGAGAGGGTGAGTTACCTCATCGGGCCCGATGGAAAGGTGTTGAAAGCCTACGAGAAGGTCGATCCGTCGAAACACCCGGAGGAGGTTCTGGAGGACCTCTAATCCCGCTTTTTCGGGCGAGGTGACTTCGCCGCGCTTTGCCGAATCTATTCTGTGCGGAGCGTCTCCATCGGACTCACGGTGGTGGCGCGCCGCGCCGGGATGTAGCTCGCAACGAGCGCAGCGACGACGACGGAGCACGATACGCTGACGATCGTGAATAGATCACCTGCGGTCACACCAAACAGCAAGCTCGACAGAACCCGTGAAAACGCGGCGGCACCGGCGAGCCCGATGAGAAGTCCGATCACCGCCATCCTCAAACCCTCTTTCATAATCATACGACTCACCTGGCCGGACGTCGCTCCCAAAGCCATACGCATGCCCAACTCGGGTATACGCTGTGCGACCGTGTAGCTCAACAAGCTCTGAACGCCGATAAAGGCGAGGGCGAACGCCAACAATCCGAACAAAGCCAGCAAAAAAGCGGTAAAACGTGGTCCGGCGATGCTTTTGGTCAGGGTATCGGCTAAAGGCTCGACGTCGTAGAGAGCCAGATTGGGATCCAGCGTCCGGAGCTGAGCGCGAATGGGTGATACCAGTGTGAGTGGCTCGGTCGAAGTACGGACGAGAAGGCTGGCTTGCCAGGGCGGCGCTTGCGCCAGAGGCAAGTAGATGGCCGGCGGTGTTTCTTTGCTCACGCCCCTAAATTTCTCGTTACCTACGACACCCACAATCTCACGTTCCGTTCCCCAGAGGCGGATACGATGCCCCAACGGCTCTTGACTCAGGAAGAAGCGGCGCTCGGCGGATTGGTTGATGAGAGTCACCGGCGTGGCACGGCCGTCATCGGATTCCTGGAACGCTCGCCCCGCTACCAAGGCCAGACCCATGGTTTCGAAGTACCCGGGACTGAATCTGTCGGACTCGGATTTCCGGCTGGGTCGCCGATTCACTTTCGCGTCCAACGATCACGAAGGAATTGGTAAAGCCCGCGTCGAGAGGGTGAGCACCCGCCAGGGCGACCGCTTCGACGCCGGGAAGCGCAGATATTTTTTGCAGCAGCTCGGCATGGAAATTGTTGATGCGGGGCCACCGGGGGTAGGTGGAAAAGTCGCGAGGATATCCGGCCTCGGGGAGGCGGTACTCGGCTTTGAGCACACTCTGCACATTGAATCCGGGGTCTACATGACGTAGCTCCCACAGACTACGCAGCAGCAATCCGGCACTGACAACGACGACCACGGCCACCGAGACTTGGCTTATGGTGAGGGCGGAACGCGTACGGAAGCGCGCCGGCGTTCCCGTTACGCCGCGGCCCGCTCCGCTTTTGAGGGCGGACTGGAGATCCACTTGCCGTCGCTGGAATGTCGGAAGCAGTCCAAAGGTGATTGCGACTGCGATGGAAACGGCGCTGGTGAATGCCAAGACCATCACGTTCAACGGAGACCTCGTCAAGCCTCGGAATATCATGGGGTGCCAAGGAAATGAGAGCCCTCAAGCCAAGGTGGGCCAAGGCCACGCCCGCGGCCGCACCGAGGAAGGTGACGACCAGACTTTCCACCAAGAACTGCCGGGTCAAACGAGAGGCACTTGCTCCCATCGCCGTGCGCACGGCGACTTCTCGAGTCCGCTTCGCTCCACGTGCGAGAAAAAGATTCGCTACGTTGGCGCAGGCCACCAAAAGGACAAGAAGTACGGCACCCAGCAAGAGCAGAAGCGGCGTCTGCACCGGACCGTATACCACGTTTTCGAACAACTCGACGTTGATGCCGCGACCGGTGTTCTCGGGGAATTCGGCCTCCAAACGTGCCGCAATATCGGAAAGCTCTTGCTGTGCTCTGGCGGCGGGCGTGCCGGAAGCGAGGCGGCCCATCATAAAGATTGGGTGGGTCGTTCGGGGGTAGCTTTCCGCGTCAGCTTGGAGGGGGATCCAAGTTTGTACTTGGCCCCCGCCGGCAAAGGAACTGTGGTAGGCTGCCCGACCATGCACCTGATCGACTCCTAGATCCGCTCCGGCGGGAAGCACTCCCACGATCGTATAGGGACGGCCGTCCAAGGTGATGGAGCGACCCATCACTTGCGGATCCGCATGATAGCGGACCCGCCAGAACCGCTCACCTAGCAAGGCCACGAAAGGTCCACCCGGCTCGTCTTCCTCTGCAGTAAAGGCGCGACCGATCAGCGGTTCGATGGCCAGAAGATGAAGAAAGTCATAGGTGGTGGCCATCGCGGATACCTGAACGGCATCCTGGCGGTTTGACGTCAACGTGACTTCGAGCCCCATGAAGGCCGCCAGCCCGTCCAGCGTTCGATTCTGCTCCTTGAAGTCTAGGAAGTCGGGCCAGGAGCCGGGCTCGCGGGTGGTTCCGCTGTTTCGGTCTGTTTCCCACACCAACACGAGCCTCTGAGCATCCGAGAACGGCATAGGCTTCAACAGCACCGTGTTGACGACACTGAAGACGGCGGTATTGGCGCCTATACCAAGCGCGAGGGTGATCACGGTGACGCCCGTGAACAGGGGCTCGCGGCTGAGCAGTCGCCACGTGTGCCGTAGATCGCGCCCCAGGTCGTCCAGCCAGGTGAGCCCTCGAACGTCGCGGGTTTCTTCTTTGAAACGGGTAAGCCCTCCAAATGCGATAAGAGCTTGCCGGCGCGCTTCACTTAAGGTGAGGCCACGCTCCATGTTCGCCTTTGTTTCCAGTTCAATATGATGCTGGAGCTCATCATTCAGGTCGTTTTCCAGGTGACGGCGGCGGAACAGCGCCCGCAGCTTCAGGAAAATAGGTTTGAGTCGATCCATGGCGATTTGTCTACCGTGTGAGCCAACCTTCTCAAGTCGCGTCGAGGATACGCTCCACCGCGCCGGCGAAGCGTCGCCACTGTTTCTTTTCGGCAACAAGCTGCTTCCGGCCCAGACGAGTGAGACGATAGTATTTCGCTCTTCGGTTGCTCTCCGAGATACTCCACTCCGAAACGATCCAACCACGGTGTTCGAGCCGATGGAGTGCCGGGTAGAGAGAGCCCTGGTTGAGCTGAAGCACGTCGCGAGATATCTGCTGAATTCTCTGAGCCACGCCCCATCCGTGCATTGGCTGGAGCGACAGCGCTTTCAGAATCAGCATGTCCAACGTGCCCTGAAGAACCTCATGGCTTTTTCCCGGCATTTGCTTCCCCTGCTGTAGACATTCTACACAATATACGCGGCTCTTGTAGAATGTCAAGGGGTGAGACTGGAGAGTGAAATAGCCGACGGACTCTAGGGGTGTCGATTGCAGAGTCGTCGGGGCTCGGTGCCGGTGAGGAAGACCTCGTTCACGGGGTTGGGACAAGATGCCCTTGCGATCATTCCCGTCACGGGATCGATGCGGGCTTGCGTGATTCCCGACGGCGGATCGAAGGTGAGTTTTTCGCGACCGGCGACGGCTGACTTCATGAACCGGGTCCAGATCGGTAACGCTGCTTGGCCGCCCGTCAATCCCAGTTTGCGATTGTCATCGTAGCCTACCCAGACCACCGCGAGCACGTCGGGGATGAATCCCACGAACCAGGCGTCGCGGGTGTCATCCGTGGTGCCCGTCTTGCCGGCGGCGTCGGCCTTGAATCCGCGTGCTCGAATCTCGCGGCCCGTTCCTTGGTCGATCACGCTGCGCATGAGATCGGTCACCAAAAAGGCGGTCTCCGCATGGACCACCCAGTTGCGGTCATGTTCCGGAGCGTCGACGGTCGCCTGGTCGGAGCTCCGGACTGAGGTGAAATACCTCGGTTCGACTCGGGTCCCACCGTTGGCGATAACGGCGTAAGCCGTTGCCAATTCTATGGGTGTGACCTCGAACGTTCCCAGCACGAGAGACGGATAGGGTTCCAGTCGACTCGTCATACCCAGGGAATCCCAAAGATCGACGACGCGCTGGAAGCCCACTTTTTCTCCCACCTTGGCGGTCGATACGTTGAGTGATTTGGCCAGGGCTTGACGGAGGGTGACGTTTCCTTCGAAACGCCGGGAGTAGTTCTGCGGTGACCAGGTGCGCTTTCCATATCGGAACGTGGTGGGTGCGTCCTCGACGACGGTAGAGGGTGTGAAAACGATCGAAGGCGTGCCACGGGAATGCACCTGTTCGTAAGTAAGCTCGAAGGCCGACAGGTACACGAAGGGCTTGAAGGCGCTGCCTGGCTGGCGGCGGGCGTCGACGGCGCGGTTGAACTGACTCTGTCCATAGCTCCGACCTCCAACCAGGGCAAGAACGTCGCCGTTCATCGGATTGAGAGCGACAAGAGCGGCTTGGGCCGTGCCGTCGGTCCGACCCTTTGGTAACTTGTTCTTGATTTCCGCGAGACCCTCGACGACGGCGCGCTGGGCCGCGACCTGAAGGTTGTAGTCCATCGTGGAGTGAACGGACAGGTTTAGATGCTGCAACGATTCCGGCGAGTAACGGGAGAGTAGCTCACGACGAAGGGTGTCGATGAAGTACGGTGCTTCTCCCGAGTCGATGGACGTCCGAACCACCTGCACCGGTTTGGACGAGGCGAACTTGGCGTCGCGTTCGGTTACCAGACCAAAACCGGCCATCTGATTCAGCACGACATTTCGTCGTTCTCGAGCTCGGTCCGGGTGTCGGAACGGCGAGGCACGATTCGGTGATCGGATGAGGGCGGCCATCAACGCGGCTTCATCGAGTGCAACGTTTTTGACGTCCTTGCCGAAGAAGACCCGCGAGGCCTGGCCGACGCCGTTGATGCTGAACGAGCCCCTCTGTCCAAGATAGACATCGTTCAAATAAAGCTCGAGGATCTCTTCCTTGCTTACCCGGCTCTCCAAAATCATGGAGAGATACGCTTCGAGCAGCTTCCGGCGGACGGTGCGTTCCGGGGTCAGAAAATAGTTTTTAACGAGCTGCTGGGTCAGAGTGCTACCGCCTTGGCGGATCTCCTGAGCGCGTAAATCCTCCCAGGCGGCGCGAAGGATACCGATGGGATCGAGCCCCGTGTGCTCGAAAAATCTCCGGTCCTCGGTGGCCACGATCGCCTGGATCAGATGTTCGGGTATGTCTCCCAAAGGGACCCATCGTTGCTTGGCGCGGTCCTCACCGAACAGTGGAGTGACCGGCACGGGCTCGAGCTCGACCCGAGTGATGCGCCCATTGCCCGGCGTTTTCCGAATGTCTTTAATCCATTTGTCTCGAAAGGAAAGACTGACCGTGGCACCGGATGTGTATCCTCCCGTTGGAGTCCGCCGCCGAATATGCAGGCGGACCTCTTCCGACGAGGTAGTGAACGTGCCGGGTGCCTCGAGCTTCCCGGTCGTTTTCCGATAACGGATCGCGTTGAGCAGGGAGACGACTTCTTGCTGGGTAATCCGTTGCCCGATGTGGAGCTCGAGGGGTCGAGCGTAGACCCAGGCGGGTTTTTCTTCCCGTTCACCTCGCAGTCGCTGATCGATGCGGCGCGAGAAATCGAAGTAGTGGTAAATGAGGATTGCAGCGGCATAGAAGACAAAAAGGCTGACGAGTGTGAGCAGGAATGCGGTGATCCGAAGACGGCGTTTCGAATAGCGCCGCCTTCGCGGGCGTTTCTTCCTTTTGGCCATTCCGGAGCATTTTATCATTGACCATCGTCTCGATGGCAGAAGAAGGCCAATGCTCGCGCGGAACGGCGTCAGCTGCTAGTCCGGCTGAACATCCTCGAGCAGCGTCAGAAAGTGATCGTAGGGCTCGGCGTGCCAACTTTCCGCCGTCAAGGCTCCTTCACTGCGGGAGATGAGAGACACCTTGTGAGCCGTGTCCACGTCTGCGGCTTCATAGATGTCCATGAAGTCATACGGACCGAGAAGAGCGTAGTGCGCGATCCACTTCACATCCGGGCAGGTGGTTTTCACTTTTTTCAACCACTCCTTGCCCATGGCGCGGCGCCCGCGCGCATCGTGCAACGAATCCGGAGCGAGCTTGGTCATGAGTACAAAGGTTGGCATGGTGCACCTCCTCTAGCCGGCATTTTACCGGACTTCCGGTGGGATTGCGCTACTGAACTACGAGGGTTTTGGGGCACTAAAACTTATGCACGTTGATCATATTCGTGGCGCCCGGGACGGGGCTCGAGCCAAAAACGATGACGACCACGTCACCTGTTTTTACGTGACCGTCCTGTTGCAGGCGATTCATGCATTCCTCGAGCATGGTCGGCACTTGATCGAATCGACGCACGTTCATGGGGGTGATTCCCCAAAGCAGAGCAAGCCTCCGGTAGACCGGTTCGGAGGGCGTCAATCCGATGATGCTCCTTTCGGGACGAAAGTGGCTGACCAAGCGTGCGGTGGCTCCCGATTCCGTGAAGACGACGATGAAGCGGGCATTCAGCTCGTCCGCCGCTCGGCAGGCGGCGCCGGCGATGGCACGGGGAATCGATGCTTTTTCGAGTACGGTGAGATCGGATGGCCGCCAGTGTTGTTCCGGCTCGTGTCTTGCCTCGGTGTACTCGGCGATTCGTGCCATGGTGGCGACTGCCTCGACGGGGTAGTCACCGACCGCGGTTTCCGCGGACAGCATGACGGCATCCGTCCCATCGAGGATGGCGTTGGCCACGTCCGAAGCTTCGGCCCGGGTCGGCCGGGGTTGGTGAACCATGGATTCGAGCATCTGGGTCGCGGTGATGACCAACTTACCTTGGCGGTTGGCTTGGCTGATGATCTCTTTTTGGGCGAGCGGTACCTTTTCCACGGCGAGCTCGACACCCAGGTCACCACGCGCCACCATCACGCCGTCCGCCACATCGAGGATGGAGTCCAAGATTATTGAGGGCTTCCGGCTTTTCAATCTTCGCGATGATCGGAATATCCGGACGTCCGAGTTTCTCCAGGCATTGACGGAGCTCTCGTAGATCGTTGGCGGTCCTCACAAAAGACAGCGCCATGTAGTCCACGTCCAATGACATGCCGAACGCCGCGTCCTCCCGGTCCTTAGCCGTAAGTGCCGGGGTGGATAACGCAAAGCCCGGGAGATTGATTCCTTTTTTGGGTTTCAACGTTCCACCGTTTACAACTCGGGTGATGACGTCGCCGCCTTTGACCTCCATGACTACGATCTCGATGAGTCCGTCGTCGAGAAGGATACGATTTCCCGGTCGCGCATCTTTGGGAAGCTCGCTATAGGTCGACGAGACCCGTTCGGCAGTGCCGACGACGTCGTCCGTCGTGAGCGTGAACGTTGATCCGGTCTCGAGGACCACCCCGCCGGGATCCGAAAGAGGGCCGGTACGGATTTTGGGGCCGGACAAATCCTGAAGGCAGGCCACCGGACGGCCGAGCTTTTTGGCCGTCTCGCGAACCGTCGTCACTCTTTGACGGTGCTCCTCGTGGGTTCCATGGGAGAAGTTGAGCCGAGCTACGTCGAGGCCGTTTCGTATGAGTCTTTCGATAATGTCCGGAGAGGTCGTCGCCGGCCCGAGGGTCGCAACAATTTTTGTGTTTCTCATATTCACCGCTGGTTCGTGACGTGATTCGACGGGTGATGCTTGTCGTTGACGATGGGGGGACTTTCTAGAGCCCGTTGCAGGCGAACACGCAAAATCGTGGTGATAATCTTCCATCCGGCGAGAAAGGTGCCTCTTACGGTTCCGGTAATCTTCGATTTTCCGATCCGACGGTGGTAGCTCACGGGGACCTCCGTCGAGGGTATTCCCGCTCGAGCGACTTTGGCCTGCATCTCGGCGGTCCAGCCGTAGTTCTTGTCTTTCATGTCCAAGGCGAGGAGGGTGGAGTAACGGACGGCACGGAAGGGCCCGAGGTCGGTGAAACGAACGCCGTATAGGAGTCGTATGAGCCACGTGGCCAGCCAGTTGCCCCAACGAGCATGGGGTGCCAAAGCACCGGGCTCGCGCTTGCCGAGCACACGTGAGCCAATAACGAGCTCCGCTTGGTCGCTGAGAATGGGATCGACCAGGGCTGTCATTTCCGCGGGTCGATCGCTGTAGTCTGCGTCGACGAAAACAACGATGTCCGGGGGATTCGAAACCACCGCCGCCATTCCGGCGAGGCATGCCCGGCCGTAACCGGACCTGGGTTCGGAGACCACCGTCGCGCCTCCGGCCCGGGCTACTTCCGCGGTTCGATCGGTGCTTCCGTTGTCCGCAACTACCACTTCTTCCGCGAAGGGGCGGGGGATATCGGCCAAGACCTTGGGCAAAGACCGCTCCTCATTGAGGGCGGGGATGATGACGACGATCCGCATGTCTCAATAGTATATCTCGTATCTTTCTCGTCGGGTGGCCGTCCGTTGTGATATGAACGTTATCGAGAGGAGCAGAATATGAAGCGTTGGCTCGGTCTTTTACTCCTTTTTTCGTCCGTTTCCTTGGCTCAACCTTTCGACGTTCTCATCAAGGGGGGGCGGGTGGTCGACGGTAGCGGGAATCCCTGGTATCCGGCCGACATCGGCATTCGTGACGGGCGAATCGTCGCCATGGGCCGCATCGCGAATGCCTCGGCGGACGTCGTGCTCGACGCTACGGGCTTATATGTGGCACCCGGATTCATCGATCCCCACACGCACGCCGGTACGGGACTCATCACGGAGGAGCTCAAAGGAGCCCGGCCGCTCCTCGCTCAAGGTCTGACGACGGTTGTGGTGAACCCGGACGGGGGCGGGCCTTGGCCGCTTGACGAACAAAGAGCTGCCTACGGCGAACAGGGGGTAGGGCTGAACGTAGCGCTTCTGGTTGGGCACGCGACGGTACGGCGCCAGGTCCTGGGGATGGAAGACCGAGCTCCCACAGCAGAGGAGCTCGAGCGCATGAAAGCCCTCGTTCGGGAAGGCATGGAAGCGGGAGCGTTCGGCCTTTCGACCGGACTTTACTACGCGCCCGGAATATATGCTTCGACGGAAGAAGTGATCGACCTGGCCCGTGAAGTGGCTCCTCACGGTATCTATACGAGTCACATCCGTGACGAGGGAGACTACACGGTGGGGCTCATCGCCGCCGTCGAAGAGGTCATCACAATTAGCGAGAAAGCCGGCATCCCAGGTATCGTCACTCACTTTAAAGCGCTCGGCCCCAACAATTGGGGCAAAAGCGTGGCCGCCTGTATCCGAATCGAACGGGCACGGCAACGTGGTGTTCAGGTTTGGGCTGACCAATATCCCTACGAAGCTTCCGGGACCAGCGTCACCGGGGCTTTGGTCCCTCGGTGGGCCCAGGCCGGTGAGTCCATTCCCGGAGAACCCTCGCCTATCGAACGCCGTTTGCGTAATCCCGACGAACGAAAACGCATGCGAGACGGCATGCTCGAGAATATCGAGCGAAGAGGTGGTCCCGCAAAGCTGGTTGTCTCCCGTCATGAGGCCGATCCTTCTATCGAAGGGCGCTCGTTGGCGGAGCTCGCCGAGCAGCGCAACATGGAGCCGGTGGATGTAGCCTTGGGCTTGCTCGACGCCGGAGGCGCCGGACTCGTTTCTTTCAATATGTCGGACCTCGATATCGAGAACATCATGAGCAAGGACTACACCATGACATGCTCGGACGGCGGACTCGTTCCGCTAGGACAAGGCAAGCCTCACCCCCGTTTCTACGGGACGTTTCCGAGGAAGATTCGCCGGTTTGTTCTCGAGCGGGGTGTCGTCACGTTGCCTCACGCCATTCGTTCCATGACCAGCCTAGTGGCCACGGTTCACGGGTTCGAGGGGCGAGGCCTTCTTCGGGAAGGTGCCTGGGCGGACGTCGTCGTTTTCGATCTGGAGCGAATACGCGACCGGGCTACCTACCAGGACCCACATCAGCTTTGTGAGGGCATGGTTCACGTGCTCGTGAACGGCAAACTCGCGGTTCGTGATGGTCAGTTTACCGGCGAGCTGGCTGGGGTGGTTTTAAGGCCAAGGGGATCTGAGCTTGAATGAGCCCTTGGCCATAGAGAATACAGAATACAGAAGGCAGAATACAGAAGGGAACCTGATGACGGCTACGCCGTCGTCATTCGGATTCACTTGCCTCTGGCCGTCGGGGAGAGTTAACTTCTTACTAAATCCGGAAGTCGGCGGCGGCCAGCTCCGACAAAGGGGAGCCGCCCACCGGTTCCATTCTGTCTCCTGTATTCTGTCTTCTTTTAGTGCGGGTACGTCATCTCGCCTGCCCGTATTGCTATTGTAAGATGGTTTTCTTTCGGCGGGTAGGGACAGTTGTATGCCGGTGAATAGTTACACAGCGGGTTGAAACAGCGATTGAAATCGAGCACGAAGTTTTCTTCTTCCGGCTCCTCGATTTCGAGGAAACGACCCGCTCCGTAGGTTTCTCGGGCACTCGTGGCGTCCTTAAAAGGTATGAAGAGCGTCGATGAATTATCTCCCGTGAGGGCGTACTTGAACGCGGTCAACTCGTGTTCTTCACCGTCCACCTGGAACAAAATCTTGGCATACCGGTAGAAGATCTTCTCGAGGTTCTGGCTCGTGAGCATCTTGACCTCGTCATTTTCCTCTGTCGGGACGAGACGCGCTGAAACGGCGTATTTCCTATCGGGCGGGAAATAGTGCAGATACTCGAAGTGCTTCATCTCCGGCCGTTCCGGATCGAAAACGATGAACGTGACATCATCTCCCCGGCGAAAAGAAGATACGACGAATCCTTCGACGTCGAACAAGGCGCTCGTCGGGAGGGGGGCTCCGTTCGGCAATATCTGCTCGTCTTTTCGGCAGACGACGTTATGTCCCTGGTCGTGCCAATACCAACGGTCCACTTGCTTCACGACGAATAGCACGGCATCCGGAACGGGGACATATTCCAGACCGAAAATACCTTCCTTGAGCGTCAAATAGATCGACTCCCTTCGATCCGCCTTCAAATACTGTAGACCGGCCATCGGAGAGGTTTCCGACGATTTGAGATCCTCGTCTTTTTTAGCTCTAAACTCGAGCAACTCCGTTTTCCAGACATCGTCTTCAGCAGTCGTTTTTGTTTCATTGGGTTGAGTCGGGCGTGGGACGTCGGTCTCCGGCACGTCACATGCAAAGAGCAATAGAAAACCAGCGAGGAGAGACGGGCGATCGTTTCATGGCGATACCTTTCTAGCTGGAGAGCATTTGCCGAAAAATGGTAACCGACGCCCCGGGCTCCGTCAACGGAAATGATGCGTTTCTACGATTCGAGGAGCTCGCGCGATATCTCTTCCCATTCTTCCTCGAGCGACAGCTCCGAATCTCGGCTTGCCTGCGTGGGAATACCAGTAGGCTGCGTTGCCGAGATCGCCTTCCTTTCGGTGCAAATAAGCGTGAATCCAAGCGCCTTCCCAACTCGAGATCGATTGGGCGATCTTGTGAGCGCGATCCCAGTCCGCGCCCTGGAACCCGCGCTTACGGGTGATCCCGGCGTACTCTACAGGTGATAAGGGCCTCGGGCGTCCTCCAAGAGGGCCTGGAGAGGTTTCGCCAAATCGCCGGTCTCGGCATCTTCGATTAATACTTTTTTAAACTCATCGAATGTCATTTGCGATTCCTCCGTACGTTTCAGCGATACGTTACTCCATTTTGGATTTGGGTGCGGGCTGGAATATGATGAGATAACATCAGCTAGAAAGTGACGGACACCATCATATCTAAAAAAATAGAAACAATAATCAATTCTGAACGTCGAGTCTTCGGTGACGTTTTGCAGGCCGTTGGGAAGACCCCGCTCATCCGGCTCAACAAAGTCACGCGGGATATCCGTGCCACCGTGCTCGCCAAAGTCGAGTTCTTCAACCCTGGAGGATCGGTCAAAGACCGGATCGGCGTTTCCATAATAGAAGATGCAGAGCGCAAAGGACTCCTGAAGCCGGGGGGCACCATTGTGGAGGCGACGTCGGGCAATACCGGCTTTGGTTTGGCCATGGTGGCGGCGGTCAAAGGCTACAAGAGCGTCTTCGTGATGCCCGACAAGATGAGCGACGAGAAGGTTCGTCTTCTCCGGGCACTCGGCGCTCGAGTCGTAGTAACGCCGACTGCCGTCGAGCCCGAGGACCCGCGCAGCTACTACAGCGTGTCGCGGAAGATCGCCGATGAGACTCCCAACAGCCTCTATGCAAACCAGTATCACAATCCGGTCAATCCGGAGACGCATTACCTCACGACGGGTCCCGAGATATGGGAACAAACGGAAGGTAAGGTCGATGTCTTGGTGGTGGGGATGGGAACCGGCGGCACGATCACCGGAACGGGCAAGTATTTGAAAGAGAAAAATCCTGCCGTTCAAATCGTTGGAGCCGATCCCGTCGGGTCGCTTCTTTACGAAACGTTCAAGACCGGTCGTTTGGGGGCCGCTCATTCCTACAAAGTGGAGGGTGTTGGTGAAGATTTTGTTCCCGGCACCTTGAACTTCGATGTCGTGGACGACGTCGTCCAAGTTGGTGACCGGGAGTCTTTTCTCATGGCGCGCCGGCTGGCCAAGGAGGAAGGGCTGTTCATAGGTGGCTCGTGCGGGACTGCGGTGGCCGCGGCCCTGCGTTACGCCAAGGATTTGCCGGAAAACAAGCTTATGGTGGTCGTTCTGCCGGACTCCGGAACGCGCTACCTCTCTACGTTCTACAACGACGAGTGGATGCAGCAGAATCGCTACTTCGAATCGGAATGGGGAGAGGGCACGGTGGCGACCGTTCTGGGGGGAAAGCCACGGAAAGAAATCATGACGGTATCGCGGCTGTCCAAAGTAAACGACGTCATACGAATGATGAAAGAGCACGACGTTTCTCAGCTTCCGGTGGTCGAAGACGGGAAGCTCCTGGGACTCATCACGGAGACCGACCTCCTCGACCACTTGGTGAGTGATCCCGAGGATAGGAAGCGAGACAACATCTCTCATCTCGTCTCGACCGAGCAAATGGATGTCTTGGCCCCTTCCACCTCATTGGACGCTTTGTCGGAGGTCTTCGGCCGGGGCCATGTTGCTGTTGTCTTGGACGGAAACGAGGTAGCAGGTATCGTCACGAAGATCGATTTGATCGACTTCCTTGCCGCCCGGGTTTGATAATCGGTCGTTTGGCACAGATGAAACACACCGTTTCCGGCACCCTCCTGTTGGTTTTGGCTTTGTTTCTCCCGAGTGATTCGGCTTCTGCTCAGCGCAACCAGCAGCAACTCGAGCTGCGGTTCCTGGGTGAT
Organism: uncultured Acidobacteriota bacterium; assembly: GCA_963722765.1. GTDB lineage: Bacteria > Acidobacteriota > Vicinamibacteria > Marinacidobacterales > DATDRI01 > CAVROO01. Next base: position 102,944 of record CAVROO010000014.1, read on the forward strand.
TTCAATATTCCTACCGGGACTCCATTGGAGCACGTCGAACCGCGCGGGTTCGGGGGGATATCCGGTATCAGCTATGATCCCAAGACTCGGACCCTCGTCGCCGTTTCCGATGCGCGAGTCGATTGTCGCTTCTACCGATTGGACCTGAGTGTTGTCGGCGAAGAATTCGAAGTCCAACCGGTGGGAGTGACCTTCCTACGCGGATCGGATGGGGATCGCATGGTGGATCGCAGCATGGATCCTGAAAGTTTGACGCTCACCTCCAACGGTGAAGTCTTCATAAGCTCCGAGGGAGATACCGCTGCCGGGATTCCCCCCGGGCTTTTCGTGTTCGATTCCGAGGGCCGTCTCAAAAAAACCTTATCCGTTCCCGACAAGTTCTTGCCGGGGAAAGGCCGTGGGTCGAAAGGGACCCGAGGAAACCTGGCCTTTGAGAGCCTGGCTCTTTCGCCGGACGGCATGCGGTTGTTTGTCGGGACGGAAGAAGCTCTACTCCAGGACGGCGACAGGACGAGTCCCGAAGTGGGTACGCCGGTGCGTATCATCGAGTACGTCATCGAGGGTGAGGAGATACGCCCCGTTCGCGAGTTCGTTTACCCCGTTGGACCCGTCGCCAAACCGGATGAGCTCGGGCTCGGTGTGGGTGGAAACGGACTCGTGGAGCTGGTAGCCCTCGATCGCCTTCGATTCCTAACGCTGGAAAGAAGCTTTTTTGTCGAGGGCTCGACCTTGTCCGGCCCGAGGACCCACCAGCAAATACAGATCTTTTGGATGTCTCTGGAGCACGCGTCGGATGTGACCCACATCGATTCTCTCCGGGGCGCCGTGAACCTTCGTCCGGCGCAGAAGGAGTTGGTCCTGGATCTCCGGGACATCGTACCCCTCCTCGATCCCGAGTTTCCGACCCTGGATAATTTCGAGGGCATGTGCTTCGGACCCGAGCTGCCCAACGGAAACCGCACGTTGATCCTCGTAAGTGACAACAATTTCAAACAAAGACAACGCACCGCTTTCTTCCTGTTCGAGTTGATTGAGAATTGAGGCCGGCAGACATTATTCTGAGATGCGAAACCTGAAAAGCAGTGTGCTCACCGCCATCTTCGTTGCGATCGCCGCCGTGGCCGGGTCGCAGGAAACGACCGAGTCGACGCCCCGTCCGCCTCTCAAGCGTTTCTCCGTGAAGCGTGCAACTTCTGATATCACCATCGACGGACGGATCAACGAGCAGGCCTGGGAAGATGCCGCCGTCATCGAGCTCGGCTACGAGTGGTTCCCGGGTGAAAATTCCAAGCCGCCGGTGCGGACCGAATGCCTCCTCACCTACAACGACAGTCACCTCTACGTCGGTTTTCGCGCCTATGATCCGGAGCCGAAAAAAATCCGGGCCCACCTCATGGATCGAGACCAGATCTTTACGCTGATACAGGACGATTACGTTGGCTTCATGCTCGATGCGTTCAACGATCAGAGGCGCGCGCTTCAGTTCCGGATCAATCCCTTTGGCGTCCAGGCCGAAGCTCTCAACACGCTTTTCAGTGAAGATTGGGAGTGGGACATGATCTGGGCGAGTGACGGGACGACTGACCCCGGACGGCTATGAGGTCGAAGTGGCCATTCCCTTCAACCAGCTTCGCTTCCCGTCGAGCGGCGAAGCTCTGACCTTCGGTTTTTCCGCCATGCGCTCTTGGCCTCGCAACGTCCGGCATCGGCTCGCATCGAACTATCGGGACTTCGGCGACTCCTGCTTTTTTTGCCAGTACGACAAAGTCACCGGTTTCGTCGGACTGGAGCCGGGTTACAACATGGAGATCGACCCTGCCCTGACGGCGAGCCGGACGGATCGACGTCCGGAACTGGGTGGAGAAATGGAACGGGGCGACGTGGAGGTCGAACCCGGTCTTTTCGGGCGATGGGGAATCACGCCGAGCGCCATTTTGAGCGGAACCGTCAATCCGGACTTTTCACAGGTCGAAGCCGATGTCGGGCAATTGGAAGTGAACGAGCGGTTTGCGCTCTTTTTTCCAGAGACTCGCCCCTTTTTTCTTGAAGGAATGGATTTTTTTCAGACCCCACTTCCAGTTGTATTTACGCGCACCGTCGTCGATCCATCCGGAGGCGCTAAGTTCAATGGGAAGTTCGGTGCTCATAATGTGGGCGTTTTCGTCACCCGAGATCGCACCAACAACTTGCTGATTCCGTCGAACCAGTTCTCGAGCTTCGATTCGGTCGATGAAGACGTGCTGGGTACGGTGCTTCGTTACCGTGGGGATTTAGGTCGTTCGTCGGCCCTGGGTGTTATCTATTCGGGACGAGAGGCGTCGGACTACTACAACCGGGTGGGCGGGGTGGATGGACAGTTTCAAATCGCCGGTGCCGACACTATCGAGTTCCAGTATCTTACCTCCAATACGCTGTATTCGGAGGAGGTCGCGAGGAGAAACGACCAGCCTCTCAATGCCTTTCAAGGGACACGCCCTCGCCTTCGATTACAACCACAACACGCGGAACTGGTTTTGGTCGGCATCTTACGAGGAGCTTTCTCCGGAATTTCGAGCCGACTTCGGTTTCACGCCTCGGGTCAATACACGAACGCTCGAAGGGATGCTTCAGCGGACATGGTGGAACGGCGGCGGAGGAGGCGGATGGGTCAACTTCGTTCTGGCTCCTAGTTTCTCTCGGACCATTGATTTCGATGGGAAGTTGACGGATCAGACCGCCGAGATCCAGGGGCAGTTTCAAGGAGCAATGCAAACCAACTTGATCGCTTCGGTATCCGCCAACAAGGAGTATTTCAACGGCACGACGTTCGACTTGAATCAAGCGTTTTTTCATTTCGAGATTCAACCGGCCGGCTCTGCCAAGTTGAAGATCGACGGCCTCGTAGGAGACGAAATCGATTCCTTCAACACCCAGAAGGGAGACCTTATCAACCTGCGTCCGGGCGTGGAGCTGAAACTGGGCCGTCACATCAATTTGAATTTGAGCCACTCGTATCAGCGACTGGATGTGGAGGGCGGGACGTTGTTCGAGGAGAACCTGAGCGAGCTACGGGCTTACTACTATCTGAATATCCAATCGTTGGTCCGTCTCATCGCTCAGTACCGAAGTATCGATAATGATCCCAGAGCTTTTCCCGACGACCGTTGCTCCCGAGGTGGATCGTGTGTTGCTGCAACTTCTCTTCTCTTACAAACTGAATCCCCGCACTGTTGCCTTCGTGGGTTATTCGGATAGCTACAACGGGTATCGAGGTATCAGCCTGAGGCAAGCCAACCGGACGTTTTTCGTCAAGCTGGGCTATGCTTTTACACTATGATGTACGTAGGCAGATAGCAGACAGCGATAGCAAGAGACCTGCGCTGGAGATTAAAGAATCCTGGATCCTGATGCGGTGGCGGCGCTGCTCCGCTCTGTGAGCTTTGACGAAGGCGGAGAGTCGCCGTTCCGAATTCCATTGCTGCTCTGTCTTCTTATTACATCCTCTGATACTTCGTCCCGGCACCGCCTTCGCGGGGTGTCCAGCGCGGTCCCAGAATATCCGTGGTCTTGCAGTCGATGCAGTTCGAGTAGTTGATGATCAGTTTGCCGTCTTCCTGCACCTCGTAAACGGCGGCCGGACACATATACTCGTAGAACTTGGCGACCTCGGTGGGAACGTCCTCGGCGGCAATGATATGCGTCGGCATATCGTCCCGCGTGTTGTTCCCTGAATTGAACACGGCGTCGAGCTTGTTGAGTGAGAATCCTTTTTCGGGCGTGAATTCCATGGGCGTCGTGATGTCGCGCGGCTCGGCGGCGTCGGACTCGACTTCGATTTTGCCGCCCGGGAATGTGCCACCGGTGACAGTCATCAGGCCGGCCTTGATTCCCCCCATATAGAAACCGCTCTTGAAAGCGAGCCGCATGTTCCGGGTCCGATAAAGATCCTTGCTGATGAAACTGCTACGAATCGTCTCGTCGTACGTTTTCAAGCCTTGGGAAGACGTGTCATCCGCTTTGAGAGCCTGAAAGATGGACCGGGCGGCGTAGATGCCCGACATCATAGCGTAGTGGATGCCCTTCAAGGACGGCACGTCAACGAAGCCGGCGGAATCACCGACGATGACCAGACCATCCCCGTGCATGCAATCGGGCAGAGAGTAGTAACCGCCCTCGGGTATCGTCTTGGCGCCCCACTCGAGCATCTCTCCGCCTTCGAGAACCTTCCTCAGGAGCGGGTGGTTTTTCAGCCGTTGGAGCAAGACGTGGACGTCGAGCGCATGCTCGCGGTAGTCGAGCCCGACCACGAGGCCGATGGAGACGAGGTTGTCCGCCATGGGGTAGCACCAGCTTCCACCGAAGGCGTCTCGCGGCAACGGCCAACCCATCGTGTGAATCACCGAGTCGAGGGGCTGTTTGACTTCCCAAATCTCCTTCACCCCGAGAGCAAAGATTTGAGGATTTGCGGAACGAACGCCTTGCCAGTCGAGATAGGCTTGGGTCAAAGTGCCCCGGGTTCCTTCGGAAAGAACCGTCACCTTGGCGGTGACGTCGGTCGGCGGCATGAAGCTCCCGCCGGGATTCCCATTCTTGTCGAGTCCGCCTGGAGTGGTGCGTATACCTTGCACACTGTTACCCTCCACGAGAAGGGAATCGGCCGGAAAACCCGTGAAGAGATTGATGCCGAGCTCCTCGGCCTTGTCCCCGAGCCAACGCGTAATCTCGCAAATCGACGCCACGTAGTTCCCGTGGTTGTTCATCGTTGGCGGGGTGGGGATTCGGTAGCTGGCGCCGTCGGTCATGAAGTAGACGCTGTCCTTGGTTACTTTGGTGCGGAGCGGAAAGTCTTTGTCCTCGAGCTCAGGGAAGAGCTCCCTCAGTGCCATAGGATTGACTACGGCACCGGACAGGCAATGGTCGCCGAGACGCTCGGCTTTTTCCAGCACGCCAATTTCGAGCTCTCCGAGGCTACCGCCGTTCTCCGCGTCTTTCTTTGCGAGGCGCGCCAGCTCGATGGCGCCGGCCAAACCGGCCGGTCCACCGCCCACAAAGACGACGTCCAGAGGGACTGCTTCTTCCCCTGGGGCTTCTTCCAGGATCAACTTCTTCATGGGGAGGCTGGGCTGATATTCGGCTGGAATGATTCTTTGCATTTGAGTTTTCACCCCTTAATTGAGAGAAAAAAATCAACGCAGAGACGCGGAGCCGCAGAGCCTGGTTTTGGGAGACATGGATTTTTTTCGCTCTGCGTCTTTGCGACTTGGCGTCTTTGCGTTTTTTTCTTTCAGGATCTGCGCTACTTATATCCCAAATTCTTTCGGGTCCCAGTCGAGTCCGAGCTCGCTTGGCGGTGCCATATAGCCGAGAAGTGCCGATGCGGCGACGACGGCCGGGCTCGCCAGAAATCCTTCGCCACCCAGGCCCATGCGATTCTGCCAGTTGCGATTGAACGTCGTGATGGCCCGTTCACCGGATTTCAGGGCGTCGGGTCCTTGCCCAAAGCAAGGGCCGCACCAAGATTCCCGAATCTTGCCTCCAACGGATCGAAAAACCTCGGCAATCGATTCTCCGCCGAGGCGTGGCTCCGGGTTTTCGATGTTTTGCTTGACTCCAATGGAGCCGGGGAAAACGATGAAATCCCGCTTTGCTTCGTTTCGGCCCCCTTCGCGTGCCGCCCGAAGGACCAATGCCGCCTGCATCAAGTCCTGATAGCTGCCGTTGGTGCAAGAACCGATGTAGGCCTTGTCGAACTCAATCTTCTCCTTCGCCACCTCCGCAGCCGGGAACGCGTTCGCGGGGCTGAAGGGTTTGGCGATCATGGGCTCGACGCCGGAGAGATCGAAGGTCTCGTCGATCTCGTAATTTGCCTCTTTTCCCGGTCGGATGGCGGGATAGGGAAGCGAGTCCATTCCCTTTTCCCTGTACCAGGCATAGGTGAGCTCGTCGGGGGCGAAGATTCCGTTTTGCGCTTCTCCTTCCGCCATCATGTTGGAGATGGTGTTTCGGTAGGCGATGTGAAGCTGCATGTCTCGATCGACGAACTCCACCGACATTCCCTGCGATTGCTTGGCTCCCCAGCGCTCGAGCAGCGCAGGACGATGTCTTTGCCGCTCGTCCAGGGCTGTAGTCGGCCGGCGAAAACGACCCGTCGCGCCTTGGCGACCGTGAAGTAGACATAGCCTGTGGACCAGCCGAAACCGAGCGTGGTCGAGCCGACACCGATGCCAATGGCGCCGTAGGCCCCGTACGCGCGGCTGTGGGAGTCGGCTCCCGGCGATGAACTGACCGGGCAGCACCAATCCCTGTTCCGGGAAGTAAAAGTGGAAAATGCCGTCGCCCGGAGTCGCATAATACGGTTTACTCATTTCCTGCTGACCGGCAAAGGCTCGGCCAATCGAGGTTTGACGGTCGTCGGAATCCTTGCCGGTGAAAACGAAGTGGTCGTTCACGACCGCCGCTTGCCTGGGATAGATCGTGTTGCCGCCTGTGATCTGGTTGAAGGTGTGAATGGCGAACGGCGCCGTTCCGTCCGAGGCCGGTAACAAGATCGGCATGAACCCGGAGAGTGTTTCCGGGTTTCACTTCCGCGGTTTTATCTACACGATGTGCCCAGACGATCTGCTCGGTCGTAGTGAGGCGCCGGGCCGTGTCGGGATCGGGCCACTCGACGACGGGCGCATTTTCCACCGATGCACGAAACTCGCGTCTTCCCACGGCGAAAATCCCTCCGGTGCGCCGGATCTCGTCTTCCTTGGCTGTCAACGGCAGCGGATCGTAGTGATTTATCTTGTGTGACGTTCGTCAGTCTCCGCGTCTCCGGATCGAAGGTGAGCTCGTCTCCATCGGCCGCATCTTCGACCGCTTCCGGGCACTGAACGACTTGAAGACCCAGGTTGAAGGAGTTTCGGCGAAAGATGTCGCCCATGTTGTTGCCACAAACGATGACCATCTCGAGATCGACTTCTTCGGCAACCGCCTTGAGCCCGGCCGGACTCATCTCGCGTGATGAACCGATGGCGAAACGGTCTCCGGCGATGACGAAGGTTTCTCCTGCATGCACGCGCTTTCGAAAATCGGGCATCAAATAGTGGAAGGCGCCTTCTTTCCATTTTTCATCGAGCGAGTCGAGGCTTTCCGAAACACAATAGGCTGCCGGAGTGATTTGATCCGTGTCGATGGCGTCGAGCTTTTTCCCGGGCTTTTTCGGGTCCCACAAGATGAGAGCCTTGCCCCGAATGCGGCGGCTTTCCCCCTTTGTCTCGGATGCGGAAGGCTCGCCGGCGGGAAGGTCATCGAGTGTCACGCCCGACTTCAGTCGAGCCGGTTGAGTGATCTGTAGCTGCTTCATGTCTATAATCTTTCGTTGTTGCGGCAATAGGGACATTTCTCGGACACAAAACCTTACTCTATTCGCCGGCGTTGTCGCAACGCAAAAAAACGCCCGCCCACGGAGGACGGGCGAATTCAGCGGTTTTCTGTTCCCGGGAGCTATTTAGGGATCCAGGTTAAGGGTAAGGGAATTGGAATTCGTTAGTCCGATCTCCGTGCCCAGGAAAACGACGTGATAGGTACCGGGTTTGGTGAGCCGATAGCCGCCGGCACCGTTAATGACGATTCTCAAGGTGAGTCGGGCGCCCGTTTGTAGCTCGACCGTTGCCGATTTGGCGGCGTGCGGCGTCGGATGGGGGAGCACATTCCAGTTGGAGTCCATGACCTGGAAACGTGCCGTGCCATCGACCACGGTCATCGCGGCAGGGACCTGTATCGTACCGGCGGTTGTGTTCTCGAAGGTCAGAACGAGCTCGATGGGCTCACCGACGCGGTAGCTCGGGCGGACGGTTCGATACGGCAGATGACCCCTGCCGATTTGCCGGGAGTGTGGCTCGGGTGCTTTTTCCTCTTCGATTTGTCTCTGTGGTGGCGGAGGAGGAGAAAGCGGTTCTCGCAACATTGCCATATCTGCAGATTCAGTTAAGGTGGATGCCGCCGCCCGGCCTCTCCCGGGCGCTGCCGCGAGACTCATCGCTTTCGCCATTCGTGCCTCGCCTCCAAATACGCCTTCATAGCTCACGCCGTCCGGCATCTCGACCGGAACCTCGACGAGAACGGGCTCATCGGAACCGGTGACAATCCTTTCCTCGACCGCGACGAAGGAAGTGTAGGCCGAGACAAGCCGGTGCTCTAGTGCAACGCGGGTGATTTCGTCCACGATTTCGGGCTTGGGCTCTGCAATTTGTCGGTTCGAGAGCTCCTCGATCCGCGCGCGTGCCCAAAGCGTGCCTATCGCTTCGCCTTCTTCGTGTTTCCTCGGAAAGGTGATATCGACCTTTTGCTGGTACGGTTTTCCTCCCAATCGTGCTCTCAAGGTGAGCGTGGCCTTGCCGTGCTGTGCGTAGCGGCCATGCAGGACCACCGGCTGGCCTACGAAAAGGTCGGGGACGCGCTTGGGATAAACGCTCTCGACGGAGGCGCCGCCCCAATCGATCTCGATGTCGGTGAGGTACGGATTGCGAACCCGCTCGTAGAAACGCTCGACGGGCTCTTCCGAATTATCCTTGAGTAGGACGTATTCCACGGCACCTCTTCCGAACTCCGCCATTTTGTCGAGCAGGTACCGGTTTACGGAGCTACCGATACCGAAGGAGAAAAGTCTCGCGCCGCCCAAGTTCTTTTCCAGGTAAGCGAGAATTTGATTTTCGTTTCCAATGTATCCATCGGTCATGAAAGAGATGATGCGCAGCCGCTCGGGGTCCTCCGGCGGGCTGAGGGCGGTGCGGATGCCTTCGAGCATGATGGTGCCGCCGCGGCCGGATAGACCCTCGATGTAGCCGAGCCCCTGTTGAATATTGGCTTCCGTGGCCTCGACTGGCGCGGGCGAGAAGGTCTCGGCACGATTGGAGAATTTGATGATCTGGAACGTATCTTCAGGGTTCAGGTTCTTCAGCGAGTACCGCATCGCTTCTTTGACTTTGTCCATAGGGAAACCACGCATGGAACCGGAGCCGTCGACCACGAAAACCATTTCTTTGGGGGTGATCTTGTCCGGCGCCGGCTGGGCCTCGGGCTGAAGGAGCATCAGGAAATAGCCGTCTTCGTTGCTTCGATGAGGAAGAAAAACCAATTGAGGTCCATTGCCTTTCAACCGATAACGAAGGACAAAATCTTTGTTGGGGATCGAATCTCCTTGCTCGAGCTCGATTTGAGCCAGGTTCTTGGTCTGCCGGTCGATATCGACCTTGTGGGAAGGCGAGGTGAGATCGGCGAGCTCGACACCGGCATCGAGTGAGACTTTCAAGGAGATATCGTGGCCGGAGCGTTGGCCCGGTTCGAGCACCGGAGGAGTGATCCGAGAAGCGTCGGGCACGTCCGTGGTATCGGGAGACCATCCTCGCTCCTTTCCGGAGCTGGGGTCGCCGGGAATGAACCTCGGGCCAACGACCATGGGAAACGAAAACGTGTAGTCGTTGTCTACGAAGGGGAGCGTCTCGAAGTATCGGATACGAACTTGAATTTTGTTGCCGGGAAGGATGTTTGCAACCGATTGTGTGAAGATGTTGGTACGTTCCTGATCGAGAAGGGCTGCCACATGTCCGGATTTCTTGGCTTGCTCGTAGATGCGGCGGGCCTCGTCGCGTTTCTTGATGATGCCTTTGACGGTTCTGTCTCCGACGTGAATCTCCATGTCGTCCACCGCGGCCCGATTGGGAAGTGGAAAAACATAGACGGCCTCGATCTTCTTGTCGTACGGATTGTGAAAGTGTTGCGTTACCTCCACCCGTGCGACGTTGCCCACGATCTCGGCATGGACATCCGTATGCTCGAGAGGGAACTGTTGAACATCGAGCAGGTCCGGGGTTGCCACGCGCAACTCGCCGCCGCGGATGTCTTCACTACCGGGCCGGCCGGGCTCGGCCATGGCCAGTCTGCCGAGGGCCCAAACCGAAACCACAAGCGCCATCGTGAAAGCCGTTTTCCGTTGCATCTCTAATCCCTCCTCGGGTGGTCTATTTCCTTTGATCGGGTATACCGACAGTAGAGAGGGGTAATTCCGCAGAAAAAGAAAAAATCAGGAGAGAGGCGATAAGCCTAAAAAAAAGAATAGGATAGAGAGATTGTCGCCAGGAAATGGCGACCGACAGTTACACTTCTACACCCAGATGATACCTTTCATCATCCCCACCAGTCCTAATTGCGATTGTTGTTTTTCGTTGGGCGGGTTGTTGTAAGTAGGATTGCGATTTGCTGAATTCCCCACCGGAAACAACGAAAAACTTGATGAGATAATGCAGTGCGGTAGAAGAAGTGTCAACAACTTTTTGTGGTTTTTTTGGGAGTGACCACAACATATAGCGGTTTGTGGGGGGATAACAACGAGTTCACAAAAAGTCCACAGGTTTCGCAAAGGTTTTCCACAGGTTTCGACAGGGGGCTGAGGAAAACATATGAGTGAAAAAATAGTTGTTCAAAATGAATACACCGGCAAAGCAGTAATAATTGTTACTCAAATAGTAATAGTCGTTACTCGAGTAGATGGCGGTGACACTTTGGTGCAGTTTTCAAGTTGTAGCTTGAGGTACGCAAGATATGGGGTTTGGGGATAAACGGCCTACTATATTTTGTGGGTTGCTTTTTCACTGCACTTACACCTATAATGCCGCCCATGGACTTGACGGAGAAGCAACAAGCCGTTTTCGACTTCATAAAGGACTATCGCAACCGACATCGGCGGTCTCCTTCCTATGAGGAGATTCGCCAGCACTTCGAATTCGGTTCACTCAACTCCGTGCGCAAGCACCTCCAACAGTTGGAGCGCAAAGGCTTCATCATTACACCTTGGGGTAATCAGAAACGGGCCTTACAAATCGCTCCCGACAAACTGGATCCGGCGCCGAGTGCGGTCAAGCTTCCGCTTCTAGGTAATGTCGCGGCGGGCTCCCCGCTCGAAACGCTCGAGGTTCCGGGAAGCATCGAGGTCCCGGAGTCTCTGTTGAGACGCGGAGAGCACTTTGCACTTCGGGCTCGCGGAGACAGTATGGTCGATGACGGAGTCTTCGACGGAGACCTGCTGATTGTCCAATCACGGGACGCGGCCGAGCCGGGAGAGACCGTTGTGGCACTCGTCGACGGCGAGGCCACGGTGAAACGGTTCTACCGAAACGGGGCTCGAATCGAGCTTCGTCCCGCCAACGCGGACTACTCTCCCATGATGTTGGACGAAGAGCAGGTGCGAATCCGAGGCGTGCTGGTCGCCCTGGTGCGGAAGTACGACTAAAAAACGACGACGGCACTTCGACAGTAAAAGCGCAGTAACCGGTCTGCCTACACGTCCGCGAATCTAGCGAACGTTCCAAAAAAAGAGTGTGTCATGAGCCTAGGAGAAGTGTGTCTTTTGCAAAGGAGCTATCGATGATTCATGTCGGAACTGCGGGGTATGGATACCACGACTGGACACCCTCTTTCTATCCACCCGGCCTCGTTCACGAGGAGTACTTGTCCTATTACTCGGAACGGTTCGAGTGTTGTGAGTTGAACTCTACGTTCTATCGTTGGCCGGCGAGGGAGGAGCTCTCAGGGTTGCTCGGACGTTCCGGAGAGAAGCTCGTTTTTACCGTCAAGGCCCATCGCCGCTTGACCCATCAGCGTGAAAGAGGCTCGAGCTTGGCTCGGCGTTTCGCTTCGGCCTTGTCTCCCCTCGTCGAAGCCGAGCGCCTCGGCGTTGTGCTGGCACAATTTCCCTTCTCCTTCGTCAACAACCCGGCGCACCGCGCGTACGTCTGCCGCCTGCGAGCGGCTCTCGAATTGCCATTAGTGGCGGAATTCCGCAACGACCATTGGTTCAACGAGGAGACACTGGATTTCCTACGCGGCTGGGGCATCGGGTTCGTTTGCGTGGATGCGCCGGAACAGGCGGGAATGCCGGGGGCCCGAGCCATCGTGACCGCCGATGTCGGCTACGTTCGCTTTCACGGGCGAAACGCCACACGGTGGTGGAGAAAAGACGGCGCGTCCCGCTATGACTATAAGTACCGGCGTCGAGAGATTCTCGATTGGGTTCCCCGCATCCATGAGATCGATCGCCAGGCAAAAAAGACTTTTGTCATTTTCAACAACCACTGGCGGGGGCAGGCGGCCACCAACGCGCAAGCCCTCCAGAAGATTGTAGGCAAGAAGCGAGTCAGACGGACCACGACGCGAGCGGTCGCGGTCGGCGCGGTCTGAGCAAGCCGGGGACCACAGAGTGTCGCGTCAGATTCTCCATGTCGGGGTAGCCGCCTTTCCCGTGGCGGTTGAGCGTGTCGTCGATCCGAGCTTGAGAGGCCGTCCGGTCGTCGTCGCCCCGCCGAGCGGCGCGAGGGCTCTGGTGGCCTCCGCCTCGTTCGAAGCCGCGCGCGAAGGCATATGGGTCGGAATGGCGCTCAGCAAAGCGGAGCGAATGTGTCGTCGGTTGGTGGTGCTTGCCCCAAACCCGCCGCTTTACGAGCGCGCGGGCCGGGCTCTTCAGAGTCTGTGCGGCCGCTACTCACCGCTCGTCGAGCCTGGTTCGATGGGCCGGAGCTACATCGATCTCACGGGGACGGAACGCCTGTTTGGACCTGGCCGGGACTGTGCGATGCGGCTGGAGCGCGAGATCCGGAGCGATCTACGTCTCGATGCGACCGTTGGGGTTGGTACGAACAAATTGGTGAGTCGCGTCGCGTCGGAGGTCATCGCGCCGCCCCCGGGGGTGGAAAACGTCGCCGGCGGCTTCGAAGAGCGTTTCCTCGCTCCTTTGCCCGTGCAAACGCTTCCCGGTGTCGGTAAAAAAACAATCGACGAACTGAAGGATTTCAATGTGAAGCGCGTCGGTGAGCTGGCTCGGGTGCCGGTCCGTCACCTAGTGATCGCATTTGGACGCGCCGGTTTCTCCCTTCACCGAAAAGCCCGGGGGATCGATTCGACCCCGGTGTATCCACTCCGGAAACGGCCCGCCATCGAGGAAGAGGAAAATCTCGCGACGGACACCAACGACTATTCAATTTTGCTCGATGTCCTCTATCGGTTGATGGAACGGGCCGGGCGGCGACTGCGTGCTATGAGGAAGGTCGGAGGCGGGCTCGGCCTTCGACTCCGGTACGCCGACGGGTGTGAAAGGAAAGGCTTGTTCCGCCTCGAACACGAAACGGATCTCGATCCGCTGCTGTTCGACGGTGCCCGAAATCTCCTGGCTAGGTTGCTCGACCGGCGGGTGCGCGTGAGAAACCTGGCTGTGTCCGTCGAGAAACTGGCTGAAGCTCCGGCTCAGATTCCCCTTTTTGCTGTTGAGGGTGAGAATGACACGTCCAAGGCGGCTGCGCTCCTGGCCGCCCTCGACCGCATCCGTTCGCGGCACGGTGAAGGGGCGGTACTCCGTGGAGTGCCGACCGTCGGTGCAATACGATACGTTCATTCGTGAGGACCCGTGTTCGTTCATCTTCACACTCATTCGTGCTTCTCTTTTTGCAGGGGGGCGAGTCGGCTCGAAGACATCGTCTCGACGGCCAAAGCACTCGACATGCCGGCGCTTGCCGTGACCGATACGAACGGTCTCTACGGTCTCGTCTGGTTTTTACAAATGGCCGAGGAAGTCGGCATTCGTCCCATTGTGGGGGTGGAGATACAGGCGGACGACGGCCGTGCGGTGCTTCTGGCGAAAAACCACAGCGGGTACCGATCTCTGTGCCGGGCAGCGACGTCTCGACATATGAGCTCGACGTTTAGTCTTCGAAAGCAGCTTCTCGAGGACCGTGAAGGGTGCATCGTTTTGTCATCCGACACGGAGCTTCTTCACACGCTCGCGTCACAAAACGGCACCTCCGATCTTGGTGTCGAAGTGGTGCCAGGGCCCGACCGTTACACACTCGTTCAATGGGCACGGCAGTCGGGGTTGCCACCGGTGGCGACCAACGATGTCCACTTCGTCCACCCGGAGGACTTCAAGGTGCACCGGCTTTTGAGGGCTATCGACCTCAACACGTCGCTCGACCGCATCCCTTCTGAAGAGTTATGTGGCCCCGAGGCTTGGCTGAAATCGGAGCGTGAGATGCAAGCGCTTTTTCCGGACTGTCCTCAGGCGATTGAGAACACACTTAGGGTTGCAGAACGATGTCGAACTGAATCTGTCCTTGGGGATGCCCGTTTTTCCCGGTTTCGCGGCTCCCACGGGTGAAGACAGCTTCAGCCTACCTGGAAGGGATGTGCTATGACGGAGCGGAGCGCCGGTACGGAGAGCTCTCGGACGCTCTGCTGTCCCGCCTCGATTACGAGCTCGGCATCATTCGAGACAAGGGATTCGCCGAGTATTTCCTCGTTGTGGAAGACATCGTTCGACAATCGCCCCGGACGTGCGGTCGCGGCTCGGCGGCGGCCAGTTTGGTGTCCTATTGTCTAGGTATCACACACGTCGATCCCGTACGCTACGATCTTTTCTTCGAGCGTTTTCTGAACCGAGGTCGCACGGACCCGCCCGACATCGATGTCGATTTTCCCTGGGACGAGCGGGATGACGTGCTCCAATACGTATTCGACAAGTACGGGACTTCCCGAAGTGCCATGATTGCCAACCACGTGGCGTTCCGAGCCCGGGCTGCGGTGCGTGAGATCGCGAAGGTGTACGGGCTTCCCGAGTCCGAGATCGCGACGGTAACGGGACGACTCGCTCGAGTCTGGCGTTTCGAAAATGCCGCGGGAGCGGTTGGCGAACACCCCGTGTTCGGGAATCTTGCACTGCAAGAGCCCTGGCCGGAGATTCTCGCCCTATCGCAGAAGATCGAAGGCCTCCCGCGCCATCTGTCCGTCCATTGTGGGGGAGTGGTGGTTGTTCCCGACGCGCTCACCGACTACGTTCCCTCGGAGCCGGCCCCCAAGGGTGTCCCTATCATCCACTGGGAGAAAGATCAGGCCGAGGACTTCGGTCTGGTCAAGATGGACCTTCTCGGCAACCGTTCCTTGGCAGTGATTCGAGACGCGGTCGCCGCGGTCGAGAGGAACTATGGAGTCGTCATCGAATACGATCGCTGGAATCCCATCGACGACCCGAAGACGCAGGCCCTCATGGCGCGAGGGGACACCATGGGTGTCTTCTATGTCGAGTCACCGGCCATGCGGCAGCTTCAAAAGAAAACGGAGAAAGGGGACTACGAGCACCTGGTCATCCACAGCTCGATCATTCGCCCTGCAGCCAACAATTTCATTCGCGAGTATGTTCGCCGGCTCCGTGGTGAGCCTTACGAAAGTCTTCACCCGATCCTGGACGAGGTTCTCGCCGAGACCTACGGGATCATGGTGTATCAAGAAGACGTGGCCCGCGTGGTCATCGCTATGGCGGGATTCGACGCTGCCGACGCAGACCTCCTTCGAAAAGTACTCACGAAAAAAAGGGTGGGTCGAAAGCTCGACGACTTCCGCAATCAGTTCTACCAGGGAGCGACCGAACGTGACGTGGACCGAGACACGGTCGATAAAGTCTGGGACATGATCTTGAGCTTTTCCGGCTACAGTTTCTGCAAGCCCCATTCGGCGTCTTACGCGCTCGTGTCGTACAAGTCTTGCTATTTGAGAGCTCATTATCCGGCCGAGCTCATGGCGGCGGTCCTTTCCAATCAAGGTGGGTACTACGCCGCATTTGCCTACGTTTCCGAAGCGAGGCGTATGGGGCTCGAAGTGCTTCCACCGGATATCAATGCCTCGGAGAAGGCCTACAGGGGTGCCCGGCGTCAGATCCGGATCGGGTTCATGCAGATCAAGGGACTGGGCGAAGAAGCCCGAGAGGCCGTTATCGAGGAGAGGGAGAGGGGAGGGCCTTTTCGCCGGTTCGACGCGTTCCTCCGTCGCGCGGATATCGATCCTTCCCATGTCCGCCTTCTGATCCGGGCGGGGGCTTTTGATTCGATTGCGGAGGGTGTGAGCCGACCTCAGTTGCTCTGGCGGCTCGCCGAATGGAAGCACGGCCGATCGCGATCGAGGGTGGGGAACCTGCCACTCTTCCGCGAGGAGACAACCCAACCGCCCGAGGCGCTACCCTACGACGAACGAACGGTTCTCCTTCATGAGGTGGAGACACTGGGCTTTTTGCTCAGCCGGCACCCGCTTTCTCTCTATCGGGAGCGGTTGAGAGGGCTTCGAGTCGTGAGCGGCAGTGAAATGGCGCGTCACGTGGGCCGCGAGGTGCACATGATCGGGTGGTGGGTTACGGGCAAGATGGTGCTCACCAAAAACGAAGAGCCCATGGAGTTCGTAAGCTTCGAGGACACCACGGCGATTTACGAGGCAACCTTCTTCCCGCGCACCTACGCGCGATTCTGCCACATGTTGAGCCGGCAGCGACCCTACCTGTTGCGCGGCAAGGTCGAAGAGGACTTCGGCGCCGTCCAGCTCGTGGTCAATGATGTCCGACTTCTATAGGACGGACCCTTTCGTTTCGTTGCTGTTGCGGATCAGGTGAATGAAGAAACGAGTCAACTGCTCGACGTTTTCGAGCGACAAGCGTTCATCCGTTCCGTGAGCCCGGCTGAGAGAGTCGCCTGCCAGTTTCATTCCCGCGAAGCGGTAGACGCACTCGGTGAGCGAGGTGAAGTGTTTGCTGTCGCTACCCCCCACGAGCAAGTAGGGTGCCACCACCGCATCCGGGAAGAGCTCGCGAATCGTTTTTTGGAGCGCTACCCATGCCGGACGCTCGAGGGACGAGATCGGCGAAGGACCCCGCGCCGGATCGAGCACGGTGATCTGGATGCGATCATCATTGATCGTATTGCGAACGTGCTCGGTGACGCTTTCCACCGTATCCCCTGGAAGGATACGAAAGTTCACGACCGCCCGGGCTGTGCTGGGCAAAACGTTGGCCTTGATGCCGCCCTCGATAATCGTAGCGGCGGTGGTGGTGCGGGCCATCGCGTTCGTGATGGGGCTTTGACCGAAGAATCTCTCCACCACACCTCCGAAGAGCCACAAGTTGGCGAAGATGACCTTGCGCGAGAAGGGCATCTCGGGACCCATGTAGGCCAGCATGTCGGTCATGGGCGGCCTCAATCCACCCGGAACCTGATTTTCTTCCAGGTTCGAAATCGCTTTTCCTAAGATCCCCACCGCGGTGTTCTTGGGTGGAACCGACGAATGACCTCCATCGACTTCCACGGTGAGCTCCAAGTTGACGAAGCCTTTTTCCGCGACACTCACAGCCGCCAGAGGATTCGAAAGCCCCACCATCGACCCGTCGGCGATGGCACCTCCCTCGTCGAGAACGAAGTCGAGCTTTATGTTTTGAGCGGCGAGTTCTTCGGCGATTTTCCGGGCGCCGTTTTCTCCTCCCACTTCCTCATCATGGCCGAAGGCCAGGTATAGGGTCCGCCGAGGTTGGTAGCCCTGCGAAAGGAGGTTCTCGACGGCGTGAAGAATGGTGATGACGCTTCCCTTGTTGTCCATGGCGCCTCGACCCCAAACGTATCCATCGGCGATGGCACCGGAGTATGCGGGATGGGTCCAGTCACCTTCCGTGCCCGGCTCCACCGGCACCACATCCATGTGAGCCATCAGCAGAGCGGGCTCGAGACTCGGCTCCGATCCGCGCCACGTGTAAAGAAGGCTGTAGTCGTTGACCTTTTCGAGGGTGAGCGAGCTGTGGACCGCCGGGTAAACCGATTCGAGAAAAGCGTGAAGCGCTAGAAACTCGTCGACATCGAACTTTGCCGGGTCTTCGTGGGAGATCGTCCGGAATTGAAGAGCTTGGGAAAGCTCCTCCGCGACTTTCTTGCCGTCCACCGGGGCCGGGTCAGCGGGAACGACGACGATCTGCTTGCTTTCGAAACCGAGGGTGTTTATGACGACAACGGATGCGAGAACGAGTGTGAGAGCCAAGAGCAAGAGTAGGATTTTCTTCATGTCGAACCTCTTTGCATCATGTGATTGCGCGCGAACCGCGGGTAGTAAATCAGTTGGTTAGGCTGAGATCAACCATAGATAGTTGTAACGGGCTCTGGCACCGCATGTGCGGGTCCACGGCAAAATCCTAGGAAGAGTTGTTGTTTTTAGCTACCATGACTAGGAGTGTATACTATGTATATACGATGGAGGATTGCAATGGTGACCAAAATCCAAAAGTGGGGCAACAGCCTCGGACTGCGTATTCCCAAGTCCTTTGCGACAGAGGCAAACATCGAGGAAGGTGTAGAGGTCAATATCACGGTTCGCGAAAATGAAATCATAATCAGCCGTGCTAAGGCCCCTCTCTATAACCTTAAGAATCTTTTAGCACAGGTTACAAAGAAAAATATCCATGAAGAGATCGACACCGGCGAATCCGTCGGTCGGGAAGTGTGGTAATGACAGGAAAGTACGTGCCAGCCAGGGGTGACATTGTTTGGCTGCAGTTCAGTCGGCAGACCGGTCACGAGCAAGCCGGGCGACGCCCCGCCTTGGTTGTCTCTCCTCGCGAGTACAATAAAAGGGTGGGTCTCGCACTGTTTTGTCCAATCACATCCGTAGTAAAAGGTTATCCCTTCGAAGTGGAGTTGCCGGGAGATCTCGACCTAGAAGGCGCGGTGCTTTCTGATCAGATCAAGAGTCTGGATTGGCGTTCTCGCAAGGCTCGCCTGATTTGCGCGGTACAAAAAAACGTCCTCGAGGATGTACTGGCAAAAATATCGGTTCTTGTATCTATCGAGTGAGCTCCGGACGGGTGAATTTCGCATGACAAGCGTCAAAAGGATTGGCCCAATCGGACTGTTTGTTCTTCTGACACTCTCGCTCTCACTGAACCAGTGCAAGCCGCGTGACGTGGAGATTCGAGGTTCCAAATTCACTAATGGGCGTGGTTTTTGTGACGTAGAATTCGACCTACGTAACAAATTGCATGTCTCGATCGTTGCAGAGGTGAAACTGGAAGCGCTTTATCTTAGAGAAGGGCCAAAAGGTAGTCGGACTCTGGAATCTCGTGGCCAAGAAATCATTCATGTCGAAGTCCCAGCCGAAGAAACCGTTCACCGAATCGAAAAACTGAAGACGACAGGGCGAGTTGGACGTGTGAGAGTAAGGTTGTTGAGGTTTTCCTCGAAATGAGTCCACCTTCGTCATGAAGTTTAATGAAATCTGGCCAACACTGGAAAACAACCCATTCCTCTTCATACTTTGGTGTGTCAACCTGTTCTGCTTTTCTTTGGTGTATCTTTTTCTTCTCGATGCACGTTCGAGAATACATAGTCGGGTAACAAGGACTATTGCATACTCTGTTTCGATTGCTTGGACTGTGTTTTGGACTGGAATAACGGTGTGGGCTTTGTTCCATAATTCCGGTTATCATACCTTCACCACCCTGGTTCCAGATCTGTTGATGGGGCTCTTCATCATTTATGCCGGTGTGTTTGCCACTTGGGCATCTGCTTTAGTCGGTTTGTGCGTCATAAAGAGCAGGTAACTCCAATAAATGAATATTCGTAAAGTTTTTGGAACACGCCAAAATATAGTCCGAGGGATTCTTGTTGTGCTCGTTATGGCCGCTTTTTGGCTGTCAGACTACTTTCCGGAAAAGAAGACAATCAACAAGCAGGTGTCCGAGAATATCGAGAGCGTTCGCAAAGGTATGAAGAAAGCTGATGTCATGAAGAGGCTGGGTACGCCGGCACAAATCGAAGAAGACGCTGGTGATTGCGCTTCGAAGTTGTTCTACGAAGAAACGATCGGCTCTCGCAGCTGTACTACTTGGGCTTTGTGCTTCGATGAGAGCGAAATACTGAAAGAGAAAATATGGAAGATGCGAATCATGGAGTAGATCAGAACCGAATCAGATTAAACGAAGTTGGAGATACTGTCCGGGGAAACTACTACTGATACTTAATCTGCAACGAAACATCCAGCGACGGCGCGCTATGGATCAACCATCCTGCCGAGATGAGGTCGAGGTCTGCGGCGGCGATATCTCGAGTGGAAATCTCGTCCGGACGAGATTATTAGGCCCTGGAGAGTAATGCATCGGCTATGTCAACAAGAACTCGAATTATTGTGAGCGCGGTTCTGACTACAGGCCTATTTCATTTCTGTTTCGTGGCGTCATTTTTATGGGTCGTTGCGTTCATCTACGTTGCTGGATTTTCGAATCAGCCTGAGCTCGAAAACTGGGCATTTGCCGCGGTTCCTTTGTTCATAGCAGGAGTCATTTGCACGATTCGTGCTTATCGTGGTCTGGAACGTTGGACTTTGACATCAAGTACGGAAAGGGAATCAGACAGGGAAAAAGCTAGATCCCTATCGCTTTTTCTGGGCGTTCTTCCGGCCATGCTGCTCTTTATTTGGAAAAACCTAAGCTGATATGCGAACGGACAGCGGACAATGTGAGAGAGAGTTTTGTCTGGGACTGCTGGTTTGCCTGGGTGGTGGATTATCTGAACTCGAGCTCCAAAGAAACATCCAGCGACGGCGCGCTATGAGTCAACCATCCTGCTGAGATGAGGTCAACGCCGGCGGCGGCGATATCTCGTGCCGTTTCGACGGTAATGTTGCCCGACGCTTCGGTGATGACTTTTCCTCCTACGATCTCTACGGCCTCGCGCAAAACCGCGGGACTCATGTTGTCGAGCAAGACGGCATCGATCGGGCAGGAAAGAGCCTCGCGAAGCTGATCGAGTGTGTCGACTTCCAACTGAACCTTGACCATGTGACCCACAAATTGTCGAACGCGCGAGACGGCTTGGGAAACGCCTCCTGCGACGACGAGGTGGTTGTCTTTGATGAGAACGGCATCGTCCAATCCGAAGCGGTGATTGGAGCCGCCGCCGGCGCGAACGGCGTATTTCTCGAGTGCTCTCAATCCGGGGGTAGTTTTTCTGGTACAGGCGATGCCGGCCTTATATCCCTCGACGGCGGCGACGAGTTGTGACGTCGTGGTAGCGACGCCCGAGAGATGGCCGAGAAAGTTCAAGGCCACTCGTTCCGCGGAGAGAATGGCTCTCGCCGGGCCTTCAATCGTTGCCAGGCACGTTTCAGCTGAAACGTGGGCCCCGTCTTTGACGGAAAAAGACGCCCGAACCGACTCGGTCAGAAGGCGAAAAGCGGATGCGGCCACTTCCAGCCCGGCAATGCAACCTTCGCGACGGGCTATCAACCGCGCGGAGGCTTTGACATCGGGAGGAACGATGGCGTCGGTGGTAAGGTCGCCGGCTCGTCCCAGATCCTCTTCAAGGGCTCGGCGTACCGTAGGTTCGTAGAGAACCGGGTAAAGAGGGGAGAGGGTCTTTTCTCGATCGGTGCGCTTAGCCAAGACTGTGTTTTCCTTTGAAACCTATTAGACCGCGACTTCCACTCTCTGGGACTCTCGCTTGTGTCCTCGACCGACTTCGAGCATTCGCTCCACGGAGCGTCGTGCCCGCTCGGCGAGATCGGGACCGACCTCTACGGGATGCTGAAGCTTCTCGAGAGACTCGACGATGTTGGCCAAGGTGATCCGTTTCATGTGCGGACACAGGTTACACGGACGAATAAATTCGACGTCGGGGAACTCGACCGCCACGTTGTCGCTCATAGAGCATTCGGTAATCAGGGCGGCTCGGGGTGGACGAACCCGATCGACGTACTGGATCAGTCCGCTGGTTGAGCCTACGAAATCCGCCTCTTCCAAAACGTCGGGAGGACATTCGGGATGGGCCAAGATCTGAATTCCAGGTTGATCCTGTCGATACCGGCGCAAATCGTCGGCGGTGAATCGCTCGTGAACTTCACAGTGTCCCTGCCACAGGATCACCTCGACGTCCGTTTGGGTGGCCACGTAGCGACCCAAGTACTCGTCCGGTATGAAAATAACTCGGTCAACGCCTAGAGATTCAACGACCTCAACCGCGTTGGCGGAAGTGCAGCAGATGTCAGTTTCCGCCTTGACGTCGGCCGAGGTGTTTACGTAGGTGACGACGGGAGTGTTCGGATAGCGCTGGCGGAGCAAACGCACGTCTTCGGCCGTGATCGATTCGGCCAGAGAGCATCCGGCCTGCAGATCGGGAATGAGTACAAGCTTATCGGGATTGAGTACCTTCGCGGTCTCCGCCATGAAGTGTACGCCACAGAGCACGATTACATCGGCATCGACTTCAGTGGCCTTACGGGCCAGGGCGAGGGAATCGCCGGTAATATCGGCGACCCCGTGGAAGATTTCGGGTGTCTGGTAGTTGTGAGCGAGAATGACCGCGTTTCTCTTTCTTTTGAGATCTTCGATCTCAGCGATAAGTGGAGCATAGACGGCCCATTCGATTTCAGGAATCACGCCGCGTACTTTTTCGTAGAGAGCTTTTGTATGGGCGTCCGAAGCTATCTTGTTCATGTCAAAATCCTTCCCAGTAATGCTCATAGTGAGCATTACTAAGGCCTTAAAAATAGCCGGTTTTTATACCGACTTTAATATACTAAATCTGAGTATAAGTTTTGTCAAGTCTCGCTCCGGCGCGTCGGTAAGCCGACACCAGGTGCCGGTCGTTCCCGAAGGACCTCTCGCCGAAATCGGAACAGCTCCGCCGGACGACCGCCGGTGCTCGAATCGTAAAGCCCCGTCCCTTCAACCAGCCCGCCTTTCTCGACGAGCCGACGAAAGTTCTGCTTGTGGAGGTGAACACCTTCAAGCGACTCGACGACGCGTTGGAGTTGAAAAAGTGTGAAGGTTGACGGGAGCAACTCGAAAACGACGGGTCGGTACTTGAGTTTGCCTCGTACTCGTCCCAAGGCGGTGGCTAGAATTCGGCGGTGGTCGAGAGCCATGGGGCGCCCCAGTAGAGTGTTTGGATATTGTATCGAAGGAACGCCCTGGTCTTCGTGATGCTCGGTCACGAGTCCCATTTCGTAGAGGATCTCGAACCGCTCGAGCACGCGTTCGGGATCCCAAGGTGCGCCGCGGAGTCCGAACCCGATATCCGCTCGTTCCCGTCGTGATGTGCGTATTTCGCGGTTGTCTGCTTTTCGGGCCCAGTCTTCCAGCGCCGGCCCGATGGATTCATCGATGACGGTAGGTCGTCCCGAGCGCCAGTCCTCCCAGGGAAGCGAGCGGTAGCAATCCCGCCATCGGGCCTCTCCGGAGCCAGCCAGTTTTTGCTCGCGAACAAGGGCGAGGTAGGCGATGGAGAGCACCCGTGCTCCGCCGTGTCTCTCGAACGTCACGAAATCGGTCGCCGAAGGTGTAGAGCTGCTCTACATAGCCGAGTTGGATACCCGTCTGTCGTTCTACCCAGCGTCGTAGGCAGAGGTCGAGTGTGCGATCCCGTTCCGGATCGAGATCGCCGAAGGGTAATGCCATCAACGGAGATTCGCCGGGTGAAGTTTTACCAGGAGCTCGAACGGTCAGTATGCGGGGGACTTCGTCCGTCACCGCAACGATGACCGCATTTAGACCGATAAATACTCGAGGTGCAAGTGGAGGCACGTACATTCTCCAGGCCCTGATTGTTACAGAGCCGGGCGGGTGTTTCCAGCAGAAAGTTAGCCCTGAAGCGACAATAAATAAGCGAATCAGCTTTGGAAAACGCAACAAAAGCCATGATATTGGCCGCTATTCTTGGGAAGGGGGTCTGTGATTCACTCATAAATGAAGCAGTTCTAATGTGTCTTTACGCAATGGCTTTGTTGGCTCGTGTTCGCTTCAGGGCGAACCCTAATCCGAGCTCACGAAATCTACGCAAATTACTGGAAAAACAGGGACAGGTCCGTTTTTGGTGGACCGTTGTCTTTGCCAAAAAGGGACCTGTCCCTGTTTTTCCTGCAATTTACCCTGAGTTTATTGTCGGATTAGGGTTAGAAGCTGTTACCGTTCTCGGCCGTCTTCGAGGTAGGTGTATCCGTGCAGACCCTCTTCGTAGAATCGAAGAAGCTGTTCCGCTTCATCAGGGACGATTTTACCTTCCTGTATTGCTGTTTCGACGTCCCGGCTGAAATCCGCTAACAAGTCCGTGGCGGAAAACTGCACATAGTTCAGGACCTCCTCAACGGTATCACCCTCCACAACCTGGTCGAGGATGACCTCTCCGCGTTTGCTAAATCGAACATGCACGGCGTGCGTGTCGCCGAAGAGGTTGTGGAGGTCGCCGAGAATTTCCTGATAGGCACCGACCAAAAACGCCCCAAGGTAGTAGGGTTGTCCGTCCCACGGGTGGACGCTAACCGTTCTCGCCACTTCGCGCTGGCCGATGAAATGATCAATTTTGCCGTCCGAATCGCAGGATACGTCACCCAGGACTCCTTGCCTGGAGGGCCGTTCGTCAAGCCGGTGGATCGGAAGGATGGGAAATACCTGCTTGATGGCCCAGCTATCCGGTAGACTCTGAAAAACCGAGAGATTGCAGAAGTAAGTGTCGGCGAGAATCGATTTGAGGTCCTGCAGTTCCTCGGGCACGAATTCCATCTCCGAGGCGAGCTCGTTGATGTGGCGGTTGACGGCCCAGTAGAGGTTTTCCGCCAAGACGCGCTGCTCGATCGAAAGATAACCGAGACTGAAGAGGTTTTGAACTTGATCAAGAGCCTGTTGCGCGTCGTGGAAGCTTTCCAGAAGATTGTCGCGATTTAGGGATTCGTAGGTTACCTGGAGATCGAGGAGAGGTTGAGGGGAACGTTTGGGGGCTCTCCGCGGCGGACCTTCTTCACCCAACCCGCCCACCCCCAACACGTTGAAGATGAGCACGCTGTGATAGGCAACGAGAGCGCGGCCGCTTTCCGAGATGATGGTTGGGTGAGGGAGATTCGCCTGGTCACAAACGTTCTGGATGTGATAGACGATATCGTTCGCGTATTCCTGGAGCGTGTAGTTGGCGCTCGACTCAGAATCGGTCTGAGACCCATCGTAGTCGATTCCCAAACCGCCGCCGACGTCGAGGTATTTCAAGTTCGCGCCGGCTCGAGTGAACTCGACGTAGAGTCGTGCCGCTTCGGTGACGGCCGTCTTGATCTCCCGGACGTTGGCGATTTGACTGCCCAAGTGAAAGTGTAGGAGCTCGATGCAGTCTGCCATTCCTGCTTTCTTGAGCTGTTTCACGGCCCGGAGGGCCTCCCCGGCAGTGAGGCCGAACTTGGATCGGTGTCCGCCCGATGCGGCCCAACGACCCGCCCCGCGGCTCGCCAGTTTCATTCGCAGGCCGATGCGGGGGTGGACGCTGTGGTTACGAGCGTGTTTGCGAATGAGCTCCAGTTCAGTGTATTTCTCGACGACCGGGATGATATTCCGTCCCATCTTCATGGCCAGAATCACCATTTCGATGTACTCGTCGTCTTTGAAGCCGTTGCAGATGATGGGTGTTTCGTTGTCGGAGACGGAGAGGACTGCCAGGAGCTCTGGTTTTGAGCCTGCTTCGAGTCCGTTTTGGTACTTCCGGCCGAATCGAAAGACCTCTTCGACGACTTGCCGCTGTTGGTTCACCTTGATGGGGTATACGCAACAGTAGCGGCCCTTGTAGCCGTGATCTTGGATAGCCAATTTAAAGGCGGCATGGATCTCGCCCAGTCGGTGTTTGAGGATGTCCCCGAAACGAATGAGGATGGGAGGCGAAATACCACGCTCAATCAGTATGTTAACAATCTCTTTCAAGTCGATGGTTCTGTTGAGCTCCTTTGTGGGATGGACGAGGAGGTGACCGTGGGCGGCCACAGAAAAGTAGCCCTTGCCCCACCGCGCCACGTTGTAGAGCTCTGCTGAATCCGCCGCCGTCCATGTGCTTCCGGGTTGTGCGACTAATACCTTGTTCGAGATGGCCGATTCCACTAGCCTTCCTCCTAACGTTGGTTCGAACCTACAATTGTCCTTCCAAATCCACCCGCTGGCAACACAATAACGCGGCGGAGCCTGTAATAGTCAGTTCGCATCGATTGTCCCGATGACGAGATCATGGCATAGTACGATCACCATGGATGAGAACCACGATCCGCGCGGCCTTCGGTTTCCATCGATCGCGGAGAGCCTGGGAATTCCCGCCATCCGGCGGCACATCTTTTTGTGCTGTGACCAGACCAAACCCAAGTGTAGCGAGAGGGAGCGCTCGCTCGTCGCCTGGGATTATCTCAAACGCCGTCTGAAAGAGCTCGGTCTCTCGGAGCGGGGCGGGATCTACCGTACGAAGGCCAATTGCCTGCGTATTTGCGAGGGCGGACCGATTGCCGTCGTCTACCCGGAGGGTGCATGGTATGAGGAATGCGACCCTCCGGTTCTCGAACGTATCATTCAGGAACATTTGCTGAACGGACGAATCGTTCGAGAATATCTAATTGCAGAACACCCGTTGCCCTGATTAGAAGGGGAGTCCCACCGCCTCCGTCAAGAAACGGTTGAATCCGGCGGCCTGCCGGCAAGTTTTGGTGAACCGTACTAAAAAGTCCGCCGAACAGGCGTCCTTTTCCGTGAAGTTGGCGACAACAACGAAGTCTTTCCTTTTCAGGTCTTCGACAAACGGATGCTCGGAGTCATAGCCGCGGGGCGGTCTTTTCAGGGAATCGCCGCTCAGAGCGAGGATTTTGTTCTTGAATGCGGCGGCGTTGACGATCCGTTTCCAGCGCGACGGATCATCAATAATTGCCTCGCGGATTTTGGTCAGCGTTTGACTGTCAGGATGCCAGAGACCGCATCCGGCGAAGACCTGACCCGGCTCGAGGTGAAGGTAAAACCCTGGAGCATGTACGTCTTTGCCGTCTTGGTGACGGAACTGGGCAGCCGCCATCGTTTTATAGGGGCTCTTGTCTTTGGAGAATCGAACGTCACGAAATATCCGAAACAGAGAACCGCCCACCGGACGTGGATCGGCTACGAAATGCGTGCTGATCTTGGCGAGTTGAGGGGCGAAGTCGGTTACGAAATGGAGCATGGGGTCACGGACATCTCGTTGGTACTTGTCTTTGTTGGCCTGGAACCATTCTCGACGATTGTTCTTTTTCAGTTGACGAAGAAAACGAAACAAAACCGGAGTGAAATGCGGTTGTTTCGGCATTTGGAGCTCCCGACGAAATGAAATACGAAACTAGCCTGCGGCCCACCACAAAAAAAGACAAACCATGACAACGGCGAGCGACAGTTTGACCGCCATGCCGAGTATCATACCCACAACGGTCCCCAGACCGCTACGCAAACTGGTACGGAGCTTCCGGCTGACGATAAACTCGACAATAACGGCGCCCAGTATCGGGCCAAGGACCAAACCGAGGAGACCGAAAAAGATGCCAACGATGGCACCGAGTACGGCGCCCAGCATCGACCAGCGGCTCCCTCCGAGCTTCTGAACTCCCAGCGCACCAGCTAGATAATCCAAGCTGTAGGCGATCGCGACAAGGACGACCAGAATCGCGATATGCCAAGGACCCACGGGTTCGAAGTCGGTGGCCACGGCGTAGACGATCGCTCCGGCAAGAATTAGAGGTGTCCCCGGAATAAAAGGCAGGAAAGAGCCCAAGAGACCTCCTACGAGAAGTAGGGCAACGGCGACATAGATGAACGTCATGATGGCGGTATTGTAAGGCAGAACTCGAGAACTCGAGAACTCGAGGACTCAAGAAGGGGCAGCGAATGGGAAGAAGGTCCGAATCGACAGAAAAAACGGAACGAAGGGCAGCGCCGCATCGACCGCCACCTTTCGGGCGAGACGGATTGTCAGATCAGATTAGCTTTGACCAGCGTTTCTTCCACCAGTTCATAAATGAAGGCGTCGAGTTGGGTCTTGTTGTTTACGTCGCACTCGATGAACTGAATGCCGGCGCCCTCCAAGTAGAGCGGTTTGTGCAGGCTCCTGGGATTGGACCAAGCGATTCGCCCTTCGATCTCGAGCGGTAGCTCTTCCCTGAAAGTGCAAAACGTCAGTCTCACCTTGGAGTCGATCTGGAAAGGAATCGAAGCATGGACGTATGCACCTCCGGTGCTGATATCCTGAAGCCTGCCGGAGAAGAAGACATTGCCGGTCTCGCAAAGCACGTCGGTTTCCGTCGGCACCCGCAAGTGAGCAATCGTCAATTTCGTGCGTAAGTCGGTCTTTTCAGCGCTCGGAGACAGGGTATCCAGATCGGGGCGGTTGAGGCCCGAGAAGATGCTGTCGAGAGTGAAAGTGATCTCGCTCCATTCTTTTTCGAGATTGGAATCGAGCTCACCACCGCGATCGTTGCGAATCTTGTACAGTCTTTCGTATTCTCGAAACACGTCGATTACCGGGCTGAATTGGGCTGGGGTCATCGGTAACCTCCTTGGCACAACTTTCTATGGCAAGAATCGTTCCAATCTGAGACTGCCGGGGAGGAAAAACGTGTGACGGTCATAGTAAAACTTTTTGTTTTCAGTATTTTGTAAAAATTATTGCATTGTTTAAGGCATTGCACTAAGAGTAGCATTCTATCTAACGCAATGCAAATAGAACGGGGTGATTTCCCCACGCCCCCCCTGGCGCCGTGTGGGGTTTTCCCGACATGTTGCGCAAAAAATTGTCGCATCCGTTTCTCTTTGAAACGAGTGATTTTGAAGCTGCTTTGTGCTCCCGATCTCGACGACCATTGCACTTGTGTTCGTCTCAGATTTTGACGTCGAGAGCAAGTCTATTATCTTACATTTTAGAAATTGACGGAGCTGTCCGATACCGTACAAGATAACTGGAGAACTGAAAGGACAGCTGTATCATTCAACGGTAGCGGATGGAAGGGACGGTAACTGTGGCGAATTTAGTGATTGGATCGATTGCGACGACGGGATTCCTTTTCCTCTTGAGCTACGTTCGCAACAACAGGTTGAAGCTCGCATGGTGGGGGTGGCTCGCCATCATTATGGGTTTTATTTACGGAGTCTTCGTCCTCGAGGTCATTGCCGCCTTTGTGGATGAGGGGTCGGTGCGGGCGGCGGTCGTTATGGGTTCCGTTCTCGGATTCGTGGCGGTCATTTGGGGCGTGTTGCTGGGACGGTTCGTTATTGCCAGGGCTGGACAGCTAAATGTGGAGGAGTAACAGCAAACGTCCGAGCTCGAGATGAGACGACGTGATGTGTTGAAGGCCTTTGGTGACGTGCGCCCCCGCCTGGCCTATATCTGGAGCACAACCGCAACCCGTGCTACGATCATGGGCTTCGAGAAAATGAGGCTCATCGTGACCCTGCTAGTATTGGTATTCGGCATCTCTTTTCTAACCGGTGGGCAGTCCGTACCTTCCGAGGAAGTTGCTTCTCTTCTAGCTCGTGCCAGCAAAGCTCTGGAAGAAAAAGACTTAGATGCGGCAGCCAAGGATTTCGAGGCGGCCGGTGAGCTCGCTCCGGATAGCTTCATTCCTCCCCTTGGCCTTTGCGATGTCCTTTTCCAGCAAGAGAGGTTGTTAGAGGCTTTAGAGGTTTGCCGCAAAGCGCAAGCGCTTGCTCCGAGTGCCCCGCAGCCAACGGTTCTTATGGGGCGTGTTTTGGTGCGAATGGGAGCGATCTCGCAGGCCCTTCAAACCTACGAGGAAGTTCGCGAGCGCCATCCCGAGGAGCCCGAAGCCTATTTGCTGGCAGCTCTCCTTCTTCGGGAAATTGATCGTCGTGATGAAGCCGTTGAGATCCTCGAGCAAGGATTCAATCGAGGGGTTGACAAGCCCGAGATCGCTGAGGAGTTGTGTTTTCAGCTCGTCACCACGGGAAAACGAGGTCGGGCTCGGGAAGTTGCCGAGGCCGCTCTGAAGCAATATCCGGATCGAGGAGGGCTCAAGCTTGCTCTAGGTTTGGCCTTGGTCTCGGATACCGAGACTCGAGACCAAGCGGCATCTCTTTTTACCGAGGCGCTCGAGCTCGGCGTTCCGGAACCCGGTCGCGTCCACCTCGAGCTAGGCCAACTCCTACTCGATCTCGGAAGAACGGAGGAAGCCCTTCCGCACTTGCGAGAGGCCGTCGCTCTTCTTCCCGAATTGCCGGCCGCTCACTACCGTCTCGGTAATGCCCTCCGTATGGCCGGCGATGTGGAGGGCGCAAAAAAGGCTCTTCGGGACTTTCAGTCTCTTCAGAAATCCCAGGATCAAGAGGAGTGGGGGCTCAAGGACGTCGACACGAGCTTCAACCAAGCTCAGGAATTGGCGTTCGAAAATCGACTTCACGAATCGCTCGCCAAACTCAATGAGGTTCTCGAAGTTCACCCCGGACACTCTCGCGCCCATGCCCTCCGGGCCAAGGTGCTTTCTTCCATGGGCCGCTTCGATGAAGCGCTCGAAAGCGCTACCAAGGCCCGGGAACTGGCGCCGCAGATGGTGGAAAACCATTACCTCGAAGCCTATCTGCTCGTTCAAACGGGGAGATATGGATCGGCCAAGGCATGTTTGGAAAGAGTTCTTGCTTTGGACCCGAATTTGGCTGATGCCTACGTGCTCGAGGGAGTCGTTGCCGCCAATGAGAACCGCAATCAGGAAGCGGTGGATTATTTCGAACGCGCTTTGAAACTGGGCGCCGACACCG
The DNA here is from genome assembly GCA_963722765.1 of uncultured Acidobacteriota bacterium. GTDB lineage: Bacteria > Acidobacteriota > Vicinamibacteria > Marinacidobacterales > DATDRI01 > CAVROO01. The sequence goes on from CAVROO010000014.1 coordinate 133,317, forward strand.
CTGTGTTACACCTCAACCTCGCTCAAGTCCTTCGAAAGCTGGGCCGCTCGGAAGATTTCGAAGAGCACATGGACGCTTACCGCCGGCTCAGTGAAAAAAAGCAATAGCCTGTGAAGATCTCAATTGGCCGGCCGGCTCGGAGCATTTTCCTCCTCTTGCCTTGCCTCGCTACGTTCGGAGCCTCGACGGCGGTTGTCGCGGAGATTCGGTTCGTGGAGCGATCGGAAGAGCTCGGATTCGATTTCGTTCACGACAACTACAGCAGCGGCGAAAGATATATGGTCGAGACCTTCGGTTCGGGTGTCATCGTTTTCGATGCGAACGGAGATGGTCGGCTGGACATCTACGCGATGCAGGGCGCCCCGAAGGATTCGAGCGACCTTGTCAAGCCGAATCGGCTGTTCCTCCAAGAACAGAACGGTCATTTTCGCGACGGGACGGCGGAAGCCGGGGTAGGCGATACCGGCTACGGTATGGGTGCGGCCTATGGCGATATCGATCGCGACGGCGACCTCGATCTCTACGTAGCTAATTTCCGCGATAACGTGCTCTACCGGAACCGAGGCGACGGAACCTTCGAGGACATCACCGAACAAGCCGGAGTGGGTGGCGACTACTGGAGCACCAGTACCGGATTCATCGATGCGGACAACGACGGAGACTTGGACTTGTATGTAGTCAACTACGTCGATTTTGACTACGACAACCACAAGTGGTGTGGAGACTCGGTCAAAAAGATACGGGCGTACTGCCACCCGGACGTCTTCAACGGTCTGCCCGACACCCTATATCTCAACGATGGAACCGGCACGTTTACCGAGGCCGGCCCCGAGTCGGGAATCCCCCAAACCGATACCGACGCCAAAGGATTGGGTTTGAGCTTCGGCGATCTCGACGACGACGGCCTTTTCGACATCTACGTGGCCAACGATTCCACCATGAACTACCTACTGCTGGGCCGGGCGAACGGTCGCTACGAGGAGTCCTCCCTTTTTACCGGGACCGGTTACAACGGAGCGGGCACGCCCGAAGCCAGCATGGGTGTCGAAATCGGTGACCTTGATGGAGACGGTCGTCAGGAGATCTTCGTCACCCATTTGGACTTCGAGACCAACACCTTGTACCGAAATTCCGATATGGGCATGTTCAGCGACTTTACGGATGCCGCCGGCTTGGGGGCTCCGTGTTTGATATGGGTCGGTTTCGGAGTGATATTCGTCGATCACGACCACGATACCGACCTCGACATCTTCATCACGAACGGTCACATCATCGATAACATCGAGCAACTCAATCCCGATACGACCTACCGGCAACCCTCCCAGCTCTTCGATAACCAAGGGGACGGGCGTTTCGTGGAAATCTCGGAAAGCCTGGCTCTTCCCAAAGAGCTCGTGGGGCGGGGGGCGGCGGCGGGAGATCTCGACCGAGATGGTGACCTCGATATCGTTTTCGTCCAAAACAACGGCCCGGCCAAGGTCCTCTACAACGTCATGGAGAAGAAAGGCAACGCGCTGGCCGTCGTGCTCCGTGGAACGAAGAGCAACCCTCACGGGTTCGGGGCGCGACTCGAGCTCACCGTTGCCGGCAAACGCCAAGTGAGGCATGTACGAAGCGCAATGAGCTATCAGTCGCAAAGCTCGTTGGAGCACTTTTTCGGGTTGGGCTCGGCGGAGCAAGCCGACGAGCTGATCGTCAAATGGCCCTCCGGCCAAATTGACAAGTACGGTCCTCTCGAGGCGGGCTCTCTCTATACGATCACGGAAGCTGAAAGCGAGTACGAATCGACTCCGTTTCAGTAGGCCAGGCTGTCCGCCTGCGTCACGGCTATTGCGAGACCCGCCGAAGCCGATGGCAACAAATGAAAGTACCCTCGGCGAAGGCGGGTGCCTGGCAAGCTCCACATTTTACCTTCGAGGTGCCTGCTTCGGTTCCTTTTCTTTTGGACCACCTTTGATACCGGCTTCCCACTGCCGTCTGGCTTCGTAGGCCCACACCGCAAAAGCCGCGACCACGTTCAGAGAGTTTTTGCTGCCGTAAGTAGGAATTTTAGCCACCATGTCGGCTTCGGCAAGAGTCGCTGTGTTCAAGCCGAAACGTTCGTTTCCAAGCAGTATGGCACATGGGAAGGGTATATCCGTTTCGTGATGTACCGGTGCTTCTCCCAGCGTTTCCAGCGCGATGACGGCGCGGTTATTTTTCTTCATCTGAGAGATGGCCGAAGACGTCTGCCGATGCTGAGACCACGGGATCATCTTCTCGCACCCCATCGCCGACCTGCCGACGCTGTCGTTTTCTGGGGTGGCGGAGTAACCGCAAAGTACGATCTCCTCGATCCCGACGCATTCTCCGGTTCTGAAGATACCGCCAATATTGAAAGCGGACCTGATGTTCTCCAGCACAACGGTCACGGGCATCGTGAGTGAGTCCCGTGGCGCGGTTCGGTCGTCTGAGCGAGGGAGGAAGCTCTCATCCGTGATTCTCGTTTTCGAGTGTGCTCGTTCCACGGGAACGATCAGGGACCAAAGGAGCGTGAGGTCCATGTCTCCTTTGATGTGTTTATCGAGGCCGGCCAGGTAGGGGTCATCTAAAACTCGGGCATTGTTCAACGACGCAAGAAAGTGGTGAAGGTCGCGTAGGAGTCTTCGGCGTAGATCGATATCGTTCCATGAGCTCTCGAGCTCGTGGAATCGCTCCAGGATGAGTTGAATTGCTCTTTGCTCCGATAGCTGTTCAATCTTCATTACATCGATAAGCGCTGATGAAGGTATTCAACGGACGAACCTCAGGTCCTTTTGCTAAGCCGGGAGAAGGATCAGATTGGCACAGTGTCTCGGACGCACCACACTGAAGTGACGGTGATCGAGCGTTGCGACCTTTCGCTCTGCCAACCTTTCGCAAGTTGCGATGACCGCAGCGTCAACCATTCCGAGGTCGAGATCGGCGTAGGTGGTTTCGAGCTCTGCGACGCGAGTCAAGTCGTCGGCGGAAAGGTGATCTAAGAGATAGGAGCCGGAGACGATGTCCTCGACGAAGATGGACCACACTTCCGGCTGTAGTCTTTTGCGAATCCAGTAGTCGATCTCGACAAGCGTCGCGGCCACCACGATTAGCGGTTCGTCGATCTCATCGAGTAGCGCGACACACCGGGCGTGGGCTGGATCATCGGCATCGAGGAGAGCGAGAACGGGGCCGGTATCGAGAACGAGGGACATTATTGCTCCGCCGGAAGATCCTCTCGATCGACGCTTTCTCGCGAAACACCGGACCCAGATCGCCCAACGCCGACACGTGGGCGTCGCAAGTGCCGCAGCTCGACCGCCTTCTCAGCAAGAATTTCCCCCGCGAGCACGGCGAGCGAGATACCACGACGTTTCGCTTCCGACCTGAGAGTTTCCAATACCTCAGCTTCGGCTGAGACCGTGGTTCTCTGATTCATGCATCTGATTCTACAAGATGCATGAATCAGATGCAAGTTTGGTCATGTCAAGAGGAGTAAATCGAGCCACTCATTCGGGACGGTGAATCCTGCTCTCAGCACCAGATGGGCGTGTAACGCCGTCGCGTCTCGCAGACGCCCGATTTCAAGGACTTTTACTTCGGCCGTGCTGGTGAATGCGACGTTGCGCCCGATCTCGTGGTCCGGGCCCGATACAAAATAGGTGGCGTCTCCACCCAAAGTGGTGCGGGCGACAATCCTATGCCGATGGGAGGACGTTCGCAGTGGAGCGCTGGAGATCCAACAAGCGGACACATGCTTGAACAAGACCACGCATGTGTAGCAAACGCGGAGTTGGGGGGAGAAACCTCAGCCTGTCGCGTTTTCGACTGCGCAAAAGTAACCGTCCTCGGTCCAGAAGTAGACGACACCATCTTCCGCGACCGGCCCCCAAACCTGCCCGTTCATTCCTGCCGGTAGATGCCACAAAAACTCTCCCGTCTTCGAGTCGAATGCATATAGCCCACCCAGCCAACTTCCCCCATAGAGTATCCCGCCCTCGAAAGCGGGGGCCACACCTTGGTTGCTTCCCGAAGGAAACTCCCAGACGGTTCGCCCCGATCTCCAATCGATGGCTACGATTCCCGAGTAGGGATAGGTAGCGTATAGAAGATCGCCGTGAACTCTCCCGGCCGAAGCTCCATCACTTCGAGAAGATTCACATACCCGAGGGAGTCGTTTCCACTTGAATGAAGAACCTTTGGTTGTGACGAGAGTTCAGTGGTGGACGGCGGTGGTTGGAAGGACACGACCCTCATGGACGGCGCCGAGTCGGACCGGCCGATCGTTTTGACCGAGAGGATCCCACTGGACCGTCCCGCTTTCTCCGGCCCATGGACTGAGGTCGACGAGAGCGTCGCGGATGCGAGCACGGTTGAGGCCTCCTCGTCGGACCGCGTCGGTAACGAGCCGCACCGCGTCGTAGGTGTGAATCGATGCGTAGTCGGCCGTTCGTCCACACCGCTTCTGGAAACGCGCGGAGAAGGACTCAGGGAGTGCGTTCCCAGTTAGAGGAAAAAGAACGTCCTCACCGGCCTTTCCGACGGCTTCGATAAAGCGGCGACGCCCCATGGCAGGCCCACCGAAGATCGACCCCGAATAACCGGCCGTACGAAGACTTTCGACCAAGCGGGCGGTCTCGAGCGGGCCGGCCACAATAACGACGGCCGAGACTCGTGTGGAAATCAGTTGATTCACGATGTCCAGGTCACTTTCGACTGGACTCGTCCAACAATGGGAGCTCGGTCCCGAACCGTACCGAGAAAGTATTCCCGTTAGTTCTGCCACGAATACCCGCGAGTCGTGCTCGGTTGACGAGACGAGGGTCCACGATTCGTTCGCCAGGAGAGCCTGAGACAATACTGCTGCCAAACGATGATCGCCGGGAACGCACGAGAACATCCATGGAACGTTGGCCAGGTGAATCGTTTTGTCGGTGCTGTACGGATTAATGAGAGGAATCCGTGCTTTGGCGACAACTTGTTCCACCAGATGAGTGGACGCTCCATCGATGGAGCCGATGACCGCCCAGATGGGCTCGGAGTAAACGAGGCGGGCCAACCGAGCCACGCCCGTTCCCCAAGGATTCTCGGACCAAACCGGCACCAGTCGAAAGGGAAGACCTCGGTAACCGCCCGCGGCGTTGGCGTCTTCGATGGCGAGTCTCGCCGCCAGCCAAGCGTCGCCGCCCTCGGGATGGTCCGCGTCGGCGGGACCGAAATAGGCAATCCTTACCTCGGGTAAGTTCTCGGGCTCGGGTGCTTCGCGACCGGGTCCGTTGTATGACGTGTGGTGCTTGCGCGCTTCGTAATGGGCGGTTTGTGCCCCCGCCGATCCGGTCCCGCATATAAGCGAGATAGCTATGGCCGAAGCAACAACGTGTCTCACTGCTTGCGAGACTCCACCGCAGGGCGGCTGACACGATCCCTGGCGGGGATGGTGCCTCGGGGGATCTCGAGATCTTCTCGAGAGTAATACTTCCACTCGCCGTCTTCGAAGCGTGTCAGGAAGACCTCTCCCACGTCGTCCAGGGAGGCGCTGAAAATAATGTTTCCCGTCACGCCGGGCCAGGGTTTACTCCGATACGCCAGAACGTCGCGGATCTTCGCTCGGTTGAGTCCCGCCACTTGGACTGCCCAGGTGATCATGTTCATGCCGTCGTAGGCATGGGCGGCATAGGTGTCGGGCTCGACGCCAAACCGTTCCTGAAACGATTCGCGAAACCGGGTCAGCTTCGCGTCGTCCCGATTCGGATTCCAAGGATAGGCGGAGACGACGCCTTCCGCGTTTTCTCCCGCTAGCTGAACGAAGGTGTCGGAAACGGAGCGATCGGACGCGAAGAATGGCTGATTCATTCCCCGAGCGCGCATCTCGTTCAGCACGCGGGCTCCTTCCTCTGCATCACCCCAATGGACGACGGCTTGGACATCGGCTTGCTGGAGCCGATCGAGTTGGAGGGCAAAGCTCTCGCTTCCGAGCAAGTAGGTCATCTCCTGAACCACGGGGTGTCCGAGCCTGCGGCTTGTGTCTCGAATCTCCCGGACTCCGAAACGGCCGTATCGGTTGTTGGCGCGGATGATTCCCACGCGCTCGAGGCCGAGCTTTCGATAGATATAATCGGCGAGCAGATAGCCCTGCTGGCGGTCGTCGCTGAGACAACGCAAGACCCATGGGATGTTGGTCTCGATGAAAGTAGGATCGGTGTCGCCCGTGTTCATCATTAGAACTTCGGCTTTCAAGGCGACGCGAATGGCGATGTGACTGTTGGCTCCGTCGATGGTGCCTAGTATCGCCCACACTTTGTCGGTGTAAGCCATCTTGACGATCTCGTTACCGGATGCGCCCCACAGTCCGTTGTCATTGCTGATGACCAGTTCGAATGGAACTTTTCTTTTGAGATATCCACCACGGGCGTTCGCCTCTTCGATGGCGAGCCTCGCCCCACGCAGCATTTGAATCCCCAGTGGCTCTTCATGGCTCCTGCCGCCGGTAGCGACCGAGACCGTCGCCATGATGGGGCCGATGAATCCAATCTTGACCGAGTCGACGTGTTCCGGCTCGGGAATGGCCCGACCCGGCCCTGTGTACTCCATCTGGAGCAGGAAGTGCTCCTTGAAAGGCCGTACTCCTCCAAACGGCTCCACGTCTTCCGGCGTGTGGGCGTAATTCTCGTCTTTGCGAAGCCCAAGGTCCGGAACTTCGTAGGCGCTCACGGCGTCGATTTTCTTCAACACTTCGTCGACGGCGGGATCGTCGCTCTCGACGGTCGGCGGGTTGTCTTTCTTTGACTCCTTCTCTTTTTGCTGAGCCACGGATGCGAGAGCGAAGAAAGTGAGTAAAAGCGCCAAGGATATTTTTAGGTTCATTTTACTGCCCGCCAGGTATAGCCTGGCCTACTTGAAGACCCGGGTAATAGCCGGAGCCCTTGCCCCAGGCCAGGCCCTTCGAGGTGCCGACCCACACATCGTTGCCATCGAGCTCGGTCCAAAGCACGTAATTGTGGGGGATGTTGACGTCCATTTCGATGGTGTCGAGAATTTCGGTGCCACGGCTGATCACGGCTTTGCCGCTGTGGGTCTCGGGAACGAGCGTATAGGCTACCCAGGTGTCGGTTGCGAAATCGCTCACGACTCCCAGTCCCTTGTCTGTCCCGTACCAGGCTTCGTTACCGCTTCGTCCCTTTACCGAGTTGATGAAATCACTGGGGAGTCCGCACTCGTGAGTGTAGTAGCCGCGCCAGTGACGGCCGTCGTAACGGGAGCCGCCGAAGTAGGAGCCCACCCAAAGAATTTGATCTACGAAACTCACTCCGGTGGTAATGACGTGCACGATGCCGTCGTCACGGTACAGATCGATTTCCATCTCGCCGTCCGGATCCAGGTAGACCTTCCAGGACTCGGTGGCGATGTCGAACTCCAAAACGCCGCTTCCCCAGACGCCGAGATGAACCTTGCCGTCGTTGTAGGTCACGGCGTAGTTCCAAATTTCTTCCATAGGCGCGTTCTTTTCGGTGAAGATGGCCCATTCGCCGGTGGTGGGGTTGTAGCGATTGGCTCCTGCCGTTGTAGCCACCCATACGTTGTCGTTCTCGATCGCTACACCGTAGACGACGTCGTTGACGAGGCCGCTGTTGAGCTGATGAAAGTGGTCGAAACGCCCGCCGCTGAAACGAGCCAGACCCCCGCCGAAAAGACCGATCCAAAGCTCTCCCGTCTTCTCGTTTACGGCGAGGGCGGAGACGACTCTCCAGGGAAGGCCGTCTTTCTCCTGCCATGAGCGTACGGAGCCATCGCGCTTATCGATTCGAGCCAGGCCATCCTCGGTGCCCACCCAGACCCAAGGTTCCTCGACCGCGACGGCAAAAATGTGATCGTTGGGTAGCCCGTCCTTCGTCGTGAACTGGCGCCATTCCGTGTAAACGTAGGGCAGCCCGGTTCGAGATGGTGGGCTCGGACCTGCAAGCGTGATGCCGGCTAGCGTGGTTGCAAAAACGCCTGCCAGCAAGTTCGTTTTCATCTGCCGGTTCCCTTGTTTTCGTTTCATAGGGTTTTCAAGAACTCGATGAGATCGTTCAATTGGTCTTTGGTCATATCGTTGGTCACCCCGTGCCGGTCATCGGGGTTGTACCGGGTCCATATTTCCTCGAGCGTTTCAGAGATGCCGTTGTGTAAGTAGGGTGCGCTATCGTAGATGTTGTTTAGATGAGGTACGTCGAAATCAGATTCCCGGTCAAATTTCATTTTTGTTCCCACGTCACGCCGCGAACGGTCGGTGTAGAGCGGGGCAGGATGACAGGTCGAGCATCGGTTCTCGGGCGGAATCACTCTTCCGTCATTGGTTCTCGTCCTCGAGAACATCTTCTTCCCCCGACGCTGAGCGGAGGTCAGGGGGGCTCCCAGAGGCCGGTACCGGTTGATGGGTCGGGGGATGGTGGAAATGTAGGTCGTGAGGGCCGAGAGCTCATCCGGTTCAAAGGGTTGTATTCGGGTGAAAAAAACCGCCAGGCGCGGTCCACACTGTCTCGATAAGCTTGGATTGGTTCCCTCCCACTTGAAGGGCGCAGTATCCAGAATCCCTCGTAGCGTTCGGTTATCTACCGGACTCACACCGAGTCCGTCCGGTTCGATGTCGTAGGTCACGTTGTCGATATGCCCATCGGGGTGGCAGGTGTGACAAGAGAACTGGCGGTGAAAGGTGATGTCGGCGCTGTGGAAGAGCTGCTCTCCCCAACGGATCTTGCTGACCCTCTCGGGCCCGCCCAGATCGATGTGAGCGGCGACCTCGAGCTTTTCGATGTCGATGACGGTGATGGAGTCGTCGAGCGCGTTTGCGACGAAAGCGGTGCGGCCGTCCGGACTCACGACGACACCGCGAGGGCTCTTTTGGGTCTCGATGTGCTTGATGACGAACTCGGTGGGCTTTCCCATGTGGTTGGGGAAGACGTGGTCTCTTTCATAGTCCGATGCAGATTCAAGCATTGAAACGAGCTTGGGCACGTCAACAACAGCGACGCGATTGGAGCCCGAGCTCGTGACGAAAGCAAGGTCTCCATCCGTCGAGAGCGCGACATCGGCCGGGTCGGGAAAGCACAAGTGCGGTTCGTCGAGAAGCACTTGATCCACTCTGCCGCTTTTCCAGACGACGCCCAGACCGTTGGTGATGGTCCAACCTTGATGAAGGCGGGTCATGGGAACCAGATTCTTGGTGCGATTGAGTGTCACCAAGCCGAACTCGCCGCTTGGATGCCAGACTACACCTTGAAGAATATTTGCAGCGGGGAAAACGAAGCGGTCGGTCACGACTCCGGCTTCCGTATCGACGACCGTTACCTCGGACATCGATGGTGTTCGAAACTCTACGAACCGAGACAGAGTGTTGGTGATCAGGAGCTGCGATCCATCCGGTGAAAGAGATAAAGACCAAGGGCCGCGACTCGCTGCGAGCCGCCTTTTTTCTTCGAACGTTTCCGTATCGAGGACGGAAATGCTGTCCTCCGATGTGTTGAGCACGTACAGTTGTTTTCCCGCGCGATCGGTCAAGAGTCCGTGAGGATCGTCTCCTACAGGCACCGTTCGGATGACACGTCTTGCGGCGGTATCGATCACCGAAACCGTGTCCTCGAACCGATTGCTCACAAAAGCCCTCTTTCCATCGGGACTGAAGGTCACGTCGGTAGGCTGTCGGCCGACCGGAATTTCCGCCGCTATACTCCGCTCATCGACATCGATCACCACGACGGTGCCGGAGGCTTCACAGGCAACGTAGAGCTCGCGGGAATCGGGAGATAGGGCGAGGTTCAATGGAGTCTTATAAACGGGTTCGGCGTCGGCTACCGGGAGAGGCTGGGAGGGGTGGGCGATTTTCGGGAGCGCCTCCTCATAGCTGAAGGACTCATGGACGTGGCAGTTTAAGCAGGTTTCACGAGTCACCGGCTTTAGTCCGGCTCCACGAGCGGCGGCCTCGTCCATCATAACGGCTTCGGGCGAGTAACGACTCCCGGCACCGTGACAGGCTTCGCATCCCACACCCTCGTATTTTGAGAATGACGAGAGGACCTTCCCGCTCCCGGTTTGCCCAGCGGGGGAGTGACATTTCAGACAATCGGGGCTTTCTTGCGGATTCCCTTCGATGCCTCTACCTTTCGCAACCTCGTAGGCCTCGGGGCTGGCCAGAGTTGCGTATGCGAGAGCGTGGGGGCTGAGCTTCCATCGGCTGAATTGGTATCCCGTTTCGGGCGCGTTGTGGCACTCGGCGCAGGCGAAAACGCCTACAAATCGTGCTTCGCCGTCGGTGGATGAATCCGCCGGAACCGGCTCCTGCCGCTCGTTTACGGTCCACTCGGCAGGGGTCGGGTGGGCGATCTGCTCCAATCCGGCCGTGATGTCGAGCTGAGGTTGGTTGTGGATGGCCACATGGGAGCCTTTCTCCATGTGACAAACCAAACAGTCCCGTTCCTGCGGTCGGACGAGACCGGCACGTTCCGCTGCTTCGGGATCGGCCATGATCTCCGCATCTATGTACTCGCTGCCCGGGCCGTGACACTTCTCGCACTGAACACCGTCTTCGATGTGGAAGGTCTCGTCCTTCTCCCACTCTTCTGCGTCGGCGCCGGTGGCGTGGCAACCTAGACACACGGCGGATTCCTGGGGTTCCTGGTTGATGCCGCTCAATCGCGCGATGGTCAACGAATCCGGTGAAGAGAGAATCGCGAATGCGCGGGCATGCTTTGTGACGAGCCAGCGGCTCAACTGATGTCCCATCCCCGTACCGTCGTGACAAGAGCCGCAGACTTTCACCCCTACATAAATTGGCTCCCTCGGCGGCTGAGCATGGTTCGTGCCTTGCGCGAGAATCAGACCGGCCACAACGACGAATACGGCCTGTCGCATGCTGCAATCCTCCTACCGGGCTTCGTAGACCACTTTCAACACTTGGTTTGCTGGAAGGTTCTCGAGCTTTTGTGTCTCACCATTCGGCCATCGGATCTCGACGGCGTCCACTCGAGCGGCTTTCTCGAGTCCAAAATGGAGCCGCGCGTCCAACTGAGACATATAGCCCCGAACCGGGACGAGATCTTGTATTTGACGAAGAGACCCGGTTCTCACCGTAACTCGCGCGCCGATGGCGTCTCTTTCAGGTTCGGGAAGCTTCGCATCGATCGCGATCCAGTTGTTTCGGTTCCCACCGTCGTTCCGGAGCAGCTTGGCTTCACTGTTGAGGTTGACGATCAGGAGATCCAAGTCTCCGTCGTTATCGTAGTCTCCACAGGTTGCGCCGCGGCCGACGTGTTTCGTCCGAAAGTAGTCTCCCGATTGCGCGGACACGTCGATGAATTTTCCGTCTCCCGAATTTCGCAGCAGAACGTCTTCCTCGGTGAACTCGTGGTGGGCGTTTCCGTTTGCTACGAAGATGTCAACGAATCCGTCGTTGTCGTAATCGAACAAGAGGCCCGCCCAGCCGGTATATTGACCGGAGGCCACGGCGACGTTCGATTGCCGGGTGCGATCGACGTAGAAATTGTCTTCATTCATCAAGAGACTGCTGAAGCCCATATCGGGAATGAACACGTCCTGTAGCCCGTTTCGATCGACGTCGGCGAAGAAGGGGCCCATCGAGGATACGCCCTGTCCGTTCTCGCCAAAAGCCAGCCCGATGTAAAGGCCCTTTTCCTCGAAGGTGCCGTTTCTCAAATTCTCGTAGTAGAAGTTCGCCGTTGCGTCGTTGGTAACATAAATATCGAGCCATCCGTCGTTGTTCACGTCGGAAGCGGTGGCGCTCATGGCGCGCCCGTTCGGGCTGTCCACGCCGGCCTCTTTGCTCACTTCGGCAAAGGTTCCGTCGCCGTTGTTCCGGTACAAGGCATCGGGTTGGGCGGCATAGCTCAGCGGCCCCGGGTATCCGTCGGCGGCGTAGAAGGAACGAAACTTTCCTTCGTCATACTCCAGATAATTGGCGAGGTACACATCGAGGTCGCCATCACGATCGTAATCGAGCCAGGGCGCCGACAGGCTGAGACGCGGATCACCCAGCCCGGACTTTTGGGTATCGTCGGTAAAGGTGCCGTCACCGTTGTTGCGGTATAAGACGTTGGCGCCGTAGTTGAGCACGTAGAGATCGATATCGCCGTCGTTGTCGTAGTCGGCGGCGGAACAGCCGAAGCCGAAGCCCGCGTCTCCCACTCCAGCGGACTCGGTCACGTCGGTGAAGCGACCATTTCCCTCGTTGTGATACAAGCGATTGAAGAGCTTGCCCTTCATATCGCGACCCCGATTGTCGTTGATGGCTTTGTTCCAGGCACCGTTGACCAAGTAGATGTCCAGGTACCCGTCGTTGTCGTAATCGAAAAAGGCCGCCCCGGCGCCCGTGGCCTCGACGATGTTGGTGAGCTCGTAATCTCCGAAACGATGCTCGAAAGAGATCCCTGCTTCTCCGGTGACGTCGGTGAAAACCGGCGACCCGACTTTGGCTTGGCCATCGTCTCGAGTCCAGCCGTCGAGCGCGCCCAAGGTGAGGCACGAGACGAACGTGATTAGGTGAAGTGGTCTCATGGTTTGTCTCCGGGGCTCGATCGACGCGGTGAGTGCGGCACACCTTCCCAAAGCGCGCCGAGATCGATCCACTCGACGATGGTTTGGAGCTCCTCCGCTGTCAGGGGCTCAGAGCCGGGAGGAGGCATGGGCTGGATCGGGTCCGGCGGTGGCGAAGGATCCCAAGGGCGTGATGTTTGCCTGCCGAGGATGGACCAGATCAAAGGACTGGTTCGCGCCTGACCTGGAAGGACGTACTTTCCCTGGGATGAAGAGACCAGGCTTTCATAAGCCGTGTTGAAGCACGAGCCGTCCTCTTGACTCGAATCGAGCCGAGGTGGACTACCTCCCGTGACGTGACAACCGGCGAGAGCGCATTTGTTTTCAAGCAGGGGTAAGACGTCCCGCCGGAAATCGACGGTGCGCCTTTTCTCCGGTGGCAGGATTAGTTCTATGGGCGGTTTCTTGACGGCGTCGATGAAACGATTCTCCGGGGTCAGCTCGGGGTCTTCGTGACAACCAATACAGCCTCGCGGTTCGTGGTTCTTGGCCCATATCCAACTGCAGGTGCGGAGCGCCATGCTGTTCTCATCGAGCACCTGGAGTTGGATGGACGTGTTGGCCGGAACCTTGATGTAGAAGGAGCCGTCGGGTTCAATGGGGATGACACCGAGAATGCGTTTTTGAGCCAAGGTCGGTCTATCGTGGCATCGCTCCTCTTTCTTTCCCTCGGGCAGCTCCGGCGCCACACCTTCGAGAACACGGAGCTTGATTGCTTTTTCGCGCGTCATCCACTCCCGTCTCTCCAAGTCAGTCTCGGAAATGTTCATGCAATAGAGCCGCCCGTAGGGGTCCTCTTCGGTGACGACGCTGGAACGTCCATCCGGTTCGGGACGAGCCTGAACGAGCTTGGCTTGAATATCGTGATAGCTCAGGTCGTCGAAAATCGGCTCCATCTCTCCCGTGTCCGGTTCCAGTCGGTAGACTCCGTGCGTCCCGCTTCCGTCCGCCGGTCGTTTCGAGACGAGTATTCCACCATCCGGCAAAGGAGAAGGGGAATGAAAAAGTCCATTATCGGCAATCACGCGATAGGAATGGAGAGGGCGTCGGAGTGCCACTGTGGATAAATGCCCCGCGCCGTCCCAAAGCAAGTGCTCGGCTTCCACGAAAACCGCGAGATCTCGGGTGGTCGTACAGGGCATGTGCTTAATCCTTCGTCCCTCGCCCCCCGAGAACAAGCTCACATCCGTCCCGTCATTATTAATAGTGAATAAAGCCATCCGTCCCCGAATTCCTCTAGCAAGCGTCGCCCGCTGCCACGAGGAGAACAAAAGCCTGCCGTCTTGCAGGAGAAACGGATCGATGTCGCTCGATAGGTTGAAGGTCAACCGACGAGCTCCGGATCCATCCAAGAGGCAACTGTACAAGTGACGTGCAGGGGAGTGCCCGTACTCGTTTGCAGTTCCGGCCTCGGTGCTCGTGAAGGCGATCTGGTACCAGGGTTCCGCAGAGATGATGGTGTATTGGGTCGATAGATACACCGGATTACGGCAGTCACCATAATCTCGAGTGATCTGACGCGCCCCACCCCCGTCGATGCCTATTTCGAAGACGTTCCATTTGTCCGACTCGCCTTTTTTTCCGGCGAAAACGACTCGCTTGCCGTCAAAGGAAACGTCCGGGTCGGCGGCGCTGTGAAAGTCCTTTGAAAGAACCCGCGACCTTCCGTCTTCATCGACAAGGATGATTCGCGCGCCTTCGCCGATGGGATGTCGTAGTATGTCGCCTACTGCCGGAGGTGGGTTTTCGGAAGAGACTTGGGCGGGTAGCTGGGTCAGAACGACGGTGTCGGGGAGTCGGGATCCGGTCGCGGTCGCCGATACGAGCAACGCGACGGCGCAACTCCATTCATGTCGTAGGCGGGCTTTTGTCCTGAACACCTTCACCTCGAGATGTCGCTGATGCTCCGAAAAGCCCGGCGGTGCCGGGCGATCGCCACCTGCCGTTCAGGCTATTCCGCTCTTTCGTTCCTGGGTCGCGCTCTCGCCATGCCCTCCGAATCAAGAGATTATCACAAAAGAATGCCGCGGGTCATCTTTTTGCATGTGCATGTGCGGTGTAGGTAACCCTCGTCGAATTGGCCTTCACGCGGTTGGTGATGATATATTCCACAGTGGTAATTGGGACCAGCTGCTCTCTGGAGTACAGATTACCCGATACCGGCATCGCGACAATTGCCGGCTACTGCCAACAGCGAAAGGAGAGGAGCCGTGACACGGACCGACGCTTCTGAAAATCCCTCCACTGATTTGTTCCGCTCTTTGACACCAAGTGCCGTTGAAGAAGCCAAAGCCCTGGGTATCTTTGAGCCTGAGACATCCGGCCGGAAAGGGAGAGAAGGAATCGATCCCGTCGAAGGCCGCCCTTTGATACCTAAGCGAGCCATTGCGGCACCCGAGGTACTCAATGAGGCCTATGATTATCATCCTCGGGCTTCATCGTTCAGCCGTGGACTTCGTATCGAACTTCCCGGCGCGTCGTTGCTACTGCTTTCCGGCACCGCCAGTGTTGACGAGGAGGGAGCGACGGTTTACCCGGGAGACTTCGAAGCACAGTGCCTCCGTACGTACAGAAATCTCACCCGCCTTCTCGTTGCCGAAGGTGCTAGTTGGCACGATATTGTTCGAACGACGTGTTACCTGAGGGACATCGAGCGCGACTACGACACGTTCAACGACATACGGACGATGTTCATGACCTCGATTGGGCTCGATCCGTTGCCGGCGAGCACCGGCATCCAGGCCCGTTTGTGCCGTTCCGATTTGCTGGTTGAAATCGAGGCGATGGCCGTTGTGCCGAATCGGGAGTGAACACCGGCGAACATGGGTTGTCGTTCTCGCCGGCGACCGAAGTCAATGGATAAGGATACGAAGCAAAACAGCCGACTTCCCGATTTGAGTGTGCTCAGACGCTGCTGGCCGGAGTATGCCGATGAGACACGAACTCACAGGATTCATGTAAAGGGAGTAGAAATTGGGGGCGTGTCGCGGGTTATCATCGCCGGCCCCTGCGCCGTCGAGTCCTTCGATCAAACTTTGAAGGTTGCTCATGCCGTCAAAGATGCGGGAGCAAAATTACTGCGCGGAGGAGCGTTCAAACCTCGAACCAGCCCCCACTCCTTTCAAGGCTTAGGTGTGGAAGGACTCGAGATTCTGCGAGAGGTGCGACGGCAGACCGACCTCGGGGTCGTGACCGAAGTTATGGATCCCCGCCTGGTGGAACAGGTCGCCGAATACGCCGACATGCTGCAAATCGGTTCCCGCTCCATGCAGAATTTCCCGTTGCTCACCGAGGTCGGACGCTTACGAATCCCGGTCCTTCTCAAACGGGGTTGGAGCGTTACGCTCGAGGAATGGCTCTGCGCGGCGGAGTACATTGCGAAGGAAGGCAACCGAGATATTGTTCTCTGTGAAAGGGGAATTCGGTCGTCCTGCCATTGGAGTTTCGCGCAGAACGCCTTCGATCTGGAAGTCATCAAGCCCTTGAAGGAGGCGACGCCTCTTCCTATCGTGGGGGACCCGTCTCACGCGACCCACGATTGGCGACAGGTCCCGCCGGTGAGTCGCGCGGCTCTCGAGGCGGGCGTGCACGGTCTCTTGATCGAGGTCATGGCGCTCGGAACCGATCGTTGTACCCTCAAATGCGATGCAGGACAGGCGATCACACCGGAGACCCTGGCCGAGATCGCGGCCTTTTCAAAAGAGCTCGAAGACACTTATTCGACTCGAACCTGAAGGATTCCCCCGACTTCCGCGCCGGTGTCATCAACGATGGGGATATCGAGGTTGATGTTAGCCTCGGTTCCGCCGCCCGGCAGTGTGTAGAAAACCGAAATGGACACAACCCTGCTGGAGTTGCCTTCGATTCGGTTCGAATCGGTGTCTACCTGGGTCTCGGAGAGAACCTCCTCATCGGATTGGACAGGCTCGCCGTTCGCAGTCTCGATAACGTTCGTGGTGACGGATTGGATCTCTGAACCGACCCCGGCGGTTTCCGTAAACGTAACCGTGAATGAAGCGAGCCACTGAAATTCTTCATTCGTTGACGCCACTGCAGCTACGGGATCCGGCGCGACCGTGACATTTAATTCAGCGGTCACGGTTGGATCCGTTGTTGTGCTATCGTCGCAAGATGAGGCCAGGCACATTGCTACCAAAACGAATCCCACGGCCCATATCGGCCGGGTGGTTTGATTTGATTTCACAGATGGTTCTCCTTTTTCGTCGTTGGCGTCCGTTACTACTATGTCAGCGGCCGTGTGTGAGATCAAGGGAGATTAGACATAGAACTCGAGAACCCGAGAGCCCAAGAACTCAGAATGAAAAAGGAGGACGGCGTACGCCGTCACCATTCGGATTGAGTATCGCCGGGCTTCACTCGGCGGAATCGTGGTATTGCGATGAAGATAGCCTGGGCGACGGACATTCATCTGAACTTCGTGGATGAGGCCACGTTGTTGGAGTTTTGTCGTGGAATCAGGGAGTCAGGTGCAGAGGCGGTACTGATAGGCGGGGACATTGCCGAAGCCTCCGATCTGGAAAAATGGCTGCGTTTCCTGGAACAGAAGTTGGAACGGCCCGTTTATTTCGTTCTGGGGAATCACGATTACTACGGGGGGGACATTGCGACCGTGCGACGCTGCGTACAAACCCTCGGCTCGGATCTGTTGCGCTGGCTGCCGAGTGTCGGAATCGTGGCTCTGACGACCAGGACGGCGTTGATCGGGCACGGTGGATGGGGAGACGGGAGGCTCGGCGAATTTGCGCCGGCAGAGGTCTTGCTGAACGACTACTTGCTGATCGCCGACTTGCTCGAATCCGCCGGTGGTCCGAGCCGATCCTCGTTCTTGAAGAACAAGGACGAACTCAAAACAAAACTGCAACAGCTCGGGGACGATGCCGCGAACACTTTGCGTCCGACCCTAGAGGAGGCCGTGGAGCGCTTTTCGGAAGTGATCGTTCTGACCCACGTGCCTCCGTTTCGTGAGTCTTGTTGGTATGAAGGTAAAATATCGAGCGCGAAATGGTTGCCCAGCTTTACCTGCAAAGCGATGGGCGATTTACTACTCGAGGCCGCTCGTACGAATCCGGATTGCCGCATCACGGTACTCTGCGGACACACTCATGGGGAAGGGGAGACGCGCGTGCTTCCCAATCTTTGCATTCAAACCGGCGCGGCTCAGTACGGTACGCCCGATTTTCGGGTGCTCGAAGTGAAATAATACCTCCTAACAATTATCCATGAAGGCACTTTGTTAGTGCTATCCTTGCGCCAGATTAGGAGGCGTTTCTGATGCAGAAAAGGCGCGTGGCAGCTATCATCTTTTTCGCTGCCTTTACGGTTGGGTCAGCATCCGCGCAGAGTCCGGAGACCGAGGCGCTGGGAGAACAAACGGTAGTGCGGCTTCAAGAGTACTTGAAAATAGATACCACCAATCCTCCCGGAAACGAGTCGCGAGCGGTGGAGTTTTTTGCTCGTCTGCTCGACGAAGAAGGTATCCCTTACGAGAAAGCGGAGTCGGCGCCGGGACGCGGCAACCTTTGGGCGCGGCTAAAAGGTGGTGAAGAACCGGGCATTATGCTCTTGAACCACACCGATGTGGTTCCCGCCGACAAAAACTATTGGAACACTGAGCCTCTGTCGGGCGAGATTATCGATGGTGAGATCTACGGCCGAGGCGCCCTGGACATGAAGGGGACGGCGATGGTGCAGTTTCAAGCCTTTCTCGCCCTTCATCGCGCCGGGAAGCCTCTCCGCCGGGACGTGCTTTTCATGGCCACCGCGGACGAAGAAGCGGGTGGCTTCTACGGTGCCGGGTGGCTGGTCGAGAATCGTCCCGAGATTTTCGAGAACGTGGGTTTTCTTTTGAACGAGGGAGGCAGCGGAAGTCGAGACGGGGATGACGTGGTATTCAGTGTCGAAGTCACTCAGAAAGTTCCGCTTTGGTTGCGCCTGGTGGCCTCGGGAGAGCCCGGTCACGGTTCCATGCCGCGGGTGAGTTCGGCTGTCGGCCGCCTGATAAAAGCGCTTTCCACCGTCAACAATTACGAGTTTCAACCTCGTATCCTTCCCGCCGTAGAAGTTTATTTCGAAGGCCTGGCAGAGACTCAGAAAGGCGAGCGCGGTGAACAATTCGCGCGTTTGAGCACGGCCGTAAAAGATCCAAACTTCCTGCTCGAGCTTCAGTTGGAAAATCCGTTCTTGCATGCCCTTACTCGCAACACGTGCTCGATTACACGTCTCGAGGGAAGCAGCAAAATAAACGTGGTTCCGACCGAGGCGTCGGCTGAGATCGATTGCCGTTTACTACCCGACCAGGATCACGATGAATTCATCGAGCTTTTGAGGTCCATCATCAACGACCCGGCGCTTCGTATCGAGAAGATCATGGGCTTTACTCCCGCCGTCTCCACCACCGATACGGAGCTCTACCGCGCCATTGTGGAAGTTTGTGGCAAGCACTTTCCTGAA
Source organism: uncultured Acidobacteriota bacterium (assembly GCA_963722765.1). Classification (GTDB taxonomy): domain Bacteria; phylum Acidobacteriota; class Vicinamibacteria; order Marinacidobacterales; family DATDRI01; genus CAVROO01. The sequence continues at coordinate 152,373 of CAVROO010000014.1, forward strand.
GCCAACGTCATTCCCTCCGTTTCGACCGGGTTTACCGATAGTCATTTTTTTCGCGATCTGGGGATTGTGAGCTATGGTTTCGATCCTACCGTGGTCCCATTGGCGATCGAAGGAACCATCCATGGAAACAACGAGCGTATTCCTGTGGAGTCAGTAAGGAATGGTGTGCGGCATCTACTCGAGATTCTGCAACTCGTCGTTTATTAGTCCCTTATTAGTGAAATTGAATGCAAAAAGTAAACAATTTTCCGGGAGCTGACGGCTGATTGCTGACAGCTGATAGCTCGCGGCAAGCCGCAACATCCATTTTTGGTTGCGGCTCTGCCGCGTCAGGATAGTTCTACTACTTAATGTTGGAAACCCGCCAACAATGCAGCCACTGAGCTGTGAATCGGTTTCATCTGATCGTTCACCGTCTCCAATGAAACGGTGGAAGGATATCAGATTCCTCGAGTCGCGGATCGAACATAGGTTCTGTGCCGTCAACGACCTATTCTCAAATTTCTCGGTGGGACGGACCGGTGACCAGATCTTACACAGCTAACGAACTGATGCTGCCGTGGAAGCGACTGTAGGTATCGGCGTAGCGATTGCCGATGTCAAAATTTATTGTGTTTGGCCGTTGGGCACCTTACTATAAAGTTTCCGGTCACAATGAGCTCTGCGTTGCGAGACCTGTTCATAAAATGTAACCTATAACGGTCACGGATAGCCTGCGTGGGTTCGTCTTCGAAACCAAACGGCATCGAATAGGAGAGGATTTCGTCTCTGTTTGCCATGTCCTCATCGATTTTCATGGCACGGATTCGTTCCCTTGTATACGGGCTTATCTACCGGGACGAGCGGTATGAGGCCAAGCGTGTGTCGAACCTGATCTACCATCTCAGCTCCGGTCGTCGCTTCTTCTTCGATGGCGATCCTGAAGTCCCCTAGCCGTCGCCGGCGCTTCAGCGAGTGGTGTATGTCGCTGCCACCATGCCGACGTCGCTTTGGGTTGAGCACGATTACCAACTGCCTTGCTTGGTGGCAAGTGGGGAAGCCACCATGTGCTACGACTTGATGAAGTACACGGCAAGGCGGTGGGGCAGAGATGTAGCGAGCTATCCCGAGGAGATTCGGGAGCTATGGACCGGACTACTTCGGGACTGGAAACAGATGGTTGAGGATCCGTACATCTTTTTGAAACCGCGCTTGGAAGAGGAGCCGACATTGCCTCCGAACGGATCGCCGATGAGCTCGTGAGCGCTCACTCAATCGGAACTTTTCGCCATCCGTCGCTCTCGGTGAGCTCTCGGGCCGCAAAACACCAAATGATGAGCTTCTTGTTGGCCCAGTAGTCGGGGTGTTTGCTGAGCGCGCCGTCAGCAGGTTGATCCGTGCCGCAGTTGCTCCGGAGCCCCGCACGCCGACCAAGTCAACGGCGAAACCCAACTCCAAGGCGAGTTGATCGGCAAGGCCGGCGCCTTCGGCGTGCATGTCGTCGCCGGCGTGGAACACCAAGGTGTGGCTGTCGCCCAAAAGGATGACTGGGCTCGAGGGATCGGGCTCCAGTGGGATGAGAGCGCCGCTCGGGTTCGGTCCCGACAAAACGCAACGGAGAGATGTTCTTTGGCTAGGGAGGGCTCGTCTAACGCTCTCCACAGGTCGCCGGCAATCTCCACTGTTTTCCATCTCCTGCTGGAACGTATTCTTGGGCACGGTCTCGAACCACGGCTTGGATCGGACGTGCGCGGCGATCTGTTCCGCTGCGAGGACCGTGGCGACGCCCGACCAATGGGTGTCCTGCAGGCAGTACAAAGGGCCGTTGGGGGCTCTGGCGGATTGGAAAGGAAGATAGGGGTGAGGTCCAAGAACCCTGACACCGTTCTCGCGGAGCAGCTCATAGAAAGCTTGATGATGGAGGTCGAGACGTGGCGGAGGTTGACGCCGAGGTCGACAGTGGAAGGGAGTTTGTCCGGGTAGATGATGCTCTTCGGCGGCACGGGGACGATCACGAGCTCGATGCCGGCCTCCGAAAGCTGTTTGTGAAAATCGAGAATGGCCGGGAAGAGGGTCCGCCCATTCGGGACGTCTCGCCTTGCTCACTCGCGACGCGCGGCTCACCCCAGAACTTGCCGACACCGAGATGCCGTAGCTCGGGGCCGAAGAACAACCACCCGTCACGGCCTTCGACAACAATGGTCTCTTGCTGCTCAGCGGACCGAGCCAAGCTCGCCCACTCGGTGAAGAGCGCGGTTGGATCGGGTGACTCGTTGCTGTTCTCCGCGGCACGAAATGAGCAACATGGCTAAGCGCAACCGCAGGCTGATTGCGCAGCGCCGTGAGGTTGCTTCGTGTGATGTCATTCGTGCTCCACCTCGCCCCACGTCGGCGACTTCGAACTGCACGTCCTCGTTTCCAACTCGGTGCGGTTGATGCCGTCGTACTGGCTCGCCACATCCGCCCACGGCCGGAGGAGGACGGTGATCCGTGTCTCCGGCTCGAAACCGTGCGGCTTCCTGCAAGACGTGGTTGCGCATTCCCCAGATGTACACCACGGATTGACGCCCGTTCACGCCGGCCCGTTCGCTCTCGAGATCGACGAGGTGCACGGCAGTGATGTGGTCCGCATACGGGAACCGTACCCGGGCGGGGAATGGGGGCGATCTCTCGGATGGTTCCGGAGACCACGACCTCCTCGCCCGCGATTCGGAACGAAGAATCGGCCCGGCGCCGCCTCGCCCAGACTGAGGTCAACGAGCTTCCAGTCCCCAACGGCCAGCTCCCGCTCTGCAAACTGGAAGATCACGAGCCGCTTTCCCGCGAGCCGATCTCTGCCGCTTGCTAGCTCCCGTCCCAGCAGCTCCCTCGTGGCAAACGCTCCATCGGCGTTTTGAACGATCCGATCGATCGGCCGTTGCATGAGAAAGCTGAGCTGCTCGGCGAGCCCGGCGGACTCGCCCCAGTTCATCTCGGCGAGCGAATAGATGTTGCTGAAGCTGTCACCGAGCAGCAGGACGTCCGCCGACGCGACTCGGCTGCCAGAGCATCGTGCTCCGCGGTCGGATCTGTCGCAGCCGGACGCGTCTCCGTCGGATACCGAGACTGCTCGTCCGGCAAGATCCAGCATGCGAGCGACATCGCCCAGGTTCGTGACCTCCACCTGTTCACTAGTGTAGCCGGCGGGCGGTCGGGGCGGCAGGTCACGTGTGCGGGTCGATGAAATCGTCGAGACGAGCGGCCACCAACTCCATCGCCTCGGGTCGCCAGTGGGTGTCGGTCATCAAGGTACTGGGATGTCCCCGTCCGACGTTTGGCTTCGAGCCAAAGCCGGGGCGGCATCAAAAACGAGCACGCCTTGCTCTTCGAGCTCCCGAACGAAGGTCGCGAACGAAGCCGGATCGGAGCGGGTCCTCGCGCCCTTCGTAGCGACGGGCGAAGTGTTCGGGATGAATAGTCGGCTTGACGGGTGTCGGCATGACGACGAGTTGGATGCCCCGCTCATCGAGGTTGGCTTTGAGCTGCAGGATCGCCGTCCGCGGATCCGGCTGCAAGGGTGCTCCAAGGTCTCCGGGCGCGCCGCGGCGGGCGAGCTCCCTTCGGTTCGAGGAAGCCGGGGCCCGGCAAGGTAGTCAAAGCTCTCGCGGTAGAAAAGCCACGGCCGATGTCCCGTTATAAACCTGTTCGTTACCCGCGCCGAGGCCTGCAAGCAGGTACTGGGTTGGCGGCCGCAAGGCCGTTGCGCAAGAATCGAGTTGCGTCCTCCGCATCCGTCCCCGAACCGCTCGAGCTCCCTGATGATGCGCGCGGTTGCGCGACACCATCCTCGATAGCGTCGACAGGGCTGCGTGGATTCGGTGGCCGCTCGGCGGCGCTAGGATGCCCCAGACGGAAGACCGGTGACAGACGGCTCTCGCCGCGCTGGGGATTTGGGATAGTCAAGAGATCTCGCTCAGCGGCACGCCGCCGACCACGAGCAGAAACTGCGCCACCAGCAATCCAGGCAGTCCATCCGCCCGATCTTCGTCTGGCCCACCTCTCGTCTGGCAAGCTCTTCTCGGGTGTGTTGGAGCGAAGTGTCCGGCATCGGTAGCTGATGTCCTCCTAAAAGATGAAATAGATGAACGGGTTGTAGGCCTGGGTGGCCAGCACGGCGAGCGAGGCCAGCCAGAGTCCGATGATTGCGGACGCTTTCGATGGTGTAATCGAACGCGTCCAGTCCCAGGTCTGTGGGCAGGTCCAGGTGACCAGAGCCGCAAGCAGGACCGTGCCCAAATAGTAGGGTTGATACAAAATCCCGCTCAGAAGCCCGGCCTTTCCTGTGCACTATCGCGAAGCCGAACATGCTTCGGAGATAAAGGACCGCACTGGGCAAATCTTCGGCCCGGAAGAACACCCAGGTGATGAGCACGACGACAAACGTCACGCCGCGGCGTCCGGCCTTGGGAAGCCAACGATAGGGGAAGATCTTTCCCCGCAGACGCTCACCGGCAAGCAAGAGGCCGTGCATGCCGCCCCAGATGACGAAGTTCCAGGCCGCACCGTGCCACAGGCCTCCGAGCAACATCACGACGGCCAGGTTGACATAGGTTCGCACCGGTCCTTTGCGATTCCCGCCCAGAGGAACGTAGAGATAGTCCCGGAGCCAAGTGGATAGCGAAATATGCCAGCGCCGCCAGAACTCGGTAATCGACTGAGCGAGGTAGGGAGAATCGAAATTCTTGGAGAAGACGAATCCCAGCATGAGGCCCAGTCCGATGGCCATGTCCGAGTAGGCGCTGAAATCGAAATAGATCTGGAAGGCGTAGCCGACCACACCGTACCAGGCATCCACGACGCCGATGGAGCCCGCGTCGAACGCCACATCAGCAACCTTGCCGCACGGATTGGCGAGAAGGATTTTCTTCGCGAGCCCCACGCTCACGAAAGCCACGCCGCGCGCGAACTTGGTGACGGTGTGTGTCCGCTCGGCGAGTTGGTCGGCGACCTCGGAGAATCGAATGATGGGCCCCGCCACGAGCTGAGGAAACATGGAGACGTAGCAGGCGAAGTCGATGAAATTGCGGAGCGCCCGAGCGTGACCTCGGTAGACATCGATGGTGTAGCTCATCGACTGGAAGGTGTAGAAGCTGATGCCCAAGGGTAACACTACGGTAATCACCCTTTGGATTTGGAGCTCGGGCAGGCCCAGCCAGGCCACGATGGCGTCGAAATTGTCCGCGGCGAAATTGAAGTATTTGAAGAACCCCAGCAGCGACAAATTGGTGATGATGGACAGGGCGACGGCTAGTACGCTGCGAGCGATGTGCGTGACGTCCCCGGCTGGAGCTGGCGGATTGGAGCGCCCCCAATTGACGCAGCTCGGTGCTCGGCAATCACCAGTCCGCACAAGTAATCCACCGTCGTCGATCCCAACAAGAGAAAGACAAACAGTGGATTCGCCCACCCGTAAAACAGATAACTCACCAGGGTCAGGAGAAGATGCTTGGCGCGGCGCGGCACAGCAGTAGTAGAGCAGCAGTGCAGCCGGGAGAAAATAGAACAGGAAGAGGTACGAGCTAAAAACCATTAGCTCTCGATGTCGTAGTAAAGGCGAAGGTGGAACGCATCACTGTCCATGACGAGCCTCTCGCCTTCGAATTCGGGATGCGCGTCATAGGCTTCAAGCGTCATTCGGTGGAGGGTGCCCTTTTCTCGCTCCGCCGTGCTCAGCACTTGGCCGTCCCGAATGACCCAATGCGCCACGAGGATTTTCGTTTCTTCGTAGGCTGCCCTCGAGTCACCTGGACGATTTCATATTCGTTGACGAGCAGGGCCCGGCGGTAGGGCAGGATCGACTTCGGAGTGGGAATCGGCGCGGCCTCGAGCACCCGAGCTTCGACGACCAGCCGATCGCCGGGCTTCGTGCCCGGCGCCGTTGACGAGGCTTTCGGGCCCGGCTCGACCTCACCGGTCACGCGGGTTGGCGGTCGCTCGCTCGGTTCGATCCAGGCGTCCGGAGTAGAAATCGGCGTGCTGGTTGTCCGTCACTTTGACCCAGCTCTCGACGGCGGTGAAATCGGCGGCAAATCGCCCCAGGTAGATCTCGACCTGTTGACCGCCGCACGGATCTTGTTCGACTCGGTGCCGACGGTGTAGGGCCCGGTCATGGTCAGGAAACTGGGGATGGTTGGTCCAACGAGGATGGTAAATCTCGTAGCCCTCGATACCGGGCGCATTGTTGATGTTGACTTGCCAGCGCTCGTCGCGCTCGAAGATCCACGACGGTCAGGTTCCGGTGTGCGCCGTCGAAGATACCAGAACAAAGAGTTGTCGCCGGCTGCTAGAGACGTCCAGCATCCGCGTCCCAACGCGGCGCCAAGCGCCTTTGGGCAGCTCGACCACGCCGGCCGCGGGCCAAGGAAAGAGACCTCCCGCGCGCCGGCCGTCGGCCGACACCTGGAAGGTGTCCTCGCTGACCCGTCGCCGGTCCCAAACGACTTCGCTCACGTCCCATCGATCGATGGGGTGCCGTATGACGCTTCCAAAGGTGGTCGGATCGGGGCTTCGGGTCCGTGCCCACGTAAACCCATTCCAGTTTCGTATGCGGATCGATCCACATATGTGAGGGCGAATCCTTTCCCGAGCTCCCTCAGTCCCGAGCCATCCCAGTTCACGACGAACACGCTTCCCTGTAAGTGGTCCGAGAACACGATACGGCTACCTGTAGGGGTGATGAGCGGTTTGGCGTAGTTGGCCGGTTTGGCGAGGACCGGTCGTCTCGCCCCGACCGTCGTGGCTGTCGTAGCCCATCAATATTGATGTATCGCTCGCGGCGCCGATGTCCGTCCCGTCGGCGAGGTCCTGGACCCATACCACTCGGGTGCGACCTTCGGTCAAAAGCTCGACCGCGCTCGGTTTCGTGTGCCCAACCTGCTTGGGCTCGAGCTCTTCTTCGTGATGACCGGGCCCATCGTTGAGCGATGCGCCGGTGGGTCCACATGACGCAGAGGCCATGAACAAGAACGCCGCGGACAGGGACGCCCTCTTGGAATCTTTCAGGAAGGCTTTCACTTGTTATTTACCGCCGTTTCTTTTGCAGTTCATTATTCTAACACCGCTCCCGACCTTGACGAATGTTCCGGCGAGCCGTCCGGGTGGCTTGCATCGTCGCCAATGATCAAGAGTTATTTGAGCGCCCCATTTGTTTTGCAGACGATGCGCTCAACATCCCTCATAGTGGGGTAGAAAATTAGGAGGGCCGCCCTCTAACATGTCGATATATTTAATAATATAGCCATATTATATTGACATGTCGATACGACTGCATCTCATCGATACGTGTTTCGCGACGGTAGTGTCCGAGCTTACTGCGGAAGAGCCAGACTTCCCGTGTGGGTCACGAAGAACGGCACGATGAAAAAGGTCAGGCGGTAAAGGCTCCACCCCAGTAAAACAGCGATGAGCAGGATCTGGAGCTTCTTACCGGTCGCCGCTTGGGGCGCGAGCAGAGTTGCGAGGGGAAGCGCGAAGAAAAGGCGCCGGAAATAGTAAAGCGGCTCGGGAAAAAGAAAAACCGGAATCGAGACCGTGGGTATGAACCAAAGCCAAGCCATGATCACGCGTCCGGCGGACCTCGGCTGCAGCTTGGGGAGCATGACGAATGCCGCCCAACCCATGGCGAGTAGATACGGCAGGCCAAAAGCGTCCCAACCCATGAAGGCCACATGGAGCCGTTCGGTCAAGTTTGGGCTTTGAGAGCTCGACTGGAAGAACGAAGGCAGTGCCTCCAGCATGTAGTGTCCGTAGTAAGCGACCGAGAGCGCGGCGCCTAACGCGGTCCCCGCGACCAAACGGGCGCGTCCCTCGAGAGGCGGAGGCACCGAAGTCGTCGCAAATACCAGTGGCAAGAAGACGGCCCAATAGAGCGGGCTTGCATTGTAGGCGAGTGTGCAGGCTGCCAACGCAACGGCCAGAATCGCCGCGCCGCGGCGTCGTTGTAGCCGTTCCCATCCGAGGATCAGAAGCGTCACGACCGTGAGGTCCAACAGATGTCCCAGGAGCGCCGGATAGGACGCCCTTAAAAATTCTAAAAGATATTCCGGGAGGAACGCCGTCAGGACGCCGGCACCAGCGGACACCCACGGATCGCCAAAAAGCCGCAGGCTCAGGCCGAAGACGAGGAGACAACCGAGCGACTGGAACAGCGCACCCAACACCCGGTTCGCGTCATCGACCGGTCCGGGGATGAGCCCGGCGATCGTGTGGAATACGGGAGGGTAGGGAAGGGGTACGAACCGGCCCTGGACGCTGCCCCGACCAAGGTCGAAGACTTGCTGATAATGAGACATGTTCTGCCACAGTTCGAGTGCGCCCTTTTCGGCAACAACTCCCGTGACTCCACGATGGACGTCCAAGTCCTGAAAATAGTAGGAAGGATGAAATGCGAGCGCGAGCCTGAACAAGAGGGCAAGTGCGAACACGCCGGTGGCGCCTGTTTTCATGAAACGTGGGATGAGAAAACAAACACCCAGAACCAGCGCGGGCGCAACCAGGGAGATCTTGCGCAGCAGATGAACTGCGGCGTAGGAATCGAAGAAGGACAAGAGCCCGAGTGGAACGGAGAGGAGTAGGAGGGCTCCAATGGACGACGAACGGTGGCGCCATCCCGATGCGACAAAGGCGACGGCCAGTAAGCTCGTCCCAAAGATGAGACGCACTACGATCCACCCTGTTGGCAAAATAGCGCCAAAGCGAATCGGTTCCAGTGCAAGTTGCTGCAGCTTGATACCATGGCCCCGGTCCGAAGCCGGTGCCAGGAAGTGAAAGATTGCCGGTTCGCCGGCGTCCAACTCGAAGCTGTAGAGACCGGTGCGATCTCCGGCTACGAAGCTCCCGAGAATCAAATCTCCATGCTGGATGAACAACTCTGTCGGCGGCTGCTCTCCCCGATCACCCAGGACGGTTAGGCGAGATGGGCCGGTCATGATGATCGGGAGCTCCACGGAGGCTTCCGCTTTGGCCCAACGCGCCGTCGTACCTCTTGCCCAGCCGATGCGGAAGCCTTCTGTGTAATCTTGATCGGCAGGGCCGAAGCGGAAGATGAAAGGATGACCCGCAGCGAATCCGAGTGTGAAGAGTGTGATGAAAATGAGTCCAGCGACAAGGCTCGTTGTGATTACGATAGTAATGGACCGGCGCATCGAGCGTTGACTCAGGTTTTTCGTGTTGCTCGTGACGACTTCGCTCATTACAGCTCACGAAGATACCTGAGATTTCGGAGTTTATCTAGCTGGAAAATTCCACTTGGCGGTCAGGCTAGAAAGTGGTTTGGGGATTCGCGAGTAGGCCGTAGAATAGACGCCTTTGGATGGATGCAAGGCGACTCCAAGTTTTTGATACCGGAAGGGAATAGGGAATGAGACAACGATTTGGATGGTTACTGATTGTGGCGTGTGGATTCATTGCGGTCGAAACTCACGCTGAAACCGCAAAAGGTCGGGTTTTCGAAGACCTGAATTTCAACGGTGAGCTAGATGCCGGTGAATCCGGAATTGCCGGTGTTCGAGTGTCCGACGGCGTCCGTGTCGTCGTCACCGACGAGCAGGGTCACTATCAACTCGACGTCGGTGACGAAGCCATTGTCTTTATTACCAAACCCAAAGGCTATGCCACTCCGGTCAATCAGCATCAATTGCCGCAGTTTTACTATATCCACCAGCCCAACGGGTCTCCGCCCGGCATGCGTTATCCGGGAATCGTGCCAACAGGCCCCTTGCCGGGTGAGATCGACTTTCCTTTGATCAAGCAGCAGGAAGCGAAGCGTTTCGAGGCGATCCTGTTTTCCGACACCCAACCGCAAACCGAGGCCGAAATCGACTACATCCGTGATGACTTTGTCGCCGAGCTGATTGGTACGGAGGCGAAGTTCGGTATGACCATGGGCGATATCCTTTTCGATGACATGTCCTGGTTTCCGCGTCTGAACGCCATCATCGCTCAAGTCGGCATTCCCTGGTACAACGTGCCCGGAAATCATGAGATGAATTTCGAGGCGGTTGACGATCAGTATTCACTCGAAACGTTCAAGCGCTACTTTGGACCGCCTTATTACAGTTTCGAATATGGCGAAGCCCTTTTCGTCGTGCTGGACAATATCGAATACCACGGTAACGGTGAGGCCGATCCCGGCGACGTCCGGGGTAGCGGGGGATATATCGCCAACTTCGGCAGTCGGCAGCTCGAGTGGCTGAAACAGGAGCTGTCTCACGTGCCGGACGACACACTCATCTTTTTGGCCATGCATTCTCCTTTGGAAACCTATATCTCGGATGGACCAGGCGTCACGACGGCGGACCGTCGCGAGCTCTTCGAGATGTTGTCAGGACGCCCCAATCTTTACGCCGTTGCAGGGCATACGCACACCACCGAACATCTCTACTTCAATGAAAAGGATGGTTTCAGTGGTCCGGGTGAGTTTCATCATCACGTGTTGAGCACGGTTTCCGGCGCCTGGTGGGGCGGGCCCTTCGATACCCGCGGTGTCCCGACGGCGGACCAACGAGACGGCACGCCGAACGGCTATCACATCCTCGAGGTGGATGGGACGGATCTCGTGATTCGTTACAAGGCGGCGGGGATGTCGGAAAGCTATCAGATGCGCATTGTTTTCGATGTCGCCCATCATGGTCTGGCGGTCAACGGCATGCGTGACTTTCGCCATGGCGAGCTCTTTGACGGGCGCTTTTCGGAGGATCAGGTCCCGGCAGCCGAAGTGCTTGTGAATTTGTTCGACGGTGGACCGAAATCGGTCGTCGAGTTCAAGATCGACGACGGCCCCTTCATACCCATGCGTCGTGTCGAGCGAGCCGACCCCTTCATGCTCGAAGTTTTCGCGCGCAATCCCGACACCAAGAAATCCTGGGTGCAAGCGTCGCCCTCTTCTCATCTATTCAGTGCCGATCTACCCGACGAGTTGAAGCCAGGGGTTTATACTCTGTCTGTCAAAGCCCAAGACGAGTTCGGCCGCGAACATCACGGCCATACGATCCTGGAGATAACGGGCCGTTAGATGGAATGGGGACGGTGGCCTGCGCCATGGATAAAAACCAAATCCTCCTTCTCGTGGCTCTCTGGTTCTTGGCCTCTTTGGTGTCGTTTCTCAACGGCGTGATTCGACGGCTCCACCTCGGCCAGTGGCTTCTCATCAGTCTGCTTCTCGGTCCTTTGGCGTTGGTCATCAGCCTCTTTTTGACCGGTCGCGGCTATCGAGTTTCCCTTTTTGCCAAGCGCGACCGCACTCCGCTCACTGCAGAGCCTCGTGTTCCTTCGGACGAGGAACTGCTCGCGGGGAAGATCGCGTTCAAGAGAGAGATTCTCGAGCTCAAGCGAGAGGGAAAGCTGGACGAGGCGGAAGGAATGCTTGAAACACTGATCGATGTCATTGAAGAAAAGGCGAGGAAGCACGATAGCGGTGTTCCGCACTGGTACTACGAGCAGCTAGCGAACCTTCATCGGAATAAAAAAGCGCCCAAGGCTGAGATCCGTGTTCTAGAAAGGTGGGCCGCCCGACGTCACGTAGAGAACCCAAAAGCCGAACTGCGCTTGGAGGAACGGCTGGCGAAGTTGAAGGAAGAGCCCAAGCGGTAGAGCCGGCCGTTATGGACTCGCTCGAGGATCGAGGCTCGAAGAACATGATCTCGGTGACGAGAAAGGTCCACATTCCCAGGCGCGAGGCTTCGGTCTGCTTCTCGAAATCGTCGAACTGGTGGGCCAACACCCCGAGTGTCTCAGACAAGCTCCACCTCCTCATGATTGGGCGCACTCTTACGCACTACAAGATTCTCTCCGAGATCAGCCGTGGCGGTATGAGTGTCGTCTACCGAGCCCTGGACATCAAGCTTGACCTCGAAGTGGCAATCAAGGTACCGCCCCCGGAGCTGGTGGCTGACCCGGAGCGCAAGCGCTGCTTCGTCCAGGAGGCTCGGGCCGCCGCGCGCTAGCGCTCTGGCGGTGGTGGCCGAAGCATCCCTAGTGACCGAGCCCGCAAGCGGTCGCCGGCGGCGCGGGCGGCACCGGGATTGCGGTCGACTCCCGCCCTCTCAAGCGACGTATTCAGCGCCGCCAGGTCTTTCAGGAGGAACTCGCGATAGAGATCCAGCGAGCCGTCGGCGCGGGCGCATGCGGCGGTCACTGCGGCGATCGTGCTTTCGGTCGGCTTCAGGTCCGCGAACTCGAAGATTCGCCAACCGGCCGGCCAGGCCGCGGTTGCCCGCAAGCGCGGTGATCACCGCGGCGCCGGCGCGATCGAAGGCGGACACGGCTTGATCGAGCGACGGCTTGCCGCTTGCAGCGGCTGGCGCGCTGGCGCGCAACTGCCGCACCGCGTCGATCGCCGCCCGGCTCGTGTCGATGCCAATGGCGAGCGCGCGCTCGTATCTGAGCTGCAAGCGCAAGATCCGCCGCCGTGGCTTCGCTGCGCGGGTCGTTCGTCACCGTGAGCTGACGCGTCAGCGTCTGATCGCCGACGGTGAACCGTATCTCGTACGTCCCTGGAAGAACGAGCGAACCCACGGGCTGCTGCTTCGGTGATTCGCCGATTATGGCGGCTGCGATGATGCCGTAAGAGACGTGTCGGCTTCGACGCCATCGGCGCTGACGTTGAGTGACGGAGGCGTCGGGTAGCGCAAGTCCCACACCAGGCGGTGCATGCCTACTGTCGTCGATGTGGTCACCGGCTTCTTGAACCAGTAACTCCGCCACATTGGGCATGCGCGTATCCGGCGGCGGTGCCACGTTGGCGTATTCGCGTACCAACGAGCCGCTCACGTCACGGATGGCGATCGTGACCGGTCCGGTGACCTCGCTTCGTAAGTAGTAGTCGATCATGGCGCCATCGGGTGGATTCTGCCCTTGCGGCACTTCCGGAGGCAGGGGAGTGTCCTGGTTGTTGTCCCACCGCACACGCACTGCCGGCGATGGTGCAAACAGATAGGCCGGTGTCGTGCCGTCGCGTACCGCATCGATCTGCCGCAAAGGCGAGACATCGTCGAGTGCCCACAGCGCGCGCCCCCACGTGGCGATGATCAGATCCTTTTCGTGTACGGTGATGTCGAGGACGGGGACGCGCGGTAGGTTGAGCTGTAGCGGCTGCCATTGCCTGCCGCGATCGAAGGACACGAAGATGCCTTGCTGCGTGCCCGCGTACAGGAGGCTGGGCACGACAGGATCCTCGCGGATCACACGCGACGGCACATCGGCCGGGAGGCCGTTTACAATCTCATGCCACGTGGCGCCGAAGTCGGACGTCATGAACAGCGCGGGCCCGTGACGATCCGAAAGATCAATCGCCGCCGGCGTACGCGATCCCGGCATCGTGAGGCGAAGCCTCCATGGACCATAGGGTTAGCGTGGACTCCGCCGACAGCCGCGGCGGTGACACGTTCGTCCACGTGGTGCCGCCGTCGCGTGTCACGTGGATCAGGCCGTTCGACGTGCCGGCCCATAGGATGTCGATGTCGAGCGGCGACGCAACCAGCGCGACGATGGTGCCGGTAGCCCGGTCGCCGCCGACTTGATCCGACCGCGCCGTGAGATCAGGACTGATCGACTTCCACGTGATCCGGTCGTTCGACGCCAGCACGTATTGAGCGCCCACGAACATCCACCGTGGGTCTTTTCGTGAGAGGTCCATGCCCGGCCGCGGGCCGAAGCGGTCCTCGGCTTTCGGTGTGTAGACCGGACCCGATTGTCCTGTGACGTGATCGAAGCGTACGATGACGTGACCCCAGCCGTGTGAGTAGACGTAGCGTGGGTTGAGCGGGTCAGAGAAGATATGCCCTTGCTCGTAGCCACTCACGGGATACCAGTCCTTGGGCCGGATCGCGCCGAAATCGCTGCGGCTCAGGATCGACACGGTGCCGCTATCTTGCTGCGGCGCGTAGATGCGATAAGGGAATCCTCGATCGGTCGTATACGAAGTACAGCTCGCCGTTGGGCATCGTGTACCACGGCGTCCAAGTGGCGCCGCCGTCGAGCGTGATCGCCGGTCCCTGATCGGCGCCCAGGAACATGCGCCGAGGGTTGGTCGGATCGATCCACATGGCGGTCGGGTCGTCGCCGCCCGGCGCCCCTTTGATCGCGTTGAGCGTCCGGCCGCCGTCGGTGGATCGGTACACGGATGTGCCCATCGTGTAGATCACGTCCGGGTTCGTCGGGTCCACATACAGATGACCACGGGCGCTCGCCAGCCGGGACGTCATCAATGCAAACGAGGCGCCGCCGTCATCGGAGCGGAACAAACCACGGTCGCCTCGCGCTCCGGCGAACGCGTAGAGTCGGACGGCCGTTGGTGCCGGTGGCCACGGCGATGTTCGCCGAACCGGCGCTTTCGGGCAGACCGGTGGCGGCGAGCTGCTGCCACGTGATGCCGCCGTCATTCGATCGATAGATCGGAGGACCCGCTTGCGAGTCGCCTTCCGGCGCGGTCAGGCTGGCGAACACCACGTCCGGCGCCGCCGGATCCGACGCCAGGTCCACGACGCCGCTCGACGCGTCCACAAACAGCGTGTGCGCCCAGCTACGTCCACCATCCGTGCTGCGATACACCCCGCGCGTGGCAGAGGGATTGTTGTTGTAGAAGACCATCGAGCCGAAATTGCCGCCCGAACCGGCGCCGGCGATTACGATGTCGGGATCGCGCGGATCGATCCAGCAGCGCGGTGATGTACTTGGTGTCCGCCAGGCCGGCGTGCCGCCAAGTGGCGCCGGCATCGTCGGACCGATAAACGCCGTTGCCGAGTGTGTTGCTCCCGGTGCCGGCATAGACGACATCGGGGTTGGAGGGCGCGACAGCGACGGCGCCGATGCCGGTGACTGGAAGATCGTCGGAGACCGACCTCCACGTCGTGCCGCCGCTCGTCGTCTTCCAGAGCGCACCGGCCGGTGTGCCGGCATAGTACACCGACGGATCGCCCGGCACACCCGCAACGCACCAGATCCGCCCGGCCCGATGCGGCCCCACGAGCCGCCAGCGCATGTCGGAAAAGTAGTGCTCGTCAGAGGACTGAGCCGCGGCGCCGAACGTGAAGGCCGCACCAGAGAACACGATACACAATGCCAGTTGTTTCATGAATGTCGCTCCCAAAAAGGCACGGGCACCATCTGCAACGAGCAGCTCTCCCGTTTGCCTATTCCTCCACCGGCCAAATCGTATCGATGACTGGTCCATCGACCCACTGCAACCGGGTCCTCCGTGTGGAAGTCTCAATATCGGACACAAGTATAAACCGAACGAGCGTAGCTCCCACTAGGTACTGTCAAGTTGAGACGCTGACTGGCAGACTGGACCCATGAATGAGAACGCGCCGTGCTACCGAGGATATCGATTTCCGGCCGAAATCATCAGCCACGCCGTCTGGCTGTACCACCGCTTCTGCCTCAGCTTTCGAGACGTGGAGGATCTGCTCGCCGAGCGCGGCGTCACGGTTTCCTACGAAGCGATCCGGCTTTGGTGCCTCAAGTTTGGTCCGGAGTACGCTCGTGGCCTGAAGCGTCGGCAGGGTCGGCTGGGCGACACGTGGCACTTGGACGAGGTCTTCGTCACGATCCAGGGCGAACGGCAATATCTCTGGCGTGCGGTGGATCAAGATGGTGATGTGATCGATATCCTCGTCCAGCCTCGCCGGGATCGGAAAGCCGCCAAACGCTTCTTTCGCAAGCTATTGAAGGGGCAATGCCGCGTGCCTGGGCGGCTGGTTACCGATAAGCTGGGAAGCTACGCGGCCGCTCATCGCGAGGTCATGCCATCGGTAGTCCATACCATCAAGCAGTACGCTAACAACAGAGCTGAGGTTTCCCACGAGCCGACGCGTCAAAGAGAGCGACAAATGCGACGGTTCAAGTCTCCTGGACAGGCGCAACGATTCTTGACCGTGCATGGACTCGTCCAAAACCTCTTTCGCGTCGGACGTCACCTGTTGCGGGCTCCCCACCATCGAGAGCTACGAGGTCGCGTCTTCCTGGTTTGGCACGCGGCAACGTGTGCCTGATGCCATGAAGAGGGCAACAGTTGACAGGGCAGCCGCTCGCTTCAACACCCGTCAACTTGACAGTACCTTTCTCAACAACCTGCACAAGAGGATGTATGGCAATGTCTGGCGGTGGGCCGGGCGTTACCGTACTTCTGGCAAAAATATCGGCATTGATGCTTATCGAATTCCTACGGAATTACGACAACTTCTCGATGATTGCCGCTACTGGATCGAGAACGGAACCTATGAGCCTGACGAAATTGCTGTGCGCTTTCATCACAGGATAGTGTCGATACATTGCTATCCGAATGGCAACGGTCGGCATGCGCGCCTCGCCGCCGATCTTCTTCTCAAATCGATGGGCCAGGAGCGATTTAGCTGGGGCAGAGAGAATCTGGTTGATGTCGAAGAAACACGAGAACGGTATATTGCCGCCCTTCTAGCAGCCGATGAACACGATATCGGGCCTCTGCTCGAATTCGTGCGCTCATGACTCCCCCACACTTTCGGGGAAAAGGGATGCGACCCAATTTTCGGAAAAGTGGTGGGCTGTCCCTTCTATTTAATCATCCGTGGGTTTCACACTTGATCGTCCTTCTCATCAGGCGTCAGCATCCCCGCATGATTTCCACGTTCCTTCGCTCTCTCTTCTCCGCCTTCAAAACCCGGCGCGCTCTGGGCCTCGAGAATCTCGCGTTGCGCCAGCAGGTCGCGGTTCTTCGTCGCTCGGTGAAACGACCACGGCTTTCGAACGTCGACCGGGGTTTCTGGGTACTCCTGTTTCGGATTTGGAAGGACTGGAGGCGCGCGCTCATCATCGTGAAACCGGAGACAGTCACCCGCTGGCACCGCTCAGGTTTCAAACGATATTGGACATGGAAGAGCCGGAAGCGCGGCCCGGGCCGTCCCGTCATCGATCCAGAGATACGCACATTGATCCGCACGATGTGCGAAGCTAATGCCACGTGGGGAGCCCCTCGGATTCACGGCGAATTGACGAAGCTCGGGATTCAAATTTCCCAGGCTGCGGTCTCCAAGTACATGATTCGGCACCCAAAGCCGCCTTCGCCATGCTGGCGGAGCTTTCTGAAGAATCATGTGCTCGACCTGGTCTCGGTCGACTTCTTCACGGTTCCAACGGCAACGTTTCGGGTGCTCTTCGTATTTGTGGTGCTTGCCCACGATCGCCGCCGCGTCGTCCATTTCAATGTGACGGAGCATCCCTCGGCAGAGTGGACGGCCCAACAAATCGTCAATGCCTTTCCCTGGGACACGGCGCCTCGTTACCTGCTGCGGGATAGAGATGGAATCTACGGATCGTATTTCGGCAGGCGCGTTGCGGGGCTCGGGATGAAGCAGGTTCTGTCTGCACCGTGCTCACCATGGCAAAATTCTTTTGTCGAGAGGGTAATTGGCTCGATCCGCCGAGAGTGTCTCGACCACATGATCATCCTAAGACGAACAACACTTGAGGCGAATTCTTAGAAGCTACTTCGACTATTATCATTCTTGCCGGACTCACTTGTCGCTTGATAAGGACACGCCGGATTCCCGGCCCGTAGAGCCGCCCGAGATGGGAAAGGTGGTCGCCATTCCGAAAGTCGGTGGTCTCCACCATCACTACACCCGACTCGCTGCCTAAGTTCGCTAGGTCTTGCCCCGCAGACTTCCCTGACCAGCGCGTTGCGCCTCCTCGTTGACGTGGTCTCCGAGTCACCGTCGAAGCATCTCAGTATGACCCGGCGCAGGTATTTTGCCATGGGAGCCGGTTTGAAAATCGTGTGAACGAGTTTTTAGAAGCGACTTCGTTGCCGGGAACGGCTCGGTGGATTGCTGAAATATTACCATCGGAAGGCCGGATGAATTTTTTGACTCTACGGGCCAAGTTTGCAAGAAAAAGGTATTGAGTATTGTCAGAAATATGTGATAAAATATCTGACAATAGGTGAGAAAATGACTGTAACAAAAAACATCCTTCAACGGATTCAAAGAAAGGGGCGCGGTAACGTATTCACCGCAAGGGACTTTGTTGACCTTGGGTCTAGAGCTGCTGTCGATCAGACCTTATCTAGATTGGCTCGTCGAGGAGTTGTGCGTCGGCTTCGCCGTGGACTTTACGACTACCCTAAGGTCAGCGAACGTTTAGGCGTACTGTCGCCGTCGCCTGACTCAGTCGCCGGAGCGCTAGCCCGGCAGACCGGAAGTAAGATTCAGGTCTCTGGTGCGCGGGCGGCCAACTTGCTGGGCTTGACCGATCAGGTGCCTGCGAAACTTGTTTATGTAACGGACGGTCCGACTCGAAAAGTTCGCATTGGTAATCAACACATCGTTCTTCGGCATGCGTCAAGTCGAAACCTCGCAGGACTTGGTCGCCCGACAGGAATTGTCATTCAGGCACTCCGGTATTTGGGCAAAAACGGTGTGACGAAAGGCACCGTTAGACAACTACGTACAATACTGACATCGAAGCAGATAGAGGATCTCCAGCGGGACGCATTGATTGGCCCCGACTGGACTCGCAGGATAATCCAGCACATAGTGGCGGCGTAGATAACTATGAATGGCATTGCCACGAACCACGACGACCGAGCCGATGTCGTTCAGGAAACGGCTTCTCGTCTTGGTTTTACTCCCGCGATCATAGAGAAGGACTTCTGGGTATGTTGGTCACTTCAAAAACTCTTCGTTTCAGATGAACGCCTTCCCTCACTTCTGTTCAAAGGTGGTACATCACTTTCGAAGGTCTTTAAAGTGATACAAAGGTTCTCGGAGGATATCGATATTTCTCTTGATCGCCATGACCTTGGATTCAAAGACGAGCGTGATCCAACAAACGCATCTAGTAATAAAAGGCCGCTAAACTTATCGATGAATTGAAAGCGACGGCGGAACAGTACGTTGCCGAGGAGCTCTTGCCGCGTCTTCGCGAGCAATTCACTGAAGTGTTGGGGCGAGGGCTCGCGTGGAGCCTACGAATTGATCCATCAGACGCGCAGCTTGTCCAGTTCGCCTACCCGAGGTTGTCAAATGGTGATGAGAGTCTCCAAGCGCTCTCAGTGAAGCCGGTAGTGCGACTCGAGTTCGGAGCGCGTTCCGATCATTGGCCTGCGAAAAACTACCAAATTTAATCGTACGCTGCAGAGGAGTTCCAGACGCTATTCACGCAACCGTCGTGCTCGGTCAAAACACTCGAGGCAGAACGAACATTCTGGGAGAAAGCCACTCTCCTCCATATGGAGTACCACCGTAAGCAGCCGAAGGTTGACCGCTTGTCGCGTCACTACTACGACTTGGCCGCGCTTGCCGAAAACGAAGAAATTCGACACAAAGCTCTAGGTGACCTCGAATTACTGATCCGTGTAGCAGAACATAAAAAACGATTCTTTCCAGCGGCATGGGCTAGGTACGATGAGGCCAAGCCGGGCAGCCTGCGTCTGGTGCCACATCAAACACTTCATGATGAGTTGCTAGACGACTACCGAAAAATGAGAGATATGTTTTATGGCGAGCCAACTCCATTTGACCGAATCATCGCCATGTTGATAGAGCTCGAAGAAGAGATAAATTGACTTTGAATCTGCAGCACTCACTCAGGGAAGTTCATTCGCTGCACGAGGTCCTGAAAGCGGGGCTCGGACCGAAAACTATCCCATTCGGGCCAGATTTTGAGATAAACGAGGTTCGGGTCGCGCTCCTCGAAGGCTCTTTCCAACAACTGAAGAGCCTTATCCTTTTCCTCCCCGAGAACATACAAGAGGCAATGAATCCTTTTGAGAAGTTTCCAGCGTCCGATTGTTCCTCATGATCTCGAGCGATTGCCAGAATGGCTTGTCCCTTCTATTTATTCATCCGCTGGGTGGTCGCGCTTGATCTGTCCCCGTGTGGTCAAAAAACTGGAACGCTCTGTCCCGGGCCAGTTTAGGAACCCTTGTGGTCCGCAAAAAATAGAGCCGCCTTTGATTCGAGGAATTAGAGCTTTTAGAATCAGCTTTTTTCTGCTGGCCCAACCGGCGTTGCATCACTGATTTAGACTCGGAAAGGCTCCTCTTGTACCTGTACTCGGATATCCTACATGTCGTGATCGATGTCATCGCTTTTGGTCAGAACCTCGTCCGCTCCCGGAGTGCCCTGGCCGCCGAGAATCTCTTCCTCCGGAAACAGCTCACGTTCTTCGTCGAGCGCGAGCAAACACCTCGCCGGACCGACAACGCGACACGGTTCACGATGGCGACCCTGAGTTGGCTGTTCGACTGGAGAGAAGCGCTCGTCGTCGTAAAGCCCGACACCCTCATCCGCTGGCATCGGAAGGGCTTTCGTTTGTTCTGGCAATGGAAATCCCGACCAAAAGGCAGACCGCCCGTCCCAGTGGATTTGCAGAAACTCATCATGCAAATGGCGACCTCGAACGTCACCTGGGGCGAAGAGCGCATTGCGCACGAGCTCCTCGTTAAGCTCGGTATCCGCGTCTCGCCGCGGACGGTGAGAAAGTACATGCCGGCTCGAGACGACGGAGGCGAGGGACACACATATCGTCTCAGCGCTGGGCGACGTTCGTTCGGAATCACGCCAAGGCCATCGTCGCCGCCGACTTCTTGACAGTCGTCACCGCACGGTTCCACGTTCTCTACGTTTTCGTGGTCATGGAAGTCGGCTCACGCAAGGTGCTTCACTTCAACGTGACCGCGCACCCGACCGCGGACTGGACCTTGCAGCAATTTCGAGAAGCGATACCCTGCGAGCACGACTATCGCTTTCTTATCGTAGACCGCGACAGCAAGTTCTCTGACGAACTAAGGAAGTCTCTACTAGCGATAGGCGTTAAGGTCCTGAGAACCCCGCCAAGAGCACCACAAGCAAATTCATATTGTGAGAGACTGATTGGCACGACACGCCGGGAGTGCCTGGACCTCCTCATCGCGCTTTCGGCGCCTCATCTCCGGCGCATTCTTCGTTCTTGGGTGACCTACTACAATCGAGCGCGACCGCATTCGTCGCTCGGCCCAAATGTCCCCGACCCCGCCGGCGATCTTCCCGTCGATCCAGGACCTGATCGTCACCACATTCCGCTCGGGCGGCGCGTCGTCTCGACGCCGGTTCTTGGTGGCCTGCACCACGATTACCGGGCCGACGCCGCTTGAGTGAGGTATTCGCCAGTCGCGCCGCTGTCTCTCCGGATTATTCCTGTGTTTTAGGTTCCGCGGAAACAAGTTCATCTCGGACAGTGCCTCGCGATGGATTCGCTGGGAGCTGACTGCGGTCAAACGGTCCCTGGAAAGACCGCGATTTTTGATTTTGCGGACGACAAGTAGCTCGGTCAGGCTTCCGTTAGATTCGCAAACGTGATCGACTACAATCCTCCCTCTTGTGATGCCATGCGGGCAGCCACATTCGTATGTCCAAGTGGCGTTGTTGCAACGCTCTCGGCTGAGACAGGGTGCTATTCGTCAACGAATCCTATGGTGTACTGGAAATCTGAGCACGTATCAGCTATGCTTTGGCCATGAACCGCGTGTACGATGAGCTCGTCGATTTCATTTCCGCCACGAATCCTCGTGCGGTAGCCGAGTTCGCTCCTTCACAAGAAACCAAAGACCGCGTAGCGGACCTCATCTATCGGGAAAAGACCAGCAAACTGAGCCCGGAGGAATCGGCCGAGTTGGATCACTACCTACACATCGAGCACCTAATGCGTTTGGCCAAAGCACGCGCCCGCGAGCATCTGGAGTGTGAGTAGCTACGTAAGCAACGAGCTCCGTCGCCTCGTGCGTGAACGCGCCAACGGTCTTTGTGAGTACTGTCTGATACACGAAGACGACACGTTCTACGGCTGCCAAGTCGATCACATTATCAGCGAAAAACACGGGGGACGCACAGGCGCAGAGAACCTGGCTTACGCTTGCAGTTTCTGCAACCGCTTCAAAGGCACAGACCTTGGATCGATTGCCTCGCAAACCGGAGAGTTGACTCGGTTCTACAATCCCAGAACGGATCACTGGAGTGAACACTTCCAGCTCGACGGAGCCCAAATCATACCTCGCACCTCAATCGGGGAAGTGACTTCCAGGATTTTCGGTTTAAACGCCGTCAACCGCATCGTTGAACGTACCCTGCTCGTGAGTGTGGGTCGCTATCCGACGGCTGCAGCACTCCTACTCATACGAATCTCAAGTGCCGATTAGTACACTTTCATTTTGCTCGCGGACGGAGGAGTTCCAATCGAGGCACAACGGATATTCGATTTGCGTCGAGATCTCTTCCACGGGAACCGCCGGGGTTCTGAGCCTCTGACTCCGGCATAGATGGGGTTGTTCAACATGCCCAGCACCGTACCGTAGCACGGCAATGCCCAAACCACCTCCGAATCCAAGCGGCGGCCACGGCGCTTGGGCAATAATATCTGCTGTTCACGCAACCAGTTCAAGGTCTGGCGCGCGCTGCCCAGCTCGCGGAACTTCGCGAACACCATGTCGTGGGCTTGTTGGATGCGCAGGTCAGGCCTCTTCTCGAGCGCGCCCTCTTCGCTCGGTGCTTGCGCCATTCGCTGTTGATCAAGCAGCCGTTCTCTCTCCGTGGGTGTGGTCCGCAAAAAATAGAGCCGCCTTTGATTCGAGGAATTGGAGCTTTTAGAATCAGCTTTTTTCTGCTGGCCCAACCGGCGTTGCATCACTGATTTAGACTCGGAAAGGCTCCTCTTGTACCTGTACTCGGATATCCTACATGTCGTGATCGATGTCATCGCTTTTGGTCAGAACCTCGTCCGCTCCCGGAGTGCCCTGGCCGCCGAGAATCTCTTCCTCCGGAAACAGCTCACGTTCTTCGTCGAGCGCGAGCAAACACCTCGCCGGACCGACAACGCGACACGGTTCACGATGGCGACCCTGAGTTGGCTGTTCGACTGGAGAGAAGCGCTCGTCGTCGTAAAGCCCGACACCCTCATCCGCTGGCATCGGAAGGGCTTTCGTTTGTTCTGGCAATGGAAATCGCGACCAAAAGGCAGGCCGCCCGTCCCAGTGGATTTGCAGAAACTCATCATGCAAATGGCGACCTCGAACGTCACCTGGGGCGAAGAGCGCATTGCGCACGAGCTCCTCGTCAAGCTCGGTATCCGCGTCTCGCCGCGGACGGTGAGAAAGTACATGCCGGCTCGAGACGACGGAGGCCGCGGGACACACATATCGTCTCAGCGCTGGGCGACGTTCGTTCGGAATCACGCCAAGGCCATCGTCGCCGCCGACTTCTTGACAGTCGTCACCGCACGGTTCCACGTTCTCTACGTTTTCGTGGTCATGGAAGTCGGCTCACGCAAGGTGCTTCACTTCAACGTGACCGCGCACCCGACGCGGACTGGACCTTGCAGCAATTTCGAGAAGCGATACCCTGCGATCACGACTATCGCTTTCTTATCGTAGACCGCGACAGCAAGTTCTCTGACGAACTAAGGAAGTCTCTACTAGCGATAGGCGTTAAGGTCCTGAGAACCCCGCCAAGAGCACCACAAGCAAATTCATATTGTGAGAGACTGATTGGCACGACACGCCGGGAGTGCCTGGACCTCCTCATCCCGCTTTCGGCGCCTCATCTCCGGCGCATTCTTCGTTCTTGGGTGACCTACTACAATCGAGCGCGACCGCATTCGTCGCTCGGCCCAAATATCCCCGACCCCGCCGGCGATCTTCCCGTCGACCCAGGACCTGATCGTCACCACATTCCGCTCGGGCGGCGCGTCGTCTCGACGCCGGTTCTTGGTGGTCTGCACCACGATTACCGGGCCGAACGCCGCTTGATTGAGGTATTCGCCAGTCGCGCCGCTGTCTCTCCGGATATTATTCCTGTGTTTTTGGTTCCGCGGAAACAAGTTCATCTCGGACAGTGCCTCGCGATGGATTCGCTGGGAGCTGACTGCGGTCAAACGGTCCCTGGAAAGACCGCGATTTTTGATTTTGCGGACGACAACGCCCAACAAGCGACCGGTTACCCCGAGGCCATCACACACCGCGAAGGTCGTTGCATTGCCGCGCGTGGGCGGACTACATCATCGTTACGAATGGCGCGAAGCTGCGTAAGGTAAGGTTCGCTGCCGTCCGCTGCTCAACTCGATCACTTCACCAACGTCGTATTCAAACGTCTGATCTCGTGGCTCGTTCCGTCCCGGGAATGGCTCGCACTCCGCGTTCCTCACCGAGCCGCACAGGCCCTAATCTCGTTCGGATCAATATTGACGAGGGACACCTATTTATTATCAGTCACGGGCAGGATTCGCGTTGAAAGCAAACGCCTCATGGTCGGATTAGAAGTCGAGCCAAGTTACGCGACCGCTGGCCAAGTCGTAGATCCCTCCTACCACGGCAACGTCGCCGCTCTCGACAAGTTCGGCGATGACGGTGCTATCCGACAAGATATCGTTCACCGTCTGGCGTACGTTTTCCTCGGTGGCGGCCCGTATGAGCTCGGAGTCTGAGACGTCAGAGTTGCCGGAGCTCGCTTGCTCGAGAGCCTCGTCAAAATTGTCGAGCATCGCCGTAAGATTTCCGATTTCGACGCCGGCGACTGCACCCTTGATCGCTCCGCAGGACGTGTGCCCAAGCACAACGACTAGCTTCGCCCCGGCGACTTTGGTTGCAAACTCCAGACTACCGAGCATGTCGACATTCTCGAAGTTGCCCGCGATGCGACCAACGAACAGGTCGCCGATGCCCTGGTCGAATACGATCTCGGGTGGCACCCGAGAGTCGACGCAACCGAGAATGACGGCCTTTGGATACTGTCCGGAAGCCGAGGCGGCGGCCTGTGCCAGATAATCGCGCGGTGTTAGACGACCTTCCATGAAGCGGCGGTTGCCCTCCTTCAGATCGGAGAGGACGTCATCCGGCGTCAAGGCCTGCTGGGCCTCGGACGTCAGCACGTCTCTCACCGGTTCGGGGGTCGAGGAGGTAGCAGGGTCCGCGTTACGCGACGGATTGCACCCAGTAACGAGCAGGATTAGAGCAAACCCGAAAACGGGAACTGTCCAGCGAATCATTATTGTGTAACTCCTTTCCAGTCAGCGGACGACGTTGAGCGTTAGCGCCAACGTCGCTCGCAATCATTTCACGTGTGTCGCAAAGGGCCGGCCGATGAGGCCGCGCACTCCGATCGATATTAGCTTGAGATTCATGTTGGAAAAAGAGAAAAAAGGTGTGCCCATCACTTGCGAAGCGCGGCACGTTGCCTGGAGGATGGCCCTTCTACCTACATCCTTATTCAACTTTTCAGGGTCCGACAAGGGAATTTGGCGGAGTCGTTGTTGTTGCGAGGTGAACGTTAGACGGATACATCCTCCACCCATGGCACGACCGCCTGTTGTCAACAGTACGACACATATCAAGGCTAAGGAACACATCAGTGATTGTGCCCATCGAACGGGGCCTCGATGAGACGCGTTGCACTCATGAGGGTCCGCGCCCGACCGGGAGGATAGCGCGTTTTTCCGCTCTATCGCTCATCGCGCGACCTCGTTCGGTCCGAGCGGCGGTTGAGGATGGCGCGGCTCGTCCAGGTACAGATGTGCCACGTGCTCCTCGTAGCCGTTGAACAAGGGCGTTGGGAACCTGCCGCCGCCGTCGAGCCAGAAGGAATGCTCTTGACTCCAGCGCGGGTGGGGGATGTTGGGATTGACGTTACTGATGAATCCGTATTCGTGGGGCTGTATTTGCCAGAACGTGCGGGGTCGCTGCTCGAGAAGCTCGATACGGACGATCGACTTGGGATTCTTGTAGCCGTACTTCCAGGGCACGACGATGCGCACCGGTGCCCCGTGTTGCTTGAGTAGAGGCCGTCCGTAGACTCCCGTACCGACGAGGACGAGCTCGTTCATCGCCTCGGCCAGCGTGAGTGCCTCTTGATAGGGCCAAGGATACCAGGTTGTACGCGTGCCGGGCATTTGGTCGGGGACGTAGGCACTGGTGAAACGCACGTACTGAGCGCCGGATTTGGGCTCGACTTTTTCGAGCAGCTTACGGAGTTCGAATCCGGACCAGGGGACGTTCATCGCCCATCGCTCCACACAGCGGAAATGATAGACACGTTCTTCGTGATCGAAGGCGAACAGGTCGTCGAGATCGAAGGTCGCGGGGCGGTGGCACTCGCCGGAGACCTCCACCTTCCAAGGCTCGACTTCGAAACGAGCGAGGTGGCGCCCTACGGATCCTCCTTGCCCAGCCAGAAACTCGTAAAAGTTGTTGTGCGAGCCGGCGACCTCACGCGGCGTGAGCTTTTTTCGAGTGATGGAGGAAGGAAGCTCGTAACGGACGGCACGCGAAGCGGGAAAGAGCTCGGGCCTCTCGAAAGGAGGCTCCAGCAACTCGTCGGGGATGCGTCTCGGACCTCTGGCGCAGCGTATCGAAGAACCGGCCAGGAGCCCCAAACCAAGGGACGAAAGGAACCGGCGACGGTCAAAGAACAGTTCGGGCGAACTGACTTCACGATCGCGGTAGGTATCACGCATATCGACACCTGAACATTTCAGCATTATAGGCGATAGACGCCCCTCCTACGTCCTCATCATCAATAACACCGCTCAGCTTGTTGTTTCGAATCAGGCTTGAAGGCCCCTCTAGCCTTGCCTAGCGGACCGACACCAAACGGGGTATCATCACGCCCAACAGAGTCGGAAATTCAAGATGCTCGTGCTCGGAGTGATTATCGATTTTCCTATCCTTTATCCTTCCAATGTTTCTCGAGGAGAAGCCGAATGACCATCAGGACCTTTTTCGTCGTCGCGGCCGGTATCGTCCTTGCCGTCGGCTGCACCTGGCCGTCCGAGACCCCGGACGCCGGGCCTGAGGCGGGCCCGAGCGTCGGCGCGGCCCCGACGGCGGCCGAACTGGGCAGCGCCACCTACTCCGGGATCGAGGACCAGGGGCCGGTCACCCTGTCCGCCGGCAAGTGGGAGGGTGAGCCCTTCGAGGAGGGCGGTGCCTCGGTGCCCATGGTCTGGCTGAGCGAGGGCTTCTACCTCAGCGCCGACATCGACGGGGACGGTGCCGAGGAGGCCATCGCCCACCTGACCTACAGCACCGGCGGTACGGGCAACTTCGCCTACCTGGCGGTCCTGGGCCGCGAAGACGGTGCGATCGTGCAGCAGGGGCTGGCGGAAGTCGGTGACCGGGTGCAGATCCGGAAGGCCCGGATCGAGAGTACCAGTGTCGCCCTGGACGTCCTTCAGGCGGGTCCAGACGACGGCATGTGCTGCCCGACCCAGCTGGCCACCCGGAGCTTCGCCATGCAGGGCGGTCAGTTCGTCGAGGCGGGGACCGAGGTGACCGGGACCGCTTCGCCGGCGACGCTCGAGGGCCAGGAGTGGGTGCTCCGCAAGCTGTCGTCAACCGAGGCGGCCCCGGAAGGGCCCGAGGTGACCCTGGTGTTCGACGACGGCAGGCTGTCGGGGACGAGCGGGTGCAACAGCTACAACGGCGGCATCGAGCCGGGCGAGACGGCCACCGACATCGCCGTCGGGCCGTTGACGACCACTCGCAAGGCCTGTCCGCCGGAGATGATGAACCTCGAGCAGCGCTACACCGCGGCCCTGCAGGGGGCGCAGAGCTGGGGCTTCCACCTCGGTCAGCTGGTGATCAACTATCGGCAGGGTGACAGCTTCGGCAGTCTCTTCTTCGAGGGCCGAGAGGCCTCACCCGGCACCTAGCGCCGCGAGCTGCCGACGGGCTCGGTCCCGCGAGCGGACAGGATCGTCCAGTTGACCTCAAGCCCGCCAGCGTGATGATCGACTTCCAGCGTCGGCTGCGGGTCCTGGGCTTCGGACTCGCGAAGACGCACGTCAACACCGGCGGCGTGAGATTTCGGACCTACTGGGAGGGGGCTCCTGTACCTCGCGGTCGCGTGCGGTCAACAAACTCATCCAGCCTTCCGGTAGTAGAATTTTAAAAGCCCTCCGACTCTCTCGCGGCAGCAAAAAGGATAGGAAAATCCATATTTCATCCGAGCTCGATCAGGTTGAATCTCCGACTCTGTCGCGTCCGATGATACTGTGTTTGGTAACAAGGACGCTAGCGAAAGGGCAAGCCGCCCGTCAAGCTTGGTTTGAAGCAACTGCTTGTGTGGGTCATCGGCTATGAAGACAGACGATGGGCGTTGGCCGGCACGATTCCTCTCCTATCCTCAGCCTATTCTCAATCTCCAGAATCTTCTGGTTATTCCGAGCGATTTCCTCTGCCTTTCTGCGCTCCACCTCTGAGCCAACCACACCAGTCAGAGTGACTCGGCCGAGGTCTACGATGACGTGGATCGGAGGATCCCCCTGCGTCGCATACCTCCAGAAATGAGGGTCACGATAGATCGCAGTGGCGAGGGCGACACGAAGCTCATCATCCGAGGAGAAGGTCGGAAGGACATCAATTTCATTTCTCACGACTTGCGCGCCGGTCGCGCGGGAGGCAAGACTTTCAATCTCTCTGGCCTTATAGGACCTTGTCACTCGACCGGTCAAAAAGACCGTCCCGTCGCTGACGGACACGTCAACGTCATCGTAAATGGTGTAGAAAACAAACCGGTGTATCTTTTGCGTAATCCAAATGGCCAGGTCCGCGTCACTTTTTTGCCGGGTGATATCCAACTTGTTGAATACCAACTTCACTTCAGGCAGGCCGCCGGTAATCTTCTCTGCCTCTTCCTTTAGCCATAAGCTCGTCACCTCCCCACTAAGCGTTACATAACCTCTGATACTTTTTAGCTGCACGTTATCGATACCTTTGACGGATAACAGGTGCAGAGCTTTCGCACAGATTCCCGCGTCCGATTGGCGACCTGGGAGCTGTGCATCCAACATGCCGCCTGCGAGCAACAAAACTATGACCGACAATCCGGCCTTTCGAATCAATCCCCAACTCATCGAGCTACCGCCTTAGACATGTTGTTCGATAATACAAATGGCGTGCCAACTCTAATGGGGGGGACGATTGGGTTACTCATCTCAGGCGCGAAAGACAACAACACCAATACGTCGAACACCGAAGAGATGACTATGGGTGGACGGGTTCGTTCTTTTTGTGCCGGGGAAGCGAGGTGGTAACAATCGGCCCATATCCACCCGCATCGTGAAGCGTCACGGTGGAAAACCACCAGCAACAAAGCTGGATCGTTCCATCAGGCACGCACAAGTGGCTGACGGCTTCGGAATGGCCGGCGGCCCTGGCACGCTATTTGCTCGAACGAGAATCCATTGCCTGCCGTCTGCGAATGGAGGCCGACATTTATGTGATCAGTATTTAGGACCCGACCAAGGCAGTTTGGTGGGGAAATGCGGCTTCTTTAGTTTAGAATTGATCCTTCCAATGAATCCGCTGAAATGGATCGTCGTGGCTCTCATCGCCGCAGCCGCCTTGGCTACCGCGGGCCACGCACTGCTCAACAAGCGCGACCCTAAGGCGGCCTGGGGCTGGATCGCAGTCTGTCTCATCTCGCCTATTGCAGGTCCTCTTCTTTATCTGCTGCTCGGAATCAACCGGATTCACACACGAGCCAGGATGCTACACCGCGGTCGCCGCTTCAGCCTTCGGCTCGACTTCGCGCATAACGACGATGAAAAAGCATCTACGATATCCAGCCTGCACGTCGCCAAGGAGTTCACCGAGCTGGCTCGGATCTCCGGTGCTGTGACGAAAAGACCGCTACTCGCAGGAAACCGAATCGACATTTTGCACAACGGCGAAGAAGCCTATCCGGCCATGCTGACGGCGATTGAAAGCGCCAAACGATTCGTATACCTGACCACTTACATCTTCGATACCGACGAAATCGGCAGGAGGTTCATCGCCCGTTTGGCACACGCTGTCGAGCGCGGGGTGGACGTTCGCATCATGGTAGACGGTATCGGAGAGCTATACTCCATCCCGCACGCAGGCACGTTGCTGTCAAAACACGGTGTGCGCTTCGCCCGCTTTTTACCCCCCAAGCTGGTCCCACCGACGCTGCACATCAACCTGCGCAATCACCGCAAGATCCTGGTCGTAGACGGACATGTCGCCTTCACCGGTGGCATGAACATCGGGGAGCGTCACCTAGCCGAGGAACATCAGAATCCTTCTCGAGTGGTAGACGTCCACTTCCGCTTGGGAGGACCTGTGGTGGCGGAGATCCAAAGGATATTCTTAGAAGACTGGGATTTCATTACCGGAGAGCACTCAGTAATTTCTCCGACGCCCCCCCTCGGCGCTGGTACGGCCATTTGCCGGGCCATTGCGGAAGGTCCCAACGAGGACCTGGACCGGTTACCGGCCATCCTTTCGGGCGCCATATCCGCGGCACGGCAGAGTATCTCGATCATGACGCCCTACTTCCTACCTCCGCGCGGGCTGATTGGCGCGCTCCAGGCGGCTGCCCTCCGCGGAGTCAACGTGAGTGTCATCCTGCCCGCGAGGAATAATCTACCCTTTGTCCATTGGGCGAGTCGGAACATGCTCTGGGAGCTTCTTGAACGGGGAGTCCGTATTTATTACCAGCCGCCGCCGTTCGTGCATACCAAGCTTCTGGTGGTGGACGAACACTATACCCAGATCGGATCCGCAAACCTCGACCCGCGAAGTCTGCGCCTCAACTTCGAGCTCGTGGTGGAGGTGTATGACGGTGAATTTGCACGTGCTCTCGCATCTCACGCTGATCGGGCCCGAAGGCGCTCCCGCGAGGTCAGCCTCGAAGAAGTGGACCGGCGTCCTTTGCCGACAAGGATGCGCGACGCTTTAGCATGGTTGTTCACACCGTATCTTTAGGAGCGCGTGTTGGCCGTGGCCAACAAGGACATACGGCAGCTCCGCAGGAAAAGATAACCTCAACTGCTTAGGGAACCTGAAGGGCTACGAATATGGTATTGGGACCTCGGCGGACCAGCAACGCCACCGAGTCGTCGCTCGAAAGCCGGTCGATAGCGCGAACGAATTCCTTTGCTTCGGTTACCGGGGATCGGTCCACTTCCTTGATCAGATCGCCTCGTTGGAGCCCAGCGTCTTCCGCCGCACTGCCCGGTTCCACCTGGGCGATGAGAACGCCCTCGTCTTTTTGGTACCCGAGCTGTTGAGCGATCTCCGGTGTCAGGTCCTGGATGGAAAGGCCGAGCTTTTGGCTACTTTGCTGTTGATGTTCTTCAGTTTCGGCTCCGCCTCGACCGAGCTCCTTGGGCCGTTCGCTGAGCACCGCTGTGACCTCGACCCGGTGGCCATCTCTGAGCATGGTAATGGGAACCGAGGCGCCCGGTTCATCCTCGGCGACTTTATTACGAATTTCAATTGTGTCTATGACCTTTCCCCCATCTAGTTTGATAATGACGTCGCCCCGCTCGATGCCGGCCTTGTCGGCAGGCCCGTCCGGCGTGACGTCGGCCACCAGCGATCCCTCCGTACTCTTCAGGTGAAGCGCCTTGGCCAGGTTCTCATCGATGTCCTGGAGCAGGACCCCCAAGTAGCCGCGGGTCACTTGGCCGTTTTCGATGAGGGCGTCCATGACGCTCTTGGCCATATTGATGGGTATGGCGAATCCTATCCCCACATTGCCTCCCGAAGGGCTGCTGATAGCGGTGTTGATCCCGACAACATTTCCGTCGAGATCAGCGAGGGCTCCGCCGCTGTTCCCCGGATTGATGGAGGCGTCTGTTTGAAAGAAGTCTTCGTAATCCGCCAATCCCACCGAAGAACGCCCTTTGGCGCTGATGATCCCCGTGGTTACGGTATGCATGAGCTGAAAAGGATTGCCCACCGCGATTACCCATTGGCCGACCTTGACTTCATTGGAGTCTCCTAGAGTCGCGGCCGGCAGGTCTTTGCCCTCTACCTTGATCACCGCTACGTCGCTTTGCGGGTCCGTGCCGATAACCTTGGCTTCCAGCTTCTTCTTGTCCTGGAGGACAACGGTCAATTTCTGAGCGTCATCCACGACGTGGTTGTTGGTCAGGATGTAACCGTCGGGGGTCACGATCACTCCAGAGCCCATACCCCTCACGGTTTGTTTCCCCCCGCCGTGCGGCGTCCCAAAGAATCTCCGAAAAAAATCGTCCCCGAAAAACTCCTGGAAAGGATCACTCGGAGAGCCAAACGGGCTCTGTACCTGAACCGTCTGTTCGGAAAAGATCGGCACGACGGACGGGCTCACCTCGGCCGCCGCGTTCTCGAAAACAACGCTGAGTTGATCGAGAAGAGCACGGCCTTGGGGAGACTCCGCCGGAGCGGATGGTTGCTCCTGCGTGACGCTTGACCGTAGATCCAGCGGAAGAAGGCAGTGAATAGGCAGTGACAATTCCGCCGAGAAATCCGATGAGTAACGTCACCGCCAGAACGGGCAATCTCTTTCGAATGGTATTCATCGCAAAACTCCTTTACTTTTCGGGTACCGAGCAAATTCAGTCTTTTTCCGAATATGGAATGCGAATGCATAAGCACCCGTACATAGAGCACTTATCGTGCCATTCTCTCGGCTCTCTATTTTTAAACGCTTAATGACGCAATGAATACCGTTGCCAATCCGGCAATGGTGGATATCCACCAGAAACGATTCGAAGGGCTGGTGGATATGAACCCATGCAGAGTGTGCGGCTCGTTTCTGGAGATCCAACAAATTCTCGCTTTCCATCGTGTTGGATTTGATGGTCAGGGCACCGGCAGGAGACTCAGGACGGCCGAGCTAGTAAATAGAAATAATTCTCTACGGTATTGCGTATGAATAAATAGAAGGGACAGGCGACGAACATTGACGAACAACTTTCGCTGGACCAGGACAGACTATACGGGTTGACAACCGTATAAAAACAAGTATATTTATAGTAGCCATAATGACTACAAGAAATAATAACAAAAAACTCCTAAACATTGATACTCTTGATAGAGCCTTGGAGTTGCTGGCCATCCGTTTGGAAGAGAATAACGCGGATCCAATCGAGATCGTGGTTTGTGGTGGCTCGGCACTGATTCTTACAGGCATGGTGCCACGCACCACGAAAGACGTAGATGTCGTCGCCCTCGCAACGTCCGGGATTCTTCGTTCGCCCGATCCCCTGCCTGAGGACCTCCGGAAAGCGGCTTCCGAGGCAGCGGAGGACATGGGAATCCCAGACCACTGGCTCAACAACGGCCCAAGCCGAGGAGAAGGTGGCCTTTTTCAGATGGGCCTCCCCGATGGGTTGGCAGAGCGACTGCACTCGCGAAGATATGGCGCGCACTTGACCATACACCTCATCGACCGCCTAGATCAGGTACGCCGCAGTCGATCGTGGCGGCTACCACATAGAGGATCTGCTTGCACTCGATCCTAGGCCCGATGAGATCGAAGCAGCAGCGAAATGGGCTATGGGCCACGATGTCTCAGAGGGATTTGCCATGATTCTGAGGAGCCTGTTGGGGAAACTCGGGTATGCAGACACTGCTGACAAACTTTAGGACGGAATTACGTGACCGCCTGCTGGACGTTGTATGGCGACAGTGGACGTCCCTCGGTGTGTCCGGACGTGGAGAATCCTGGTCGGGTTCGGTGATCGATCCCGAGGCGTTGCTGCTCTTTTCTTGCACGATCGCCCGCTACGACCCAAGACTTTTTGATGCCGTACTGGAGTGGCTGCGTATCAATGGGCGCTTCATTAATGTTCAGCGAATCAAGCGTATGTTGAAAGAGGAGCTTTTTGGTGGAGAGTCCGTACTGCGTGCCGTGGCCGCCGCGACGAGCACGTCCGTCGATGAGGCAAAGTGGATGCGAATGTCGCGCGGCGCGAAGCACAAACGAGTGAGCAAGGAATCGCTTTTCTTCCTCAAAGGCGGGGGGCCGCTTCCGATTGTCCAAGAACCGGATGACCTCTTCGCGAAGTACGGTCTCCTGCGAGACCGCTACAGAGCACGTGGTGTAGCCGAACCCTTCCGACCCGAACCCCTCAGCAATCTCCTCCTACGCTTGCGAGCTCTGCTGGGCGTGAACGCCCGTTGCGAAATCTTACAGTTCCTACTCTTGAATGGACGCGGGTCACCACGAGCCATGGCTAAGGACTGCTATTACTTCCCCGCTACGATCAGCAAAGCGTTGGCCGAGATGAACCGATCCGGCTATGTCGTCTCTCGAACCGAGGGTCGGCATAGGTTCTACAAACTGGTACCAGATACATGGAAGGAATTGTTTGTCGGAGACGAGTCGAAAACTAATTGGGTGGTCTGGGCGCGTCTTTTCAGTGCGCTCGAGCAGATTTGGCTTTTCCTCGACCAACGCGATCTTTCCGGGAAATCGGCCCTCGCGCAAGCCTCATCCCTTCGCCGACTTCTCAAGCGGCGCGTAATCTCACAACTCGAACGAAGTGGGGCCGCTTTCACGTTCGGCGATGATTCAGCCTATCCCGGTGAGGCGCTCACGCCGTACTTTGTTATGCGGATGAAAAACGTACTCGAATGGGCGAGTCACTCGAGCAGGGTCGCGAAGGATACGACCTAGGGTTTTGTTTGGCCATCGACGACACACATAGGATTCGAGCGCAATGTATAGCACCCGACGTATGAAAGACTGCAAGAGCGCTATGCCTGCAGCCCTGTCAAAGACTAGTATCTCTGCCAATCTCGACACACGGATGGCCTGAAGAACCCAAATGATCATGGACACGAGGATCCAAATACTCGTGTGGTAAGTAAAAGCACAACTTGATCCGATTGAAAACCTCTATTTCGTGCCAGGCGGCGCCTGCGGCCGGCCGAACGGGGTGTCCTCCGCAAATATGTTGATCGCGGCTCTGTCCGGAGAACGGCGGCCGATATCGACTCTGGGCCAATCACTCTCGAGCGGCGTCGGAGCCGGACGCGTTTCTGGTGCTTCCGTCATCAAGTGTTGCTACGCCGCTAGAGGCAACGGCGCGGCAGTGATAGGGTTCGGTATGGCTGATTCTGCGACCACAAATGGGATGGTCTTCGATGAGAAACAACTCGCGGGCGACGAGAAGACGTCTCTGAACGTCAGTCGCCGGCTCGTCAGGCCCGCCTGCATCGCCGGCGTCCGGGTCTCGCGCCCAAACTTCAGAGCCCTGTGCGGTCGAATGAAGTTGTAGTAGCAGCGGAGCAACTCAAGATGCTCTTCGAGCCCCTGCTTCGAGCGCGCGTGGCACAGCGTTCGTCTGCCAAGGTACGCGGAACTCTGCCGGATGGTCAGATTCAGCCGCTCGACAAAGGACGTGTTTAGTTTGGCGGAGTCCTCGGAATCAGCGAGCGCCTCTTCGAATCGCCACTCGGCTCCGATCATGGCTCTCCTCTCGACTCTAATGACACGATCTTTACTCCGCGTTTTAATGACCTGCCCGTACAGACAGGCCGGACCGAAGACGCGCCGGACGACCTTTTCGTAGAAATCGAATCCGTCGGTAACAATCAAAGGAACACGGTCGAAATCCATTCGATTCGACACGTCTTCAAAGAGCGCGAGCGTATTCCGGTAGCTTCGTCTTCCAACGACGGTCGAAAGCCAGAGCCGAGACCCGACTTCGATGGCGGCGAAGGCCCAGGTTGGCTGTTCCTTGCCACCGACGAACGTGCGAATCTCGTCGGCTTGTAGCTCCTCGACGGCGAATCCTGTGATGGTTCGGTTATTGAATTGACTAAACGCAGAGGCCGCCCTCTCGAGCCAGCGAGCAACCGTGTTCCAGCTGATTCCGGTCACTCGGGCGATCGCGGACTTGCTGACACCCTCGATGCTGAGCGCAGCAACGTTGTCAAAGGTGGACCGACGATGCTGGAGACGGTAGTACAGCGTGCCTTTTGTCGAGCCGAACGTTTTGCCGCAGCGGACTTCCGTGTAGCGGGCATTCCCGGTTTGGACAGCTGACATTCTTCACGTCGCCTGGACCTCTGTGATGAAAGGACTGCTTCTTTGAAATTTAGGCCCAAACTGTACCACGGATGGGGTTTAGGGATGGCCCGCTAACAGTCGATGGCGGAAGCACCCACCGATTGGCGTGCGAGATACTCAACAAGATGACCGTGCTCGGGATGCCCGATACGTACTGCGTCGGGTGACTGTGCGACCGGCACAGGGAAGTCAGCGATTTGCTTTGAGCCGTTTAAAACTGACAAAGTGCTCAGTATCCTTAATCCATACAGTAGGAGGTGCAGTATGCGTTCACCGTGGGGAAATCAAACAACAGTTTTCGCTGGTCTGTTTCTTTTGTCTCTTATAGGTTGCTCCGGCGGTGCTTCGATCCCGGCGGTCGAGTCGGTCGCGAGCTGCTCGCAGGCCGAGGGCCTTCCCGGCACGTACAGCTGCTCCGGCGAGTGCGTCGTCACCGAGTCTGGGGAGAAGAAACTGACCCAGGTCGGCGGTGAAACCGATACGATCTCGCTCTTCGCGGGCTCGGCCGGCGGGCTGTTCCAGGTAGACATCACGGGAAGCGGAGGATTCTCCGAGGTGGAGATTGGAGCACTGGCTGGAATGGTCCTGCGCACCGCCACCTCGCAAGTTTCCGATGACAGCTACCCGGTGTTGGAGGAGTACGTCTTCGACGTGGACAGCGCGTGCCAAGCCACCGGGTACACCAAACTCGTCCGAAATCCGACCCCGGCCGAATTCAAGGCCTGTCGCATCCTTTGCAGAAAATAGACTAGAATCCCGTCACTTCACGAAGATACTGGCGCGCCATCTTGGCGTACACCAGGGGTGTCGCCTTGGCCGGGTTCTGCTCGGCCTCGACGACCAGCCAGCCCTCGAAATTGGCATCCGCCAGCGCCTGCAGAATCGGGCCGAAATCGATGCACCCTTCCGGGTCACCGGGGACCGTGAAGACGCCGGCTTCAATCGATTCTTTGAAAGAGCGGCCGGTGGCCAGCGACTCCTCCATGGCGGAGCCGCGGATGTTCTTCAGATGCACGTGCTTGATTCGGTGGGCGTGGTCCCGCGCCAGGCTCAGCGGGTCGTCGCCGGCGAACATGATGTGTCCGGTGTCGAAAAGCAAGTGCACCAGTTCAGGATGGGTCGAGGCCATCAGGCGATCGACGTCGGCCCGGGTCATGACCCCGGTTCCCATATGATGGTGGTAGCAAAGCTGCATTCCCTCGTTCTTGGCGATCCCGCCAATCTCGTTGAGCCCCGATGTGAGCAATTCCCACTGCCTGTCGTCGAAAATTGGCCGGTTGGGGACGATCGCGAATCGGACGCTGGTGAACGGAGTGTCCAAGCTCGGCGACGACCAAGTCGGTTCCCTTCATCGCCTTGATGAAAGCCAGCGAATTTCTGAAGTCCTTGATGGTTTTCTCTCGCATCTCCTTGCGTGTGAAAAACAGGCTCGTCCACGGCTCGGAAACGCGCAGGCCGCGGAGCTCGAGCTCGCGGGTGAGCAGCTCCACGTCGGTGGGGTACTTGTGGCCCACACTGCAGCCCTGAAAGCCCGCCAGCGCCATCTCGCTGACGCACTGCTGGAAAGGGATTCCGATGTCGATGTCCAGAAAGTCGTCGTTCCACCACGAGGTGGGCGTGATTCCAAAGAAGACCTTTTCGGGATCGAAGTTCACTGTTGCCATGGGTAGTTCCTTTCATTTGCTGCGAAGAAGCTCACTGACGAGACCCGTCCAGCCTGTCTGGTGGGAGGCGCCCAAGCCGGCGCCGTTGTCGCCGTGGAAGTACTCGTAAAAGAGAATCAAGTTTCGCCAGTTCGGGTCTTGCTGGAAAGTCTCGTTGCCGCCGTTGAAGGGTCGCTTGCCGTCGCCGCCCCGCTCGAAGATGGCCACCATCCGCTTTGACAAGTCGTCCGCGATCTCGCTCAGGTTGCGCTGTTGGCCGCCGCCCACGGGATATTCGACTGTGAACTGATCGCCAAAAAACTCGTGGTAGCGGCGCAGCGACGCGATCAGCAGGAAGTTGATCGGGAACCACACGGGCCCGCGCCAGTTGGAGTTTCCGCCGAACAGGCCGCTTGTGGATTCGGCTGGGTCGTATTGCTCGGTCAGGGTCTCGCCCGCGACCTTGAGTCGATAGGGCGGATCGAGGTGGGCGCGGGAGATCCCTCGGATCCCATGGGGACTCAAAAACTCTTTCTCGTCAAAGACCCGTGCCAAGACCCGCTTCAGTCGATCCTGGTCAACGAAGCTGAGGAGATGCTTGGTTGCGCCACTCTCGTGAGGGGTCAAGGCTTGGTCGAGAAGTTCGGGGTGCTGGGCCATGAACCACTCGATGCGTTTCCTCAGTCCGCCGGCGGTCACCGACGAGATCTCGTCCATATCAAGAATCGCGACCGGGAACGTCGCGATGATTCCCACCAGCGAGCGCAGCTTGATGCTCAGGTACTCGTCGGGATTCCCGACCTTGAGGACATCGTAAAAGAACCCGTCGCCGTTGTCCCAAAGCGACACCTGCCCGCCGGATCGGTGTTCGATGCTTTTCGCGGCGTCCGCGATGAAGACAAAGTGCTGGAAGAACTTGTCGGCCATCCGCGCGTACTCGGGCTGGCTGGCTGTTAGCTTGAGGGCGATCTCCATCAAGTTGAGGCAAAAGAGGCCCATCCAGGCCGTGCCGTCGGATTGATAAAGCTCGAGCGGTCTCCCGATCTTGTTCGCGAGATCGTTGAGGTGGCTGCGGTCGATGATGGAGATGTTGTCGAGTCCGAGAAAACCCCCTTCGAAGAGGTTCTTGTCGTCCGAGTCCTTTTGGTTGGTCCACCAAGTGAAATACGTCAGGCAGTAGCGGAAGATGTTGGCCAAAAAATGCGTGTCGCCGGAGCCGCCGTGCATCTGCTTTTCGATCTCGAAAATTTGCAGCGCCGCCCAGGGGTGGAGCGGTGGGTTGACGTCGCCAAACGCCCATTCGTAGGCGGGGATCGCCCCGGTGGGCGACATGTAGAACTCGCGGGCCAGCATGAGCAGCTGGTTCTTGGCGAACTCGACGTCGAGCCGCGAAAAGACCACGGATTGGAAGCAGAGGTCCCAAGAGGCGAACCATGGATACTCCCAAACATCCGGCATCGAAAGGATGTCAGCCGCGTAGAAGTGGTTCCACTGGGCGTTGCGGCCGCGGCCCGCGGGCGGAGCAGGGCCAACGGGATCGCCCTCGAGCCAGTCTTTGACGATGTAGTAGTAGAACTGCTTGCTCCAGAGCATTCCGGCATAGGCCTGACGTTGGATGGCGCGCCGGTCGTCGGTCAGCCCGGCGGGCCCCAGCGACGCGTAGAACTCGTCTGCGTCCGAGAGTCTGGCCTGGAAGGTCTTGTCGAAGTCCGCGCCGAACGGATCGGAGACCGCGAGGTCCGACGACAGGCGCAGCCGGACTTCCCGGGTCTGGCCGGCTGGGATATTCAATCGGTAGGCCGCGGCGGCCTTGGTTCCCGTGAGCGCCGAGTTGACCGTGTCCCGATTCATCACGACGTAGTCGTTGATGCCGTCCTTCGGGAACGGCGTCTTGTTGCCTGAGCCCCAGAGCCGGGCGTTGTTGGTCTCGTTTTCGACAAACAGCAGCTCGTCGGGAGCGTGGCAGTAGAGCATCATGGGCGCCGAATCGACCGAGTCCTCGTCCTCGTCCCGTGTCGCGCGGATGGTCGCAAATTGCTGGGCGTTCCGGGTCTGCCCTTCGAGATTGGGCCGCTTGGCGTCCTTGAACCAAGACCAGGTGTTTCGAAACCACAGCGTGGGCAAAAGATGCAGCTCGGCCGAATCGGGGCCCCGATTGGTGACCTGGATCTTGATCAGAATGTCTTGCGGCGAGGCTTTGGCGTACTCGACCTGCACGTCGAAGTAGCGGTTGTCGTTGAAGACGCCGGTGTCGATCAGCTCATACTCGAAAGAGCGCGGATCGGCCTTCCGACGTTGGTTCTCCTCGAGCAGCCTATCGTAGGGGAAGCCACTCTGCGGGTACTTGTACAACCACTTCATGTAGCTGTGGGTGGGAGTGTTGTCGAGATAGTAGTAGTACTCCTTGACGTCCTCGCCGTGATTGCCCTCGCCGTTAGTCAATCCGAAAAGCCGTTCTTTCAAAATCGCATCCCGGCCGTTCCACAAAGCCAGCGCGAAACAGAGTTTTTGTTTGGAGTCGGAGAGGCCCGCCAGGCCGTCTTCACCCCAGCGATAGGCGCGTGAGCGCGCCTGATCGTGGGAAAAATAATCCCAGGCATTCCCGCCCGCACTGTAGTCCTCGCGGACGGTTCCCCATTGGCGTTCGGAGAGATAGGGCCCCCACCGAAGCCAGGGTTTGCCGCCGTCGCCGGAGTAGGCTTGGCGCAAACGTTCCGCTTCGCTGCCGTTGTTTTCCGTCATGATGCAACCTCCTGTTTCGTAGTGGATTCAGCTCGTGCTTGCCGGTTCTGATGCCTTTCGAGCTCGTCGTAGGCTTGCAGGATCTGGGCGACACTCCAAGCTTGGGCGATGCATCCCCGGGGCGCGAAAGGCGCGTCTCCGTCAAAGATCTCGCTGATGGTGCCCAGGCCCGCGGCGGCCAGATGATCGCCGAGCGGTTCCAGAAAACGGCGCGCGGCGGCGACATCCTGGTAGACTCGGACGTGCGCCCGGGCGAAAGGTCCGAGCAGCCATCCCCACACCGTTCCCTGGTGATAGGCGCTGTCCCGGTGGTATTGATCCCCTCCGTAAGCGCCCTTATACCCGGGTTCCGAAGGCGCCAGGGAGCGCAAGCCGTGAGACGTTAAGAGCGCGTGCGAGCAGGCGTCCACCACCGCCCGCTGGTGCTGCGGGGACAACGGGCTTTCCGGGAGGGAGACCGCGAAAATCTGGTTGGGGCGAAGCAGGGCTTCGTGACCATTGGGGCCGTCAAGCACGTCGTAACAATAATTCTTGCTGGGATTCCAGAATCGCTCGAATCCTGCCAGAGTCGCATCCGACATCGTATGGTACTGGTCGGCGGGTTTTCGCAGGGCCTGTGCGAACAGCACCATCGCGCGCAGGGCGTTGTACCAGAGCGCGTTGACTTCGACCGGTTTGCCGATGCGCGGGGTAATCACGGTGTCGCCAACTTTTGCGTCCATCCAGGTAAGCTGCACCCCTTGCTGCCCGCCCCGCAACAGGTTGTCCGATGGATCGACCTTTATCCCGTAACGGGTGCCTTTCACATGCCAATCGACGATATCCTGCAGGGTCGGGTACAGTTTGCCCAGTAGCTTCTTGTCCCCGGTGTGTTCGTAATAATCCCGGATGGACTGAAAATACCAAAGCGTGGCGTCGATGGTGTTGTATTCCGGCTTGTCCGTCGAATCCGGAAACCGGTTGGGAAGCATGCCCTGGTCCACGTAACGTGCAAACGTCTCCAACACGGGCGCCGCGTCGTCAAACCGAGCCGTGACGAGGGTCAAGCCGGGGAGGCTGATCATCGTGTCGCGCCCCCAGTCTTCAAACCAGTGATAACCGGCGATCACGCTCTTGCCGTCCGGCTGGCCGGGCGATGGCCGATCCACTACGAATTGGTCCGTGGCCAGCACCAGCCGCTCAACCCAGTCGGGAGGCGCCTCTTCGGTATCCGGTCTCCGCGCCTTACGCCAGTCCTCCAGTACGGTCTGGTCGCGTTGCAGGCGGTTGGCCAGCGCCTGCGCGTCAATCGAGGAATCCTCTTCGGCGCTCGCCAGAAACAGCAGGGTCTCGCCGGGTGCGATTTGGGCGTCGAAACTTGCAGCGTGCGCGTGCGAGTCATGGTCGTTGAGCCCACGGGTGGTTTCCACCGGGAGGTAAAAATCCTTGTACATCTCGTTGGCCGGGGTGACCGTTCCCGAAGACATGCGGAGAATCAGAGGCCGCACGCCATCGCCGCCGGATATCACCTTTACTCCGTCCGGCAGCGTCTCCACATCGATGGGCCAAGCGACCTGTCCCGTGTTGTGAAACACCCGGTTGTGAACAAGCGCCCGGGCCGAGAGCTGGACCGGGTCGTTGCCGGACACAAGGGTATAGGCCACGTAGGTGGTGTTCTTGCCGGGGACCATCCAGATTCGTTTTTCCATGAGTGTGTCGCCGAAGGCGTAACGCCACAGTGGGATGGAACCCTCCAGTTCAAAGCTTTGGATGTTCTTGAATCCCTGCGGCGACGTGGAGCCGCCGGCCCAGCGATTGGTCGTCAAGTCGTAAGCGGCATCCCGGTAGGTGAGGGTCTCGTCCAATTTGACGAGCATGATGCGGCGATCGATGGGGGGGCGCAGGGCCGCCACGAGGAGCCCGTGATATCCGCGGGTCACCGACCCGGCGACGGTCCCGGACCCGTACCCGCCAATCCCGTTGGTGATGAGCCACTCCCTGGTTTCGGCGAACTGCAGGTCGCCGGTGATTTCGCGGCCAAAGTGAATCGACACGTTTAGCCTTGATCCTTTTCTGCAAAGCGGTTGTAGAAGACGTTCACCTGCGGATGATCGCAGAGGAAGAATCCAGGGGTATAATAGCTGGTCGTGGCGAAATCCAGGTTTCCATCCCCGTCGAAATCTCCCAGGGCTATCATGGAAGCGGACACCGTGGAGACGCGCCAGCGTTCGAT
This sequence comes from uncultured Acidobacteriota bacterium, assembly GCA_963722765.1. Lineage (GTDB taxonomy): Bacteria > Acidobacteriota > Vicinamibacteria > Marinacidobacterales > DATDRI01 > CAVROO01. The sequence goes on from CAVROO010000014.1 coordinate 194,801, forward strand.
CAACCCCTGCTCGATATCGATAATTTTGTAGTAGTACACCCCTTGGTGCGGCATGGGCCCGCGCAGGGCAACCAGGAATTCGTCGTCGCCGTCGTTATCGAAGTCGGCGGTAACAATATGATGGCCCGTACCCTGGTGCTGGGGATTGAATCCACCAAACGTGTCCAGAACCGTGCGATCCCACATTTGGTCGGTCAACGTTTTCCCCTTCTTGCGGGTGAGTACGGCAACAACGTTACCGTGAAAGGGATCGATGGTGGCGATGTAGGCGTAGGGGTCGTCGCCGATCCGGCCCGGAACGGCGTTGCCGCAGCCCGTGAATCCGTCGGCCACGTAGGTTTGATCCCCATCGGTGATGTGGAAAGACTTCCATTGCCCGGAGCCGCTGTCGAAATAGTGCCAGTTGACCCCTTCTTTGCTGCAGACCAGCATGGAATCGAGAGCGCCTGCGGAGTCGCCCACAAATCGATCGCGGAGCACGTCATGCACCAGTGCGAAGTTCTCGTTATCGACAGTGCTACTTGGCCAGGGATCGTTGAAGACATCCCCCGGCTTCTCGTAAAGCGTCAAGTTGATTGGCTTTTGAACGCCTTCACCGTGGGGCTGGGACCCCACCACGGGTATGCCGAAAAGCTCCAGCTTCTCGGCTTGGGTGAAGTGGCCCAGTTTGACGCGGTGGGTGGCGACCAGGTCGCTTATGAAGTGCTTGTTCCATGGCTTGCCGTCTTCGAACGTGCCTGGATTTTCAAGCCAGGAAATCTTGCCGTCATTGGGGCCGCAGTCAAACGCACACCCCCCGAAGTCATGCGAGATCACCAAGTCGTTTCGGCCCTTGCCCGCGATATCGCCGTGATCAATCGCCACCGGCGATGGAAATTCGGCGATAAGACGTTTTTTCCAGCTCGGGTTTTCGTACCAGAATACTTTGCCAACGGCTAAGCCGGAGGTGACGAGATCCAGTTTGCCGTTGCCATTGATGTCAACCGCACTCATCCAGTAACCGTCGTCGCTCTCTTCCTCGAGAGCCAGCTTTTCGAAAAACGGCACCGGCGTTGTCCCGTCGTTTAAATAAGAATACAAATTTCGCTTTTGATCGCTCATAGCAATTCGTCTTCCGTCTGTGGACATGGTTCGTTTAGGGCTTTCGGGCTTCCGGAATCTGCGGAGGCCCGCTCCAGGTGCCGTATCCCGGCGCTTTGGCTCCGGGCGGGTGGGCCCCGATCGCGGGCCAGAGCAGACCTTCCACGTAGGACGTCGGGGAGGGGATGAAGTCCCTGTCGTTGTCCATGACGCCAAAAGCCTCCCGCCACGCCTGCGGCAACTGGTACCAGGTGCCGACATACCAGAGTTTAATGATGTTGCGTGCGATGGGGCCCAGCTTTTCGTCGCTCATGATGTCGACCCGCAAGCGCTTGTCGAACAAATCCGGAGCCTCCCGGCCCTCGTCCTGAATGGAACAAAAAACTTCCAGGAGCCGGCTCATCGTCCGCTCGCCGACGATGCCGGACACTGTGGTGTAGTACAACTCTGCCTGACCCGTACCCTGAAGCTGAAATACTGTGAAATCCGTCAACACGGTTGAGAGCGCGAGAAAATCTTTAAGCCTGGTTTGATGAATCCTCATTATTTAGGTCTCCTCTCTCAGTTAGTCCATTTCAAAGGTTGGCGCGGCGTTGAGCCCGTCGCAACCGGGTATCGGATTGCGCATCAATTGGCAGGCTTTTTCTTTTAACCGGAACATGGTTCCCACCGCCTCAATGAGCATTTCCGGTTTGCCGTCGAAGGCCTCGGTGAGGCTGACCAGAAAGCTCTTGTACTCCTTGTTGAATTCCAGGGCCGCGGCATGCACCTCGGAACCTTCGGGGAGATCCGCTAGTTTCACGTTGGTCTTGACGGGATAGACGGCGTCCCAATCGACCGCCAGCGGCTCCCCGCTGGGACTTCCAGGTTTGTCTCCAGCCACGTAATGGCAGCCGTGCGTCAATTGGTCGAAACGGTAATAGTGAGATATCTCCCCTTCGTAATCGATAACCTCCGCTCCGTAGCCTTCCCCCTGTTCCGAAATGAGGCGGATGGCGTCCTTGGCCGACGCGAGATCCCAGACCGGGATGATCCTCCCGCCGCCGGAATAGTAATACTCTTGCGTGACCTGCTTGGCGCGATTGCCGGTGAACACCTTGTCTTCGCCCAGTTTGTCACAGAGCTGCTCAAGCCCCACTTGAATGGCGTTGTAGAATTCGCCAATGCTGTAGAAGTGCAAGTCATCGCCCCCGTCCGCCTTGTGCGTGGGCAGCAGGCGGACGCGCGCTTCCGAACGAATGATGAGGCCATGCAGATGGGCGTCGCTCGATTCGGCGGGCCGCTCTATGGTTAGAAGCGTCTTGAGCGCGTTCTTGGAAAACCGCTCCCGGTTCACTTGGAAGTCGGTTTCGCCGTCCGGAAGGTAGGTCGGAAAATCCGGGACGAAACCCGGCAGGCTGAGATCGGGCTTCCCGTTGACGGCGTTGAGGATATTCGCGGCCAGGGTCAGATGCAGCATCTCTTCGACCGCCACGACACGTAGGATTTGGCACGCGTCGCTATTCGTGCCCGGGTGGATCGAATACAGGGCCGTCAGGTAGGTGGGGATGGTGGCATGCTCGAGCTGCATGGCGACGTAGAGGTACGCATACACGTCATCGAGTGTCTCAATCGGTTTAAGCGACATTTCGTTTTCTGCCTTTCGTTTGTAATTCAAACTGAATCGGCCCGCATTCTAATTGCGAAGGTCTTCGATGATGGACTCGGCGCTCATGAAGCAGAGCGCGGCCAGGGTCAAGGTGGTGTTGGACGTGCCAATCGTAGGCATGCTGCCAGGCCCCGCCAGGTACAGATTCTCATGATCCCAGGAGCGTTGCCGATTGTTCACCACCGAGTTGCTTCGGTTCGTCCCCATGACATGGGTTCCGGCGAGATGGTTGCCGCCGCGAATGGCGAATCCGTCCCCGTTGTAGCTCACGTACCCGGGATCCAAGGGATCGTAGCTGGAGTGGTCTTCGGCGCCCAACCGCTGGAAAATGCGACGGGAGAGCTGCCGCGCGAAGACGATGCCGTTCATCGTATAGTCGGGCAGATTGAAGGAAACCACGGGGCGCATATTGCCCAGTTGATCGGTGTAACGGGGATCGACGGACACGCGGTTGTTCGGTTCCGGTGGGAGCTCGACCATGAACGCCAGCAGCAACTGCCGGGAGATCTGGCTCACCAGTTCCTTCCGCAGGTCGGGCCCGAATTTGTTCAGGTTGTCAACGATGTCCAGCAGGTTGGTGTAGGGCGACCCGGTGGCCCACCCCCAACCGTCGTTGTGAATGTCCACGGCGAAGGCCGCTTGCTTCCTTCTGAAACCGCCGTCGCGAAGATTGGAAATGCCCGAGGTGCAGACCGTACCCCGCATGGTGCCCGCAACCTCCGGCATGAGCCCCCAAGCCAGAAGGTAGGGGTGATCCATCAAGTGCCGCCCCACCAGGTCGCTGCTCCCCGGCAGTCCCGAGGCCAGCATGAGGCGGGCGTTTTCGATGGCGTTGGCGGCGAGCACGAAGACCCGTCCTCTCACCGTGCCCGAGACGTGTTCGGGGGATTGCAGGTCATAATATGTTTTGTAATCTATCCCCGTGATCCGCCCCGTGACGGGATCCACGCGCACCTTGGACGCGACCGTTTGCGGCAACAGCTTGACCCGCTCGGCTTTCAAGGTTTTCGCCAAGGTGCGCCGGGCGTCGTACTTGGCCTGCACGGGGCAGATGGGCGTGCAGTTGGTATTGCCCTGGCAGCGCCCGCCAATATCGGCCTGGTGCCGGCTGACCGCCCCGATCGGAGTGAAAGCCTTCCCGGCGTTGAAGTCCTTGTATTGCTCGTTGGGAATGCCGTTTCGGCCCTGGGGATAAGTCTCCACGCTCAGCTTGTAGGTTCCGCCGTCCAATTCGATCGCCGTTCCGTTCAGATCCTTCGCCACGGCTCGGTCCAGGTACGACGGGGGCATTTCCTTCATGGGAAAAACATACCCGGGGACAAATTCAACCCCGAGGTTCTTTTGGCTCTCCACGTCCCCGGATACCCCGAGCTCAAATTCGGCTTTCCGGTAATAGGGCATCACGTCCTGGTAGCTGACAGGCCAATCGAGCCCCTGCCCGTAGCGGGACCGCATTTCGAAATCGCCCGGCAGCATGCGCGGCGTTTTCGCTTCCCAATGCATGGTCGTGCCTCCCACCACCCGGGAATAACTGCTGTCGGTCACGAAGGGGCCGTTCTGCACCAGGTAGCTGCCGGTGTTGGGTTGGCCGGGCTGCAGCCGTTGCACGTCGTTGCTGCGCGCCATCGGGGCATTGCGATTGCGGAGAAAAGGGGCGTTGTTGTCCTTGGAAACCGCGGAGTAGAAGTTCGAAAGATACGTTTCGTAGCCCGGAATGGTGAGGTCGTGTTGCGGTCCTGCTTCCAGGATGAGCACGCTGAAGCCCTTTTGACTCAACTCGTTGGCGATGATCGAGCCACTGATTCCGGACCCGACGACCACCGCGTCATACACGGTTTCGGATATCGCTTTGTGATCGATAGGTTTGTTTTTTTCGGTTTGTTCATGGGTCATCAAGATTTCTCCCGCGGGTAAAAAGTCCGCTTTGGTGGAATGAGGTCTCAATCCAGATCTTTCACGATGGTTTTGACGCTTTTGTAGCAGAGCGCCGCCATGGTCAGGGAAGGGTTTGACGTGCCGATGGTCGGCATGCTGCCCGAGCCCACCAGGAAAAGGTTTTGGTGATCCCAAGACCTCTGGTTGATGTCCACCACCGAGTTGCTCGCGGCCGGGCCCATTAAGTGAGTGCCGGAGAAGTGGTTTCCGCCGTAAATCGTGACCCCTTGTCCGCCATGGTTCACATATCCGTAGTCCAGCGGTGAATAGCGGGTATGGTCTTCCGCGCCGATGCGCTGGAAAATGCGCCGGGAAAGTTCCCGTCCGAAAACCGCGCCGTTCAAACTGTAGTCCGAGATGTTGTATGAAACCACCGGCCGGAGGTTTCCGAGCTGATCGGTGAAATTCGGATCGACCATCACGCGGTTGCTGGGATCGGGAGGGACGTCGATCATGAACGCGAGAAGCACCTGGCGGGATAGGGTGTTCGCGAGTTCCCGCCTCAAGGCGGAACCGTACTTGTTGCGATCATCGACGAGTCGGAGCAAATCGAGGTAGGGCGATCCCGTGGCGTACGTCCAGCCGTTGTTGGCGATGTCCACGTGAAAAGCGGCCTGCCGATTCCGAAAAGAGCCGCCGCGCAGATCCTCGATGCCCGAGGTCCCCTGGGTCCCCCGCATGGCACCCGCCAGGTCCGGCATGAGGCCCCAGGCGAACATATAGACGTGATTCATGAGATGCCGCCCCATCAGGCCGCTGCTCCCCGGCAACCCGGAAGCCAGCATCAGGCGCGCGTTTTCAATCGCGTTCGCGGCAAGCACAAAGACCTTGCCGCGCACGGTTCCGGTCACATGCTCGGGTGACGTGAGATCCGGATAGGTTTTGTACTCGATCTCTTTAACACGCCCCGTGTCGGGATCGACACGCACCTTGGAAGCAACGGATTGCGTCAACAGATCGACGCGGCCCGTTTTCATGGCCTTGGCCAGGGTTCGCCGCGCGTCGTATTTGGCTTGCACGGGGCAAATAGGCGTGCAGTTGGTGTTCCCCTGACAGCGATCGCCCGTGTCGGCCTGATACGAGCTGACGGAACCGACCGGCACGTAGCCTTTCCCGTTATTGTACTTGGGGTTGGGAATGCCATTGCGGGCCTGGGGAATGCCCCGTACTTTCAAGGTGTGGGTCTCCCCCGCCAGCCGGACTTCGGCGCCGTTCAAGTCCTTGGCGATTTGCCGGTCCAGATACGTGTCGGGCATCTTTCGCATGGGAAAAACATAGTCGGATTCAAATTCGATACCTTTGTAGGCCTGTTCCTCGACATCGGCCGAAACCCCCATTTCGAATTCGGCTTTTTGATAGTCCGGCAACAGCGTGTCGTACCCGATCGGCCAATCGAGGCCGTGGCCGAAACGGGACCGCATTTCGAAATCTTCAGGCAGCATGCGCGGGACGTTCCCCTGCCAGTGCATCGTGGTGCCTCCAACCACCCGGGCATAGGTGCCGTCGAGTACGAAAGGTCCGTTCTGCACGACGTAACTGGAGGTGTCGGGCTGGCCATATTGCAGTTTGTGGATATCGGCACCCCGAGGCATGGGCGCATTGGCGTTGCTGAGATAGGGCGAATTGCTGCCCTTGGAAACCGCTGAGTAAAACGTCGAGAGGTAATCGTCATACCCGGAAATAGTCATGTCTCCGCCCGGTCCCGCTTCCAATACCAGCACGCGAAGATCTTGCTGACTCAATTCATGGGCTATGATTGCTCCGGCGACTCCCGAACCCACGATGACCGCGTCATACAGGGTTTCGGACGCAGTTTTATGGTCTATGGCCGGTGTAACCCCACTATGCGCACGACTCATGCTGAAACCTCCTGAGCGATGAAACCAGTTAAATGATTGGCGAAATGCGCGCCAATCCTGCCGTCATCACTTTATTGTTTAAAAGAAAACCCGACTTACCGATTCATTAATGCCTATGAAATCGTGAGGGTCTGAAGCCCCTCCGCCGCCCGTGGGCGATGGATTCGACCGGCGATTGAAGCCGGCTGAAGACTCCACTCCCACTCCACCTCACCCGTCACCCATCGCCTCTGCCAACAGGACCCCGCAGCGGTTTGCGCTACTTGCCGACAAGTTGGCCTCGTCGATCTCCACCCAAATTGCCAAGCCACCCCGCGCCTGGCCCTCGTCCCTGCGAACGCAAGCCTCCTGAAGGGTTGACTAAAAAGTGAAAGATCGGCGAAGCCGCCCTTTCGGCGCGGCGATCGGCTCACCCAGCCGAAGCAGAACTCACGACATGATTTTGCACAGCCTTGCCAAGATGCAGATGTCGCTTACGGTAAACAAGGGCTCTGAGAATGTCAAGAAATTTCTGATGATCCATTGATGATCCATGTGGCGCCGTGCGTTTCATCATGTCGATCCCTTATTGTGTCTTAGGGTCCAGCCAAAAATAGGTTCCCTTTTTCGGGCGTCGAGCCCGTAAGGTAAAAACCTCAGCCGACTCAAAATTGTTGAAAACCAAGAGGGCTGGAAGGACCTTTTTATTCAGCTAATGTCGGTCGAGTGTTTGCCGAGAGCGTCAATCTTTGGAGTGGCTCTGCTGAGGAAGAGATTTTTACTTGAAGGGGTGTGTCTATTACACATAGAGCGTAGGTCGGGATCGATGGTGGACGGCCCGGCCGACTCCCTTCTTCCATTCGTTGGCCCGAAATGCTATTTTGGGCCGGTATCGGCGCGGCGGTTCGACGGCACCTGCACGACCCCTGTAAAGCGCCTTGAAGAGACGAGTTGTTGATGTCCATAGTCAGGTACGGCATCGAAAGGCTTGGGGCCCTCACCGATGGTGTCTTCGCCATCGTCCTCACGTTGCTGGTTCTGGAGCTCAAGATCCCGGAGCTTCCTAATGGGCAATCCCAACAGGTAATGCTCGCAGATCTCGTCGAGAAAGTGCCGGATTTTGTGGCATGGCTCATCAGTTTCGTTCTAGTGGCGCGATTCTGGACCGTTCACCACATGGTGTTGGCCAACATGAAGCAATGTCACGTCGGAACGATTGTGCTGAACTTCATCGTTCTGGCACTATGCTCCCTCATACCGTTCGGGTCGTCCTTGATCGGTACTTATGAGTTCGACCGGGTCGCCGTCAGTACCTTTTCAGCATTGCTCGGGCTCTCCAGCCTTTCCCTCGGGCTCTTTGCGAGACGTGTCGCGATACAACCCGATCTGTTGAAAAAAAAGCTGGTATCTGATCTGGATTGGCAATGGAAATACCATGTCTTCGGAATTCCTCTGGTCGCCCTGGGCTCGGTGGCCCTGGAGTTCGTGAGCCCCTTGACCTCTCTGTTCATTTGGTTTGTTGAGCCGTTTCTGGCTGTGGTGCTATTCGGGCGCCGTCAAAGACTTGAAGCGAGGATCGCTCACGGCGCTCGGGACGAATAACGGTATCGTCCACCAATATTTCGAGGACGGCGGCCCTCGATCCGGTTTTTTATTGATCACGAAGACAACCCGCAGCTGATCACTTTGGATGCGGGAACTCAGAAAACGAGAGCAGACACTAAACGCCGAGTTGGAGCGTGTGGAGTCAGCGGCGATTGAGCGGGAGAGCTTTGCGCGGCTCGCCGAGGATGTCCAAGGATTTCTCGAACGGTTACGCTCTTCAGCAGACACAACCACCGTCACGGAGCGTCAGAGAGTGGTGCGCCTGGTTGTGAAAGAAGTGCCGGTTGGCTTAAAGACTATCAACATCAGGCACTCTATTCCTGTAGTGGGTGATATCCCTCCACGAACGTCTCCAGGAGGTGCCGGTCGTAAGCCGCAAGGTTATCTTTTGCGTTCGAGGAGTCATAAACCCTCCTCGGGGCGGTAAGGAGAGGATGGTGCATTTATGAGAAAAGGCCGAGCCGTTTTTACTTTCACCGCGGTCCTGTTTTTCAGCTTGGGCGTTTCGCCGGGGGAGTGCTCCCAAAAGCGTCCTTGGAAGGGAAGCGATGCCTATCGCTTGAAAAGGATCGGTGATTTTCAGATCTCACCTGATGACCAATTATTGTTGTTTACGATCAGTGAGAGAAGCCTCGACGATAACCGCAACTATTCGAGTGTTTGGGTTGTGCCGGCCCAGGGAGGCGCGGCAAAGTCTCTAACAGATCCAAAGGGATCGGCATCGAGCCCAAGATGGTCGCCGGACGGCGGCAATATAGCTTTCTTTTCATCGGATCAAGAGGGTCTCGGTTTATGGACGATGGGTCGGGATGGTTCTTCGAAGACGAAGCTCACCAGTCTGGAAAAGTCCAACGCGTACCTTGGCATGAAAGGCAACGAGCTTTCCTGGTCGCCGGACGGAAGCGCCTTGGCCTACACGGCCGCCGGTCCCAAGTATTATCCGGACCCAAGCTTTCCATCGACGCTACCCACGGGAAAAGACGTAATGGTCGTGGACCGACTTCTCTATATGACCGACTACAACTACTCCGATCTACGACGGACCTATGTATGGATCGTTTCCGCCGAAGGTGGGGAGCCTCGTCAGATCGCCTTCGGGGACTACGATTACCATTCCATCTCCTGGTCACCGGATGGCAAGCGGATTGCTTGTGTCTCCAACCGAACCGGAAGGGATGATTACAACGCCAACAATGACATTTGTCTTCTTTCGACAGAAGGCCGAGAGATGATTCAGCTGACCCATACACAGGGACCGGAGTACAAGCCCGTGTACTCACCCGACGGCCAGAGCATCGCTTACCAAGGTCGATTGAGAGATCATCGCAGTAAGGAAAGCGACGCCGAGCTCCACAAGTTGTATGTCATTCCCTCTGATGGCGGCACACCCCGCGACCTCACATCTCCGTTGGATCGATGGTGTCGTTCGTTTCAGTGGACGGGCGACGGCAAGAAGCTCTATTTCGTCGCCCAGAATGTAGGACGTCAATCCTTGTATGAAGTGCCTTGGGAGGGGGGAGAGATTCGTCCTGTCATCGATCGAGACGGACAAGTGAAAAACTTTACCCTAAGTAGCAGGAACGAGATCTTCTACACCTATGGTGACTTCACCCATTATCCCGAAGTCTACCGGATGAGGCCGGACGGCGGTAAGGAAAAACTGACATCGCTTCATGATTCCCTGAACGACGAAATCGAAATCATCGAAAGCGAGAGATTTACCTTCTCTAGTTTCGATGGTCTGTCCATTGAAGGCTGGGTCATGAAGCCCTTGGGCTTCGAGGAGGGGGTTAAGTACCCGATGATTCTCGACGTACATGGCGGGCCTCACTGGCAATTTGGCTACGATCTTTACGACACGGACAAGCTTCAGCTTTTTGCGGCCAATGGGTACGTCGTCGTTTTCGTGAATCCGAGGGGGAGTACCGGCCGGGGGCAAAAGTTCTCCGACATGTGCGTCGGTGACCTAGGCGGTGATGAATACAAAGACCTCATGTCCGGCGTGGATTATGTCTTGGGGAACTACGACTTCATCGACCCGGAGCGGATGGGCGTGTCGGGGATCAGTCACGGCGGGTTTATGGTCAACTGGATGGTGACCCATACCGATCGTTTCAAGGCCGCGATTTCCGTCTCCGGGTTGAGCAACTTCATCACATCCTGGGGGACGGGCTGCAACGCCTTGTGGTTCGAAAGTGACATGGGATTCATGCCCTTCGAGAACTACGATCGGGCTTGGGAGATATCGCCCATGAAGCATGTCGAAAACTGCAAGACACCCGTCCTCTTCATCAATGGGACCGGTGACCACATCACGAACCTGAATCAAGCGGAGCAAATGTTCACCGCTCTCAAGAAATTGGGCGTTGACGCCGTCATGGCCATCTACCCCGAGAATGGGCATTCCATCCACCGCTATCCGGCCCACCGCCACGATTACTACGAAAGAAGCGTCGGCTGGTTCGATAAGTATGTGAAATAAATCGTATGCTCGCCGGAGGCATTCCACCCAGGCTTCCGCCTGTGTCGGAACGAGCACGGAAGCTATCCGTTGGCGTCTGCCGATGCGGTTCGGGGCTCCGGTTGACCGAGGAGAAAACCCTGGCAGTAGTGAATACCGAGCTCTAACAACGCTTCGCGTTCTTCCTGACGTTCGACTCCCCCGGCGATGATCGTGGCCCCGATGTTGTCGGCGAAGGTTTTTATAGCCTTCACCGTCTCGCGGCCCACGAAGCTCCTATCAATCTCTTGAACAAGATCGGTCTCGATTTTCAGGTAGGTCGGATTCAGACAAGTAATCCTTTCGAGACTAGACTGCATGGTTCCGACATCGTCAACCGAAAAGGAGAAGCCCTTCCGGATATATTTCTCCAAGGTCGTATTGAAAATAGCCACATTATCGATAAAAGATTCTTGTGTCATCTCGATGACAATTTGCTCCGGCGTCAGATCCAGTTCCTCCAGCCGTTGACTTAGTTTTTCGGGCTCGAACTCGGGATCGTTCAAGGAAGAGGCGATGGCATTGATGAAGACCTTGACGGGAGGCTCTATCCCTCGGGCGTCGGCGAGGGCGCTGCGGCGACGGTGCCGGTCCAGCTCGAATATCAGATTCGACTCGGCGGCGATTTCAAAAATCTGCTGGGCACTCTGAAAGGCGAACTCCTCAGGGCCGCGACTCAGGGCCTCGTAGCCGAGCACTTCTTGGCTCCGCGTGTCTATGATGGGCTGGAAAAGGGTTCCCAGCTCATTGTTGAGAAGAATTTCTTGCAGTCGGGAACGATTTCTCAACCTTTGCCCGAGCTTCTGGTATCGGACGGACTCCCAGGCCTCTTTGATCAATCGGTCGATCAGTCGCTCCGGCGTCACCAGCGGATTTTGGAACACCATGGCCGAGCCTACGCTCACCTGCAGGCGCTCCCGTAGATATGGAGAGGCGAGAGCGGCGAGCGATTGGTTGAGGTAGCCTTCAATCCGTCCTGCGACCGTCTGAAGTGCGGAGAGGCGTATGGGCTTTTCGGTACGCTGGGGGGAGAGAAAGAAGACAAAGGCGTCCCCACCCCTTTCGACCGTAGCCAGGATATCGGTCTTTCGCACCTCGGTGCCTATCAGCTCGAAGATGAGATCGGTCGCGGCTTCGAGCACATTGTCGTACGCTCCGGATCCGTGGTTATTTTCTGTATGACAAAGTTGAGACAGATCGATGAGAAGTGCCCCCAGGCTTTCCTGTCGAAGAAGTATCGGGACGACGTCCTCGAGCCGCTCTGGATAGGGTACGGTTTTTCTGGTCACAATAAGCCCTCGTATTTGTAAATTGGTGAGAAGGGATTCTTAACATTCTAGCTTACCAGATATCGTGCTCAAATCTACTTTCGGAGCGCCTCCAATTTGGCCTTCTCCGGGCCGAAGCCGTGGGTTTTATCCCCTGGAGTAAAGCGAGAGAGAGGGAAGGTCTTCTCAGATATGATAGATTACCCAGTTTGGAAATAGGCCTATTCTCACTTATACTTATCGTAACGAGTCCTCAAGCTGACCCCCAACGGCCTCTGGGATGCAATCTTGTAGATAATGAAAAAAGCGAACAGGCAGGGGGATCCTCATTACCAGATCCTTGAGTGCCTTAAAAAAAAGGACTATCGGGGGGCCTTACCCTGGTTCGACGCGCTGCTCGAGAAGAATCCCAAGAACACTCGCATTCGGCTTCGCTACGCGGACACAGTGGCTCTGGCCGGAGGAAAAGACGAGGCGGTGCGGCAGTACCAAATCGTTGCCGACGAGCTTGCCGAGACCGGGTTCGTGATCCAGGCCATTGCCATCAACAAGAAGATTGTCAGGCTCGATCCTAACCAGCCAGAAATTCACCAAAAGCTCGCCGCTCTGAGCGAGCAGAGCTCCCGCACCAAGTTCAAGACAGCCGTGCCGACAATGGCTTTCACCCGGCCGGAGACACGGACGACCGGCACTTCGAAGATAGGGCGTGCGAGTGGCAGAGCCCGGCTGGCAACCAACGAGTCGATCCAGACCCGGTTGTTGAATTGGCTCCGCAGCCTGAGATGGCCGAGATTGCCTTTCTTCTTGAGCCGCGAGGAGGAATTAACGTTAGGTATCTTTAATGAGTTGAAATTGGCCGAGGTGGGCTCGGAAGATGAGGCGGAGGAGGAGAAACGGGTCGCCGAGTCCGAGCGGGCGACTGTCGCTGCCGGAGAGACGGAGTCCGCGGCGACGAGCGACGGCGAGCCTGACTTTTCCACCGTTTCGTTCCAGCCGGTACCGAGCGTTGCGGACGAGGAGGAAGTTCCCCAAGAGACAGACCCCGTCGAGCTCCGCCAGCGAGAAGAGATCGCGTCCGGAAACGGAGCGGCTCAAGCGATCGAGCAGACCGGATTTTTGTTGATTGATGAATCCTCCACCGCGACCACTTCCGAACCTTCCGTGGAAGAAGTGAAGATTGCTCCTACATTTGCCGAGGAGGTGCCGAGCGGCGCCGAAACACCTGTTCCCGAAGCCGAGTCGGAGGAGGAAGTCGTCGATGAACCGATCGAGTTCGTCGTCGAGGTTGGAACCGACGAATCCGAGGTCGTTGTCGCGCCGGATGGTGCCGCGTCGGTGGCGTTCAAGGGTCAAGACACCGATCCGGCCGTTCATATCATCGCCGATGATGTGAAACGATCTGCCACACCGCTCGTGTTGACAGAGGTCGAGGCACCTGCCCATATCCCGCTTTTCTCCGACCTGAGTGCCCAGGAGTTTGTCGATATCGCTCTGATGCTGGACTACCGTTCGGTGAAGACCGGCATGGTGATTTTCAAAGAGGGTGATCCCGGGGACTCTATGTTCATCGTGAGCACCGGAAAAGTCGAGACCAGCCGTCTGCGATGGGGGAGGCGTATCAAGCTGGAATCTCTAGGAGAGGGCGAGTTCTTCGGCGAAATGTCCGTTCTCACCGGGTTGCCCCGGACCGTTACCGTTACTGCGGTCAAGAACACGGAACTGCTAGGCCTGACCAGAGCGAATCTCGAAGAGATCTTTGCCCGCCATCCTGAGCTCGAGGCAAAGATTCGGAGGGCTTACGAGGATCGTATTCTGGATAACCGACGGAGAGCTGTCGAGAGGCGGATCGCGCTTGGCGACGGAGAACTCCATAGAGAAGAAGGTATCAGGTTCTTCGACGGCTCGCGCATGCTGAGGCTCAGGAAAATCCGAAGCAAGGGCGATCAACTGCTGGGCCAGGTCAAGCATAGTCCAGGCCTGGGGGATGGGGCCTCTGATGGCTCCTGGGAAACCCGACCGTCGTGGCTCGTTCAGGCCGTCCGCGTGCTAGAGAGGAACCCTCAGGAAGGACGGGATGACCCTACCGTTGCCGTCGAGCCGGCGCATCAGCTATTCGCAAACCTTTCGGGTCGCCGCGAAACAGCCAAGTCTGCCAAAAGCTTTACAAGTAAATTCGGTCCTCTTCTCTGGGAGGGGCACCACTCTATGGAGCACAGGCCTGTAGATTGAACCGAGACGGCCGATGAAGAGAGGCTCCAGGTGGCGATGGTGGAGTGGAGCCTTCCTTTGTCCCGATTCTGGAGGGAACAGAGACACTTCCAATTCTTGTTCCGTCTCGGGGTGGTCATGTCGCCGAACAATGCGGCCATTGAGGGAGGTTGGAGCCGGCAGACTCCGCCCCCGGCCAAAAGCCGGGCGGAGCTCCTGAAACTTTTAATAGAGAACCTGGAGGCCTTTCCGGAGATTACACGGCGGTTCGTCGCCATCGCCAGATCAGAAGAGAATTTCGAACCGAGATCGGATCGATCGGAGAAGGATAAAGAGAACGTGGCCCTCTCCCGATGCTGGCTGGAAGCTCTGGAGAAGGAAATCGAGGAATCGAAAGGCTCTTGGACCGACAAGGAATACACGACGTGGCTCACCGTGGCGGACGCTGTGCTCGAGATATTGACCGGGGCACGGAATCGATGCCTAAGAGAATCATTCGACGCCCAGGAAGGCTGGATCACGAAGACTGAGTGCGCCAGTGTCCTTGACGCGCTCTATTTCCTACTCGCCCAGGATTTGCTCGGGAACAACAGATACCGCTTTTGCAGGCAATGTGATGGTATCTACCGCGAGAGCCGACTGGATGAGATTACAGAGACCTGCGGGCCGAAGTGCGCAATGCGTTTGGAGAAACGTCAGCTGGCGAAAAGAAAACGCGCGGAACGCCGGAGAGCCCAAAAACATTCCACGGTCGAAAAAGCAGGCCTCACGAGCCCTGATGTCTGCAACGAAGTGTTTGTGTCCAAAGGAAACTGAGACTAACTCATTAAAAAACAACAGCCTACGGACGCTCATCCTCCCCGAAGGCAAGGTCAACATCTGGTAGGTATTTCGCTATGAGATAAAGGCGGGAAGACACTACCACCTTGTCACGGTCTTTCTCTGACAAGCGCCCGATTTTTCTCATGATCAGATTGTTTTCCAAGGTGAACATCTTGAGCCGGACGATACAGGGGAACCCAAGCCCGGCGGCTTCATAGTCCTTTATCAATGTGTCCCCAGGCCAGGGACGGTGAACCCTGGTGGTGATCATAGACAGGATAGTGTGGCCGAACTCGTTGAAAATCTTGTTGCTGATCACCAAGGCCGGGCGCCGCTTTACCTCAGCCTTCGTTCGGAAGGGGAAAGTGACGACCACCACGTCTCCCCGCTCACAAATCACGGAAAACCTCGTCGTCCTGGATGCTGTTCCACTCCGACAGAGTGCTGGAGAGGGAGTCATCAGCCTCCTCGGATATCGACCGTACCGGCCTCAACGAGACAACGCCTTGTCTGACGATAAACGTGACCAAATCACCCGCTTGTACTCCTAGGATTTGGCGCACCGATTTCGGGATGGTTATTTGGCCCTTGGAGGATATCTTGCTCAGCTTCATAAAAGTAAAGAATACATGAAAGTAAGATTATGATCAAGTGCTATTCATTTGAATTCGTTCGATGCTATATCATTTTTATTTATATCGTATTGAGAGGGTTAAATATTCCGATGGAACATATAGCCTTTACTTCTTTACAGTAAAGAAATAAAGCAAAAGAACGGAGACCTCGTCGAAGGTGCTCCGGCGGTGTCGGAGACGGTAGTACGGCGTTGCCCTTGGTCGAAGAGGCAGTAAATTGACAATTGAAGGAGGTGAAACGGAAAAAAATCGTCTCGTTATTGATGAAGAGAAGGCTTTTCGAGTTCCCTGGTTACTAGTACGGTGAGCTCCACTGAATTTGAAGCCTGTGGAGAGGAAAGCTCTGACTCAATACCTTTTTTTGATTGAAACTGGCCTCTGAGAAGCAGGAGCTCCCATTCTGTCAGTCACCAGCTCAATTTGTCAGTACCGGAGCCGGTACCAAATACGAGCGGCGGTAGGCAGTAGATCTACAGGCGACTAGCGGGCTCCTCGGCCAAAGAGAATGACTTTGGCGGTGTTGACAAGGATGAGCAGATCTAACCAAGGGCTCATGTATTTGATGTAGTAAAGGTCGTGGCGCAGTTTTATTTCCGTTTCCTCCACGGATGAGCCGTAGCCCAGCCTGACCTGTGCCCACCCTGTAATGCCGGGTTTTACCGAGTGACGATGGTCGTAAAATGGAATGACCTTTTTGAGCTCATCAACGAAGCAAGGTCTTTCCGGTCGGGGTCCAACAAAACTCATATGCCCTTTCAGTACGTTGAAGAGTTGAGGGAGCTCATCGGTCCGGCTTTTTCTCAGAAAACGCCCCACCCGAGTGATCCTGGGATCTCCATTCGCGGCGGCCCAGACCGGCCCGGTTTTTGCTTCCGCATCGACTTGCATGGTCCGGAGCTTGTACAAAGTAAAGGGTTGGCCCTTTTGCCCCACCCGCTCCTGGCGGTAGAAAATAGGCCCTCCGCTCTCCAGCCAGATGAGGATGGCGGCCAAGACCATAACGGGAAGTGAAACAACTATCCCGGCCAAGGCAGCCAGAAACTCGACACCCCTTTTGGAGCTGCTTAGAAAATCCGACTTTCTAAAGCCATTCGAGAATATCAACCAGCTCGGCCGTAGATTTCGGACCGGGATTTGGCCGGTCAGCATTTCGTAAAAAGAAGCTGCCTCTTCTACGCGAACTCCCTCCATTTTGCATCGCAGTAGCTCGTCCAAAGGAAGCTTGCCCCTGCGGTTCTCCACCGCAACGACCACCGTATCCACCCGTCGGTTCTCGGCAAGTTCGGTGAGATCTCTGTAGGTGCCAATCACCGTGGGTTCGACCAATCTTTGCCCCACCTCGGTCGGGTCTTCGCTCAGGAATCCGACAACCTCATAGCTCTGTCGCTTCTGGCGTAACATCTCGCCGGCAATTTCCTCTGCCGCGGGCCCGGTGCCAAGAACCACGACCTTCTCGATGAAAGAATCCTTTCGAAGTGCCCAGTAATAGACGCCCCGCCAAACAAGTAGAGCCAACATACAGAGCGCAAGGTGAAGGAAGACTATGCCGCGCCCCATGGCGTAGTTGGGGACGGTGAAATAGATAAGAGCCAACAAGATACCGGCAGCGAAGAAGGCCTGTACCAGCCGCAAGAACAGGTCTTGACTATCACGGGGGGGGCGATCGATGTAGAGATCGTTGTAGTAAATGCAAAGTATCAGCGCGAGGATGAGGACCGCCGTTTTGGCGTACAGACCTTGGTAGCTGGCAATCGATTGGATCTGACCGAACCTGACCAACCAGGCCAGCAACAGGGTTCCGACAATGATTCCGCCATCCATGAAGGCGCAAGTGAGTTTGCGTACAGCAGGTATGGGCACAATAATTCCACTCATAGCAATTTAACCCACCGTTTCTAAATATTGATGAATTTGGGGGTTTGGTTTTGGAAGAAACAAACGAAGATCGGTAGAAGTTCGAAAAATGAAGCCAGTACGAGCTAAACAAAATCATGTGCCAATCAATAAATGGATTTCTGAATGATCCATTCCATGATGCCAGAAACCGCCCAGGCTGGCTGTGATCTGAAGAGGGTGGAATTACCAACTTGGAAGCTGGATTCGATATGGGGGCTTGCGCTACATGCGCATTGTTTCCCGGCCCTTTTGGGGGGAGTTACCCTCGTTTTCAGAGCTCGGATGAATCATCGTCGTTCCTCGAGCCCAAGATTCCGTCGGCTGGCAAACCTCGGCAAAACCTCCCACTTTACCTGGGACTTCGGGCGGGATGTTGACCGAGAGAAGTTGACGACGAACGGGACTGAGTATCTTCGGATGACCGCGAGCTTTTTGAAGGAGCAGAAGCGCTCACAACAAGAGAGAAACTGAGGGTGGCAAATAACTGTTCCAGTGTGATTTAGGCCCCAACGACCTCGATTCCGCACGCACGCGTGGCAATCGCAAGACCGCCATCGTGCGTCGCCATTACCAGTTCTTTCTGCATTCGGTCACGCCAGACCAAAGCGGTCGCGAGATGCAGAGCATCAAGGGTACCGAGTGGAGTCGGGAACGACTCCGAGGCCCTTGCCAAGACAGGCCGCTGCAGCAGGACAAGATCCACAGCTTCAAGCCAGTCCCTAACGGCAGCTAGTCTGATTACAGCTTCCTCCATCGACAATGAACCCTGCAGGCGCAGGCGATCGATCGTTCTAGGGCACTCGACAGCCAGTAGCTCGCTCGAAACGAGGGTCTCGTGCGATTGCAGATCCTCGAGTGAATTCGGTTCGCGGAGTATGAGCCGAAGCAAGACGGAGGAGTCGATGTATGCGATCACCTCGATGCGCGATCCTCCAGCAGCACTGTCAAACTATCGGTTGGCCTGGACGGCGGCGGTGGTAGACGGAGGTCGCGCAGCTTTCGTGTCGCACGTCGTATCTCTAGCGGGGCGTCTTCATCGTAAGGAACAATACGAGCTATGGGCGTATCTCGATCCAGTACAATAACAGAATGTCCTCGGCGCACCTTTCGAAGCTGCTTACTGAGCTGCGCTTTGAGTTTGGCAATGCCGATCTTCGTCATGACCTTATTGTGGACATAAGTGGTCACTTTGTCAAAACCAATTCGCCCTCACGATCCCTACGACGCGCCGTCTGGGGGGTGACCCTAGTGCCCTGTAACAATAATTCGTCACCTAAATCTCGGCCCCTTTTGCGCGCTGGCTTCGTTGTGCCTCCTCGAAATATCGGGATATGTCTTCGTCGGCACGCCTCGCCGGCACACAAAATGACTTCGAGCTTTAGGCAACGGGAATTCTAATTGTCGTTGAGGGGAATAATGGTTGACGTTGATCAGTCGCTCCTCGAAAACTCGTTCGGGACTACCTGAACGCGAGTTGTAGGGGCGCCTCAACGCCCGAAAAAGGGAACTTAGTTGAACGAAGGATGATCCAATTGTCGTAGGTGCTCGACGAAACGGTCGGACATGACCGCTGCGCCTTTGACGTTCATATGTTCCCGATCAAACCAGTATTTTGGAACGAATAGCTCGTCCGGCTGGTCGCAAGACACAACGGTGGCTCCAATTTCCGTGAGGAAAGATCGATAAGCAGAGCTCATGCGAGGATCGCCATAGGCCGGTATCTCCACCACAATGAGCTCGACGCCACGTTCCTGACAAAGTCCAGCGATCCGGGCCATATAGCGGTTTCCTCTCTCGCGGGGATCGGGTTGGTAAGGGGCGTGGATTCTCGTAGGAGACGGTTGGGTCATTGTCTCATTGAGTCGTAGGGAACCCCCTGTCTCATAAAAATTACCGGGGGTAGAGCGCCCGAAACGCAAACGAGCCGCGATCCGGTATAGAGCTCGCCCGTACCCTGCCACACCGTTGCCGAAGCTCTCTACGACCCAGAACCGGATCCAGCTTCTCATCTCGGAGGTAGACCAGGGTGTGTCGAGTAAGTTGTAGGGGTCGTGGATTGTGTCCGAGAGGGAGGCCAGTCGATGGAAATAGCGATGGACGTCATTTTTTTCACGGTAGCCCACCTCCACCACCAGCCGCTCGATGCTGTCGATTTTCAAAATCTCACGAGCGATTAGAAAGTCCCTTCCGCGGCCCCAATAACTGACACCGAAATTGAGGACTGCCCGCGGCTCGCCATACAGCGAATGGGAGATGCGGGGGGCATCTAGAGCGGTCAAGATTTTGGAAGAACCAACAAACGCCATCCGAACCTCGGGGGGCCGGTGTAAGACAGCCTGGATTTGACTGTACCTGCTTTGCCCAAATCCGCTCAGGGGCGGCGGATGCCAGAGCCGTAGAGCGAACGAAGGAAGGCAGAGGAGCGCAAAGACCAGGGCGACCTTCGTTAGGTGGGTACGCGCCGCTCGGACCGGGTCATTCATAAGATCCTCAAAACTGGAAATAGATAAAGGCCTGATAGGCCCGGAAGTGAAGCCTGAAAAGTGTGCACAGAGTGAGTACGGCCATCGCGAGCAAGGCCAGTAGCACGGGCTGCTGATTGTCGAAAAAATCCGCCCAGCGATCCAGGCGCGGTTCAGCGTAGTTGTGTATCAGGATGGCAGCGGCGAGAAGTAGGTAGCAGCTACGGTTCAAAGTCGCTTCGCCGGACCCTGCGGTAAAGGTGTCCATCAGAAATCCAAAGGCAGACGGTAGGTCCTCGGCTCGAAAAAACACACGCACAAAGCTGGTGATGTGAAAGAAGACCAGCACACCCCAGAGTCGTCGCCAACGTCCCGCGTCGGGTGAGGGCGAAGGGAGGAAATTGTAGGCGACAAAAAGGAGGCCATGAAGCCCCGCCCAAACAAGAAAGTGCCACGCGGCGCCGTGCCACAGCCCGCCGAGAAGCAACGTCATCATCATGTTTCGATATAACTTCCGATTACCTCCCAAAGGCACGTAGAGATAGTCCCGAAGCCAGGTGGAAAGGGTGATGTGCCACCGTTTCCAATACTCCTGTGGGCTCCCGGCGAGGTACGGTGATTTGAAGTTCACCGGGAGCTCCAACCCCATCAGTTTTCCGCAGCCCCGCGCTATGTCACTGTAGGCACTGAAGTCTAAAAAGAGCTGGAAAGAAAAGCCGTAGGCCGCCAGGATGTGAGACCAGTTGCTATATCGGCCGGAATCGGCGAAGACGCGATCCACGGCGAACGTTCCCAGGGGATCGGCCAGGCAGACTTTCTTGAGCAAGCCATAGAGGATAAGAAAGATCCCCCCGGTGCGGATGCGTCGGCGCAGGTCGCCGTCGAGCTGAGGCAAGAGTTGTTCCGCCCGGACGATGGGACCTGCCACTAGCTGGGGGAAAGCCGCCACGAAAAAAAAGAACTTGAGAGGATTACGGCACGGCTCGATCCGTCGGCGGTAAACGTCGATGGTGTAGCTCAAGGTTTGGAAAGTGTAGAACGAGATCCCGAGTGGGAGGACGAGATCGATTCTCGGGAGCCTGCCACGTCAAACTGAAAAACTCGAGCCCTTGCACCATGGCGTCAACAAGGAATCCCAAGTACTTGAAAGTTGCCAGCAGTCCCAGGTTGACCGTCAGAGAGACGATGAGAAGCCCCTTTCGAGCCGCGGCGGAGCGGGCTCGCGGAATGCCGAGGCCGATTGCGTAGTCCACCGCGGAGCTCACCAGGAGTAGGATGAGGAAGCGGGGGTTCCACCAGGCGTAGAAAAGATAGCTACAGGCGAGTAACCAGGCGAGTTGGGCCCGCAGAGTTGTAAGTGTGAGGAATATCGCGAGGACGAAAAGAAGGAACGGGGCAAAGACCGGGTTGACGAAACTCATCTGCGGTTCTTATTTCGGGACGCAATCAAAGTCGGCGCGCTGCGCCGGTAATCGTTTGGATTTCGGTGATGATCGTGTCCACTTCGGAGGGGCTTAGCCCCCCATCCGTGGTCGCTTCGACATAGAGCCAATTCAAGCGGGCGATCTGCATGAAGCGGAGACCGTCGGTCTCGTTGAAGCGTGTGAGTGCTTCGAAAGCGTCCTCGATTTCACCTCTCTGAGTGTCGGATGGTGGTAAGTCTTTCAAGATCTCGAGTTTCAGAGTCTCGATGTAGGAAGCATGAACCTCTTGGGAGTTCGTTTTGTACAGCGAGAAAAAGAACAACCCGAGCACGATGACGGAGCCCAGGAGGACGGCGCATACGATTACGAACCATCCCAGCCGTCGTCGTTCGGGAGACAGGGTCACGGCCGGTGGCGGTTCGAAGTTTTGCCAAGATGGCGGCGATTCCAAGGGTGGAGTGGGAGTCGGTCGAGGGCGATCGAGAGGCGTCGGTTCAGGGACATCGGCCATCTTTCTTACGAAATGTCCCATCGTGAGGATGAAGATGAGGAGCGCTGGGACCAAGATCCCGGCGGGAATCCACACGGGTGCACCCAGACCTTCGATTTCGGCGAGATTAAACAGCATCAAAGCCGATAAATTGAAAACGAGATGGATGACGATAGGAACTAGAATACTCCCGGTTGCCAGGGCCGCAACCCCCAGCACAACGCCGGCCAAGAGATAGCCGGGGACTCCTTGTGGGATCATGTGCATCAGCGCGAAGAGAAAAGCGGTCGCGAAAATTGCGGTCGAGCGCGGCAAACCTTGTTCGAGCCCTTTTTGAATGAACCCTCGGAACATGATCTCTTCCGAGACTGCCGCTCCCAACCCGATACCCAGGAGCTTGATGACCCAGTCGTAAAGACCTTCTGTCTGCAGAAGTTGGGCCATGCCCTCTATGAGCTTTGGGTCGAGCGGCCAAACTTCACTGGTCAGATTCGTCACCTGCTCGTTGAGTACGGTCAGCGAAAAAGCCAAAGGAAAGGCGAACACCAGGTCGGTCCGGGTCGGCCACTCGATACGCAGGGTTTTCCGGAAATCGAGCCCCATTCGCCGAACCAGAATGAGGGTAGGCAAAAGGATCGCCAGGGGCTCGATGATGACGAGTGCCAAATCGAAGGAGATTTGGAAGAGGGTAATGCTGAGGACGATGTTGAGAAACAGGGCGACCAAAAAGAGTAGACCGGCAGAGCGTGGCGTCGGTAACTTTTCCCTCATAACAGATCCTGGACGAGCCCAGTATAGACAGGCCGAGTCGAAACACGGATCCTAACTGCAAAAGGTCCCGGACGCCTAACCCGTTTTCGGATTCTCGGCGAATTGCGATTTTGAGAACAACACGAGGTGAGATAATATCTCGCCTGAGCCTACTTCAAATTCTCACGGTACCTCTGGGCTGACATTTTCAGTAGGAGGTATGTCTAATGGGCCCTACCGAGCAGGTTCGGGTCGTCCAATATGGGATCGGGCCGATCGGACTCATGGCGATTCGGGCCATTCTAGCTCGCCGCGATCTCGAATTAGTGGGAGCTATCGACGTCGATCCGACAAAGGAACAGCGGGATGTGGCCGATCTCTCGGGACTCAAGCGCCCATCGGGGATACGGGTTACGAATCGGCCGCAGGAGGTGTTGGCTGTAAAGCGACCCCAGGTGGTCCTTCACACGACACAATCTTCATTGGAGGACGTTTTTCCCCAGCTTCGACACTGCTTGGAGTCGGGGGCAAGCGTCGTGAGCACTTGTGAGGAGCTACTTTACCCCAGGATTCGACAGCCGAAGCTCGCCCGAGAGCTCGACCAACTGGCCCGGGCAAAAGACGCCGTTGTGCTGGGTACCGGGATCAATCCGGGATTCGTGATGGACACGATGGCCGTGGCAGCGAGCGCACCCTGTTTGGAAGTGCGCTCCGTTCGGGTCGAGCGGGTGGTGGATGCCGCCACACGTCGTGAGCCGCTGCAGCGAAAGGTCGGTGCGGGCTTGACACCGGGTCAGTTTCGCGGGCGTCGTTCCAAGGGAGTGGTGGGACACAAGGGGCTATTCGAGTCACTCCATCTAGTAGCGCATGGACTCGGATGGGAGCTCGAGAAGGTCACCGAGCGCGTTTCACCGGTCTTGAGCAATCGCACCATCAAGACTCCTTATCTCACGGTCAAGAAAGGCAATGTGGCCGGAATCCATCACGTTTGCCGCGGCTACCTCAACGGCAAAGAAGTGGTGCACCTCGATTTGCAGATTTTCGTGGGCGCAAAAAAAACCGTCGATCGAATCGCCATCAAGGGTCAACCGTCTATAAATCTAGTGATGGAGGGCGGGATTCCCGGAGACGAGACGGCGATTGCGGTGCTCTTGAACTCGATACCGTCGGTTTTAGCCGCGAGACCCGGGCTCAGGACGATGTTGGAGATACCGGTCCCGAGGTTCAGGGCTTGGAGTTGATCGAAGTCGCTATATTGCGGCGGACGATTCCTTGCGGCCGGCGCTTCTTGAGTCGCGTTGCTTCCCGGTGTTGTTCCTCGGTCCAGGCGATGAGCGCGTTTTGGGAGCCGCGCTCTTCGCTGCCTTTGGGTTGGCGTTGCGTGTAGCTTCCATCCGAATGCATGTCCCAGGCGCTCCAAGAGTCGGCGATCTGAACATCGAAGATATTTCGCAGTTTCTCCCTGAGCTGGGGAGATTCCACGGGCACGACGGCCTCGACGCGGCTCTCCAAATTGCGCTTCATGAGATCGGCGGAACCGATGAAGTACTCTTCGTTACCTCCGTTGCGAAAGTAATAGATCCGAGCGTGCTCGAGGAATCGGCCCACGACGCTGATCACGCGGATGTTGTCCGAAAGACCGGCGATACCGGGCCGAAGTCTGCAGGTGTCGCGCAGGATCAGGTCGACTTTGACTCCCGACTGTGACGCCCGGTAGAGAGCGCGAGTGATGTCGATGTCTTCCAGGGCGTTGGATTTCATCTGGATCAATCCGGGCGATTGGCGGCTGTGGAGCTTGATTTCACGCTCGATTTTTTCGAGGATCGCCATTTTTAGGATCTTGGGCGAGGGTAAAATCTTGCTGTAGTCGCGCTTGGGCTTGTAGCCCGTCGTCAAGTAATTGAAGAGCTCCGTTAAGTCCCGTCCAATCGCGTTGTCCGATGTGAGAAGGCCAAGATCGGAATAGACCCGGGCCGTTTCCTCATGATAGTTGCCGGTTCCGATGTGTGCGTATCGTCTGAGGCCGTCGTAGTCCTGCCGAACCACGAGGATGAGCTTGCAGTGGGTCTTGAGTCCCACCACCCCATAAGTCACGTGGATACCGGCTTCCTCCAAGCGGTTGGCCCACCGGATGTTCGCTTCCTCATCGAACCGAGCTTTGAGCTCCACCACGACCAGGACTTGCTTGCCGTTGCGGGCCGCGTTGATGAGGTGATGGATGATACGTGACTCGGAGGCGGTGCGATAAAGTGTCATCTTAATGGCGCGGACTTTCGGATCCTCGCTCGCCTCCTTCACCAGCCTTTCAACGGACGTCGAGAAGGACTCGTACGGGTGGTGGACGAGGATCGAACCGAGATCCCGGATGGTGTGGAAGATGCTGCGGTCGGTCGTGAGCTCGGGATTATCGACCGGGTGATGGGGAGGGTGGTGAAGCTCGGGTTGATTGAGTGCCGCGAGCTCGAAAAGGTCCCTCGTGCCGAGCATCCCATCGACCTCGACCACGTCTTCCGGATTGGTGAGTCCGAACTCGTTGGCAAGTCTCTCCAGCCGATGTGGAGAAATTCCGGATGCCAACCTCAGCCGCACGATGGGCGCGAACTTTCTCTCCCGGAGCTCGGTCTCGATCAAGGCCAGCAGATCATCGGCCTTTTCCTCATCGAGCTCGGTGCTGGCGTTTCGGGTGACCCGAAAGAAGTCGCAGCTTACCACGTTCATTCCCGGAAAGAGCAGGTCGAGGTTGTGAGAGATGATGTCCTCGAGAAGCACGAATGTATTTTGGCGATCGACCTCGATCATGCGGGGTATGCCCGCCCCGACCGGCACCTTGACTCTTGCCATGGACGGAGTGGCGGAAGGTCGATCCGGGTACTGCAACGACACCAGCAAGTTCATGGAAAGGTTGGAAACGAAGGGGAAGGGGTGGGCCGGGTCCATGGCCTGCGGAGTCACGAGCGGGTAGATGTTCTCGATGTAGTACTCGCGCACGGCGGCCTGTTTCTTGGGCTTGAGCTCATCGAAACTCACCAGGCTGATCTCGTGCTCCTTGAGCTTTCTGCGAAGCTCGAGAAAGATTTTCTGCTTTTTTCCCTCCAGGGCTCGGATCATCTCGGCACATTCCGAGATTTGCTCCTGAGGAGTGCGGCCGTCCACGGTGAGATCGTGCAAACCAGCGCCCACCTGCTGCTTGAGACCGCCGATACGTTTCATGACGAACTCGTCGAGGTTCGAGCCAACGATGGACAAAAACTTCACCCGCTCCAGAAGGGGTGTACGTTCGTCCTCCGCCTCGTGGAGCACCCGCCAGCAGTAGTTTAGCCAGGTCAACTCTCGGTTGAGGAAAAACTCCGGGGACGACAGGTCGAGGTCCTTGGACGGGGAGTCGCCTCCCGGAGGACGAACGATGCGACTCGGCGGCGTTCGCACGCGCTTCTTTTCGACTTCCTTCAAGGCTTTTTTAGAGTCGAGCTTTTCGCTCGGCTCTTCTGACTTTTTTCCGGGGTTTTCTTGTGTGGCCATTGTTTAGTTCCCGTTGTGTTTTCAGTCGAGGACTTTCTCCATCTGCTCGCAGATCGTCCGGAGCGCCTTGACCCGCGCGAAGCGCTTGTCGTTTCCCTCGATGAGGTTCCAAGGAGCGATTTGAGTGCTGGTTCGCTCGACCATGTCGTGGACAGCCCGTTCGTAGTCGTCCCACTTCTCTCGGTTACGCCAGTCCTCTTCGGTGATCTTCCACCGTTTGAAGGAGGTCTCCTCTCGAGCTTTGAAACGACGGAGTTGCTCATCCTTGCTGATGTGGATCCAGAATTTGAGCAGAACGGTTCCGTACTGGACGAGATGTCTCTCGAAAGCGTTGATCTCGTTATAGGCCCGGCGCCACTCGGCCGGCGCGGCGAAGCCTTCGACCCGCTCCACGAGTACCCGTCCATACCATGTGCGATCGAAAATGGTAACCCGTCCGGCGCGAGGCAGGTGCCGCCAGAAACGCCACAAGTAGTGTTGCGCCCTTTCTTCATCGGTCGGCGCGGCGATGGGGATGACCTGGGCATCGCGGGCATCGAGGGCCGCGGTGATCCGCCGGATCGCGCCCCCTTTTCCTGACGCGTCCCATCCTTCGAAGAGAAGAATCGTTGACAGTTTCTTGTTACGAGCTTTTCTCTGTAGCGAATTCAATTGCCCCTGGTATTTAGCCAGTTGGAGCTTGTATTCTTTGCTCTCCACTTCCTTCGACGTGCCCAATTGGGAGAGAACCGTGGCCTGTCCGGACTCTACACCGGAACGAGTCGCGGCAGCTGGCTCTTCTTCCGAAGCAGGAGGCGGGCCGTCGGACTTTGTTTCACCGGCCTCCAACCGTCTCCGCATGGAGTTGAGTAAGATCTCCGCCACCTGGAGGCTGCGATAGTTCTCGTCCCAACCTTCGATGATGAACCAGGGACAATCGCCGGTACTGGTTCGCGAGATGATCTTCTCGCCGGTGGCGGCGAACTTGTCGTATTTTTTCCAGTTTTCCCAATCTTTTTTCGTTACCCGCCACCGCTGAAGGGGCTCCTTCTCGAAGAGCTGGAGCCGTTTCTTTTGCGCTTTTTTCCCGAGGTGCATCCAAAACTTGAGGATCAGTGCGCCGTCGTCTGTCAGGGTTTTCTCGAAGGCGCGAACCTGCTCGAGCTTGTCTTCGAAATCTCCGGCTTTAAGCTTCCCATAAACCTTCTGAAGAAGTGGATTCGAGTACCAGGCGCTCAGGAAGAAGCCGATTCTTCCCTTGGGCGGGAGATCACGCCAGTATCGCCAAAACTCGGGACGCTCGCGAACCTCATCGGAGGGAAGACCATACGCTCTGGTTGTAATCCAGCGAGGATCCATCCACTCGTTCATTAGGTTGACGGTTTCGCTCTTGCCGGCGCCGTCAACTCCGGCGAAAACGATGATGACGGGAAACTTCGCCGATGTCCGAAGCTCCTGCTGAGTCGTCAACAAGGACTCCCTCAGGGCCGGAACTCGTTCTTTGAACTCTTTTTTAGAGACGGTTCTTCCAAGTTCTGCGGTTTCGAACATGAGCCTTTCCCCGCGCTCGTCGAGCGCGTTTGTCGGAGGCGGGTAAATCCCTATTTTTCAATAGTATGGGGCGTCTTACTCAGCATCCCTGGAACCATAACCCCCAGTTTGCCCCATTGATGATAGTCAGATCCAGCAGGCAGTGGCAAATGGGTTCAGGGCTGCTCCGTGTAAGTCGTTTGAGGAAGGTTTACGGAAGATTGATTTGCTCCCGGCGGATGAATTTCGCATCCAACATATCCATCGGTAGAGATAAGATCTGGTTTTCGAGAGTTTCCACGATGAACGTGTCCAGGCGGGTCCGTATTTCGTTCTCGAGACTGGTGAAACGAACACCTAGGCGATAGCGCCGCCGGCCCGAGGCTTCACCTTGGTCGGTTTGCCATACAACCTCCCCGCGAGTCACTAGAAGCCCTTCGCTTCGGGCGATGTCGGTTAGATGCAAGGTAAGCTGAGCGCCGACCTCTATAGAGGAGTCACAAAGCAAAAGCACGCCTCCGCAACTGAGGTTCCCGATTTGGGCGCTTACAAAGCTCGAATCGTGCTCTACGATGACCTCCATGTCCGTTACCACACGAAGTCGGAAGCGGGCTGAGACGGTTTCCCGTATCTGTGTTGGTGTGAAACGACTGGCGGGACGGTCACAGTAACCTCTCTGGGACATCAAGAGGTCGTAGAACTCTTTTAGCTCCCTCCAACGTTGCTCTTCGGTGGGCGGTAACACGCCTTTAGCAAGAGTCTTCGTTTCGTTGAGGACTGCGAACTCCTGAATCAGATCGAGAAGGGTTCTCATCGTCATTGAAATATTGGACTCGATATTTGTCCGCATCGAGGTGCGCACCAAGTACGTGATGTTCCCGGGCTACACCGGCGGAACGGAACGCCGAATGTCTCTTTATTCTATTGTAGCGTATAGACTTCGACTTGACTATTCGGAGCGTGGGAGGTTCAAAACGAGAACCCTCGTTCCGGAGATCATTAGCAGCTGTAGGCCGGGTCAGTCTAAGCCCGGCAGAGATTGCAGTGCCGTCCGCCGGCAATGACATGCGGATTCTGGCAATGAGCTGCGGATTTTGAGGGTTGACATGCGGATTACGAGCATGACGTGCAGATGCAACCGGCGCGTAACCTGAAGGCAGGCCCAAAACTCCTTCTATAAGTTTTGTGCGAGATTTAGAAAGTTAACCCTAATCCGACAATAAACTCAGGGTAAATTTCAGGAAAAACGGGGACAGGTCCCTTTTTGGCAAAGACAACGTTCCACCAAAAACGGACCTGTCCCTGTTTTTCCAGTAATTTGCGTAGATTTCGTGAACTCGGATTAGGGTTCGCCCTGAAGCGAACACGAGCCAACAAAGCCATTGCGTAAAGACACATTAGAACTGCTTCATATATGAGTGAATCACAGACCCCTTTCCCAAGAATAGCCGCCACTATCATGGCTTTTGTTGCGTCTGCCAAAGCTGATTCGCTTATTTATTGTCGCTTTAGGGTTAACAAAACCGGCATGTTTCTTTTACCTTGGGGTCCAGCCAAAAACTGGAAGTTATTCTTGGTTGGGCCCTTAGTGAAGGAGCTCTAAGACCAGGCTTTCCGCCTTCGCGAGGCTACAGCGGACGAGACAGCGAGGCTTCGCCGAAGCCGTTGGAAATGCAGCTACTGCCAACGGCGTTAGCGGGTGCCTGGCTTCGATGGTGGTTGGAATAATCCTCCTCTTGCAGATATCCTATGCCCGGTTTGCCGGACCTGTTGTCGACCGTGCCGCCGGGTCCAATTCTCTGCAATCTTTGGAGGTCCATTGCCATGAAATCTCTGTGCTTGTCGTCGGTTCTTCTTGCGGTGCCGCTAACCTTGTTGTCCCTCTCGCCGGCGGTCGCATCGGACGAATCCGCATTCGAGACGCCGGAAGGTCTGGTGAATGCACTCTACGACGCCGTTACGTTCGAGGCCGGTCAAACGCCGGACTGGGATTGGGTGAAGTCGATGTTCATCGACGAGGGGATCGTCGTGCTGCGTACAAGCCGGGAAGAGACGACCGTCTTTTCGGTGGATGGGTTCGTCGCCGACTTTGTTCGGTTCATTGAGGGATCTAACGTCATAAAGACCGGCTTCGTAGAGAAGATTCTACGTACGAAACCGATGGTCTTGGGAGACATCGCCCACGTCCTCGTCCTCTATGAAGCTTGGATTCCAGGAGGGGAAAGACCACCGCAACAGGGAGTCGATAGCTTTCAGCTCATTCGTAAAGAAGGTCGCTGGTGGATCGTTTCTATTACGAACGAGATTCCCACGCCGGAACGTCCGGTCCCCGCGGAGCTTCAGAAGTGACGCGGGCGAGGATCTAGCTGTGCCCGACTGGCTTGTCTATCTCGTTTTGTTTCCCGCCGGTTTCATTGCGGGGGCGCTCAACGTTATGGCCGGGGGAGGATCCTTTCTGACCATTCCCGTCCTCATCTTTCTCGGATTGCCTCCCACTATGGCCAACGGTACCAACAGGGTGGCCATTTTGTTTCAGAACATAGGTGCCGCCTGGAGCTTTCACAACAACCGGCTCATGGACTGGCGTCGAGCTTTCGCAGCCGCCGGTCCTGCGATTGTTGGCGCGGGGTTGGGAACCGCCGCCGCCGTCGTTATCGGAGACGAAGCATTCCGCAAAATTCTGGCTTTCCTGATGGTGGCTGTGACCCTGTGGACGCTTCTGAGTCCGATTGGGGCCGAAAAAGTAGATTCGGGTGAGCTTTCCAAAGGCCGTCGTCTCGCCGTGATGCTCGGATTTTTCGCTGTCGGTGTTTATGGAGGCTTCGTGCAGGCCGGAGTCGGCTTTCTGGTGCTTGCCGTCACCACCATGGCCGGGCTCGATCTGGTTCAAGGTAACGCGCTCAAGGTTTTTTGTATTCTGGCTTTCACTTTACTCTCATTGAGCATTTTCGCCTGGCAGGGCTTGGTAAACTGGCCTCTGGGTTTGACCCTGGCGGCGGGCAACACGCTCGGTGGTATTGCGGGCGCCCGGTTGACGATACTCAAGGGACATCGTTGGATTCGGCGGGTCGTTACCGTCACCGTGGTGATCTTTGCGATTCGGCTTTGGTTCTCGTGAAGGAGGTGGAACGCGACGTGTCCCACGATGCATCGAGACTGAGAGTGAAGACAGCTTGCTCTAGGGCTCCGTCAGTCGCCGAAGCCGTCCGTGAAGTAGCGGAACAACTGGAGCAACCGGACGCTTCCCTCACTGTTCTTTTCATCTCACCGCGGTTTGACATGAAGGTTCTGGCCGGCGAGATCCGCGCCAGCTTTCATGAACCGGTTATCGGGTGCACGACGGCGGGGGAGATCTCGGCAAAAGGCTACGAGAGCGGATCCATCACGGGCTTCAGCCTTGCCGGCCGCGAGATCGAGACTCACTCCTATCTTATCGAGTCCTTGAGGGACCTCGACTCGGTGAAGGTCGAGCGTGTCGTCAACGATGTTCGCGTGAAGCTGAAACAGACGTTCGACCGATCTCCTGAGGCCCGCTCATTCGGTCTGTTGTTCATCGATGGACTGTCCTTCATGGAAGAACAGGTTATTGCCTTGCTGGGAAACGCTCTCGAAGACGTTCCCATCGTCGGAGGATCGTCCGGGGACGATATGAGATTCGACGAAACATGGATCTATCATGATGGCCGATTCGTTTCGGACGCGGCGCTCTTTACCTTGTTCACCACGACTTTGCCGTTTCGTCTCATCAAGACACAGCACTTCGTTGCTACCGAAACTCGTCTAGTCATCTCCAAGGCGACACCCGAGCATCGCCTGGTGCACGAGATCAACGGTCGTTCCGCCGCCGAGGAGTACGCGCGTATCATCGGAAGGCGCGTCGAAGAACTGAGTTCCACCCTATTCTCGGCGCATCCGTTGATGCTCCGGCTGGGTGGCCAGTATTATGTTCGCTCCATCCAAAAACAGAACGACGACGGCAGCCTGACCTTCTTCTGTGCCATCGATGAGGGGCTCGTTCTGCGGCTTGCCACCGGCGAGCAGCTCGTCGAAAACCTGAAGGACGCCTTCGAATGTGTACGGGGCGAGATACCCGATATCAAGTTGACCATCGGCTGCGACTGTGTGCTTCGCAGATTGGAAGTTCAGGAGAAACAGCTCGAGAAGGCGGTAAACGAGATCCTGACTCGCAACCGCGTGATCGGATTCAATACCTACGGCGAGCAGTTTCTTTCCGTTCACATCAATCAGACGTTTACCGGAATCGCTTTGGGGGATTGACGATGATGGAGCGCGCCGACCCATCCGAACGCATCGCCGCCCTGGTTGCCGAAGTCGAAAGACTCACCAAAGTCAATGAAGCGCTCATGAACCGGGTGGAGCGCAGCACCGACGCGGCGGGCTCGTCCTATTCACTCTTTGAATCGAACCTGCTCCTTCAAAATAAACTCGATGAACACACGGGTAAGCTCATTGAGACCAATCACGCTCTACAGCGCGAGGTCGGCGAGCGCAAGCGCGTGGGGGAGGCGCTCAGGAAAGAAAGGGACTTTTCCTCGGTGGTCGTTGATACCGCCGGCGCTCTGGTCGTCGTTCTCGATACGACCGGTCGGATCGTTCGATTCAACCGAACCTGTGAGCAAATTACGGGCTACGGATTCGAGGAGGTCAGGGACCGGTACTTCTGGGACATTTTTCTGGTGCCCGAAGAAATGGCCGAGGTCAAAGCGAGCTTTGCCAGCCTTCGCGCCGGCCATTTTCCGAGCCAGTTCGAGAACTACTGGCTCACCAAAAGCGGAGACCGCCGTTTGATTGCCTGGTCCAATACCGCCATCGTCGGAAATGAGGACATGGTGGAACACATCATCGGCACCGGGATCGACATCACGGAGCGTAGGCGGGCGGAAGAAAAGCGCGAGCTCTACCACCGCATTTTCTTGGCCTCGAGCGATGGGATCGGCATTACCGATCCCGAGGGACATCTTCTCGAATGCAATCCTGCACAGCAACGTTCCCATGGTTATTCCGAGCCCGACGCGTTGGGGAAAAAAGCGTCGGCATTTATCAATCCCACTGACGGTGAGGCGGTCGAACGGTGCTTGGAGACGGAAGGCAGGTTTCGGGGCGAAGTCCGGGCGAAAGATGAGGGCCGCTCTGAGAGGTTCATCGACTTATCAGTCTTTCCCATTCGAAACGACCGAGGTGCTCTGATCCATTTTGTCGGTATCGGTCGCGACGTCACCGAGGCGAAGAAAGATCAGGCACGGCTCGCGGCGCGCCTCCGATATGAAGAAGGCCTGGCCGGTTGTTCGCAGGCCTTGCTGCAAGATAAAGATGAAAAGGAGGTGATGCGCAAGTCTCTGGAACACCTTCTGATGGCGACCGATGCGGACCGGGTGCATATCTTCGAGAACTACGAAGACCGAGACCTCGGCTTGTCTACGCGATTGATACATGAAGTTTGCGCTCCCGGGATCGAGTCGAGGTTCAACCGGGCCGGGCCCCGGCATTTTCAATACACCGATGCTCTGGCGCCCTGGCGGAAGCTACTGGTCGACAATCAGCCTTTTGGAGGTCCCGTTAAAAGCTTGTCTCCCGAGATTCAATCCATGGCACGGGAAGGAAACGTTCTCTCTATCCTGGTGTTGCCGGTCTGGGTCAATCGGGAGTGGTACGGATTCATTGGATTCCATGACGTAAGGAAAGAAAGAAATTGGAACGAAGAGGAAATCAGGTTGCTGCGCACCGCCTCCGACATGATGGGCGGCTATCTGGGCCGAAAGAAGGCGCTCGAGGCACTTCGAGTTAGCGAAGAACGGTTTCGAAAACTGGTGGAAAACGCCAATGAGATCATCTATTCGCTGGATGCGAACGGCAGGTTTACCTACTTGTCTCCAAAATTCGAGAAGGTCACCGGATTTCGGGACGAAGACTACCTCGGGCGGCCCCTGGAGGACTTGCTCCACGAAGACGATGCGGCGCGGGCCAGGCGGTGGTTCATCGAGGGAATCGAATCGGGCGAGAAGAGCGAGGGGAACGAGTGGCGAGCTCTCGACAAGAAGGGGAATCTACGCTGGTTCGTCTCTAACTCTTCGATGATCCCGAACGACGAAGGCGACGTTCAAGAGATTATCGGGGTCGCTCATGACATTACGAAGATAAAAATGCTCGTGGAAGACCTCGAGGAAGCCAATCGCAACATCAAGGCTACCCAGGCCCAGCTCGTTCAGTCCGAGAAGATGGCGTCCTTGGGGAAGTTGGTGGCGGGAATCGCCCACGAGATCAATACTCCTATCGGTTCAGTGGGCAGCATGCACGACACACTGATGAAGGCGACGGACAGGTTGTGCGAGCTGGTTCGTTCCGAGTGCCAAGAGGACTCGCCCAAGCACCGGAAGATGGAGTCTCTCATTCAAGTGGTCGGGGACGCCAACCGGGTCATCAAGATGGGGACCGATCGCGTAACGACGATCGTGCGCCGGCTGCGCGCGTTCGCCCGACTCGACGAGGCGGAGCTCGTGGAGAGTAATATCCACGAGGGGCTCGAAGACACGCTCACGCTCATTCATCACGAGATCAAGTACGACATCGTCGTGCATCGCAACTACGGGAAAGACGTTCCCAGAATTTATTGCTTCATGGCGAGGCTCAACCAGGTCTTTGTGAATCTCCTCATCAACGCCAAGCAAGCGATCCAGGGTAAGGGTGAGATCACTATCGCGACGACTCACGAAAACGACAAAGTGATGATTCGATTCACAGACACGGGCGCTGGAATTCCCAAAGAGTCTCTGGACAAAATATTCGATCCGGGCTTCACGACGAAGGGCGTGGGTGTCGGGACCGGGTTGGGTTTGTCTATCGTGTATCAAATTATCCAGGAGCATCACGGCGAGATCATGGTGGAAAGTGAGGTGGGGAAGGGAACGACTTTCACCATCATCCTTCCCACGAATCTGAAGGAAATTCTCAATGTGTCCTGAATCCAATCGACGTTTGTGGAACCACTTATGATCCATCAGCCCCTCCGTTCCTGCATCGCCTGCCGGCGCAAACGTCCCAAGCACGAACTGTTGCGCGTCGTTCGGAGCCTGGGGGGGCGGTTGGAGATCGATGAAGAAGCCGTCAAGCCCGGTAGGGGTGCCTACCTCTGTCGGAACGTTGCCTGCGGGAAGAAAGCCCTCAAAGGACACGGATTCCAACGGAGGCTCAGTGTGAGTCTGCCGGATGGATTCGAACAG
Source organism: uncultured Acidobacteriota bacterium (assembly GCA_963722765.1). Classification (GTDB taxonomy): domain Bacteria; phylum Acidobacteriota; class Vicinamibacteria; order Marinacidobacterales; family DATDRI01; genus CAVROO01. The sequence continues at coordinate 229,628 of CAVROO010000014.1, forward strand.
CAGTTGCTGAAGGTACTACGATGACGCCGGCCGACCATCGCCGTGTTTGATGACACTTGCGGCAATCTCATACAGATATACCAGGAGTAGTCCGTTTCGAATAGGTCGCAACGGCCACTTAGCGGAGGAGAAATGAAGAACCGATTTCGAGCCGCTACTCGGCGGAGCGCAGGTATCTGTCTTCTATTTATGGTCGGCTTCTCGCTATGTGCGCAAGGTTATACAGCGAGCTCAGGTACGTTCCAAAAGGAGGAGATTGTGACGACTCGTGTGAGTGGTTCGTTCGACGTGAAGCTAACGCCTCAGTCGTCCGTCAACCAAGACGACGGGGCAAAGTTCGGTAGAATGTCCATCGACAAGCAGTTCCACGGTGCTCTCGATGCCAGCAGCAAGGGGGAGATGCTCAGTGCTACCACGAGCGTCGAAGGCTCGGCCGGCTACGTCGCCATCGAGTGGGTTAGCGGAACACTGAACGGTCACAACGGCACTTTTGCACTACAGCACAGCGGCACCATGACGCGCGGGGCACCGCAATTAACGGTCACTGTGGTGCCGGACTCCGGTACCGGGGAGCTCAAAGGTCTTGCGGGCGCGATGGATATCAAGATCGAGGCGGGGAAGCACTATTACGAGCTCGAATACACGCTTCCCGAGAGCCATTAAGCGTGAGGGCTAACCGTGACCAAGCTACAAGAAATGGCGGAAACGTGGGCCGGTTGGCGATCGCAGACACAAAAAGGCCACGTTCACGCGCAGTTCGACGAGGCTCGAAAAATCTATCGGCAGTTTGCGGCCGAGGCCGACCAATGCACACGAGCTCGGCCGAAGCGCCGTCGCCCCGTTGAAGTCGGGCTATTGCGCCAATAACTGGAGAAGTTTCTTGCTTTCTTCTTTCTCCAGAAATGTATCGAACTCGAAAAAATAGCCTTCGGGATCGTAGCCGACGAAAACCCGGACCGCCGCGCGGTCTTCTTCTGCGACCTCTTGATGGCGCAGCTCGAAGGTTTCCTGGGCCTTCATGTGGTCGAACCACGGGTCGACGTTCGTGGTAATGAACGAAACGGTGACACCCTTCTTCTCGGTCCAGGAATGCATTCCTTTTTCGCCATCGACGGGACCGATGAAACCGGTGGGAGACACGGTATAAACCTTGGCCCATCCTTGATCGACCACCAGCTCGAATCCCATGACCTCTTCGTAGAAACGCTCTATCGCTTCCATGTCTTTGTAGTAGAGCCAGAGCACGGTGGCCTTGAATCCGAGATTTTTGGGTCTCCGGGTAGCAGCTCCCGGCGCAGGATAGAGGGACTCTATCCCGTCCAACTTGGGCATGAGCTTTTCGTTCTCCGGGTGGGGATTGAACCGTTCGAACTCGAGGTAGTAACCCTCCGGATCCTCGACTACGAACCCGTGATGGGGGCGACCTTCAACGGGGTTGTATTCGGACCTTGTGGGAATGCCTTCTTTTTTCAAATACTCGTACCATTCGTCGAGCTCATCGGTCAGAAGGGCGATGGCCACTGTCTTCGGCTCGTCGGCGGTGTGCATGCCCGACTCGGCGTCAACCAAAGTCAGGTACGACGTGGCTGCGACCCGCATGATTTTGGCGAAACCATAGTCCGCCACGGTCTCGAGTCCCAAGATCTCTTCGTAAAATCTCACGGCCCCCTCGAGATCGGCGTAATAGAAAAACGCGTTGCTGGCGATGATGTCGCGTTCCGCCGGACTTTCAACGACCTCCGGTTTGGCCTCGTCTTGCGGCGTCGTCACGGGTTCACCGCAGCCTGTCAGCCAAAGACCGAATACAAAAACTAGTGCGAATTGGAGGTTGCGCAGGCGAGATCCTGAGATTTTCATAGTTTACTTTTCCTTTGTGCCGGCCAGAACTGTTCACCACGCGGCCTATGATACAGCTTTGACACGTGCGTAGGCCAGCCGACTCCAACCGGGAGGAGTTGTTGTTGGTTTTAAGCTCTCTTGCGTCCTACCGAATGGTGAGTGCCGTATTTGGTTCCCTTTGTCTTCTACTTTGACCGTCTACAGGCGAATATTCTTGAAACCCACGAATTGGTAGCGGAGCTTATATCAGTCCCTACCTACTGCACTCGGTTCGGTATAGGCATTTGTGTCATAAGGGTTCCCGTTGAGGAAATGGCTGGTTGACGGGGTTGGTACTTGAAATCAGATGATAGAGTGCCGATCAGCACGCGCCGGTTCGCGGAAAAGTTCGAGCTGAACATCTCGGCGCCACTCTCGAAAGCAATTCTGAAAAGAGGTTATAGTTGCTCGGTTTCCGATAAGGAGATGAGTCGATGGCGCAACGAGAAAAGATGTTTACTCTCATCCGTGAAGGCCGGGTCTTTTCACCTCGTGATTTGGGAAAGAAGGACGTTCTCGTCGCGGCCGGTAAGATCGCGGCCGTCTGTGAGCCTTCCTCGATTTCCACGACCGGCATCGATGTCGATATCCTCGAGGCTTCGGACAAGCTGGTGATGCCTGCTTTCGTCGACAGCCACGTCCATATCCTCGGTGGTGGCGGTGAAGGAGGGCCCACATCTCGAGCTCCGGAGATTACCGTTGAGTCCATTGCTTCGAGTGGAGTCACGACCGTCGTCGGTTGCCTGGGGACGGATTGCACGACCCGGCACCTGGAATCGTTGCTGTCGAAAGCGAGGGCGCTCGATGAGGAAGGTGTCGAAACCTACTTGTTCACGGGAGGCTGGGGCGTGCCACCGATGAGCCTAACAGGCTCCATTCGATCAGAATCTCATTTTGATTGACAAGGTCATCGGGGCTGGAGAGGTGGCTATCGCGGAACCGCTTTCCACTCAACCCAGTTACGAAGATCTTGCCAAGATAGCCGCCCAATGTCGTCTAGGAGGACTGTTGGGAGGCAAGGCAGGTATCCTACATCTTCATATCGGCGCCGACGATTCCAAGCTCGAAATGCTTTATCGATTGGTGAAAACCACCGGCATTCCGCCAACCCAGTTCATCCCAACCCACATCAACTACAGTAAAGGTCTGCTCGAGCACGCGGTGCCTTTCATCGAAGCTGGAGGTCATGTCGATCTGAATGCCTTTGACGATCCGGCGTCGGACGAACGCACTCTCAGCGTTGCATCAGCGCTCCGATTCTACCGCGACAAGAATGTTCCCTTTGAGAATATCTCGGTCAGCTCGGATGCGAACGGAAGCTTGGCCGTCTTCGACGAACGTGGCCGGATGACGGGGTTGACGGTTGCCGACCCGCGCAGCCTGCTGAAGAACTTCCGATTCCTTATGCAGAATCAAATCTCGGACCTCGAGTCGGCGATCCGGCTCTTCTCGACCAACCCGGCGAAGTTCTACAACCTCGCTCGAAAGGGAGAAATCTGCGCCGGCAAGGATGCCGATCTCATCATGATGGATTCGGATTTCAACCTAACGGACGTGATCGCTCGGGGTAGAAGAATGATTGTCAACGGGGAAGTTGCGGTCAAGGGAACGTTTTCACTCGCGCGCGGGCCTCAAAGTCGGCGATTCGCTGACGTAAACGGTTGTATTTAAGTGGTTTATTGTCTCTATTGGCTAATTGTAAATTCAATTGATAATTAGCCGGATGTCATCCTAGTGCCCTGTGTCAGTAATTCGTCACATAAATCTCGGCCCCTTTTGTGCGCTGACTGCGTTGCGCCTCCTCGAAATATCACGATAGTTCTTCGTCGGCACGCCTTGCCAGCACACAAAATGACCTCGAGCTTTATGCAACGATCCACTGATACAGGACACTAGCATGTCTTTGTGTTCATCAATAGAACTGCCGGAGGAACGACCACCAAGCCGGCTGAAGTATATTCCGTTGTCGTTAACCCTTGCAGATGGACGACTTGTTTGTCTCACTCGCGCAGAAAATCATCGAGGCAGTCGAAAGCGCTCACCCAGCCTTGTTTGTGCTGATCTCTGGATTCGGAGCTGCGGAATCCAACCTGAGTGAGTATCGTTTCGGTTTCTTCATCTCGGTCGATGAACTCCAACGTTATTAGAGTGTCACCCGTGTTCGTGTCCGGTAGCTCCCATCGAAAAGTGCAAACGAGGCGTTCGGGTGGGGCGATTTCACGATAGGTTCCCGAGCAGAAGAAAATTTGGCCGACCCGCCGTTTGCGCATTCCTACCCGGTATCGGCCTCCGGCCTTGAGTGAGACCTCAGCGGTCCGGGGTTCATAGTCCCTAGGGCCCCACCATTGCTTCATGGCGTACGGGTCTGTCCACGCCTCGAACACCCGTGCCCGCGGTGCCGCAAAGGTTCGTCTCAGGGTCAGGGCGGACTCATCGGGTACGGTAGTCATGATAGTTCTCTTAGGTCGTCTCTAATAATATTCTCCTTGGGAAAAAACGCCAGCCTTTTTCTGCTTCTTTTTTTGGTACTCGAGTTTTCAAACCTACCGGTCGCGAGAGGAGCGCAAACGGGGCTGAAATGCCGGGACGGGATACAATAGGGTGTTTCGACGGTCGGGCGCGCTTACGCCGGCCGAAAGGAGAATGCTTTGAAATCAAACGCTTTACGCTTCGCACTTGTGACAGCAATTCTATTCATCAGCATTGGATGCGCTTCGACCAAAATGGTCAAGAACTGGGTCTATCCCGAGAGGGGACCCCTGAAGTTCGAAAAGGTGATGGCTCTTGTGATCCTTCAAGAGAAATTCGAGCGCCGGGCTGGAGAAGATGAGATGGTGCGGCAAATCAAAAACGTCGAGTCGATCGCCGCCTACACCGTGCTACCGGACAGGGGATTAGAGGACGAGAGCCTCGTCCGAAAAGCGGTCACCGAGTCGGGTGTCAACGGCATCATCGTGATGCGTCCCGTTTACGACAAAAACGAGGTGAGCTACGTTCCCGGTAGCTACCCGATGGCCTATAACTCGTTTTACGGGTATTACGGATGGGCTTATCCGCTCGCTTATTCGCCCGGCTACTATCGTTCCGACCGGCTCGTTGGGGTCGAAACCAATATCTACGATGTCAAAACCGAAAAACTAGTCTGGTCCGGTCTAAGCCAAACAACCAATCCGAAAGACGTCAAAAAGGCGGTCGCCGCAACGGCAAAAGCGGTCCGAAAGGTGATGAAGAAATACGGCTTCTTGGCCTAGAAGACCCTCTATTGCGGGTAGTCCAAAGCCTCGGGAATCATCACATGCGCGATCGCATGGGCGGCCCTGTCTTTCGCCAAACCCGAGCCGGAAAGACAACCGTCCAGCTTGCCCCGCAGGCGAACGAAAGTGTCCATGCCGGTGAATTTTACGCAAGGCCCTGCCTTGTGGGCGTGGGAGCCGTCGGAGTCGATCACGTCGCCCGCGCCTCCGACTCCGGCTTCGATCCCGGGCATAACTGCTTCGAGCTCGACCAGATCATCGGCTCGGAAACACGCTGCCCCGTCCCTGTCCCAAGAGGGATGTCGGTTGTATCCGAAGGCCAACTCGGCACAGGTGCGACTCACCTCCCCGGCGGCCCGCGCCGCCTGGACGTGGCAAAGGTCCGTAAAGAAATGGACGAATCCGGGGAGCGCATCGGCTGGGGCGGGATACTGCTCTCCCTTTTCGTCGAGCTCGATGAGATCGAGAATCTGGTAACGCGAGGCAAGTAGCCAGCACAGGGCATCCGCCATGGGAAAGGTGATCCCCTGTCGCTGATCGCGAAAAAGGTCTCTGCCGTCCGCGTCTTTGGAGTCGAGAAGATGCCGAAGCGTCCAGAGCCATAGCTCCATCGAAGAGGCCACGGTGCAGGCCCCGGTACCGGGGCGCTCGCCCGCAATGTGCCTCATCTCACGAATCCAGAGCTTGAACTGAGTCAAAAAAACTTCGTTGGTCATCATGATGGACAACTGCCGTCGTTGAACGGCTTCCGGGCCTTCGTAAGTCGCTTCGAGCTGTGCGTCCATCCATTTTTGTCCGAGGAAACCCGGGCAGTCCTCGGTGATGCCGTATCCGCCCATCAAGCTTACGGCCTCTCGCATCATGTTGGCACCATGACCCGTGTTCCAGAGTTTGGTGGCGGGGCAGAGCACATTGGCCAACACATCCTGGCGGGCGTATTGAACGAGGAAGTCTTTTTCCAGCTCTTCGAAACGAGTTTGATCGCGTTCCGTCTCCGATTTAGCGGAAAGCTTCAGATACTCCACCGCATCGGCTTCGACTTGTTTCATGGCTTTGTACTGGGCGCGTCCACCTTCGATTCCTCTTTCCGTCAGGACCTGGTCCTTCTTGCTTTCGAGAGGATCGAAGTCGTCGAAGAGCCGCGCTGCTGCGAATCCCAGTGAGGCGCTGGCTTCACCCGTTGCCCAGACGTCCACGAGACGGTGAAGGACATCTTCTTTCTGTTGGAGCCCCATTTCGTACCGAGGCGTTCCGGGTTGGCCCGCTGCGCCGCCACGATACCTTTCACGGTGGTAGCGGATGACCGGCTCGACGGCGGAGAGTAGCTTGGCCGAGGTCATCAATCCGACGGTGATCCGAGTGCGGCGAAAGACGGCGCGGATGATCTCGCTGTGATCGTAATTGGGAACGATGGCGCCGTCCTGGATGGTATACCCCCCGATGATGCGACCGGCCGGTACTTCTAGACTAAGGACCGGATCGTGAGTGGAGGAGAGTTGGTGCACGAGCTTGCGGGTTGGAGCACCGCGATCGTAAAGACCCGGGTCGGTCTCCTCCAAGATGACCATACAGCTTCCCTTGATACGCTCGTCAACGGAATGGACGGCGGCCACGACGAAGTTCGCATAACCCATGGCGGTAATGAAGCGGCCTCGCTTGTCCACCTTCAGAGTGGGCTCCTCACCCTCGTCCCATTTTTCGATGCGTACGGTGCCGGAAAGGACTCGTGTGTCCACGCCAACGTAGGGGAGAGGCTCGGTGAGGGCAAAGGCTCCGCGCCAAACGTTGCGGTCCTCTCCCGGCTGCGGCGGCACACATCGCGTCGTGTAGAACTCCCTCTGTTCCGGAGTGCCTCTTTCGTGAATGGGTGAAAGGGCCAAGTGGCCGGCCAAGCTGGACGTGGCGGCGCCGCCGTCAACCCAGGCCATTTCGAACGCGGCCAATGCCAAGGCCAAGTTTTTGGGACCTTCGATATATCCGCCATACTCCGGGTCGATCGATAGGGCCGTGATACCGGCTTGATCGAAAGCCGGGAGCATTTCGTCCTTTTTCTCTGTCCAATCGTGAGTGTTTCGTTGTCCCTCGGCCACCAGACGAGCAACGATTCCGCGAGCCACGGAACGAGTCGACTGCACGACCCTCTGGAGGTCGGACCGATCGGCGAAGCGCCACATGATCTGGCGAACATCGTCGCCGGGGAGCGTGGCCAGCGTTGCTTCTTTCACTTTTTCAGAGTTTACTGCCATGTTGTCCTCTCCGTCTGACAAAGAAGCACGATGTTATTGCGAGTGGGGCTTCTGAATCAAATGGCTCAATTCCCGTTGTGTCAGTCTAGACTGTTCAGATTATCGTTACGCTTCGGTGATTTTTCGAGCCACGAGGTCCATATCCGCCATCACACCCGCGGACGTCTTAACTGCCCCCTCGAGATCGGCCTTGTTCAACAAATCGTCTTGCTCAGCTCGATCCAGCACTCCGACACTCAAGAACAAACTCAACAACCGTTCAGGTACCGCCATCGCGATCGTGGCCGCATAAATCCGTGACTGCGCAGGGAGTAGCTCATCGTCTTCTTTTGCGGCCGCTTTACACAAGGCGACGGCGGTCTCGACATCGGTCATGGCCAACGCCAGCTGGAACACAGCATGTTGCTGCCGGGTCAACTTCTTCCGGAACAACAAAATCGAGCACTCCGACAGAAAGCGCGCCGCGCGAGCGACGGCGGGGCCGCCCACGTGCTCGAGATCCGCAACTTCGTCGGCCATCTCATTGTAGAACCTGCCTTTGCTCTTGAAGTTCTGCCGCATCCGAAAAACGCCGATAATGTTCTGCTGAATCTCCGATGTCCCCTCATAGATCGTCAAAATCCGAGTATCGCGCTTGATCTTTTCCACCTCGTACTCCGCGCAGTATCCGTATCCTCCCAATGCTTGAATTGCATCCTCCGCTGCAGTGTTTCCTGATTCTGTCGCAAACAATTTGGCGATGGACCCTTCTATTTGCAGGTCAGACTCGGTGGTGTCCAACAGATGAGCGACATGCTCGATATAGGCTCGAGCAGCCGCTAGACGGACGCTATTGGGAACGAGGAGTTTGTGAGTGTATCCCTGTTTCTCGTATAGAAATGTGCCGAACTGTTTGCGCTGCTTGGAGTAAGCAATGGCTTTTTCGAGAGCGGACAATCCACCACCCAAGCCAAAAGCCGCCACCATCAACCGAGTGAACCCGAACACGGCGTTGGCCTGTTTCATGCCTTGACCTTCACAGGTTCCGATTAAGTTCTCGGCCGGTACGATCACATCGTTGAACATGACTTGTGCGGTATTGGAAAGCCTGATCCCGTGCTTGATTTCGTGTTGGCCGGCCGCGATTCCCTCGGTTTTGCGCTCCACGGCAAAAAACGTCGGACCGTCCGGTGCCTTAGCCAGGACCGTGTATAAATCTGCAATCGACCCGTTCGAAATGAATTGTTTCACGCCGTTGATCTTGTAATGCGTGACATTCCCCGCATCGTCCGTAATCCGCTCGGCCTTGGTCATCAGGCTTTCCAAGTTGGAGCCTGCCTCGGGCTCCGTCACGGCGTAGGCGACGATTAGTCCATCGTTGGCAATACGGGTCATCCATTTTTGTTTTTGCTCATGAGTTGAACCCACCCGTATCGGATCGATACCCAGGGCCACCGCAAGCATCGATGTGGCCAAACCCAAATCTATCTTGGCGAATTCCATCGATAAGCGATACACATCGTATGCGCCTCCGCCCAGACCGTCGTATTCTTCTGGAATGAATACCAAATGCAGTCCCACTTCGGGTCCCATCATCGCGCGGACGACTTGTTCCGGGCAGACGTCATCGTGATCCCACTGGATACGTTTTTCTAACGGCATCTCCCGCACGGCAAAATCTTTGAGCGTGCCGAGAATCATTTCTAAATCTTCTGGATCCAGTCTTTTCAATTCCATCGCAATATCCTTTATTTCAGACCAGGGCTCGTTGTTTATCTACCAGCCCACCGCCCATTTAAGCTCTGAAAAAACTCTGGGAATTCGGCCAAGGCGGGGCTCGACCAGCAATCCTGATGCCGACGGCGCAGCCGTCCTCGATTTCCCTTCTGTCTCCTGTCTTCTGTATTCTGTCTTCTCTAATTGGATGTCTTTCGCGGTGGAGCGTTCTTTACGTACTGCTCCATCCACTCGAACATCTCCCAATGCATGTGCATGACCGATTCACGAGCCTGGTATCCATGGCTCTCATGCGGCAACATGACCAAACGGGCCGTGGCTCCGTGTCCCTTGAGGGCGTGGTAGTACCGCTCGCTCTGCACAGGGAACGTGCCGGAGTTGTTGTCGGCCATGCCGTGGATGAGAAGAATGGGCTCGTTCACTTTCTCCGCGTGCATGAAGGGCGACATGGCAAAGTAGATCTCCGGTGCCTGCCAATAGGTACGCTCTTCGGCCTGGAAGCCGAAGGGGGTCAGCGTCCGGTTATAGGCGCCGCTTCGAGCGATGCCGGCCCGGTAGAGATCGGAGTGAGCGAGGAGATTCGCCGTCATGAACGCCCCATAGGAATGGCCGCCGATGGCGATCCGGTCTCGGTCGGCGACTCCGCGGCGCACCACTTCGTCCACCGCGGCTTGGGCGCTGGCCACGAGCTGTTTCACGTAGGTATCGTTCGGCTCCTCGTCTCCTTCGCCGATGATAGGCATCGTCGGACCGTCCAGAATGGCGTAGCCTAGAGCGAGATAGTAAAGATGACTCGTCGGACGGAGACGAATGAAACGGTAGGGTGAGTCCGTGACCTGGGCCGCCGCCGCGGCGCTTTTGAACTCGCGCGGGTAGGCCCACATGAGCATCGGCAGCGGACCCTGCTCGGGCGAGTACCCCGGGGGCAAATAGAGTGTCGCAGTAAGTTCTACACCGTCGTTTCTCGGGTAACGGATGAGCTCTTTTTGGACATCGGCAAGTTGTGGTGCCGGGTGAGGAAAATCCGTGAGCGCCAGACTGCCTCTGGCTTTCAGATCACGACGATAGTAGTTGGGTGGGTCTGTTTTCGACTCCCGCTGGGTCACGAGCGTTTGTCCCTCGTCATCGAGCAGCTCGACCACTACCTCATAATGAGGAGCTTCCGATTGCCAGAGACGCTCGGCCTCTTTCGTCTTCAAATCGAGTTTGTCGAGGAAAGGCCGGTTCCCCTCGGGGGATGCTCCTTGGCCCGACAGGAAAATCGAGCTCCCTCCGTCCGTGGTGTGGAGAACGTGCGCGCCCGAGGCTGAAAACCGAAGGATCGGACTGCCGGGGTCGCGCGTAACGATCTTCATAAGAACGGTCGAACAACAGCACCGGCTCGGTATCCGGGGAGCCCGGTTCGACCATCCACGTTCGTATCTTGCGGTTTTTTCGCCATCGTTCCGAGACTAGGGCGAGCCGGTCGTTGCCCCACTCGATGTCGAGGAAGCGCAAACCGAGGCCGATGATCGGCACGGCTTCCCCTTGGAAGGGCTCCGGGAGCAGGTAAACCTGATCCCGTAAGTCGGCCTGGCTTCGGGGGTCGCCACCGTCGAGAGCTTCCGTCCAATGGATCGATGCCGGAGCGTCGGCGCGCCAGCCGAAGGAACGTGGCCCCGGCGTTGTTGAATCGAAAGAAATCGGTACTTCCTCGGCCAGTGGAACGTCCGCCATTTCACGAACCACACGTCCGTCGAGATCCCAAATCTCTACTCGATTGGGGAATCGGGAGTAGGGCACCAAATAGGAAAAGGGACGGTGCATCGATTCGACCAGGATGAACTTTCCGTTGGGGGAGGGGAGGGCCTGCCGAACGAGCCCGGGAGCGCCGATCGGAGCGACGGCGCCGTCGAGCGTGATCCGGGCGACGCTGGCGCTCAAGTAGTACTCGAATAAGTCTTCGTCATGTGGATTCTTCAGAAGATCTTGATAGGTGCGAGCCGGAGCCGTCTTGCCGATGTTCTCCTTGACGACGGGTCCTCCGGGAACGGTCGGTGCCTTGGGCGCCGAGCCGCGGTCGGAGGGAATGGTTTTGGCAACAATGGTTCGGTTGTCGGAGAGCCAGTGATAAGGACTCCCTCGATAAGCGCCGTTCAGCTTGACGTCGCCGAGTCGCCTGGCGCCGCCGGTCTCGACCTCGGCCGCCCAGAGCTCGATTCATGGTCTCTGGTTACTGTGAAAGCCAAGTGCTTGCCGTCGGGAGACCAGGAAACGTTCTGGATGACAGAGTCGCTTGGAATTGCGCGGATCGCTTTGGCCGCTCCATCCGCGATACTCACGAGCGTTAGACCAGAGTAAGCGTTGCGGGGCCGGCTCATCCCGTTGGTTCGGGGATTGATGCGCATTCCGGCGATACGAAGCTCCGGTTGGGAAAGCTCCGTGATGGACGGCAAGCCTACTTGCTCCATGACCACCATCCACTTTTGGTTCGGTCCCACCGAAACGTTGGGTGTCACGGGAGCGTCTACCAGCTCAACCAGGGCCTTGGGCGGTGTTCGATAGGTGGTGTCCGGCGTTTCTTGGGCACCGGCGGCAAAAACAAGAGCCAACGTGGCTGCAAGTATCAACGAGTTTCGGAGCACGGCTTTCTCCTCCATATTTCTGACTTCGATTGCGGCCTCAATTCTGGGGCAAAGAACGCGAGGAAACAAATCTCCTGAGGCCAATCCCTGCAAGCACCAAGGAGGCGAGCACCGCAAGGAATCTCCAGCGTCCTTGCGGCGCGTGGGTATCCAGATGATTGAAAGCCCGACTGCGAAACCCGCGGGCCTCGTCTGGACAGTTGTAGTCCTTCGGGCGTACCCCCATAACGGGAACGCTCGGAGAGTAAAAATCGACGAGGAACTGGATTTCCGGACAGGCGGTTCCCCAATCCCCGCCGGCCGCGGCCTCATTGGCCAGCCGAAAGTGTGCCCGTGCTTCCGTCAGGAAATAATCCTCGAAGGCCCAGAAGCGCGGCTCGACCGCCGCCGCGGCCAGCGTACCCGGTGACACGAGCTTCCAGCGTTCGGTCCGATCGTCGAGCTCCAGCCGCCAGTCTCTCGGCCGAGAAGTGCGAGGTGAAGCAGTTGTCTTTTGTGTCACAGATCCAGTGGCCCGTCTGGGTTCGGAGGTAAAACTCCACATATAGAAGTGGAAGGGCCGCCATCAGCAGAGTCATCAGGATACGTCCGGCTCGTGTGACCCGTGCAGCCGGGACCGGTGCCAGAGCGGCTCCGTAGAGCAGTCCCACGATGGCGCTGACCCCGTTCAGGTGGACGTCCCGGAGGTCGCCTACCCGGAAGGCATGGAGCCACTGAACCGTTTCGTCGGCAATTCCGGCTATAAAGGCATAGGCGAAAGCGGTGATAGTGAGGGCCCAGCCGCCGAGATCCGTTTTCAGAGAATCGGGACGCCGCGAAAGCCAGAAAGCCGTATAAGAGAATATGAACCATTTCCCGGAAGACAGCCAAGATCTCGGGGCCGGCTGTCCAGAGGGGCGGTGCGCCGAAGTCGAGGTAGACGCTTACCACCTGGGCGAGGGCCAGGCCTGCGGCCAAACCCGAGAAAAGGACCTTCCGGCGGAGCGACACTCGGGCTCGGACCGGGGCGACGACTAGGAGGAGGCCCACGGCCGCGGCCGATGCCATGCTGACCCAGAGGAAGCCGGGACGATCATAAAGATAACGTATCAGTGGAAGCGCCATCCCCACGGCTACCACCGCAATAGCCAGGAGGATAAGGAGAGCCACGGAGCGAAAAATCGGGGCATTTCGTTTGTCTCCGGCGTCATTTAAACAGGTCCTATTGTCAAAAACCAGCCGGCCGGGATAGACTCAATAAGTTCTTCCGTGCAGGCTCGTCCGACACGGCGAAAGTGGGTTAGGTGGGGGATGGGCTGAACAGACCGACATGACGATAGAAGAAAACATACCGCCGGAGCACCCTCGAAAACCGTCGCATCCGGTCTGGCGAGTGACGAAGATCCTCGTGGGGATGGGCTTCATGGGACTCGGTGTCGTCGGACTGTTCCTTCCCGTCTTGCAAGGTGTTCTATTCATGCTGGTGGGGCTGGCGATACTCAGTACGGAGAGCAGCCGGGTCCGTCGGCTTCGAGACGAGATCCAGCGGCGCCATCCCGGACCCTGGCGACAGGCTCAGGCTCTGAAGGATCGAATGAAAGGTTGGTTCGGCAGGTCCGACCGTCATGACAAGGAGACCACGGGTGACGAAGGAGCAAGCGGCTCGGCGCCTTGAACAACTTCGGCAAGAAATCCGCCGTCATGACTTCCTTTATTATGTGAAGAGCTCCCCCGAGTTATCGGACGGAGCCTACGATAAACTGTATCGAGAGCTGCTCGACCTCGAGGAGCGATTCCCCGATCTGATTACATCGGATTCCCCCTCCCAACGTGTTTCCGGAAAGGTTCAGGAGGGCCTCGGTGAGGTTCGACACCTGGCCCCCATGCTGTCTCTCGAGTCGGCTATGGAAGAGACCGAGGTCCGCGAGTTCGACAAGCGGGTGAAGAAAGGATTGGGCGAAGACAACGTCGAATATATGGCCGAGCCCAAGTTCGACGGGCTCTCCGTCGAGCTGGTTTACAAGGACGGTCTTTTCGTGCGCGGCTCGACTCGGGGAGACGGCACCGTAGGCGAGGACGTCTCCGAAAACCTAAAAACCATCCGTAGTCTCCCTTTGAGACTCCACACCGAGAGCCGCCCCGCGCCCGGAACGATTGCGATTCGAGGCGAGGCCATCATGCGCGTCGAGACTTCGAAGATCTAAACCGTCGTATGACCGAAAACGGCAAAGAACCCTTCGCCAATCCGAGAAATGCCGCTTCCGGCTCGCTGCGCCAGCTCGACACGAAGATCACCGCGTCTCGCCCTCTGGATCTCTTTGCCTACGAAATCATGTACGCCGACCAGGTTCGGCTCGCATCGCAGAGGGACGTTCTCGAGGCGCTTGGTGAGTGGGGCTTCCGTGTGGATCCGAGCGCCGAAAGTGCACCCCAACATCGACGGTGCCGTGTCCTACCACGATACGATCGAGGCCGAGACGGAACGACCTCGATTTCGAGCTCGACGGAGTCGTTATCAAGGTCAATCAACGGGCACAGCAAGAGGAGCTGGGAGAACGATCCCGAAGCCCGCGCTGGGCCATTGCTTTCAAGTTCGAGCCGCGTCACGAGGTGACGGTGGTCCGGGACATCGCCGTCCAAGTCGGCCGAACGGGGAAGCTCACGCCGGTCGCCCTGCTCCTCCCGGTCGACGTCGGCGGTGTCACGGTCAGCCGGGCCACGCTCCACAACCAGGATGAAGTGGACCGGAAAGACGTTCGTATCGGAGACACGGTTCGAATCCGTCGCGCCGGTGATGTCATCCCGGAAGTCTTCGAGACCCTTTTGGAGAAGAGGACCTCGGAGGTGCGCCGGTTTCGCATGCCGGAGACCTGTCCGGTTTGTAGCTCGGCCGTTGTCCAGCAAGGAGCTAATCATTTGTGCACCGGCGGATGGTCGTGTCGGGCACAACAAATCGGAGGAATCGGCCATTTCGCCAGCCGGGGGGCCATGGAAATCGAGCACCTCGGTGAGAAAACGGTGGCTCAGCTCGTAGAGCGGGGGCTCGTGAATGACCTCTCCGACCTCTACCAACTCAGTAAAGAGAAGTTGCTCGAGCTCGAGGGCTTCGCCGACAAATCGGCGCAAAACCTCTTGGATGCCATTGAAGCCAGCAAGCCGACCGCCCTCGACCGATTCATCTACGCGCTCGGTATTCCCAACGTGGGCCGGCATGTGGCTCGAGTCCTGGCAACCCACTTCGCCGGCCTTGACGCTTTCATGAGCGCGAGCGCCGAGGAGCTCGTGGCGGTGCACGAGGTCGGTGAGGAAGTGGCCCAGGCGGTCGTGACTTATTTCGAAGATGCCGGAAACCGTGATGTTATCAAGAGGATGCTCGATGCCGGTGTCGCCCCGACGTGGGAGCAGGAACGGATCGACCGCACCTTGGAAGGCAAGAAGATCGTTTTCACGGGTGCGCTCGAGCTTCTGGATCGGAACGAGGCGAAACGTTTGGTGGAAGAGCGGGGTGGCCGTGTGACCTCCTCGGTGAGTAAAAAGACGGACTTCGTCGTCGCCGGCGACAACGCCGGATCGAAACTCGACAATGCCCGCAAATTGGGAGTCCGTGTGTTGACCGAGAAAGAGTTTAGGGACTTGGTCGGTGGTTAAGATATGGTCGATTTAGCAGAGCTTTACCTCGGTTTTGAGCCCATGTTTCCCCGGAGGGAGTTGCGGCTGTTTCAAAAGGAGCCGGACTACAACCGCCCGGCGCTCGAGCTCACCCATGAGCAGGCGCAAAAGATCAAAGACAAGCTCGAGATTCTCTACGGGGCGGAGCGCGCCGAAGCTTGCTATCCGGAAGTCGAGCGGATCATGAAGGTCCATCACGCTCACAAGACGCGGGACATGATCGAAGACGAGAAGACCTTCGACCCCAAGGACCGTTTTACGGAGCGGGACATCGTCGTGATCACCTACGGGGATCAAGTTCGTCGCTCCGGGGTGCATCCCCTCAAATCTCTGAGCGATTTGCTCAGCATCGCCTTGCACGGTTTCGTCAACACGGTTCACATTTTGCCTTTCTTCCCCTATTCCTCGGATCGGGGCTTCGCGGTCGTGAACTTCAAGGAGGTCGATCCTCGGTTGGGAAGCTGGGAAGACATCGAGCAGATGAGCCTCAGTTTCAAACTGATGTTCGATGGGGTCATCAACCATTGTTCTTCCAAAAGCGAGTACTTCCGCGAGTTTCTGAACGGA
Organism: uncultured Acidobacteriota bacterium; assembly: GCA_963722765.1. Classification (GTDB taxonomy): domain Bacteria; phylum Acidobacteriota; class Vicinamibacteria; order Marinacidobacterales; family DATDRI01; genus CAVROO01. The sequence continues at coordinate 245,561 of CAVROO010000014.1, forward strand.
AATCCGGAGTACGAAAATTATTTCATTGCCTTCAACACCAAAGACGCCATCAGTCAGGATCACTTGCAACTTATTTTGAGGCCCCGGACCAGTGATCTCCTGACCCCCTTCCAGACCATCAACGGAAAGAAGTTCGTCTGGACAACCTTCAGCGCCGACCAGATCGACTTGAACTACAGGCATGAGAGTACGCTTCTCGGCATATTGGATGTCCTGCTCTTCTACGCGCGAAAGGGCGTCGATATCATTCGGCTGGATGCGGCGACCTATCTATGGTGGGAGCTCGGAACCTCGAGCGCTCATTTAGTGGAGACCCATGCTCTCGTTCAATGCATCCGCGCGGTTTTCGATGCGGCGGCTCCCAAAGTAGGAGTCATTACCGAGACCAATGTTCCTCACACCGACAACGTCAGTTACTTCGGGGACGGAACGAACGAAGCCCACATGATCTACAACTTCGGACTACCGCCCCTGGTGCTTCACTCCATTCACACGGGAAACTGCCGAAAGCTGGCGGAGTGGGCGGCGAGTCTGGAGAAGCCTTCGGATACCTGTACCTACTTCAACTTCCTCGACTCTCACGACGGGATTGGACTTTTGGGCGCGAGGGGAATCCTTTCCGATACGGAGATCGAGGCCATCGTCAAGAAGGTCCGGGAGCACGGCGGGCTCGTCTCGTATCGGACCAGCCGAGAAGGTGCACAAACCCCCTACGAGCTCAACATCACGTGGTTCGATGCGTTGAATCCGCCGAGAGTCGGTGAGCCCACCGATTTACAGGTCGACCGCTTTATGGCCTCGCGGTCGATCGCCCTCGCATTGGCCGGAGTGCCGGGTATCTATATGCAAAGTATTACCGGCAGTCAGCTCGTCGATCCCGTTGATCCCTCCGAGCTCGATGAGCCCCGGAGCATCAACCGAAGAGCGGCGAATCCGGAGCGGGCCGTGGAGCTTCTGAGTGACAGCCAGAGCACGGCGTACAAGATCGTCCGCAGGTTCCGCGAGCTGGGTGAGAAAAGAGTCCAAAATCCGTGCTTTCATCCCAACGGCCCTCAGCAGGTCATTCTGGGTAACGATGCTGTCTTCACCGTGCTTCGTAGATCTCCAGGTGGCGCCCGCTGTCTGTTGGCGCTGACCAACGTCACAGCGGAAATTCAAGACGTTCGATTGACTAAAGATCAGCTGAACATCAGCTCAGATGAGTGGAGAGATGTGCTGAGTGACAAGTCCATTAGAACCGATCGAGGCGAAGTTAAGATCACCTTGGCTCCATATCAAGTGGTTTGGCTGGAGCCGAGGTGATTCATTAAAACCTGGCAGGGACAGGCGTTTGGATTGTCTTGCCGCGGGTATGATTCGCAACCGGCAGGGACAGGCCTTTGAATTCTCTTGCCGCGGGTACGATTCGCACCCGGCAGGGACAGGCGTTTGAATTGTCTTGCCGCGGGTATGATTCGCAACCGGCAGGGACAGGCCATTGAATTCTCTTGTCGCAGGTACGATCGACAATCCAAAGGCCTGTCCCTATAGCGGCTTTTGAGTGTATTAAATGCTAGTACGTCCATTTAAAAACGAATACTCACCCACTTACGAAGGCTCTCTCAGCAAAGTCCCCGACGGCAATTTGCTCGAGATCCTCGAAGCGCAGATCGAGCAAACCGTTGGTCTCTTGAGCGACCTGAGTGAAGAAAAAGCCGACTACCGCTACGCTCCGGAGAAGTGGAGCATCAAGCAAGTCGTCGGCCACATGACGGACAGCGAGCGGATCATGTCCTACCGGGCGCTTCGATTCGCCCGCGGCGACGGCACAGCCTTGCCGGGCTACGACGAGAACGTCTACGTGGACGAAGCGAACTTCGAGGCTCAAACGCTCACCGCGCTCACCGAAGAGTTTCGCGCCCTACGGATGGCGACGCTCAGGCTGTTCCGCAGTTTCGACGACGACATGTGGTTGAGAAAAGGCAACGCGAGTGGATTCGACTTTACCGTGCGGGCCTTGGCGTACCAAATCGCCGGGCACGAGATTCATCATGTGGGGATTATACGGGAGAGGTATTTGTAAACTAGCAGGGACAGGTTTTGAATTCTCTTGCCGAGCTTAAATCGATAATCCAAAACTCCGGCAGGGACAGGCCTTTGAATTCTCTTGCCGTCGGTATGGTTCGCACCTAGCAGGGACAGGCCTTTGAATTCTCTTGTCGTCGGTACGAACGCACCTGGCAGGGACAGGCCTTTGAATTCTCTTGCCGTCGGTACGATCGCACCTGGCAGGGACAGGCCTTTGAATTCTCTTGCCGTCGGTACGATCGCACCTGGCAGGGACAGGCCTTTGAATTCTCTTGCCGTCGGTACGATCGACAATCCAAAGGCCTGTCCCTATAACAGCTATGCCCCCATACCCGCCAGCACGCCGCGCATATATGCAAAAGACTCCTTCATGCCGGGTAGCGGGTTCTCGGCGTCGATCTCGTACTCTAGGTTCACATAACCCGAGTAGCGCATCTTCTCGAGCTGTTGAAAGATCCGGGTGATGGGCATGGCCCCCTGCCCGACGATGCACTGACTTTCCTTCACGTTCAAATCGCGTAGATCCTTAATGTGGAAATCCAGAAGCCGGTCGCCGGACAAGGCCATGGCTTCGACCACGTCGATGCCGGTTCGGGTGGTGTGGCCCACGTCGAGGCAGATGCCGACCCCGGGATCCATGTCGCGAATCACCGGCAGGATGTCTTGGGGGCCGGGAAAGTACTCGTCTTCCGGTCCGTGGTTGTGTACGGCCACTTTGATGCCGTACTCCTTCACAAATCTCTCGATGCGGGGAAGTGTGGCGGGGGTCGGACCGATGACCATCAAGGGCATGCCGCACTTCTTGGCGTACTCGAAGTGGAAGCGGATGTCGTCGTCATCTTCCTTCTGAAGATAGATGACGCCGCCGCCCACGATCTGAAGCCCTGCGTCTTTGAAGGCACGGCGGCCGGCGGCTAGTTCTTCCGGGGTGCTTTCGTAGGGCAGGTGAAACGACTTGATGCTGACGTAGGGTGTGCCGATTTCTTGAATCGCGGCGATCGCCTTCTCGCGAGCGAATTCCCGGAGCGAGTAGCTGGCGACTCCGAGTCGAACCGAGGAGGGATCTCGAGGTGTTTTCGATCGACCGATTGTGACAGCGGGCATCGCAAGGCCCGCAGCGCCGAAAGCGGTGACTCGAAGAAAATCACGACGCGAATTTTCTGAGAAACTCATCTCATCCCTCTTATCTTTTGTTAAATCCTGATGACGACGGCATAGCCGTCTTCCTATTTCATTCCGAGTCCTCGAGTTCTCGGGTTCTTGAGTTCTTTAGTGCCAGGCACAGCCTGGCCTACACTTTCGGCTCCCACCCCGGTTCATAGTCCCGGCCCCAATAGCTTCATCGCCTCGGCGTCATCGAGGATGCGTCCGGTCGCCGGATCGCACTGTAGAGTCGCGGCCGGTGCGCTGGGCGATGTTGCCGAGATGGCACAGCACGATGCTCTTGTGTCCGTCGTCGATGGGGGACCGAGGCTTTTCGAGACCACGAATGCTGTTCAGGAAGTTGGCGACGTGCAGGTCGGTGAGACGTCCAGCCGCACTCGTGTCCAGGGCTTCTTCGCCGTTTGGGAGAATGTCTCGCTTGATCTCGTTGTTGTCGTTGTCGTAGACGACGTAACCGCTACGGTCGAGCACGACCGTACCTTTCTCTCCATGAATCGACGATCCCCGCGAGCGGCCTTCAATGGGACGGCCGTTGCAACTTCTGCCCTCCCAGGTGATGGTTCTTCCGTCGGCATAGTCATAGGAAGCCACCTGGGTGTCATAGGCTTCCCAATCGTCATCGAAGTGATAACGGCCGCCGGCGGAAGTGACACGAATCGGGTAATCGACTTCGAGCGCCCAGCGGCAGATGTCGATTTCGTGTGAGCCGTTGTTGTTGATTTCACCGGTGCCCCAACGCCAGAACCAATGCCAGTTGTAGTGAATCACGTTGTCCCGATAAGGAGTGCGTGGGGCCGGTCCTTGCCAGAGCTCGTAGTCGAGCCAGGACGGGACTTCGGCCACCTTGCCCCGCCCGATGGGCCCGCGCGTGTTGGCATACCAGGCGCGGCCGAAATAGGGCCGGCCGATGAGGCCCTCGTGGATCTCTTTGATGATTTGAATGGAGCGGGGCGCAGAGCGTTGCTGGTCGCCCATTTGAACGACGCGCCTATATTTGCGTTGCGCTTCGACGAGCAAGCTCGCCTTCACGAGAGTTGTGACCACACGGTTTTTCCACATAGACATGCTTGCCGGCCTGCAAAGCAAGGATGGCCGCCGGGGTGTGCCAGTGGTCGGGCGCGGAAATGACCAGAGCGTCGATGTCAGGATCTTCGAGAACCCGGCGGAAGTCCACTATGCTCTCGGGCCGTTTGTCCTGGAGGGTCGGACTCGGCGCCGAGTTCCCTCGACGGATTGGGACTCACACACGGCGGCGATGGCTTTGTCCGCGGCTCTTGGGTCCACGTCGCAGATGGCCGCGACCTCGGTGTTCGATTCACTTGCGAAGGACTGGGCCAGAACCTTCCCGCGGCCGTTGACCCCCATCACCCCCACGACGATTTTGTCGCTAGGTGCGCCGGTGCTCCAGGCAGCGGTGTGACCCAAAACTCCTAACCCGATTCCGCTCACGGCGGTCTGTTTGAAGAATGTTCGCCGGTCGATAGGTTTAGCCATCTCGAAATCTCCTCAGTTCGAAAGCTCCCGGATCTTGATGTTTCTGAACCAGACATCGTCACCGTGGTCCTGAAGGACGATATGTCCTTTTCTTCTTTCTGCGAATCCGACAATGGGTTGGTACTTGCTTGCCGCGAGCCGGTCTTTGAAGTCGGTCGTCTCGAGGTCGTATTCGATGACTTTTTCACCATTCAGCCAATGCTCGCCGTGGCTCCCTTGGAAGACGACACGGGCTTGGTTGTACTCACCGACCGGTTGCATCCTTTTCAGAGGACCGGGGGCCATGAGGTCGTAGAGCGCCCCCGCCGTCCGGTTCGGTCCGTTTTGTGCGTCAGGGTGCTTCTCGTCGTCGAGGACCTGATACTCGAAACCGAGAGCGGCATGGGTGGGCGGCAGGGATGTCGACATCTCTTCGGACACGTTGTACTTGATACCGCTGTTGGCACCCGGACTCACTTTCCACTCGAAGACGAGCTCGAAGTCACCGAAAGTCTCGACGGTCATGATGTCGCCGCCTTCGAGCGGTTGTCCGTCGTCGGCCGTAGGCACGTTGCCGCTTGCCACCTTTCGGATGCTGCCGTTTTCGATGAGCCAATGTCCTTCAGGAATTCCGTCTCGGCCGACACCGCGCCAACCGGAGAAGGTCTCACCGTCGAAGAGCAATCGCCAAGGCGGCGTACATGACGCCATGGCGAACAAGGTCGAAGACAACAGTGTCAACAAGAGCGGTGTGACATCAGCTTTCACGGTGCATCTCCAGGTCATTCGTGGTCGGCTTGATCCGATCCCCGAAATCCAGCCGACTCGTCGAGTAACGGGGTACGGCCGAAGCCCAGCATTTTACCCCGCCGTCGCATTACGGCATACCCATCGAGTCGGCAGCCTTGATCCAAGAGATTACAGCAACAATCAGGTATTTGTTCCGGGTGCTCCAGCACCTGAAAGACGCCCAAGACATCGGAACGTCGTCGGATGATCTTCCCGTAGCTTCCTCGCACTCGACCTCTAAGTTGCTTAAAAATAAAGTCTTAACCTTCGTCACATTTCGTCACAAATCGTCGCCCTCTTCGTCAGGACTTGTCACCTCCTTTTGACTACCTTGTACCCAGTTAACGAAATCGTGGATTTCCCGGGAAGCCACCTTCACTTGAAACGAGGAGGGGCTTCTCATGGTCACACGGATTCTCTTTGTTTTCATTTCCATCGTTTTGTTCGCTTTCGCTCCCGATTCGGTGGCACTCGAGGAAAATGTCGACCTGACATCCACCCCGATCGTCCTCGTTTGGCAAGACGGAAACAAACTCCTATCCTCCGGCCGGGACGCTGTTGGGCGGGAGGTTGTAAAGCTTTTCGAGAGCATTGGAGTTGAAGTCGAGTGGGCAGATGGATCAAAACCTGACATGGAATCCGGGGTCTCGGTTCGGGTCGTTTTGGCAGGCGACCCCACGTATTGGCGGCAGGCCAGGAACACCATGGGGATCGTATTCGATGGGCATGGCCCTCAGTCATCGGCCTACATTTTCTTCCACTCGGTCGTGCGAATCCTGGGCTGGAAACCGGAATCGATTGCAGGTCGGATGCTCGATCCGAGAAAACAGATGGCACTGACCCGAGCCCTGGCGCGCGTGATCGCCCACGAAGTTTTTCACGCCGTGGCTCCGGCTCTTCCTCATGGACCGCAGGGATTGACCCAAGCCAAGTTGGATCGCACCTTCCTGTTGAGCTCCGGTGTGGACATTCATCCGTATTCTGCGTCCGTTTTTCGATTCGAGCTCAACAAGCTTTTGGCTGGAAGCCTCGATGAAGAGGTCGCGGCTTTGAAAGGTGAAGCCGTCGTTTCGGACACGTGGAGGAACTGAGGGACTCCAAAGAGAGACCGCTGCGGATGCCAACAAGGTTGACCAGGGCGCGAGAACCTATGCGCTAGCGATTGCAAAACTGCAAAAGGATCGATGCGACGTGTTTTTGGAGTATCGCGAAGTCCTTACTGGGCAGAAGCTGGTCGGACAAGATTTGGTGACCGATTCAGGCCTGGAGTGGGCACCGTTGACCGACATCGAGCCCGATGACTATCACATCATGGTGTCGAAAAAGTATCCCCAGGGAAAGGAATTGGTACAGTTGCTCAACCAAGGGATCGCTCGACTGAGGGCTTCGGGCAAATTGAAATCCATGATGTCGCGCGTCTCCCGCTGACTTCCTTCCATTCTGAGTCCTCGAGATCTTTCTTTCGATTGACTCCTAACTCTTCCTAGGGATATCCTCGTCTGCATCTAAAGCCTTCCTTGCGAGTCCGAGAGCGTTTTCAGGAGGTATCCCATGAGCCAGCAACAAGATGAAAAGCTGACTCCCCCGGTGGCGGATTCTCATCTCCAAGTATTTTGCGCCGAGCCCTCCGCCGGTGCGGGTCGAGCTGGGAGCGTCTACCCACCCAGGAAAGAAACGTCCAAACAACGAAGACCATTACCTGGTCGTACGTCGTCGCCGTTCGCGGACGGTAATGGCGAGCAATCTTCCCGAAGGTTCGCTTCCTCCTTCCGATGAGGACGCCTATGTGATGTCCCTTGCGGACGGTATGGGCGGAGAGGCTTTTGGCGAATTGGCCAGCAAGATGGCTCTACGAACCGGCTGGGACCTCGGCCTGAGCGAGGTCAAATGGACTCTCAAGGTGGGAGAGCAGGAGATTAAGGAGCTTCGGGAGAAGGCGGAGCTTTATTTCCATCTCATCGACAAGGCCTTGATACAGCAATCCCGTATCAATCCGGCGACGGCCGGTATGGGGACTACTTTGACCGTTGCCTACACGATTGGTGGCGACGCGTTTATTTTTCATGTCGGGGATTCGAGAGCGTACTTGATACGAGATGGGGAAATGAGTCGTCTGACCCGAGATCACACAGTGGCTCAGGGGCTTGCTGATGCGGGACACATCACGCCTGAGGCCGTGGCCGCCAACTCCTTCCGGAACGTTTTAACCAACTGTGTCGGCTGCTCCAAGACGGGAGTTACGGTCGATATGAGCCATATACGGATCTCTGACGGTGATTATCTTCTGCTTTGTTCCGATGGCTTGACGGATATGGTGAAAGAAGACGCTATTGCCCGCGCCATTCGGACCGATGCGGATGTTCAAGCCACCTGCAACGAGCTTGTTGAACTAGCACTGGATGGAGGCGGCAAGGACAACATCACCGTCGTCCTTGCCCGTTACCATATCGGAGATTGAGCTCGCTATTCCATCCGGAGGGCGGTGATCTAACCCTGACGCGGCATAGCCGCAACCAAAAGGGTGTCGCGGCTCGCCGCGAGCTATCAGCCATCAGCAATCAGCGGTCAGCTCCCGGAAAATTGTTTACTTTTTGCATTCAATTTCACTCATCAGGGACTGAAGCGACAATAAATGAGTGAAATCAGATTTGGCCGACGCAACAAAAGCCACGATAGTCGCCGTGATACTTGGGAAGAGAGTCGGTGATTCACTCATTTATAAAGCAGCTATAATGTGTCTTTACGAAATGCTTTGTTGGCTCGTGTATTGTCGGATTTGGGCTAATTCCCGCCGCATGATTAGACGATCCTATCGTCTCGAAAGTTGCTTGGAACTTTAAGTCCTTCTTATACGTATATTTATATAGGTTCTTTGATAAGGAGCTTGATGAAATGACGAAATTCATTGTTTGGCTGATTCTTTTTATCCTTTGCTGGCCTCTCGCGCTTTTCGCACTCATCCTCTATCCCTTCGTCTGGTTGTTGTTATTGCCGTTCCGGCTCGTTGGAATTGCTGTAGACGGTGTCTTCGAGTTGTTGCGGGCCATCGTACTCCTTCCGGCGAGGGTCCTCGGCGGCGGCAAAAAGTAATTCACTAAATCTTGATGTGGCGGCGGAGCCGCCTTCCTGTTCCATTCCGAGTTCTGGGTTCAGGGTTCTTGAGTTCTCTTCATTTGAGTCCTATAGTCCCTCCTGATATCTTTTGCGAGCTTTCGGGTCCCGTTTCAGGAGGAAAAACATGCGAAAACCGGTCGCGTTGATATCCGGAGCCAATGGCGAGATCGGCCATGGTTTGATCGAGCATTTCGAGCAGCAGGGTAAGAAAGACGTGGTCGCTCTCGATATCAGACCCTTCGACAAGCGGCTCGCTGGCTGCTGCACGGCCACCATTGTCGGCGATATCCTCGACGAGAATCTCCTCCAGCGTCTTGTGAGCGAGTACGAGATCCATGAGATTTACCACCTGGCGGCGCTCTTGAGCACTCGCGCGGAATATACGCCTGTCCAGGCCCATCGGGTCAACGTCAACGGTACCCTCAATCTGCTTCAGCTCGCGGTTGAGCAGGCCCGATGGCACGGGACTCCCGTGAAATTTCTGTTTCCTAGCTCCATCGCGGCCTACGGTCTTCCTGACCGTGAGACCAAAAACCGTGCAGGTTGCGTCAAAGAGAATGATTACAATTTCCCGAGCACCATGTACGGTTGCAACAAGCTCTACTGCGAGCAGCTCGGTCGCTACTTCACGTTTCATTTTCGCCAACTCTCCGCCGAACAGGCGAGCGGCGTGGACTTTCGCGCTCTTCGGTTTCCCGGCCTGATCAGTGCCGTCACCATACCTTCGGGAGGGACGAGCGACTATGCTCCGGAGATGATCCATGCCGCTGCGAAGGGAGAGCCCTACAAATGTTTCGTGGACGAAGGCGCTCGCATCCCCTTCATGGCTATGACGGATGGGGTCAAAGCGCTCGTCATGTTGGCCGACGCTCCGGCTGAAAAGCTGACGCAGCGGGTCTACAATATCGGCGCGTTCAGTTTAACGGCGGGGGATTTTCGAGATCGCGTTTTGAAGGCTTTTCCGGACGCCCAGATCACCTTCGAACCGGATAAACCACGGGCCCGAATCGTAGACAGCTGGCCTGCGGACGTCGACGACACTCCGGCTCGAAACGATTGGGTTTGGTCGCCGGAATACGATGCGGACCGTGCGTTCGACGAGTACCTGATCCCAAACATCTCCCGCTACTACGAGAGGACCTAGGTCGCCGAAACTCGCGAGAAATTCAATTATCGAAAATATGTGTTTTATTGATATTATTGATTGATGGTTCTTGTAAATCATTCTTATTAAAAGACTAATACGATTGCATCATGAGTAAACCCACACTTATATGGGCAAAATGTCCCAACATGCGGGGCGATTGAGCGTAGACTATCTCAACAACTCCTGCCAAAGTTCATCTATCCAAGAAATTATAAAGATTACTATATAGCGTTTTTTATATGGCATACGACTTGCTCCCTCGCCTGCGAGGTTTGCGCTCGTCTTGTGCGCTTTCGACAATTTCGAAAGTGCCTGAATTGAAACGAGCGTACGGTTATGGAAAGGCAGGTCAGTATGCGAAGACGCTTTGGCACGATCTTCGCCGTGGCAGTCATTACATTGACAATGGCCACGGCCCTGGGGGCGAGCTCGGCTCCTCCCGGCGCGCAGGATTCCACCAAGGAGTACGTGGGTTCCGACTTGTGCGTCGAATGTCACGACCAGGTGGACAACTCGGTCCACGGTCGCCTGGCTGAGTTCGAGCGCTGGGGTAGAGACGTCGGTTGCGAGAGCTGTCACGGACCGGGCAGCGCGCACATTGAATCGACGGAACCGGCGGATATTGGATCCTTCAGTGAGTTACCCGCGGACCAGGCTAACCAACTCTGCACGGACTGCCACCAGCAGGACCAGGCCATGCATTGGGCGGGTAGCGATCACGCGATCAACGGTCTCGCTTGCGTGGACTGCCACAAGATCCATCAGACCCGTGAGACCCTCGATATCCTGACACGGGATAGGTTGGCGGGTTTTCATCAGAACGCGCAGCCGACGCGTGGACTCCTCAAGGCGCCCGAGACGAAGCTCTGTTTCGAGTGCCACCAGAATGTGGTTCCGCAGATGCAATACCCCTCGCACCATCCCGTTCGGGAAGGGTTCATGAGCTGCAGCAGTTGCCACAATGCGCACGGCACGATGAACGGGCTCACTCGGACGGATGAGCGGGTCAACGACCTGTGTCTCGAATGCCACACCCAACACCAGGGTCCCTACATCTTCGAGCATCCGCCGGTCGAAGAAGACTGTTTGATCTGCCACAATCCGCATGGCTCGGTAGCAAACAACCTGCTTCAGCAGAACGAGCCCTTCATCTGTTTGCAGTGCCACGAAACGCACTTCCACACGGCTCGGGTCGGCAAGGACGGTCCGCATGTCATTGCGTCCGGGTCGGCAACCAATGCGCTCGGTACGAACAGTTTCATTGGGGCGTTCGGGACCAAGTGCAGCCAATGTCACGTCCAAATCCACGGTTCCGACCTGCCGTCTCAAGCGATCTCGGGACGTGGTGGGGCCTTCACACGCTAGGGGGTGAGCGATGACAATGCACAAGATATTCGTTCTACTGCTCGTTCTGGCGGTTGGATCCGGCGTGGCGCTTGCGGCCGAGAAAGCGGAAGACAAAGAATCAAAAGCGGAAGCTACTGAGGAAACCACCGAAGAAGAAGAGGCCGCCCAGGATGAGGCAACCTCGGATTCGAAGATTCAAGGCGGAATTTTCGTTGGCGGCGCAGCCAATGATATTGACGGAAGCCTTCAGAGAGTCGCCGAGTACGACACCGTCAAGGATGGTCAAGCGGCATTCAAGGCATTGGTCTGGGGCGGGTCAGACAAGGTCCAACTCGACTACTTCGGTGACATCCGTGGCGACTCCGGCGACATGCGGCACCGTCTCGATTTCGATGGCAGTCGTTTCGTGAAGTTCCGATTGGATGCCGATCGTATGCCACACCGGTTGGATCACGATCCGCTGACCAATTTGGACGCCGGTATCGGTAACTTCATCGTGCGGCACACCGACGAGAATCCCGACGACGTTTACTCCATCGGAAGGGACTACATCGATTTCAAGACCGAGATCGTACCCAACTGGGAGCACATTCGGTTCCTCCTCGCCTACACGCACGATGCACGCGACGGCTCGAAGCAGGCCATCACCGGTAGCAAGTGCGCCAATTGTCACCAGGTCTCGATGACGAGGCAGGTTGATCGCAGGCGAAGGGATTTGAGTGCAGGGGCCAAGCTGACCTTCAGCGGTTTCACCTTCGATTACAAGTATCTCGATCGGAAATTCGATGAGAACGGTGCCACACCGCAATACACGGCTGACCAGGCTGTTCATCCCGCGTCGTTGGCGGATGTTTTCAACAACCGGGTCCTGTTCGATGCCGATAACGGTCCTCTGCCGTTCGATCTCGTTCCCAGCAACGAGAAGAAGCGTCATGTGGCGCGGGCCCAGTTCAACGTGCCCAACAAAGTCAGCGTTCAGGGAAAATTCGTGTCGAGTCAGGTGACCAACCTAAACTCGATGTTGAATGCCGACACCATGGGGCTGACGGGACGAGTCGTGGTTCCCTTTGCCGGGAAGGCGGTCCTCAAGGCCGATGTTCGCTACATGAACATTGACTCGGACAGTATTTTCGTCGATTTACCTGAGCAGCCGGCCAACGGGGGACCTCTGGCGGGACAAACCTTCACGGAATCCTATCCTAACTTCGGAGGGGCGAGTTTTCTCCGCGATTCCGTTCGATCCCGGAGTCCGACCGACATCAATGTGGATTTCACCTATCGGCCTGCGAAGCGCACCACGTTGCTCGTGGGGTACGAATACAAAAGACTCAACCGGGATCACTTCGAGGTCGAGAAAACAACGTCGAACGGGATCGAAGTCGGCGTCCGGTCCCGCCTCGCCAACGGACTTCGGTTGCGGGCTCGGGTCAAATCGGCTTGGATAGACAATCCCTTTACCTATCTCCATGCTGCGATACCCGACGTCGTTCAGCCGGGGCCGAGTCCGAGCGCTTTGCCCTTTTTCGGGCTCCAGTACTTCGAAATGTACGAGGCGCGCATGGCGAATCTTACCGCTTTGCCGAATCGCACCAATCTTGCCGAGGGCTTCGCCACCTGGTCGCCTACCGGGCGGTTCGCCGTGACGGGCCACTATCGGTATCGCGGCGGATCGAACGACGACCTCAACTTCTCGGAATGGGATCGGACCGTGCACATACCGGGTGTCGAAGCCTGGTTCGCACCCAGTGCCAAATGGAGCCTTGCGGTCGGGTATAACTATCAAAAGGAGAAGACCAAAACCCTCTTCTCTATATTAGATTTCAGCGGGTGAGCGGGCGGAATCACTGGGGGCCAGTTTGGCTCCTCGACGGATGAAGCCCTTTACGACTCCAAAAACCAAACCGCTTGGTTCAACGTGCAGTTCTTCCCCGCTTCCAAAGCGGAGGTCTTCTTCAACACCCTTTACTACAAGGGCGATGCGGTCATCACCGACCTCAGCCTCAACCCGAGCGCCGGACCCAAAGTGGGAGCCGGACTCGATTTCGACCTGCTCTCAGAGAACTTGAGCCAGTTTTCCGATCTGGCTGTCGAGCGCTACGTTATCGGGGGTGGTCTGAACTACAGCTTCACCGAGGCGTTCATCTTGTCCGCGCTTCTGGAGTACAACCGGTACGACGACAACGAGGTGTATCTCTACAATGCTACCGGGAAGTACACACGGTTGGGCCTTGGTGTGAACTGGGTGTTCTAGGACCTCCAGACGGGTCCCGGAGCCTCGAGCTTCGGGACCCCGTAAACGATGATCGAGATAGGACTTCATTACTAGAAGGAATATCGTGGCAACCTGTACATGAAAGTTTCGAAAAAAAGTACGAGGCCTTTACAGTAAGTTTTGGTAAAATGCCGAGCTTGGTGACATCGTCACCGATTTTGGAAACACCATATTAATGGAGGTGAACGGATGAAAAAGGCTGGCGCTGCAACAATCTTGGTCGCATTTGTATTGGCTGTGGGGCTTGCTTCTGTAGGTCAGTTAGAGGCCGCAGACGGCAAGGCTCTTTTCGAGAGCAAAAAATGTAATCTCTGCCATTCGATTCGAGTCTCAGGGCATCACGAAGAAGTCCGAGAAAATGAAGGGTGCGGAGCTATCGGACGCAGGCAACTTAGTCGAGAGCGCGGATTGGCTGAAGAAGTATATGACCCAGGAAGTTGAGCACGACGGAAAGAAGCACCAGAAGAAGTGGAGCGGCACCGACGAGGAACTGGACGCTATCGTCACTTGGGTCATGTCGTTGAAGAAGTAGTACTCGACGACTCGCCATCGATGACCGCTCCGGCGTCACGACCGTGATGTCGGAGCCGTCATCCAAGATTTCCCTTCCCGCTCTCAATCGCTTGGCTTATTGATTACGATCATCCGTTGAAGGAGTGAAGTTCGTGAAACGTCTCATCCCGATGCTGGTCTTGATGATGACGTTCGGCCTAAACGCCGCGACGTCCCGAGCCCAAGAAGAGCTCACGAACCAGGATTGCCTGGATTGTCATTCGGATGAGGAGCTCACGAAGGAAGGCTCCCTTGGCGAGGTTATTTCGCTCTTTGTGAATGGCGAGGTCTTCGGACAAACGATTCACGGCGACTTCTCTTGCACGGATTGCCACGCGAGTATCGCGGAGATTCCTCACGAAGATGACCTCCCCAAGGTCGATTGCTCCGACTGTCACCCCGGTGTAGTGGAGGAATACACCTCCAGTATTCACGGGATCGCGGACGGCATCGGAAACGGAGACGCGCCGACCTGCAAGAGCTGTCACGGAGACATTCACGCGCTGACTTCGTTCGACGAGCCGAGCTCGCCTCTATATCCGACGCGTCTTCCGGAAACCTGTGGCCGGTGTCATTCCAATCCGGAACTGGTCGAGAAATACAAAATCCATGTCGTGCTTCCAATGGAAGCGTATGAGCAAAGCGTACATGCCCGGGCCGTAGAGGACGGTAGGGGAGGTGCGACCTGCAGCAATTGTCATGGTAGCCACGGCATCCTTCCGTCAAGCCATCCTGCATCGAGAGTCAACCGGACTCGGATTCCCGAGACCTGCGGCGCCTGCCACGGTGAAATCACGAATGTCTACCGCACCAGTGTTCATGGCACGGCCGTGGCCGACGGTATCTTCGAAGCTCCTGTGTGCACGGGCTGTCACGGAGAACATCACATTCTGTCGCCGCGAGAAACCGGTTCTCCGGTTTCCCCGACGAACCAAGCGATACAAACGTGCGGCCACTGCCACAGTGACCTTCGATTGAACGAGAAGTATGGGCTCGACGCCGGCAAGGTGGCGAGCTACCAGAACAGCTATCACGGCCTCGCAGCGCGGGCTGGTTCGCAGACCGTGGCGGGTTGTGCGTCGTGTCACGGCGTACACGACATCCTTCCGTCAACCGATCCGCGGTCCCACATACACGAGGATAGGCGTGCTGAGACCTGCGGACAGTGCCATCCTGGAGCTGGAACCCGCTTTTCCATCGGAGCGGTGCACGTCGTCGACACGGACCCGCAATACCCCATCCTCTATGCCATTCGGCTGATCTACATCCCACTCATCTTACTTACCATTGGCGGGATGCTCATTCACGTGTCCATGGATTTCTTCAAGAAATTGGGCTCGCCCGAGCTTCGTGCTATGGCTCTTGCCGCACCAAGCGGTTCCGAACGTATGATGCGTGGTTTCCGGGTTGCCCATGGCTTGGTGATGGTGAGCTTCCCCTTGCTCGTATATAGCGGATTCGCTCTGAAGTATCCCGATACCTGGTGGGCCTATCCCATCGCGGCCTTGGGTTCGAATGCCCGTGGATGGATGCATCGCGCCGCGGGCGTGATGTTGCTCGCTTCGCTTGCCTATCATTTGATTCATATCATCCGCAGCCGGAGAGCGCGGGCCTGCATCGTCAACATGCGACCCTCGATTGAAGACTGGCGGGAGCTTCGAGAGCGCTTCAAGTATTACCTCGGCCTCCGCAAGGCGCCGGTCCACAGTCCGCAATTGGGTTACATCGAGAAAGCCGAGTATCTGGCGTTCTGGTGGGGCATGGGCGTCATGGCCTTGACGGGATTCCTACTTTGGTTCAACGACCTTACCTTGAAATGGCTCCCTTCGTGGGTACCGGCCGCTGCGACGGCCGTCCATTTTTACGAGGCAATACTGGCCACGCTGGCGATTTTGGTCTGGCATTTTTATTGGACGGTTTTTGACCCTGCCGTCTACCCCATGGACATGAGTTGGTGGTCGGGTAAGGCACCGGCGAGCCGGGAACTGGAACGGAGCTCCGACCCCGCCGGCCCCAAAGGTTCATAGGGATAAATCCTAACGGTGGAGACCATTTCCGCCTCCTCATCCACGAGTATCCGGCCAAGTTCTACTCGCCCTATGATCCGGACAACTACGCCCTTTGCTTCACGTGCCATGACAGCCAAATGGTCGCCGATCCGAAGACCGAAACGCTGACCATGTTTCGCGATGGAGACACGAACCTCCACTATCTCCACGTGAACAAGAAGAAAAACGGAAGGACCTGCCGGGCGTGCCACGAAGTGCACGCTGCCGAGCAGGTACACATCATCCGAAATGGTGTCCCTTATGGATCACGTGGGTGGGTCCTGCCGATCAACTTCGAGCCGCTGCCGAACGGAGGAAAATGCCAGAAAAACTGTCACCCCGCCCGGGAGTACGATAGGTCGCTAGGTGAACCATGAGTGCCCCTTCTGTCTCCACCAGGCGCTTTGCCGCCGTAATCGTGGGGCGGTTTTTGCCGCCTCGCCCTGGTCTTTCTCCAATGTCGAGATCGGTGACACGATCACCAACGTCGAGATGCTCACCTTGGAGGGTGGTCTGCACCCTCTGCTCGGAAATGAGCGAGCGAACGTCTTCCTTTTTTTTCGGCCCGATCAAGAACATTCGCGTGAGGTTCTGACGAAGGTCGCCCACCTGGAACGAGAGCTCAGGCAGAAATCTGTTCGCTGGGTGGCCGTCGTCTCGGATCGCTACAACAGGATAGAGGTCGAGGCGGCGGTCAAAACGGCCGAGCTCGACCTACCGGTCTTCGTCGACGTGGACGACTCCCTCGCGGGTAAGCTGGGAGTCGTGCTTCATCCGGTTGTAGGCATCACCGACGAGACCCATGTCTTGAAGGTCTACCAGCATTTCACCAAGATCAACTTCATCGGGGTTCTCCGTGCCCATCTCCTTCACACACTCAGCGACCTATCCGAGCAGGAGCTCGCGGATACGCTCGATCCGCCGAGAGCGGGGCAGGGTGACAACAAAATCTCCTTGGCTAAAAGGAATCTCAATCTCGCCCGGATGCTCTTCAAAGTTGGAAACCTTGAAAAAGCACTGGAGACGGTGAGGAAGAGCCTGGTTTACGCTCCGGAGCAAGCGGAAGCGCACACGCTGGTGGGTGCCATACTTGCGGCACAAGACGATTGTCCCGGCGCCCTCGATGCCTTCGATCGAGCGCTCCGTCTGGACCCGAACGAGCCCACTGCCTTGGAGGGCAAGAAGGGCTGCCAGGGTGGGTGGCGCCCCGCTTTGCGTCTGTCTCCCGCCCTTGCCCATCCTGACGCGGCAGAGCCGCAACCAAAAGGGGGTCGCGGCTCGCCGCGAGCTATCAGCTGTTTCATATTTAACGTGGGCAAAAAGACTCAGGAGTGAGCCAAGAAATGAAGACCCAGCGGACTCATTTAGAGAAAATAAATTTTTTTTTGGATGTGTCAACCAAAGTGAAATCGAAATGCTTTTTCAGAATCAAGCGATCGATCGGCCACAGTGAAATCGAAATGCTTTTTCACAATTGGCGCAGCTCATGTTGTTACAAAATTTTGCGAGCAAACCGTGGTTTTTTTGAACATCACAATTTAGCTTGTTTAAGCCTTCAACAAGATAAAAAAGCCTTAGTTAAAATGAATGATGTAGTTGATGAAAATGTTGAAAAAAGTCCTTTATTTTAAGGATTTGTGTTAGTATCGACAACGTGATGCGGCCCACGCAAGATGGATTCGATCAACTGTAAAAGGGGGTAGTTAAATATGCGAACCGCGAAATTCTTTGTACTCCTGGGCATCATAGCGGTTGCCGTGTGGTCTTGGAATGGCCCTGCGGTGGCCTATCATGATGGGGGCGTTGCCCATTGCAACGGCTGCCATACGATGCACAATAGTCAAGACGGAATATTTGTCGATCCGGACAATCCCAACGGTAACGCCTGGCTGTTGACCAAGGCTACGCCGTCGGATGTTTGTTTGGAATGCCATGCCACGCGTCTAGGGGCGGTCTTTGGTAATGACCCGTTGGCTCCCCCTCCAGAGCGCGGGGGCGGTAATTTCGTTTTTTTGCTGGAAGACAATATCAACGACGGTCATGGTGGAGGCGCCGATCCGATTCTGGGTCACGCTGCCGGGCATAGCATCATCTCCGCCAGCCAAGGTGTGGATGAAGACCCGGTGTTGAGCTCTTCTCCCGGCGGCACGTTCCCGTCTTCGGTGCTTGCCTGCTCGAGCTGCCACGATCCCCACGGCACCGATTCATTCCGTCTCCTATACGGTGCGGGACGCATCATTCAGGGCGGCGTTTCGGTTTTCCTCAACGATGCTCCCACTGCCGATGGACTATCGATTTTTGGCGCCCCCGAGTCGAACGCGAACCACACCGCCTATCAGGACGGCGTGAGCGCATGGTGCGGGAACTGCCATGGTGATTTCCACGACGAGGCAGGCGGTCGCCTGATCCATCCCTCGGGCAGCGCGATCGGTGGGACGATTGCGACGGTCTACAACCTCTATAACGGGTCCGACGACCTCCAGGGCGGTGCCCAGCCGACCGCGTATCTGGCCGAAGTCCCCTTCGAGGATCCCGGCGCAGCGACCAATTCGACTGCAGGCCCGACGGCCGGGAGTCGTGTCATGTGCCTGAGCTGCCATCGCGCCCACGCAACCTCGGCGCCGGATGCAGGACGATGGGACTTCAGCGTCACCTTTCTGCACGAGGACGGCGTGGAATCCGGTTCCTTTCCCATGCCGGATCCGTACGCCAGCCTCAATCAGCGTTCGCTTTGCAACAAATGTCACGTTCAGGACGCTTATGATGCTCCATTTACTCCCTAGTACTTTGGAGCGCAAGGAGGTTTTGCACCTCCACCTGTGATATAAGGTTTAAGCAGGAGGATGCCCGGGGCTTTCCGGTCCCGGGCATTCTGATGCTGGTCGAGCGAGCGAGAGCTTTGTGCAGGAGCCCTGCTACCTACCTGTCTATCCTCGAATTACGGATTTCGCGTTACAGATCGGATTGGCCACCGAAACAACATCGTCATTCGCCCCTCTTGGGAGGCAAGTTGATCCGGCCGAAAGCCCTGACGGCATTAGCTTTCCTGATTAGTTTGCGGTGCCTCTCCAGTGTCGCATTGGGCGCGGATATCCACGGTAGTGCTCGGGTTTACTTCGGCACGACGGACCAAAACGGGGAGCCTTTCGACCAGCTCGACCAGCGATACAGACTCAATCTGCGGCAGGTTCTCACTCCTTTCCTGAGCCTGGATTTCGACTATCGGTTCAACGATTTGAAAACCCAATCCACTGACCTGGACTTCGGACGCCGAAATTACGGACCGCTGTTTGCGCTGATTTACCAGAGGCCCGGATGGTCCGGGCGGCTCTCGTACGAGGAGCGAAAAACACGAGGGACGGACTCTTCAGACAACTTCGATCTGCGATCCCTGCTGGCGGTGTTGCGTTGGCGGCCGCGCGTGGGCCCGTCCTACTCCGTGAGCTTTCGTGACGATACCAACGTTGCGGACGTAGCCATCTTCGGTCGCGACGTCAACTCGAAGTCCTTCGAGTTTTCCACCGACTACAGCCGAACCCGGTGGAATGCCCGTTACGCTTTGCGAACCGCGACCGTCGATAATCCGACCGCCGACTACCGACTCGACGAAGATCGCCATGATCTCATCGCCGGCTATAACCAGAGCTTCTGGAAGGACCGCTTGGCACTCACCGCCGATACCCGCGTCAGCCGCCGGCACCAGACGGAGTTATTCTCGGACGGTGAGACTCGGGTGGCTCCCGTTGTCCCGGTTCAAGTGCGGCGGGGTTTGTTTGCGGTCGATACGACCCCGGAGATCGGCGAGCTCGATAATGCTCCGGGATTAATCGATGGTGACCTGCAATCACCGGTCGAGCCTCCTATCGATATCGGCGGTGCCAATACGTTTCGTAACGTGGGCGTCAACCTTGGCTTCACCCGTCAGATTTCGCAGCTCGAAATATCGATCGATTCTCTGTCGGGCCCGGACGTCATTTGGGAGGTTTACCAAAGCCCGGACAATCTGACCTGGACAAGGGTGCTTGGGGTGACGTCAGAGCTCGACAATGGTCTCCTACGCTACAACTTGCACTTTCCCCTGTCGGCGGACCGCTTCTTCAAAGCGGTCAACGTCACGGTCAATAGTTTTTCTACGGTTCGGGTAACCGAGCTCCGGGCGCTCGTCGATGTGGGAGAGCTCGAAAGCGGTGAAAGCCTTGCCACGACATTGCGCGCCGACTTCAGCGCCAACGTGAAGCCCCACCAGCGGGTCCATGCCACTTTACGGTTCGGTCTGAGCGACGAAGACGCGCTGGCCCGGGGGCTCCTGAGCCGCGACCTCTATGAGACGAATGCGAGCGCCGTGGTCCGGGTCACCGCGGCTGAGACGCTCGACGTCATCTTGCGTTATGGATTTTCCAGCTTGGACGATCCGCTTGGACCGGTTTTGCAGCGCGACGTCAAGGAATGGAGCGCCGCGCTCGAATATAATCCTATTCCGACGGTCAACGGACTGCTGACGATATCGCAGCGCGATGAGCTCGATCAGGACCGTTTGATCCAGTCGGCGGAGACGGTGCGGGGGCGCCTTCTAACGGAGCTCCTGCCCAATCTCTCGCTCCTTTCCGAGCTCGTCTGGACGGCGTTTGACAATCCTTTCTCGAACTTCAGATATACTAGCCGTCAGTGGCGCGAGACCCTGCAGAGCCGGCTCACCGAAAGTTTCCAACTTGGGGGAAGCCTGTCTCTGACCTATTATGATTCGGGCGGCGTCTTTTCTTTGACACGGCGCACCCGGGTCGAGCTGCGAGCAATTTGGAATATTACGCCCTTTTTGGCGTTCACCGGCGACTGGAATTACGCAGAGGACGACAACCAGAAGACCTATATGCCGCGATTCAACGTTTCCTGGACGCCGGGAACGAAGCTTCGAGTAACGGTATCGTATCTGGACACCGACACGCGAGAGCTCCGCCGGACGACGACTTTGGGAGCTACCGCGGATTACAGAATCAATCCGAGGCTCACGCCGTTCGCTGTTTTCTCCCGCTCTACCTTCGATCAAGTCGGCCTGGAGCGTTCGGCGACTACGACTCTTCGGTTCGGCTTCAACTTTTTCTTTTGATGTGAACGAGATGACAAAAAACATGAGCCGGTGCTTGCTATCTATCGTTCTCCTGGCGGCTTTGCTTGAAGCTCCGGCCTGTGGAAAGAAACTTCCACCGACCCAGTTCCTGAATCCCAATTTCGATTTCTCTTTCGTCGAAAAGGTGGCGGTTGTACCTCTCGACAACCTATCGGACGACCGCCAGGCTGGAGTCAGGGCGACGCGGCTTTTGATTACCGAGCTTCTCTCGACGGGTGCCGTCAACGTCGTCGAGCCGGGGGAAGTGCAGGCGGCGCTTGACCGCACCGCCGTGCGCCAGCGGATTCCCACGACCGAGGAGGTCGTGAAACTGGGCCAGGCCCTCGGTATCCAAGGCATCATCACGGGCAGTGTCACCCAGTCGGAATCGCTTCGTTCCGGGACGGTCTCCATCCCAGTGGTGACGCTCGATGTCCACATGCTCGAGACCGAGACGGGTGCCGCGGTGTGGGCGGTCACTCACACGGAAAAAGGTGCCGGGCTCGCTGCCAAGGTTCTGGGAACCGGTTCCGAACCAATCTCGGAGACTACCCGGCGCTGTGTGCAGGCCGTTGTCGCGACATTGCTGAAATGACAGGTGGGAGGGGCAGAGCAAGGTGCTGAGCGCGAACCTCGTGAGGTTTCTTGGATCCGCCGGCTCCACGGCCGGAGCTCGGAATCTTGCGGGAAGATCCGTGTTGACACCGTGGTGGCGCGTAGGCGCGCGGGTGCTTCTAGCTCTCCTCGTGTTGAGGGCGAATCCGGCCCAATCCCAAGAGCGAGGGGCCCTCTTGCCTCTGCAGGATCGTCTGGGGGATCCGCTGCTCAACGTGGCGATTCAGGAAACGCTGCGCGAGGAGCTCTTGCAGCGACACGCTCTGGTCGATCGCGTCGAGCTTCGCGACTCGCTCCGCCGATTGAGGCTACGCGATGCGAACGAGGCATCACCGGCAACCTTGAGACAGCTCGCCGATGATGTTGTTGCGGGCTGGTTTTTCACCGCGACATTGCACACGGCGACCGAGACCGAATTAACACGAGCGGCGGAAGCATTTGTGGGGCCGGGAGCCACGCCCGTGCCGCAAATCGTTCTGTCGGCGCGGGTATACAGGAAGATCTCAACCGAATCCAGCGAATTGTATTTGGAGTGGGCCGGATTCGCTTCGGCGAGCGGGCTGGACCAACGTCGCTTACTCAACCGAGGAATCGTCGAGGATCCCGAGATTCTCGCCCGCCGGACCGCTCGGCTCCTCGTTGCGGCCTTCGAAGAAAAGCCAAGCGTTGATGCTCCACGTCCAGACCGGGGGGGCTTTCTTCGCGGGGGCATTTCGGTCGAGCGGATGGGCTCCATCGCCGTAGTTCCATTCGAAGGCGTGACCGATCGCGAGGCGAATGTTGCGTCGGAGACCGTGACTTCGTTGGCGCTTTCCGTGCTTCACGAGAACGGTGTCCGGCTGGTTCCGCCGGGTCTCGTGAACCAGATTCTTCGGCGCGGAGGGACCCTGTTACGCGGGGAGGTGGATGCGGAAACCCGTGTCGTTCTCCAAAAGGCTGGAGTCGATCTCATTCTGACGGGAACGGTATTGGCGTGGGAAGTCCACAGTCGGGGACCGGAGCCCGAGCCGCGGGTGAGCTTTGGCGCCCGCTTGATCGACGCCGGGAGCGGCCAGATCTTGTGGATGAACGGCCTGGACCGGGAGGGCTGGGACGGTCTGCACCTTTTTGGCACGGGCCGCACGTATTCCAGAGGACGACTGGCCCAACACATGATGAGGTCCCTCGTTGCGGGATTCCTCGAACCCGGAACTCAACACGGCAGGTGAGCAAAACGATGACGGACAACTTTGTGGCAAACCTATCTCGATTGACCCGTTGTACGCGAGCGGATCGGCGACGGGCCTCGATGCGTGACGGCGGACCTTTGTTCCGCCCACCAACGATCGTAATCGCAACGGCGATGGCGATAGGCCTCGTGGGTTTCAGCTCGACGACCGGGGCGGCTCAAGAGCCGGTCAACGATGCAGTGGTTGCCAGGGTCAACGGCGAGCCGATGCTTCTCGACGATCTGGGGTTGTACCTCGGTTCCCTGCACGAGTCGGCCTCGACGACGAAGCGGAGCGTTTTTGATGTCAACCGCCTGATGTTCAAGGCCATCAACGACATGCTCCTTGCTCAGGAAGCTCGCGCTCTCGGAATGGATCAAGAAGAGCCCGTCGCGACCCAGGTTGAACGTTACGAGGAGATGCTGGCCCTCGAGACGCTCGAGCGCTTGGAGATCACCCAGAAGGCCGTTACCAATGTCGATGAGGTGCGCCGGTTCTTTGAAGACCAGTATCGAGAGATCACGCTGCGCGTGGTGACCGCCTACGAGCGGGAGCAAGCTGATGAGATGCTGTCCAAGATCCGTGCCGGGGCCGATATGGATACCTTGGCGCGCGAGGACTCCGTGGACCCTTACGGGCCGCGCGGCGGGCTCGTCAAGAGCGTGCCGCGAATCGATCTTCAACCCGAGATCGCCGAACTGGCGCTGGGGCTCGAACCGGGTAAGCTCGGCGGTCCGGTCCGTACCGATATCGGCTGGTCGGTCTTGAGATTAGAAAAGATCAAAAAGGCCGATCCCGAGCTTTTTCCGAACCTCGAGGGTTATTTGAATACCGTCGTCAGGACGCGCAAGGCGGAGGAGTTGCGCAGTGTTTTCGCCGAGAGCCTCCGGGACCGGCACGCCGTGACGATCAACGATGAAATCGTCGGGTCCTTCCGTCCCGAGCGACTCCCGGACGGCAGGCTCGCACCGCGGGTCGATGATCCCGACGCCGTCGTTGCTCGGGTGGGAGAAAAGCAAGTCGTTACTGCAGGCGAGTACTCCAAAGCGCTACTAGGACGTTGGGCCAATGTTCGAAACGAGGAGGCCGCTGCCGATGCGGCGCCGGGCGTTCTGGAGGGATTGATTCAACATCAGTTTCTTTTGGCCGAAGCATTGGCACGTGGCTACGCCGAGCGTCCCGAGATTCAGCGGAAGGTAAGTGCCTATGAGACCTCGCTTCTGGTGCCCTTGTATCTCGAGGAGTTCGTAGCGCCGGATGTCGAGGTGAGCCGCGACGAGATGGCTGCCTATTTCGAGCAACACCGGGAGGAATATCGTAAGCCGCCGCGAATTCACCTGGGTCAGATCACGGTCGCCACCGAGGAGGAAGCCGAGAGGATCGCCCTCCTCCTGCGCCAGGGCACCGACCTGGCTTGGCTGGCTCGGAAACATTCCATAGACCGCTTCAAAGACTCCGGAGGGGATCGGGGCTGGATCGAGGCGCGACCCGGCGGCGGCAGCGAGCACTTGCTCGAGGCCGCTGCGGGAGACATTCTCGATCCTCTCGGGACTCCAGGGAACTTTGTCGTGCTCAAGATTCTAGCGCGGGTAGAACAAGGTTTGTATAACTATACGGAGGTCTCGGGGAACGTGAGGAAAGCGGTCTTCTCGCAGAAGTTGCGCGACGCTATCGAGAAATTCATGGATACCCTGCGCAGCCGCTCGGAGATCGAGATCGATGAGGAGGTTCTGAAGAGCTTACGCATCACGGGCGAGGAGAAAACGCCGCATCCCCATCCCAAATCGGAGGCGCGCGGTCTCGGGTCGGGGAAGGTCTTTCAAGGTTGGAGTGAGATATGCGAGTGAGACTCTCGCCGCTCATACTCTGGTGCTTGATTGCCGCGGGCTTGTCATGGGTCCCGCGCGCGGAAGCCCAGCTCGAGCGAGGGCGACGATTCAGCACCAGCGGATCCTGCGATCGATGTCACGAGGACATTGGACGGGGTTTCCGGGTGTCCCATGAAGCCCTGCAACAGGCCGACGGGTGCCGGACCTGCCACAGGCCACATGGTCTGGTCGGCGTTCTGCGGCTCGAAAAGGACGAGCCCGAGCTTTGTTACGACTGCCACTCTCTTGAATTGGAGGCTCCTCACGTGCATCCGGGTGTCGAGACCTGCAGCTCGTGCCACAATCCGCACGGGTCCAACAACGCGGCGCTGCTGAGGGAGCCCGAGAAAGATCTCTGCCTGAGCTGTCACGGCGCCGAAGACTTCAGCCGCCAGTTGCCCCATCCGCCCGCCGCGGAGGATTGCTTGACCTGCCATGTCCCACATGCAGGACCGCAGGCTGCACTCCTCCGACTCGACGAAGAGTCCCTTTGTGCCTCCTGCCACGATGGGGGAGAGAGGGGTTTCAGTCAGGCTCATCAGGACCTGTCGGTGGGTGGCTCGAAGTGCTCGTCGTGCCATCCGCCCCATTCCGCCGCGAGCCCGCATCTGTTGCGCGCCTCGGTGCATCCCGATCTCACCTGTGAACTCTGCCACGAAACGGGGGCCGAGCTCGCCGCGTCCGGCTCGAAAGTCAATCCCGCCGCCGTCTGCCTCGATTGCCACGATCTTCCCTCGTCTTCCGGTGGCGGGTCTCAACATCTGCCGGTCACGGATGGGGAATGTCTCGAGTGTCACAATCCACACACCACGGATCATGCACCCTTGCTGGTGGCGGATCAGAAAACGCTTTGTGGATCTTGCCATGCCGACGTCGCCGAGATTCTAAATGGAAGCCATCCTCATGAGGTCGCGTCAGATTGCACGACTTGCCATAGCGGACATAGCGCCGATCATCCACAATTGCTGGCGTCGGATTCGCGATCACTCTGCGTGGGTTGTCACGAGGACCCGGCGACGGCGGGAGCCGAAGTCGTCCATCTACCCGCCGAGGACGATTGCACGGTGTGCCACAATCCGCACGGAGCGCCGCGTCCGATGCTCCTTGCGGAAAGTGAGGGCGAGCTTTGTTCCTCCTGCCACGATGAAATCGGTGCCGGGTCCGGGTTACCGGTGCTTCACGAGCCGGTGGCCGTCGGGAACTGTTCGAGCTGTCACAATCCCCATTCCGGCCCGCCGATGTTGTTCAAAAAAGCAAGAACCGAGCTTTGCGGTGATTGCCACCAGTCGATCCTGTCTGTAGCGGCTGGGTCCAATCAACACATGCCTTTCGAGGAAGGTGACTGCCAAACATGTCACGCCTCTCACGCATCTGAAGAAGCGGCGCTATTGTCGAAACCGGCTGCGGAGCTTTGCGGAGACTGCCACGATGTCCAGGTGACCGCTCCACCGGGTGGCTCGTCCCATCTCCCGGCTCGGGACGGGGAGTGCATCGCCTGCCACCAACCTCATGCCAGCGTCGTCATGCCTTTTCTCAAAGCGCCGCAGCAAGCTTTGTGCACGAGCTGTCACGAGGACCTCGGCCAACGTCTCGAGACCCAGCGCGTCCATGCCCCGGCGTCCCAAACCGACGGCTGCACAACCTGCCACGGAGCGCACATGACCCGCCATCCCGGATTACTCCTGGATCCGGTCAGTACGACCTGTCTCAACTGTCACGAGGGGAACTCGGAAGTGTTCGCTGAAGAGCATCTCGGCTTTCCCGCCGAATCCATGGATTGTGGGAGCTGCCACGACGCCCACGCCTCGAACGAGGCGGGCTCGCTTCACCCCATCGGCCATTTCCCTTTCTCGGAGGGGGATTGCAGCGCCTGTCACGAAATGACCAAGGGGGTACAACCGTGAGCGCGCGATTTCGATCCTTCTTGACGATTTGGGGATTTTTAATGCCTCTGGTCCTCAACGTCGGTGTGGGCGAGGCTCAGAACATCAACCAGAAAGAAGTCTGCCTTTCCTGCCATGACAATCTGGGAGAGGAGATCGCCGCGCGAGTGGCTCATCCTCCAGCGGCGGACGGCGATTGCACGGCTTGCCACAGTCCTCATGTCTCTCGCTTCTCGGGGCTTTTACGCGAACGACCCGGGCCGCTCTGTGCCGAGTGCCACGAAGATCTAGCAAAAGAGCTCTCCCTCGAAGTGGTTCATCCGCCGGTCGCGGAAGGGCGTTGTGTGGACTGCCACGTGCCTCACGGGGGAGCTCACGACCATCTGGTGCTGGCGCCGGGCGCTGAGCTCTGTTCGTCGTGTCATCCCGAGGTCACCGATTGGCAGAATCGTCCCATGCGGCATTCGCCGTTTCGGCGCGGCGAGTGTTCAAACTGTCACCAGGCGCATGCTTCGTCTTTCGCTCATCTATCTACGCGTGCCGGTAGTGGCGACTGCATGGCCTGTCACGAGAACAACGGTGGTTTTCAATCTGCCCACAAGGGGTACCCGGTGATCGAGTCCGACTGCGGTCGTTGTCACGATCCCCACGCTTCGGTCGAAGCCGGTTTCTTCCGAGGGCGGCTGCACCTGCCGTTTGCCGATGGAGACTGTTCCGACTGTCACCTACCGGCGGGCTCGGAAACTCCATTCGGCGTCGTGGCGACTCTCGACCAACTCTGCGGGGATTGTCACGAGGACCAGGTGACTCAATCTCGGTTGGCCGTTTTCACCCACGTTTCCGCCGGTGGGGGCGACTGCACGGCCTGCCACAATCCTCACGCCGGCGACGAGACCGGTCTGCTGAACGAAGCGCCGGAGCGTCTCTGTCTCTCCTGCCATGATCCGGGGGGATCGTCTTCGAACCAGCCGGGTCGTTACGCGACCCATGCCGACGGCCTCTCCTGCACGACCTGCCACGCTCCTCACGGTGGGGATCAACCGCTCCTGCTGATCTCCGATTCGGTGAGTCTTTGTGAACAGTGTCACGACTACCAGCACAACGCGAGTCACCCCATGGGAGAGGGCGTGCGGGATCCACGCAACGGTAAGCTCATGGACTGTCTGTCCTGTCACGGCATTCATAACGCTCCTTATGAAAAGTACATGCACCTCGCCGGGGAGCGTGATCTGTGCCTAACTTGTCACACTAAATTTGCCGGGGATCAAAGATGAATCAACGATTCCGCCCCCGCTGCTCTATGGCGATCCTGTTCTCGACCCTTTTTCTCTCACCGCTGACCGCGCAAACACCCTCTCGCTTCCTGGCGCTGGACACGGTCCTGCAAGGAGAAGATCTCGGGGATCTGCGATTCCCGGTCGGCGTGGCGGTGGCGTCGCCCGAGCGCATTGGGGTTGTCGATACCTTTGGACAGCGACTCGTGACGTTCGCTCTGAAGAACGGAGCCTGGGAAGTCAACAGGACAGCCTCGCTTCCCTCGTCACCCCGCGCGGTCGCACATGACGGCAGTCGATTCGCCGTATCGGTGAGCGACGGAAGACTTTTGGCCGTAGAAGGAGACGACCTCGGGGTAAGTCACATCGTCCTACCGCGGGGAACCCTTGCGGGAGCGCTGGCGACGAGATCCGGTGGAGGACTTTGGGTCCACGATACGGCGGGAGCGAAAGTGCTGGCTCTAGATGGGGACGGCAAAGTCAGCGGTGAGTTTCCGGTGACTGGAAGTATCAAGGCGCTTTTTGCGGCGCCCGATGGAGGTTTTTATACGGCTTCGCCGGCCTCGGCGGAGATCCGACGTCACGGCGCTGATGGGAAGATCCTCAGGACGTGGTCCGTCCCCGGACGGAGTCCGGTACCGGCCTGGCCGTCCGGCCTCATTGCGGAGCCGGGGGGGGATGTCGTGGTGGTGGACCGCCACGGCGGCCGAATACTAGCTTTCGATGCCGCGGGGCGACTGGTGGGCGTGGGCTCCGGCCGAGGTTGGGAACCGGGCGAGCTCCTGTTTCCCGGCGCCATTGCAAAGTTTCCCGACGGTAAGTTGATCGTGGTCGATCAAGGTAACAGCCGGGTGCAGATCTTTCGACCCGTCGAAACCGTATCGACACCATGAACAAGTCCGTATCCGTCGCCCTGCTGTTCTTGCTCGCCGCCGAAGTTGCCGGTGTCCAGGAAGACGGGCTTCGTTACGTCCAGCGTATACACATGCCCTCACGAGCGGACGACTTCGGCAATCCACTATCGGTGACCGCGGACATCCACACCGGGGAGCTCTTCGTTTGCGATGTCCGTTTGAACCGGGTGTTGATTTTCGATAGTGACGGATTGTTCCTGTACATGATTCCCGGCGGCGAGGTTTTCCGCGCTCCTCTCGACATCGCTGTGGATCCGGAAGGCTATATCCTGCTCTTGGCCCGTTACGAGTTGGAGGTAAGGCTTCTCCTTCTCGACTTCGACGGCAAGTTCATCCGGTACATCGCGGTCTCGGGCCTACCCGCATCCGCAGCCGAGCCCGACTTCCGTTCGATCGCCATGTCACCGGCCGGCGATCGATTCTACCTTGCGGACGAGGCCAACCAGCATGTGTGGATCACGAATCGTCGTGGTGAAGTGGTCGGGGCAATCAATCTGGCCCTAGAGCTTGGCGAGAAAGAGGCGGCTGAGCAGGTTCTAGGGCATGTTGACGTTTATGACGATACGGTCATGGTGGCCGTCGCCACGCAAGGTGTCGTTTTCTTGTACGATCTCGATGGCAACCCCAAGCGGTGGGTCGGTATCCGGGGGTCTGCGCCCTGCCAGACGATGTTCCCCATGGCCGCCGGCCTAACCGAGAACGGCCAGGCGGTGATCGTAGACTTGCAGCGCATGCTGATCATGGTGTGGAACATTCGCGAAAATCGATGTCTCGGGGAGTACTCCGGGATCGGCAATCGGCCGGGCTACGTCTATCAGCCGCACGATCTGGCTCTCGACGGCGCGGGCCGCGTTTACGTCAGCCAAGGATTCGAAGGACGCGTGCAGGTCTTTGCAGGGTCGGAGCCGGCCGCCGGCAGCGACGCGTCCGGAGCTCAAAAAGAACAGAAATAAGTACGGAGACCTAAATGTTATCTAGAGAATTCAAACCCGGTCTGCTCTTGAGTTTGCTCGTCGTGATGGGAATCGCGTGCGGCAACCAACAGGAGCAAAGCGGCGAAACGGACCAGAGCGCCGGCCCGTCCGGCGAGCAGGCCTCCGCGACCGAACTGCCTTCCGGACATCCACCAGTGGCACCAGTGGCACCAGTGGCTCAGCCACCGTCGCCGATGACCGTTGCTCCGATACCTGCCGACACTGGAATCGGCAAGACGGCGTTGAAGTGGACGCCGCCCAGTAGTTGGATTTCCGAGACGCCGTCGTCGAGTATGCGGCGGGCGCAGTATCGAGCTTCCGGTTCGGAAGGCGATGCCGAGTGCGTTGTTTTTTACTTCGGTCCGGGGCAGGGGGGCGACGCCAAGGCCAATGTTGTGCGTTGGGCCGAACAGTTCACCCAACCGGACGGTCGTCCTTCTCAAGAGGTGCTCGAGACGCGCGAGATCGAAGTCAACGGTGTTCGTGTTCTGATGTCCGAGGTCACCGGTATTTATTCCGGCGGCATGGCGATGGCGGGTCAGCGCAAAACATTGCCCGGCTATATGCTTCTGGGTGCGGTAGCGGCCGGCCCCGATGCCAATTGGTTTTTCAAGTTCACCGGACCGCAGGCCACCGTCGAGGCCGAGCGCGCGGCGTTCGAGGCCATGATCGGATCGCTCCAAGCTGGCAACTAGGAGACGATTTCGAAAGGATAGTGACGGTGTCCGCGCTTGACTCGGTAAGCCTGGAAATCGTTCCGATCGAGCGTGAAGACTTTTCTCGTCCCCAGCTCCGCCGCCGCCACCACCAGAGAGGCGTCCGCTAGATCCATAGGACGATCTGCGTATTGCTCCATGAGCTCGAACGCGCGCACCAGCGCAGTTTGGCTGAGGAGCCAAACGGTTAGGCCTTGTCGAAGAATGAAATCTCGGAGTCGATCCGAACCTTGACTCGCGGGTGTTAGCATGTGGAACGCTTCCGTGAGCACGGGAACGGCTGTTACGAGCGGTTCGCGAACCTCTTTGAGAATCTCCTCAGAATCGTCATGTCGATTATCCATGGGGATTTGCGAGTCAAAGAAGGTAGTCGCGAAGACTATCGCTCAGCGGCTGAGATCGACGCGTTGTTCGAGAAGGAGTAAACGGTCCTATCGAGCCTCGACAGTCACTTTGACCGCCATCTCTTCATCCCCTCGCCGTACGGTAACGGTCACGACCTGTCCCGCTTCCAGCGTCTTGAGAATGTTTGAATAAGTTCGCAGATCCGTCGTCTCTCGATGGTCGATACTCAGCAAGATGTCACCCGCTTGAAGCCCTGCTTTTTCCGCCGGTGAACCCGGTGCTACCGAGTCGATTTTTACGCCCGGTCCCTGAAACGCGAAATCAGGAATGGTTCCGATGCGAACCCGGCGGCTGGTTGATGGCCCGCGCGACGCCGCGGAAGTGGGACGTTCACCTTGCTGCGAATCTATCGTCACGGTGAGGGGCTCCTCGCGGCTCGCCATGTAGGCCACCGCCTCCTTGACGAACGTGGCCACCTTGACCAGCCCTGCTCCGTCAACCATGTCCGCGGTGTCGGAGGGCCGATGATAATCGGCGTGCGCCTGGGTGAAGATCTGCACGCCCGGGATTCCTCTTTCGATGAAGCTCATCTGGTCGGAAGCTTCGGCCGACTCGGGAACGTTGCGGCTCTCTACGCCTGTTACGAAACTCGAGCCGCGGAAGATGTGCTGCCACTCGTCGGCCGTACCGGTTCCGAGAACGGAGACCTGACCGTCGAAAAGTCTTCCTACTGTATCCAAGTTGATGACGCCGCGGACACCCTCGAGAGGGAAGGGGCTCGGGTGTCCAACAAAATACTTGGAGCCGGCCCGTCCCGCTTCTTCGGCGCTGAACCCAACGAACACGAGGTTGCGCGGAGGTGGATCGGCGGTGGCCAGGTTGCGGGCGAGCTCGATCATCACCGCCACGCCGCTGGCGTTATCGTCCGCACCGGCGTGGACCAAACCTTCGTCTCCCTGATGAACGTCGGGCCATCCACGACCGAGATGGTCGTAGTGGGCGCTCACGATCACGGATTGCTCGGACCAGTCCCGGTTCGAGCCCGGCAGGAAGCCAATGACGTTGACCGTTTCCACGGGTACGCCGTCGGGTCCCGATTCTAATTGAAAACTCTGGTGCCAACTTCCGTCGTGAAGGCCGGGCTTTAGTCCGATCTCGGCGAAGCGCTCGGCGATATATTCGGCGGCCGCTTGGAGGCCGGCGCTTCCGATACCGCGTCCTTCAAGGTCTGCCGAGGCTAGATAGGAGACATGCTCCATCAGGCGTTTTTCGGAAAACACGGGTGGTAGGTCGGCAAGTGCCGGCCGATTTTCGATGGGAAAACTGGCGAGGGAGCTCGATCGCTCGCCTTGTGGCCTCAGGTCCACCACCAGCGGTGATTCGCTTGACGGGAACTGGCCCTTGATGATGTTAGTGGGCTCGTCACCCTCGAAGGCCAAATAGGAGTACTTGCCGTAATGCGGGAGCTTGCGGCCCATTCCGGGAAAGGCCGCCTCCGGCTCGACCACCAACCAACCGATGGCCAGCTCGTCGGAACGAGGATGCCGGCGTACGGCCACCAGCGAATGGTCGGCCATGTCCACGACCTCGTCGTCAAGGGTCAAAACTCCGCCTTCGATGTCGAGTGCCGCCTCGGACGAGAAACGGTTGTCCTTGCCCAGAAGCCAAACGGAGCGGTCCGCCGGTAGTTGATCGAGCCGGTCGTCGGAGACGACCTGAAAAACGTGACTTTCGCTTTGCCAACCCTCGATCAACCGTCGGTACGCTTCTCGAATCTTTGCATCAGACCGGGCGGGGAGCACGGCTAGGACTTCCGGCGCCCCAAAGATTTGCCCGATCGAGGGGGGTGTTTCCCTCGGATCGAGAAGGCGGAAGACATCGAACTGGGGATCGACGTGAAGCGTCAACGGGCGCTCCATGGTTTTGATACGGAAAGGCGTTTCTTTCCCTTCCAGTTTCACCTCGGATCGATTGACGCCACTGCCCGTTTGCACCGCCATAGGAACGGAAACGATGAAAGGTTCCCCGGTCTGGATCTGACGGAGGGTACCCTCGATAGTGAAGCGTTCCTCGTCTTGTGTAACACGCTCGACTTCGACAGCGAGAGCCGGGGCGCCGGTTCGCGTGATCCATGGATCGAAAAACCAGGTCAAGTCTTTCTCCGAGGTCGATTCAAACACGGTCTGAAGGTCACGGAAGGAAGCCCGACGGCCTCGATAGCGGCGGTAAAGTTGAACGAGGGCATCTCGGAAAGTCTCATCACCCAGAGACCGCCGTAGCTCATGGAAGCCCATCATGGTCTTGCCGTAACCGACCGCCTCGGTCGCGGCGCTGTGGCGTGACCGGAACTCCGAGAGAGGAAAGTCCCGCGTCTCCTTCACGTAATCGCGATACTTCTGGAGCGTGGAGCGCCGGTACTCCTCGCTTTGGCCGCGCTGTTCCTTTATTAAATGGTCCGCCAGGTAAGCGGTAAGGCCTTCACACCAATTGCCCGTCGCGTAGTCGACAAAAACCGAATTGCCCCACCAGTTGTGCAGGATCTCGTGGGGGTAGGAGGAGTGGAGAATGAAGGGGAAGCGGATGACCCTCGGACCCAGAAGGGTAAAGGAGGGCATGCCGTAGCCCGTTTCCCAGAAGTTTTCTACCAGTGCGAACTTGCGGTATGGGTAGGGTCCGATGAGCTTGCGGTACATCTCTATGTACTGGGCGGTGACCTCCAAGTACTGGGAAGCGAGACCAGGTTCGGGCTTGCGGAGATAGACCAGCGCTTCGACCGCTCCCGCCGACTCGCGGTAGACCGTAAGTGGCCCACCGACGAGATAGATCTCGTCCATAGCCCCGCCCGAGCTCCAGTGGGCCTTGCCCGACTGGTCGCGCGACGATCCGTTGCCCTGACTGATGACGTGCCAGTCGGCCGGTTGTCCGACGGCCAGCTCGAACTGCAGTAGTTCATCATTGAAATAAGGGTACCAGAAGCCGTTGCCGGCCAGATAAACACCTTCCCCGGAAAGCACACCCGCTGTCTCGCGGAAACCGCGCGTGTACTCCTCCTTCTGATCGGTAAGGCCGAAGTTCACGTCGCCGGCGTAGCTCAACTTCAAGCAGCCACTTTCGGGAAGATGTCCGACGCGGTAGCGGACCAGCTCGATCCGGCCCGAGACGGTTGCGCTCGAACCGTTGATACCGAAGAAGCCCTCGACGTCGCTTAACGGCACCTGCTCCACCGGCGGCTCGGCGTCCTTAATAATGAGGGCCGAGTTGAGCATGAACTCGACGGAGCCACCCTCCGTCAGGTCGGGCGGAAGCTCGATCTCCTCGGTGACCTGGAGGTACCCCGTGGCGTCGAGAACGATCTCCATCCGGTGCGTCACCCGCTCCGCGGCCTCCACCTGCCCGGCGCCGAACGCCAGGCCGACGATGCTCAGAATCGACGCTCTCCACAGCCGTAGGCTCATTGTTTTTGGCTCTCCTTGTCGTCCTTGTCGGGTTGCTCTCGGCGAAACGCCACGGCGAGCTCCAAGGTCTCGCCGCCGCGTTCGACTTTGACCGTCGCCGTATCGCCCCATCGTTTCTGTGCGACGCGTTCGGATAGACTTTCCTTGTTGGAGATGTCTTCTCCGTCCATCTCGAGCAGTACGTCGCCGACGGCGAGGCCGGCTCGTTCTCCCACCGAGTCCTCGGCAACGTAAATGACGGTTCGCCGATCACTATCGGGGGCCTTGCGCGTGGAAATACCGAGCGTCGGAAAGAGTGGATCGGTATCGGGCGGTATGCCCCATACGAAGTCGGCGTAGGAGGCGCGAACCGTTTCAATATCTTCATCGTCGGCTGTTCGCACCGGAATAGGAATGACCGATGCCATCGGAACGTCGGACCACTTGGCTGCCTGGCGCTGGATTCCCTGGTCGTAGACCACGTGGCCGGAGCCCACCAGAACCACCAGGATGGCTTTGGGATCCCCGAAATCCTCTAAAGCGCGAATGGCCTTATGAGCAAAGGTAGCGTCCCAAGTACACTGAGCAGCGAACATGCCTTGCCACTGCTCGTCAGTCATCGAGCTGTGAAATTCGTCCGCATCAGCAAAAAAGGCTTTGAAGAGCTGCATGTGCTCTTTGCTGTCTATATCGATTTCCTGGGGGATATGTTTTTTTTCTTTTTCGGTGAGCTCATCGAAGCCCTTCTTGCGCACTGCGGCAATCACTTCTCGTGGGGTGTTGAGGGCGTACATCCTGAGGCTGTTCTCGCGGGCATAAAGAAAGATGTCGCGGTAGTATTCCCAGTGGGTTCCCCAGCTATCGTACCAGCGAGACTGCTCAAGGAAATCGTCTTCGGTGTAGACGCCTGCCACCCACTGGTCGAGATATACTTGCGAGGTATAAGGATACATTTCGAGACCGACGATCACGGGCCGGCCTGCTCGATGGAGCTCCTGGATCGTTCGTAACTGCGCTCGATGGAAGTCCATGCTGGTGTGGCTCTCTCCTACCAAGACGACGCGTTTGTCGCCAAGCCGAGCCGCGAGCTCGGAGGGGCTCAGGATGTCCCCGGTTCGTGTGTCGGTAATACCGTCGAGCACTACCGCCACCTCCCGGCCCTTGCGGGCGGGATCGCCGATTTCCAGATGGAGCTCCTTCGTGTCGGCCCAAATGGCCGACGGGACTGCGAGCACCAGACTCAAGAAGGCCACAGACAGATGTGTTTTCGTCACGCTTTCACCTCTGACAAACTGGGGTAGCCGGATTCGCCGCATCCACAACGGAAAGGGCACCGAAATACCCCACGAATGATACCTCAGGACGACCGTCAATCCCGTCGGTCCGGCTCCGAGAGCAGGCTCTTGTACCGTTCGAGATAGCGGGCCGCCCGTTCGGCGTCTTCCAATCGAGACTCCACCGCGTAGC
The DNA here is from genome assembly GCA_963722765.1 of uncultured Acidobacteriota bacterium. Classification (GTDB taxonomy): domain Bacteria; phylum Acidobacteriota; class Vicinamibacteria; order Marinacidobacterales; family DATDRI01; genus CAVROO01. Next base: position 281,336 of record CAVROO010000014.1, read on the forward strand.
CCAGGTAAAAGACGCTCCGGGGATTCGGGTGCAGACTGAGAGGTATCCACGGCATCATCCGCAGGTTGATCGCCGAATCGCTGGTTCCCAAGAGGTAGGAGTTGTTGACTTTGAGTCGCCGGTCAGCGCCACGAACACCGGTGGTGTCAGCCCCATGGACTCAGAGCGCCGGTGTCACTTCTCCCCGGAGATCCGGCCCTGCCGATACGTCAATCGCTCGACGACCTTGCCGTTCTCGTCCCAGGTCACGGAGATCCCGTGCGGCCGGCCGTTGACGTAATCGACGAACCTCTTCAAACCACCGCCGTCGAACCACTCCGTCCAGATGCCGTGGACCGCCGGCTGACCGGAGGCGTCGGGTTGCGTCTGAGCGATGATTTTGGGGTAACCCGAATCGTAGCGGGTGGCTGAGGGCTCCGGAAGCGAGAGCACACGTTCGTCGGGTCTCAATGCGGCGCGAGCGGCCGCAATGCGTTCCTCGATATTCGAGTTTTCCGTGCTCAGCCGGCGCGCTTCGAAGAGGGAGGGTAGTGCGATCTCGTGCCGGCCCCGCAGGCTCATGACGAGTGCGAGCTGCTGATGGTAAGTCGGGTCGTCGGCTCTGACGAGACTGGCTAGGAAGAAATGCGCCGCGGCTGCTTCCAGCTCCTTTCGTCCGGTGAGGAACAGACCGAACTGGGAATGAATGACCGCATCACCGGGATTGGCTTTCACCGCCCGGCGGAACATCGTCCCGGCTTCGTCGGCCGCGCCTTCTCCGGCAAGATGTCGGGCGGCGATGAGAAAGATGGTAGGGTCCTCGATTCCCGACTCGAGCGCTCGGAGCGCGAGCCCCCGGGATTCTTCCCGCTTACCCGCCCAGTCAAGTACCAGAGCCAGGTTCGCGAAACCGCGTGCGTAAAGGCGGGGATCGATCGAGGCCTCGACCCGATCCACGACGTCCGTAATCGTGCTTTCGTTCCAGGCCACATCGGGCCTGAGGATGCCCTGTTTCGTCATCTCCTCGATGATGGCGAGAGCGAGGAGTCGATGACCCTCAATCGTGGGATGAACGTGATCGAGGAAGAACGCTTCGCCCGGAATTGGGTGGCCGAACCGAGACCGGTTTTTCTCTTGGATCACACCGACAAAGTCGACCAGGCCGACATCGAGGTCGCGTGCCACGGCGGCGACGATTCGTTGGGTGGCGCTGAGTGCGCGGAGGGGACAAACATCTTCATCGCGGGCGAGAATCAACGCCGACTCGGCCTCCTCGTAGCGTTCGACCGCAAACAACGCCCGGCCCCGAAGGTAGTGCAACTCGGCGCGTCGGGGATCGCTTTCGAGTGCCTCATCCAGACTGCCCAGGGCGTCGAGCCAGCGTGCGTCCTCGATCTCCTGCCGTGCCTTTGCGAGCATCTGATCGGAGTTCGACCGGGGGGCCTCCGATAATCCATCCGTGTGCTGGCTCTTGAAAGGGGAGCAGTCGCTCAGATTCGAAGCGGGAGTGACGAAGATCACGTCGGAACCGACGGAGCGCGCCATCGTTACCATGCGTCGCAGGCTATAGGTGAAGTGCTCGAGGACTTCGTCGCGAAGCTCGTCGTCACGCTCGTACAGTGCCGGCCCCGCGGAGTGGTCGAGGGTTGTGCGCACCTCGGCGGGCAATATCGCCCGCGAAGAACTAGCATCGTTCGGGCCACGCCGGGGGTCGAGGAGTAGACGGCTGAGCGCTTCCCATGTGCGCGTTCCCGCCAGCCGGCCGATCATCGACCTGACGGGTCGAGGGATGTCCCGTAGCCGACCGTAGGTCCTCTCTTCTAGGAACTCGTTGTGACCCGTGTAGACGACGAAAAGGTCGGGCTGGTATCGGCAGAGCTCTTCCATGACGGCGGCGACACGGTAGCTGGCGTAGCTGATTCCCCCGGCGTTGATGACCTCCCATTTTCGGCCGGCGCCGGCCAGAGGCAAGAGCTCGCGAAGCCAGCGTGAGAAGGAGGTTTCATCCGAATAGGGTCGGCCGTAGGTCGTCGATCCGCCCAGGCAGAAGATCCGATAGGTACCGGGCGTCTTCTCACGCCGGAACGATTGCACATTGAAGATCGACCGCTTGTTCGCTCCGGTGACCATCACCGCGCCGCCCTGGTGTTCGGATTGCTCGACGAAAAGAGGGGCCGAAGATACGAATCCGACAAATGGGTCCTCGTCCCCGAGACGGGGTTGAACGCCAAAGACGGCGAGCAGGATCTCGGCGAGAATGAACAGCATGATCACCGGAGCGACCGAGAAGAGGACGAGTTTCCATGGCGCAAGGCGGCGCTTCGAAGCCGGACCGGACGAGGTGGACTCCGAGGGCTTCTTTGGTGTGCGCTTCGTTTCGTGCTCCTGGTCGGTCACGAGTGAGCATCCTTAGGGCGTTACAGTTGCCGAGGTGCCCGGATTTCGGGCCCGGCAGCGTCTTTGACCAAAGCTTCGAGCGTCGGATCATACCACTCTTGCCTGGTCGGCGACTCACTCGGATCGAGGCTGCGAGGTAGTTTCCCTAGATTGAGGTTCGAGCGCCTGATAGTATGATCGTGGCTTGACGGCAGGGTTCTCTTTGTTCGTGTGTTCACTGGATTATGCGACGGTTCTTGCCTATAACGATGTCGTGAACAAAAACCAAGAGATGAAGAAAAGAGACGCGAGAATGGATACACGCTTGATACTGGCGATTTTATGGATACTGGGTGTCATGGTCGGTTGCGACGGAGCAGAGCCTCGGTCGCCTTCACAAGATTCGGCGCCTGAGAGCGCATCAGGACCTACAACGTGCGACGGCAAGGTGATTGAGACCACCGATTCCGGGGGCTACACCTATGTGAATGTCAATTGTGGCGACCGTGCTATCTGGGCCGCCGGACCGCAAACCCAGGTCGGAGTAGGCGAGCAGGTCACCGTGCAACTGGACATGCCGATGTCGAATTTCGAGAGCAAGACATTGAACCGCACGTTCGAGACCATTTATTTTGTCGCTGAAATCCGAGTGGCCGGACGCAGTGGTGCCCCGGACGCGGGAGGTACCTCGCAACAAGAGATACTGGCGAAAGCGCACGGTTCTTCAATCTCTGGGGGTGAGTCCGAGCTCGATTTCTCGGGAATTCAGAAGCCGAGTGGAGGCTGGACCATAGCCGAGATTTTTACCGCCAAAGACGAGCTTTCCGATCAGGAAATCCTGGTGAGGGGGAAGGTCGTCAAGTTCAATTCACAGATCTTGGGCACCAACTGGATTCATCTTCGAGACGGCACGGGCACCGAGGGTACCAACGATTTAACCGTGACAACCACGGATACCGCAAATGTGGGAGACACCGTTCTGGTCAAAGGCAAGCTCGCTTTGAACAGAGACTTCGGCTTTGGTTACAGGTACGAAGTCATGGTTGAAAAAGCGGCTGTTACGGTCGAGTAGGCCGAATGGTCAGGATGCTGATGGCGTAAATATCTCATCCAGGAACTCGAGTACCACGGGACCGAAGGAGAATCTAGATGGAAGAACCGATCAAGAAGCGTACGCTCTTTAGGCATCCGCTCGCTGCCGTGGGCGGCTCCATTTTTCTCGCGGGGGGATTTTTCTTTGTCATTTTGCTGCTCATGGACTTGACCACCAGTGCCGAAAATCCCTACCAATCGCTCGTCACGTTTGTGCTCGCCCCGGCGATCATAACGTTGGGCTTCGTCTTGTTCCTTGTTTCAGCGTGGATTCAGGTCCGGTCGGCAAAAAAAACAGGTGAGAAGGTCAAATTTCGGCTGTCCATCGAGCCGACCGATCCCGTCTATATGAAGAACCTTTGGGTTTTCCTTGGTTTGACCGCAGTCCTTCTTTTTCTCGTTGGCTACAGCGGTACACGTGCCTTCGAGGCGACCGAAACGGTCACTTTCTGTGGCGAAACCTGCCATACGGTGATGGCGCCTCAGAACGTGACGTACCACAACTCCCCGCACGCCCGCGTTAGTTGTGTAGATTGTCACATCGGTCCCGGGGCGTCGTTTTGGGTCAAGTCGAAAATCGACGGGCTTCGCCAGGTTTACGCAACCGCTTTCAACACCTACTCGCGTCCCATCGAAACTCCAGTGAAAAACCTGCGCCCGGCTCAGCAGACGTGTGAGGAGTGCCACTGGCCTCGGCAATTCTACGGAACCAAAATGGTCGCTCGCACCTACTACCGGACGGACGAGAACAACTCTCCTTGGACCATCAACCTGCTCATGAAGATTGGGGGTGGCAATCCTCGCACCGGTAAGTTGGAGGGGATTCACTGGCACATGCTTACCGCCAACACCGTGGAGTACATCGCCACGGATGAGAAGCGGCAGGAAATCTCGTGGGTGCGCGTCACGAGGGAAAACGGTGATACCGTTATTTACTCCAATGCTGAAGCGGATGGCGAGATCCATCCCGAAGACCCGTTGCTCGAGGTTCGACAGTTCGACTGCATGGATTGTCACAACCGTCCCAGCCACACCTTTCTCGCGCCCGCGACGGCTCTCAATCTCGCATTGAGCACCAAGAGGATTTCACCCGAGCTGCCCTACATCCGACAAGTCGGGCTGGATTTGTTGAACGAGGTGTACGAGGACAGTGAGCAAGCTAGTGCGGCTCTAGGCACCGGGTTGCAGGATTACTATCGGGAGAGCTATCCGGACATCGCGAGCTCCGAGGCACAGGAAATTGAAAAGGCCACTGCAGCTCTTCAAACCATTTATAGCGAGAATTTCTTCCCCGAGATGAAAACGGACTATCGGGCGCGAGAGAACAACCTGAGTCATTTCGTCAACGACGGATGTTTCCGTTGTCACAACGAATCATTGACTACCGAAGACGGGAACCATCTGTCCTATGACTGCCAAACCTGTCATACGATCGTAGCGCAGGGCCCGTCGGAGTTGGTAAGCGAATTGGAGATGAATCTGGCCGGACTCGATTTCACGCATCCCGAGGATATCGATGGGATGTGGCAGGACATGAAGTGCACCGAGTGCCACACTCCGGAGAGCGGCTATTAACCCTAATCCGACAATAAACTCAGGGTAAATTGCAGGAAAAACGGGGACAGGTCCCTTTTTGGCAAAGACAACGGTCCACCAAAAACGGACCTGTCCCTGTTTTTCCAGTAATTTGCGTAGATTTCGTGAGCTCGGATTAGGGTTCGCCCTGAAGCGAACACGAGCCAACAATGCCATTGCGTAAAGACACATTAGAACGGCTTCATTTATGAGTGAATCACAGACCCTGTTCCCAACAATAGCGGCCACTATCATGGCATTTGTTGCGTCTGCCAAATCTGATTCGTTTATTTATTGTCGCTTCAGGGTTAATAGATTCCTGATCGAGGAGCGAAGCGCCGAGCTCAACGGCTGAGTTCTAGAGTCCTTGAGTTCTCGAGTTCTCTACTATCGATAAAGAAATATCATCGAGTAAATAATCATCACGATAATTGTGATTCCTATCGTGAGACAAGTCAGGCCGAATACCCGTGCCCCTACTTCGAGCCAGCGCGGCGGCGGCTCCACCAGCTTTTTCTTGAGCGTCCGATTCTTGAGTGCGCTTTGGAACTGCTCGGGTCTATCGTATTTCAGCTCGTCCAGTGGTACCCGCCCGGTGAATATGACGGGATCCATGGGGAACTTGTCGGGTCGGAAGTGAGTGTTAAAGAAATGAATGGTAAAGATAAAGCCCGTGGCCAGTAGGGCTTCATCGCTGTGGATAATCGTTGCAATGTTGATGAGCCAGCCGGGGATGCCGAATCGATTCGTGAAAAACTCGGGAAACCAAAGCAATAGCCCACTCGCTCCGATCACCGCGACACCCCAAAAGACGGCAAAATAGTCGAATTTCTCCCAGTAGGTCCATCTACCATAGGCGGGACGAGGGCCCACGCCCAGGAACCACTTCATGGTTGCGATGAAATCGGTAAAGTCTTTCTTCCGGAACATCAGGGTGTTTTCACCAACGAGCATCTCCCGGAACGTCGTCTCTTTCCTTTTCTTCTTACGGATCAAATAACCGATATGGAGACCAAAGTAGAGAAACGTGATGATCGCCGCAAACCGGTGCACGAATCCGGTCACCTCGTATCCGCCCATGAGTCTCGATAGGGTCTGAAACACGCCCACTCCGGCGAACTTGATGGTCATTCCTGTAATCGCCAAAGAAAGAAAACTGATGATGACGAGTAGGTGTAGAAAACGTGAGAACGGATCGAAACGTTCGTAAAATGCTTTTTTGTTTTCAACGTGGAGCTCTGGGACGGCGTGGCTTTCTGGAATGCCTTTCTGTCTTTCCCGGAACGCACGGGGCAACCAAAGAAGAGTGTGAGCTCCGAAGAAACCGAACGTTCCGATCAACAACAAGGTCATAAACCAAAAGGTGTAGTACAAGAAAGGGTACGTGCTCTTGTTGTGGTGGGTAGCGTGGGTCAAGTACCCCACGAATTGCCGATTCGAGTTGGGATGGCAGGCCTTACAAGTCTCGACGACGTTGGCCCGGCTCAGCGTGGAACGAGAATTGGAGACCGGCAGGATGTTGTGCGAGCCGTGGCAGTCATTGCATTTTGCGGTTCTGACGGAGCCTAGTTTGGATACTTTACCGTGGAAGGTCTCGAAGTAGCTTTCCGCTACATCGAGGTGGCATTTTCCGCATTGATCGAGAATGTTCTGTCTGAAATCGTCCAGATCGACCCTTTGGATCGTATGAGACAAGTGACAGTCCTTGCATGACGGCAGGTCCTTGTCCGTCTCCGTAACCGTAGGACTGTGGATGCTGTCTTTGAATTCTTCGTATATACCAAGGTGGCAGTTCGCGCAGGTCATCGCGATATTGTCCGAATGAACGGAGGAGGCCGGATCACTGGCCGGTAGCTCACGGTGAGCAGTATGGCAATTGACGCAGGTGGCCGTTACCATCAGACCGCTTTGGAGCAGTCCCTTGCCGTGAATGCTCATCTTGTAGTGTTCTACGATTTCGTGTTCCTTGCCCTCATAGGCGACGGCGGCGGTCTGACCTTCGTGATGACACTGTCCGCAGAGGTCGGGAATATTCCGAGCGAAGATCGGCGAATCTCGGTCGGTCTTCGATTGGGTCGTGTGAGTGCCATGGCAGTCCGTGCAGTAGGGAGCGATGGAATTGCCTTGCGCGTGGTCCATTCCGTGCCGACTCACCTGGTAATCCACGGCCTCAATGGGGTGGCACATTGAGCAATCCACTTGGCCGCTGTCGCGGCAGACCGGATCGCGTGAGACACTGACGTCGGTGTGGCATTTAATGCAGGAGTTCGTCCGATGGACAGAGTGCGTTACATCTTCTTCATCGACGTAGAGCGGAACTTCTTCGCCATCCACGACTTTGTGTAAGTCTTGGTTCTGATGGCAGGACATACACAGCGAGTTGGGAAAGCTCTCTTCGTAGAGAACGCGCCGGACATTATGGGGTTGATGACAATCGATACAAATAGGTACTTGGTGCGGCTGCTTTTCCCATAGCTCGCCTTTGATGACCTTCAGATGAACTTGTTCGATCTGGGCGTGACACTGCATGCAGGTCGTGGAGATATTGTTGCGATTGATGCTTGAATCCGGGTTCTCGTGAGGCAGAATGTCATGAGAGGTGTGGCAGCTCGAGCAAACAGCGGTGACGATGAGGCCCCTTTTGAACAGACCATCACCATGGATGGACTGGGAGTAATCTTCTAAAACATGGCTCTCGTTCGACGGTACGGAGCTGAGAGACCTCGGTTCCTTCTTTGTGGCAAGAGCCGCAAAGAGCGGGGATGTTCATCACATAGGTGCGACTTCGTTCGTTTGCGGCGGAAAGGATGTTGTGCTTTCCGTGGCAGGTCGTGCAGATAGGCGCTAGATATCGGCCTTCTTGATGAGCCTGTCCATGAAGGCTTCGATTGTATTTCGAGACCTCGTCATCGTGACATATACTGCAGTTGACCGGCGAAAGTCGATCTTCATGGGGGAACTCCTCGACGTCCGCATCCATGTGGCACGAGATACATCCGATCTCGCCGTGGGTCGAATCGGCGAAAGCGTTTCCGTTTACAAATAGCGATATTTCCCGTCCATCACGGTCCGCGACGAAATCGCGCTCGCCGTGGCACATGAGGCAGTCATCGTCTTCTTGGGCGAAGGACGTGGGTGAGAATAAGAGTGCCCCTAGAAGCACGGCAAGGTATGCCCATCTCAACGATCTAATTCCGACGTTCGTGCGCACAGCTCGATCTATGGTCATGGAATTACCTCTGGTTCGCCTCAGCGCGGTCCCTAATACACATACTTGGGGGCTGACGTCAATAGCTCATTTGAACTAGGCAAAATGCATACCATCGAGCTTTATCGCCTGGTTTGATGTAAACGATTGCTAAATAGTGGTTTAGCCCTTGTGTCCGTGACGCTCTGGGTATTTTGCCCTTGTGTTACTGAGGCAATACGCACTAAGGGCGTCAACTCCCTCAATAGGAACACGATGGTTGTGGCTTGACACCATCACGTCTGGAATGCCGTTCAGGCTCTCCCAGCAGGTGAATAAATGCCGGAAGGAAGCTGGGCCGTGCAGGAGGAACAGAACGATTTGCCTCTCAGATCGATGGTCTCCACATTGTTGGCAAAGTGCATCAAGCATCCGAAGTCACCGCAGTGGGTGAGTCCAAGCACATGACCAAGCTCGTGCAAAATTTCCGCTATCGCGCGGGTGGAGGTGAGCCTGGGATCGGGGGTCAGTCCGTAGAACTCGGGCTGCAACCTGGCCAAAGAGACCAGAGCCACGTGACCGTTGTAGCGGGCTTGGCCGAAGACGAAAGTAAAGATACGGACACCGAGATCGCGCATGGTGAGACCAATAGTGACCGTTCCCTTTGGTTGAGATTGACGCTCGAGACGTTCGAGCAGCGCGTCGGCATCCACCTGTTCCCGGTCGGGTAACAGGGGAATCCTTTCATCGAAAGGACTTCTCAATAGCCGGCAGGGGATCGCCAGACGGCGGCTCACTCGTGCGATCAGTTCCTCGGCGCGGCTACGGTGAAAGGCTCCCACAATCTGAAAATGGAGGGAGCGGACGGGTGTGGCGGCTTCACTGCTTTCCATTCGGTCTCTGGAGGCCGAAAGACCTGATTTTGTTATAGAGCGTGCCCCGGTCCACTTCGAGCATTTGGGCGGATTTCGTGATGTTCCATTCGTTGGCCTCGAGTATGGATAGTATGTGGGCTTTTTCAACCTCGGCAAGCGATCCCTGGGAAGGATTGGATGAGGAGCCCTGGGGCTGGTCTGTGACTCGGAGCGGTAAGTCTTCTGCCTCGATGGCCGGCGGCTTGCCGACCACCACGGCCCGCTCGATGGCATTTTGCAGCTCGCGAACGTTTCCGGGCCAGGTGTAGCTCTTGAGAGCTTCCATGGCATCGGAGGAAAACTTCATGGCCTTGCGGTTCATGGATCGGGTGTAGTGATCGAGGAAGTGTTTGGCCAGTAGCGGAATGTCTTCCGCCCGTTCGCGAAGCCCCGGGATCGCGATGGCGAAGACGTTCAGCCGCCAGAAGAGGTCCTCGCGGAACTCGCCCGCCTTGACCGCATTTTCCAGGTCTTGGTTGGTCGCGGCGATGACACGGAAATCCACTGAGATCGGTGTTTGTCCTCCGACCCTGGTGATTACTTTTTCTTCAAGTACACGGAGCAGCTCGACTTGAACCTTTTGGCTGATCGTGCCGATCTCGTCGAGGAAAATGGTTCCGCCGTCGGCCATCTCGAACTTGCCCTTATGGCGGTACTGAGCTCCGGTGAAGGCACCTTTTTCGTGACCGAAAAGCTCACTCTCGAGCACTCCTTCGGCGAGGGCTCCGCAGTTGACGACCACGAAGGGACCGTAACGTCGTGACGATTGCGCTTGGATGGCTCGCGCCACGAGCTCCTTGCCGGTGCCGGACTCTCCCTTGATGAGAACCGTAGCATCCGTTTTCGAGACCGCACCAATGAGGTCCAGGACTCGCTTCATACCGGGGGCGTCGCCCACGATGAGCGGAACTGCGGCCATGGTCTCGAGCCGCTCCTTCAATCGGATGTTCTCGGAGCGGAGGGAACGATGTTCACCGGCTCGGCGGACCAGGAGGGACAGCTCGTCCGGGTCGAAGGGTTTTGTGATGTAGTCGTACGCGCCCGCTTTGAGAGCCTTGACCGCTGATTCGACCGAGGAGTAGGCCGTCATGATGATGATGGTGAGATCGGGCTTGGCTTCGACGAGTTTCGACTGGAGCTCGAGCCCACTCATGCCCGGCATGCGGATATCGACGAGAGCGATATCGTAAGGTTTTTTAGCCACCAGGCGCAGAGCTTCTTTGCCGTTTTTCGCGACATCCACTCCGTAACCGTCTTGGCGAAACCACTCGGCAAGAGAATCGCAAACGATGGACTCGTCGTCCACGATGAGAATCGAGGTGCCGGTGGGCGCTGTCATGAGACCAACCCTTCTTCCGCTTGTTGTCCTTTCTCATCGGCGTCTTCGTCGTCTTTTGGTTGCCTCGCCGGAAGGAACATCGTGAAGGTCGTACCGGCACCCGGTTCGGATTGGACCTCGATACTACCGTGGTGGCGGTTGACGATGCCGTAGACCACGGACAGTCCGAGACCCACCTGCGTGACCTCTTCTTTGGTCGAGAAAAAGGGCTCGAAGATCTGATCTAGGTCCTCGGGACGGATACCTCGGCCGCTGTCGGCGACCTGGACCAACAGTCCGGCGTCCTCTTCATGAGGGCGGGCGGAAATGGTGACGTGACCGCCGGAAGGGGTGGCTTCCAGCGCGTTCATGACAAGAGCCAGGATCATTTGCTGGATCTGGGAGGGGTCGCACTCGATTTTCGGAAGGGAAGCCTCCGCTTCGAGACGAATCTCGATCTCTTCGAGCTCGGCGCGATGTTTGACCAGCATGATACATCGATCGAGCAGTGGTGGTAGCTCTTCCTCCGAGAAGCGAGCCCCCGGTGTGCGACTAAAGAGGAGAAGATTTTTCACGATGTTTCCGCAACGCGCGGATTCCTCGTCGATGAGCTTGAGAACCTTCTGCGTCTCACCACCGTTCGGCGGCTCGTAGCCTTCACCGTCACTGGAAAGCTTCCTCTGCAGCAGGCGCGCGTAAGTACCGATGCCGGTGAGTGGGTTGTTGATCTCATGGGCTACGACTGCTGCGAGCTTGCCGAGAGACGCCATCTTCTCTACGAGCATCATCCGGTGGTGGGTTCTTTCGAGCTCTTCGGTCTTTTCCTCGACTCGTTTTTCCAGCGTATGCCCCCAGTCTTGGAGCTCGCCCCGGGCTTTTTCCAGCTCTCCTACCATCGTGTTCCAGCTTTCGCTGAGCTCACCGATCTCGTCGGAGGAGGTGACCGGCACGCGTGTTGCGAGATCACCGGCTGCAACCAGCGACGCGGCGTGGGTCAGACGCCGAACCGGCCTTAGAACCATTCGCCAGGCCAGAAGTCCCCCCAGTGCCAGGATGGCGACGGCCGTCGTGACCAAGCCGGCGATCATTTGTTGTTCGGATGCGGCGACGTCCGCATCGACGGGCGCCAAAGACAGCTGCACGTCGAGAACGCCGAGAACGGTCTTAGAGGCCGGGTGGGCGTGACAGGCGGCGTTCGTGCACTCGGGCTCGTTTCGGATCGGTGAGATGATCCCCATGACGCGCCCCCCGTCCGTGTTCCGGAAGATACGCATGCGCTCCTCCTGCTCGAGGCGATCGAGCGGCTCGTCTCTCTGGTGGCAGGCGAAGCACTGCTCGGCGTCGGTGTCGACGAGCGTGCCCACTTCTTCCCCGTAGCTGGAAGTGCTGATCTTTCCCTGTTTGTCAAAAACTCGGATGCGTTCGATGGGCTGCTGGGAGGCGATGGTCTCGATGATCCGCTGCACTTCTTCAGGATGGTTGCGCAGCATGGCATGGCGGGTCGAGCTCCGGATCACCTCCGCGCATCGCTCGGCGCTCATTCTGAGCAGGCTCGTCAAGTGATCCCGTTGCAGAGAAAGGTTCCAGGCTCCCGTGCCGACGAGAATGACGGCGGCCCCCAGAGAGAGCGCCGCCGCCGATCGGAGGATCAGACGATATCGAAAGACCTTCCGTAGAGGGGCAGCGGATCGAACCGAAGGATCCAACTCCATATCAGCCTACGCCCGAGGAGCCTGAAGTTTCCCTTCCCGTCAGCGGAGTCGGCAATGGAAAAGGCTCTGGCACCGTCGTTTCTTCGCTCGGATAGACGTTCAAGTACTTCACCGCCAAGCTAAAAGCTCCAAATCCGATAGCGACCAGCATGAGTGTTATCAAGACTTCTGACCAGGCGGGCACATAGTGTCCACCTTGAGCACCTTCGAATCCCGTGATGCTAACATTCAATCGATTGGTGATAAAGCCCAATACCGCAAACAGGCTCGCGACATAGAGGCCATGGCCGTTTTGTCTGATTCTTGGCATGGCCAGGAGTCCGAAAGGCACCAAGACTCCTACGAAGTACTCGACCTGAAACAGTCGTGCTTCATAGGAGCTTCCCAGAATCAAACTGATATTTCCCTGGTAGCGTAAGTCGCACAGTCGCAAGACTCCGTAAATTCCGAGAACGGTCACGAGCAAACGGCCCACTCCGATCAAGACGGGCAGTTCGAGCTGTCGTCCGAAGGCCCGGGCGGAGAGCTTCGATTCGACGATGACCATGGCCAGTCCCACGCTAATCGCGGATGCAAAAAACAACAAGGGCAGGTTCGGCGTATACCAGAGAGGGTGGAGCTTTCCGGGAGCGATCAAATACAGCGCGCCGAGCGATGACTGATGGAGCGTTGACAGCAACACTCCGACGATCACCAAAGGAACGCTGAACGCTTTCTGGATACGGACCGCCCGCATCCAGCCGAGTCTTTCGAATATGACTCCCGATAGCTCCAGCGATAGGACGGTCGTGTAGAGCATGACGCACCAGGAGATCTCGAAGAGGACCGAACGGGGATTCCACATGACGAGGGGGTGCCACAGGTTCCATGGGCGTCCCAGATCGAACATGAGGGCGACTACCACCAACAAGTAGCCTAGGAACGCGGTCAGAATCGCGGGTCGTACGATGGGCTTGTATCGATCAGCATTGAAAATGTAGACCATGGCGGTGATCGTGAAACCTCCTGCCGCCAGTCCCACGCCGCACAAGATGTCGAATCCGACCCACAGACCCCAGGGGAAGGCGTCGGAAAGGTTGGTCACCGCGCCCAATCCCCTCGTGAACCGGATGACGGTTAGGACGAGACCTGTGGCGAGCAGCAGATAAAACACGCCTTGCCAGAAGCTCAGCCGGACTTTCATTGAGGATCTCCTTCGAACTGGGTTAGCTGGATTGTTGCTGAGGAGAAATCGTGACAGGTGCTTCGGCTCGGGCCACCTCTTCCCGTCGCTTGGTAATCCACCAGATTCCCAACAAGACGGGACCTCCAATCGTCACGATGCAGGGGACGCGATCGAGCGCGCGCTGAGTAAAAACGGCAGGGGGTATCTCGCCGATATTCATATTGAATCCAAGCGTTGAAAACTCCACCGGCGATAGAACGAGCACCGATGTTCCGCCCACTTCCTTTTCCCCATAGATGTGGGGATAGTAGGCATCGGGATCTTCTTCGATGCGGCGGTGGGCTTCCAGAAGGAGCTCCCCGCGCGTTCCCGCCAGGGTCCCTTCGGCGGGGCAGGCTTCGGCACAGGCGGGACTCTCGCCGCGGCGCACTCGATCAATGCAGCCGTCGCACTTCACGACCGAGGGGACGGCGCGATTCCACTCATACCGGGGAACGTTGAAAGGGCAGGCCTGCATGCAGTACCGGCAACCGATGCAACGGCTACTATCGTAGACGACCGGTCCCTCGTCTGTTTTTTGAAGGGCTCCGACGGGGCAGACACTGGCACATGACGGGTCTAAGCAGTGCATGCACTGTTGGCGGACGAAATAGTCTCCTTTCTCCAAAACCACGGTGTTCACGTTGGCGGAAAGCTTCTCGATCTCGAAAGGATTCCCAGTGAATCCGTGACTCTCCATACAGGCGTCCATGCAGGCTCGGCATCCGGCGCAACGGGTAATGTCGATCAGGAGTGCTCGATCTTTGATGTCCATTCTGTCTCGGCTCCTTGCTGGCAACAGATTCAACAACGGGGCGCTGCATTGGTCTCATCCTCGAATATAGATTCTCCTTGTATTTAGCTGAGAAAAAACTTGCCGATGAGGCGTTTCCACTCCTCCTTCGATAGGTGACGTGCGAAATCGGCGACGGGCTCTCCCCCGTCCTGGAGTACCGAGCCGGAAAGGGCCATGAGCTGGTGGTCGAGGCTCACCCTTGCGTTCTCCATCCAACTCCGGGCCAAACTCCCCGAGAGGAGGTTGTGGAGATTGCTTGCGAGGTTGGACGACCGCACCTTCATGACCCAACCGCGTCCGTACGGGTCGTCTGTTGCCAACCTCGGTTGACCTTTGATTTCCGGATTCACCTCGAGAACCTGGCCCTCCACAGGCGACAGAAAGTCGGCGGACTTGCCGTTGACCACGACGCTAAAACCTTTGGAGCCTTGAGCCATTTGCGAACCCACCTGAGGTAGCTCGAGATTTTTCGCGGGACCGATGAGCTTACGAGCGAAGTCATCGAGTCCCACCAAGACTGTGTCGTTCGCGACGATGCGGGCCCAGGTGTGTCCCCGGTGGTAGTGGAGCTCCTCGGGTAGCTGATAGCCGGCGACCCAAACGGGTTCTGTCGCAAACGCGGGCTGCAAGGTCGGCTCGAGAGTGGGAATGGGAAGTTTTTCAACAGGTTCATCTCGGCGCGCCTTGCGGAGCTCGATCACGTAATCGAGCGTGATGAACAAAGCAAATGTGAGAATCACCAGTAAGACAGTCATTGTTGTTCCCCTTTCGTTGCTAATACTTGGAGCTGCACGCCCCAAAAACATTATCCAATTATCCCTATCGCAAGGGTCGTGCCATCGACGTTGGATTGGACGTAACTCGTTCTAGGGGAATGAATTAGTTAGAACTTGGTAAGGACTCGACACTTGGCAGACGGTGGAGTTTGTTTAAATATTCGACATCTGGTTTTGCAGTAGTGGGCGATTTGGTCTAAGTAATTATTATCAAAGAGCTTAGGTGTCCGTGGAGATTTGGGACGCTATTTGTTGAAGAATTCCACGTAACGATATGGTTGGATGATTAGATCTAATTAAAACGGCCTTAAAAATAATCAAAAGTTGCCCAATCAATAAGATATTGCTTTCATCATGTCTTTTGTGAGAGAATCCAATTAATCCAATTAATCCAATTAATTCGCTGGCAAGAAATTCAAATTGTTTGATTTTTGCATTACGAATTGAACCCTAGTTACATTAAAATATTGGTTATTTCTCACCAATCCAAGTCCAGGACTGAGTCGATTCGATTGGCATATAGGCTATTTACATTAGCAGAGTGCAAAAGCAAGGAGGTAGATTGATGTGCAACCGCATCTTGATTCCACTGTTTCTTGTCGTCGTACTCCTGTGGCTTCCGGCCACCGGAGGAGCGAGCCCGCCGCCGCAGCAAGGTAGACAGGATGGTGCGGTCGCGCTCTTGCGCTCGCTGACACCGGCGGGAGGTACCCCAATCCAAGAAAAAGAATCGAGCACCGAGGATTGCCGGGTCTGCCATGAGGACTCCCTCACCCGGATTGACCGTACGTACCACGGGACGCTGGCGGATGAATGCTACTCGTGCCACGCCGGTGCCGAGGCGCACATGCAGGGCCAGCTTGAGGGCGAGAATCCTCCCGGTCCGAGCATCAAAGCGCTGGCCGCGGAGGAAGCCAACGCCGTTTGCCTCTCCTGTCACGAGACTTCCCACAACCCCACCTGGGAGGGCAGTGCCCACCAGCGGAGAGGACTCAAATGCATCGAGTGCCACTCGGTCCATTCGTTCAAGTCGGATAGACATCAGTTGAAGACGGAGATGACTTCCGAGACCTGCTCGAGCTGTCATCCCGCCATCCGAGCGATGATGTTGCGGACCTCGCACCATCCCGTTCGCGAGGGACTCATGAGTTGCGAGAGCTGCCACAATCCCCACGACGGCAGCCGGCCCAAGATGATCCGAGCCGACTGGACCAACGAGCTCTGCCTCGAGTGCCATACCGAAAAACGGGGCCCCTTCCTCTGGGAGCACGCGCCGGTGCGGGAAGATTGCCTGAACTGCCACAATCCGCACGGGTCCAATCACGACAAGCTGCTGGTGGCGAAGCTGCCGTACCTCTGCCAGCGCTGCCACCTCAACACGCGTCATCCCGGCTCCATCTACGATGGCACCAACGCTGGAACGAGCATCGGCTGCTGCTAGTAATCGAGCCATCGAGCACGCGTGTAAGAATTGTCACCAGAATGTCCATGGCGGGAACGCGCCGTCGGCGCCCTATCTAGGCCGATAAAGGAGGAGAGTCATGAAGTACATTGTCACTACTCTAGTGCTCATCACGCTCGCCTTCCCGGTCTACGCCGAGGAGAAGGAAGAAGACAAGCTGAGCTTTGCCGGTCCGCTCTTCGGCGGCATGCTCAAACCGGTCAGCCTCGAGGAAGGCAGCCACGATTTCCATGTGGGCGTTTTTACGTTCGGCGTTTGGCAAAGGGACTCCGACACGATTTCGTCCAAATTCCTCGAGTACCGTGACATTCCGAATGGCGGCGTGGTGCCTTTCTTCCGCATGCAGGGGTTGAAGGGTGATTTGCGTTATGACCTCATCGGGCACGATGTCTCCCAGAAGGACCAGCGATACTTCGGCCTGCTCGAGGGCAAGAGCTGGAAAATCGACGTGGACTATGTCGGGGTTCCGCACAGCTTCGGCAACGGGGGCAAGAGCATCCTGACGCCGGTTGCGCAGGTCGACGGGACCGAATGGCGTCTCAGCGACACGCTACAAGGGTCGTTTCAGGACTCGATCGAGGCGTTGCCGGCACGTAACTATGGGACGGTACTCCCGATCGTGCAGCCCACGCTCGACACCCAACCGAGCAACATTGATATCAAGCTGCAACGCAACCGGACAAAGGTGGGATTCTCGCTCATGCCGGGCGAAGGCAACTTCGACGTCGGCGTGACCTACTTTAACGAGCGCCGCACCGGCGACCGGACGAACCACGGTACCGCCTTCGGTTTCAACAACGTGGTCGAGACGACGGATCCGATTCGCTATATCACGCAGGATTTTGGAGTGAAAGCAACGATGAAGGGCAACTGGGGTGTTGCTTTCGGCGGATTCAACGTCAACGACTTCACGGACAAATATGACACCTTCGGCTGGGACAATCCCTTCCGGGCCACGGACTCGACATCCGGAAACGCCTACCTCGGACCCTACTCCACGACTGCGGGTCCGGCGACCGGGCTTCTCGCCCTTCCGCCGAGCAATCAGGCCTGGAACGTTAATGGCGGCACGACGCTCACGTTCGGGCCCCGAACCCGCCTGACCGCCGATCTCCAATTCGGCCAATGGAGGCAGAACGAGCAGCAGTTCATCCCCTGGACCACCAACACCGCGATCTTCACGCCGTCGGGGCAACCGGCCACCACCGCACCGCTGCCGGCCGCTAATCTCGATGGAAAGATCGACGTTCTCGCGCTCAATGGGTTCTTCACGACGAAAGTGACCAACGACTTTCGTCTGAACGCCCGCTACCGCTTCTACCAGAACGAGAACAAGACGCCGCAGATCCGGTTCGAGGAGGGCTACGTGCGGTATGACGCGGTCTGGGAGGAGATCCCCCGCATCAGCGTGCCGTATGGCTTCGACAGCAACTATCTCGACGCCTACGGTACCTACGATATCGGACGGGTAGTCGGCCTCGAAGTGGGCTACAAGTGGAAAAAAATCAACCGCACGTTTCGTGAGACCGAGCACACCACGGAGAACACCATACGTGCGGCTGCGGACTTTCGTTTCGGCGGAGGCGGCGTGGCGCGGGCTCTGTACGAGTTCGGAAGCCGTGACTTCGACGAGTATCATGCCATCGAAGCGGAGCATGCGTCTTTCCTCGAGCCCGGGCCTCCCGCCAACCAACCCACGTTACGGCGGTACGACCAGGCAAAACGGGATCGGGATCGTTTCGGCGCGCAGGTCCAGTGGTCGGCCCCGAGCGGCGTATTTACCTTGGGCGGCTCGTTCTTCTGGAACAAGGACGAATATGATGACTCACCCGTGCCTTGCATCGTCGACACCGAGTTTTGCCCGGGCGGGGAGCAGGCTCCCTTGGGGCTCTTGGAGGCGGAGTACAAGACTTTCAGCCTCGATGCCGACTTTTCCCCGACCGACAAGTCCACTTTCTACGGGTTCTACTCGCGGGAGGATATTTCTGACTTTCAGACGGGGGCGGCAGAGCGGGGGGTCGCTCGTCTTCAATCCGGCCTCGAACTGGAGCTCGAACGTCGACGACAAGGTGGACTCGATAGGAGCGGGCGCCAATTTCACCCTGGTTCCGGAAAAGTGGTTCCTCGACTTCTTCTACCGCTACCAGAAAGTGGACGGAAACAACGCCATCGAGGCTGGCTCGAACCTGCGGCCGGACGGAGCGGAGGACATCCCCGACTTCGACGATACCAAAATCAACTTCGTCTCTGCTCAGGTTCGATGCAAATTTGCGACGGCCTGGACCGTTGGACTAGGTGGCTTCTGGGAGGAATACACGCTCATCGACTCTCAGACCGGCCAGGTCCTCAACTACATGCCGGGCTCGTTCTTCATCAACGCGAACAACGGTGACTACCAGGCCTGGGTGGGTTGGGTGAATTTGAGCTACGCTTTCTAGCTCCAGTCCTTCGTTGGAATTCGGGCGTCGGACCTTCGGTTCGGCGCCCTTTTTGTCCCCAGACCTTGCGCCGCCCTAACACCACCCCGTTAAAAAGAACTATTATTTAAAATTATTTGTTTCATTTTTTTCATATGTTTGTGCTACTCTCCCTCCTAATTGGCTGTCTGGCTGTAAGCGAATTGAAAGGTCGGTGAGTCCCATGCCGAGTCGCCGCTTCGTCAATTGGTTCCTTGGATCCACCGCCGGCGCCCTCGTCGCTTCGATTTTCTATCCCGTTTTTAGATTTCTCAGTCCTCCGGAGATACCGGAGTCCACGACGAACCAGGTCGAGGCCGGGCCAACGAACAATCCGGAGCTGGTGGAGAAAGGCTTCAAGATCGTCCGTTTCGGAAACGACCCGGTTCTTCTCGTTAGAGCTGGGGAGGACGATTATCGGGCCTTTGCTGCCACGTGCACCCACCTGGACTGTATCGTCGAGTATCAAAAGGACCAAGAACCGCATCTGGTGCAATTGCCACAACGGAGAGTACAACCTGAGAGGGATTCCCGTGGCGGGGCCGCCACCCAGGCCTCTCGAGAGCTTCAAAGTCGATGTGGTGTCGCGGGGCAGCGGTGGCGGGAAATCCATCGTCGTTTCTCGGATTTAGGTCCATGAGAGCGGGTGTGGAAAGCATACGGAAGTGGGCGAGCGATCGATTGCCCATCGAATCGGTCAAGGCGTTTGCCACTCACAAAACTGTTCCGGTACACCGGTGGTCGGTGCTCTATTACCTTGGCGGGATGACCTTGTTCTTTTTTTGCGTTCAGGTCGTCACCGGCATTCTCCTGATGCTCTATTATCGTCCCTCGGCCGATCAGGCCTTCGAGTCGGTCGAGTTCATCATGACCACCGTGCCCTTCGGATGGTTGATCCGTTCGATCCACTCCTGGTCGGCAAATCTGATGGTCTTCTTCGGCTTCGTCCACCTCGTGACGGTCTACTTCACCAAAGCCTATCGAAAGCCGCGCGAGCTGACTTGGGTCAGCGGTTGCGCCCTTCTCTTCCTTGCCATGGGATTCGGCTTTTCCGGCTACCTGTTGCCTTGGAACCAACTGGCTTTTTTTGCGACCCGCGTGGGTACGGACATCGCCGGTTCGGTACCGCTCCTTGGCGAATGGATCGTTCGATTCCTTCGGGGTGGAGACCGGGTGAGCGGGGGGACGCTGTCCCGCTTCTACGGTTGGCACGTCGCCATTCTGCCCGCGATCACGACCGCCGTCCTCCTGGCTCATCTCCTGATGGTGCAGATCCAGGGGATGAGCGTGCCTCCGGGAGAAAAACAGACCGCTGAGCGACGTCGGCCGATGAAGTTCTTTCCGGATTTTGCGCTGCGGGACCTGTTCGGATGGGTGGCGGCCTTGGGCGTCTTGGCAGCCATCGCGGCTCTGTTCCCGTGGGAGCTCGGGGAAAAGGCGGATCCCTTCGCTCCGGCCTACCAAGACATTCGTCCGGAATGGTACTTCGTATTCATGTTCCAAACCCTCAAGCTGGTCCCGGGGGCGAGATTCTGGGTATCGAGTACGAGGCCATCCCCATTCTCCTGTTCGGTCTCGGTGGACTGGCGATGATGCTGGTGCCTTTTCTCGATCGCCGGGTCGAGACCGAAGGTCGGAGTCCGATATTCACGGCCGTTGGTGTGGCGGCACTGGTTTACATGGTGGCGTTGACCGCCTGGGGTTACAGTTCCTGGGTGCCGATCTGGGTCGTGTTCGGCACCGGTGTTTTGACCGCGATTCTCGTTTGGGCGACGCGCCCCTCGGAGAGTGGCCAATGAACCGCGGAATTGTCTGGAATCTTGGGATGGTGCTCGCCATCGTGCTGGGGATGTCTCGGCTTCCGGTCGAAGCGGCTGGTCAGGAAGGGGGATCTCAGGTGGGGGACGACACCTCGTGCATCCTCTGTCACAGCGACGAGGATCTTTTCGAGCGGCAACGTTTGCAGATCGTCCGACAGTTTCGTGAAGGTGTTCATGCCGGCGTCGGGCTTTCGTGTCACGACTGTCACGGAGGCAATCCGGAGCCGTCTCTTGCCGATGATTTGGATGCAGCGATGGACGAAGGCTACCAACCGAATCCGTATCGCGGTGCTCCCGAGCCGAGCGCCGTGCCGGAGGTATGCGGGCGCTGTCACTCCAGTCCCGAGATCATGCGACGTTACAACCCCAACGCTCGGGTCAACCAGGAGCGGGAGTACTGGACCAGCCAGCACGGGCAGGCGTTGAGGTCCGGCGATGTTCGCGTTGCCACCTGTACGAGCTGTCATGGTGTTCACGGCATCCTGGCTTTTGACAACCCCCGATCTTCGGTCTACCCGACTCAGGTGGCTCAGACCTGTAGAGGATGCCACTCAGACGCCGAGCGTATGTCCCATTATGAGCTGCCCAACGGAGCCCCCTTACCCATCGATCAATATGATCGTTGGCGACAGAGTGTCCATGCCGGGGCATTGTTCGATCGCGAGGATCTTTCTGCCCCCACGTGCAACGACTGCCATGGCAATCACGGCGCCCGGCCGCCGGGGGTCCAGTCCGTTGCCTTTATATGCGGCGAGTGCCATGGTCGGGAAGCTGAGCTCTTTCGCCAAAGCCCCAAGCGCACGGGCTTCGAAACACATAACGAGCTTCTTGAGGACGCAGGGCCCGATGGTTGTACCGTTTGTCACGCGGACCCGGAGCCGGCGGCCCAAATTACCGGTATGCACTCGATGACCGAGTGCGCCGCTTGTCATGGCAACCACGGTGTCGTTCGGCCCACCCTGGCGTTGCTCTCGCCGCTACCGGAGACTCCCTGTGTCTTTTGTCACGAAGGACCGGACTCGCTGACGCCGGAAGACCCCACTGCTCGGGCGCAGACCGCGCGCTATCGGCTAGTCGCGGACGGTCTGATTCAGGAGGCGGGCCGGATGGGTCTCGAGGCCGACCAGCGGTTCGACTGGCTCGTCGATCAAGCGACCGCGTTGGAGTATCACCGGGTGACGGGAGGCTCCAATCAAGAAGGCGAAGCACCCCTCAGGCCGGAGTTCGCGCGGCTATACAGCAAGTTTCGCATCGGCAAGACAACCTATACCTATAACGACCCGACTACGGGAGAACCGACGCAGGCTTCGGTCCGGCGATGCACGGACTGCCATGCCGGCGAAGACGTGCTCGGCGAGAACGCTCTCGGCCGTAATGTTGCCGGGGAGCTGCTCGATCGCATGCGCGAGCTGACGTCCAGGACCGCCGGCGCCGAGCGCCTCCTTCTTGCTGCGCAACGCGGCGGTGTCCAGACCCGAGACGCGGCGGAGCAGATCGATCGCGCTGTCGATACCCAGATCCAGCTCGAAGTGTTGCTACACGAGTTCACGGCCGGAGAAGACAGTCAATTTGCGGCCAAGTACGAAGAGGGACTCGAGCATGCAAACGCCGCCCTCGATTCCGGCCACGAAGCACTCGGTGAGCTCACTTTCCGGCGAAAGGGACTGGCTATCTCCCTGGTGATCATCTTGCTCTTGCTCGTGGCGTTGGGCTTGAAGATCAGGCAAATTTCCGAACGGCAGGCGGGAGAGCCCGAGCGGTCCAACTGATTTCGAGCCGCTTTCTCGATCTTTTTTTGTTTCAGGCCGGCGACTCCGAACCCATCTCATACTCCTCCTTCCGAAAAGTCGAAAACGGAGGACGCTGGGCACCGTCAGACCTGAATGGAGGTTCCCATGGATCGCCTAGCTCAACTCGAAGCGCAGGTTCAAAAAATCTCCGCTGAAATCGGTGAGCTTCGAGATCGTGTCGGAAGTCTGGAAGCAGCGGCTCCCCAACCGCTGTTGGAGTCGAGGTCCGAGAGCTCATCCGTCGTTACTGAAGATCCGGAGTCCGCGGACGTGACGACGATGCTGCCGTTTTCCGCTGCCACGGTCTCGCTGATTGGGCGTACGCTGATGGTTCTGGGAGGAGCCTATCTGCTGCGGGCGCTCACAGATTCAGGCGATTCAGGCCCTATTCCTGCTTCCGCGGGAGCGTTATCGGGCTTGGCGTATGGCGTGTGGTGGCTGTGGTCGGCCTATCGAGCCGCCCGGTCCGGCCGGCGGGCTAGCGCGGCATTTCACGGCATCGCGGCCCTGCTCATCGCCTATCCTTTGATCTGGGAGACAACAACCCGGCTGGGGGTATTCACACCAGCTGCCGGAGCGGCGTTGCTGGTGGGGTTCTACATGATTGGTTTCGCTGTGACCTGGCGAGGCAATCTCACCGAGATCGCGTGGGTGAATACCTTGCTCGCTGTGGTGTCGGCTCTCGCCCTGCTCGTTGTGACCCGCGCTCTGATGCCTTTCACCTTGGCTCTGCTCGTTTTCGCTTCAGCAACGGAGCTTCGGGCCTACAGGAGGCGCTGGCCGGGATTACGTTGGCCGGTAGCTCTCGGCCTCGATGCTGCGGTGTTGGTGACGGCGAGTATCGTGGCCCGGCCGCAGGGGTTGCCGGAAGGTTATGCCCCTGTTTCTGAACCTTTGGCCTTTCTCATCGTGGCCATGCTGCCGTTGCTCTATCTTTCGGTTATCGTAATTCGAACGTTGCTGCGCGGTCGTCTCATTACGAGCTTCGAAGTTGTGCAAGCCAGCCTTGCTCTTGCCATCGGCGTCGGTAGCGCTTTGAAACTGGCGGAGGTCATGGACCTATCTGCGGGCTTGCTCGGGGTACCGCTCGTGCTTTTGGGCGCCGCAGGCTATGGAGCCGCGTTTGCTTTCATCGATCGCAGGGTGGGACGGGGACGGAACTTCTATTTTTATACGACACTGGCCGGAGTCCTCACGCTCGTGGGTACCACCATGGTTCTCTCCAATGTGGCGTTGACCGTCGTTTGGTGCGGCTCTCGCCATGGCGTCACTTTGGCTCGGTGGCTCCCATGACCGAATCACACTGAGGTTTCACGGCGTCGTGTACTTGACTGCGGCTGCCGTCGTGTCCGGTTTGGTGCCTGCGGTCCATGACAGCCTCGTGGCCCATCCGACGGGGGCGTGGCGGCCGGCAACACTCATGAGCTTTCTGGTGGCCGTTGCAGTGACCGTCGGCTACATATTGCTCGTAGCCACCCGGAGTAAGGATCCCTCGTGGTTTGCCTTGTTGCCACAGGCGATTCTGGCGGGATTGCTGGCCTGGGTTTCCGCTGGGCTTGGTACCATGTGGCTGGCTGGCGGGTTGGCAAACGCCCCCGGTCCGGACGCGGATATTGCGTACCTCGCGACGAGTCGCACCGCCATGCTTTGCATCCTTGCGGTCCTCATGGCGTGGCTCGCTCGCAGGTACTCCCTCCGCGAATTGGGATGGCTGGTTTACCCTTTGCTGGTGGGCGAAGGAATGAGACTGTTGCTCGAAGACATCCGTTACAGACGTCCATCGACTCTGTTCGTCACGTTGGCGCTTTATGGCGGCGCACTCATCGCGACGTCGAGCCTGATGAAGAAGACTCCAGCGCGGTAACCGCGGGTCACTTTTTTCGGGCTCGGGCTCGGACAGGGGCTCGGGCTCGAATTCTTGCGCGTTTTCGTCTCCCCTTCACATACTGTCGTTCGGCCCTTGGCTTGCGTTATACTTTCCCGCTGACAGAAGGGAAGGCTATCCATGAAGTTATTATTGAAGCTCGTTGCACTGGCTGCCATCGCGTCGATTCCGGCTCTCCATATCCCAAGCACGCACGGAGCCGAGCACGACTACATCGGTTCGAAAAAGTGCCGGCCTTGTCACATCAAGGAGTATCGTGTCCTGGGCCAGATACCAAGATGGCGAGTGCCCTCGACATTTTGAAGCCCGGGCCAGAGGAGGGACGTCAAGGAGTCCCACGGCCTCGATCCGAACAAGGACTACTCCACCGACTCGACTTGTCTGCCTTGCCACACCACGGGCTACGGAAAACAGGGAGGTTTCGTCGACTTGAAGACGACGCCCGATCTTGGCGGGCATCGGCTGTGAGATGTGTCATGGGCCGGGAGGAACCTACGTCGCCGACGAGTATATGAGCCTCAAGAACAAGAACTACAAAAAGGCGGATCTCCTGGCCGTTGGATTGGCGGAAGTAGGCGAGCAAACTTGCATCGGGCAGTGCCACAACGAGAACAATCCCACCAATCCGAATGAGAACTTCGACTACGCGACCCGCAAAAACGACGGAATACATCAGGTCTTTCCGTTGAAGTACAAACACGAGTAGTCCCGAGCCGATCATGAACTATCCCGTGTGGGAGCTCGAACTGGGAGGTGGGCTGCTCATCGCCATTGTCGCCATCCTCCATGTCTACGTTTCCCATTTCGCCATCGGCGGCGGGCTTGTTCCTGGTCGTGACGGAGCACTACGCCTACCGCAAGAACGACGAAGGCCTTCTTCGCTATCTCGTCACCCACAGCCGTTTCTTCATCCTCGTCACGCTCGTTTTTGGAGCGGTTTCCGGAGTCGGAATCTGGTTCACTATCGGTCTCATCAGCCCCGCAGCGACGAGCGCTCTCATTCACATCTTCGTGTGGGGTTGGGCTATCGAGTGGGTCTTTTTCTTCGTGGAGATCGCGGCGGCCATCATCTACTACCAGA
Source organism: uncultured Acidobacteriota bacterium (assembly GCA_963722765.1). Classification (GTDB taxonomy): domain Bacteria; phylum Acidobacteriota; class Vicinamibacteria; order Marinacidobacterales; family DATDRI01; genus CAVROO01. The sequence continues at coordinate 306,759 of CAVROO010000014.1, forward strand.
CCTGGAATCGGGTTCCTCGCGTCGACGCACCTTGCCATCGGTTGGATCTACTTTATTTCGGCGTTCATGTCCTTGGTCGTTATCAACGGGATCGTGGCCTTCATGCTGACACCGGGTGATTGGCTTGAGACCCGAAACTTCTGGGACGGATTCTTCAATCCCACCTACTGGCCTTCTCTCGCCGCGCGAACCGCCGATTTGTATCGCTTTGGCGGGCGTGTACGCCTTGCTTACGGGGACATTTGTAAAGGAGAAGGATACCCGGAACCGGTTGGTGCGCTACGCGGGTCTCTGGGCCGCGGATCGGCACCGTGCTGGCCATTCCCGCTTTCTGGTGGTACATGCAGCTTCTTCCCGGCGGGGCGGAGGCGCTTTTCGGCCGGCGGGCAGCCTGCCGCTGCGATGGCGGCACAGGTCCTGGGCTGGGTGGGGCTGGGATTGGCCGTGATCTTATTGGTGCCTATCATGGTACCGAACGCTTTTGGAAAGCCGCTGGCGGTGGTCGTTTGTCTTGCCGCATTGTTTGCCTTCGGTGCCGGCGAGTGGGTACGGGAAGCGGTGAGGAAGCCTTACGTTATTTATGGATACATGTATCCGACCGGACTTCGACCCGACGAGACGAGTCAAATTGCAGAAGGCGGCGGAATTCTTGCACACGCGAAATGGACGGAAAACGATGTCGCCGTTCCGAATGGGTCTGTCGGTGAAGACGTGTTCCGAGTGGCTTGCCGGAGCTGTCACACCCTGGATGGTTACAACGGACTGAGGGAGCCGCTTCAGGGCCTCGACGAGGAGTATCTTTTCGAGCTAACCGGTAGGCTCGACATTTTGCGTGGCAAAATGCCGCCGTTTCCGGGAACCGAAGTGGAACGGAGGGCTCTCGCTAAATATCTCTCCGCAGAGTCGGGCGAAAAGACTTGGAGCGATGGCAGGGACGTGTTCGAAAAACGTTGTGGGTTCTGTCACACGAAAGAAGGCTTTCAACCGCTCTATGAGTCGCTCCAAGGTTACACCCGAGAGGATGTCATCGATGTGCTCTCCTTGTTGGGAGATATGACGGACGAGATGGCGCCATGGAGCGGTACGGACGAAGAAGCCGAGCTTCTGGCAGATTATTTGGTCTCCTGGTACGCGAACGGAGCAAGCGCCACGGAGGGAGAAAACTAGCGTGGATTCGATACCGACTCCCGACGTTCTTCCGCTTCCTGCGCCGGTTTGGCTGTTTCAGGTTCTTTTGATTTTCACGTTTCTCCTGCACCTCGTGCCGATGAACTTCTTGTTCGGTGGAGGGCTGCTGGCCCTCGTAAGCCACACCCGCGCCAAAAAAGACCCTCGTCACGAGAGGTTGGCCAAGCGCATCTCCGAGCTCATGCCGACGGTCATCTCCATTACCGTGACACTCGGTGTTGCGCCGCTGCTCTTCGTCCAGGTCCTCTATGGCCACTTGCTCTATTCGTCGTCCATTCTCATGGCTCGTGCCTGGTTCCTGGTGGTTCCGTTGGTTATTGTCGGTTACTACGGAGCGTATCTGCTTCGTTTCCGCTGGGACCGTTTGGGAACCGCCCGCCCGATATTGGCTTGGGGAATGGCCGTCTTGTTCGCCGTCGTTGGATTCATCTACTCGAACAATTTTTCTCTCGTCCAGCGCCCCGAAGTTTGGAAGGAACACTACCTCGCGAACCCGGCCGGCGGTCACTTGAACTGGTCGGACCCGGCACTTTATCCGAGGTATCTGCACATGTTGCTGGGTGCGATTGCCGTGGCGGGCGTTTGGTTCATGATTATCGGTGTGCGGCGTCGATCGGGTGACGCCGATTGGTCGGCCTGGCTCATGAAATACGGAGCGCGTATATTCACCTACGCCACGATGGCGAACATCATCGTGGGGTTCTGGTTTTTGGTCGCTCTACCACGCCGCGCCATGATGATCTTCATGGGCCAGAATCCTGCAGCGACGGCGGTTTTCATGGTGTCTCTCGTTTTTATCTTGGGCACCTTCGGCGCCGTTCACGTGGCGGCGAAACGCCGGAGCGGACGCGTCATGACGATGGGGGCGGCCTCATTGACCATTGTGCTCGTATTGATGGCTGTGATGCGACAGCAGGTGCGTGCGGCCTATCTCGAGCCTCACTTCCGTCTCGAACAATTGGCCGTAGAGCCACAGTGGGGAGTTTTTGCGTTGTTCGTGGTGACGCTTGTGTCTTGGAGCTGGGCGCGCTCGCCTGGCTCATAAAAGTGGTGCTCGGTGCACGGCCAGCCGACACGACAGAGTCTTCCAACTAGCGAATATTAAGGAGTGAACATGTTATTTAGAGCCTTTGTGTTGTTGATTTGTTTTTGCGTTCCCGTGTTCCTGGTCTTTTCTCAACCGGAGACGATCACGACCGAGTCGGGTCTCAAGTATATCGATCACAAGGTCGGTGACGGCGATGAAGCCGTCAAGGGTGACACCGTAGACGTGCATTATACGGGCTGGCTCTATGAAAACGGGAAGCGCGGGAAGAAGTTCGACAGCTCGCTCGACCGGGGACGGCCGTACACGTTTCCCGTCGGTGGCGGCCGAGTGATCAAGGGCTGGGACGAAGGTGTTGCAGGCATGAAGGTCGGTGGTAAGCGGGAGCTCATCATCCCTGCGAATCTCGCTTACGGTTCACAAGGGATGCGGTGGGAGATTGATTCCCCCCAATGCTACGCTTGGACTTTCGAAGTGGAGCTTCTGAAGGTGACGAAGCGCTAGTGAGTGAGAAGTCAGATGATGTTCAGAACCATCTCTGGAGCTCGATGATATTGCCGTCGGGGTCGGCAGCGTAGACGAACTCCACCTGTCCTTTACCGGAAACCTCCGCCGTCGAGATCTCGCCCAAGGCCCGGCCGCCGGCGGAGATCATGCGGTCGAGGAGCGGCCGCCACGTCGTCAACGAGAAAGGCCAGGTGCCGGAGTCCTACTCGATTGGGCACCGGAGGTTGGTTCGTCCTCGAGCGTAGAATACTGATAGATCTCCAGAGTCGGCCCGTCCTCCCCACATCCGGGAAGACGTAGATGTATTCCTTCCAGTTTGGCTCCTTCGACGCCGGTACCTCGTTCCAGCCATTCGCCCGATTGGGATCGCTTGGGGGGAACCGGATCGCATTGAAATACACTCTGGTAGAAATTGGCGAGCCTTTGCCAATCCTTGCTGATGATGTTGGTATGAACGTACCGGATACGCATGTGCCCCGGCCCTAGCCCTGGACCGCCTCGTCTTGACTCGGGTCCTCAGTCATCGAGTGTTCGGTTCTTCCCGGCGTCGCTCCGAATTGCAGCACCGAGCCCTGGGCGAATTGCCGATGCCACAGGCCCCGGGGCACGACAAAGATGGAGCCCGTCGAAACCGGCTTTGAACCGCGCCGCCTTCGGTCAGTACCGTGACCTCGACCTCTCCCTCGAGAACGTGAAGAAGCTCATCCCCGTCGGGATGGCGTTCCCAAGGGGATGGTCCGGAGAACCGTCCTACCCAGGTCATGCCTTCATTGAACGACTCCATCATCCAAAATGAGGCTTCGCCTTCCGCGTCCTCGTACTGCGGTGGGCGGGTCATCGTTTTGCGGATGTCGTAAGCTTTCATTCCGTCTCCTAAACGGATTAGGGTCCAATCTGCATTCCGAGGTAAATCGCCGTTTCTGTCATTGCGATGGTGTTGATGAGCATGTGAACGCCGATAGACGGAAGTACCGAGCCCGATTTGATGCGGACCGCACCGATGACGAGTCCCAATAGAAAGACCTGTGCCATGAAGTAGAGCTCGTACTGAACATGGAGTGAGCTCCACAGCAAAGATACCAGAACCACGGCTCCTATGGGTCCCATCCGAGATTTTTGAAGGCCTGCAAGGGTAAAGCCCCGGAACACTAGTTCTTCGTAAACGGGCGCCACAACACAGATGGCGAACCACAACAGGGGCTTGAATGAAGTGGAGATGTACGCGGACTAAAATGAAGTCGGGAATGATGGAGCGGTCGAGTGGCAAGATTGGCCAGGTCCACCAACACGGCGAACCCAAGCCCGATTGCCAAATACGATGAGGTGTTTCCTTGTGCCGATCGGAACGATGGCAAGATAATCCTCTAATCGATGGTCCTTTTCGGATCCAAGCGAAAAGCACAGCCAGTCCCAGGCAGACGAGGGCGGTCAAGATCGTTGCGATCGACAGAAAGGTGCCGTTTGTGGCGGCGCTTTGGACATCGGTCGTCAGACCCGCAGCGGCCGGTAGGCCAGATAGAGGAAGAAGGTAAACGTTTGGGACGCAACCATCGCCGCGATGATGGCAAGGGTGAATCCCAGCGTTGCCCAGGGACCCCATGGTCCTTTGCCGTTGTATTGTTTACTTTCGGTATCGTTTCACTTTGCATGGCTGTCTCAGATTTTACAGCACGGCTGGTCAATACCTCTCACTGAATGATTCGAGGCAACTATCCCACCCACGATCGCTCAGGTCGTGTCCCGATCGCCGAGAGCGCTTACCGTTAGCCACTCACATAGGATTAGGCTCATTTGACTGCCGGGATGATTCGCTCTTGCAGTGCGCGCCATGTGGATCGATCGGCACCGCCGTGAATATTCCATCCGTTAAAGACCGCAACCAGGTCGTATTCGGGGGCAACCTGGACGAATTGGCCTCCGTATCCGTTCCCGGCGAATATGATGGGGTGTTTGCCGTCGTGGTCGGGAATCCACCACTGGTAGCCGTAACCCGAGTCGGGACGATCATTGTCGGGTTGGACATCCGCGACGACCGGAGACGTGGACGAGCGGACCCAGTCCTCGGAGACGACCTGAACACCGTCCCAAATCCCGTCTCTCAAGAAGAGATATCCAATGCGTGCCAGATCGTGAGTCGAAAGATATAGACCGCCCTCGGTGTCTACCTCGCCATCCGGCGTAGTCTTCCAGTAATAGTCTGTGATTCCGATAGGCTTGAAGAGTTTTGCCTCCGTCCATGCATCGATGCGCTGCCCCGTAGCCACCCGCACAATCTTCCCCAGAAGGACGCTCACTCCGCTGTTGTAATCGAACACCGTTCCTGGGTCGGTTCTCATTGGATGGTCCAGCACGAAGCGGATCCACTGGTTGCTTGCCTCGAGTTGAACACAGCTGTTGCTCTTCATCATCGTAGGAGGTCATCTCGTTCCATTCGATTCCACTCCGCATCGTGAGCATGTTCTCCAACGTCATGGATTTTTTCCGTGGGTCGGACATATCGGGCTCATAGGCGTCGAAAAACGACATCGCAGAAACTTCCACCCCGGTATATGGCCCTCGTCGATTGCGATGCCAAGTGCGACGGACGTGATGCTCTTCGTCACGGACTGTAACGTATGTAGGTCGGTATTCCGATAATAGGGGTGCCAATCGGGGTGGTCGTAGTTGTATTGATGATTCGTCGGGTCGTACGCCGAGGCGATGGATGGGTAATCGTGCTCGAAATGATGGTCCGCAACCACGCGTCCGTGGCGGATCAGCAAAAAGTGATCGACGAGTCCGTACTCGCCTTTGCCGATGTCGGCCACAAGTGAGTCTATGGCTGCGGGATCGATACCCTCTGCTTCAGGCGTAGAAACGGGCCAGGTCCGGCCGGGCCACACTATTTCGGAACTATCATTATTTCGGGCTCAGGCGGGCGACACCCGAGTTGACTTACTGTTATCAAACCGGCCAGGACAAACACGATGAGTGGGAGTCGTAGTGCTTTCATGTCTGAGCTCCCTCTTTGCTGAAGAGCTATTCTTTAGAGTCATGAGATGTCTCATGTGAGCCTTTTCTTTCTCGCGGGCCGAGTGTCGGAAGCAAGTCGTAAAACTAGAGAACCGACGGTATTTCAGAGATCGAATCCAAAACCCAATCCGGCTCCACGGGACGGGGCTTGTCTTTGTCGAGCTCATATTTGCCCGTTTTGACCAGAACTGTGCGTATGCCGATGGCGTTCGCGCCCACGATATCGGTGAAGACATCATCACCGATCATGATCGCATCGGATGGGGACAGGCCCATGTCGTCGAGAGCGGTCTCGAAATAAGCTCGGTTGGGCTTGCCGATGAGGTGAGCTTGTTTTTCCGACGCATACTCCAAGAGAGCCACAAAGGGGCCGGCGTCCAGGACAGGGCCGGATAGGGTCTGCCAGAACCGGTTTTTCTGTAGAGCAATGAGGCGGGCGCCATCGCGCAGTGATAGGAAGGCTTCGTTCAAGACGTCGAAATTGAAGTCTCGTCCGAGGTCTCCCACAACGACGGCCTCCGGCTTGTCCTTCGAGATCTCGAAGTCGGCGAAGTCGGTCTTGGCATCCTCAGCCAGGACGAGATGGACGCGTGAGACACCCTGCTGGGCGAGCCACCGTGCCGCAACAACGGATGTGCTGAAAACTTCACCGGGCTCGACCTGAACCCCCATTTTCGAGAGCTTGGTGGTCAGGGTCGTTCTCGATTTCATCGTGGTGTTCGTCAAGAAGCGGATCAGAAAGCCCTTCTCACGCAGTTTGTTGACGGTGTCGTTGGCACCCGGAATCGCGTGATCCTCAATGTACATCACGCCGTCCAGATCGATGAGGAATCCGCGAACGGTGTCCATCATGCGTCGTTCCTCTCAACTCAGTCGTAGAGGCAAAGTGGTACGAAAGGTCGTACCCTTGCCGACCTCGCTGTCAACGGTAATTTCACCCTGATGCTTCTCAACGATGGCATAGCAGTTGGCGAGGCCCGCATGCATCCGTATGCGGGAGCCTTGTTTGCTGAACCCTACGTCGAACATGTGGTCGAGTCTTTCCGCCGAAATGCCTCGACCCGTATCGGAGATCTCGATCTGCACGTTTCCGTTGTCCGTCGAAGTGGTAATCCGGATCGTGCCTTGGTCCTCGATGGCTTCCGTCGCGTTGAGGAGAAGTGTCATGAACAACTGGTTCAGCTGGTCCGGGTAGCATTCGATTTCGGGAACCTCGTCGAGCTCCTTGACGATGTGGATCCGCTCCCCCACTTGGGGCGAGATGAGGGCGAGCGTGCTTTCGATTCCCTCGCGAATGTCGACGCGGTGTTGTCTCTCGGCTTCGTCCAAACGGGCGAAGTTCTTGAGATTTTCAACGATCTTCGTGATTCTCCGGCTGGCGTCGGAAGCAGTCTTATTGTTGTCCCGAAGGATCGACAGGTAACGCTGGACGTTCTGGCGGGCCTCTTCGAGGTCTTTGCTGCGATTCAACTCGAAAATCATCTTGCCGACGGCCCGTTGGGAAACGTCGGTGCTGCTCATGATGACACCGGTAGGTGTGTTCACCTCGTGCGCCACACCGGAGATGAGCTTGCCCAGGGCTGCCATCTTTTCCGACTGCACGAGCTGTGCCTGAGTCGCTTTCAACCGCTCGAGAGCGTCCGCGAGCTCGACGTTTTTGAGCCGGTGGATCTCGGCTTCTTTTTCGGCCTGTTCGACTTCGAAACGTATCTCCAGGTTTTTTAGCTTGGTGTTGCTCTCAGCGTTGAAGACTTCATTCATCGAATCGTGGAAAGCTTTGTGGTGCTCGAGCGCTTTGCCGGTGTCGCCCATGAGCTCGTAGGAGCGGGAAAGCGCTTGATGGGTTTGGTAGACTTTAGGTCTTTCACCGGTTTCTCGAGCCAAGTTGAGAGCCCGTCTAAGATAGTCGAGCGCCCTCTCCGGTAAATCCATCTGGTTGTGAAGGCGTCCGAGATTCAGGAGGCTCGTGGTCTCGGCGCGTTTGTTGCCCAGTTCCCTACGAATGTCGAGTGCTTGGGTATGGACCTCGAGCGCCTTTTCTCTATGTTCTTGAGATTGATAAATGAGGCCGATGTCGTTGAGAGCCCGAGACTCGCTTGTTCGGCTCCCGGACTCACGGTGTAGCTCTAGGGCTCGGGTGTGGCATTCCAAAGCCCGTTCGTGGTCTCCCTGCCGGTGTAGAACGAGACCGAGGCCGCTCAGGGCTCGACCTTCTCCGACCGGATATCCAACGTCCCTGAAAATCTCGAGGCTCGCCCGATGATAGCGCTCCGAGTTCGCAAAGTCTCCGACGTTCTCGTAGATGCCGCCGATGGAGGTCAGGTTCCAAGCTTCCCGTTCCTTGTCACCGATCTCTCGGAAAATCTTGAGCGCTTTCTGCATGTGGTGGAGCGCCTTATCATAATCTCCGAGACCCCAGGACGTGAAGCCGTAGCCGTTGATGGCATCGCCCTGGCCTTGTCGGTCACCGATCCGTTTGAAAATCTCGAACGCCTCATCTCCATATTGGATCGCTTGCTTGAAATCACCCTGGTAGTAGGCCTGAATGGCTCGATTGAAGGTGCCTCGGCCGATGCCTTTGGTGTAGCCGAGCCTTTGGGAAATCGCAAAGGCCTCTTCCGAGAGGGTGGTGGCGCGCGGGGGATCGTCCCATCCTACCTCGCTGACGAGCTCGTTGAGTAAATCGACCCTGGACTCCGACTCTTCCTTCAATTGAGCGAGCTTGGTTTCGAGCTCTTTGATGCGAGTGAACATTGCTACAGATACCCCTCGGTACGGAGTCTAGACAGGAATGTCGGGTAGGTCAAAAAAACACTTCGACCGTACCCAGGGGAAGCCGGTACAGAAGCGTGATTCTCTACGCGTTCAGGATGGTCTTCAGTTTTTGAGCGTAGGCCTCGCTGTCGCCGTCGGCGGTGATAATCTCGATCTTGTCCGGACTCTCGATGCCGATACCGAGCTCGGCCGCCCGTGCAATCTGAGCTTGCTCGAAGATCCGACCGCGCGATACGTTTTCGTTCGTGCCTTTTTCGCGGAGAATAGCGACACCCACCGCGTCGATGGCTACTCGATCGGTGGAAGCCAAAATGACGTTGGGATGCTCGACCTTACCCTTGGCAGGTCCTTCGTCCACAAAGCAATCGACGGCGTCCATGACGATCAAAGCCGGCTTGTATGCGAGGTTGGCCTCGGCAATCATGTCTCTTTGATGATCGGACGAGTGCAGCTCGCGCATGAAGTTGTGGTCGATGCCGGGAACCGTCTTGGCCACCATACCCACGGTGTTCTTGAGCGACATGGTGAAATGGCCGCCGTACTGGTGGGTTTTCAGGCAACAGGTCTGAACGATCGATTTAGCATCCTGGAACACTCGAGCGAGGTGGAAACCTTGGCTCCAATTCGAGCCGTCGGGTTTGTGAGTTACCCAGTCGTCCTGGGGCCGATCGTCGAGAGGCAGCGGCTCGAAGCCGAGCTCGCGGGCGGCGCTGTAAACGCCTTTGTCTTCCATGACGCCTTTGGAGTCACCCATGCCGCTTCGGTCGGCCACGGTGATACCGTCGGCGCCCAGCTCATTGAGGAACCGAACCAGGAACGTCAGCGTGTCGGGATGGGTGGAGCCGGGAAACGCGTCGGCGCTGTTGAAATTGGGTTTCAACACGACCGGGGTGCCTCTTGACGGTTGGCAATCCTACGAGCTCGACGGCCTTGCGAATCGCTTCATCACGACTCTTGCCGTTTAGCCCTACCAGACTGACCCGGGCGTTTGCCGGCGCAGCCCAACCGAGCTTCGCGGTGGCGGTAGCCGCGAGACCCATCGCGCTCATCTTCATGAACTCCCTGCGGTTCCAGCAATTCATGGCTTGCTCCTTGTTTGAATCCAGATAAACTGAATTATATCCTACAGATGGCTCTTGACAATGTCCTAAATATACAGTTAATTTGCACTATATAGACTCAAGTCCCGGTTTCGAGCCGTTTTCCAGGAGAGAAGGATGAAAACTTCAGGTGCTCTCGTTGTTTTCGTTATATTGCTGGCTTGCTGCCTCGCAGTGCCGGGCTACGCCCAAGAGTGTCTCGAGTGTCACAAGGACGTCACGCCGAATATTGTATCGGATTGGCAGGTAAGCAAGCACGCCGAGAACTCGGTCAGTTGCTCGGTCTGCCATGGCGACGGACACATGACGGCGGAGGATGTGGACAAGGTCGAGCTTCCGACGCCGGATACCTGTGCCGATTGTCATGAGGACCAGGTGACGCAGTTCAAGAAGGGAAAACACGCTTTGGCCTGGGCCGCCATGAAAGCCATGCCGAGCTCTCACGCTCAGCCGGTCGCCCTGATGGAAGGCATGAAGGGCTGCGGTGGCTGCCACAAGCTCGGGCTCAAAACCGATGACGAGATCCGGGAACTGAAAGCGATGGGCGCCGGCTTCGGGTTGGCATCATGTGATGCCTGCCATACGCGGCACATCTTCTCCGCTGAGGAAGCCCGGCAGCCGCAGGCCTGTCAGACCTGTCACATGGGTTTCGATCATCCTCAGTGGGAGATGTACTCGGCTTCCAAACACGGTGTCCGCTATCTCCTGAAGCAGAACGGAACGCTTCCCGAATCGGTCGCGGCACCCACCTGCCAGACCTGCCACATGCAGGAAGGCAATCACGAGGTCCGGACGGCATGGGGATTTCTTGCGGTGCGCTTACCCATGCCGGAAGACGAGCAGTGGGCCACCGACCGCGCCACGATCCTGCAGGCCCTCGGTGTCCTTGACCCGCAAGGCCAACCCACCGGTCGGCTGGATGTGGTCAAGGCGGCGGACGTGGCCCGATTGACCCAGGATGCCTGGCAGGCGGAGCGAGACAAAATGCTCGAGACTTGTGGGCAATGTCACTCGAGGAATTTCGCCAAGGCGGAGCTCGAAAAGGGCGACGACATGATCCGGGAGGCCGACCGCCTCCTTGCTCAAGCCATTCTTATCATCGCCAAGCTCTACGAGGACGGTGTGCTCGAAAAGCCCGAAAGCTACGCTCATCCGTTCCCCGACCTCCTCTATTTCCACGACGCACCGACGGTCATCGAGCAGAGACTCTTCGAGATGCATCTGAAGCACCGTATGAGAGCTTTCCAGGGAACGTTCCATGCGAATCCGGACTACGCGCTCTGGTACGGATGGAGTGAGATGGTGCGTGATCTGACGGATATCAAGGAGCTTGCCGCCGAGCTTCGCGAGAAAAAAGCCAGATAACTCGAATTTTCGAAAGGGACGGCCGGGGCCTCGCGGCTCTGGCCTTTTTTCTTGCTTGTCGAAAATGTGTTAAGAATCTCCAGAACGAGGAGACGAATGATGGCATCAAATGATGTAGCGCGAGAACGTTTCGAGCTGCTGCTTCGTGCGCGCGTCGCGCAAGATCTGAGAACCCGACGAGATTGACGGTCTGTTTCGCCGGTGGTCGGCCATGCAAAGGGGATTGGCGGAGCTCGAGCCGCTCTTGGAGAAAGAGCTGGAGCCCTTGACCACTGTGAGCTTGGGAGACGCATCATGAAGGCGGAGGAGCTTGCCTACCGGACGCTGGCGGAAATCCGTGACCTATTGGGGAAAGGGGAGATCACGGCGGTGGAGTTGGCGGAAGCCCAGCTCGAACGGTTGGAGCGTCTGGAGCCCAACCTCAATGCATTTATCACCGTCACCAGAGACGAGGCGCTCGTGGGGGCGCGATCGGCCGATGAGGCGGTAACGCGCGGCGAGTCTCTCGGACCGCTACACGGTGTTCCCTTGACACTCAAGGATCTTTTCTGGACCAAGGGCGTGCTCACGACATCGGGGTCCAAGATCTTCGCCGACTTCGTGCCGGGGGAAAACGCCACTGCCGTGGACAAGCTTCTTCGAGCCGGAGCGGTTTTGTTGGGGAAAACCAATCTTCACGAGCTGGCCTACGGTGTGTCCTGCGTGAACCCGCACTACGGTCCGGTACGAAACCCTTGGGATCGCGAACGGATCGCCGGCGGCTCGAGCGGCGGCTCCGCGGCGGCTTTGGCGGCCGGGATCGGCTATGGATCGGTCGGAAGCGATACGGGAGGCTCCATCCGCATCCCCTCGGCGCTTTGTGGGACAGTGGGGCTCAAGCCGACCTATGGACGGATCAGCCGATACGGAGCGACTCCGCTTTCCTGGAGTCTCGATCACATGGGTCCTATGGCGCGGAGCGTGAAAGATACCGCTCTTCTCTACGATGTCATGGTGGGGCACGACCCAAAGGACCCCGCCTCTTCGCAGCGAGAGGTGGAGGGAGTTTCTCAGCGCTTGGATGAATTACCTCGAAATATCAAGATGGGTGTACCCGAAGACTATTTTTTCGAGCGTATCGACCCGGAAGTCGAAGAATCGGTGCGTGCCGCCATCGAGGAGCTCGATGGGATTGGATTACAGCGGACCGAGTTTTCCTACAAGCAGTTCCGGCACCTGAGCACGTGCCGAAACGTCATCGCCTTTGCTGAAGCCAGCTCCTACCACGAGAAGATTCTCAGGGAGAGGCCACAAGATTACGGACCGGGCGCGCGGGAGCTTCTTCGTCTCGGTCTCACTATCCAAGCCACGGAGTACTTGAAGGTGCAACGGGTTCGACGCCGGCTGGTGGAGCTTTTGCAGGAAGCCTTTCAAGGATGTGGATTTTTTCGTCAGCCCCATGACGCCCGCGACGGCGCCCAAGATTGTCGAGCAAGAGTTGGCGAACGGGGAAGACCTTCGCGCCGGTCTTTTGCGTCTTGCCGGTCCGCTCAACGCCGCCGGATTCCCGGCCCTCGCCCTTCCTTGTGGTTTCACGCGGTCGGGGCTCCCCGTAGGGATGCAGTTGGTCGGCCGCCCCTTCGAGGAGACTCTATTGCTCCAGGTGGGCCATGCGTACGAGGTCGCCCGTCCGTGGCGCGAGAAAAATCCCTTTTAGAGCTTTTGCTTCCGAATTCCACCGAACAGGTGATATATTGCCCGGTTTGGAGGGTGGTGCATGCTCCTCGAGGGCAAAAAAGGTCTGATTGTTGGAATCGCCAATCGGCGGTCCCTAGCTTGGGGTATCGCTCAATCGGTCTCACGTGAGGGGGCCCGGTTGGCGGTGACCTATCAGGGAGAACGGCTGGAGCGGAACGTCCGAGAGCTCGCGAAAGATCTCGAGAATCCTCTTGATTCTTCCTTGTGACGTGACGCGAGACGAGGAGATGGATGAGCTGGCCGAGGCTATCAAGAATGAGTTCGGCCGTCTCGACTTCATGATCCATGCCGTTGCCTTCGCCCTTCGGGAGGAACTGGCCGGTGCCTTCGTTGACACGTCCCGGGAAGGATATCGGATTGCTCAGGATATCTCTTCTTATTCTCTTACCGCCCTGGCTCGGCGTATGGAGCCTCTGACGGAAGGTAAGGGTGGTAGCATCGTTACCCTTTCCTATATCGGAGGCGCCCGGGTGATTCCGCACTACAACGTCATGGGAGTGGCGAAAGCGGCGCTCGAAATGTCGGTCCGCTATCTGGCTGCCGATCTCGGTCCCAAGGGGATTCGGGTCAATGCCATCTCCGCCGGACCCATCAGGACTCTGGCCTCGTCCGGGGTTCACGGGATATCCAAGATGCTCGAGTACCACCGGAACCACACGCCCCTCAGGAAAAATACCGAGCAGGCCGAGGTCGGCGATACCGCCGTGTTTTTAGCCTCCCACCTGTCGCGGGGTATCACGGGAGAGATACTCTACGTGGACAACGGTTTCCACATCATGGGGATGGCCGCGGAAGTATAAGGAAGCCCGTTTGACGACCTGCGAGCGAGTGCATATATTCGCTGCCGGGTCCGTGTCGTGAAGTCGATCTTTCCATCCAAGCTTGGTCAACGATCCCTTCGAGGATCCGTCCGTCTACGTGGACATTCCCTTGGGAACGACGCGGTCTCTTGTTCGATCTCGGTGCCAACTACCATTTACCCACCCGCAAGCTGCTCAAAGTTTCGGATGTCTTCGTTTCCCACACTCATATCGATCACTTCATCGGATTCGATCACCTCCTTCGTCAAAGACTGGCTCGAGATCGCCCCTTGCGTTTGTTCGGTCCTCCGGGAATCACCGATCGGGTGACCGGCAAGCTCTCGGGCTACACGTGGAATCTGGTCGAAGGATACCCGTTCGTGATCGACGTCATCGAGATCGGCGAGACCAGTCTCACTCGGACGCGATTGAAGGCGGGAGAGGGATTCCGGCCTCACATAGAAGAAGAGTCTCGCGTCAGCGGACATCCGTTGCGAATACTGGAAGACAATCTGTTCGTTGCGGAGACGACGCTTCTCGACCACCATATTCCGTGTGGTGCTTATGCGGTATCCGAGCGTCTTCATGTCAACATCCATCGGGACGCACTAGAGAGGAGGGGACTGCCGGTGGGTGAGTGGCTCCGCTCCCTCAAGGAACAAATCCGGGCCGGTGCCGCCGATGACACGCCGATCGAGATTCCGGGGCACGGGAGCCTTCCTTTGGGTGAGCTTTCGGAAGTCGTATCGTTGAGCCCGGGACAAAAGATTGCCTACGTCGTGGATGTGGCGTTTCATCAAGAGCAACATCGACCGGATCCTCGCTCTTGCAGCGAATGCGGACCTGTTCTTTATTGGCGCGCCCTTCCTCGAGCGCGATGCGGAACGGGCCCGTGAGACCCGTCATCTTACGGCTCGCCAAGCGGGATGGTTGGCCCGTCGAGCCGGTGCGCGACGTCTCGAGGTATTTCACTTTTCGCCCCGCTACGACGGTGATTCGGAGTCGCTGATTCGCGAGGCGGAGGAAGCTTTTGCCGGGCGGAGCGATGAGCTGGATTTTGGAGATGAATATGATTCCGTGTCGTCGAGTGGCGAGTGTCCAACGTCGGGTTCGGGTTAGAATGTAAGGAGGAGAATACAGATGGAAAACAAGCAAGAGTTGATCTACGACTGGAATGCGGATGACAGGTGTGAACTCCAGATGCCGAGAGCCCCATTGAATTCGACGACGAAACGCTCCGGGACGGACTCCAGAGCCCGTCGGTTCTGTCGCCGTCCATCGAGAAGAAGGTCGAGATCCTTCATCTGATCAACGATCTTGGAATCCAGTCCGCCGACATTGGTCTGCCGGGTGCCGGCAAACAAGTGCAGGAGCAGGTGCTCCGCCTCGCGCGGGAGATCGTGGATCAGAAGCTCAATATCTTTCCTAACTGCGCCGCACGAACCTTGAAAGTGGATATTCAGCCCATCGTCGATATCTCCCAGAAGGCGGGTATCCCTATCGAGGCTTCCACTTTCATCGGTTCGAGTCCGATTCGTCAGTACGCAGAGAATTGGTCTATCGACGTTTTATTGAAGAATACCGAAGAAGCGGTGACCTTCACGGTCAATAACGGTCTGCCCAACATGTACGTCACGGAGGACACGACCCGGGCCACGCCGGACAACGTACGCCGGCTGTACACGACGGCCATCGAGTGTGGCGCCAGGAGAATTTGTATTTGTGACACCGTGGGGCACGCGACTCCGCAGGGAGTCAAAAGCCTGGTCAAGTTTGTCCAGCAAGTCGTGGCCGACACGGGTGAAGACGTCAAGATCGACTGGCACGGTCATCGAGATCGGGGACTGGATATTCCTAACACCCTCGCTGCCATCGAAGCGGGTGTGGACCGGGTTCATGCTTGTGCTCTCGGAATCGGTGAACGGTGTGGAAACACCCCCATGGATTTGCTCCTCGTCAATCTCAAGCTCATGGGTATCATCGACAACGATCTGACCAAGCTGCGTGAATATTGCCTCACCGTTTCCGAGGCGACGGGCATTCCCATTCCGGTCGGCTATCCGGTGGTCGGGCCCGACGCATTTCGCACAGGAACGGGAGTGCATGCGGCTGCGGTCATCAAAGCGCTCAAGAAGAAGGACGATTGGTTGGTGGATCGTGTGTATTCCGGAGTTCCCGCCGGTATGTTCGGGCTCGAACAGAAAATCGAAGTCGGTCCCATGAGCGGTTTGTCCAACGTCCACTATTGGCTGAGCTCACGCGGATATCCCGTGAAGGAGGACGTTGCCGATGCGGTTTTCCAGGCCGCTAAGGACTCGAACCGTCTTCTTTTGGACACGGAGATCGAGGATATCGTCAAGAAGTTCGCACACTGAAGCTGTGTCGGGTTTCGAAGGTCTGTGGTATGTCGATTGATCCCAGCGCGAAAGTGAGCGCCGATTCGGAGCTCGCTCCCGATGTCGAGATCGGGCCCTTCACCATCATCGAACCCGGCGTCACAATTGGCAAGGGCTGTCGTATTGCTGCCCATGCGGTGCTCAAAAGGGGACTCATACTGGGGGAAGACGTTCGGGTCTTCGATGGCGCGGTGTTGGGAGGGGAGCCTCAAGATCTCAAATTCAAAGAGGCTGACAGTTTTGCCGAGATTGGCGATCGGTGCCTCATCCGAGAGTTCGCCACGGTCCACCGAAGCGCCTTCGACGGAGGCGTTACGCGCATCGGCCGGGACTCACTCCTCATGGCCTATGGGCACGTGGCTCACGATTGCCAAATAGGAGATCGAGTCGTTATTGCCAGCTACGCTGCACTTGCCGGACATATCGAGATCGGCGACCGCGCCTTCGTTTCCGGCGGAGTTGTTATCCACCAGTTTTCTCATATCGGCAAGCTCTCCATGATCGGTGGGGGCTCGAAGGTGAACCTGGATGTTCCCCCGTACTTCACTGTGGACGGAGCGCCGGCGCGTGCCATTGGCCTGAACGTCGTCGGCCTGCGCCGAGCCGGCCTCGGTGACGATGACATTCGCGCGCTGAAAAAGGCGTTCCGCCTCCTTTATCGGTCCAAGCTGCCGCTTCGGACGGCTCTCGAACGCGTCGAAGAACTGGACACGAAGGAGACGAAGCTCCTAGTGGATTTCATTCGCAGCAGCGAACGGGGTATTTGTCGGCATAGACCCCGGTAGGCCAGGCTGCGCCTGGCAAGAGAGAGCTCGAGGACTCAAGAACTCGAGAACTCGAGAACTCAGCATGGAACAGGAAAGGCGGCTTACGCCGCCTCATCAGGATTTAAGGCAAACAAACCCACAGCCGATCAAAACCCGTAATCTGTCGGTTACCTAACAGGTCGGAGCCGCATATGGGACTAGCATTTGACCATGGTGACCAACGGGAAGACGTCTTTGCAGGAAACCAACTCGCTGTTCGAGCGGGCCCGCACGATTGTAGTTTGCTGGTGGGCACTCTTATCAGCGGGGCTTTCACGCCGTACCTCTGACGATGCCAAGGTAGAAAGATGTCTACAGCTGAAGAAAGGGACCAAGTTCCGTTTGAGCGGCGGCGAAATGCATCTCGTCGTTGAAAAAGATCTCCGCACGAAAACGCGAGTGAGTGGACTATAGCGGTTAGTTTGTGCCGGCTATTACGAACGAAGCGGACTCGGCCAAAGTCTTGGAGGGCCAATGCCGTAGCGTCCTCCTCGTTTTCCGATAGCGCTTGTCGGTGGGCGTTTCGTATAGACCGATCGATGTCGAAACGTTCAGGCAAAGGTACATAAGGATTGGGAAGGATGACCGGTCCGGTTCCTTCCGTTGCCGGCGTCGACATTCCGATACCTTGAATTGCCTTGAGGTACTCCTCCGAGGCACGTACGGCGTCGTCGAGCTGGGCGTAGACGAGGGCCATGGACAGAGAAAGAGCCGGATCGAACGGTGCGAGTGCGGATGCACGCTGAAGCTCCGCGGCGGCACCCGGCAGATCTTCGTTTACGTATCTCGCTTCAGCGAGTGCAAGCCTCAAAGACAATGGATTCGCTTCTTTGGAGATGGATTGTTCGATCAAGTCGATGGCCTTCTCCGTATCTCCTTCGGCCAGGGATATCTGTCCCAACGTGAGGAGCCGTTCTCCTTCATGGACACCTTGAGCATTGGCCAAAATCTGTCGTGCCTTGTTTAGATCGTTGCGGTCTCCTCGCGTCTTACCAATGGCAAGCCAGGTCCGGCCCAACGCGAGTTGGGCGCGGGCTTCCTTCGGATTGAGGCGAAGGGCCCGAATGAGCTCCCGGCGCGCCGCCTCATATTGCTTTCTCTTGAGATAGATTTCGCCGAGAAGAGTCAGTGTCCGGGAATCTTGAGAGTCTTCGTTCAGGAGCTGTCTCGTCACTTCCTCTGCGGCCTCGAGCTTTCCTTGCTCGAGAAGCGAAACGGCGAGCTCGAGTTTGTAGTCTCCGGCGGCTTCGGAGGGAATGTTTGCGTCTCGCAGAACCTCTTCGGCCTCGGGGTAGCGAGCGGCACGATTCAACAATCTGCCATACAAGAGGCGTGCTTCTGCATGAGTCGGATCTTTCTTGAAAGCTGAATCTAGATGATTCAAGGCTTCGTCGGCACGGTTGAGCTGCAGCAGGCTGGCTCCTAGACGGTAGAGAGCTTCAGCACTGATGTCTTTGCCGGAGAGCGCTTGTTGGTAGTAATCGATGGCTTCGTCGAATCGTCCCCTTGTATAGAGGACGTCGGCCAGTTCTTCGGCGATGGCCGGATTCTCCTTATCGAGCTCGACGGCTTTTTTCAAATCGGACAATCCCAGATCGATGTTGCCGGCTGCGAGCTGGGCTCGGCCTCTGCCTAGGTAGGCAGGCGCGATATCTCCGTGGGTCGAAAGGATTTGATTGTAAGCATGGACCGCCTCGCTAGGGCTACCCGAGCTGAGGAAGCGTTCGGCTTGTCCCAGTTCCTCGGTGGGCAAGTTGCTGCCTCCTCCAAGGGACATGAATACAACGGCGACCACTCCCACCAAGACGACGAACGCCCCCCCACCCAAGATGAGCCATTTTGAGGACTCAAAAAAAGAGGGTGGGCGAGGTTTGGGACGAGAGCGGACGGGTCGTGTCGTCGCGGGCTGGGTTTCTCTCGGATTGCCTTCGCGTGAAACCGTGCCGCCGTCCTTGAAAGCCGCGTCCTCTTTGACCTCTTTTGGATTCGAAGCCGTTGGGGGCCCCGCCTTTGTCGATGGAGTCGTGGCCGCTTCCGGCACTCTAGCTTTGTCCGTTTGCGGCTTGGGTGACGGCGGCTTACCCGATTCCACCGACGGAGTTGCAGCCGGCGGCTTCGGAGGCTGCGGGGCATTTTCCAAAATCGTTTCCTCGAAATCGATATCGATATCGAGGGCCTCGGAAGGTACGGGCTGGGGAGGTGCCGATTCCTTTGGACCGCCCACGATCTCTTCCAGAGTGTCCTCGGTCGGTTCCGAAATAACCCAGTCCGCGTCCGGCGAAGCAGGCTCCGTCGTCGCTACCTCGGCCGCCGGCGCTTGGATGGGCGGAGCGGCATGCGGAGCGCCGACTTCCGTGGTCGGTTGCTCGGCGGATTGAGCTACCAGCAGGAGGGAATAAGCTTCAGAAGATCGCCCTTCCGCGAGTAGTTTACTGCCCATGCTGAGTACTTCCTGCAGCCAGGCTTTGCGACGCTGGGCCGACACGCTCGAAGACAGAAGCAACACGAGTTGGTAGCTTCGACTCGTCGAATCCGCGGCCAAGCAGCTCTTCCAATGCTCGATAGCTTCTCGCGTCTGTCCGGCCGCGAAGGCCTCCGCGCCGGTTTTGAACGTTTCGTCCGGGTTAGCCGACCCAGACTCACCTGAGCGGATTTTGGTTGTGATCTCGACAAGCTCTCTGGCTTCGGTGAAGTTGGGATCAATATCGAGAATTTCCCGAAGACCGGCTTCTGCACTTGCCGTGTCGCCGGCAGACAGTTGAGCTAGAGCTTGGTCCAGTAACGATTCGGGGGTTGAAGTTGTTGGAGCTGGTTGTGCCTCAGGCTTGGGCCCCCCGATTTGGCCTTTTTTGAGTCGCTCTTCGACGGATAGGTGCTGAGCTTCGACCCGTTCGGCGATTGCTTGCCCGTGCTTGAAAACGGGTCGCAGATCCGCGACCTCTGTTTCCTCGCTGTGCATGGTCTTGTTTTGAAAAAGGACGAGCGTCTCGATGACCGGGACGTCACCTGCTTTCAGGTTCGTGACAATATGGTACGCCCTGTTTCCGACCTCAAGATCGCTTTCACGGCCGAGACGCATCGTTATCGCTTGAGTTTAAAGGGGTTTCTCTCTTATGGGAGTATACACTACATAGATGGGGTTGATCTAGCGCGACCCAGTCCTTCGAGCCGACCACTGGAATGGAATAGTGACTCGAGCCCCGAACGAGTCCCCAAGGGGAGGCGACGGCCTAGCCCGCGATCCGCTGAGTCCCGAACGAGTCTTCGAGGAGGGGCGACGGCCTAGCCCGCGATCCGCGAGTCCCGAACGAGTCTTCGAGGAGGGGCGACGCTTTAACTCGCGCTCTGCTAGTCCTGAACGAGTCTTCGAGGAAGGGGGGCGACGGACCAACTTGCGCTTCGCTAGTCCCGTACGAGTCTTCGAGAAGGGGCGACGGACCAACTTGCGCTTCGCTAGTCCCGTACGAGTCTTCGAGAAGGGGCGACGGTCCAACCTGCGCTTCGCTAATCCCGACGAAAAAAGAGTCGGACCTCGAGTCTCCGACCGAGGGTGGCCGAGAGTAGATTGAAGCTTGCGCCCCCTTAAAGTGCCTGCTAGCATAGTGAGTAACGCCAAATCCGACAACAGTTTATAGTAGAGCCGTCGAGAGGCTCGCGAGAAACGAGGAGACAAGATGGCCCCAGCCGCGGACCGATCCTCCAAATTGGGAATGGGAGATTACGGCGAGCTTCTCAATATGGAGACCTCTGTTCTACGGACGCTTTGCCTGACGGTCAACGCGACCGGTTCTGAGCTCAAGTACAAGATCATCGATACTCTCTCTGAAGACGATTTTTATTTCCCGGTGAACAAGGCCGTGTTCACGGCTCTAAATGAGATGCATCGGAGGGGCGACTACGTCGTATTCACGAATCTCGAAGAAGAGCTTCAGAATCGTGCGGTCGAGTTCCCCGAGGGCTTCTTTGTTGAGGATTTTTTCCGGGGAGACCTTCCTGATCTCACGGAACTTAGCAAATGGGTCAATCGTCTCAAGGACCGGTCCCGTGGCGGTATGGAAAGATCCTCCACGACTATGCCGCCGTCTCCGCAACCCAAGGCCAAGGTACCGAAAAAGGTTCCTCCTCCGGCAGGCGATCCCAATGCAACGCAGATTCGCGCCGCCACGGAGACACGTAAGATCGTCAGCAAGCCCGAAAAACCGGCGGCGGCACCCGTCATTCAAAATGAGCCCTCGACAAACCCGGCCACCCAGAAGCCGGCTCGAATTGAGTCTTCACCGGTACCGACCACCCAGCCGACGTTGCTCTCGTCCGAGGGTGACGAGTGGGCGGATTACCTCGAGGACATTGCTTCAAAACAAGGTAAAAGCTTCGAAACAGGATTCGTTGGCATCGATGAAGGCGCAGGTGGGCTCAAGACCGGAATCATGATTGTTGCTGACCAGGACGCGGATCGGCGAAGCGCCTTTCTCAAGCAGCTGACGGATCAAATTGCGGCTCGTTCGAACGTTCCGTGTCTCTTTCTGTCTTTCAGTGCTCCGAAATCGACACTTCGTATAAGAACGCTGTCTCGATTGTCCGGAGTTCCTTCGGTCGATATCGAAAAGGGCCGTCTCAAGAAAGACTCCCGCGAGTGGGAAAGCATGCAAAAAAACGGCCGGAAGGCCGCCGCTTGGTTGAAGCGTGTCTTCGTTGTCGAGGGAAGAAGGGACACCGGCCTTTCGACGGTTCGGGATTTGAGCCGGCAGCTTGCGCAGTCGAGCAAAGAGGACGGGGCGGTTGTGGTCATCGATGATGTGGAAAAGCTAGTTTCGCATGATTCCGCATCTGTCTTCAGAGAGTTGAGAGAGCTTTCTGATTCCCTCGAGCTATTGGTCGTTGCGGCGACTTCCAATACAAGTCTTGCTTCGGGAAGTGACGTCGATGTCACGGGAGAGTTTCGTGACGACGGAGCCGACTTGACTCTGACAGTGCACCGGCCGGGTGATGCCGCATCAACGAGTATTCAGTTCAAGCACCTGCCGAGCGTTCACAAGTTTACTGAACAGTAGTAAATCTTGCTGACGACGACGCCCTAGCCAGCGATTCGCTAGTCCCGACGAAGGAGGGACGGTGCCAGCCGTCCTCCTGTTTCATTCCGAGTTCTTGAGTTCTCGAGTTCCTGAGCCGTCCGACGGTCTGCCGACTACGGACGGCTACCTTTTGTATCCGATCTGGCGCAAAAAAGATTTTCTCTTCTCGACGTCTTCCGTGCTCTCCACGCCGAGAGGCGTCAATCCGTCCACGACACCGATGATGCCGCGACCGAGATTGGTCTCGACGTAGAGTACTTCGACGGGATTGGCGGTGGCGCAGAAGATTCGGCATACCTCAGGACATTGCTTGATGCGGGGCAACACGTTGATGGGAAAGGCGTCCTTCATAATGATGATAAAGCTGTGACCTGCCCCCACATTACGCGCGTTTTTGATTGCGAGCGTCTTCAACTCTTCGTCGTTCCCGTCGGCACGCACCAACCGGTCCTGCGATGCTTCGCAAAAAGCGATGCCGAAGCGGGCACCCGGAACAGAGCTCACCATTACCTCGTAGAGGTCCTCGACGGTTTTGATGAAGTGGGACATGCCCAGGATGATGTTGGCGTCGGAGGGAAATTCGAGCTTAACACTATTAATATTCACGGAAATCACCTCGGAAAAATTTCTTGAGAGTCTAGCATAGTCGCAACGACGACCGAATGTTGATCTAAATCACTGTTCAGAGAGGAGTTTTGCTCGACTATGGTATGTAAACACGGAAAAACTGATTTCGATTGCGCCGGACAAGGAGGCAAATCATGTCTTGGAAGGGCTCTACATCATCTCTATGCTTGTGCGCTGCGATTGTCGCCCTCGGCCTAGTCGCCTGCACCGCGGGGGGACCGGTCGAAGATTCAACGACTCCGGCCCCGGAGCAAACCTCCGGAGAAGCGGAAGTTGCTGCGAACGACGCACCGGACGAGGCTCCCTCGCGAGAATCAAGCTCCGAATCTCCATCTTCACCCAGCGCCAAGACTCCGGCCGCGCAGTCGGAATCTCCTCCACCATCGCCCGAGCCGAAAATCGTCGAGGTCACCGTTCCCGCCGGAACTATCTTTGAGCTCGAGCTTCTGTCTCCTCTAGACACGTCCGTTAGCCGAGCGGGTGATGAGATTCAGGCCCGCACGATTGCGCCCGTGTATCTCGAAGGTGAGCCCATTTTGTCCCAGGGAACCTACGTCGAGGGTCGCGTGACGGAGGTACAGGCTTCGGGTCGAGTCAAGGGACGTGCGAAAATCGCCTTCACCTTCGATAGGATCAAGACCAACACCGGAATTCAGACCATCCAAACGAGCTATGTCGGCCAGGAAGCCGACTCGGGGAAGAAAAAGGACGCTGCGGTCATCGGAGGTAGTGCCGGCGTCGGTGCGCTCGTGGGCGGTATCATCGGCGGAAAAAAAGGAGCCGCCATTGGCGCGGCGGTTGGCGGAGCCGGAGGAACGGGTGTCGTTCTTGCGACCAAAGGGGAAGAGATCAAGCTCCCCGTTGGAACGGAAGTCAACGTGAGGCTCGATTCTGAGATCGTCCTGCAACTGAACTAAAAAAACAGCGTAGAGGACTTGGACTTAGCCCTAATCCGACAATAAACTCAGGGTAAATTGCAGGAAAAACGGGGACAGGTCCCTTTTTGGCAAAGACAACGGTCCACCAAAAACGGACCTGTCCCTGTTTTTCCAGTAATTTGCGTAGATTTCGTGAACTCGGATTAGGGTTCGCCCTGAAGCGCACACGAGCCAACAAAGCCATTGCGTAAAGACACATTTGAACTGCTATATTTATGAGTGAATCACAGACCATCTTCCCAACAATAGCGGCCACTATCATGGCTTTTGTTGCGTCTGCCAAAGCTGATTCGCATATTTATTGTCGCTTCAGGGTTAGTACTGGATTTCATAAATACGGTTGCATATTCAGAAAAAGACTAAGTCGCAGAGACGCAAGGTGAAGTTGGCGTCAAGATCTTTTGGTCATCATCTTTTCGCGAAGCTCCAGTTTTCTTCGCGGCAGATACAAGGTCGTCATCTTCTTCCCGAGAATCTCTCAAGCACGTCTGGGCCGGGAGAATCCGGGGCGCCTTTAGCGCTCATTCCATGATCTGCTTGGCGTCTTTGCGCCTTGGCGTTTTTTCTTCAGTCCCTGATCAGTGAAATTAGATGCAAAAAGTAAACAATTTCCGGGAGCTGACCGCTGAATGCTGACGGCTGACCGCTCGCGGCAAGCCGCGACAACCCTTTTGGTTGCGGCTCTGCCGCGTCAGGTTTTCTCGGTGGAAAATACGTTACCGTATTTACGGTCCAAGGCGCTTAGTCTTCGATGCGGGCCTTGCGACCGGTGAGCTTCTCGCCGGCGATCAATATCTTTTCTCTCAAGATGAGCCTCGCCCGGCGTTCTTCCGCAGTGATGAAACTGTAAACTTCCTTGGTGATGCGCTGAAGAAATCCAACCTCCGGTCGAGTCATTTCGAGCACGATGAGCCCGCCGCTTTGCATGGCTTTTTCGCTGAAGTTGATGTCGAGCAGTTTGTCTCGAAGAGCCAGGCGCGCTTCTCTGTCGCGAGCCGAAGCCGGATCGAAGTCCTTTTTCGTGATCTTGCGTAGAAAGTCGATCTCCGCATAGGAAAAAACGATCTCGGTCGTTTTTATCTTCTGGGCTTGTTTTTTGGCAGGTCGCTTCTTGGCGGTCGATTTCTTGGTCGTCTTCTTGGTCGATTTCTTGGAGATCTTCTTTTTTATCTTTTTCTTCGCCACGTTTCACCTTCAGCTTCAGATATCGAGAGCCTGCGAGCGCTCGACGGATCGACCGCCCGTGAACGACCTGGTTCAGCCCCTAGATCTAGAGCCCTGTGTCAGTGATTCGTCACCTAATTCTCGGCCCCTTTTGCGCGCTGGACTTCGTTGTGCCTCCTCGAAATATCGGGATATGACTTCGTCGGCACGCCTTGCCAGCACACAAAATGACCTCGAGCTTTAGGCCAC
This sequence comes from uncultured Acidobacteriota bacterium, assembly GCA_963722765.1. Taxonomy (GTDB): domain Bacteria; phylum Acidobacteriota; class Vicinamibacteria; order Marinacidobacterales; family DATDRI01; genus CAVROO01. The sequence goes on from CAVROO010000014.1 coordinate 331,540, forward strand.
GATCTACTGATACAGGACACTAGCTTTATCCCGCCGAGTCACCGACCTCCAGGTCACCGTTAAGCTTGGCGCCTTCCGTGACGCTCAGTTTCTTGGCCCTGAATGTGCCGGAAGCACACCCGGATTCGAGGAGATGGAGCGTGTCGGTATGAACTTCCCCGTTGAACTTGCCGCTGATTTCCACACGAGAGGCTTTGATGGTGGCCTCGATGTCGGATTCCTCGACGATTCGAAGAACGCCCGAAGCTTCGAGGTCTCCCTTGAAGCGGCCCTGAACGGTAATGTTGCTACCAACCATCTTGCCTTCGAATGTAGCACTAGAATCGAGAATGGTTCCTTTGTTGTCCTGCACAGAATTCACTCCGCCGAAAGAGATTGGACACGCTTCTTAGCGAGCCCGAAACCGGCGCGCGCGAGTGTTTGCCCGCTGCGCGAGCATTGCATCATGAGATGATACCCCTCTGGTCCGATAAGTGTCAATCGATGGGACAGATATGACAGATATGCGGAGAGATGCGATGCCATGTCATTGCCGCCAAAGATTCGGCTCACGAAGAACAAACCGCCGGAGTCAATCCGTGGTTTTCAGCGACCCGGTGCGTACCAGCTTCTCCACGTCCTTCGTGAGTTGATCGCCCCCGACTCCGAAATACTTCTTGACGACGTGGCCGTCTTTGTCGATGAGATATTTCGTGGGATAGCCGAGAAATGGGCCAAAAGCCTCCTTCGATCCTTCTTGTCCGAAGAGGTTCGTGTATTTGATGCTCTGCTTCGCCATAAACTCTTGGATCTCTTCCCGGTCCCCGGACTCCAGCACGATTCCCACCATCGAGAACTCGTTCGGATCGTACGATTCCGACAGCTGCTGGAGATGGGGCAGTTCCGAGATACACGGGGCGCACCAGGTCGCCCAGAGGTCCACGAGAACCACCTTGCCCTTTTGCTCCGACAGGGAGAATGTTCCGCCGCCGTTCACAACCTCGAGCGTGAGGTCGGGTGCGGGTTGAGGTTCGCTTCCTGACGGCGCGCCGCCGCCGCCGCCGCAGGCGAGGGCGGTCAATGTCACAAAGGCAAGAATCACAATTGTCTTTCGCATCGAGTCATTCCTCATTCGTTTTGTCTCCGGTCGATGCCGGAGGGATTGTTGTTTTTCTATAATCAATCAGCTAGGCTCGTCACGCATGCACCACAGATCGAAGTTGCGTGAGTATTTCGAGTCTCTGCTCGTTTCCATCATCGTTGTTCTTTTTATCAGAGCATTTGTCGCCGAAGCCGTACAGATTCCTACCGGAAGCATGGAGGACACCTTGTTGCCGGGGGACCATCTTTTTATCAATAAGCTCACTTACCGACAGAATATCGAGATCGGTTCCTATGGTGTTCTTCCCTTTGCCGATGTCAGGCGTCGAGATATCGTCGTATTTCGCTTTTTCGACCAACCCGATGAATCCCGCTACTATGTCAAACGAATCATCGGCCTTCCGGGTGATAGGGTCGAAATTAGGGCCAAACAAGTCTACATCGACGGGAAAGCTCTGGACGAATCCTACGCTGTTTTCAAAGAGCCCTGGGCAAAGGACCGGCAACCTCACGACGACATGGAGCTGCTCGAAATTCCACTTGGTCATTACTTCGTCATGGGTGACAATCGCGACCGAAGCTACGACAGTCGCTTCTGGGGGCCCTTGCCGCGTGATCGTATCATTGGGAAGCCGCTCGTCGTGTGGTGGTCGTTCGACGGAAACCGCACACCTGCCTCAACTCGATGGACGGACCGACTCGGAGGTCTGTTCACCCGTTTTTTTCGGCAAACGCGCTGGCGTCGTACTGGACTCCTCATCGACTAAAAGCCTACTTTCCTCTATTTTTCCCACTGTTTTCACGTAGTGAACAAGAACCCAGCGCTCGTCTTCGGTCAGTTTCTTCTCGAAGGGCGGCATCGGTTTGCCGCCCTCGGATATCCTCCAGTAAATCTCGCCGTCCTTCAAACGGCTTCCGAGCCCGGGCGAGGAGATGTCCGCCGGTTTCTTATCCATATAGCGCGCCGCCGGCCCGTCACCTTTACCTTTCTTGCCATGACAGGTGGTGCAGTTTTTCTCATAAAGAACGGCACCCCTTTTGAGAGCTTCCGGGCTTTGCGGAACGGGGTTGTTCATCTCTCGCATCGAATCCGAAGGGGTTTTCGGACGATCTTGGCTGCCGTCAGATGGTGCGGCCGCGAAGGTCACAACGATCCATATGACGAACGGAATCAGAAGCGCGGCTTTGATGGTCCACCCCGAATAATCCAGAAAGCCGCCCGTGGACGGCCGGTCCATGATAGCACGCCTAAGTGGCAGTCAGCCCAGGACAGGTAAGAAGGTGAAATACCGGGACAGAACCTGAAGCTTGTCGGTCGCAACCAGGATACCGACGGCGATGAGGAGAATTCCCGCTACGATTTCCACCGCCCGCATGTGCTTTTTGATGCGACTGAAAACATTGAGGAAGCTGTTGATAGCGAGACTCGTCCCGATGAACGGAAGTCCGAGCCCAAGCGAGTACGCGCCTAACAGAGCCACGCCTTGTCCAACCGTCTCCTGGGTCGCTGCCATTGCCAGGACACCCGCCAGGATAGGACCTATGCAAGGGGACCACCCGAAGGCGAAAGCCAGGCCAATCAGAAGCGAACCGATCAAGCCAATTGGCTTGGAATTGGCGTGGAATCGCTTTTCGTAGTTCAGCCATTTGATGGGGGTGAGTCCCATGGTGTGAAGGCCGAATATAATGATGACGACGCCGGCTACGCGTGCCAGGATCAACCGGTTCTCGGCAAACCAGCGGCCGATGTAGGTTGCCGATGCGCCCATAGCGACGAAGACGATCGAAAAGCCCAGCACGAAGAAAAGGCTGTTGAAGACCACTTGACGGCGGAGTCGTTTTTTCTCCGATGGATCCAGTTCAGCCTGTCCCTTCAGTTCCTGAAGGGATACTCCGGATATAAAAGAGATATAGCCGGGCACGATGGGTAAAACGCACGGCGATATGAACGATATGATTCCGGCCAGAAATGCGGTTATGAGTGTTACGTTTTCCACAACTTAGCTCCTAAATATACTCCCCTATGACGTCGGCTATTTTAGCGCGAAATCCTCAAACCGGAAATCGACGACCCCAAATAACCTTCTGCCGTGATAGCCTTTGGGTTGGGTGGGTGGCGGTAGTTGCTCACTATCGCGAAGGAGTCTGTCGAAATTGATTCTTGGAATCGGCATCGATCTCGTTGAGTTATCGCGGATGGAAGCCGCCTTTGGACGACGCGGAGATCGGTTGGTTCGGAGGATATGCACTCCCTCGGAAGTAGAGCAGGTTCAACATTCGAGAGCCCCGGTACAAAAACTGGCGGAAGTTTTTGGTGTCAAAGAAGGAGTCATGAAAGCTCTGGGAACGGGTATGCGTGGGGTGGGATGGCAAGAAATCGACACCAGCGGCTCTTCCCAGGGTTGCGTGGAGGCCCTACTCGACAGGAGAGCACTCCTGGTGGCGCGACGGCTGGGAGTTACCCAATACAGTTTCTCCGTGACCCTGTCGGCGGATATCGTGCTGACGGCCGTGTTGCTGAGCCGTGAGGAAGGTACGAAAAGTGCTCTACGACCCTGACAGAAAAAGGAAATTAGCAAGGGTCGTGTCTTTTTCGACGGTGCTCTACGTCTTGTTCCTGAGCTCTCACGCAAAGGGTATAGGGCTGACCGCCTTTCTACAATCCGCGTCGCCAGGGTCGCGAGGTGGTATTGGTTTCGCCATCGGTATCCCGCTCATCACTGAGATCATCACCCTCGAGGGCGAGTATTCCCGAACCGGTGAGTCGGAGACGATACCGTCTCTGACGACCTGGACCGGCAACGTCCTGATTGTTTCTCCCGTCGAGATCGTGAGGTTGAGGCCCTATTTCGCAACCGGTTTCGGCGTCTATCGTCAGGCTCTAGCCTCGGCGAGCGAGTTCTCGTTTGCCACGACGCCCGGGTTCGGGACGTTCCTTCGGTTGAGTGGACCGCTTCACGGCCGCTTCGAGTACCGCATGATTCGACTTCGGGGTGATCCGTTGCAGGCGAACCAGAAACGGTTCTACGCGGGCTTGACGGTCCGGTTCTAGTTGTGCCCTTAAAGACTTTCGTCCGCCATTTGACTCCCGCCCACTGGTCCAGATATGATGAAATAATAGGTATCTCTTTGTCTTTCAAGGAGTAAAGGGCAGCACTTTGGTCTTCTTCAACTACACAACGATGCAGGCTTCGGCCAAGATCGTCTACTACGGACCGGGTCTGTGCGGTAAGACCACCAATCTGCAATCCATACACGCGAAAACAGACCCCAACTCGCGTGGCGAAATGGTGAGTCTCGAGACCGAAGCGGATCGGACGCTTTTCTTTGATTTGCTACCTCTCGAGGTGGGTACCATTGGAGGGATGCGGGTTCGGCTTCAGCTCTACACCGTGCCTGGCCAGGTTTTTTACAACACCACCCGAAAACTCGTTCTCAAGGGAGTCGATGGCATCGTTTTCGTGGCCGATTCCCAGGTTCCCGCTCTGGATGCCAATCTCGAGAGTTTCGAGAACCTCCAACGGAACCTCGAGGAACTGAACCAGCCTTTCGACAAGATACCCTTCGTCTTTCAGTACAACAAACGAGATCTCAGAAATATTCAGTCGGTCGAGAGTCTCAATCAGCAACTCAATCCGAACGGCTTATGAGGCCTACGAGGCGGCCGCTTTGCACGGTCTCGGTGTTTTCGAAACTCTCAAGGCTATTTCGAAAAAGACATTGGCCGCAGTCCACCGTCGGATTTCCGGTGAAGAGACACCCGACAAAGTCGTCGTGCCCCAGGCAGCTTCCAAGCCTGCGGTTGCGGAAACGCCAGCCGTAGGACGCCGAAGGCTGGCCGCGTCGCCCGTAGCGCCTGCCTCGCCGCACCCCGGAAGCTCAGCCCGACAAGCCTGTCGAGCCCGGAACGGGCGAAGTCAAAGTAGAGTTCGCGGCCAGTCCGACTTTGAGTCACAAACCTGCCACGAGGGATGCCCCGTCCGACTCGGTCAGTAAGATTGATACGAAGTCGAAAATCGATATAGAACGGGAGCTGGATAGCTTACGTCGAATTGCCACAGGGAAAAAGAGCCGGGCTTCGGCTCCAAAGGAGGTTCCCTCGGCGGAGGCGATCACGCAGGGTTTGCACGATCGAATGGTCCGCATCAGGCTCCCTCGCCATGTCTTGAACGGTGCCAGCCATCTTCTCATGGATTTGAAGGTGGGGGCGCAGGGGAATTTTCACAGGGTCGGGGACTCGGTAAGGATTGAGATTCCTCCTGGACGAGGGGGCAAGAAAACGAGATTCAGCATCGTTTTCGAAATGGAAGAAGACGACAGCTGATTTTCGCGGCGAGAACTCGAGAACTCGAGAACCCAGAATTGAAACAGGAGGATGGCTTCCCCTCCTGCGCCGGGACTGGCCGCCATCGTCTTCCGGATTTAGTCAATCGAGCTGCTTATACTTCACTGATCCCCCCTGTTGTCGGCGTTATTAATTTCGGAAATTGACGGCGGAGCCGTCACTCCGTTTTCATTCCGGGTCCTTGAGTACTCGAGTTCTTGGGTTCTATTTTTAGTCCCGCTTACCTTTCAATCCTTCGGTCTTCTGTGCCGACAGGGTCGGTGTTTCTGTCGGCATCTTCCGTACCGTCTTCCGGCTCATTCGAGTGAGCAGAACTCTCGCCACAGGCCATGCACTGGATTTTGAGCAGCACCTTCTCGTGTCGAACATCGAGCTTGTAACGGAACTTCTTGAGATACCTGTCGAGATCGAGGTCGATCGCCCGCTGGGGCGTCCGAATCTCGTTCGGTGTGATCCCCAGGTGTACCTTCGTCGGCCGGCCTTCCGTATCTATACCCTCGATCCGCACCAGGATCTCTGCCGGTTCCAAACGGTGGAGCTCCGGGTAATACGTGAATTGGAAGACACGATCTGTAGGTAGATGTGCGACGGCTTGATCGTTGATGTAGAGGACGCCGGAGCTCAAGTGCTCACAAAGGCGGAACTGGATCGGTATGTAAATACTGCGATTCAGTACCCGCTTGTCCGCATGGCTTGGAACGAAGTGGGTCCATAGCAGTGGGGTTGCGACCAAAAGCGCGGTGATTGTGACTCTTGCGAACCTCGAAACGTGCGTCGTCATGGTGACATCTCCCCTTACGGAAAGGCCTATCGCCATTCCGAATACCCTGAATCGTCTTTTGGAATAAAGAGATAAGAGCTCGAGAAACCTGACGCGGCAGAGCCGCAACCAAAAGGGTTATCGCGGCTTGCCGCGAGCCGTCAGCAATCAGCCGTCAGCTCACGGAAGATCGTTCACTTTTTGCATTCAATTTCACTCATCAGGGACTAAATCACATGAACGGACAGAAAAAGAGATCAGATTGAGGTAAAGATTTTGATGCCGGGCGCCACTGTACGAGGCTGCGTTCAAGTCCGGATGGAAATCACTTTATAAAAGTGCAATACGAGTGCCAGGTTTTGTCCGTCGCGAGGCGAGGCATAAAAATCCAGACCTCTTGGATGGAACCACCGAAAAGAAAAGGTGTTGTCGGATGTAGGCGTGCCACATTTTCTTGCGGCACTCGAGTGAGTTGTCCGTTGTCAATCCGGATTCCGAATCGAAGCGTGTGAGATTGCCTACGGGAGAATCGAGCGGCTCCCTACCGATATTTCGCAAGAGGCTCTAAAGGTCGCTTATATCGGGCGGATTTAGAAAACGTGACGGAGTCAAGTTTCGAAAGGAAAAAAAGCCATTTGTGGGGGTGGGTCCCCCCACGATATCCGTTTTCTTGAATTCTCGAGTTCTCGAGTTCTCGAGTTCTTAGTTTCTTCTTCTACGTTCCCGACTCGGGCGCGATGTAAAGGTGGTACACGCGAAGTCCCAATACTCGCGTGTCTGCGCCAAGCCCTTTGTCGGAAGGGGTGAAGGATTGGTTATTGATGATACGGAGATCAATCCAATCTTCAGCTCCAAGGGCGGACGCTGGGATGGGGATCTTTTTCAGGAATCTATCGCGGCTTTTGACCGGAAACTGGACGATCTCATTGTCTCCCACCATGAGGCTCACGGATAGAGGACTCGTCGAAGGCGTTGACGTTGGTATCCGCATCGAGATAGAGAACCGAGTCCACTTTTGGATTCTTGAAGGAGCATACCGCTTCGCCCTTGGTCCACTGCCATTCAATGGACGGGTTCTCCGGCGAAGATTCCAGTTGATGCCATCCTTCTTTGTACACGAGAAAGATGTTCTCTTTTTGATCGAGTAGCGTGAGCTGCCCGACTTGAAGTCCGTTGCCGATTTCGTCTCCGGATGAGGCCGAGTCGTTCGTTGGTTTCGGGAATGTAGAGTCCCACGACCACGGAAGCCGTGCCAAAATAAGGGTAAAGCGGAATGAAAACAGTTCGCGTATATTCTACCGTCGAGCCTGCGGTCCATGAGCTCACCGGCTGCGGTAGATCGTGATCGTCCGTGAATAGGAGCTCATTGTGAGAGTCCAGAAAATGGACGAAGACCTTGAAGTCTTTGTCAATCGGCGAGAAATCCGAAGCGACCTCGAAGCGGTAGGTGACTTCTACTGGGCTGCCAATGGGGGCCCTGGATTTGTTCAGTTCGATCGATGGCGTTACCTGTCGAACCTCGGCCGCTTTTTTCCCCTGACAGCCGAATAGATTCATAGCAATGACAGCGGCGAGGCCAATAGAAGCCTTCCAATGCTGAAATCTCTTCATCCCTTATCTCCTCACTCTATTAAAGCGTGAACTTCGATTATCTGGTCCGTCCGGTTACCGAGTCGGACAAACCGCAAATATTGACACAGGGCGACCAATCGAGTCAATCCCAAAAACTTTTTCGGTCCCTTCTTCGGCCGCAGGTCTCCGTTGTACTGCAAATGGTGCCGGGTAAAGGGTCGTTTGACGTCTTGACGCCTTCTTCGACGAAGGTGCTATATTGCCTAAATTGTGCGGTTTGCGCGTATTTCGTTGCACCGTACATGAATTTGCCCTGCCGAACGTCATGAAGTTTTGATTCCGGCCTCTGTCGGTGGATGGGGCCTGCAAGCATCGGCTGCCGGCCGTGAGCAAGCGAAGAGCATCGACAGCAAGCTCATTGCGATGCGGTTAGGAGAAGCGAGTGGCACGTGCGTCGAGTAAGAAAGCCGAAGAAGCGGGCGACCGAGACGCGCGGTCAGGCGCTGGGTTTGATTGAGACTCGGGGGCTCATCGGCGCCATCGAGGCGGCCGACGCCATGGTCAAAAGCGGCCCGTGTCGTTCTCACCGGGCGAGAATACGTTGGCTCGGCCCACGTTACGGTCGGCGTACGAGGCGATATCGGCGCGGTCACCGCGGCGGTCGACGCCGGGGCACTCGCGGCACGGCGTGTCGGGGATCTCGTCGCGGTTCATGTGATTCCGGCTCCCGATGAGGAAACAGAAAAAACCGTTCCATCCGGCTCGACGGACACACCGAAAGGAAATTCGTGATGGTCGAAGACCGCGATCTCCTCTCCATTCAGGAAGCACGCCGTTTGGTGATGCGAGCTAGGGAGGCTTGGAGCTCTTTTGCGCATGTCTCTCAGGATAAGGTCGATCGAATCGTCGCCGCGGCGGCCGAGGCGGCATCGGAAGCTTCGAGACGTTTGGCTGAAATGGCGATCGAGGAGACGGGCTTTGGTGTTCTCGAGCACAAGTTCATCAAGAACAAGTTCGCATCGGTGGAGGTTTTTCGGTTCATCAAAGATCTGAAAACGGTAGGTGTCATTCGGGAAATTCCCGAGAAGCAAGTCTATGAAATCGCCGAGCCGGTGGGAGTGGTTGCGGCCGTCGTACCATCGACGAATCCCACCTCGACGGCGATCTACAAGATTCTCATCAGTCTCAAATCCCGTAATACCGTGGTCTTGTCGCCCCATCCGGCTGCGAAGGAGTGTATCAAGGCGACCGCCGAAATAATGGGCAAAGCAGCCGTTGCGGCCGGAGCACCGGAAGGTGCGGTCTCTTGTATGGAGCACGTATCGCTCGAAGGTACACAGGAGCTCATGAGCCACCGGCGGACGTCCGTTATTCTTGCCACCGGAGGGATGGGACTGGTGCGGGCCGCCTACAGCTCGGGGAAACCCGCTTTCGGAGTTGGACCGGGTAATGTACCCGCTTATATCGAGTCTTCCGCCGATGTGAAAAAGGCGGTGGGGGATGTTCTGACCGGCAAGAGCTTCGATAACGGCACGCTGTGCTGCTCGGAGCAGGCGCTCATCTGCGATAGCTCCATTTCCGCTCAGGTTCGAGAAGAAGTGGTGCAGCAGGGCGGTGCTTTCCTCTCGCCCGCCGAAGCCGACGCGGTGGCCAAAATCGCGGTGACACCGAGTCGGCTGGCTAATCCGGAGATAGTGGGCAAGGACGCAACCCTCATTGCGGCCAAAGCGGGAGTGAATGTACCCGCCGGGACGAGGGTGTTGGTCGCCGAACTGGATGGAGTCGGCCGGGACTATCCGTTGTCGATCGAAAAGCTTTCACCGATCCTGGCCTTTTATGTCGTCAAGGACTGGCGGGAGGGGTGTGAACGGGCCAAGCAAGTGCTCGCCTACGGCGGAATGGGGCATACGCTTTCCATTCACTCACGAAACCAGGACATCATCATGAAGTTCGCCCTGGAAAAGCCGGCTCATCGGGTCATCGTCAACTCGCCGGCTTCCCATGGGGCGGTGGGATTTTCTTCCGGCCTCGATCCGGCTATGACACTGGGGTGTGGAGCATACGGCGGCAACATTACGTCGGACAACATCACTCCCATGCACCTCATCAACGTCAAGAGACTTGCCTTTGAGGTCCGCCCTGCCGATCTGGATAAAGCTCTGGTGGATTATGGTTTCTCGAGCGCAGCGAAATCGCCAACCGTGCGCGCCGGTGTGATGCCCTCTGTCGAAGAGCGTGTCTCCGATTTCCTCGATCAGCGGGGGTTCTCCTCGCACCGCACTGGCGTTCCGAGCCCCGTTGCGAGTGTGCCGAGCAGTGCATCGAACGAACCTCGCAAGGAATCGGCTTCCGGTTCGAAGCTTACGACACCCCCTGAGCCGTCACCTCTCGATTTCATTTCCGAGGAGGATGTGCGGGTTGCGATGGAGCAAGGAAGGAAGCTCGCGGTGAGACCCGGTACGGTCATTACCCCTTCGGCGAAGGACCTCGGCAACGAGAACGGGGTCTTCATAAGAACTTAGATGAAGCAGTCAGCAGCTAGCAGTCAGTAGTAAGAAAGAAGAAGAACCGAACATGAGAAGCGTGCCGAGTATGTCTTACCTCGTGGGTTTGATCCTCTTTTGTCTGAGTTGGGGTTGTGCGGGACGTTCACCGTCGGCTCACGAGCCCGGCAAAGCCACCGCCGCACCGGACACTGAGCTTTCAGAGACCCAAAAGCTTGTCCAGGAGGCCAGGTCCGAGATGGAGCGCGGCGAGAGCCTTCTCGAACAGGATCGCGACGAGGAAGCGCGTCTTGCTTTCAACCGCGCTATCGACATCCTCCTTGGTTGTGAGGGCGGAGCGGAGGGCCACCCGGAAATCGGTCCCATCTACGATCGTATCGTTCGCCACATCCACGGTCTCGACGTGACCGAACTAAACGCGGCGGACGAAGAACGGCCCGGCCAAACGCTCTGGCAGGACGATCTCGATGCCGCGATCAATGTTTCGGATGTGGATCTCGGCACGCCCGCGGCAGCTTCCCCATCTGACTCTCAACCTTACGACCTACCTATCGAGATGAACAAGCGGGTCGAGGCTGTCATCTCCATGTTCCAGGACCGCCGCCGCGACTGGTTTCAATCCGCATTACGTCGTTCTGGGCGGTACATCGAATACGCCCGTGAAGTTTTTCGTGAAGAGGGCTTGCCTCAGGACTTGGTCTACCTCGCGATGGTGGAAAGTGCGTTCAAGCCGCGAGCCGTATCGAGAGCGGGGGCTCGGGGCGTTTGGCAGTTCATGCATGGCACCGGTCTTCTTTACGGACTTCGCCGAGACTATTGGGTGGACGAGCGGTTCGACCCGGAGAAATCGACTCGGGCGGCGGCCGAGCATCTCAGAGACCTGTACGAAGAATTCGGAGACTGGTACCTGGTCATGGCTGCCTATAACGCGGGACCGAACAAGGTCAAACGAGCCATCGCGCGAACGGGCTCGAGGGACTTCTGGCAGCTTTCCCGGACGCGATACCTGCGGCGAGAAACGAAGAGCTATGTACCGTTGATACTCGCCACGGTAGTTATTGCGAAAGATCCGGAGCGATATGGTTTCGACACGGAACGGGAGCCTCGGGTCACTTTCGATGTCGTGGAGCTCGACTCTCCCATCGATTTGAACACCGCGGCGAAGTGTGCGGAAACGTCTTTGTCGGATATGAAGGACCTCAATCCCGAGCTTCGGCGATGGGTGACTCCCCTCGATCGCGGCCAATGGTCTCTCAAATTGCCTGAAGGTTCTCGCGACAAGTTTTGCGCCGCCCTCGAGTCTATCCCGCCCGAGGATCGAGTTCGTTTCGTGACCTACACGGTGCGACGTGGGGACACTTTGTCTCAAATCGCGCGTCGCTATCGTACCTCGGTGACGGCTCTTGCCGACTCGAACCACATCGGGAGGCGCTTCCTCATCAAACCTGGCCAGGTTTTGACGGTTCCGGTACCCGAGGGTACCGCTCCTCAGAGGGCTTCATCTCGAAACCGGCTTGCGGAGTTGGCTGCATCAAACGGGGGCAGTGTTCACGTTGTCCAGTCGGGGGACACGCTTAGTGAGATTGCGGATGCTTATGGCGTAAGCCTCGGTAACTTGCGTAGTTGGAACGGATTGGGAAGACGGAGTCTCATCCATCCGGGGCAAAAGCTCGTCGTCGAAACGGGAAGCGCCACCACTGAAGACGGTCGTCTCGTCTATCGAGTGCAGCGGGGAGACACGCTTGCCAAGATCGCCCGCCGTTTCTCCGTGAGTGTTTCGGACCTGCAACGGTGGAACAAGCTCTCGCACGACCGTATTTACGTTGGGGACTCTCTCGAGATTTTCACCACCAGCCCTTGATTGTGAAGAAAATCGGAGCCCGCGGCGAATTGGATCCGTGTCACGCTTGAACTTTGGTCTTTTCATGGAGACAATAGGGCTATCGAGAGTGCTCGGGGTCGGCAAATTTGGGGCGGACAGACCGGCTTGACAGATTCGCGAGGCGATGGTACGTTTCGCCCGGTCTCGTAGAATTTTTGCGACCGGCCTCTGGCCCAATATTATTGACTCGAGCCCCCTAAAACAGATCCCCACATTCACAAAATCGGTGAGATATGGAAACCGTCAGAGAGTTTAGTACCGACCATCAGAAGCACTTGAAGACGGCGATGGACGAGCTGGTCGCGTCGGGCGTGGAGGACGGCTTTGTGATTTTCGAGACAGACGAGGGGAAGTTCTTACAGTTTACGTTTAACAAAGGCGACGGTCTTACCTTCGACTTACCACGCATGGGACTCACCGAGGAAGAGCTGCAGCAGGTGTGTAAGCTCGAGGGGCTCGAGGCGATGACCGAGACCGAGATTTCTTATCTTCTGAAGGTAGGTGTCGATACCAAGATGGGCGCTCGCTTGGCCAACTGTATCTTCCGACAAGTTTTTGGCTGTTCCGAAGACTATCGTATCCAGGCAACGACCGATATCGAGGCTTAACCGCTTCTAATACCAATAAAGGGACAGGTCCCCTTCTTTAGAAGTACCTTACTCCCAAAAGGGACCTGTCCCTTTATTACCCTTCTTCAGACGTACCTTACTTCCAAAAGGGACCTGTCCCTTTATTAGCAAATAAATCGCTTCTCCAAGGAGGTTTTTCTACTGTTTGTCGTCCTCCCATGTATATGTTGTCCCGCGCATGGTCCGGAGCCGTTCGAGGGATCGAGGGCTACCTCGTCCAAGTCGAAGTTTTTCTGACCCAGGGAACTCCCGGAATCCATACCGTGGGGCTTCCCGACTCGGCCGTCCGGGAGGCGAGAGAACGGGTTAAAGCTGCTATTACGAACAACGGATTTAAGTTCCCCAAATGGAAAGCCATCGTCAATCTGGCGCCGGCCGATGTGCGAAAACACGGCTCGGCCTTCGATCTCGCCGTCGCTGCCGGCATTTTGGCGGCTGAGCGAGGAGGAAGCGGGAACGGAAACGATAGGTTACGCAGCAGGCTCGAAAATATACTTCTCCTCGGCGAACTGGCTTTGGACGGGGACGTGCGGCCGGCGCGAGGGACTTTGAGTATTACCGTTGAGGCGAAAACCCGCGGCCTGCAAGCTATTTTGGTGCCCAAATCTAATTTCCGCGAGGCGACCCTTGTTCAAGGGATGGACGTCTACCCCGTGGGATCCTTGCGGGAAGCGATAGATCTGCTCGAGAGCGAGGAGTTACCACCGCCGGTGAGCCCTATTGCCGGACCGACTCGCCCCGGGACCTGCCCGATCTCTTCGGAAGTCAAAGGTCAGTTCGTCGCAAGGAGGGCCATCGAGATAGCGGCTGCGGGCGGGCACAACCTCCTTTTGTCCGGTCCGCCTGGAGCGGGAAAAACACTGCTGGCTCGTCGCATGCCTTCGATCCTACCGGAGCTCGGGTTCGAGGATGCTTTGGAAGTGACCAAGGTTCACTCGGTGGCGGGTCGGCTGTCGGGAAACGGCGCCCTTCTCACCAATCCGCCATTTCGGGCACCTCACCACACAGCATCTTGGGCTGCCATGGCGGGTGGTGGGATAGGCCCGATGCCGGGAGAAGTGAGCTTGGCGCACGGCGGCGTCCTGTTTCTCGACGAGCTTGCGGAGTTTGCCCGTGGTACACTGGAGTCACTGAGGCAGCCGCTCGAAGATGGGAGCATCGTGATCAGCCGGGTTGGATCGTCGGTCTGCTACCCGGCCAAGTTCATCATGGTCGCGGCCATGAATCCTTGCCCCTGTGGATACCTCGGAGCCGAAAGCCGACCCTGCACCTGCACTCCACAGATGGTGAACCGCTACCGTTCGCGGGTTTCCGGGCCGCTTCTCGACCGTGTGGACCTACACGTCTTTGTCCGCCCTTTGCCGGCCGATGAGTTGATGGGCCCATTGGTTGCTGAATCCTCGTCCTCAGTTCGGCTGCGGGTACTCGCCGCGCGAGCAAATGCAACGGAAACGATTTCGGCGGAGCGGAGCTCGCGTGAACGCCGACATGACTCCTCGCCAAATAACGCACTATTGCCCTCTCGATCCGGCTGGGCGCCGGCTCTCCGACAGGCGATTGGCCGGTTGGGGCTCTCGGCACGTGCCTATCACCGGATCATCAAGGTCGCCCGCACGATTGCCGACCTCGGCGGACAAGAGGCCCTCACCGAAACTCATCTCCAGGAAGCGATACAGTACCGAATTTTCGAGGCCCAATCGTTCGGATCAAATAAAATTTTGAGTAGGACTCAGAGCTCAGAACCCAGAACTCAAGAATGGAATCTAGGAGGGCGATTTGCCTCACACAAGGTTTCGCCGCCGTCAACAGGGATTTCTTGGGCCCCGTTCAAGACCTTTCGCTGATTAAATCCCGAAGATGACGGCGACGACGCCTTAACTTGCGCCCCGCTAGTCCCGACGAAGGAGGGGAGCCGTCCTCCCGTTCCATTCCGGGTTCTCGAGTACTTGAGTTCTCGGGTTCTTCCCCGGGAGAAACCATTTCCTTGGGAGCCTATATGGGTGTAAGATCGAAGCTTGTGCGTATGAAAGGCTTGTCAACCAAAATTTTCTTTTCGTTGATTCTCCTTTTCACAGGAGGCGCAGTCGTCTATCTGACGGGTTCCGCGTCGGGCGACCTCAAGGTAGGAAGCTATGGTTCTAGTCACAAGGTCATGCTTCTCGGCTTCGATGGGCTGGACCCCGAGTTTCTCGAGTTTCTGGTCGCGGAGGGGAAACTTCCGAACTTCGAGCGTTTGATGCGAGAAGGAGCCTACGCTCCTTGTCGGACTTTCAAGCCCACCAAGTCGGTGGTGGTCTGGACTTCCATTGCTACCGGAAAGCGGATGGAGAAGCACGGCATCATCGACTGGATGCTGCTCTCGGAGGATAAGCAGGAACAGGTTCACGTGACGGGAAACGTCCGTCGTACCGAGGCCATGTGGAATATAGCTTCTACCGCTGGAAAATCGGTTCAGGTTCTGAATTGGTGGGCGACATGGCCGGCGGAATCGGTCCAGGGTGAGTTGGTTTCAAACCACTACGCCAAGGCTCGGGGCGATACGCTCGAGGATGTGACCTACCCGGCCGACCTAGCTGTTGAGTTGGAGCCACTCAGGGCCATATCCCGAGAAGAGGCTGAGCAAGAGATGAAGGCCGCCGGCATTCCCGTTTATGCGCCGGAAATTGCCAATGCGACCTTCCGACCATCCAACAATTTTCGGAAGAACTTCCGAGCGTCCGTTGGGCACTTCGTGGAAGATCGGCTCACCGAGCGGGTTGCGCTCCACCTTCTCGAAACTCGCGACCAGAGAGACTTGTTCGGCGTTATATTCAGAAACCCGGACATTTTTTCCCATTTTCTCTGGCGATTCGTCGATCGTCGCCTCGCCGAGAAGGTTTTCCGGCAGCTCATGGACGAAAAAGTCCCCCTGACACCGCAGATCGAGAGGCGGATGGACGAGGCCTACGCCAGGGTCCTCGAACCGGTCTACATCCACGAGGACCGGCGCTTAGGGCGGTTGATGGCGATGGCTGGACCGGATACAGTGGTCATCGTGGTTTCCGACCATGGATTTAAATTTCGACCCTATGGTTTCTATCATTACGGATTGGACGCTGGTGGGGGGACAATCGCTCCTCCTGGGGTGATTTTCCTATGGGGTCCTCCGATCCGGCCTCAGGCCAGGCTCCAGGCTCCCAGCGTGTTCGATGTCACTCCCACTCTCCTTTATCTGATGGGGCTTCCCATAGGACAGGATATGGACGGGAGGGTTCTCACGGAAGCCATTAATTCTCAATTACTTGCGGGTCGTCCGATCCAGTGGGTGGCGACTCACGACACAGGAAGGCGAGGTGGCAAGCCTTTGCCGAGTGCCATCGATGCAGACATTTTAGATGAACTGAAAACACTGGGATATGTCCGTTGAAAGGCATGTTTTTTGCAGTAAATTTAGGAATTGATCGTGTGTCCCTGGGGCTTGAATTTTTCTCTTGACAGTCTTTGCGCTGCTGTAGTACCCAATGGGGCGCTTTATGAGTCGTGTAACGCTATTATCTTAAGCACTTATGTGGTCCGTCCCCAAAGGTCGGTACGATGCCAAAACAATCTTACACGGTAATTTTGGTCCCCCATGGGGGAGCGAAGTATCGCAAATATCATATCTCTGCGTTTAAACTTGCAATCATTGCCTGCTCCGCCGGTTTAACTTTGATCGTCGCCGGAGTGCTGGGGTTCCATTACGCTCGGTTTTACAGCGAGTTAGGGGATCTGCAGCGCGTTCGCAATATCAATGCAGAGCTTCGCCAGCAAAACCTCGATTACGAGGTTTCGGCGGAGCACCTCAATCGTCGGGTCACCTCCCTCCAGGATTTCGTGAAGAAACTCTCGGTCATGGCGGGCCTGGATACGGATGTCGCCGGCGAGTCCATGGGCGGTATCGGTGGTCCGAATGACGACTGGGCCCAGTCGGATAGCAGTGCCTACGCGCAGGTCAAGGAAGACCTCCAGTTCATGGCCGGCGAATTGACGACGCTCGAGGAGAAGGGCAGGGTGCTGGAGCGATTCTACGAGCAGAACTCCCTCATGCTGGCCTCGACTCCCTCCATTTGGCCGGTTCGAGGTTACCTGTCGTCAACTTTCGGCAATAGAAAGGACCCGTTCACGGGCCAGCCCGATTATCATTCTGGGATTGACGTATCGACCCCCATTGGCCGCCCCGTCGTTGCCACCGCGGACGGCGTCGTGCTCTACTCGTCGCGCAGAGGCAGCTATGGGAACACGGTGGTGGTCGATCACAAATACGGCATGATGACCCTTTACGGACATTTGTCTCGGTTCAATGTTCGGCCGGGAAAGCGAGTGAAACGTGGTGACGTCATCGGCTATGTGGGCAACACCGGCCGGAGTCGAGGGCCTCACTTGCACTACGAAGTTTGGGTCTCAGGCCGAGCCGTACCCCCGCTGGACTATATCCTCGAGTACGCGGAAGCCCTCAACGCCAAGCTGAGGGAAAAACGGTCGGGCCGCGGAACGGACTAACCCTCCTGCGATGACCTGAAGACTGCGGGTGCCTGATCTTTCGAGTCCTTGATCTCTGGGCTTACTTCCCCTAAGTCTCTGTAAATAGAAACGATAGCGTTCGCCGCGTCAATTGCGCCGGTTGATAACCAAACGGGCTTTTGCTAAACTGGCGTGTTTTTATCTAGCCTCAAACGATTCGCCCATGCTGAATAAAATTATTGCCAGAGTCATAGGTACCAAGAACGAGCGCGAGCTCAAAAAGATACAGCCCCTCGTGGCTCAAATCAATGAGCTCGAGCCCAAGATAAAGGCCCTCACCGACGCGGATCTTCAAGCGCAGACCGCGGCGTTCCGGCAGAAACTGGATCAGGGCGCTTCCCTCGATGATCTTCTGCCCGAGGCCTTCGCGGTTTGTCGCGAGGCCGGTTGGCGAACGCTCAACATGCGTCACTTCGACGTCCAGCTCATCGGTGGCATCGTTTTGCACCGAGGCATGATCGCCGAGATGAAAACGGGTGAAGGAAAAACCCTGGTGGCGACGTTGCCGGCGTATCTCAACGCGCTGACGGGTAAAGGCGTTCACATCATTACCGTGAACGATTATCTGGCCCGTCGTGATGCGGAGTGGATGGGGAAGATATTCGAGTTCTTGGGTTTGTCGGTCGGCAACATCCAGCACGAGAATACCGACGTCGAAAGGCAGGTAGCCTACGGGTCCGATGTGACCTACGGGACGAACAACGAGTTCGGTTTCGACTACCTCCGCGACAACATGAAGTTCGACCCGTCGCTCTTCGTCCACAAGATTTTCCAAAAAACCGTTAAAGATCCCGACGGCAAAGAAATGGAGAAGCTCCTCCATTTCGGCATCGTGGACGAGGTGGACTCGATTCTCATCGACGAGGCCCGAACGCCTCTCATCATCAGTGGCCCGGCGGAAGAGTCTACGGAGCTTTACTACAATATCGATCGCATCATTCCCCGGCTGAGACGGGACGTCGACTACACTATCGACGAGAAAACACGGACCGTTACCTTGACGGAGGACGGAGTTCCTCACGCCGAAAAGGTCTTGGGTATCGCGAACCTTTACGACCCCGGCCAAATGCACATCCTGCATCACATCTACCAGGCCCTGCGTGCCCACACGCTCTACAAGCGGGACACGGACTACATGGTAAAGGACGGGCAGGTGGTCATCGTGGATGAGTTCACGGGCCGGCTGATGCCCGGTCGACGGTGGTCGGATGGTCTTCATCAAGCGGTGGAGGCCAAGGAGCATGTGAAGATCGAGCGCGAAAACCAGACGCTCGCTACCGTGACTTTTCAGAATTACTTTCGCATGTACGACAAATTGGCGGGTATGACCGGTACGGCGGAGACCGAAGCGGCCGAGTTCGAAAAGGTTTACAACCTAGATGTCATGGTCGTTCCTACGAACCGTACTTTGATCCGGGACGAATATCCAGATGTCGTCTACCGCACAGAGCGCGAGAAGCTCAACGCGGTGGTGGAGGAAATCGAGGAGCTCAATGAAGAAGGAAGGCCGGTGCTCGTAGGAACCACTTCCATCGGCAAGAGCGAAAAGCTCGCTCAAATGTTGAAGAGGGCCGGACTCAAGCACGTCGTGCTCAACGCGAAGTACCACGAGATGGAAGCGGAAATCGTTGCTCAGGCCGGTCGGCGGAGCGCGGTAACCATCGCCACCAACATGGCCGGTCGAGGAACCGATATTCTTCTCGGGGGCAATCCCGACAATATGGCCAAGGCCGCACTCAAATCGAAGGGAAAAGACCCGCTCGAGGTATCCGAGGAGGAGTGGAACGAGGCTTTCAGCAAGGCGCAAGCCCAAGTGAGCGAGGCGCACGACCACGTTGTGGGCGCGGGAGGGCTTCACATTCTCGCGACCGAGCGGCACGAGGCCCGACGGATTGATAACCAGCTTCGAGGTCGCGCCGGCCGCCAAGGTGACCCGGGAAGCTCTCGTTTCTATCTGTCCCTCGAAGACGATCTGATGCGTATCTTCGGCAGTGACCGGATCAGCGGTCTCATGCAGCGCCTCGGTATGGAGGAGGGCGTGCCCATCGAGCACAAGATGGTCACGCGCGCCATTGAAAGGGCGCAGAAGCAGGTCGAGGGACAGAACTTCGGTATCCGCAAACACCTTCTCGAGTACGACGACGTCATGAACAAGCAGAGGGTGGCGGTCTATCGACTCCGGCGAGAGATCCTCGAGGGCAAAGACCAGCGTGAGTACGTGATGGAGCTCGCGGGTACGCTCCTCGATTATTTCCTCGACCAACATCTCGCCCCCGACATCGAGCCCAGAGACTGGAACACCGAAGGATTACAGCACGACCTCACCCGCCAATTCGGTTTCGAGAGCTCCCTTCACAAGGACGTGGCCTGGGACGAGCTCAACCGGCAGGAAATTCGTGATCTCATTTGGGGCAAGATCGAAGAAAAATACAAACAGAAGGAAGAGCTCATTGGTCCCGACTTGATGCGCGTTCACGAGCGCATCATCATGCTGCAGATCGTCGATGCTCAATGGAAGGACCACCTCTACGGCATGGACCATCTCAAAGAGGGGATTGGGCTTCGAGGGTACGGCCAACGCGATCCTCTCATCGAGTACAAGAAAGAAAGCTTCCAGATGTTCGAGGCGATGTGGGATCGCATCGAGGAGGAATCGGTTCGCTACTTGTTTCTTCTCCAACCGGTTCGCGAGCAAGCTGCAGAAGAACGTCCCCGAGCGAGGCCCTCGCGACTTCTCTTCAACGATCCCGGAACCTCTACGTCGGCTTTTGCGCGCCGTGAATCGAAGGGCGGTGCGGACGCGGCGGTCAAGACGGTCAAGAGAACGAGCAAAAAAGTCGGCAGGAACGATCCCTGCCCTTGCGGAAGCGGCAAGAAACACAAAAAGTGTTGTGGTGCGTAGGCCAGGCTGTGCCTGGCACGCGCCTCAAATTAATACCTTTAACTTTCTCAATTCATAGGAGGACTATTTGAACCAACGACCTTCCTCCCATCGGTCTCACATTCGACGACGTTCTCCTCGTTCCTCAGAAGAGTGAAGTTCTTCCCACCGAGGTGGACGTGACCACTCAGTTCAGTCGGCGCATCCGTTTGAATATCCCCATCATGAGCGCCGGCATGGATACGGTTACCGAGTCCCGTCTTGCCATCACGATTGCCCAACTCGGAGGCGTCGGGGTCATTCATCGAAACCTGTCTCCGGAGCGTCAATCTGATGAAGTGGACAAGGTCAAGCGTTCCGAGAGCGGGATGATCGTGGATCCCATCACGATGTCGCCCGACCGTCCCATCTCGGAAGCGATGGAAATCATGGCGAAGTACCGTATTTCCGGTGTTCCGATCACGATGGATGGCAAGTTGGTCGGGATCCTGACGAATCGCGATCTCCGATTCGAGACCCGTATGGCACTGCCCATTTCGGAGATCATGACCAAGGAGAAGCTGATCACGGTTCCCATCGGCACGACACTCGAGGAGGCCAAAAAAATTCTGCACGCGCACCGCGTGGAAAAGCTACTCGTGGTTGACGACGATTTTCAGCTCAAAGGCCTAATTACCGTCAAAGATATCCAGAAGGCCATCAAGTACCCCCACGCATGCAAGGACGAACTGGGAAGGCTTCGCTGCGCCGCGGCGATTGGGGTTGGTGAGGCGGCGATCGACAGAGCCCGAGCCCTGGTGGAGGCCCATGTCGATGCCATCGTGGTCGATACCGCACACGGCCATAGCAAAGCCGTACTGGAAACCCTGGAGAGAGTCAAGGGTGAGCATCCCGAGGTTGACGTCGTCGCCGGGAACGTGGCTACGGGTGTGGCAACGGCAGATATGATTCGAGCTGGTGCCGATGCGGTCAAAGTCGGTGTCGGGCCGGGCTCGATCTGCACAACACGTATCGTGTCGGGGGCGGGTGTTCCCCAGATCACGGCGGTTCTCGAATGTGCAAAGGCCGCTGCCGGATCCGGCGTGCCGGTGATCTCGGATGGCGGAATCCAGTTCAGTGGCGATATCACAAAAGCTATTGCGGCCGGAGCCGATTCGGTCATGATAGGAAGCCTTTTCGCCGGAACCGACGAGAGCCCGGGGGAGACGATCCTATTCCAGGGACGTACTTTCAAGACCTACCGCGGTATGGGTTCTCTCGGTGCCATGAGTGAAGCGACCAAAGACCGATACTCACAACAACATGTAGAGGCGGCCAAGCTCGTTCCGGAGGGGATCGAAGGCCGAGTGCCCGCGAAGGGGAGTCTCCAAGGGGTCATGGAGCAACTCGTCGGAGGACTAAGGTCCGGCATGGGCTACTGCGGGTGTAAGAGCATCGATGAGCTCAAGACGCGGGCGAAGTTCTTGAGAATCACTCAGTCGGGATACAAAGAGAGTCACGTTCATGATGTCATTATTACGAAGGAAGCTCCCAACTATCAGCTCGATTGAACCTTCGGCCGGGTTGGAATACCGCCGACTTTTTGCGATCGTTGTGAGCTGCCTCGTCGGATTCCTAGTTTCTTGTGAGCTCCGCACGCGGCCGGCGCTCATCACCGTGTACAACCCGGCCATGAAAATCTCGGTTCCTATACCTCAAGGATGGCGCTCCGAGCTGGGTGACCAGTCCGGATTTCGAATGCACACCTTTACGGGCCCATCCGTGGATGTGCCGGAACGCCCCGGTATTCGAGCACAAGTCATGCTCGGCCCGATGCCCAAGGGCAAAGCCCTTGACGAGCTCTCGAAACGCTACACCGAGGGACATACGGTGACCCAGGAACAGGGACACTCCTTGCATGGATTTGCCGGCAAGACGTGGTATTTCCAGTCCGAAGACGGAGCCGAAAGCTCGCGGCTCATGCTCACTGACTTGGAGGGAAGACTCTACGGCATTTATATCCACGGCGAGGCTCCGACCATGGATGCCAACCGACCGGCCATCGATGCTATGTGGGATGGCCTTTCGGTGGAAGAGGCCCGGTTCTTCGAAGCTTACGAAAGGCCTGACATCGGTCTTTTCTTGAAACACCCCCGATCTTGGGAACGGACCGCCTTCCTAACCAAGAGCGGAGAATCTCTTTTTGTTGCGTTTCGAAGCCCGCCTTTGCTTCTTGAAGAAGGGGGCAGTACGATTCACGCCACGCTCGAGGTGACCGTCAACAAAGTCGAGCCCGGTACGACGCTCGAGAGCTACTACTCGGGGCGGGCCGACATGCAGGGTGACAATTATCGACTCCTCTCCCATGACGTTATCAACGAGGGTGACGCCATTTCCGACCTCTATCACATCGAAACTCAACTGGCGCAGTACCTCGAGCGAACGCTATACTTCATCCGAGGCGACAAGAGCTACATCTTCAAGTTCAGTTGCCAGAATACGGTCTATCGTCAAATCGAGCCCTGGATCGAGGAGATGATCACGACCTTTGCGCCTCTTGATGTGAACTAAACATTTCCCTTACCGAAGGGGTCGGATTTCCTGCTTAGGGTGGGTTTTTAATGGCTACTATTGTCGACAGGGTTGGAGCATGGCTCGGCCGCCGAGCGACTATGCGCACCGAGCTCGGGGTGGAACAAGGCCGCAGTCCGGACGGCTCACTTCGTATGCCGAACGAGGGCGACGGCCGGTACGAGCTTGTCGAGAAACGCGGCCGCACTGCAGCGACTCCGGACCGGTGGTCCCAATACCTTTACTTCGTCCTGGAGCCGGGGCCTCGCGAAAAACTCCGCGAACGTCTGGTCATCGAGATCGATTATTTCGGTCCGCGGTACGCCACCTTTCGGTTGCAGTATAGCTCCAAGGATTCTGCGGCTCCCTACGAGGGCGTTTACAAGGAGGCGGAACAGCTGTGGGACGGCATCGAAGGGGACGAACCGAGTTGGCGGCGGTGTTTGTTCATCATTCACGACTTCGATCCGGAACGAACCCAAAACTTGGACGCCAGTTTCCGCCTGGAGCTTCGGCAGGATTTCTACGTGTCGCGCATCGCCGTTTCTGCCGAGCCGCCCGAAGACATGGGCGCCTACACGGTTCAAGCGCCGCTGCCATCCATCCGAAAGTCACCCCACCGGGTTTATCCGATCTGGTGGATGTTCGTTGAGCTCACCAACGTTTGTAATTTCCACTGCACGTTCTGTCCCGACGAGATCATGGAACGGCAGCGGGGCAAGATGAGCTATGAAGACGCTTGCCGGATCTTCGACATGATTGCGAAGGAAAAGCACCGTCTCGGGCCTCTTTATCCGGTGAAGCTCCACCAGATGGGCGAGCCGACTCTCCATCATCGCTTGGTCGATATCGTCGCCTACGCGGAGTCCAAGGAGATTCCCATCGAGCTCAACACCAACTGCAGCATGTTGACTCCCAAGCTAATGGACGGGCTCTACGAAGCGGGGTTGACCAACCTTATTTTGAGTTATCAGACTCCCGATGAAGAGTCTTTTGTGACCAGAAAGGCGATCAACAAGAAGTTGACGTTCGAGCTCTACATGGAAAAAGTCCGAATGGCGGTGGAGCGCAAGGTGGCTCTCGAGGCTTCGACCTATATCGAGATCGACGTCATGAACACGATGGGCTCGTCCGGGATTCAAATCGTGAGTGAGGAGAGCCGTGCTAATAGAGTTCTTCTGGAGTGGGTCGCCTTCGCAAGAACTCTTGAAAGAAAATACGATCTCCCCCAGAAGCGGCACAACCTCGATCTCGTTACCGGAGGTTTCCGTTTCCTCGAGCACGATGAGGATACGGGACGTTATTCGCTGCTACCCGGGGTCGATCTCGTTTGGAAGCGCCTTCATAGCTGGGGCAACGTCATTCAGGCCCAGGAGGGTCCACCCACCGTTGACGGCTATTGCCCCGCTCCCAACGAGCAGTTCGTCATCTTGTGGGACGGTCGAGTCACTGTCTGTTGCACCGACTACGAGGGAACGCTTGCCATGGGCAATGTCAAGGAACAGACCATCGAAGAGATCTGGACTAGTCCCAAGTGGCAGCACATGCGTGAGCAAATGTGGCAGGACGTTCTCGAGTCGCGGACATGCAGAATTTGTAAGGGTGTCGAATCACCTACGAGCAGCCTTCACCAAATCGAGGTTTAGCCCCAATCCGACAATAAACTCAGGGTAAATTGCAGGAAAAACGGGGACAGGTCCCTTTTTGGCAAAGACAACGGTCCACCAAAAACGGACCTGTCCCTATTTTTCCAGTAATTTGCGTAGATTTCGTGAGCTCGGATTAGGGTCCGCCCTGAAGCGAACACGAGCCAACAAAGCCATTGCGTAAAGACACATTAGAACGGCTTCATAGTTGAGTGAATCACAGACCCCCTTCCCAAGAATAGCGGCCACTATCATGGCTTTTGTTGCGTCAGCCAAAGCTGATTCGCTTATTTATTGTCGCTTCAGGGTTAGTTTCTTCCTCGTTTCACCGCCCCCAGCGATTTCGCAAAGTCTATTGATCCAAAGGCGTAAGGCGCTGTTCGAATAGAACTTCGGTACAAATTCTCCAATAGCTGCATTTCTGCAAATTTCAGAGGGGGGTTGACAAACCTCAAATCTGACACTATTATTAGTGGTAGTCTATTCTCGGATATCATAGAACCGATTTCAAATGGCAGATAAGGAACTCCAGGCACGGGGCAGTCTAGCGCGCCGACTGTCTTCGTTCAGGGAGATGCTGCCGGGCTCGTTCGTTGTGCGGCGGCGCAAATGCGGTAAGCCCAACTGCAAATGCGCCAAAAAAGACGACGAGTTTCACCTCCAGTATCAGTTATCGGTTCTGTGGAATGGCAAACATTACACCTTCCACATTCCCGCTGAGATGGCCGAAGAGGTACGCAACAGAGTCGAGATGCATAAGCAGTTCCAGGATTTAGTATCGAAGATTTTTGAAATCAATCTTCGGCGACTCCTGCGTCGGAAGGAGGGCAAGGAGAACCTTTAGCCTTGCGTCGGTACCGGTTCGAGGCCTACCTGGATAAGGTTTTTGATTTCTCCGCGAAGGTGTCGGCTCTGCTGGAAGGGCGCCAGTACCCGCAGCATCCCTGGAAAAAAGTCTTTGAAGCGGTGTTTCTCGGTGCCGCCTGTCAGTTTGCATCTCTGCACGCGATCGAAGCGGAATGTCGCGACGGAGCGTTTCGCACCCGCATCGGCTCGATCAGCGAAGATACGCTTCGTTACGCTCTACAACGCCAGCACCCTGACGATATTGTTCAACTGGGCTGCGAGGTGTCGAGACGTTTGAAAAGAAACGGGGTGCTGCATTCGGATTGGGCTCGTGGACGAGTGGTCGCTGCTGTCGATGGAACCGAGATCTGCAGTTCCTTTGCCCGGTGTTGTGACACGTGCTTGGAAAGAAGAGTCCAGCGGAAACTACAGGGCGAACTGCAGGAATCCATCCAGTATTACCACCGCATCGTTGCGGTCACGGTGGTCAGCACACCCTTTTCGATCCCCTTGGGCATACGATTCCAAAAACAAGGCGAAGGGGAGGTCGATTGTGCCTTGGCCTTATTGCGGGAGCTGCACGAGAGGCTTGGACGTCGATTCCTGGATGTTTTGGTGGGTGATGCTTTGTATCTGCAAAAGCCCTTCGTTCAAGCCGTCGAAGCGCTAGGCCTGCAGTGGGTGTTCACTCTTAAAGAGAATCAGCCAGAACTGCTGGCGGAAGCCCAACGCCTCAGCACCGGCGAACCCGACATGGAGCAATCAGATTCGAAACAACAGATTCAGCTATGGCACGCCCCGCAGGTGTATTGGCCCGTCGCAGACCGAGACGTACGAGTGGTCAAGGTGCTACGAACCCAGAAAGTCAATCAGGTCCGTATACATAACGACAATGGTAAAAAGCAACCCGTCAAGGATTTGGTTGAAAGGCAGAGCACTAACTTTTTCGCCAGCAATATGGAAATCGATTCCATTCCCCCGATCTTTATTTATCAACTGGGCCAGAGTCGTTGGGCAATTGATTCCGAAGTCTTTCAAACCATCACCGTCGATAGCCACCTGAAACATCCTTCTGTTCATCAAGGTCACGATTGCGCGCTGGTCATGCTGATCATGATTCGCCTTGTGGCCTATACGCTCACGATGGTCTTCTACCACCGGCAGGTTCTTAGCCACCATCCAAGATACCCGCTCGGCTTCTGTGACCTGGCAAAGAAGCTTACCTACCACTTCTTGATCGAACCTTACGACACCAGTTGAACTTCGTCCCCCCTGTTACCCAAATCATAGCCCGCCCTCGTCAGGTGTAGGCGCTCTTGCCCCCTTTGCCTCAGAAAACTGGATCCGGGTCGATTCCTGACCTCAAAATCGCCTTGAAAAATCTCCGTCGAGGCTCAACAAGCGCGGAACCGTGTAGAATCAGCCGGATATCGACGGTCGGTGCGGGCACCTTGCGAAACCGCTGTCACCGCCCCACTGCGACTTGCTCTCGAATGCAAATTCGTATATCATTTCTGAACACCGAACAATTTGATTCAAGGGGGGTTGAGTCGCTTGTCTCGGTTGGCAATACCGGCTGTTTAACTCTGCGGTCGAACTTCCCCAATCTTCCCCGTGTCCGAGCTCCCGTTTGTGTATTGGTTTATTTCTTGGAGGGGATGACAATGTGGAAGCGAATAGTACCCGTTCTGTGCTTGTTCCTGATAGCCTCTTTGCTCACTAGCCCAGTGCACGCCAAGGGTGATCACAAAAAGCTGGTCATTTCCAGTGCCTACGCCGATCTCACCGATGGGGTAATTTTCCTGCATGGTAAGAACTTCGGTGACAATCCACAGGTTCTTTTGACCGAATTCCCGCCTCTCGAGGTATTGCATGCCTCCGATGAAAAGATCGAAGCTGAGCTTCCGGCCGGGATTGAGCCGGGCACGTACCGTTTGATGGTGGTTCGGCCAGGAAAGGGTTGGACCTACTATTTTCGGTACGACAGTCTCGACGTTGCCATCGGTGGCGGTGGTGGGACTCCTGGACCGGAGGGGCCTGAAGGACCTCAGGGACCTCAGGGAGAAGAAGGGCCAACGGGACCTCAGGGTGAAACTGGACCCACGGGACCCGAGGGCCCTGAAGGACCGGCAGGACCGACTGGACCCGCGGGAGCAGCAGGGCCGACTGGGCCAGCCGGACCGCAGGGACCCGCAGGGCCGACTGGTGCGGCCGGGCCTCAGGGAACTGCAGGGCCCCAGGGACCCGTAGGCGCAGATGGTGCTACCGGTCCGGCAGGACCCGCTGGACCACCAGGAGCAGATGGTGCTACCGGTCCGGCAGGACCCGCTGGACCACCAGGAGCAGATGGTGCTACCGGTCCGGCAGGACCCGCTGGACCACCAGGAGCAGATGGTGCTACCGGTCCGGCAGGACCCGCTGGACCACCAGGAGCAGATGGTGCTACCGGTCCGGCAGGACCCGCTGGACCACCAGGAGCAGATGGTGCTACCGGTCCGGCAGGACCCGCTGGATCACCAGGAGCAGATGGTGCACCAGGACCGGCAGGGCCCGCTGGATCACCAGGAGCAGATGGCGCTCCCGGTCCGGCAGGACCGCAAGGACCTACGGGCGCCGATGGGGCTCAAGGCCCGATGGGCCCGGGTGGCCCGATGGGCCCACGGGGACCCGAGGGACCCCAAGGACCTGAAGGACCGCCAGGCGACGGAGGAGCCACTTTCGAGACTGTTGAGTTAACGCGCACCATCTATATCACTCCTCCAAATGTATTTACACTGAATGTCGAATGCCCTGTCGGTTCGCGAGTAGTTGGTGGAGGGATGAACCAGACATCGCCGTCGATACAACCTTGGCGTGGCCTAGTGATTGTCGGTTCCTACCCGATCAGCGACGGTGCGTGGCAGGTCCAGTTCACCAGCTCACACGGAGCGTACCTTGCAGATATCAAAGGCCACGCTGTCTGCGTGCAGTGATCGGATTGGAACAACGTTAACAACAGATCAGGCTTGGGGGTTCGTACGATTTACTCGTACGGACCCTCACCGGCAACTCGAGCTCTGACGTACTCCACGTAGAAGCCGTTCGGATCCGGACGAAGTGCGGCGGAGCGGAAACGAACGTAGGATATGCCGTTGAAGCTCTCGGTTTCATAAAGCCAGTCCACATCCAGCAACACGAAGGCGCGATGTCCCGGCGCCTGTCCGGCGGCGACGAGCACATTGCCCGCAACCGTTTCGGCGATCTGCGATTCGTTCAGGCCTTTGTCACAGTAATCCAATCCAGCTCAAGGAATCTTCTTTTCCAGTTCTTGCATGGCCTTGATTTTGTCCTGAAGCATGTGCTTGAGGGCCGCTCTAAAGTAGACTTCCACATCCTCATCGGTACTCCCCGTGTTGGAGACAATCTGATCGTAGAGGCCACGTGTTTCCTCGTTCACGCTAAGGGTGATGGTGTGCTCGCTCAAGTAGTCATCGACGAGATCGCGCACCAGACCGCTCACGTTGAGCCCCCGATCCGTCAAGGCCCGGTATTGATCCTCTCGAACCATGAGGCTGATGCGTCGAAGATTGGCCTCTGGAGCGTCCTTTTCCATGGATTCCTCCTTGAGATTCCGCCATTGTTGCACAGAAAAATGGCTATGTAAAAGTATAGAAATGATGCATTTGATATATTGACATATGCATTATATTGATTAAATTATATATAAGTATGTAAACAAAAGAAATCGGGAGTTGAGGCCATGGAGATGAAAAAAGTCGCAGGACGGCAGGGACTCGACCGAGCGGGAAAAAAACGGATCGTCCAGGTCGTGTTCTATTTCTTTCTGTCCGGGGCACTGCTATTCGTTGGCGCAGGAAGGCTGGATTGGACCGAGGCGTGGATTTATCTCGTCTTGGGAATTCTCATGGCAACCGGCATGAGCATTTTAGTCATCCGAAAGAATCCCGAGGTCATCAACGAAAGGGGCCGCAAATCGGAAAAAACCAAGGGTTGGGACAAAGTGTTTGGAGCCGTCACGGTTCCCCTGATCTTGGGATTCTTGGTTGTGGCAGGACTCGATTTTCGTTTCGGCTGGTCTGTCGTGCCCTGGTGGGCGAAAGCTTTGGCATTTATCGCCTTGGTGCCCGGTTCGTTTTTTCCCTACTGGGCCATGTTGAATAATCCTTTCCTGGCCCAGACGGTCCGCATCGAGCTCGAACGGGGGCACAGGGTTGCAACGGAAGGGCCTTATCGGTACGTTCGTCATCCCATGTATACCGGTGTCATTTTGAGCTGGCTCGCCGGTCCCATCTTTTTGGGATCGTGGTGGGCCTTGCTTTTGAACGGGTTGGCTGTTGTCGCCTTAATCGTTCGGACGGTTCTGGAGGACCGAACGCTCAAGGCGGAACTTGCAGGGTACGCCGACTACGCTCGACAGGTCCCTTACCGGCTGGTACCGGGATTGTGGTAGAGGGAGGAAAGAGATGTCGCAATCAGATGCGGACCCCGTCGAGATCAAATCCTTTTCCGACCTGCCGGTATGGAGGCGAGTTGTCAGAGTCGCATTGACCTTGGTTCTCTTTACGGCCCTAATCTTCGTTCCTGCCGGTCGGCTCGATTGGGTGGACGGCTGGATCCTGTTGGTCTTTTTCATAGGCTATACGACGATCTTATCTTTCTGGCTGCGAAGCAAAGATCCCGAACTGCTAAAGGAGCGCACGAGCAAAGCGAGCAACGTGGAGCGCTGGGACAAGCTCATCATCACCATTTATTCGATTCTATCCATGGGCCTGTTCGTCGTGGCAGGAATGGATGCGGTACGGTTCGGCTGGACTTCCGTATCGATGGGCATGAAGGTATCGGGTTGGTGCGTTTTTCTTGTCGCCACGTTCCTGGTGACCTGGGTGATGGCGGAGAACACCTATGCTTCGCGATACGTCCGCATCCAAAAGGATCGAGAACACCGGGTCATCTCCACAGGCCCTTACCGGTATGTTCGCCACCCCATGTACGTGGGTGTGATTCTTTTCGTCATGAGTATTCCTCTGATGTTGGGCTCCTTTTGGGCCCTCATCCCTGGTGTTTTGATTGTGGGCTTGTTCTTCGTCAGAACCGCTCTAGAAGACCGCACCCTGCAAAACGGACTTCCGGGGTACAAGGAGTACGCGGAGCAGGTTCGCTACAGGTTGATTCCTGCTGTTTGGTGAGTGGTTCTGGGGGCTTTTTGATGCGTTTAGCTATTCGCGTTTTCGACGAGTAGATGGGGTATTCCAGCGAAATCATTCTTGTTGCGTGTAAGAAGAATAGCGTCCATAGAAGCGGCTGTTACACCGATAGCGATGTCTGCGGCGCGGCGACGGGGCGAACCGAGATTTCGAAATACGTCGGCGGCAATATCCGCAAGCTCCTCGGAGAAGGGGACGATCCCGTCGTCAAAAAGAATGGATCTTGCGACGGCAATTTGCTCGGGCGTGCGAGGGCCTCGCGAGAACTCATACCATGCCACCGCGCTCATCTGTATTTCAGCTTCGGACTCGGCAAGCTCCACCAGTCGTTTTCGTTCCGGGCCGGCGGTGGACAGTGCGTACACAAGAAAATCCGTATCGACATGAATTCGCACTTAGAATCCTTCGTCCTGTTCCTTGAGTCGGCGTATTTCCTCCTCGGGGTCATGTCCATCGAACAGTTCGAAAAGACGTTCGAGAGCTTTCATCCTTTCTTGACGACTTTTGGCCGGAACGCCGAAAACTGTATCGCGGTGGCGAAGAATAGCGCGACGGATAGCTTCGGACGTCGAACATCCGTATCGCAGCGCCAATTGGCGGGCAGCTCGTCTCGATTCATTGTCGAGCAAAATGGTTGTTCTCGACGACATATAATATGTATAGCATACTGACATATACGATGCAATCATAGGAAAGGTGTTTGCAAACCGTGTGGAACGAGTTTTACAAGTATCTCTTTATAGCCGGCCTGGTGGTTACGAGCGTCGTCCGTTCCTACTACGGCAAAGGGCAAAGAAGAGGCGCTTTCGAAGATGCCAGGAAGGAAAACCTGGCAGTCTATTTTTTTATGGGGCTTTGGGGGATTGCCGAGCTTCTTCCTTTCTTCTACTTCTTCTCGTCCTGGCTGGGATTTGCAGATTATTCGCTTCCGGTCTGGCTTGGTCTTTTGGGGGCGGTCTTGTTCGTGACGGCTGTTTGGCTGATTTGGCGGTCCCATGCCGACTTAGGACGCAATTGGTCTCCCACGCTGCAAATCCGTAAGGAACACGGATTGGTCACGGCCGGTGTGTATCGGGTGGTACGGCATCCCATGTACGCAGCCCACATTCTTTGGGCGATCGCGCAGCCTCTCATCGTACCGAACTGGCTTGCCGGCTGGGGCGGTCTGGTAGCGATGTTACCTGTTTACTACCTGCGGGTTGAGAAAGAGGAACAAATGATGCTGGACCACTTTGGAGGCGAGTACCGGGAGTACATGAACCGAACCGGAAGAATTATCCCGTGGTTCCGGTTCTATTCCGAGTTCTAGAGTTCTTGGGTTCTTGAGTTCTGAACTGTTACTTCTTTTCCTCTTTCTTCTTGTCGTCCGTTTCGCTTCCTGACCCAAGGTATCCAAGTGCTTCGAGATTCTTGAGCGTTTCCTCGGAAAGCTGCTCGTCCGTTTTGGCCGGTGCGCCCATGCGGCGGCGTGTCGTCTCCTGTTGCCAGGCGACGGTGCGCGTGCGGAACCGCTCGAGCTCGGCGCGGAAGGGCTCGACGGTCGACACCGAGCCGGCAAACAGGTCCTTGACCTCGCCGGCGTCCGTCCACATGTCATAGAGCTCGTACCGACGGTCCTGGTCTTCCGCTCTCGGGTAGGCGATGAGCTTCAAGCGGCCGTTGGAGATACCCATTTGATGATGGTCGTTCTGAAACAGAAGATGTTCGTGAAGTTTGTCGCGGCTGCCATTGAGGAGCGGTGTCATCGATCGGCCCACGATCCCCGGCGGAAAAGAGATCTGTGCCACATCCAAGATCGTGGGAAAAAAGTCCAAGCTCGAGACCGGAACATCGTTTCGTTCACTTTCCGGCAAGATTCCCGGAAAGGAGAGGATCAGCGGAATCCGCTGAGACGGATTGAAGAGGTTGTATCCGTGATCGAAATAGTAGTCGTGCTCTCCCAAGCTTTCGCCGTGATCGGCGGTGAAGACCACCAGAGTCGAGCTCTTGTGGGGGCTCGCGTCGAGCGCTTCCAAAACCCGCCCGACGTGTTGGTCGGACAGGAGTATTTCCGCATCGTATCGATCGTAGTAGTCTCCGAGGTGGTCTTCGCCTTCGACGTAGAGGTTCCGGTTGATTCCGCCGTGATAACCCACGACCGTCTCGAGCTTCGGTCCTTTAGGAAACAGTCCGTCTTTCCGGAAAGACTCGAGAAGCTCTTGCGGCGGCTCGTAAGGTGCGTGGGGATTTACATAGTGAACCCACAGGAAGAAAGGTCGTGAGTCGCTATCGTCCTTCAGGAAGTCGAGAGCGAATTCGGTCAGGAACTCGGTTCGTCCGAGCTCGTTGTCGGATTTGAGCCAAGCCTGTTCGAAAACATCGAATCCCTGAGCAAAGCCGAGTGACCCGTCCAGGTTCCCGTTGTCGATGGCGGCGGCGGTGCGGTAGCCGTGCTCTTGAAACACTTCAGCCAAGGTGGTGTTGAAATCCGGCAGATCCCGATCGCGAACGGTGAGCCCGTGCTGGGATGCGTATAGAGATGTGAACATGGCGGCAAAGCTTCCACGCGTCTTGGGCCAATAGGTATAGGCCTGGTCAAAAACCACGCCTCGCGCCGCCAGTTTTTCCACCTCTGGAGTCGTGCGGCGTTGATATCCATAGGCGCTCATGTGATCGGGACGCAAAGCGTTGACCGTGATGAGAACGACGTTGATGCCCGCATTCGGAGCAGCGGCGTCTTCCTCGCCGCCTCCGCAACCGAGCAAAGTGGCGAGGACCAGAAAAGGGATGAAGGTTCTCATGTTCGGCTAGCCTCCTGAATACCAAATTCGTTGTGAACTTGGATGAGTTTTTCTTTGGCTTCATCGGTTGGGCGACGAAGGGGTCGCCGCGGCGGACCTCCGTAAAAACCGAGATATTCGAGCAGTGCTTTGTAGCCCCCGATTCCGAACTCGACCGTCACGACTCGGTTGATGGGCACCAATCGATTCTGTATTTGGCGAGCCTTTGTGAGGTCACCCGCCTCGAAAGCACCGACGAGATCGACACAGAGATCGTAGGCTACGTTGGCCTCCGCCAAGATGCCACCGGCCGCTCCCACCGTCAAGCAAGATAGAAGCGCCGGCGCCGACCCGGTCAGCACCGCGAAGCCCTCCGGGGCCAACCGGCAATACTCCTGAACCTGCAGAACGTCTCCGGCGCTGTCCTTGATACCTACGATGTTGGGATGAGACGCCAACTCGAGCACCAGGTCCGGGCCTAGATTGATGGCCGTGAAAGGGGGTATGTTGTAGATGATGACGGGAACCGGACTTGCCTCGGCCACCTCGAAATAGTGTGCTTTCAGGACCGCCGGTTTCATGCCCCGTTTGTAGTAGAACGGATGGACCACCATCGTATAGTCCACGCCCAGCTCCCCCGCCCACCGGGTCAGTTGAACGGCTTCACGGGTGGATTCGCAGCCGGTGCCCGCGATCACGAGCTTGTCTTCCGGAATGGTTTTACGACCCTGTTCTAAGACCGCCTTTTTCTCGTCGGTCGTCAAGATAGACGAACTCTCCGGTGGATCCGAGAAGTACGAAGCCGGCAAGTCGTGTCTTACTCCATCGTTTGAGATTGTCCGACAGTTTGTCGAGCGCCAGTTCTTCGTCATCCGCGAAGGGAGTTGGAACCGGGGCTATGATTCCCTTGAGTTGTTTCATGATCAGGTTCCTTAATCCGCATTTGTCTAGAATCGTTGTCCAATACTTCGAGCTCGACGACGACGGCGTCATCACGTCGATAGGTGCCGAGTTTTTCCGGCCACTCGACGATGAGCACTGAGGCGTCGTCTTCGATCTCCTCGAGGCCGAGCTCGATGAGCTCTCGCTCCGACTCGATCCGATAGAGATCCACATGAAAAACGGTCGGGTGACCTCCGCTGTATCGATTCACCAGAGCGAATGTTGGACTCACCACTTGGCTCGGATCGACACCGTAGGCGGATGCGATACCCTTGGCGAAGATCGTTTTTCCTGCACCCAAATCTCCTTCGAGATAAAAGCATGCGCCATCGGGATACCGCTCGGCGAGGGTGGCCGCCAAGGTCATGGTCTCCTCCGGCGAACGGCTCTCGCAGACAGTTTCTTTCAAGGTCGTGGTCAACATTTTTCGAGCTGCCGGATGGCCGCCGGAAGACGGTGAATCAGGTCGGTTGCCGTGAGAGACGCTTGACCTTTTTCTTCCACTGCAAGATCACCCGAGAGTCCATGGAGATAGACGCCCAAACGCAGGCTGTCGCCAACGGCAAGACCTTGGGCAAGAAAAGCACCGACCATGCCGGTCAAAACATCGCCCGTCCCGCCGCTCGCCATTCCGGCATTGCCGGTCCTGTTGATGTGCGCCCAGCCCGACGGCTCGGAAACCAAGGTGCGGTATCCCTTCAAGGCCACGCCGACGTCTAGCTCCTTCGCCAACCGGCGCACCGCGTCGAGCCGGTCCCGTTGGATATCCCTAGTCCCACAGCCCAAGAGTCGTGCCGCCTCTCCGGGGTGGGGCGTCAGTGCGAGCGGGCGACCGGTTGGTATTGCTTTGGGATTGTCCTCGAAAGCATTGATTCCGTCGGCGTCTAGGACCGTCGGGATCTCGATTTCCTGGACGAGTTTCTTGACGAAGGACACCGTTTCCGGGTGTTGCCCGAGACCGGGGCCTATGGCGGCGGCCGTCTTTCCTTCGAGAAGCTCCAGAGCTCTGGGTAGTGCGGCAGTGCCTATGGCTCCGTCCGGGGTTTCCTCGAGCGGTTCCCACATGGACTCAAGAAGAGCCGACGCCATCATGGGCAGGGCGCCGGCGGGCGCGGCGACGGTCACGAGGCCGACTCCCGACCGCAGGGCGGCGGAGGCCGCCATCACCGCAGCACCCGTCTTGCCGATGGAACCGGAGACAATCAAAAGATGTCCAAAGCTTCCCTTGTGAGCATCCGGTCGTCTGGCCGTCCAGATATTATTAAACTCCTCCGGTTCGATGGTCGCGAGCCTGCTGCCCGTGGATGTCAAAATCTGTTTCGGAATGCCGATTTCGGTGACTTTCAACTGCCCACACCGGAAACACGCCGGCGGCAAAAGGTGGCACAGCTTTGGGGCGGCGAGGGCGACCGTCAAGTCGGCTTCGATCGCTTCCCCAGGGATTTCCCCGCTGTCGGAAGACAATCCGGACGGAACGTCGACGGCGACCCGGAAAGCGGGAATCCGGTTGAGATGCCGGATCGCTTGCTCCGCGATCCCTCGAGCCGCTTTTGTTAGACCGGTGCCTAAAATAGCGTCCACCACCACTGCGTGGGCGGAGAAAGACGCCATGGCTTCTTCGAGCGACCTTTCATTGGATATGGATTCAACGGTCAGACCGAGCTCGAGGGCGGAATCGAGATTCGCTTTGGCGTCACCGGTGAGTGTGTCGAGCGGCGCCAGGACCCAGGCCCGGGCTCGATATCCGTGCGTGGCGAAGTAGCGAAAGACGACGAGTCCGTCGCCGCCGTTGTTCCCTTTGCCACAGACGATCTCGATAGGCCTCCGGCGCAGATTGGGAACAACTTTTTCCATTTGCCGCACAACCGAACGGCCGGCGCTTTCCATGAGGACCCGGCCCGGTATGCCGATATCCTCGATCGTG
The DNA here is from genome assembly GCA_963722765.1 of uncultured Acidobacteriota bacterium. Taxonomy (GTDB): domain Bacteria; phylum Acidobacteriota; class Vicinamibacteria; order Marinacidobacterales; family DATDRI01; genus CAVROO01. The sequence continues at coordinate 367,603 of CAVROO010000014.1, forward strand.
CGGCGGTCCGCCTCGCGCATCTCGGCTGTCGTCAGAACTTGCATAACACGATAGTATATACCGCGTAATATGCCGGGGTCAGGCGCGAAAAGGACACCGAATATGCGCCGGACGAAGCTCTCATTCGATCAGAGGTTTTGCTATGGGGATTCGAGTCAATGTGGATGGACGCCTGGGCACGGAGCAAGATCGCCTCATCAGCCCGTTGGATTTGGGATTTCTCTTCGGGGCGAGTGTATACGAGACGATGCGGACTTATGGCGGCCACCCGTTCTTACTCGATCGTCACTTGAAACGGTTGCGGGCGTCGGCCGACGCTTTGAAGATCCAAATCGGGTTGACGGACGCGGAGTTTACGGGACGTGTTCTCTCAACATTGGCCGCGGCGGACAACCGCGAGTCCGTGGTTCGCATCGTCGTTTCCGTAGGCGTCGGGATGATCGATTACCGTGAAGATGCGGCGCCTCAGCCTACCGTCGTCATCATTGTCAAGCCCCTCCCTTTGGAATGGGAGCGACAGCCCGATCAGGTGATGAAGGTGGCTCTCGTAGGAGTCATCCGAAATCCCACGCGGAGCGTCAATCCCCGCATCAAGTCTTCGAACCTGCTCAACAACCTCTTGGCCATGCGTGAGGCACGGGCGAAGGGTGCCGACGAAGCCATCATGCTCAATTCACGGGGCGAGGTGGCGGAAGGTTCGCTGACCAACGTCTTTGTCGTCAAAGACAACATCGTCATGACGCCCTCTCTCGATACAGGCATTCTTGCCGGCATCACCCGCGAGCTCATTTTAGGGCTTTCGAAAAAAGGCGGCTTCGAAACGACCGAGACAACGATCCTCCCCGACGAGCTTTTCAATGCCGACGAGGTTTTCCTCACCGGCACCACCAAAGAGGTCATCCCGGTCGTCGAGGTCAGTGATTGCTACATCAATGACGGGAAGCCGGGTCCGGTGACCATGGCGCTCTTTGACGCCTATCGCAAGATGGTCGCCGACTTCCTGGCGTCGAAGAGCTAACCGATAGCTCCTTCAGCGGCGAACGAGCTCGACCATCATATCCACGTGGCTTGGATTTCCGTGCGTAATGACGGGGTAGGAGGTCGTGTTGATGAACCACAGCTCGTTGCCCACGGTGATCCGAGCACTGACTGCGTAGGTATGTCGCGGATCGATGACCGATGTGTGATAAAAAACCTCGAAGGAGATGGGAACTTGCCCGGGTTCGGAGATGATGGTTTTGCCGATCATCGTCGAGGGTACGTCTTGTAGAGAGACGTCCGAGAGCCGCACTTCGACGACGGCTTCTGGAGGAAGTGCCATCCGTACAAGGTACGTGATCGTGCCCGTTACCTTGCCGAGCTCCGGATCGGTTGACGACGGTCCGGACGGTGTTGAGTCACACCCAAAGAGTCCGACAACCAGTGCCAGCGCACCAAAACGAACTATTCTCATGCAGGTCTTCACTAGCAAAACAGTTGCCAGCATGAAGACGGCCAAAACGGGGCAAAAATGCTCAGCTAAACAATCTGCGGGTCGTTGGCGCTATCCGATTGGATAGTCGAAGGTGTCAGAAGAAGGAGGCAAACAGCAACACGGATGTAAAATCCGGAAGACGGCGGCGACCTGTCCGCCGCCCTCCTTTTTTATTCTGAGTTCTCGAGTTCTTGGGTTCTGATTCTCGAGTCTTACACCGTACAGTGTCTATCCCTCTAATTGGCTTTATCTTTAATCCCCAAGTAATACGCCGTATTGGCATCCGGATCGATCTTGGTTCGGATTTTTCCCGGCATGGCACTTAGAAGCGGGTTGACGCCCGGGCCGTGTCCCGCCAGGTCGCTCCACCCATGGATGACGACACCGATGGTGACGGCGCCCTCGTACCTTCCACGACCGTAGAAGTCATAATGGTCGCGGATGGCGACGATATCGCCGAGCTTCAGCTTCTTCAGATCGTATTCCTCGACGATTTCCGGGCAGGTGGTTTGAATGTCGTAATCGATGAACTCGATGCCGGGTCCGCCGATTCCCGAGCCCATGATGTGTCCCGGAACCTCCAAAACGATGGGGACCACGAGCTCGTCACCTTCAATGGTAATCCCCATGTTCTCCAGCAGTTTCGGCGAGAGCTTGTTGACACGTACGTCTTCGAACCCATCGATCTTCAGTCCGACTCCTTGGGCTTTGACCTGAATCTTGTCGTTCAAGGCCAGGTTGTCAAGGACATCTTTCGGAAACCAGACGAGGTCGTCGGATCCGGCATGCCGACCGATGAAATACCCTTTGGCTCCTTTGGCTTCTCCCGAAACGACTTCCGCCTCGTTGCCGATACAGGCGAGCAGGGCCAGCGCACACTGGCTGGCGGAAGATCGATCGCGGCCTTGAATCGTTACGTCGGGCTCTACGTGATCCGCGCTGGCCCACCCGTATGCGGGGTCTCCCAGTGAGACGGTGTAGTTGATGGAGGCCATTCCCAGGAGCACCTTCGGATTTCCTTCATAGGTTGTTGAATATCCACCACTCCGGGCGGGCTGCACGACGCCCTGGACGGCGGTCGTAATCAGCTTGTCCTTGTTGGTCTTCAGTGTGCTTGAAGTGGTTTGCCGAGGTGGCTCGCGCCGTTCGATGCCGAGATAATGCCAACATTGGCGGTGGGCTCGATCCGAGAGCGTCAATTTGCCGAACCGCGTGGACAGAATCGGGATCACGCCGATACCCAGTCCCGAAATATCGCTCGGTCCGCTCACGACCACGCCCAGGGTGGCGCCGCCCTCGATAGAATCCCTTTCCGTAATCCGTCTGAATGTCTTTCAGCAGGACGAGGTCGCCGAAGCGCAACTCGTCCAAATGGTGTTTCTTGATATCCGGCGGATAACAAGTCTGAACGTGCCAGTGGCCGGATAGACTCGAGCCTCCAGAGCCTTGCCCGGCAAGCTCACCCGGTATCTCCATGACCACAGGAACCTCGAGCTTTCCATCGATATTCCGGATTCCCATTTTCTCGATGAGCATCGGATCGACTCCGTGAGGATGGACGTCGTCGAAGCCGTTGATGGCGAGTCCGGTACTGCGTGCTTTGGCCTGGATCGTGTCGCCGATGGCCAGCTTGTCGAGTGCCGCGGCGTCGAAATGGAGTAACACCATATTGCTGAACTTCCCCACGATGACTCCCTTTTCACCCTTGGCGGATCCGGTCAACACCTTCACTTCGTTCCCGATGCCGGTGTGGTGGAGCCAAGCGGTCGCGAACCCTCCCTCACCGAGCCCTTCCGCAGCGACGCCGACGGTGGCGCGGTCGCCGTTGGCCCAACCGAAAATCTTGTCACCGAGCTGCAAGTTGTAGTTGATGCCGCCGATTCCGATCGCCATCTTGGGCTTTCCCATCCCACGTGGTGGTGTAGCTGGTCGAAGGTTGGGCCGGCGCAATTTGACCTTGAACCGCGATGGTTAGGAGCTTGTCCGCGTTGGTCGATACGGCGAGGTGGTTGGTCGTCGTTCGCACCGTGAATCGAATGGATCGGGACCACGGCTAGACAAAGCAGGAATCCGAGCGTGAGGATGAGCTTGACCTTCATTGTTTTCCTCCATGATGCACTAGATAGCCTTCGGGACAGATCGGTGGGTCCGGTGAGGAATTCGGCAAAAGAAACTGGAAACTTCACGTACTCCTGTGCCTGACCGCGGCAAGTCGCTCGACGGTCAGATGCTGGCACAAGCCGCACACGCATCGGAAGACTAACACGAGGCCGTCTCGACGAGCAAAAGCGGGGAGTGGCTATTTCCGCCGTCAAATATTCGGCCGCGATACCGATCGGCATCGCTAATTCGGCGAGTAACAAACGGGGCGTTCTACGGCGCCAAACAGGTCCCCAAGCTTTTCACTTTGGACCGACCCGCATAGAATGTCCGTGTGAGTCCATCACTCAGGTTAGGCCTCATTCTTGTACGTCCCAATCTCCACGAGATCGTGCGCGCGCGGCAAACCGTCAAAGGTCACCGCCCGATGACGAACACACGCCAAACCGTGACCCCAGGACCATCATGACCATCTTGCTCCGCAATCTGCCGCTCGCGCTCGACCAGGACGAGAACGATCTCGCACAGGTCTGCGCCGAGCTCCTCGACCTCGAACCCGCGGGGGTCGAGATCCGCAACATCGTCAAGAGGTCTATCGATGCCCGACGGCGTCGCCGACCACGATTGCTCTACACCCTGGCCATCGACGTCTCTCCCGAGACGGAGCGCTCGCTGCTTGCCGAGGTCCCGCCGCGGGTCGAGCCGTTTCGCGCAACCGAACGAGTCGAGATCGGGACGGTGCGGCGGCCGGTGGGCTGCAAACCGCCGGTGGTCGTAGGCTCCGGCCCCGCGGGTCTCTTCGCAGCCTACAGATTGGTCCAGGCGGGGCTCCAGCCCATCGTCATCGAGCGGGGCCTCGAGGTCACCGAACGCACGCGCCAGTGGAACCGGTTTCTCAAGGGCGACTCGTTCAACCCGGAGAGCAACTTGCTGTTCGGCGAAGGGGGCGCGGGCACCTACTCCGACGGCAAGCTCTACACCCGGGTCAACGACCCTCGGGTGGGCGAGGTACTCGAGATCCTGGCCGACCACGGCGCACCGCGAGAGATCCTCTTCGACGCTAAGCCCCACATCGGCAGCAACCGCTTACCCGCGGTGGTCCGCCACCTCCGAAACAACCCTCCGCGACCGTGGCACGGTGTTTCGCTTCTCCACACGCATGACCGGACTCCGTATCGAAAACGGCCGGGTGTGCGGCGTGGACGTCGAGCCGGGCGGCACCGTCGAGACCGAGCACGTGTTTCTCGGCCTCGGCCACTCGGCCCGCGACACCATCCGCACTCTCCACGACCTTGGCGTGGCCATGGAGCGCAAGCCCTTTCAGCTCGGGGCCAGGATCGAGCACCCTCAGCACCTGATTAACCGCATGCAGTACGGACCGGATTTTTGCGCCCACCCACGGTTGCCTCCCGCCGACTACCGTTTGGTGGCGAGGATTCCGGGCGGCGATGTCTTCAGCTTCTGCATGTGTCCCGGCGGCGTGATCCTGCCCGCCACCGAGAAAGCCGGCTCCATCTGCGTCAACGGCGCGTCACCTCTGGGGCGCCGCGGCCGCTTCGCCAACTCGGGCTTCGTGGTCACGCTTGACCCGACCGAGTTCGGTGACTCGGGACCACTTGCGGGCATCGAGCTGCAGGAACAAATCGAGGGCCGCGCCGCAGCGCTCGCCGAGCAACCGTTCGGTGCGCCTGCGCTCAGGCTCATGGACTTTCTCGCGGGCCGGCTTTCAACCGACCTGCCCGAATCGAGCTACCCGCTCGTCCTGACCCCGGCTCCCTTCGAGGAGTTTTTGCCGACGCGGGTCCTGGACGCGCTCCGGCGCGGGCTCGGCGATCTCTGCTCGAGGCTGCCCATCCTGCGCGATCCCGAGGCGATCATCGTCGGGCCGGAATCGCGCAGCTCGTGTCCCGTGCGGATCCTCCGCGACCGGCAAACCCTCGAGTCGCCTTCGGCCGCGGGCCTCTACCCAATGGGCGAGGGCGCCGGGCACGCCGGCGGCATCATGTCGGCGGCCATCGACGGGATGCGTTGCGTCGAGGCGTTCGTCGAGCGGCATGGAGGATAAAAAAAGTGACAATCTCCCGCCCTAGTCCCCTGTATCAGTAGATGACGAATTACTGACACAGGGCACTGCTACTTACCACGTCTAAAAAAGTGCTTCCAGGGATTACTGCGACGTTCCAGCGCATCTGTGGCCGCTCCCTTGAGAGCATTGGCAGCGAGATCGGCGCAGTGGAGATGACCTTTGGGGAGTTTTCCTAAGGCTTCGACGATCTGGGCGCCCGTGAACTCGAGAGCAAAATCCAACTTCTGGCCTAGGGCGAGCTCGGTGGTCGCACTGGCGCAGGCGCGGGTAAAACCACAGCCGTCGGTTTGAAAACGTATCTCTTCGATGGCGTTGTCTGTCAGCCGGATCTGAATGGAGACGGTGTCTTCACAGATACCGGTAACCGTAGCTTCGCCGTTTGGATGTAGCATTTTGCCCCAGTTTGAGGGGTTTTGGGAGTGTCTTCGGACTTGGGGAGAGATACTCTCTTCATCCAGCTCTCCAAGAACCTCTTGATCCTCCCTACTCAACAGCAGATCATTTTGATTTTCGTTCACAATTAGTCTTCCTGGTTCTCAATTTTCATGCATTAGGCCTTTGCACAAGCCATCACTTGTTTATGGCAAAGCAGCTCCGGCTCTGGATTATACAGCGGAGAAAATGGCGTGACGAGATTGCTGGATAGACAGTTAGCGACTCGGTACTCAAGCTGTATTGACGTTCGATTTTCAATTCTTAACCCTGACGCGGCAAAGCCGTAACCAAAAAGGGTTATCGCGGCTTGCCGCGAGCCGTCAGCAATCAGCCGTCAGCTCACGGAAGATCGTTCACTTTTTGCATTCAATTTCACTCATCAGGGACTAATCCGACAATAAACTCATGGAAAATTGCAGGAAAAAAGGGGACTGTCCCTTTTTTTCCAGTAACTTGCGTAGATTTCGTCAACTCGGATTAGGGTTCACCCTGAAGCGAACACGAGCCAACAAAGTCATTCCGTAAAGACACATTATCACCGCTTCATATAGGAGTGAATCACAGACCCTCTTCCCAAGAATAGCGGCGACTATCATGGCTTTTGTTGGTCTGCCAACGCTGATTTCGCTCATTTATTGTCGCTTCAGGGTTAAAATCCGAGCTGCCGTCCTTCCAGCAGCATATCGAGGTCCCGATCCACGTCGTCATCCGTCACCTTCCATTTGCGCGTAGTCGGCGACACCGACGCAGAGGGCTCCTTTGAGGAAGGACTTGCCTAAGCCGCCCTCGAGGGTCAGGAGGTTTCCGACCTTGATGTCGGTGTCTTTTTCTCGGTGTGAGTCTCGTAGAACGCGGATGGGTTTTGATGGTTTCTGTTGAAACGAACAGTTTGTCTGCGATCTCCCGGTTGTTGATACGCCGGGTGGGGTTGGTTCGCATCATGAACGCGGTTATTTTCGTGTTGGGCGATGGGTGACAAGGTGCTACATGATGTCCGCGGACCGATTTGTCAACCGATCCACCGCCTTGTTTCTTTACTGTCGGCAAGAGGGGGCGGGCGATTCCAAACGGCTATGGCACTATTTTGTTATTTCACCACCTGACCCTCGTCAGTATTGATCCGGACGGGACCAAGACCAACGCGACGCAGCAACGAGAGTTTCACATCGTTGGTTGGCGACCCCCCAAAAAACCGATACACTGGGTATGTGGAATTCGAGTGGGACCTGGAAAAAGCAACTAACAACCTTCGGAAGCATAAGGTTTCGTTCGGTGAGGCGGCTACAGTATTCGGCGACACCCTCAGTACTACCGCGCGAGACCCTGACCACTCGACAAACGAGGACAGGTATATAACCATTGGCATGTCGATCAACCACCGTCTCATAATGGTGGCATATACGGAGCGGGGCGATCGCATTCGCATCATCAGTGCACGGGAGCTGACCCGAACTGAGAGAGAGACCTATGAAAAAGAAGGATGAGTCGGAGATGTCCGATGAACTCCGGCCTGAATATGACCTGCGAGAGCTTCTCGAGGACGGAGTCCGAGGCAAGTATGCGGAGCGTTACAAGGAAGGAACGAACCTGGTGCTGTTGGAACCGGACGTAGCCAAGGTGTTTGCCAACAACGAAAATGCAGTCAACGAAGCTCTGCGGCTCGTAATCGAGCTGAAGAAACTGCCGGTACGCAGGAAAACAGGTTGAATCCGAACCCTTCGTACCGCAAGGGGAGTCGGTTGGCTGTTCGCAACATTCCAGCGACGTAGGTGGAAACCGTCCTCCCGTGATCCGCGAAAAGTCCGTACAGACTGATTTTCACTGGAATTTTGAACTTCTAGACTTCATGCTCCTGCCATAAACACTCTACTTCTATTCGCAGTCGTTCAGGTTGTCAATCTGGTTGTCCTGGCGTGGTTCAACCGGGTTGCGTTGATACGGATTGTGGTTCTCAGACAGCAAGTCGGTGTGTACAAGCGCAGGGCAGGGAAGCCAAGGTTGAGAAACAGTGACCGCCTGTTCTGATTGTTGCTCTCCAAGATCTGGAAAGACTGGTCCTCGGAGCTGACCCTCGTGAGGCCAGAGACGGTGATCCGATGGAGGAAGAAAGGTCTCCAGCCAGTGGCTCACCAGGGTGCTTTTACCGTAACCGGCTGGAGCGGATACCAAGATGAGAGGTTGCCGGCGTCCTTGGTTCATCCGTTCCAATAAGCGCGGCCGGGCGACGAGATCCGGGGTAGCTCTTGGACGATGCAATTTCGTTCGTAAAATGGAACGAGGGTGTGTCTCTTCTCTCAAGGAGAACCTACTTCAGCAATCATCCCAAACGCCACGTCACGGCGTTTCGCGCTCTCATTTGCTACATGCATGACTCCGACGAACAGGATTATATGCCACCCATAAGTCTCTTAGCGAAACAGGTCTTTGGTGGTGAACTCGCGCTCGATGTCAGGGCGAACCCGGCAATTATCGATCGACGCCTGAAGTACCTTCGTGAGTTGGGTGGTAGTGAGCCATCTGCTTCGGATATCACGTGAACCGCTCGGTTTCTCCGACTGACGACTGATTTCAATCCGAGATTACCGTGCCAGGCCTAGGAAGATTCCATTCTGTAAGTCTTTGATTCCCAGGCCAAAAATCCGTCGGCAGCGTCAGACCAGATAGTGAAAGCGCGTCACGCCCCACGGGTATGGAGTTGACAGCATGGGGAAAGACAGTTCTATAGTCGTGGCCGCATCCAACTTGGCAGTTAGCCCAAGTCAAGCAGTCCACGCGGTGTAGCTGCGTTCCGGCATGCCTCGAGTCGATAGCCAAGGACTTGGGGATGGCATGGAGCCAGGCGTCCATTATTCGAACCTTTGGCTACGAGTGTTACCGCACACGAAGGAAGAATCGCAAAGGACAACAAGCGGGATCCGTGACAACGAGGCACATTCCAAGCCTAATTCTCGGACTTGGTCTCGGGTACCAATTGCGTTTTGCCAAAGGAGTCGTGGATTTGAAACAACTTCTTCCGATTCTGAAGAAGCCCGATGGATTCATCCTTTTGTGTTATGTCAACGGACATGAGGACGAGGATTGGTTCGACTTGGCCTGCGACGTCGATGAGGCTCCCAAAGGCCCAGCAGGTCATTGCGTGCGTGTCAGAAAGGTTGCTGACGTGGAAGTGGAGACAACCGACGGGCTGACCGGAAACAAGAAGACTGCACCAAGGCAGAGAGTCGTATATGTCATGGATCCGGATGGCGTCGGTCAAAACGGCGCACTGTGGTGGAGAGACCTTGAGATGAAGCGGGTGTACGCGATCGCTGGATGGGACAAACCGAAGCGCACTTGGCTTCCGTGAGCACGAACCAGGCCAACGGTGAAGCACGTCTTCTGTGGCTGGGTTCGCGAATGTCTCCAAGAGTTCGGAGCTCGGGAACGATGCTGCAGACACGAGAAACGGCGCCGCTCGTCTTGGTTTTGTCCAACGCAGCGCTACCTCCTCCGGCGTTCAATGCCGTTGCCAGAATATGCCCGGATTGGTTGTGATCTTTATCCCTGACGTTTCCCAGTCCAGCCCGGCGCCTTGCCCGATGTTCTCGAACTCGGAACGGCAATGTGCTTCGATAGCCGCTACAGAACACTTTCCTGTGATTCGAAATCAGCGGAACCATGGACGAAGTTTGGAGGATTCTTGCAGATCCTACAGTTTTTTTCTCGATTATTGGTGACCTGTGCGCTACTTGTGCGGAACTATCGGAACGCTACCGCGACTATTGGGAGCGACGGAACTATCAAGTCCTTGCAAGTCATTGATTTTACTCATTGATAGTCCCACTCCAGGACCATGGTGGACCATCGTCCCGTCCGCACCGAGGACTTAAAATCCCCTGTCCTATGGGGGTACCGGCAGTATTTATCCTAGGTTCAAAGAAGCCGCGAGCCCTTCGGCTACCGCCAGTCCTCGGATCGTGGGTCGCAGGCAGTGGCCCAGCTCCTCGAGCAGCCCTTCTTCGACCGAGCTCGATGAGCTCCTCGTTCGACCGCATCAGGTCGAGACCATAGCGTCCGCCAAGCGGTGCAGATCGAGCCCGTCGCGGGTTCGCAAGCCGAGCATGACCGCCTCGAGCATCAGTGCCTCGCTCGTGAGCTGCTCGCGCTCTTCCACCGGGCGGCGGCCGCCGTCTAGTTCAGTTTCCCAGATACCCACGCGACGTGCATTCCACCAGCGAGAGCCGCCGTCGAAGGAATGGGCAGCCGGGCCGAGCCCGAGATAAGGCGTGTGATTCCAGTACTTGCGATTGTGTCTCGAACGGTGCTCCGGGGACGCAGCGAAGTTCGACACCTCGTAGCCCTCGAAACCGGCGTCGAGCAGAAAGCGGTGCGTGAGGTCGAAGAGCTCAGCCTGCTCTGTCTTCCTCGGCTTCTCTCAGCTGTCCTCGATCCCTGCGCCGCCCGAAGACCGTCGCCTCGTGCACGGTGAGCTGGTAACAAGAGAGGTGATGCGGTTTCAGGGCCAGAGCTTGCTCGAGGTCGGCCTTCCATTCTACCCGGGACTGGTCCGGAAGACCATAGATGAGATCCAGAGAAACGGTGGGGAATTCCGCTTTCAGAGCCAGCTCGACTGCGCGCTTCGGCCTCCGGCGGCGAGTGCTGCCTGCCGAGAAACTCCAGGCTCTCGCTGCTGAAGGACTGCACACCAAGGCTGATGAAATCGAAGCCAAGGGAGCGCCAGGACGAGAGTTTCTCGACATCCACATCCTCGGGATTGACTTCCAGGCTCATGCCGCGTTTTGGGGCAAGTCGAGAATGCTCCGCACTGCTCGACGATGCGCTGGAGATCTTCGAGTGGCGAGGCGCGAAGGGGTGCCGCCGCCGAGATAGACCGTGTCGAATCGCCAGGAATCCTCGGCGTAGAGATCCATCTTCGCAGAGAAGGTGATCCACGAATCGACGTTGCTTCTCTCGCCCTCCGGTCGTTACGGCAAAGTCGCAGTAGGGACAGACGCGGGCGCAGAATGGAACGTGGATGTAGAGGCCGGCGAGATCGGTGTCCTCGTCCGGAGCAAGAGGCGCGCCTTCTTCCGGGCGGCTGACCCGGCTCTGCCATCGTCAGGAGTTCTCGTCGGTCTTCAAAACCGCCACGAAGGCCGATTGCGGGATCTCCACGGCTCCCACCATCTTCATGCGCTTTTTTCCCGCCTTTTGCTTCTCGAGGAGCTTGCGTTTCCGGGTTATGTCACCGCCGTAGCACTTGGCGGTGACGTCCTTTCGGTAGGCGTTGATCGTGCTCCTCGCGATGATTTTGCCGCCAATGGTGCCTTGAATGGCGATCTTGAACTGCTGGCGAGGGATGGTCTCCGCCAATCTCTCGCAGTAGTGAAGTGCGCGCTGCCGCGCTTTGTCTCGATGGACGAGTTGTGAAAGGGCATCCACACGCTCGCTGTTGACGAGAATATCCACTCTCACGACGTCGGTCTCGCGTAGGTCGAGCATCTCGTAGTCGAAAGAGCCATACCCTTGCGTCACCGTTTTCAAGCGGTCATAGAAGTCGAAGAGCACTTCCGCCAGCGGTAGCTCCGACGTGAGCTCGACACGACCCACGGCGAGATAGTTGAACGTCGTATTCAAGCCCCGACGCTCTCGGCAGAGCTCCATGACGGCTCCCAGGTAACGCTCCGGCATCATCACCGAGCCCTTGATATAGGGTTCCTCGGCACCGGCGATGCTCATCGGATCCGGATAGAGTGCCGGATTATCGATCATCTCGACTTCCCCGGATTCGAGCGTAAAGCGGTATTTCACCGTAGGAGCGGAAAGCAGAAGAGCGAGTCCGTACTCGCGCTCCAGACGTTCCTGCACCACGTCGAGATGTAAGAGCCCCAGGAACCCGCAGCGAAAGCCGAATCCCAGCGCCACGGAAGAGTCTTTCTCGTAGGTTAGAGACGCGTCGTTGAGAGCAAGCTTGTCGAGAGCCTTGACGAGATCCTCGTAGTCGTCCGTCGATATCGGGTACATCGAGGAGAAGACGACGGGTTTGGCCTCCTTGTAACCCGGTAGCGGCTCCGACGCCGGCCGGTCCATCCCGGTAATGGTGTCGCCAATGGCGATGTCCCTCACGGTTTTGATATTCGCGATGACATAGCCAACGGCACCCGGTTCGAGGCCTTTCGTCTTCACTTTTTTGAGCTGTAAGAGTCCCACCTCCTCGATGTCGAACTCTTTGACCGAATGCATGAGCCGGATACGCTGGCCGGGCCGTAAGGTGCCGTCCATGACCCGGCAGAGCATCACGACACCGCGGTAGACGTCGTATTGCGCGTCGAAGATGAGCGCTTTGGTCGGCGCCTCTGCGTCGCCCTTTGGAGGCGGGAGCTTTTGGACGATGGCTTCGAGTAATTCGTCAATGCCCTGCCCGAGCTTGGCCGACACCTGCACAGCCTCGAAGGGATCGAGACCGAGATCGGCTTCGATCTCCTCACTGACCCGATCCACGTCGGCGGACGGTAGATCGATCTTGTTGATGACCGGCAGAAGATCGAGCTCGTACTCGAGAGCCAGGTACATGTTGGCCACGGTCTGAGCTTCGACTCCCTGGGAAGCATCGACGAGAAGGAGCGCGCCTTCGCAAGACATCAGCGAACGCCGCACTTCATGCGAGAAATCCACGTGCCCGGGCGTGTCGATGAGGTTGAGCTGGTAGGTCTCACCGTCCTTGGCTTTGTAGCTCAGCGTCACCGTGTTGCTCTTGATGGTAATGCCTCGTTCGCGCTCGATGTCCATGGAATCCAGGATCTGATCGCGGAAATCGCGGTCCTGCGACCCCTCCGCACCGCTGGATGAGACGGTCGGCGAGGGTAGACTTGCCATGGTCGATATGGGCAATAATGCAGAAGTTGCGAATATGCTTCAAAGATTTCCCCTGGCCGGGGCCTTCATATCCCGGCGATGACAAACCCCCAGTTTAGCATGGAGGTATCGTTTTCTCCCTGCTCGTTCCTGGATGGCCTGGATCGTGGGTGTCCATCTTGGGATCAGTTGCGGCTCGATGTAGAATCCGCCTTTCGTTGAAGGGGAAGCTTGACGGATCATCCCGCTATTACCCAGCTCGAGGCACGTCGTTTAGCACTGGCCCGCGCCGGCCTTATGAAGCCCGAGTGGACCGGTTTTCCTACACGGGCGAAGGCAGCGGGCCCGCGGGCTCGAAGTGCCTGCCACGCCGCGATCGAACGATTCGGCTACCTCCAGTTGGACACGATTTCCATCGCGGGGGCACGCAGCCACGGCATCTTCCTCTTGTCCCGACTGGAAAGTCTGGATCCCGCTCTCCCCGAGGAGCTCCTGCAGCCCGGCGAGCCCCTATTCGAGTACTGGGGGCATGAAGCGAGCTGGATTCCCATCGAGCTTTATCCGGTTTTCGCGTTCCGCCGGAAGGCGTTCCGTATCCACCCGTGGTACGGCGATCTCCTCGGTGAACATCGCCCGCTTGCCCGTAAAATTCTTCGGCGGATAAGGGATGAAGGCCCCCTAGGGTCGGCAGACTTCGAGGGAACCCGGCATAACACCATGTGGGGCCTGAAGCTCTCGAACAAGCTGTTGGGAGCACTGTGGTCCTGTGGCGAGTTGGCCATTCGAGAGCGCCGAAAATTCCAGCGCGTCTACGACCTTGCGGAGCGAGTCATTCCGGATGAGTGGAGGTCGAAATCCGTCCGGAAGCATGAGGCTATCAAAGTCCTTCTGCTGAAGTCGCTCGAGGGTCATGGATGGGCACCCACAAAAACCCTATCGGCGACATGGCGATTTAAAAATCAGCAAAAAGAGGTCCGTGCTGCTCTCGAGGAGCTGCACGAAGACGGAAGTATCTCGCCTTGTTCGGTCGATCTCCCTTCAGGACACAAGCTCGCCGGTTGGATCCGCCCCGACGACTTGGAGCTCGTCTCGCGCCTACGTCGAATCCGGCCGCGCCGCGACCGGGGCGTCCTTCTCACACCTTTCGATCCCATCCTGTGGGACCGAGAGCGTGTCAAGCAACTCTTCGATTTCGACCAAATACTGGAGATCTACAAACCGGCGCCTCAACGCATCTACGGGTACTTCTGTTTGCCCGTCCTGTCGGGGGATCGCCTAGTGGCGCGCTGTGACACGAAGGCGGACCGTCCCGGCGGAATCCTCAGAGTTTTGTCCGTGCGTTATGAAGACGACGCTTCAGCGCAGGATAAAGAAGCGACACGCCTTGCGCTCGAGCGGTACAGCCGAGCCCTCGAGTTGAAGACGGTGTTCGCGTGATCGGCTAGTTGTTGGCCGTGTAGAACAGCGAATTGAACAGGAGCTTAAAAGTACCGTGGGGTTGCGCCCTCTGCTTGACTCCGAAGCCGAGAAGAATCACTCTCCCTTTGCCCATCGGGACGTCTACCGCCGCTGCCTTGTTTGTGATATGTTCCTCACCCTTCAAGTAACCGCTCAATAGGAGTTTGTCTTCCGGGTATTTGGAAATCACTCGCGGCATTCCTCCTTCTGAAAACGTTGGGAGGATTTCGAAGGCGGTGCCCTGGTAGAACATTGCGGGAGCCTCTTTAGGCATTCCATAGGCGACCGGGTGGTGGGTGTCGAAGCTCATCCTCAAAACCGAGCCAGGGCAAGCAAACCGGACATCCGCCGCCTTGGGCGACTCCATGGACCGACTGCGGCGACCCGGCGGCCGCAATCCCTCGAGAGCATCGCTCACCGGCAATCCCATTGTCTCGAGTGCGAAAAGACTGGCCTGCCTCAATGCGATCAAAGTACCGCCTTCTTCGACGAACTTCCCGATGCTGGTCACCCCGGAGGTACCTAGCCCTCCGACGTACTTCGAGGCAATAGTTCCTTCCTCGTGTCCTTGAACGATGCTTTCGGTTCCCATCGATGGGATGATGAGAACGTCGAATTTCTTGCTGAGCTCTCCCGCCTTCACCTCGGAATCCGAGACGTTGGTGTAGGGGAACTCGAACTGTTCGAGGAGCCAGCGGGTCCATCCCTCATCTATCTCCGCGGTCCAGGATTTGTAAAGAGCAATCCGGGGGGCCTTGATTTCATGTGTCTCTACGGAGACTCGGCTCCCGATTCCGCCGATGTCGAGGAAGAGCTCGCCGGCGAGGTCCTCCATCATGGATCCCGAAACGCCGTTCGAAGGAACCACGAGACTCCCGGGAGGATGAGTCTTCCCGCCGGCGCTGAAGCTATCCTCGGCGCGGAGAACTTTTCCACCACTTTCGAGGATCCGGTTCACGGCAATGAAGCTGTTGTTGGTTTTGGGAGATATCAGATAGGCATAACCGGCGCTCTCGAACCTTCCCGGCTGGTGGTAGGACCTCGTCGAGACGAGACATGGGTACGTCCAGGGGCTCGTCCGCGGCTCGGACTTTGACGCCCATCTGGTGGGGGACCGTCCAGCCCGCCATGTCGTAAGGTGGAAGGTAGGAATCGGGGAAGGACTGCGGAGCGACGAGCCCTTGCCAGAGCGTCGGGTACTTGACCAGGTCGGGGTAGGCTTGTTCCTCGAAGATGGCTTTGACGAAGCGAGAAAAGGCTTGAGCCATGGGGACGATCCAGGTTCCCTCCGGATAGGTGACTCCGCTCACGACAAATGGCTGCTCCGCTTTGTAGACCTCAATCCCGGAAAAGACAAGATTGTCGAGCATACGGGCTGCGGTCGGCGGATCCCACTGGGCTTGGGGAATGATCCATGCGTAGGGAGGCTCGTTCTCGAACTTCTCAATCGTGTCTTTTCCCATCCGGTATCTGCTGTACAAGAACTTTTCGCGATAGACAGCCGCCGTGTGCAAGACCGCTTTGCTGGCCGTATTGGCATAATCCACAGCGTCTCCTAACCGCCACCATCCGCCTTTCCATGGATTGGGGTAGAAGACTCCGATCGTGAAATCCTTATAAGCCTCGGGGAAATCATCCAAGGTGTAGAAGTGAGGTGTTGCGTAATCATAGAGGTGGGTTTCGGTCATGATGGAAATGATGTTGAAGAAGTCACAAAAGGAGTCCTCGTAGCCCGGGTATATGAAGTCATAGCGAAACCGGGAGATGGCGCCCGCTTTACCCTCGCTGTCGAAAGCATATCCCATGGCCGTGCCGATTAAGTTCTTCCCACGTATGAATAGAGGATGGAGATTGGGATTCGTCGGTTCAGCGGCCGGCGGTATCCAGATCCGGGCCGGGAAGGGCCCCCGCTGGTGATGGTCGTAAAGCACCACCGGATGCCACTCTCGAGTGACGAGCCTGGGTGATGTTCCGGGTTTCGATGAGATTGTTCATGTAGGAGTCGCGGTTGTTGTCGTGGCCAGCATAGTGATGATAGAGCCAGGGCATGGGACTCGTTTCGTAGGGTGTTCCGACATTCGGCGTGTACCATTCCGACACGAGTGTCATTCCATCGGGGTTGGCGAATACGAGCAAAACGATGACGTTGTCGAGGATGAGTCGGGTATCGGCATCTCTGGCCGTCAGCAGGTCGTGGGCAAATTGGATGAGGGCTTGAGGCGGAGCGCATTCGGTGGCGTGGATTCCGGCATCGATCCACACCACGGCCTTTCCTTCTGAGGCCAAACGGCGGGCTTCTGCGTCGTCGAGTCCTTTTGCTCGGGCCAGCCTTCCCGATATCTCCTTGTAGCGGTCCAAATCGGCCATGTTCTCCTCGGATGTGATCACCGCGTAGATCATGGTTTTTCCGGTGGAGGTCTCTCCCATCTCAAAAACCTTCATCATGGGAGAAGCCTCGTCCAGAATCTTGTAATACTGAACCGCCTGTTCGTAGGTGGCCAGGTGATAGTCCGCCCCGACCTCGAAGCCCAGCACGTCTTCCGGGGGAGGAACTTGAGCAGAGGATGGCGCCGATTCAAAAAGGAGGATGAAGAGAGCGAACTGGATTGAGCAAAGCTTCCTGGACATGCGTTACCTCCTGCCGACCTTCCGTAGCTGATCTTTCCGGCTTATCAGAATGCGTGGCAACGTGGAGACTCCGTAGGAGAAGTAATAGCGAAAATGCGTCTTGGGATTCTTGTGCCGACGCAGGCCAAAGTCAAATCCGAGCCGTGATACTATGCGCCACGATTCCGACGAAGCTACGGTTTTATTGAGGAAGGTAAATCATGACGATGCTTTCGTTCTTGCTCACCGCCGCTCTTGCGACCCAAGGATCTTTGATGCCACCGGAGGAGTTTCTGGGCCACCGCGTCGGCGAGGACTTCAAGTTGGCGGACTACCTGAAGGTTGTGGAGTACATGCGGGTTTTGGACGAAGCCTCGGATCGGATACAGGTCCAAGAGCTTGGCAAGACCACTCTGGACAATCCCTTCGTCATGGTCGTTATCTCCTCCGAGGAGAACATCCGAAACATCGAGCTCCACAAGGAGTCGATGCGCCAGCTTGGCCGATCCCAGACAACTGGCCGAGGAGGAGGCACGACGTCTTTATTCTGAAACGGCAAAGATGGTGGTCATGGTCGGGGTGAACATCCACTCCACCGAGATTGCGGCGAACCAGATGGTCATGGAGCTCGCCTACAACCTGGCCAAGGCGGAAACTCCGCTGTGCCGAGAAATACTGGATAACGTGATCCTGCTCTTGGTTCCTTCCGTCAATCCGGACGGCCAAAGGATCATCGTGGACTGGTATAACGAGAACCTGGGCACTCCCTATGAAGGGAGCCGTCCTCCCTGGCTCTATCACCACTACTCCGGCCACGACAACAACCGCGATTGGCACGTCTTCAACTTGAAGGAGACCCGCCTGCTGTCGCAGCAGCTCTATCACGAGTGGTTTCCGCCGATTGTCGTGGACGAGCACCAGATGGGAAGCTACGGAGCGCGTTTGTTCGTACCGCCCTACATGGATCCTCTCGATCCGAATGTGGATCCACTCCTCGTTCGGGGGACGATGCTCATCGGTGGCGCTATATCGACGAGGCTCGAGCAGGCGGGGATGACAGGCGTGATTACCAACGCGATGTACGATCACTGGTTCCCCGGCTACTTCAATTCGGCTCCGAAAGGCCACAACATGATCACGGTGCTGAGCGAGGCCGCCAGCGTACGTGTTGCTTCGCCTGTTTTCATCGAGAGCGACGAGCTCGAGGCGCCTCGCCGCAGCGTCCAATCCGGCTACGGCAAGGGTGAGACCTTTCCACATCCCTGGCCGGGGGGATGGTGGCGACTCCGTGACATCGTGGACTATGAGTTGGTCATGACCGAGGCGCTTCTCGAGCTTGCTCGCAAATACCGATCCCTTTTCCTCGAGAACTTCTACCTCATGGGCAAGCGAAATATCGAAAAGGGGGAGACCGAACCTCCCTACGCCTTTGTCTTTCCCGCCGAGCAACGCGATCCCGGCACCACCGCTCAGCTTCTGGACATCCTCGACTTCGGTGGTATCGAGGTCCACCGCGCGCGGGCGCCTTTCACGGCCGACGGGGTCTCTCACCCGGCGGGCTCGCATGTCGTTCTGATGTCCCAACCTTTTCGCGCCTTTGCCAAGTCTCTGCTGGAGAGGCAACACTATCCCGAAAGGCGACTGTATGAAGGTGGTCCGCCCGAACGGCCGTACGATGTGACCGCCTGGAGCCTGCCCCTTCAAATGGGAGTCGATGCCACGGCGGTGAGCCGTCCCTTCGAAGCCGACCTCGAAAGGACCGAAGACGTGGTCGTGACGGCTTCCTCTGTTCAGGGCGGTGGCCCTTACTTCGTGTTCTCCCATGCGCCGGTTGCAAGCGCGGTCGCTACGAACCGCCTCCTGAAAGAAGGGGGGAAAGTGTTCTGGCTAGAGGACACGGGCGAGGTTGCCGTGGCCGCCGGTTCAGTGTCCCGTTCGGTCGTGGACACTCTGGCCCGGGAGCAGGGCCTAAAGATTCGTTCCGCGGGGCCAAGGGGAAATGCGTACCGTTTGACCTTGCCGCGTGTCGCACTCTACAAACCTTGGACGGGGAACATGGACGAGGGATGGACTCGGCTCGTTCTCGAAAATCACGAGTTCGCTTTTCAAAACGTGACCGATGCCGACATCCAGGCGGGCGCTCTTTCGAACTTTGACGCGCTGGTGCTCCCCGATGCAAGCGCTGAGTCGCTCGAAAAGGGCCGTGAGCCCGGAACGCTACCACCCCAATATACGGGAGGTCTCGGTGAGCAGGGCCTTATCGAAATCCGCAAGTGGGTCGAGGCAGGAGGCACGCTGGTGGCACTCGACACCGCGAGCGATTTGGCCATCGAAACGCTCGACCTTTCGGTGAAAAACGTGCTCGCGGACGTATCGGTCGAGAAGTTCCTTTGCCCCGGCTCACTCCTGCGAATCGACGTGGACACCTCTCATCCCCTCGGTTTCGGCCTTCAGTCCCGGGTCTCGGGCTTTTTTCTTAGAAGCCCCGCTTTCAGAATCATGCCGGGAAAGGAAGACCAGGCGGCCGTCGCGGTGGCCTCCTACCCGAAAAAGGACGTTCTCGATGCCGGGTGGATTAGCGGCGAGAAAACGCTCTACGGTCGGGCAGCCGTCGTCGAGGCCACCCACGGGAAAGGCCGAGCCGTGCTCATCGGTTTCAAAGCCCAGCACCGTGCCCAAAGTGTGGGGACTTTTCACTTGTTGTTCAACGCTCTGTTTTCTTCGACGGCGAAGAAATCGAACTTGCCTTGAGATGATGATCGGAAAGATCGAGTACCGTCACGCCATGATCGGGAAGCTTGCCCGGTTGGCTGCGCCGGCTTTCTATTTCTGGCTACTTGCTTCTTCACCTTTATTGGCTCAAATCAGCCTCACCACGCTCGAGCTCAGTTTCTCGAATCCCGGCGCGCGGAGCCTGGGACTGGGCGGTGCCTTTGTTGCCCTCGCGGACGATGCCACGGCGGCTTTCGCGAATCCCGCCGGATTGGTGCAGCTCACACGAACGGAGATTTCTGCGGAGGGAAAACTCTGGAATTACCAAACACCTTATACCTCCGGCGGTCGTCTGGGGGGGTTACCCACAGGAATAGGTCTCGATGACAACACGAGTCTTCTCCTTCGTTCTTCCGAGTCGTCCGCTGCGCTCTCCGGCCTGTCCTATCTGTCTTTCGTCTACCCGAAAGGAGACTGGTCGATCGCGGTCTACCGGCACCAGCTCGCCAAGTTCGAGACCTCTCTGGAGACGCAGGGATTTTTTGGAACGGTCTCGGGCGAGGACTTTCGGTATCCCGACATTCGCGGTCACAACAAGATCCATATCGTCACCTACGGAGTTTCGGGAGCGTATCGGGTGACGGAGAACTTCAGCGTCGGGGTGGGTCTGTCTTACTTTGTAGGAGATGCTCGCATTCAAACTGATTTTTACGAGCCGATTCCATCGACACTTCCCGAGGGTTTCTTCGGCCTCAATATCTACGATCCCGGGGCTCGGAGCAGTACGGAGTTGGACGTGATCGATGACACGGCTTTGGGCTTGAGCCTCGGCGCGTTGTGGCGTATCAACGAGCAGTGGAGTCTAGGTGGTTTCTATCGAGGGGCGCCGACCTTCGAGCTCACTGTCGAGGCGCTGTCGGGCCCTGCCAATGAAGACCTTCCGGTGGATACGATCGAACGAAGACAGACGGGATTCATGCTCGATTTCCCCGGCGTCGTGGGCGCCGGCTTTGCTTACCGATCCCCCGGGGGGACGACGACCATTAGCTTCGAATGGGATCGGGTCTTTTATTCCTCGTTCACCGAGAGTATCGAGGCGGGAGCCGACGAAGAACAAGACGTTCTCATCGACGACGCCGACGAGTTACGGCTTGGCCTCGAGTACGTTTTTCTCAAAACCCGGCCCGTGATTGCCCTCCGTG
Source organism: uncultured Acidobacteriota bacterium (assembly GCA_963722765.1). Taxonomy (GTDB): domain Bacteria; phylum Acidobacteriota; class Vicinamibacteria; order Marinacidobacterales; family DATDRI01; genus CAVROO01. Next base: position 388,511 of record CAVROO010000014.1, read on the forward strand.
GCGGAATTTGGCTTGACCCGGACCATCGCATCCGTTCCTTTAGCCCCGATGACCCTCTTGCCCGGGCTTTCTTCCGCGCCGGTGACGACGAGCTCCATGGGTCGCTCGGACTCGGAGTCGTCTTCGATCGATTCCAACTCGACTTCGGCGTCGATCTTTCGGAGCTCGTTAAAAGCGCTTCTCTGTCGGCGATTTACAGTTTCTAGGCCTGGCTGTGGCCAGGTACGAGTGACCCGGTCCCGTCCTTAACCGAGCGGGAGTACCTTCGCGATCCACCAGAGCCCGAATCCGTAGGAGAGGTGGTTCATCAAGCTCGATGTGAACAGCCTCAACTCCGGCGGTCCCTTCAAACCGAACAATCCGAAGCCCAATGCAGGGAACACCAAGAACCAGGGAAAGACGCTGGTGGCGAACCCGTAGCCGAGAGCGACGAGGAATACATCCGGCGAGACGCCCAGCCAGCCGGCCCCGGCGATATAGAGCACTGCCAGTGCGATTCCGATCGCATAGTGCCCGACCAATGCGGCCCGCTTTTCACCGGTCTGTTCCGGAGCGGCGGCGATGTCCGAGTGGACGAAACGGCCCTGGGCGATGCCGAGATACCATCGCCCGACCCATTGCCCCTTCGCGCCCGCGGTGAGGCCGAGTCTCCGACAAGCGCTCGCCAACACGTCCATCGTCACCGTGGCGGCAACACCCGCGCAGACTCCGAATACAATCGTTTCACCGGTCATGTTGATTCTCTTGTTTCGAGTTGTTCTTGGATCGAAGGCCCCTTGACAAAGGCTCCGAAATCCCAATCGATGGGATGCAGAAAACTCTGGAACTCGATGGAACGGCCTTCCGGATCCTGGGCATAAAAATGATAGATCCGATATTTCGGGTTTTCTTTCGGTGCTGACCGCGCGCTCGGTTTTAGCTCTTCGTATAGCTCATCGACATCCGCTTTGTTCTCATAAAAGAAGGTGATGAGCGTGTCCAGTTTGGCTTCTTGGCTTTGGCAAAATCCAACGAGGAGATTCCCGTATTTCAGGATCGCGCAACTACCTTGGTCGAGCCATAGCTCACAGCCGACGCGCTCGATGTAAAAGTCCTTTATCTCCTCGAGCTTTGCCGTGCTGAAGAACACGATTCCGCTGCCCTTGACCTCGGTCGCGGGACGGTTCTCGGCATTCAGAGTTCCAGATAGAGACATTAGGAAAACGAGAATCCACACCGGTTTCATGTCATTTACTCCAGGATCTTGAAATACTTGTAGACGGGGTAAACGATGCTACGTTGGTCGATCCCAATCGAGCGCAAGTAATCGGTCAGAACGCCCCAGCCTACGAAACCATCTTTTGCCTCGGGCTCGAGACAATAGAAGGCTGTATTGGCGGCGGGCTGTGCCATATCGACATGAAACGTTCCGGCGGGAAACTCCTTGACCTCCGATGCAGCGAATCCGCCTTCGAGCATGATCATGTCGAAGCCGCCCCTGGGAGCTGCCACCAGTTTGTCGATGACGAATTGCTCACCCGTGACTTTGATGGGCTCGTCGAGGACTTCGACCTTGACGTTGTGTGTCTCGAGTTTTTCAGCGATGAAAGCCATGTCCGCCGGGATCAGATAGCCTCGGGGGACCGTGGCTTCCTTGGTGCCCACCGGCTTGGCGAGGTAGTCGACCGTGTAGACCAAATCGGGAGGGGGCAGCTCGCCCGCTGGAATCCCGTCGACCACACTCGTGCCGGGAATCATGCGTTGGCCTGCTTCGCTGTATTTGCGGCTGTAGGCTGGAACGTCGATTTTGCCGTAGGACTCGTACTTCCCATCGACGAAGTTTTTGAGCTCACCCGATTCAGCCTGGGTGAGAACGTTGTTGACGACCTCCTCGTCCGCTTTACGGCAGATCTCGACCATCTCTTTTCCGTGCTTGGCGGAGTAGTCCAGGATCTCGCTGACCAAAGCGTAGTGGACGTAGACTCTTTTTTCGTAGTTAGGATTTCCGGCGCGGCTACCGGTCTCGGCCAGGATCGACATTCGGCTCCGTAAGCCGTAGGCGGCAGCCACGAACTTGGCCTCGGTCGTCCACATGCCATTTTCCATGCTGTAGACGGTAGGAGGAGTGTTTTCCTCCGTAAAGTTGTAGTAAACCCCTTCGTAGGTGGGCGTCAGGTCGCAGTGGGTGAAAACTTCCAATCCGTAGTTTTTCCGTGTGGTCTCGCGGATCGCCGGGAAGAGCGTGTCCCAAACGTAGCCGCGAGGTGCGGGGTGGGCGGCGGGAACCGTCGATGTGGTGTAGACGATAGCGTACTCGTACCAGCCGCTGATGCCATGACCGTCGTAAATCAACACGGGGTCCCAGGGGTTGAAGACCGTCTCGTAAAGGCCGTTCACCTCGAGGGACTCCAACTTGACGGCGTCTCGGTTCAGGTTGATGCCCAACGCGTTTCGTCGAAAGACCAATGAGCTGTGGGTCTCCGGTGCCCTCGCCGGTGCTCCAGGTGTCCGCGCCATCGACGTTGAAACAGGGCGTGACGATGATGATGAGGTCGTCGAGCAGGTATTTCTTTTTTCCGAGAAGGATTTCGCGCATGAGTATCTGGAGAGCTTCTTTGGCCTCCGACTCGCCGCCGGGATGGATGTCTCCTTGAAGATAGACGACCGGCTTTCCGGAGGCTTTGGCCTCTTCGGGTGATGGTCACGCGCGGGTTGGCCAGTACGACCGCCGAGCCCACTTTACGCAAGGCGCTGATGAACATATTGATGACGTAGACGTTCTCGCTGTTCCACTTGAGCGTGTTGATGAACTCTTGGATCTGGTAAGACGAGGTGGAGCGGGTAAAATCTGTTTTTTCGGGTACGGTCAGGAGCTCGGACGGCCAGCTACCGTTCCAGCCCTCGGGGACTTCGCTGCCCCGGTAGATTTTTTGATCTTCAGCCGCCATGAGCAGACCGCCTACGAGAAACGCAAGGGCGAAAATCGCGGCTTTGTGTCTGATGGGCATTTGAACCTCCTCTTGAGAATCGCCTATTTCCAAGGATAAAGAAGATAGAGGTGTGACATCCGCCCGGATTCCCCGATGAAAATCGTTCCGTCCCGGCCGGTTAACATCGTATCGGCTTCGAAAGCCAGCCAGGCGTAGTAGGGGCTGCGGTTCACGTCGAGCAGTCCCAAGTTCTCGAAGCTACCTTCCTCGGTGCGGTAGGCGAACAAGCGGGCGGCGCCGCTTCGGTCTCCACCCACTCCCCAGAGGTCTCCGTCTTTGCTGAACGCCAGACCGCGGATTCGATACTGCCACATAGGCTTTCCCAGGTTGGAGATTTGTAATGACTCGGGATCGAAGCGGAACAAGAATCCGTCCGACGTTCCCCCATAGAGGAGTCCGTCGGGACCGAGAACAAGGGAGTCCAACACGGTTTTGAACTCTCGGCCGAGCTCGCTCGGGAGTCGATGTTCCGGGTGGTGCTCGATCTCACCCGCTTCGGGATCGTAGTGAAACAAAGCACCGTAGTCGCCGGCGCCCCACACCAGTCCGTTCTTGTCGATCACGAGCGCCCGCGGGATGCTTCGATAGGGTTCCTCGTGAAGGGGGCCGGCGCAGATGGGCCCCTTGTCCTCCGTTTGACCGGTGTCGAGATCCGTTACGAAAAAATGCCCGGTCGGGAACGTGACTCCGTAGAGCTCACCATTGCCCATGATCAAGCACACGACGGCTTCGCCCGGCACGGGTATTCCCAAGTCTTCGGAAGAAGGTAACGCCCGTCCGGGATCCGGATTCTGCATTCTCTTTCGACTGTCCCGCTCTTCGACTGGATCGAAGCGGTAGAGGTGACCGCCCGGGTAGTCCTTGTATCGGGCAAGAACGTCTTGCCCCCGTTCGTCGACTCTTCCGACATTGTTTAATGACGTGCCAATGTAAACCGACGAGTCGGAAGCCGCCGCTAAGCTGTGATAAATACTTTCTTCCCCGGGCAAATGTCCAAGAGGAAAAACGTGTCCCCACGCCGGGTCGAGCGCAAACAGATGGGCCCGCTTACCGGAAGTGCCTCCATAAAGGAAGCCGTCGGCACCGATGACCAAGGATGTGATCGCGCTTTCTCCCGGTGGGACGACATCGAGGGGAGGATGACCGAGGTGGCGGAGATCCAGTCGGAGTTGGTTGGTTGTGACGGTTCCGGTTTGCTGCGCCTGTGAATACCCGAAGCTCATCGTGAGAATCGCGAGCGGAATAAATACTCTTTTCAGCATGGTTGTCGCCTCCACCAATGGGTCAATTCCCGTTCGAGCTCGGGCGGTAGATCAAAAGCCTCATGGTGTAGCTTTCCTGGTACAACTGCTTCTTGTGGACCGGGCCCTGTTCGAGGACGAGGTCCGCGGGTAGGCCCGATACCTGCCGGCCTTCGCCTCCGGTCTCGAGCACGTGACTCACAAAATAAATGGTGCCGTCGGGAGCGGCGCTGGCCGAATTCGGGTGGACGGGAACGAGGCCTTCCTCGGTACGGATGAGGCCTCGATCCTCGCGCTGTCCCGTGTTGAGGTCATAGGTGATCAAGCCGGCCGACATTCCGCCTCCCCAATAAGGATTGCCTTCTTCATCGGCGGTGGCCGAGTTGGCCGCGTAGTAAATGACGTTATCCGGTCCGCGGCAGAAAGAGATCATGGCGTAGGGAACGTCTCGCTCTCCTACATAGCGGTCGGCGCTCAACTGAGTCAGGAGACGCATTTCCCCCTCGGGTCCTTTGTGAGGATCGTACTCGACGAGGTAAGAGCTTCCGGTCTCGAGCAAGTAGATCAGCTTGTGATCGGGAGAGTGTGCGACCGCCGTAAAGGTCTGTTCCGTTTCCCAGTAGGCGCGATGAATAGGTACCCCGACGTCGCGCTGAGGCAGTTGAACCTGGAGATTCTCAATCTCGTCCTTTTCCGGGTCGTATCGCCACAGCCGTCCTTGACCCCAACACCCGTAGATCCTTCCGAGGTCATCCACCGCCAGAGTTCGGCTGATAGCGTCCCAGTTCTGTACCTGACCCATATCGGTGGTTTTGCCGGTCTCGATGTCGTAGTAGAGAAAATGCGCCTGGGGGTAGGTGAGTCCGTACAACCTTCCACGTTTTGGATCCATGGTCATCGTCAGGAGGCCGTTGCCTTTCATGGCGATGCCGAGATCGGTGACCCGATCGTCCCGCGGGTCGAAGACCATCCAGTGTCCGCCCGGATAAGCTTCACCACTGGTGAACTTGGCAAAGCCGAAAAAGCCAGAAAGGTGGGTGCCGAAGTAGATTTTCCCCTCGGCCCCTTCACAAATTTGGGAGTGCACCTTGGCCTGGGGCTCGACCCAAACGTTCGTCTGGCCGGCAATCCGGTTGACGTCGCCGAGGTTCCTCATCGTGTCGGTCTTCGGGTCGTACACGGCGACGGTCGCGCCGGCCCCGTGCTGGTTGAGTCCGACGTAGACCCGGCCGTCCGAGGCTGCAAGGCACGCGGTGTAGTTGGAATCCCAGACCACAGGTTCTGGAAAAGTCCGCGACTCCATCCGGACGATTTTCTGTTCCGCCATGGCACTGCCGGCGGCGAGAGACAGCACTAAACAAGTAAAGGTAGTTGTCGAGACTGATTTCATGGTTAGAATCCCCCCTCGGGAGTTTGAAGGATTCTAGTCGTCTGGCTACGATAGGGCAAGAAGGTTACGTATTTGTGAAAAGGACCTCGAGGAAGCGTAGTGAAACGTCTCAGCTACTCCGAAGGATTTCCGGCGACAGCGCCGCTTTTCTAGTAGGGCCTGTATCGAAGAAGCAACGGCACCAAAAAGGCAAGTAAGACAAAAAGGAGAAGTATCACGCCGAGAACTTTTAAAAGACCTACACGGTCACTTGGAGTACTCCTCGTGAAACAGGTTCCGAGTAATGCTCCGACAAACGTCCATGCCACAACCCACACCGAGTTGGCGGACGGCGGATACCACACCGGCCCCGGACGCGAGCTCATCTTCATGTACGTTTTCCTTTGACTCGAAGCGTCGTAGTCTGCCACCGGTTCCGCCGTGCGGCGCACGTCGGGCAGATTTGCAATTCAGCCTGTTTCGCGAATCTGAATAGGATCCAATGGCATAGGTCTGTGCGCCTGCTGAGACAATGGTCTCTTACAACGTAGCATATATCGCTTCGAAAGCTCTGCCATCCAAATCGGCTTCGCGTTTTTGGCGGACGAAAAAATCGTTCGGTTGTCGGGGCGAAGTTCAATTCCATCGGCGAGAAGGGTTTCAGGACTCCCTTTCAGGCTGTGCTCATGAACCAGCTTTCCATTTGACATGGCCCTGAATTCGTGAGAGATCATCGCCCCAAAGGGGGTGTACGATGTCGGGACGATTTGCCCTGGTCCTTGTAGTCAGTGTTCTCACCTTCGGTTGCGGAGACTCAGTCGCTCCCACCGCTCCCAGCCCAAGCAGCAATAGCAGTTACGTGCCGGCCACCGGTGGGATTTCGCAATTAGCCGGTCCTCTGAGCGGCCACGTCGTCTGTGGGGTCAGCGGTGAGCCGGCACGAGCTCAAATTGAAGTGCCCGGCCATCCGCCCGTCACGACCGATGTCAACGGGTTTTTCACCTTGCAGCTTGCCGCGACCACGGAAGCGTTGCCCCTCGTGCTACGAAGCGAAGCGTTCTACACACGAGAGACGCATCTGGCTCCGGTTTCAGAACAGCCCCTCGAGATCAACTTGATGCCGAGAGAACGGGGCTTCGACCTCGATTTCTTCGACCACGTATTCCGGAACCTAGGGGAGGATGGCACCGAGCGTTGGACCAACGAGCCGCAGTTCGAGATCTGGACGAAAATCTACGAATGCCACGATGGGGAGTTCAATGACTGCGATGACCTGGTCGCCACCGCACGGGATGTCCCGGGTCGCTTCATAAGCACCGCCCGCGAGGTCATCCTTGCGGACGCCCCGAAATTTACCGGAGGATTCGTTCGTGGCACCGATATCGTAACGACTTCGCACGAGCCGGGTACGCGCCTAACCTGGCGGGAATACTTACTGGGCGGTAAGATCACGGTAATCCTCGTGCAGGGCAACGACTTTTCGTTTGCTTGGAACTGGCCTTACCCGAGCGGGAGATATTACGCTTCGACGATCCAGATGAATATGCAGCACAAGGAAGTTCCCTTCGTCTACAGCCACGAGCTCGCCCACACCTTGGGATTCAGTCATCCTCTCAGCTATGAGAACATTCCGCTACCCTCGGTGATGAGAGGATACCGGGATCGACCGACCCGGGCCGACATGCTCCACGGAGCCCTTCTGTACAAACGCCCTCCGGGTAGCCGTACGCCCGACAAAGATCCCGAGTGGTTTGCGGTGAACGCCCAGCGGACCGAGGAGTTTGGCCTACCAGACCCGGCGCGAATTCGAAAAATGCGCGACTAGGTCAGGGGATTCGACGCGCCCTTCGTTTTCAGAGACCGCCGCCCCAAATATACTGGTAGGCAAAGGCCAGAGAATCGAAGTCGGCCCCAATCGTCGTGAAAGCGCCGCGACTATAGGCGATCTTCAGAGATTGGCGGGGGTTGAGCGGTATCGCAATCGTGGTGCCTACTCGTGAGTTTTTTTGGAGATCTTGATTCAAACCACCGTCAACCGTTGTGCGCCCTCCGGTATAGAAGTTCCCGTTGACAGAGATCCACAGGCGCGGCTTGATCGTATAGATCAAGTGAATCTGGGCCGATGCGATGGGATCCTGTTTTCGCGTCTTTCCTCCGAAAAAGTCCGTGTTGTCGGTGAAGAGCCATGCCCCGGCATAGAGCTCGAGGGTCCACCTTCGAAAGGCCTGCGAAATAGCAAACTCCGGTTTGAAGGTCCAGCGGTTTGCCCCCAGGTTGATGAGCTTCGAGGAGTCGTATTGCCCGAGCGGCGGCGCGATGACGGCGCTGAAACCGATATTGGTTTTCTGCCTATAGCGGGCGAACTGCTCGAGGTTCATGGCGGGTGCGCCGTAGAGATTGACTGCGAAACGGATCGATGGATCGCGCAATCCGAATCGGTCCACTTTGGTGTACTCGCCAATGTAGATGCCCTCGACGTTGCCGGCAGTGATGGGAAGCACGACACCGATGTTGGCCGAACGTCCGAAAAAATTCAAAGCACGAACATAGCCGATACCGGTGGTGTTGACCGTCGCGCTGGCGTCTTCGATGGGGAGCGTCGGGTCGAAGTTCAGGTCGCCCCAGGAGAGGTTGTTCGAGATCAGAAAGATGTTGACGCCAACGGGCGAGACGGAGTATGCCCCGGGCTCGAGCTGTTGACCGAAGAGCGGAACGGTCAAGCAGATTAAAAGACCGGTCCAGTTTAAAATTTTAAGCGGATTTGTGTGATGCACGTTTCCCTTCCTCATACTAAGTTTCGCGCGGATTCCCAGTATTTCTAAGAGCACTTCTGTTTTCCCTACCTATCGTATCCGCCCTTTGAATCTCTGAGCAACAGCGTGGCCACTTCTCGAGAATGGTGGATTGTGACTTCATGATGCTTGTGTTTTGGACTATCAGGCAATCAGTTGCAAAGGCGGCGGAGATGGCGATTGACGGCAGTCTTTCCGTTCAAGAGATCCCTTACGAACAACTCCGTGAACGCTTGCGGGCGGACGGTCAAGTCCTGCGAGTCGAGGACGCCCGAAAAAATTGGAAAACTCGGGTCAACGGTTTTCGAGCCCGACCTCCTCGGGGTTGATCACCGAGACGCCTTCGCCTTGGGCGTGTCGTAGGCTGGGGTGAGGTCTGACGGCGAGTGCTGGGCCAGTGTCTCGATCGGATTTGAAAGGATGGACTTCAAGAGCCGGTCCGTACTTGGACCGCAAATCATCGAGCTCGCCGAACTCCAAGGCTCTCATTGGGCAGGCAGCGACGCACACGGGTGGAAGACCACTATCGATCCGATCCACGCAGAAATCACACTTTCCCATGACACCACGCGTCGCGTCGAACTGCGGAGCTTCGAAGGGACAAGCCGCCTCGCAGAGCCGGCAACCGGAACAAGTTTCCGGATCGATGAGAACGAGACCGTCGTCTCGTTTCTTCACGGCGCCTTCCGGGCAAACTTCGACACAGGCGGGCTTCTCGCAGTGATTACAGCTAATGGAAAGATGGTAGACACAGAGCTTCGAGCTCCAGGCACCGTTTGCCATTCGCCACCCGCCACCGGCGATCTCGTACACTCTCCGCCATAGTTGCCCGACAGGGAGATCGTGGTGATCCTTACACGCTATCTGGCAGGTTTTGCAGCCGGAACAGGCCGAAGCGTCGAAGTAAAAGGCGAGCTGTCTCCTCTTTTTGCTCCTCGTCATGCTTTTTCCACCTGGACCATGATGGTGTGTTGGGCCGTGGCGAAAGCGTGAGGTGTCCAGCGCTCTGAAGTCAGTGTGTTGATCGATCCGCCGAGATCGATGCCTTTTTCGTCCGGTTGCCACCAAGCGCCCTGCGGGACGTCCACGACGCCTGGCATAATGCGGGGAGTTATGCGACAGGGGATGATGATGGTGCCGCGATCATTGAAGACCCGCGCCTGGTCACCGTTCCGTAGGTTTCGCGCTTCAGCGTCGATGGGATTGATAAATATCCGTTGCGGGAAAGCTTCCCGCAGCCAATCCACGTTGTCATGAATCGAGTGCACGCGGCCCATGGTGTGGTGACCGACGGCCTGCAAAGGATAGCGTTCGGCTTCGGGTCCGAAGGGACTCTCCCATTCTTGAATGTATTTAGGAATGGGAGGAATCTCACGAGGGGCGGCCAATTCGTGTAGGCGGGTCGAGAAGATCTCGATCTTTCCGGACGGCGTCGGAAGTGGGTGCTTCTCGGGATCCTTACGGAAATCGGCGAAGGCAATTTTGGGATGAGTCACGGGTATCGAATAGACGCCTTTATTGTCCTTTGCCATTTGCTCGAGGGACGGGGCGTTGGGGAACCTGAGGTCTCGATACCGCTCGAGCGCCCAGGCGATCCAACCTTTCTCGTCGCGGCCCTCCGTATAGGCTTGCTCCAACCCTAGACGTTGAGCGATCCCGCGACCTATTTGATAGTCACTTCTCGATTCGTAGGAGGGATCGAACAGTGGAGGCATGAGGATGAGCTCCTCGCCGTACTTCCAGCCATCTTCTAGACCCCACATTTCGAACTGGGTACAAACCGGCAGGAGGAGGTCGGCAAAGCGGCCACTGGCCGTCATGAACTGATCCTGTACGGCGATGAACTCTACGAGTCGTTCATCCTGAAGTATCTTGGCGGTCCGATTGATGTTGGCGTGCTGATTGATCAACGCATTTGTGGCTACGGCCCATAGGAGCCTGATACTGTTATCGAGTTTTTCGACACCCTGTACGCCGTGCTCGGGCCCCATTCCTTTGCCGTGAAGGACGGCTTCCGTCCAAAGAAAGACAGGGATACTGGCCTTGACGGGATTTTTCCCGGTAGGAAATACGCAATATAACGCACCGCCGTCGTCTGCCTGAAGTCCCGTGCCACCGGCCCATCCGCCGGAGATTCCCACGTTTCCTGTAATGGCTGCTAAAACGCAACCGGCACGCACGACCTGCTCTCCGTAAGCCCGGCGTTGCATGCCGTATCCCTGGTAGAGCATTCCGGGTTTGATGGTGGCGTATTGGCGCGCAATGCGGGCGATGGTTTCGCGGGGTACGGTAGTGATGGTCTCCGCCCAAACGGGTGATTTCGGCACACCGTCGCGGCGGCCCAAAACGTAGTCCCGGTAGCTTTCCTCCTCTTCAACTCCCTCCGGCATATGTGAGCGATCGAATCCCACGCAGCACCGATCGATGAAGTTGAGGTCGATCAGATCTTCTTCGATCATGACGTAAGCCATGGCGGTCATCATGGCCGTGTCCGTGCCGGGGCGGATCGGAATCCACTCGTCGGCCAAGGCGACCGCGCTCGCGCTCATGCGCGGGTCGATGCAAACCACGCGGGCTCCGGCCTCACGGGCTTTCTTGATGAAGTACTCGCTGTTGGTACCGTCGCGGATCTCGGCGGGATTCCATCCCCACATCAAGATGAACTTCGAGTTCACCCAGTCCTGCCGCTGATTGCCCGTGATGTTCGTGCCGTAGACCGTCGGGGTGGCTACGTTGAGGCATCCCCAGCTATAGCTGTTGTAGAAGTTGAGCGAGCCTCCCATGAGGTTGAGAAGTCTCTTCGCGGTTTGGCGACCGCTCAATTGGTTGGAGCTCAGGCTTCCGAAAGGTACGTAAAGCGCGCTCGGACCGTACTTCGCCTTGACCCTCCTCAGTTCGGAAGCGAGCCAATCGAGAGCCGTATCCCAAGAGATACGTTCGAACTTGCCTTCTCCGCGTTCCCCGACCCGTCGCATGGGGAACTTCAACCGATCGGGATGGTATTGGCGGCGACGGTAGGCGAGTCCGCGCGCGCAGGGGCGCAGTTGAGGATCCGCGATGGTATCCGGTTCCCGATCGTCCGGTTCCAGGCGGTGTAAGACTCCATCCTTTACGGTGGCCACGAGAAGACACCTACCCCCGCAGTTATGGGCCGGACAGCCGACACGGATTGTGACTTCTCGGCCCGCCGAAGACTCGGTCGCCAGCAATTTTGCGAGTGATTCCAGCTCGGCGAAGGTCGTGCTGGAAACAGCAGTGGAGCCGAGTGACGCACTCCATTTGATGAAAGTCCGACGTTTCATCGTTTGGTGCAACAACGAGGGGCGGTTGTGAAACGGGAGAATCTAAAATTCCAAATCACCGTGCTCGAGGCCATTAGTTTCTCTCCAGCCTTGGAGATCGTAACACGGCGTCGCCGCACCGCGGATCGATAATTGAAGGTGCAGGAGTTGGCCATTCCACCCGTTAAGGGCTTCGAGTCGTTCCTACATCCAGCCGAGCTCTTTCATTGCCCAGGGCGCGTTCCAGATCTTGGTCATGTGCGCGACCTTGTCACTCGCGTCCATCTTCAAGACGTAGACGTAGTGACTATTCGTTTCTTTGGGAGGATGCTCTCTACTTCTTCTCCATCATGCAGTCCCACAGCACCGGTGCCAGCCAATCCATCCCGGGGTCTCCTCCAATCGGTGCTCCCGGAGGCGCCGTCGGCGTGTAGACGGGGGCGATCGGCTCGGACGGACGCTCCATGAACCGGCTGATGTCGCTTGCGAGCAGCAAGTGGTGGGCGCGCTCGGCCTCGTCCCCGGCGGAATCGTCCTTCAGGCGTTTTCCGAGCATCTCGAGTCTGAGAAGCGCGATGGCGCGAACTTGTGCGAGCGGTGCGCGACCGGCGAGCCACATGAGGCGGTTGGTGAGCACTCGTTGCGACGTGCGGAGAATCTCTTCCTCGTAAGGGTTTGTCGCCGTGCCTCAAAGGTGGCGTCGGTCAGCCGATCGATGACATCCTCGAGTCCGGGAAGCGATGGGATCGATCGCGTGTTGACCCACGATGCGCGCCGCGCGATCCGGTTCGAGCACGAAACCGAGGGTGATGTCGGAAGCGATGGCCGGCGGCGCCAGGACGTCGAATGCGGACCCCGTGGTGCGAGGAAAGAGCTCACGGTGCGATCCGAATCCCATGGGACGAGGCGGTAAAAGGTCGATGACCGCCTTGGGTACCGCAAGCTCCGAAGGCTCGAGCGTTGCGGTGAGGGCTTCGAGAGCGGCGCGCTGGCGCTCCGCCGAAGGCCGCGTGAAGGGTTCACGTTCGTCGCCTCGAATGGAATAGATGTAGTCCTGTCCGCCGAGCACGGACGCGGCCGCCTGCACCGCCCAGCGATGATAGAGGTAGATGGGGACGAGCGCTTCTTCGATCGTCGCCATGGGAGCGTCTTTCTTGATGGTATTCTCTCCCATGCGGTCGAGCGCCGAGCGACGTACCTTCATCAACCGATTCAGCTCTGCCACGACGTCGCGACCGTTGTTCCACCAGTCGGTTTTGGGACTCACCTCCATGTCCTGGTTGCTCATGAAACGAAGGTCCTGCTTCCAGGCTTCGTCCAAGATGCTTCCCAGTGCTTCCTTCTCGTCCACGCCTTCGGGGAAATGTTGATAGCCGTATTCAATCGTGACTTTGTCCCATTCGCCAACGCCGACGTCATAAGCGTCGGAGAGGTCGATGGTTCCGTCGGCTCGTAGACTTCTCGAGCGGATGGGGGTAGTCCATAACGGAAATCCGCCCTTTGGTGCTGTCGTAGTAGTTGTGGGACAACCCGAGCGTGTGGCCGACCTCGTGCACGGAGAGCTGGCGCAGGCGCGCCAACGCGGTCTCGGCGAGGACGGCAGGGGTCTCGGTTCCTCTCTCATAAGGCGAGAGCAAGCCTTCGAAAATGAGATAGTCATGGCGGACCCGAAGCGAACCCAGGGTGACGATGGCCTTGATGATTTCGCCCGTCCGCGGATCGACCACGGTCGAGCCGGAGCTCCAGCCGCGCGTCGAGCGGTGAACCCAGTTGATCATGTTGTAGCGGATGTCCATCGGGTCGGCGTCCGTCGGGAAGCATCTCGACCCTGAAAGCGTTTCGAAATCCTGCGGCCTCGAACGCCTGCTTCCACCAGTTGGCACCCTCGAGAAGCGCGGAGCGCATCGGTTCCGGAGTCCCCGAGTCGAGGTAATAGACGATGGGCTTCACGACGTCACTGACTTCGGCGGATGGATCGATCTTCTCGAGTCGATGGCGGCGAATCCAGCGTTGGCTCATCGACTCTCCGAGGGGAACGGCGTAGTCCTGATGGAGCATGCCACCGTAGCCGTCGCGGGGATCGGTCCGACGAGGCTTGTATCCCGGCCCGGGTAGCTCGACGAAGGAGTGGTGCTGCCGAAGTGTGACTGCATCGGCCGCGGGTGTCACGCTGGCAACGGTCCCCGTGAACAATCCTCCTCCACGACCGCCACCGCCGGTGTCCCGTGGAAATCTCGGTTCCAACCCGTGTCGGCCCCTCACGCGGACCTCGCGCGTTACCGCGACCCGGAGTCGATCTCTGGCGCGCAAAGGTGATCACCACGTCGACTTCGGTGTTTTTCGGGAAAGCCTTCGTTTGTGGCATATGGATGGCGCTTCGCGCTGGATCGATGCGGTAGTTGCCCAGTCGCGGCCCGGCATTCGTGGCGTCGCGCAAGAACAAGCCGGTGGCGTCGACCAGAACACGCCCGCCGGTCTCCGCGGCAACGGTGAAACCCCAAAGAACCGAACGCGCGAAAGCGTCCTCGACAGCGCGTACCTCCGCAGGATTGTCGCTCTTTGCGCGGAAACTGGTGTTGGGCTGAACCATCAGAACCTTGGGTCCGATGCGTTCGAAACGCACGATCCGGCTACCGCCGTTCTGGCCGCGGTCGAGTCCGATGTCGTTCGAGCCGAGGCCGGCGGTGAGCCCGTTTGCGTAGAGGATCTCGGTATCGAAACGGGAGATTTCCATCCACAGCTTTCCGGTCTGCTCGTCCCAGTAGAGCGGTACGAAACCGTCGAGCTTCTTCATGCCCGACACGTGGTCCTCGATGCTCGGCGGTGGACCCGTAGCTTCTTTCCGTTGCGAAGGCTGCTCCGTCTCGGAGTACAGCGCGCCGGCGAAGACGAGCAAGACAATAAGTACGATCTGAGTGTTGACTATCGCTTGTTTCATGGTTCCTCCCGATACCTGGAGTTTTCGTGACGTAGCCGCAATGTTAGCGTACTTTCTTCTAACGGCTCAAGATACGAGTGAGTATGGAGTCCCGTCTCCTTCGCCAGAGGGAGAATGAACCAAAGCGTGCTTGTTCAAAGGGCCGAGGCGGCGAGGACGGAAACATGAACTGCCTCAATGGCTACTTTCACTTTCTGTTTTTCAACTCGCTGAGCGAAGAGCTGGTCAAGGCTAAGAGCAAGGGCGCCATCGCCGCCTTTTCGCCGAGCGGTATGAGCTTGAACCAACCGGCAAACCTTTACCACAAAGCGCTTCTGAACGAGCTATGCCACGGGAGTCACCTGCGACTGGGAGACGCGGTGCTCGCGGCCCAAGAGGCTTACGCTGAAACGGGAGCCTACCTCGAGCTTTTGAGCATTTGCCATTTGCTCGGAGACCCCGCCTTGACGCTCCGGTAACGGAGCAGCCGAAACGGCAGGCTTGACTCGGAATAGGAAAGAGCCCTCTGACCTGTAGGGAATGACCTACTTTCGCTCTCGATAAATCTCCGGGTTTCCCACAACAAGGCAGGTTCATAACGACTCCCCCCATTTAATCAACATAAATACAATGACTTACAAGGATCGCCCAGAGTATGAATTTGGCACGCAGGATGCTTAAAAACTTGAGACGGGGGCCACTATGCAGAGACCGGCAATGGATCATGGCGAGGCCAATCGGGTGTTGAAGCTTATTTCACGACGCGGACGGCGCCAATGCATCGTATTTTCAATCCTGTTCTTCTTGCCTGTTTCAACTGCTTTTGCTCAGCCCACCGAGCAGATCATCGTCAGCGGCAGCGGCCTGAACTACCGCACGGTTAACCCTAACCCCAATGTCTGGATGGGACCGCTAGGCTGGAGCTCAAATAACACCGACCGACTGGCCCGCATCCCCGATTCGGGAACGGTGAGCGCCTTGCGGGTCGTTCTCCAAAACGCCCCGGGAGGGGGAAACAGCGTCACCTTCACGCTCAGGAAAGACACCGGAGGGGGGCCTGTCGCCACGGCGCTGACCTGCACCATCACGAACAACAACACGACCTGCTCGGATACCGGCAACAGCGTGGCGGTGGCGGCCGGGGACAAACTCGATATCGAAGCATCGCCCTCGGGCGGTCCCACCAGCAGCTACGTGTACTACACGACCAAGTACGTCAGCGACACCGCCAGGAACACCGTCTTGCTGGGCGGCAGTCGAGTCAGATCCCTTGATCCCAGACCTCTTGAGCTTCGTCTCGCTTCACGGTCTCTGGACGTCCGATACGGAATTCAACATGGAGACGGTGTTTCCGACCGGGGGTACGTTGAGAAACTTGTATGTGGACTTGCCGACCGCTCCCGGAGTCGGAGAAAGCCGCACCTTCACGGTCAGAAAAAACGGCGCCCCGACGGCGCTCACGTGCACGATTGCCGACTTGGCGACGAGCTGTAGCGACACCGTCAACACGGTGAGCTACACGGCCGGGGATACGGCGGTCCTGCAGCACACCCCTTCGGCCGGTCCCGCTGTCGCCGATAGAAGCAACACCGCCGTCGTGTTCGAAGCGGACGCGGCCGGCAGCTTCATCATCGCCACGGGAACGGAAGCATCTGGCAATAACGCCGAAACGAGATTTGCCTACGTCAGCGGGGACCAGAATTTGCAGCCCGTTGAAGAGGATAGAATGCAACTCGCGCAGGCAACGACCATCAAGACCATGTATGCCGAGATCGGTCAGGCTCCGAATAACGGTGCCGGGGTGGAGAGCTGGCGGTTTACCCTTCGGAGAAACGGCGCCGATACGGGCCTGTCTTGCACGATATCCGAATCCGCAACCGCCTGTACAACCGGTCTGGATGTCGTGATCGCCGATGATGATTTGCTCTCTTTGGAGGTCACGCCCATCAACCTTCCGGCGCAATATGCCGGGTTTCACGTGAGCTTCTGCGCGGGCGACCGCGCCGGGAGCTGCCCGCCCATTCCGGCCCCGCCGGTCCCATCCCTCTCCCGGATGTACGACAACGAGAAGACCTTCACCACCACGCCGTCGGTGATCTTTTCTTCCACGGTCCCCAGCGGCGACGAGCTTCTCCAGTACGAGATCGAGTGGGATACGGTGCGGGGATTCATCGCCGCCGATCCGGCGATCGGGAGCCGCCGGTCGTGGGAGGACACCGGCTTCACGAACCTCGATGACGGTGCGGACGTCGATCCCTTTAATAGCGGAAACAGGATCCAGTTCACCTTCCCGGCCGGGGCGCTCACCACCGGCACGACCTACTGGTGGCGCGTCCGCTCCCGTCGCTCCGACACGCTGGCGCTGTCTGACTGGTCAACGCCGCGGACCTTCACGGTCAACACGGCCCAAACCGATCCCTCTCAGTGGCACCAGACGACCTCCCAGCAGTTCGTCAACGATACGCTCACAGACGCCGTCACCGGCCTTCTGAGCCCCACACTGCACGTCATCGACAGCGGCGTGACCAACGCTGACAGCGCCCGGAACCTCGACGCGGTGGACCTCGACGGTGACGGTGACACCGACGTAGTGACCGCGGCTTACAACTCCGCCCAGTTCGCCTGGTACGAGAACGACGGGTCAACACCCCCGTCTGGACGCCGCACGTCATCGATAACAACGCCGGCGGCGATGCCGACGGCGCCTACGAAATCGTCGCGGTGGACCTCGACGGCGACGGCGACGCCGACGTGGTGACCGCGGCTGATGTTTCCAATCAGTTCGCGTGGTACGAGAACGATGGATCTACACCCCCCGTCTGGACACTGCACGTCATCGATGACAACGCCGGCGGCGATGCCAACGGCGCCCGGGGGATCAACGCGGTGGACCTCGACGGTGACGGTGACACCGACGTGGTGACCGCGGCTGATAACTCCGATCAGTTCGCCTGGTACGAGAACGACGGGCTGACTCCCCCCGGTTGGACACTGCGCGTCATCGATGACAACGCCGGCGGCGATGCCGACGGCGCCCGGGTGATCAACGCGGTGGACCTCGACGGCGACGGCGACACCGACGTGGTGACCGCGGCTTTTAACTCCGATCAGTTCGCCTGGTACGAGAACGACGGGTCGACGCCCCCCGTCTGGACGCTGCGCGTCATCGACAGCGGCGCGACCCACGCCGCCTCCGCCACAGACATCGACGCGGTGGACCTCGACGGCGACGGCGACACCGACGTGGTGACTGCGGCGAGGAACTCCAATCAGTTCGCCTGGTATGAGAACGACGGATCGACGCCTCCCGTCTGGACGCGTCGCGTTATCGATTCCGGCACCACCAACGCCGACGGCGCCTACGACATCGAAGCGGTGGACTTCGACGGCGACGGCGACATCGACGTGGTGACCGCAGCTAATCGAATCCAATCAGTTCGCCTGGTACGAGAACGACGGGTCAACACCCCCGTCTGGATACTGCACGTCATCGATGACAACGCCGGCGGCGATGCCAGCGGCGCCCGGGAGATCGACGCGGTCGATCTCGACGGCGACGGTGACACCGACGTGGTGACAGCGGCTGAGGACTCCAATCAATTCGCCTGGTACGAGATGGCGCCCCACGACGTCCGCCAGTCCGCCCCGGGCACACCAGGCGTGGTCACCTCACCGCTCATCGCCTTCGCCGACTTCCTGGGCTCTTACACCGGCTGGGGCACCGTAACTTGGAACCAGGGAAACATAGAAGGCCGGATTACGGTGGCGGTCCTCGACAACACCGGGACGCCCACGGGCCTGTCCGCCACGACGACCACCACGGGCGAGGGCTCTATCGACATCAGCTCCCTCGCCACCACCGGGGCCACCGCTTCCATCAGGCTCCAAGCCACGCTCGACGACGTGGACGGCCCCGAGAGCGGAACCAGCCCTCAGCTCACCGATTGGACGGTGGCGCCGGGCGCCCCGACGGCGGTGGAGCTCGTTTCCTTCACGGCGGTGGGTCTGGACGGAGCCGTGGAGCTCATCTGGGAGACGGGCTCGGAGATGGACAACCTGGGCTTTCACCTCTACCGCTCGTTGTCGGAGGAGGGTCCTTGCGAGCGGATCACGGCTTCGTTGATTCCGGGTCTGGGCTCTTCACCCGCGGGAGCGCGCTATAGCTACCGGGACACGGGTCTCGCCAACGGCGTGACGTACTTTTACGAGCTGGAAGACATCGAGACGACGGGACAGACCAAGCGTCACGGCCCGGTTTCCGCCATACCGAAAGAGGGAGGAGCTTCCGACGAAGTCGAAGCACCCGTCGAGGATGAAGGTTCGGAGTCCGTCATTACGTACGGTGACCCCGAGGCGAACCACCTGCGTGTGGTGAAGCGCGGTCGCTATCAGGTGGTGGTCGAGCTCACCACGGAGGGATTCCTGGCCTATCCGGAGCCGGATGGCTCGGTCCGTATCGAGATACCCGACTACCTCGAAGTCGGCGACAGCGGTCTTCCCAAAAAGCGAACGTGGGTGGAAGCGCTTGCGGGAAGGCAAGTGCGAGCTCGTGTCGATACGCGAGCGAGATGTCGAGACCATCGGTTTGCGGCCCTCGGGCTCCGAGAACGAAATCGTCGCCTCACCGGACGGCGTGGTGCGCCTGAGGCGCCGGACTCGTCCCAGGGTGAAACGAACGAGCTTGAAAGAAGTCGTCTCTTCGGAATCGGCTCGTGTGGTGAGCGTGGCCTTTCAAGGCGAGGTGAAAAAGGCTCTGGTCGAGATGGCGCCTTTGCGTTGGGACGCGTCCCGTCAGCGGATCCGTCTGGCCAAAAAGCTCTTCGTTACTTTATCGTTCGCCAAGCGCGATCGGAACGAGCTGGTGGGTCCCGACGGGCGTCGCGGTCGTCTCTCACGCCGGAGGGGCAAGCAGAATGCCCGCGGCGGCGTGGTGGCAAGACTGGGTACCCAAGCCCCGGGTCTTTATGCGGTGCGCTACGAGGAGCTTTTCGGGAGGCGTTCTCGCCGCGGGCGTTGTCTGCCGCGCATTTGCGGTTCAGCCGTCTCGGGAGAGACGGTGGCGTATCACCTCAGGCCTCCGCGGTTTTGGTCCGGGCTCGACGCTTTACTTTGTGAGCGCGGGAGCCGAAGCCAATCCTTACGGAGACGAGGCGGTCTTCGAGCTCGAGGTCGGCGTGTCGGGCGGCGCCGTGATGTCGGTCGAGGACGCATCGCCCTCGGGTGCCTCGACGAGCTCTTATCTGCGTCGTGACGAGCACGAGGAGAACCATCTTTACCAAGCGACCCTTTTGGAAGCGGAAGAGCCTTGGATGTGGGACATGTTGTTTGCCCCCGCCAGGAAAGGGTACGGGTTTTCGGTCAGCGCTCTTGCCCCGGTGGCCGAGCCGTCACGGCTCGAGCTCGCGGCTTCAAGGAGGAAGCGACTTTCCCGAGTCACCGGACCACCACGTGGCGGTTTATATCAACCAAACGCTGGTGGCGGAGCGAAGCTGGGACGGGAAGCTTCCGCAAGCACTCGACGTCGAGCTCGGTCCCGGTGTGCTCCAAGAAGGCGACAACCTTCTCGAGATCGAAAACGTCGGCGATACGAGGGCGGCCTATTCGATGGTGTACGTGGATCGCTTCACCGTCACCTATCCGCAGGCTCCCCATGGCGGAGGGCGGCGTGCTCGAGGGGAGATGGACCGAGTCGGGAACGGCGGAGATATCGGGTCTGTCGTCTCGAAGCGTCGCTCGTCGATACGACTCGAGCGCAGCCGGTGTGGCTCTCCGGTGCGTCCACCTCGGGCGATAACGTCTTTCGTTTCCGCGCCGAGGCGGAGCACGACTATCTCGTTGTCGATGCCTCCCAGATAAAGAATCCCGAGGTTCGAAAAGCCTCGAGGGCGTGGTTGAAACGCACCTCCAACCGGGCCGACACCATCGTCATCGGCCCTCGAGCGTTTCTCGATGCCGCCCGGCCTCTTGTCGAGCATCGGCGCCGGCAGGGTTTGACTCCCCTTGCCGTACCGGTCGAAGAGATTTATGCCGAGTTCGGATTCGGCGAGCCCCGGCCCGAAGCGATCCGAGAGTTTCTCTCTTACGCCTATCATCACTGGACGGCGCCATCGCTGCGCTATGTGCTCCTTCTCGGAGACGCCACCTACGACTTCAAGAACGACTACGGCCTGAATGTCGAAAACCACGTGCCCCCGCTGATGATCGAGACCCGCTATTTACAGACCGTCTCGGACCCGACCTACGCCGCGGTCAACGGGGACGACCTGTTGCCGGACGTTGCCATCGGCCGACTCCCCGCGGCGAGTGTCGATGAGTTACGGGCCATGGTGGGAAAGATTCTGGCCTACGAAACGGGAGAGGCTTCACTCGGCGCGCCGCTCATCCTGGTCAGTCGACAACCCGGATGGGGCGGGAGATTTTGATGCCGATGCGGAAGAGCTTGCCGCCACCGTGTTGGCGTCGAAAGCTCCACGGCATCATCTCTCTCGAAGAACTGGGTACGGTGGCGACCCGTCAAGCGGTCCTCGATGCATTCGATGAAGGGGCTTCAATCATCAGCTACATCGGCCACGGCGGCATTCAGATTTGGGCCGACGAATCGGTTCTCCACAGCTCGAGCGTGGGCACGCTGTCGCCCCAGCCCCAACAGCCCCTCGTGCTCACCATGAACTGCCTCAATGGTTACTTTCATTTTCCGTTTTTCAACTCCCTGAGCGAAGAGCTGGTCAAGGCGGAAGGCAAGGGAGCCATCGCGGCCTTTTCCCCGAGCGGTATGAGCTTGAACGGACCGGCACACCTTTACCACAGAGCGCTTTTGAACGAGCTCTTCCACGGAACTCATCTCCGACTGGGCGATGCCGTGCTTGCGGCACAAGAGGCCTACGCCGAAACGGGAGCCTACCCCGAGCTTTTGAGTATTTACCATCTGCTGGGGGATCCCGCCTTGACGCTGCGGTAAACGGAGCAGCCGAAACGGCAGGCTTGTCTCGGAATAGGAGGAGACTTCAAGGATTGGAAGAACCACCCTTTGTTTCACATCATATCATCTACTATTGACATCACGATGATCTTTTAATATGATATGAAACATGAGGACGACGATTACCATTCAAGATGAAGCCCTCGAGCTGTGCAGGAAAGAAGCTGGTGAAAAGGGAATGACCATCGGCGAAGTGATTACTAAAGCGATCTTCTCTACCTACCGAAGAAGGCCGAAACAGGCTCGTGCCCAACGCTTCACACTCCCCGCGTCCGGCAAAGGAGGCCTGCGTCCAGGCGTCAACCTCGACTCTTCTGCCGGGCTCGAAGATATCATGGAAGGCCGTGCGTGAATCTGCTGGACGTCAACGTTCTCATCTACTCGTTCAGGAAAGACGCGGAGCGCCACGACGGCTATAGGGCCTGGCTGCTCGATCTCCTTAACGGAGACGCTGCTTTCGCCATCTCCGAACAGGTGCTGTCGAGTGTCGTTCGCATTACAACCCACCCCAAGATCTTCAAAGAGCCGAGCTTGCTCAAGGAAGCAATCGGTTTTAACGAGTCCTTACGACAACACCCAAACTGCCGCGTTGTGCGACCCTCAGAAAACCACTGGTCCGTTTTCACCCGTCTCTGTGAGGCGGCGAACGCCAAGGGCAATCTCGTGACAGATGCTTGGTTCGCGGCTCTTGCCATCGAGTCAGGTAGTCTCTGGATAACGACCGACCGTGATTTCGCTCGATTCCCCGGTCTGAAGTGGCAGCACCCGCTCGATCATCCAGATGCCATTCAAAATCCCGCTTGACGCCCGGTGGTGCGTGTACATCTACTTGACAAGCTCGGACCTTTCCAACCGTTAATGGCGTGCGGACTATGGCAATGAGCTGCGGATTTTGAAGTATGAGCTGCGGATTATCAGCATGACGCGCAGATCGAATCACTGAACTGAATCCAAGAAAAATCAGATACCGTTCTCCACCGCGTAACCGCTCTCCGCCACTAAAAAGCACAATCCTTATGATTGACAATCGTTCTAAGCTGTATTAGTTTTTAATACAGAGGCTTGAAAATGAGGCAAACGGTGGCAATCAGCCTTCCAGAGGACATCAAGGAAGCGCTCGATAAGGTTTGTGATGAAGAGGGCGTCTCTCGTAGCGACCTGGTCAGGGAATCGATTCGGGACTACTTGTTTTTTCGTCGTTTTAGGGCGCTGAGAGCGCGACTTTTGGCGAAGGCAAAGGCACAGGGAATTTACACCGACGACGATGTGTTTGATAGGGTATCGTGAGAGTTCTCCTCGATACCAACGTTCTCATTGCAGCATTCATTACTCACGGTGCTTGTCACGAGCTTTTCGAGCACGTAACGCGGAATCATCAACTCGTTGCTTCGAAGTACATTCTCGACGAGTTGACTGAACACCTACTCGGTAAGTTCCATTTCACAAAAAGAGACGCACTTGAGATGGTTCGGTTGATCCGGGAGCGGGCGGAACTCTTCGCACCTGAGCTGATGTCGCCACCCCTACCTATAGATCCAGATGATCTTCCGATCTTGGGAACGGCCATCGCGGGCGGTTGTGATTGTCTCGTGACGGGTGACAAAGAGTTGCAGGGGCTTCAAGTAGTGAAAGGCATCCCTATCCTTTCACCGAGGCGGTTCTGGCGATTCGAAGACGAACAAGCCGTCGATAAGTAGTATCGATTTTACTGCGAAGCCGTTAACCTGCAAGGCAAAGCCTGGGCGACCGTCAGCTCTCATAGTCGAAGAGAAGATCCTATCGGGTATCAGGGTGGGACCTACGAGGTCCGCAAAGCTTTCTCCAGCGTGTTGAAGCGCCCACGAAACCGTGCCGACTATCTCGTGGTGGACCCCCGGGACTTTTTGGAGATTGTGCAACCTGAACTGCCTCAATGGTTACTTTCATTTTCCGTTTTTCAACTCGCTGAGCGAAGAGTTGGTCAAGGCAGAGGGGAAGGGTGCCATCGCCGCCTTTTCCCCGAGCGGTATGAGCTTGAACGGTCCGGCCAACCTTTACCACAAAGCGCTCTTGAACGAGCTTATCCACGGGAGTCACCCCCGTCTGGGAGATGCCGTGCTTGCGGCACAAGAGGCCTATGCCGAAACGGGAGCCTACCCGGAGCTTTTGAGTATCTATCACTTGTTCGGGGATCCGGCGATGCAGCTGCGGTATAAGGAATACTAGCAGTAAACCGGTCATCTGTTTCTAGCAGCTAGGCACTTCGTCCTAGACTGTTAGGCCGGTATTGATTCGCGCTCCATCTCTATTTTTGATACGGCGTATCCAGCCCGCTCGACGTCCGAGATCGCAGAAGAGATCGCTGCCTGTCAAGTTCCCTTGCTTCAACTCGCTTTCGGATGAGCTGGTAAAGGCGGAGGGTAAAGGCGCGATCGCGGCTTTCTTTCCGACCGGGCTGAGCCTGAACGAGCCGGCGTATCTATACCACAAGGCGTTGTTGAGCGAGCTCACTTCGGCCGAGCACCTGCGACTAGGAGATGCGGTGCTCGCCGTTCAGGGAGTCTATGCCGATTCGGGATCTTTCCCGGAGTTTTTGAGCATCGGTCACCTGTTCGGGGCCGTCAATCACCGAAAGCTGCATATGAAGTGGCATCTTGAAAAAGACGAACAAGTCATTCCGGAGGACAGCTAATCCGGTGCGTTGAAGTGAATATGTGCTTGCGGTAGGCGCTTGGGTTGTTTGTTTGTCAATTCTCAATGAGCCTGATCTTTTCTTTTACCCAGGATCGCACCAACTGAGCCCTGTCGATCCCCGAGAGTTTGGATTCCCTGTCGATAATTCTGACATCTCGAGGGTCCAGCCGGAGTTGTATCAGTTTTTTGGGAGGGCGCGTGAACCGAAGATCACCTTCATCCCAACCTTCAAAATCTTCTGGTTCATTACTTTCCCAGAATTTGGCTAGTTCGTCGTCATTCATGACCGGAACGTCTGATATTTTTCTTGAATTTGCCATTCGTCAACTCCGTCTTTTGCTATACATTCTTCTCTGATGTCGATTCATATCCCTGGCCGTAATAATTCTTATGACATCGGTTCCGGACGTAAAACTCAGTTTTGATATTTCTTCAGCAGATAACACTCTTACTAAAACAATAAGGTGTCTACCCGCAAATGTTTGCCCGTAAACAAAATAACAATCGTGATAAGTCAAAGAAAAGGCATTCGGGTCGTCATAAACGGCTTCTTCAATTTCCCAAATTTCAATATGGTGTTTTTTCAGTAGCTTAGCTTCAACTCCGGATGGCACCGTTATCTGGCATTGAAAAAGCTTGCCTTTAGCCATCACAGTCCCGCAGTATCTAATAGTATCTTAAAGCATCTCATGATATCTGTCGATACATCTATCAGTGTACATTCTATCGTGGGCACGTATACTGACAACAAGTTGAAGCACGCTTCCAACCGTGGAGCGGACTACATCGTCATCGGCCCACGAGCGTTTCTCGATGCCGCCCGGCCTCTTCTCGACCATCGGCGCCGACAGGGTTTGACCCCCTTGCCGTACCGGTCGAACAGATTTATGCGAAGTTCGGATTCGGCGAGAGCCGGCCGGAAGCGATCCGAGAGTTCCTCTCTTACGCCTATCATCACTGGAAAGCTCCGTCGCTGCGCTATGTGCTCCTGCTAGGAGACGCCACCTACGACTTCAAGAACTACTACGGTCTGAATGTCGAAAACCACGTGCCCCCGCTGATGCTCGAGACCCGCTATTTACAGACTGTCTCCGACCCGACCTACGCCGCGGTCAACGGTGACGATCGGTTGCCGGACGTTGCCATCGGCCGACTCCCTGCAGCGAGTGTCGATGAAGTGAGCACGATGGTGGAAAAGATTCTCGCTTACGAAACGGGAGGCGCTTCGCTGGGGGCGACCATCGCTCTGGTCAGCGACAACCAGGATGGGGCGGGAGATTTTGATGCCGATGCGGAAGAGCTTGTCGCCACAGTGCCGGCATCGAACACTCCACGGCATATCTCTCTTGAAGAACTGGGTGTGGTGGCGACCCGTCAAGCGGGTTCGATGAAGGGGCGTCGGTGGTCAGCTACATCGGCCATGGCGGGATTCAAATCTGGGCCGACGAATCGGTTCTCCATAGCTCGAGCGTGGAGTCGTTGTCGCCCCAGCCCCAACAGCCGCTGGTTCTGACCATGAACTGGTTGTTTGAGCTCAGGATCGGTGCGCCTCCAGCACCTTTTCAACCTCTTCTTCGATCAATCCATGATCGTAGATTGAGGTCGGCCATCCGGCGATGGAGTTGCGGTGAAAACAACGGCAATCAAGAGGGCGGCTATCGTCTCTTGACCCCTTTGACGGCTCCCTCGATCAAGCGGATGGCCGCTTGGCGCGAGAGGTGCTCTGGATCCCTTTCCCCGTAAGGTGTGGACGCGATGCCTATCGCCGTCGCTTTGGGATAGGTGAACATCGTTTCAATACAAGCGGCGAGCTCGTGGCTGGTGGGTCCGTCGGGAGCGGTCAAGCCGTGGCCGCTCACTTCTTCGGGAGCAAGGACGTCCATGTCTACGTGGATATAGATCAAGTCCGTCAGTCGACTCAGACGTTCCATCTGGTGGTGTACGTTCTCGGTGATATTCCGGATGTCATTCGTCGAGATGATCTCGACGTTCAACCGGTCGATGAGCGCCTGTTCGCGAGGATCCGTGTCCCGGACATCACCTAAAACGATGTAGCTGGGAGGAAGCGGCGGGTCGAGGCCGTGGATGAGTCGGTTGTTTGGGTTGAACAATCCGGCGGCGAGAGACACATCCATACCTCCGTACATGCCGCTGAGGGTGGTTTCAGGAATGTTGATGTCGGCATGAGCGTCGAAATAGATAAGTCCCACGCGGTGGGGGACATTGGCGGCGAGGTGATAGGTCTGCTTTTCTTTACCGGGGCCCATATGCTGAATTCCGGCCAATATGCCCGGCAAATCAGCGCAGTTGTTCAACAGGGCGACGGTGAGGTTTTCGTTTTTTCCGTATTCCGAGATCAGGTTCGCCATGTGTCGGCTCACGAGGGCGTCCCTAGCCCAGCCTCGATAGGTGTTCTCCTCCTCCGTCAAGGCGAAGGTCTTGTTCCTACGGATATCGCTCCCCAACGCTTCGAGTTTTTCGGCCAGACCTTCCGCCATGATGCTGTCGGCGGCGCCGAAGGGATTTCTCGTAATAGCAACTCTGATGGTGTCGCCGTCACGGTATTCTTGAGTCCAACCGTTTGTAGACAGAACTGTAAGCAACAGGGCTAACAATGCGCTCTTGTATTTCATCTCATCATCCTCGGCAATCAGTGTTAGTTCGGCACGAATCCATCAGATTGGCGGCCGGCTCTTGACGCCCCGCAGGGCTCCTTCCAATAGCCGATAGGCTGCCTTCAAAGAAACGTCTTTCGCATCGTCAGGTAGGGAGGCGATCCCGATGGCTGCCGCCTTAGGGTATTGGAACATGGCTTCGAGACAAGCGGCGAGCTCCGTGCTCGTTGGCCCTTTTGGGGGGGCGTGCGGGTGCCCGGGTACTTCAGCCGGGTCGAGCACGCTCAGGTCAACGTGTATATAGATGACGTCCGTTAGTAGGCTCAACCTTTTCATTTGCCCGGTGACGTTATCGGAGCGACTCTTGATGTCGTTCGACCGACAGGGTCTCGATGAACGTGTTGTGGATTTCAACCTGCTCATAGGGATCCATGTTCTGCAATCCAGCCATCACGATATATTTTGTGGAGAGCGGCGGGTCGAGCCCGGCTTGAAGACGGAGCGTTGAGTTGCTTCGGCCGGCGGCCACGGCGACGTTCATGCCGCCCATGTCTCCTTCAAGGGTGGTATCGGGTGTATGGAACGAGCCTTTGGAGTCGATCCACACCAAGCCCACCGTGAGCGGTCTTCCTTCTCCCAGGCGGACCAGCCCGGAGATGTCGCGGTTCATGCTGTCTTTCAGTGGACTTCTCCCCGGGCCCATGTGCTGCAAACCGGCCAGCATCCCGGTCACGGATTTGCTCCCTGACAGGAGTCCAACGACGAAAACCTCGTCTTTGTCGTAAGTGGCTATGGCTTTGTTGAGCACGCGGTTGGTGAGCGAAGCGCGGTTCCATTCGCCGTACTCTCGTTCCGATTCCGTCGGCATCTTCACATCGACAATTCGATCGGTTTCGCAACCGGTTCGCTCGAGGACATCGGCGAGTCCTTCGGTTGCGAGTCGCTCCGGCCCTTTGAGGTGCTCGGGACCGGTTCGGGAATCCGAATAGGGATCTTTGAGGACAAGGACACGGATCTTTCCCGAATCAGTCAAGTAATTTTGCGCCGAGATCGGCCCTGAGGCGAGCACGATGAGGGCGGTCACGGAACCGATGAATTTCAACATCCTTGAATCTCCTTGAAAGTGAAAAATCCGTCGTCACGGAAGCGGCCGTTTGCCGATGGCGATGTCCACGCAGGCGCGCGCGGCCACGTCCATGGGGTCGAGAAGGGGCACTCCGTCCGCCGAGTCCCGACCGATCGCGAGTGGGATTTCCGTGCAACCCGTGAGAACGATGTCCGCACCCGCTTCGGCAAGCAGTTTTGCCGCTTTGCGGAGCGGTTGCGCCAGGCGTTCCTTTTCTTCGGGGATGGCACATTTTCCGGACTTGATGCCGCCACCCAACCGTTTGGCACCGTCTAGAGCACCGAAAATGGGTTCCATGACGAGCTTTTCTTGGAGCTCTTCCCCGTCACCCAGATCGAGAGGCGTGATGGCTCGCGCTCCTAGCGCTTCGACTTGCTTCGAGTAGATACCTGCTTTGACGGTTCCGGTGGTGCCGAGAATCCCCACGCCGCCGGACGGGCCGACGCGCCGGAGAGCTTCTTCGGCCGTTTCCTGAACCATATCAATGAACGGGAGCGGCACCTGCGCGCGAAGCTCGTTCAGATAGGCATGGGCGGTGTTGCAGGGGATGACGACGAAGTCGGCGCCGAACTTCCCGCTCAGGCGTCGAGCGCTTTCGAGCAAAGCGGGTAGGGAAGAAGGACCGCCTTCGAGCAGAGCCAGGGTCCGGTCCGGAGTTGCGGGAACGGAAGACAAGATCCATGCTGGATAGTCCTGGTCATGGGGTGGACGGCCGATCACTTGTTCGGTGGCCGCCAGAATGAGGCGTTCGAGCTCTAGATGAGCGAAAGGCCCAAGGCCACCCATGATCCCGATGACTCGTTTCCATACCGGACGCTCCGTCATAGTTCCTCCTTCTGAAACGGGGATCATACGACTTACTACGATTCGGTGCCAGGCACAGCCTGGCCTACGATATTCGGCCGATGTCGGTTTTGATTCGAAAGGCGACTCCAAATAGGATTGCGTACACTACGTGGTCTCGTATTCTTCTATTAATTAAGGAGGGAGAGATGCTTGCACGAAAAGCGATTGTCCTTGTTCTAGCGGGTCTATTCTCGTGTCTTTCCGTAGGGGCCGACCAACCCCCACAAGTTATCCCGCCCGAGAGCTCTCAAACCACTGAGCTTCGAAAGGCCGTTGATGCCGAGGTCGACACTCTCGCTCCTCGCCTCTTCGAGTTGAACGATTGGATGTACAAGAACCCGGAGCCGGGTTTCCTCGAGTTCGAAGCGGCGAAGGCATTGACGGAGGAGCTCGCGAAGCACGGTTTCGAAGTCGAAATGGGTGTGCCGGGGCTCGATCCGAGCTTCGACAAATTCAAGACTATCGGCGGTATTCCGGCGGACTACTCCGGTCCAAAGGGGCTTCCGACGGCATTCAAGGCCAAGTACAAGGGAAAGACCGAGTCTCCCGTCATTGCGCTGGTCGTCGAATATGACTCCCTGCGCGGCAACCCCCCGTTTCATGGCTGCCAGCACAACATGCAGGGACCGACAGGCATCGGAGCCGCCATCGCTCTTGCCAAGGTCATGGAGGCCAAAAACGTCGCCGGTAGTGTGTGGGTTATCGGTACGCCGGCCGAAGAGGTGGGTCCGCCGTCCAAGGCCGCCATGGCAAACGCCGGCTATTTCGATGGCGTGGACTTTGCCTTCCGATCGCACGGTACCTCGGATAAGACCCTCCGGTACCCGGGCGGTTTTGCGGCCCGCCATATCCGGCAAATGAAATACACCTTTCATGGCGAGTCTGCTCATGCTCAGGGCGCTTGGGAAGGTCGGAGCGCGCTGGATGCGGTGTTTCTGCTCTTCCACTCCGTTGACATGATGCGGGAGCACTCGGAGCCTCAGTTCCGGTTCCACGGTATCGTGAGCGACGGAGGCGTGGCGCCGAACATCGTTCCTCAGATGGCCTCGGCGACCATGTGGATCCGTCACATTATCGATGAGACCCCCGTCGGCGAGATGAGTCCGAGGAAGGCCAATGAGATGATGGACGAGAAGGTCGAAGAGCTCGATAACATGGCCAAGGGTGCGGCGATGTCAACGGGAACGACCGTGGACCTCGATCACTACGGAGCTTACAAGCCCGGTATCTCCGTGGGAGCCATGAACGATCTCGTCTTTCAATATGCGGTGGACTATGGGGGAGTCGAGATCGGGGAAAGGAACGTGCCGAGCCAATGGGAGGAGACGGGCTTTGCCACAATCCTGGTTCCGGGCGTTTCCGTTCACATCGGTACCGGGGATACTCCAGAGGTCGCCGGACATTCCCAGGAAAACGCCGATCTTACGGTCAGCGATCCCGGCCACAAATCGCTCGTTTTGACCACCAAGGTCATGGCTGCCTCAGCCTTGCGTCTTTTCACGGATCCAGAATTACGTGAAAAGGTGAAAGCGGAGCACGCCAAGTGGGTCGCGGAGTATAACAAGTAGCAATAAGCAAGAGAACCCAAGAACTCAGAACTCAAGAACTCAGAATGGAGCGGGATGACGGCTTCGCCGTCATCTTCCGGACTAAGGACGGGCAAGGGTGTTTCGAACAAGAGGCGCCCTTACACCCAAGTGTTCGCTGGGATCGCCCGGAAACCCAGGTTCCAGGGCGCCCCTTGCCTACATGCTATGAACCGCAGTTTTCTTCCTTCCGGGCCGATTCGAAAAGGGCGTTTTATCGAACGGCCGAATCGGTTCATTGTCAAGTGCCGCATCCCGCGTGTGGGAGAGGTCGTGGCTCACCTCGCCAATCCGGGGCGACTTTCGGAGCTTCTTTTGCCTGGTGCGAGGCTCCATTTGAGCTTGGCATCCACACCGGGACGGAAAACCGATTATTCCGTGCTGGCGGTTGAACGGGACGGTGCCCCGGTATTTTTGGATACCCATCGGACCAATCGAGTGGCGCGGCATCTTGTCGAGCATCAGCTCATTCCGGAGCTTCGAGGATTCGAGCTTGTCCGTGGAGAAGCGCCGCTTGGAAAGAGCCGTTTCGACTTCCTTCTCCGCAAGAATCGCCGCGATCTGTATCTCGAGGTCAAGTCGTGTACGCTGTTCGACAATGGCGTTGCCACGTTTCCCGATGCGGCCACAGAAAGGGGACGAAAGCATCTCGTCGAGTTGGCGTCTCTCGACGGTCGAGCACGCGGTGCCGTGCTCTTCCTGACGCGGCATAGCCGCAACCAAAAGGGTGTCGCGGCTCGCCGCGAGCTATCAGCCATCAGCCATCAGCGGTCAGCTCCCGGAAAATTGTTTACTTTTTGCATTCAATTTCACTCATCAGGAACTGATCCAAACGCCGGATGTCCGGTGGTTCATGCCCGACTACCACACGGATCTCGCCTTCAGTCGTACTTTTCTCGATCTTAGAAACAAACTGATGATTCTCCCTGTCGCGATCCAGTGGAAAGGGGACCTGTCGTTATCATCGGAGGTGAAGGCCCTCGAGATACCCTGGGACTACTTGGAGAGGGAAGTCGATGACCGAGGGAGCTATTTACTAATATTGAAGTTGAATCGAGCCGCTCGAATCAAAATCGGCCACCTTGGGACCTTTCCTTTCAAACGCGGTCACTACATTTACGTGGGCTCGGCCATGCGCAATCTGACCGCTCGAGTTGCCAGGCATCGGCGTTTACGCAAGAAGCTTCATTGGCACGTCGACTACCTTCGGCAAAAATCCGAGGTTGTTGATGTGCTCCCGATTCGCTCCTCACGGCGCGACGAGTGCGCTGTCGCGGAGGCCCTTTCGGGGCTCTATCGATCGGGGTTTCATGGATTCGGTTCCTCCGACTGCCGTTGCTCCACTCATTTGTTCCATCTCGATGAAAATCCGCTGAACGAATCGGCGTTTCATCGAGTCCTTCAACGTTTTCGATTGGGGCCGCCCAGGTAGTATGATGGGTGACCGACCCGATAGAAGGAGAGTGCTTTGAACGTCACGAACGCCGACGAATGCTCGAGTTTGATTAAGGAAATCTATGGTACGGATCTCACCGCGGATCGTGGGGTGGTTCAGGTTACGTCGGTGTGGGCCGAGTCCGTGCGGAGCCTCAAGACCTTGGCGATCCAGGAAGGCACACCCCACAGCCCAACCGACTCCTTTGCACTCAGCGTGGCGCGGGCCCGCGCCGATGTGATCCTCACCACCGGTAAAATCCTCCGTGATGAACCGCAGGTCACGCACGAGCTCAAGGCACCTGTGTCGGATGCTCTCCTCGAGTGGCGCCGGGAAAGGCTGGGTAAGGCCGCTCCGCCCGTGAGCGCCGTCCTGACCTCTGGACGCGAGCTCGATTTCGAACACCCGCTCTTTCGGAGCTCCACGAGAACCATCGTTTTGACGACCGACGAAGCTGCCGAGCGTCTCGCCGGGCAAGCGGGAGACTCGGTCGAGGTGGTTGGGCGGTCATGGCCCGGACTCCGAGACGCCGTCACCTATCTGCGCGAAAACCGAGGTTTCGGAACCGTTGTCATCGAAGCGGGACCGTCGACGTCGCGAACCCTCTACGAGCCTCCCGTCGCGGTGGACGAGCTTATGTTGTCGGTCTTCCGAGAGCCACGCCTTCCGTCGTCCGCACGAGGCTCCCTTTTCTTCTCGCCCCAGGACCTAGGGCTTTTCTTCCCTATGGCGCGTAGCAATCATTCTTTGAAGGAAGAAAGCGGCCTCTGGTCATTTCACCGTTATCGTCGTTAGCAAACGACGGGACCTCATCACCAGAAATAGGCATAGAGCACCAGGGTCATCACCACGACTGCTATACCAAAGCCGAGTGCCGTGCGTGAGGGCTCGAGGTCGATCTTGGTCTTCACCGGCATTTCGATCGGTTTCGAGAGCGGTCGCAAGATCGTGATGACGGTCATGATGACGATCACACAGAAAAAAGCGACAGCCATTCGGTCGAGGAACGCCAGATTCGGGAGTAGGAGCTTCAACGCGAGGTAGATCGCCGGAGCCGACCAGAGGCCGACCACGCCGCAAACCGCCGGCGCCCGGCGCGCCACGAATCCAAAAACGAAGACGGCGAGGATACCGGGAGAGATGAAGCCTTGGAACTCCTGGATGTAGGTAAAGATGCCGCCGAACCGGGGATCGTTTAGAAGGGGTGAGATCATACATCCGATCACCACGAAGATCCCGACGCAAAACCGACCGACGAATACAAGATTTTTCTGGGACGCTTCACGGTTCAGGTACTGGCGGTAGAGGTCCATAGTGAAGATGGTCGAAGCCGAGTTGAGCATGGAGGCGAGCGAGCTCACCACCGCGCCGAGGATAGCGGCAAGGATGAAGCCCTGTAGTCCCACTCCGCTGGGGACCAGTTTTCCGATGAGCATCCCGAAAGCCGTGTCGTATTTATAGCCAACGAGTTTCTTCGCCGTTGTGACGGATTTTCCCTCGGTTTCGGCAACTTTCTGCACTCCATCATTGAAGGCATCGATTTCGAAGGCCTTCTCAGGATTCATCTCCCGCCAGTGCGCGTCGAGCTCGAAGACCTTGTATTCGGGATTGCGCCCGGTCGCCACGATGGCGTCGAATTCTTCGAGGATCGGGACGTTGTCCTCGGTGGCTTTTTCGGCCATGGAATCGCTGAAGAGATTGAACGCGGCGATTCCCGGGAAGACGATTAAGAAGGGAATGATCAGTTTGAGGGCGGCGGCAAACACCACTCCCTTTTGTCCCTGGGCCAACGATTTCGAGCCCAATGTCCTTTGCGTGATGTACTGGTTGAGGCCCCAGTAGTAAAAATTCGGAATCCAGAGCCCGACGACGAGTGCCGTCCAGGGCAAAATGAGGTCGTTCGCCGGCAGCACCATGTGGAGCTTGTCTTTGTTGAGGGCGAAGAACTTGGTCACGCCGCCGGCGTGGTCGGCCAATCCCTCCACGGTGCCCGTTGTCGCTAAATCGGCGACCGGGGTGGCTCCAATGGCCTGGAATGCCAGGTAGCTGATCACACCGCCGCCGACGATCAGCGCCGATCCTTGCAGCAGATCCGCCCAGGCGCAGGCCTTGAGTCCCCCGCTGATGACGTAGATTGCGGCGATAATGCCGATGATCCAGGAGGCGGTGACGACGTTGAGCTCGATTCCTAATAACGTTTGACCCTTGAAGAGCGTATCGATGGTTAGAGCGCCCGAGTAGATGACCGCGGCAATGGTCACGCCGACGTAGATGATCATCGTAAACGCCGCCATGGTCGTCCGGGCCGCCTCGTTATAGCGGTATTCGAGAAACTCCGGAATGGTGTAGATGCCGGTTCGCAGGAATCTGGGCAGAAAGACGAAAGCCACGACGATCAGCGTGATGGCGGCCATCCATTCATAGCTCGCGATGGCGAGTCCGACATAATCGGCCGCCTGGCCCGACATGCCGACAAACTGCTCGGTAGAAATGTTTGCGGCGATGAGTGAGAAGCCGATCAGCCACCAGCTCAAGGCCCCGTCCGGCCAGGAAGTAGGACTCGCTGTCCTCTTCATGTCGGCTCTTGACGATTCCGACGGTGACGACCGTGACGATGAAGGCAAGGAACACAACTAAATCGACGGCAAAAAGTTCCATGAGGATCGCTACCTTTCAAGCTTGCTCCGGGGGAGCGACGTGCGAGGATAGCATAGTCGCCGGATTCGAGGCGACGGTTGGAATCGTGCTATTCTCCGCTGGCATTCCGGCCATACGGCTCTGGCAGGTCCGTCAATGGCTGTAGCAGCGGGGTTACTAAATGGAGCTAGCCTTGTGGCCGTACCTCATGTGGGCGGTCGGTATTGGTCTGGTGAGCGCGGTCTCACTGCCTCTCGGCTCGTACTTGGGACTACGACGACTTCCGGGACCCACGGTGCTTTCGTTTCTGGCCGCGTTCGGGGCGGGGGCTCTCATCACTGCGCTCACCATCGAGTTGGTGGCGCCGCAGGTTCTGGCTCTCTCCGCGGAAAATACACACGGAGATTCACTAAAAGCGTTTTGGGCTCTGATTGTCGGCCTGCCGGTGGGCGGCGTTTTGTTCGTGCTCCTCGATCAACTCCTCAACGCGCATGGGGCATTCCTCCGCAAAACCGCAAGTATTCTCAACCATTTCCGGAGGCGCCCGCACCTTCATGCCGGAGAGATGCTCGAAGAGCTGTCCACGGTGCCGCTTCTTTCCTCGGTGGAAAACGAGCACGTCCCGCACCTTCTCGATAAGCTGCATCCGGTTCGATTTGCGGACCGAGAACAAATCTATAGGGCTGGTGCGCCGGTGCATTCTCTTATATTGATCCGGCGAGGCTTGGTCCGAATACAAGTTCCGGACGGGAACACGACGGACTCCGAAGGGGGAGAAACACTTGGGCTATTTGCATTGATGACCAGCTCGCCGTCGTTGGTAACCGTGGTGGCTAACGGACCGGTGGATTCGTTTGAGCTCCGAAAACCGGACTTCGACCGGCTGCGGGCGGTCTCTCCCGGATTCGGGGCGGCGTGTCGCGATCTCGCGAGTGAGCGATTGGAAATACTGCAACGGGTGGAAGAGGAACACGAGGCTCGGGTCGGAAACTGGATCGTCGAGGCGAGGCAGGCGCTCCATGGCCACGGTTCTTTTCCCGCCGGAGCGCAGCTTCGCGAGGTCGCTCAGGAGCACGAGAATGCTCCCTTGGCCATCTGGCTCGGTATTTTGCTCGACGGAATCCCCGAAAGTCTCATTCTCGGGTCCGGCCTTGCCGTACTTCTCATGGAGCGCGGAGCGGCGTTGGAAAGTCTGCGCTTTCTGGACGTGCTCCCTTACACGCTGATTGCGGGCTTGTTCCTCTCGAATCTTCCCGAGGCGCTCTATAGCTCGGCGAACATGAAAAAGCACGGTCTAACATCGACTCGGATCCTGGGACTTTGGACTTCCCTCATGATCATGACGGGAGTCGGCTCTGGCTTGGGCTATCTTGCTGGCTGGGACCTTGTCTCACACCTGGTTCAATTTGTTCGAGGGGGTCGCGGCTGGTGCCATGCTCACCATGATTGCTATCCACTATGATCCCCGAGGCGGTGCACCTCGGAAGTGCGAACATCGTTGGATTGAGCACGCTCGCCGGCTTCGTTGTTTCCTTGCTCTTCAAGCTTCTCGAGTAGAGAACGAGAAATGAGAGTCATGTTCAAATTACGTTTCCTCGTGTGGGCGTTCGTCGCCTTTGTCGCTGTCCTCGTTCATCCCGCGGTGGCTCAGCAGGAGCCACAGCAACCGGCGCCCATACCGGCGGTCCCCGCCGAGCCCGTGCCGATTCCAGCCTCGGATATCCCCTCTCGAGCCGACGAGGTCATCGCCGAGCTGCGGCGCGTCGACGCGTTGCTCGAGCCGAGCGACGAGGTGGCGTTGATTCGCACCACCGTCGATGAAAAAAAAGACGAGCTCGTGGCGTTACACAGCGAGCTCGATGGACTCGATGAGGACCGGGTCTCGACGCGGGTGCTGGATGATCACCGCTTGAAGTGGGTGAAGTTCCAAGCCCAAGTCGCCGATTGGATGTCGTCGCTCCAGACCCGTTGGAAATCGTTGACGGAGGAGCGCGAGGCGCTAGGGCGAACGCGAAGACAATGGGAGGCAACGCGTGAGCTCGCGACGAGCGAGGAGTTTTCTCCGGAGCTCCTGCAGCGTATCGATGCGATCCGCGAGAGATTATCCGACATAGATGGCCGTATCCGAGAACGCAGCGATGGAGTTGCCGCCGTCATCGACCGAGTTTCTAGAGGAGGAGAGGTTGGGGCCGAAGCGATCGCAAAAGTGGACGCCATGTCGGGAACGGTTCGCCAACGTTGGCTTAGTCGAGACGAGCCATCCATCTGGAATGCGACCCGTCTTTCCGAAGGGATATCGCTTTGGCAAGATGCCCGCGAGGCGGGCCGGTATTGGTTTACGACCGTGTCGGATTTTATTGAGGAACGCCACGAGCGTTTCTATTTCCTGATAGCTCTTTTCTTCGCCTATCTTTTGGGGACGGTGGGTCTGAAGCGCTGGAGCCGGTCCTGGTCGAAGGACCCCGAACTGGATACGGCGCGGTTCGTCGTTTCGCGCCCCCTGTCCACCGCCTTGGCTTTCACTTTGGTCTCGATGATTTATGTCGTGGGAACGGTCCCGGGTTCTGTCCGAGACCTAATATCTTTTATTGCAATCATCCCGGTGCTTCGCCTCGGTGTCGGGCTTGTCAGCCCCTCGGCACGACCGGCCTTGTTCGGCGTAGTCTTTCTTTGGTTTATCAATCGCTTTTGGGAGCTCGCTCCCGACGGTTCCCTCCTGCGCCGGCTGCTGCTCTTGGTCGCGACGACCTTGGCGCTCGCCGGAGCGGCGTGGTTCGCCCGACACTTGCGCTCGAGCACCGATGAGTTCGGAATCGGTTGGAGGCGTTTTGGATTGGCGTGCCTTCTGCTGGTCACGATACCTCTGGCGGTTTCTTTGTTCGCCGGCATTCTCGGGTGGTCCACGTTCGCACAGTTGCTCACTGAGGCCACGATCGAAAACGCCTACAGCGCCGTAGCTTGGTTCATCGTTGCAAAAGCATTGATCGGTTTGATTCGGCTCATCCCCGGCAGTGCCGTCGGCCGTCTTCTGCATAGTCTCCCGCGCCACGAGCGGCAGTTCGACCGCCTATCGACTTTTGTCATCGTATTGATCGTCTCGCTCCGATGGGGAGTGAATTCTCTGCAGAATCTCCACATTTACGAGCCGATGCGGCAAAAGGTCGAGCTCTTGATGTCGGCCACATACTCCAGCGGTAATCTCAACCTTTCCGTAGGAAGCATCTTGGGCGCGGTGATTATCGTCATTGCTACCTTTTTGATTGTTCGTATGGTTAGGTTTCTGCTCCGCGAAGAAGTTTTGCCGCGCCTCAACTTGAACCCCGGCGTTTCTCATTCAGTTGTTACGCTCGTCAACTACGCCCTTATCTCTTTCGGTATTCTGGCGGCTGCAGCTGCGGCTGGGCTAACGGGGACTCAACTCACCGTCGTTTTCGGGGCGCTTGGCGTTGGGATCGGTTTCGGCCTCCAGACCATCGTTGGCAATTTTGTTTCTGGATTGGTCCTCATTTTCGAACGCCCGATCCAGGTCGGGGATCTCGTACAGACCACGGAGCATTTCGGGAACATTACCGACATCGGTATTCGCGCCAGCACCATTCGCACGTTTTCCGGCGCCGAAGTGGTCGTGCCCAACAGCGATCTGGTCGCCAAGGAAGTCATCAACTGGACGCGTAGCGACCGCGTCCGGCGGGTGGAAATGGATGTGAGGGTCGTCTACGGAACCGACCCGAATCGGGTTCTCGAGATTCTCCAGACTGTTGGGAATGGCCATCCACTGGTGCTCGATTCGCCTGCACCTGCGGCCTGGATGATCCGGTTTGGGGAAAGCGCAATGGAGTTCCGCTTGTTTGCCTGGACGCGGGTCGAGGATTTCCTGAAGGCCTCCAGTGAATTGCATGTTGCCGTCAACGACGAGCTTCGCAAATCGGGAATCGAGATCGCGGTTCCACAACGAGTCCTTCGGGTGCGGTCGGACGAATCCGCGACAAAGTCGCTCGTGCCTGAGGCGCAAACGGATCAAGATGCCACGGGTGGTGAGACGTAGAGAAACATCCTCGATTGCGCACGTGGACGTCACGCCGAGCAGTATCGCTGAAAGCTTTCAATCTCGTAGCATCCTAGTTCGATGAATGAGGTTTCTCACTCTCCCAGGCTCGCACGTCCATGTGCGCGTCCTCTCCGGAGTCGGGTCGTTTTCGATAGGCCCTGCTTGTAGCTCGTTCTTCGAGCTCCCACAGCGCCCGGCGGATAGCAGAACATGCGAACTGAGACCGCTCGCGTGAGTGTTCTGGCACGAACCGGTCTAGTTTCTCCGCCGTCTCGTCATCGAGTTCTATTACGAATTGCTTCATATCTTGAGATTGTATCTCTGCATCTTCTTCATCAAGCCGTTTCGACTCAATCCCAGCTCCTTCGCCACTCGGGTCTTGTTGCCCTCATGTTTCTTGAGGCATTCGGTGAGAATCGCGATTTCGAGCGCTTCGATCCGTTCCTTGAGTGAGCCCTTGAGCTCCAATGCGAGGTTCCCGGGCTCCGCCCGGCATTGAATCTTCTCGGAGAGGTGGTCCACTCGAATGAGCTCATCGTCTCCGGCCATTGCCATGGCTCTTTCGATCTCGTTCTCGAGCTCTCGTACGTTTCCAGGAAAAGGGTAGGCCGAGAGACAATCGAGAGCCTCTTGGCTCAGGTGCGGTCCTTTGGAGCGCTTCTTGGCCTTCCTGGCGAGATCGCTTACGAAGTGCCTGGCGAGAAGCTGTACATCTCCGTCTCTATCCCTCAGTGGTGGGAGCTCGATGGTGAACACACTCAGTCGATAATACAGATCTTCGCGGAACCGGCCCTCTTTCACCTCTTCCGACAATTTTTTGTTGGTCGCTGAAATCACCCGGACATCGACCTTTTTGCTCCGGTTCGAGCCCAGAGGTTTGACCTCGCCCTCCTGCAGAACCCGCAACAGGCTCGTCTGCATGGCGGTGGACATTTCCGCTACCTCGTCCAAGAACAAAGTGCCGCCGTTTGCGAACTCGAAAAGTCCTTTCTTATCCGAGAAGGCTCCGGTGTAGGCGCCTTTTTTGTGGCCGAACAGCTCGCTTGCCAGCAGTGTGTCCGGAATGCCTCCGCAATTCTGGGAGACAAAGGCTCGGTTACTCCGTGGGCCGCTGTAGTGGATCGTTCGTGCGATGAGCTCTTTGCCCGTGCCGGTTTCTCCCTCGATCAAAACCGTGATTTCGGATTCTGTCAGTTTCTCGCAGAGCTTGAAGACCTCCATCAAACGGTCGCTTTTTCCGACGATATGGTTGAATTTGTATCGTTTGTCTATTTCTCGTCGGAGACGCAAATTTTCTTGCTGGGCGTCTCGAATCAAATCGTCCTTGGCTCGGTCGGTGACCTTCAGGTCTTTGTAAGCTTCGTCCAGTTCGGTGTACATCCTGGCGTTGTCGAGAGCGATGGCGATGATCGGTGCGAGTGTCTCAAGGAAGTGGAGATCCGTCTCGACGAAATGCCCCTTTCCGTTTGTTGATGGCCTGCAGAATTCCAACCGTTCGGTCCTTCTTTTTGAGCGGAACCGAGATCATGGACCGGGTGGTCAAGCCGGTGATGTCGTCCACATCCTGATAGTGACGAGGATCCTCCGCAACATCGGGAACCAACTCGGCTTTGCCGCTCGAGAAGACACTTCCCGCAATTCCTTGCTTGGCGGGAAGGCGGACTTCTTTCAACTTTCCCGCAATTCCCGGTGGTTCGTCGGCTGCCCAGGTGAAGACGAGCTCATCCGTGGATGAGTCCGCCACCAAGACCGCAACGCCCTCCGCATCGATTAGATCTCGAACGAGTCGAATGATATGCAAAATGAGACCGTCCACGTTGATGTACTGATGGAGGGAGTGGCTTATATCCCAAAGGACCTTGAGCTTTTCGCTATCGTTTGTGAGCACTTGACCACTCTTGTCGTTCTTCTTTTGCACCATTGCAGTCACTCGGGAGTTGTTGGGGATTGACGTAGGAACGGAAATTGTACCGCAGTCATTACCTTGCAGGCAAAACGGGCAACGGCCCTTCCGGCGATTTGCCGGAAGGGCCGTTCGGGCAGGGTCGCTTTGAGCGACGCGCGTCTATTGGGCCACGGTGAAGGACCTGGTGCGAACGTTGTTACCTTCATCGGACTCGGCGATTTGACCGAGCGCATCGGCGGTGGCGGTGGCGAGGTAGTTCTGGGCCACGGAGAGGGTCACTGTCCGCATGTATCGGTACTCCTGTCCGGGAGCAAGTACGGGTACGGGGACGACGGGAGGATTGGACTCGCCGCCGACCTTGAAGCGGAGTCTGGAAGCGCGGGCCTGGGCATTCCCCTCGTTCTTGACGTACACCCGAAAAGTGATGTGGTCTCCAACCTGGGGGCTGGCCGGTGAGAAGGCGATGAGTCGGACTCTCAGGTCCGCGTGTCCGACGGTGAAGTTGTGGGTGAGAACGTTATTGCTCTCGTCGGATTCAGCGACTTGCCCCAAGGCATCGGCGGTGGCGGTGGCAAGGTATCCCTGCGCTACGTTCAGGGTGACTCTCCGTTCATATCGGTAAACCTGTCCAGGGGCGAGCGCCGGAACAGTGGCCTCGGGCGGGATGGTCTCGCCGCCGACCCTGAAGCGAAGTGTGGAAGCACCGGCCTGTGCGTTTCCAACGTTTCTCACATACACCGAGAAGGTGATTTCGTCTCCGATGGCGGGCTTGGCCGGCGAGCGTTCGATGTTGGAGATCCTCAGGTCCGGATGTCCTTGCACGGGGGCCTCTGCCACAACGAAGCTCCTACTGTCCACGTTGTTACCCTCGTTCGATTCGGACACTTGACCGCGTGCATCGGCGGTGGCGGTAGCGAGGTAGCTCTGTGCGACGTTGAGCGTGACCCTTCTCTCGTATTGGTGCTCCTGCCCGGGGGCGAGTGCCGGAACCGGGGCTTCGGCGGGATTGGTCTCACCACCAACCTGTAAATGGAGTCTGGAGGCGGCGGACTGAGCGTTGCCGGCATTTCGGACGAACACCCGAAAGGTGATCTCATCTCCCGGTCGCGGGCTGGCGGGGGAGATGTGCATGTTGGCGATGAGCAGATCCGCTTGGCCGGATTGCGAGGGCTCGGATGGAAGATCCGGCTGATGGTCCTCGACCGGCGGTGTCACGTCCGGGCCGGTGGGGCTTGTCTCACAACCAAGCAAGGTCGCCAGAGCAACCATCAAGGCACTCGCGAGGAGTTTGTGGTTTCGAAGGTTGTTTCCGTCGTGACCGTTATCGAGCCTATTTTGTAAACGCATTTTGCTTCTCCTTTTCTCGTTCGTGAGTTTCGAACCGTTTGTTTTCATTTGCTTGATGCTCCTGCTGTCTTGCTATTACACGGGCTGTGCCAGGCCGGGCCCGGGCGAAAGAAATCTCGAAATGCCTATCTATCTATTTGAATTTGTGGGAGTTACGCAGAATAGGACTCGTGAGCTTTGAGAACGAACCGTCGTCATGACGGAGATGGATCGCCAACCAAGTTGGCGGCGTTCTGCGTTCAAAGCAGGAACGTCTTTGTTTAAAAAAGCTTGAGAGGTGTGAACTAAGTTGGCAGTGGATGATCGCGAAGTGCGCATTGGGTGCACAGACATCGATCAAGCTCGTGCTCCAAGCGGTGCTCGGACTATTTCGCCCTCGATGCCAGGTTTTCATTCTCTGGTTTAAATCCTACTTGAGTAGTATAATGGATCCAGAGGTTGGTCCAATGTCCATGGAGAAGGTGTCCGCCACTCTGGAGAGGGAGATCCTTGATGAGATTCGACGGCGCGTCGGTCCTCGCAAGGTATCTGCGTTTCTGAACGAAGCGGCACGGCAGAAGCTGCAACAAGCTCGTATTCAGGAGTATCTAGACGAGCTGTATGCAGAGCATGGCGCGCCTAACGAAGCCACTCGATGCGAAGCAGCGAAACGGATCAGTAAGGTCCTCGAGAGCTGATGCCGCGAAAACCCAAGGCACGTTTTCCGGTCTCAACAAAAGGGACGGTCGTCCTCGACAGTGGCGCCATCACGAAG
The DNA here is from genome assembly GCA_963722765.1 of uncultured Acidobacteriota bacterium. Taxonomy (GTDB): domain Bacteria; phylum Acidobacteriota; class Vicinamibacteria; order Marinacidobacterales; family DATDRI01; genus CAVROO01. The sequence continues at coordinate 431,032 of CAVROO010000014.1, forward strand.
GTCGCTTTCGCCGACCTCCTTGCCTGTTCTGTTGTTGAGGACCTGTCCAGGCGTGGCTGGGCGGTGTGCATTCCCGCCGCCGCTCTGGCCGAAGTGATCACCGGGCGCGCGAAGACCGACGCTCCCATCGAGCGACTCATTAAGCAGGTGGGCAATATCATGAACTGTGGAGAGAGATTGGCCAAAACGGCCGGTGTCCTGCGGACGAAAGCGATTCGTGGTACGAAGCTTCCACCCTCGGGGGTCGATGCGATCGTCGCAGCTGCGGCCGTCGCTTGTCAGCCGAGCATCATCCTGACGACCGACGCCGATGATATGAACGCCTTGCTCGTTACTGCCGAGCTATCCACGGTCATTCGTGTCTAGCGATCACTATTCCGCCCTCAATGCCTCCACTGGGTCGGTAGCGGCGGCCCGTCGTGCAGGCAGATAGCTGGCCAGCAGAGCAATACCGGTGAGGCCGATGGACGTGGCCACAAAAGTGATGGGATCCGTTGGGCTTACTCCGTAGAGGAGCGCGCTCATGAGTCTCGTGAGGCCCAAGGAGGATGTAACGCCTACCGCCACACCGGCGAAGGCCAGCGTTAGACCCTGTCGTAGAACCATAGCGGCAACATTCCCGGTCTCGGCGCCCAGGGCGATGCGTACTCCGATCTCTCGGGTTCTCTGGGAGACGATGTACGAAATCACGCCGTAGACCCCGATGGTTCCTAGAATCAATGCCACACCCGCCGCGATGCCCAGCATCACCAGCGTGAAGGAGGTCCGGGACATCGAGGTTTCCTGGATCTCTCTGTAAGGTACGCACCGATGCCAGTGGAAGACTGGAATTGACCGACCAGATCGCCTCGCGGACTTCCCGAAGGAGCTCACCTGTCGTGGCTCGAGGGCTCCGGATGGCATACGACATGGAGCGGCGGGCGGTGATGGGTTCCGCGTTCGGCTCTCCCCACCATGGGTTCGGTGTGATCATGGGCCAGAACACGGTGGGGGAGGGATCTTGACTCATGCCGTCGTCTCGCACGTTTCCAACCACACCCACGATCTCTCGCCATTCTCCTGACCCGGGACCAAAGCCCATGGACACACGCTTTCCCAACGCGTCCGATGGCTCGTCCCAGTACTCCCGCGCAAAGTTCTCCGTCACCACCACCACCGGATTCAGTTCGTGGATGTCGGCCCAGGTGATGTCACGACCGGCGACCATCGGATTTTGCATCGTCGCGAAGTAGCCTTCGCCGACCCACTTGCAGCGACGGAGCGGAGGATTCTGGCCTTCTGCGGTGGGAAAGTCCTCGACGTGGATAGGTTCGTTGGCGCCGAAGCCGTCCATCGTAATGGAGGTGGAGAGTCCCACCGATGCGACCCCCGGGATCGCGGCAATTCTGCGAGCGATCCGCTCATGGGTTTGCGCCGCCTCGATGGCGTCCTCAACTTCAGCTTCAGCGATGTTGAGCCGAAGGGTCAGGACCTCTTCCGGATTCCGGAAGCCCGGGTCAACATTCCTCAAGGCTTGGAAGCTGCGTATCATGAGTCCCGATCCGATCATCAGCACAAGGCGAGCGCCATCTGGGCGATCGCGAAAGTGTTTCTCGCCCGGTGGCGCTCGCGGCCACTGCTGGACCCGCGCCCACCTTCCTTGAGGGCCGACACCATGCTCAAGCGCCTGTATTTGAAAACGGGGAAGAGACCGAAGAAAAGACCGGCCAGTATCGAGATGCCAGAGGTAAAGATGAGGACCGTTGGGATCCAAGTGTGATCTCGTTCAGCCTGGGCAGGCTCACCGACTCCATCGTCTTCAGAATGCGGAGTCCTCCGGTTGCCAGGCCCAGCCCGACGACTCCGCCCAAGACGCCGAGCATGACACTTTCGGTGAGGAACTGGCCGGCCACCTGACCTCGATCGGCGCCCATGGCCGTGCGCACCGCCACTTCCCGCTCGCGTCCCTCAGCCCGTACGAGGAAGAGGTTCGCCACGTTCGCGCAGGCGATGAGTAGCACGATGCCCACGGTGCCCAGGAGAACCCAGAGCACTTCGCCCACGTTGCCCACCACGTCGTCCATCAAGGGCTGTAGTGCTGCCGCGAACCCCGCACGCTCCAAGTTTTCTAGGGTCATGCCGCCGGGGAACTTCTCCACGGCGAGCGGGATGAGCCGATCGATCTCCTCGTTCGCCTGCTCGATGGTGACGCCGGGGGCCAGACGAGCCAGAGCCCGGTAGCTGAAGTCACCGACGGAAAGCTCGGTCCGGTCGAATTGGAAGGGAAGAATGAGCGACGGGCTGTAACTCAAGGAAACGGAAGTCGCGAGGCATCACTCCGATGATCTCCGCCGAGCTTCCATCGATGCGGAGTGTCTGTCCCAATAACAGCGGGATCCCCGGCGAAGTGGCTCTGCCAGTAAGCGTAGCTCAGGATGACGGTTTTTGGCGCAGCCGGCGAGTCGTCCTCAGCGGTGAACCGGCGCCCGATGATGAGGCTGTACCCGAAGAGCCCGAAGTGTGCCCTCCGTGACATTGATAACCGCCACCTGCTCGGGCTCCTCCGTACCGGTGACGGAAACGGAGCTGTTGTTCCACATGCCCAACTCTTCGAAGAACGAGCCCTCGTCGATATAGGTGTAGTGGAGGGCAGGGGACTGGACTATCCGATCGAAGCCGTCAGCCGGGACGGTGTGCCAGACACCTACCAGCCGATCCGGCTCGTCGAAGGGCAGCGGAGTGAGAAGAACACCGTTGACGATGGTGAAGATGGCCGAATTGGCCCCGATCCCCAGGGCCAGAGTGAACACGACGACGAGGGTGAAGCCGGGTTTTCTGGCGAGCTGACGGACGGCGTGGCGGAGATCCTGACGGATCGGATCGATGTGGATTCCTTCACGCAGACGGGAATAGCCTAGGAGGACTTGGCGGTGGCCACGCCGCGTCGGACGTGACCAGGAACGTCCGGCCAGCACGATCCTTGAATGCGTGACCGGCGATCGGTTACCGCCTGCCTCCAATACCACCGACCCGCTTCCCGGGAATTCTGCTCCGTCACCTCGCTCGCGGAATTCCTCGAGAAGGTCTCCGAGAATGGTCTCCCTCACTTCGCCTCGCGGCAGCGCTAGGCGAAGCAGGACTGTTGCGAGTCGAGGCGGTTGTGTGCGCGCGTGTCGCTTTCATTTAGAGGCCTCAGAGAGGATCTCGTCGAGGCCGTCCCACAGTGCCAGCAACATCTGACGGGACGCCCTGAGGGCTGCCATCCCCTTTTTCGGTTACGGTAAAGCGCCGTTTCTGATGGCCGTCACGATTCGCCGAGCTCGCCTCGATTCGCCATTCGAGTAGTCCTTTCCTCTCCAGCCGATCGAGCGTGGAGTAGAGAGAACCGCGGGAGACGGGACGGTCCGGCGTCGACCTCGAGCTTTCTGCTGATATCGGGACCGTACGCTTCGTCTTTGAGTTGGAGGATGGCCAGAAGCACGACCTGCTCGAACTCGCCGATGAATCCCTTTTTGTTCACATCGCCTCCCTCTTAGTGTCACTTTTGTAGACTCTGTCTTTATTATAGACATAGCGGCTAAGAGCGTGCAATGGGTATTTGGTGACACGTTTCAAAAGGGAAAGGCCCTCCCGGCGTGTAGCCGGAAGGGCCGTCGGGAAGGGTCGCTTCAAGAGCGACGCGCGTCTATTGAGCCACGGTGAAGGACCTGGTGCGAACGTTGTTACCTTCATCGGACTCGGCGATTTGACCGAGCGCATCGGCGGTGGCGGTGGCGAGGTAGTTCTGTGCCACGGTGAGGGTAACTGTCCGCATGTACCGGTACTCCTGTCCGGGAGCAAGTACGGGTACGGGGACGACGGGAGGATTGGACTCGCCGCCGACCTTGAAGCGGAGTCTGGAAGCGCGGGCCTGGGCATTCCCCTCGTTCTTGACGTACACCCGAAAAGTGATGTGGTCTCCAACCTGGGGGCTGGCGGGTGAGAAGGCGATGAGTCGGACTCTCAGGTCCGCGTGTCCGACGGTGAAGTTGTGGGTGAGAACGTTATTGCTCTCGTCGGATTCAGCGACTTGCCCCAAGGCATCGGCGGTGGCGGTGGCAAGGTATCCCTGCGCTACGTTCAGGGTGACTCTCCGTTCATATCGGTAAACCTGTCCAGGGGCGAGCGCCGGAACAGTGGCCTCGGGCGGGATGGTCTCGCCGCCGACCCTGAAGCGGAGCGTGGAAGTCCCGGCCTGTGCGTTTCCAACGTTTCTCACATACACCGAGAAGGTGATTTCGTCTCCGATGGCGGGCTTGGCCGGCGAGCGTTCGATGTTGGAGATCCTCAGGTCCGGATGTCCTTGCACGGGGGCCTCTGCGACAACGAAGCTCCTACTGTCCACGTTGTTACCCTCGTTCGATTCGGACACTTGACCGCGTGCATCGGCGGTGGCGGTAGCGAGGTAGCTCTGTGCGACGTTGAGCGTGACCCTTCTCTCGTATTGGTGCTCCTGCCCGGGGGCGAGTGCCGGAACCGGGGCTTCGGCGGGATTGGTCTCACCACCAACCTGTAAATGGAGTCTGGAGGCGGCGGACTGAGCGTTGCCGGCATTTCGGACGAACACCCGAAAGGTGATCTCATCTCCCGGTCGCGGGCTGGCGGGGGAGATGTGCATGTTGGCGATGAGCAGATCCGCTTGGCCGGATTGCGAGGGCTCGGATGGAAGATCCGGCTGATGGTCCTCGACCGGCGGTGTCACGTCCGGGCCGGTGGGGCTTGTCTCACAACCAAGCAAGGTCGCCAGAGCAACCATCAAGGCACTCGCGAGGAGTTTGTGGTTTCGAAGGTTGTTTCCGTCGTGACCGTTATCGAGCCTATTTTGTAAACGCATTTTGCTTCTCCTTTTCTCGTTCGTGAGTTTCGAACCGTTTGTTTTCATTTGCTTGACGCTCCTGGTGTCTTGCTATTACACGGGCTGTGCCAGGCCGAGCCCGGGCATGAGAAATCTCGAAATGCCTATCTATCTATTTGAATTTGTGTAGGTTACGCAGAATGGGACTCGTGAGCTTTGAGAACGAGACGTCGTCATGACGGAGACGGATCGCTAACCAAGTTGGCGGCACTCTGCGTTCAAAGCGAAAACGTCTTTGTTTTAAGGAGCTTGAGAGGTGTGAACTAAGTTGGCACCCGGTGAGAGCGAAGTGCGCTATGGGTGCTCGGACAATCGATAAAAGATAACGGAGTCGGCGGGAATAGCGAGCTCGATAGAATCACAAAGAGTCCAGGACGAAACGCCCTCCTTGAGCAAAGCGTTTCCGTGCGGAGAGACGAGCTCGAAATGAGCCCCGTTTTCTTCATGCGAACATCTTTGAACGCGCCACACCCTCGACTCGATTTGGACCCAGTCGCCCGGGTGGATGTCTCCTGCTGAGAGCGTCGCGCGCGGCAAAGAAATTCGCGACTGGCCCGCCAGCCGGACCAGCCGCTTCCAAAATCGTCTCACTTCGTTTCCTCACTTGGTATTCGTGGCGCTCTTGAGTTTCTCCATGCGCTCATCTACCGCATCTTCAACCGCGGAGTCTTCCATGCGGCGCCGGAGATCATCTCCCGAAAGCTCATCATCGAGTCTCGAGTAGGCGCGCTCGGCGGCTGTTTGCTCTTCCACCCGTTCGCTCATGCGGTCGAACTCGCCGTACAGATTGTTCTGTCGGACACCGTCCATGACTCGGTTGATGGAACGACGGGCTTCGCCTTGGCGCAGGCGGGCTTGAAGAAGTTGGAGCCGCGCTTTGGCTTCTCCGATCTTTTGGTTCATCCGCGCGACCGACTCGCGGACTTCCTCCGTTTCCGCCGCCTGTTCGTCGAGTTGTTTTTGCAGGCGGTCCCTATGTCGTTCGGCACGCTCGGCCCGTTCGAGAGCCTCTCTCGCGCGGGACTCGTTCGTTTTGCGAATCATGCGCTCGGCCGCTTCTTGCCAATCGCGGGCGTCCTTGTCGTGGAATGCGATCTTGGCCCGGAGGCGATCTTCGTTGGCCATGGCCCGAGCGGCGGCGCGCTTGGCGGCTTCCAGTTGGTCCTCCATGTCCAAGACCAATTGATGAAGGCTTCTTTCGGGATCTTCCAGGTTGTCGAGAATCGCGTTGAATTGGCCCTTGACGAGGAGCGTGAATCTCTGTGCAATGTTCATTTTTGAACTCTCCCTTCTTTGCCTGTTGTTGCTCAGTGCCAGCACTGAAGCTGTCTTCCGAAAACGCGGATCTGTTGAGCCAGACCTTCACGTTGATATTCGAGGAAGGCGGCGAAGCCGATGAGGCCCATGCCGAATCCGAGTCCCGCCACCCACAAGAGCAGTGGTTCGGTCTCGCGAATCATGATCACGAAACAGGTCAGGTCGATGAACATGGCGGCGGTCGAGACGGTGAGAAGCGAGCGAGAACGAAGTACGAAGCTCGCAGAGCCGAAGGCCACAGTCATCACCAGCAAGATCGCCTGCCAGGTCCAGGTAAGCTCGTCGTAGAGCGCCAATACAGGCGTGGCGTAGACAAAGGCTGCGCCGGCGGTGAAAATGTGCCGACTCCAGGAGGGGCCCATTTCTTCACGAAGGAGATACGAAAGGGCGATGAGTGAAACGCCGGGTGCGAGGCAGTAAAACTCGCTCCCAACCCCCTGTGCCCAACCGAGTGCAGCTAGTCCGACACCAAGAAAGCCGGAAGACATCAAGGCAGACACAATCCGTTCGGTCTCTCGGGAAGCCCGAGAAGCGATTACCAGGTAGAACAGACTCACGAGGAACAGTGGCAGAACGCGAAACCACACGGTCGTTTCGTCGCTTCCGAGAACGACGCGGTGGAGGGTCAGAGACCCGGCAAGTAAAGCAAGCAGCTGGCTGGTCACGTAGCTTGGGCCGGCGAGTACAGTGCCTCGACGGTACCGACAGACGAAGGAGGCAAATGCGTACTGGGCCGCGGCTCCGGCCAGCAACGCGTAGGGGGCGATCCCGCGTCCGAAATGAAGCCAGCCTGCGGTGAATCCGTGGAGAATCGTAAGAGCCATCCACGTCTGCATCATCCAGGCGCGATGAGCCGTCGAGTTTTTCCAGGCTCGGAAGCCGTGTCGCGCGGCGAAGGCTAAGGCGACCGTTGCGAGAACGATGTTCTCGAAGGGTGTGAACCCAGCGGATGAGAAGTTGGCGATGAGATATCCCCAAACGGTCACGCACTCGAGGCTGACAGCGAGACTCCTCGTCCAAATTTGTTTTTTGCCGTAGCGATCCACGAGGAGCATCCAAATCAGGCCGACTGCGGCGATCCCCGGCAACAACGTCCAACCCAACTCGGCAAGCTCCATGACCAGATAGTTGTTGGTGACGCCCTTCGCGACGAGCGCAATGTGGATCATCGCGAGAAAGATGGAGATGAGCGGCAGCTCTCCGTATTTTTTCTTGTCGAGCAGGGTCACCATGAATGTGATCGAGATCAGCGCCAAGCTCGCGACACCCGAGTAAACCAGGCAGGTCGCAATGGAAACGAAGCTCCAAAAGGAGACAATTCCGGCCATTGGTTGTGAAACCAGCTCGTCTATCTCGGGCGTGAACCGATCCTTGACAAGAAGTAGAAGCGCCAAGGGAGCTGCTGCAATGAGCATGAAGAGGGGAAACGTTGCGATCCATTCGCAGGCCATAAGATGGAAAGAGGGGTAGAAAACGAGTGCTCCCAGCCCGAGAGTGATACCCGCTTTCTTGTGATTGCGCAGGCCCCAGTCGGCGAGGGCCGCTCCGACCAGCGGCACGATGATGGGCTCGAGAGTCACCTTGGACTGGTCGAGAGCCATCAGAAGCCAAGCTGCCCCGAGCGCGAGGTGCCCGAAGAAGCTGAGCGTGGCTCCCTCCTCCCATACCGGCCCTTCGCCCGGATGGCTCGATGTCCGTCGCAGCGCCATCCAAGACACAACGGCGAAAGCAAGTGTGGTGAGCGCCAGAAAGGCCGAAGGAGCTCCGTAGTGCAAGAAAACGAGTCGGTGAATACCGAAGGACGAAGCTCCAATTCCAAACGCGAAACGCCAGCGACTCCCAAGACGTTGGCCTGTGGCCAGTAAGATCGCTCCGGCTAGAACCAACTCGATCCAATTCATGATGAGGCCGCAGGCTCCAATGGCGAGACCCCATAGTGAAGCAGGAAAGAGGATGGCTCGGCGTACTCTTTGGCTTGAAGCTCCAAGGAAACGGGCCAAAGGTTCCTCGAACCTCATGCTGGACACAATCAAAACGAGATTGAAGAGTCCGACCGCGCGAAGCGGTTCTTCTAAAACAATCAACGTCTCACTCAAGTTGACCGTCGTAGCGAAGACCGCGGCTGAGGCCACCCAGTGGCCGGCAACGAGGTGCTCGATGCGACGCGTGACGACCAAACCGAGCGCCGTTGCCAACAGCGCGAGGATGAAAAAGAGCATAGAAGCTCGAATGTCCGTCAACGCGAGGACCACCAGCGCCGAGAGATGCAGTGCGGTCAGTTTCGCGTGAGCTCCCGCGATGGACTCGGTCGTTCCGCGTCGCCGCATCAGGGTGGTCCAGACGACGAGTCCCACCTGAAATCCGAGATGGGCGATGCTCGTTATCACGGGGCTGTTGGCGGAAATGCCGCTCCATTGGGAAAACACATGAACGATGCTTCGAGCCAGTTCCGGGAACAGGCTCGGCGACAAGTGGTAGGCCACGAGCGCCGTTCCCAGACCGGCAACGTGTGCTGCGACACTTCGGTAGTGAACGGCCCAGCCGAGGAGTACGAAAGCGATCAACGCCGAAACGAGGGTCGTACAGCAGTGAGTCGAGTCCAGCAGAGAAAGCGGACCAGCGACCACCATGAGGGAGATTCCCAAGGAGAGCAGAGCGACCGATCGCTTGGGCCATTCGACAGGATTTGCCCGGGTGGAGCGTACGAGAGCCCGGTAGTACTCCTCCCCGGTTCGTACCAGCACCAATCCCACGACGGCGAGCGGTAGTGCTACGAACGTGGACAGAGGATCGAGTAGAGCCATGGCGGCGACGTACAAAACCGCTAGGAGCAAGAACGGTAAAAAGTGGACTGGCCGATCGATTCCGTCCCGGCGATCTCGATGAAAGAGGAAACGGTTGATGTGACGGCTCCCGATGGTAAACATCGAGCCGAAGAAGATGGACGCCGACACATAGAAGGAGTCGAAGGGGGTTGATGCTATGCCTCGCCCAAGAGGAAGTAGGGGTAGAGACAGAGTCAACGCGCCGAAGACCAAGGGGTAGACGACCCCTTGGTACCCGAGTGTGGTTCGAAGCACGCGCGTCGTGGCCGTTAACAACGCGCCCATGGTGAGTACGAAGACGACCCAACCGAGTGGATTCTTCATGAGCCCCAGGTACGAGGCTCCCCAGGATAAAACCGGGACGAGACCCGTGAACAGGAACCGTAGCGCTCGACCGGCATGGGGTAACCGGAGACGTTGCTCGAGAACCTCGCCCGTTCCGAAGAGTGCCAGAGCTCCCAGGACCAAGATGAGAAACTGGCCAACGACGGACATCCCGGCCCATTGGGACTCCACCAGTCGATAAACGGATACGGCCGAGACGGCCGCGCCGGCTGCAAGTAACCACCGAATGCCCCGCAACGAGCGAAGGCCCTGTTCGAGCACAGGCGGCTCGGAGCGGCTGGTTTCAAAAGTTTGGTCGTTCATAGCTCCCTCCTTCTTCGTCATACCGCTCCTTACATCAAACTGGGTGCCATCTGTGTCTCTCGCGCGTAAATGTCTAACTTGAAACCGTTTAGGAGAACTTGGTTGGTGGGGTGCAGTATGAAGACTGCAGTTTGGGGTATCTCGGTGCAGTCAAGAGACTGCAGTTAGCCCTGAAGCGACAATAAAATAAGCGAATCAGCTTTGGCAGCTTTGGCAGACGCAACAAACGCCATGATAGTGGCCGCTATTCTTGGGAACAGAGTCTGTGATTCACTCATAAATGAAGCAGTTCTAATGTGTCTTTACGGCAATGGCTTTGTTGGCTCGTGTTCGCTTCAGGGTGAACCCTAATCCGAGCTCACGAAATCTACGCAAATTACTGGAAAAATAGGGACTGGTCCGTTTTTGGTGAACCGTTCTCTTAGCCAAAAAGAGACCTGTCCCCGTTTTTCCTGCAATTTACCCTGAGTTTATTGCCGCGTCAGGGTTAGGAGCTTTGATTCGAGTTTGCCCCTGATCCCTGTTAATGTTTCGAGGAACTGGGGTCTCCAAGATCGTGATTGAACTGCTGGGGCTTTACGCCGAGCTTCTCGTCTTCCTTTTCGGGACCTTTTTGTATGGTTTTCTCGCGAAGGAGCTTCTCCGAAATCCCACCACGATCGGTAGGAGCCGGGCCTTTCGGGCCACGGTGATCTGCCTTGCCATCTGGTATGCAGGTTCACTACTTGACGAGGTTGGGACCGCTCTTTTGGGGGACCTCTGGTTGTCGTTACTCGGGTCGCCGATCGATGTCATCCGTGGACTAGCCTGGCTCGCGAGCTTTCCGCTGCTTGCGCACGCCTTGTGGCAAATGGTCGATCCCCCGAAGGGTGACCCGGCCCGTCGTAAGCCTCACGCGCTCTGGCTCGTTCCCGGTTACGTGACCTTGTCTTTGTTTCTGCCTCTTGCGTTTCGGGTCGTTTCGGAAGGAAGGGTTGCGTTGGCGGAAGTGTCCCGAGAGGTGTACCCGTTTTTCATTCTTCATGCCGCGGTTTGCACCTTCGTGGCGGTGCGGATGATTCGCTATGCCGCGGCGACCGTCACGAGCTCGGAGGTGATCCACTCCCTGAGGTGGCTGCTGGGATCACTTCTTGCAGTATTGGGATTGGTGTTGATAGGAGGAGTCGTTATTTATATGGAGGGCGACTTACCCTGGGCGGAACAGATTCTGGAGACTTTCCGCCGAGGTCGCTGGGCTGGTTCTCGGCCTCACCTTCCTTTATTTCATTCAACGCTACAACATTTTCAGGATGTCCGTGTCTCACCGTAGCTTGAGACACTTTGTCCACATACTGGTTCTTCTCGTCTTGGTCATGTTGGCCGGTCCGGCGCTGGGAATAGAAGAGACCTACCTATATCGGCGCTTCGTCGCCTGGGGAGTCTTGCTTGCTCTCGTGATCGGCGTAACCTATACGCCCCTTACGGGGGCGATGGCCCGACGCTACACTTGGTTTCGACGTCTCCTGGGGCAGGTGCCGACACGAGAAGACATCGACCGGTTGACGGAGCGAATTACCGACCCGGAGCTTTCCGAAGAAGAAGTGCTCAGGCACACGGCGAGCGAGCTGGGAAGGTTGCTCGTGGCCGATGTCCGGTTTTTACCGCGTCGTTCCGGAGATTCCGACGACGACTCGAACGAGCTCCTCTGGGAATACTTCGCAGATCCAGGCCGGCATGCGTTCAATCGCTTGAACGCTCCGTCCGAGACCACGGAGATATTGACTCGATCCGGTCTCCATGCGGTCTTTCCGCTTCGTGTCGGCGACGATCTCGAATCGGTCTTGACGCTTAGGGCCAGCTCGACCGGTGGCGGTTATCAAGAGGGAGAGATGGAGGCGGTCCGCCTCGTGTTGCGGCAGGTAGCTTACGCGCTAGAAGTACGTCGTTTGATGGATGCACGCTTGGCGAGCGAGCGGCGGCAGGCCGAACAAGAACGACTCGGCATGCTCGGGCTCGTCTCGGCATCGTTGGCGCACGAGCTCAAGAACCCTCTTTCGTCCATGAAAGTGCTTGCACAGACCGTTCAGGAAGAGCTTGCCGTCCAGGACCCGGACAACGAACAAAGCCGAGACCTTGGACTCATCGTCGAGCAGGTCGATCGTTTGAGCGGCGTGGCCGGTGAGATCTTGGGATTTGCCCGGCCCTCTTCGACGGACGATGCCGACGTCGAACTGACTTCTTTGGTTACGAGCAGCTCTACGATCCTCGAGCACGAAGCAAGAAGAGATGGTGTGGTTTTCGATCGAAGCGGGATCGAAACCGTTGGGCGGGTTCGTGGTAACGTGGCGGGTTGGCAGACCGTTGTCTTCAACTTGATCTTGAACGCTGTCAGGCACGCGCCGAAAGGCTCCACGATTTTCATACGTTTGGCTCAGACCGCGGACGCTCTTGTTTTCGAGACGGAAAACGCCGGCGACTCCATTCCCGAGGAGCTTGCCGAGCGAGTCTTCGACCCTTTCGTTACAGACGGAGGCCCGGAAGACGGAACCGGATTGGGATTGTCATTGGTTAAAAGAAGAATTGACGAGCTAGGTGGTTCGGTGGAGCTCGTCAATGAACCGGATCGGATCGTTTTTCGTGTCCGCCTCCAAGTTGGTGTAGGTCGCGATTTATCAAAGGAGAGAGCATGAAACTGTCACGTATCATTTCTTTGATTTTATTCTCATTGTTTTTATTGAGCTCTCTTGTGGTTGCACAGGAAAAAGTTCATTGGGATGTTGTGTCCAAAATCAGAGAAGAAAGCTTCGAACGTTCAAAGGCCATGGACACCATCTGGTACTTGAGCGACGTCAACGGTCCCCGGTTGGCCGGCTCCAAAGGCATGGGAACAGCTCAAATTTGGGTGAAAGAGAAGATGGACGAAATGGGCCTGACCGGGACTGCCCTCGAGCCCTGGGGGCAAACGGGCGCCGGCTGGGAACAAACATACATTGCAATTCATATGCTCGAGCCGACCTATCAACCCATCATCGGATATTCCTTGGCTTTTTCTCCAGGAACGGACGGCAAGGTTGCCGGTACCCCCGTCATCGCTGACATCCAGAGCAAGGAAGATCTAGAAAAGTACCGTGGCAAACTGCGTGGCGCCATCGTATTGGCGCATCCGGAAAAGCAAATGAGCGAACGTTTTGCCGCGGACGCCGTTCGCCATGACGAAAAATCTCTCGCGGCCTACGCTGCAACGGGAAAAAACATCAACCTTGCACGCAGAGCGGAACAACCTTGGTGGAAACTAGCCCAACCGAAAGACCTCGATGAGGAGGAATTGGAAAAGTTCTTCAAATCCGAAGGGGTTGCCGTTGTACTCAATCCCGGGAGGGGCGGAGACGGCACGGTTCGCGTGGGCGGCCGGCGGAGCTTCAGGAATGATATGACCATCGAAAACATCGAAGCCGGTGTTCCTTCGGTCGTTCTCGTCCCGGAGCATTACAACCGAATCTACCGGCTAACGAAGAAAAAAGTCCCGGTCCAGTTGGAGATCGAGGCCAATGTAGAGGTCGCGAGCGAGCCTACGCAGCTGGTCAATGTCGTCGGAGAGATACGGGGCACGGATCTCGCTGATGAGCTCGTGATGATCGGCGGTCATCTCGATTCATGGCATACGGCCACCGGCGCGTCTGATAACGCCGCCGGGGTCACCGCTGCACTAGAAGCTATGCGCATTCTCAAAGCGATTGGTGTGGAACCTCGTCGTACGATACGGATTGCTCTTTGGGAATCGGAGGAAATGGGTCACAAAGGCTCCATAGGATACGTGGCGAAACATTTCGGCAATCCTCGTGATGGAATCAAACCGGATTGGGACAACCTATCCGTTTATTTCAATGTTGATAACGGCGCCGGCCAGTTTCGAGGTGTTCATTTGCAGGGAAGCGAAGTGGTTGCTCCCATCTTTATCGAGTGGATGAAGCCTTTTCACGATCTCGATGTCGGGACTCTATCCAAGTTCAGCAATACGGGCTCGGATCAGGTCAATTTCGATAAAGCAGGATTGCCGGGGTTTCAATTTCTTCAAGACCGAATCGCGTACTGGACCCGACGGTGGCATTACAACATGGACTTTTACGACCACATTATTCCCAGGGATTTGAAGATTAACGCGGCCGTACTGGCAAGCTTTGCCTATCATGCCGCCATGCGTGACGAAAAAATGCCGAGAAAGATCTTCACCAACTGGAATCCCGAGCTCGGCTTGTTGGATGAGGAACTGTTCAAAGAAGGAAACTCCATGACCAACGCGGTCGCGGATTTCGACAACGATGGCGACCTCGACATTTTTGTCGGATTCCGAGGAGTACCCAACCGTCTCTACAGAAATGACAAAGGCAAATATACCGATGTTGGCGGCAAGGTTGGCGTTGCCGATACCGATGTGACCCGATCTTCGGCTTGGGGTGACTATAACGGCGACGGACACCTCGACCTATTCGTGGCTTTCGTGAATCGTAATGGAAGCAAGAACATACTCTACCGCAATGACGGAGACGGCAAGTCTTTTACCGATGTCACTCGATCGACGGGAGTTCAGTTGAGCGGGAGTTTTCGGCAAGTGAGCTGGGTGGACTACGACAACGATGGAGATGTCGATCTTTTCGTCGCGCTTCGGGACAAGCCCAATGTTCTCTTCCGAAACGATAATGGGAAATTCACGGATGTCGCGGAAACTCTTGGAGTAGGTGATACGCGACGAACGGTGGGTGCTTCGTGGTTTGACTATGACAAGGACGGAGACTTGGACCTCTTCGTGACCAACATGGATGGCGATGCGAACGGCATGTTTCGCAACGATGGCTCGGGCTTTGTCGATGTTGCCGAAGAGCTTGGGCTTCAGTCGGGCGGCCGACCCCTGGGGATGTTGACTCACGGCAGCGTCCGGCCGAGCTTGGCGGACTTCGATAACGACGGCGATGTGGATATCTTTTTCGCCAATTATGGAACGAATGGGCTTTACCAAAACGAGAACGGAAAAAAGTTCATCAACGTGGGTCCGAAGCTGGGCGTGGCCATCGACGCCAAATATGACACGGGCACTTGGGGAGACTACAACAACGACGGACACCTGGATCTTTATGTCAACGGAACGATCACCGGAGGCATCGCCTACCGCGACTATCTCTTTCAGAATGATGGCGAGAGGTTTCTTGACGTCACGCCGGAATTATTGAAGAAGCAAGAAGCCGACCATAGCGCCCATTGGGTAGATCTCGATTCTGACGGGGATTTGGATTTGGCGCTGACCGGTGTGGGGATGCACCATGTCTTCGAGAATCTCCTTTCCAGTGACAAAGCTCAACAATCACTTCAAGTTATGGTGTTGGATGAGCAGGGAAGGTACACCCGTGCGGGTTCGGAAGTCAGAGTCTATAAACCAGGAACCAAGGAACTGCTGGGAATGAGCCTCTTCGATACGGGCTCGGGATACAACACTCAGAATGCCATGCCGGTCCACTTTGGATTGCGAAACGTAGAAGCCGTCGATGTTGAGATTACGGCCATGACCAAGCAGGGAAGGAAGACCACGGTTTTGCCGAGCGTTGATCCCAAGCAGTACAAGGGTCGCTGGCTCGTCGTAAAAGTGGATGGCGAGGGAAACCTGGTGAAATAGTCAACGTTATCGAAGCAGCGCGTGAACAGCGGAATAACGTGCCTGGCACCTTTTATGAAGAAATCCCAGATACTCATTTGTGAAGATGAGGCTGTCGCCCGGCGGGGTGCCATTCGTGCCCTCGGAGCCAAGAAGTATGACTTTCTGGAATGTGGAAACGGCGCCGAATGTCTGGAGATGTTGTCTCGACACAGAGTCGACCTGGTGCTTCTCGATCTACGGATGCCGGTGATGGATGGCCAAACCGCGCTCGAGCACATTCGTGAGCTTCCATCCCCGCCACCGGTCGTGGTCTTGACGGCGGACTCGAGCCTCAGGAGCGCCATCGATGCGGTCAAAAGCGGTGCTCGCGACTATCTCTCCAAACCGTACGAGATTGATGAGCTTCGCCTCGTGGTGGAAAAAACTCTCGGGACGGCGCGCCTCGAAAGCGAAAACCGCCGCTTGATGGAGGAAGTCGAACGGCTCGGAGGCTCGGGCCGGTTGATAGGGGAGTCCGGCGCCATGCGCGGGGTCTACGGTGAGATTGAGACCGTGGCCCCGACTCGGGCGAGTGTGCTCATTACCGGGGAGAGCGGAACGGGAAAGGAGCTTGCGGCACGCCGCATTCATGAACTGAGTGAGCAATCTGCCGGACCTTTCGTCGCGGTCAACTGTTCCGCAATTCCCGAGACTTTGATGGAAAGCGAGCTTTTCGGTCATCGGCGAGGTGCGTTTACCGGAGCCGATTGAGATCGTGTCGGCAAGTTGCAGGAGGCCGACCGGGGGACCCTTTTCCTCGACGAGATTGGCGACATGCCTCTCGCCGCGCAGGGAAAACTTCTCCGGGTGCTGCAGGAAGGAGAGGTCGAGCCGCTCGGTGGCGGACGCATCGTCAACGTTCAGATTCGAGTCATCGCGGCAACCCATCGGGATCTCAAGCAGCGCGTCGAGGAAGACTTGTTTCGAGAGGATCTGCTGTTTCGGCTTCGGGTGGTCGAGCTTCACATGCCGCCTCTTCGTGAGCGGGGAGACGATGTTCTGCTTCTAGCACGCCGTTTCCTCGAGACGTTCTCGAACCGGCCGCTCGGTCTCGATCCTCGAACGGAGCAGCTTCTTGTGGACTATCGCTGGCCGGGGAATGTTCGAGAGCTTCGGAACGCCGTCGAGCGCGCGGCCATCTTCTGCCGGGGGGCGACCGTACGGCCGGATGACCTGCCCAAGGAGTGTCAAGAAGACTCCGGTGAACCGCGAGATCAAACGGCGGAGCGGTATCGCTGGGACGGGGAAGATGATTTCCAGGCGGCGAAGACGAAAGTCATCGATCGTTTCGAACGAGAGATCTTGTGCGCGGCTTTGTCGGAGCACCAAGGCAACATCTCCCACGCCGCCCGCGCTCTCGGCCTCCATCGCCAAAACGTTCAACAGAAGCTCCGTCGGTTGGGGATTTCCGCGGAAGATTTCAAGGGGGAGTGAAAACCAAGGTGGTGGCCGGTGACGGAGTTTCTAGAGCCCGGAAACCACACGGCTCATTACTGCAATGCTCTAAACGACATCCCCAAAGGGTGGGAAGACGCCTTCAGCGATCAACGCTTCGCGAAGCCGTATTCGATGAGGGAGATTAATAGCGAGCACGTCAACGGTGACGCGGCCGGTCGGTGTGAGACCAACGAGTGAAGCGCCGTTCCACTCGAAATGCTCTTCGCACCGGTCTCGCCGAGGGTGAAATAACTGAACAACGTCACCGCTATCGCCGTCTATTCCGGCAACATTTGGCCCCTTATGGTTGTTACAGGCGAAACAGGCAAGCGCGAGGTTGTCTGACTCGTCCGTTCCATGATGCTTACGGGCGATAATGTGATCGACTTGAAATGTGAGTAGGTCGAACGGCTGAGGCATACGGCAATACTCGCAGGCCCTATTCGCGCGTCGCCAAACCCGATCTACAAGGGATGGATCCACTCGTCACTCTGGCTTGGACTCGGCTTCCTCGATTGAAATCCGGGCCTTTGACTGCAGCAACGAGAGGAAATGACCGACGCGCTCATAAGCATCAATCTCGGCCTGCTCTTCCCCCGTGAGCGCGCCTTCGCGCGCTTTTTCTGCTAGCTGGTTCATGCGTTCTCGGTCTTCGTCGGGGAAAGTGAAAGCCAGAATTATCTCAGCCAATGGAGGGGGGAGATTCGGCTTGCTAGGCGCTATCACACGAGAGAGTATCTCTGCCTCGTTTTTGGTAGCTGCGGTACTCATATATGAATTATGTCACAACATCGATAGCCGCGCGACGGGTAGACGCGAGGCCCTTGTCTCAATGGAAACAGCCGTGATGTGTGGCGCATCTGAGTCATACTCCGAGCTCCGACAGGGATTCCGCGTCGAGGAAGACTTGTTTCGAGAGGATTTGCTGTTTCGGCTTCGGGTGGTCGAGCTTCACATGCCGCCTCTTCGTGAGCGGGGAGACGATGTTCTGCTTCTAGCACGCCGTTTCCTCGAGACGTTCTCGAACCGGCCGCTCGGTCTCGATCCTCGAACGGAGCAGCTTCTTGTGGACTATCGCTGGCCGGGGAATGTTCGAGAGCTTCGGAACGCCATCGAGCGCGCGGCCATCTTCTGCCGGGGAGCGATTGTACGGCCCGACGACTTGCCCAGGGAGTTTCAAGAAGACTCCGGTGACCGTGTTTCTGAACACCTGTTGATTCACTTTGGTGACAATATCCCATGCAGACTCGTTTGTTGTCTTGTCCGACGTTTCATTTGAGACATTGCCAGACACCATGGACGAGTCCTAAACCTTGCGCGGCATGAATACGCTGATCTCAAGTGCCAGGGGAGGTAGAAGGTTCTGGCTGCGAACCGACTGCACGCGGAGTTTCGTGAACGTCAGGCCGGTGGCTGTCCGCATGTTCCGCCTCGCTTCGCACCCGCTGGGCAGAGGTCAATGCCGGTCCGCATCCAATTGAAAATAAAGGCGTTATACTTGTATTAATTCTAAATCAGTTTTAGGTTACACTCCTGGGCCGGAAGGAGGAGCGTGCGTGGTTTCCGTTGATCTTGACCTTACCTTAGAAAAACGGAAGGCCGCCGCCCCGATGGTGGTCAGAGATTAGCCGTTCAGCCCTACCCAGAATCAAAATGCGAAAAACCTGTTTTGCGATGATGTTCGTCCTCTTATTCGCCGGTGCAGACGCTCGCGCTCAAAACGATTCCGAAAAAGACGAGCCCAAGCCCTGGTATGAGCGAATCGATTTCGGCGGGGACTTACGTCTCCGATACGAAGGCTTCAATTGGCGGGCCCATTTCGACGATGGGCGGCGTGATCGTTTCCGTTACCGATTTCGTGTAGGAGCTATTTTTGATATCGCCCCCTTTCTCGATGCCGGCGTCCAGCTCCGAAGTGGTAATCCAAACAACCCGGTCTCCGACAACCAGACCTTTGGGCAAAGCTTTGCCAAGGACAGCATCAGCCTCTCCGAGGCCTTTGCTCATTTCAAGCTGACGAAGAAATTCGAGGTCATGGCGGGTAAGTTCCCGCACCGGCGCTTGTGGATGGTGTCGGACATGCACTGGGACTACGACGTCGTCATCGCCGGGGCTTTCGAGCGATTCTCCCTCGCGGGTCAGGAAGAATTGAAACGTTTCAACCTGGGCTTTTATCAACTCCTCTTGACGGAATCCAAAATTTCCAACGAATCTTACCTGTTCGGTTTCCAGCTACAGCCTGTCTTCCAGGTGAGTGCTACCAACGAGATCACATTGGGAACAGGCTTCGATTATCTCGTGAACCCTCAGTCCGTGGCGGATGCGACGATGGGCGGCGAGCTCGGCGGCAATCCCGTGACGAATTTACTCGACGAGGACAGCAGGCTCATCAGCGACTTCCGCGTATTGAACACTTTTATCGTCTGGACCAACGACTCGAGCAAACGGTGGCCGGTGCGCGGGTCCTTTTATTGGTACAAGAACTTCGGTGCTTCCGATCAGGAGGGAATCCTGAATCCCATTACGGAAACTCGAGCCGTGGGCAGCGACAACAATCAGGCCTTGTTTGCGCGCATCGAGGTCGGCCAGTTCGCAAGCCCCGGGCAGCTCCAGTTTCGCTTCTCTTACTACGACTCGGAACCTGACGCCATTTTCTATGCTTACATGCAATCGGATACCTCACGCGCATCCAATGTCAAGGCGACACGAGTCGACCTCAGACTGGGTATGCCCGCCAACACCAACTTCAACGTGACCTGGTACCACTCCCGAGCAAAGACCGGCCCGAGTTTTCCACTCGACCGCTGGCAAGTGGACTACATCATTCGATTTTGAGCTCCGCCGAGCTCAGCTCTCGAGAATGAAAGGATCCTTTGGCCGGTCCTGTGACAGCTTCTCCTCGATGACGTCGCTGGGATAACTCAGGAGCTGCATGAATTCCATGGAGACCAGACGTCGAGCCTCACGATCATATTGACCCGATTTTTCCAGCCGCTCCTTCCGTTTCTTCAATTCGAGATAGGCCTCGAACCTCAGGATCCGGAATCGGAAACCCTGACGCGGCAGAGCCGCAACCAAAAGGGTTATCGCGGCTTGCCGCGAGCCGTCAGCCGTCAGCAATCAGCCGTCAGCTCACGGAAGATCGTTCACTTTTTGCATTCAATTGCCAATGGGTTTCCGGAACGCTAAGAGTGATAGGATGGAGATGATGTTGCTCGCCGAGACTGCGAGTCGTGCAGCGAAGGCGGCGTTCGTCTCCGCATGCCTTCTCCTCGACCTGTCCGCCGTGGGCCGTGCTGATTGGCCGCAGTGGCGTGGTCCGGCCCGCAACGGGTCGGTGGAGGGTCACCCAAGAGGAGAAGACTGGCCGGAACGCCCCGTTCTTCTCTGGGAGCGGGAGGTTGGCCAAGGCTACTCGGGCCCGATCGTCGCTCGGAACCGGATTTGGATCCACACGCGAAGGGGCGAACAAGAGGCCGTGAGCAGCCCGGCCCTGGGCGACGGGGAGGAGCTTTGGACTCGACGTTACGGCGCTCCCTTCGAGCAGGACCATACTGCCCTGGCGCACGGGCGCGGTCCGTACGCGACACCGGCTCTTGCCGACAAGCGGGTGATCACACTTGGAATAACGGCGGTGCTCTCGGCGTGGGACGCCGAAGCCGGCACCCTGCTTTGGCGGAAGGACTACTCCGACGAGTTCGACCCGAACCATACCCTCTTCGGAGTCGCTGCCTCACCTCTTGTGTGGGAGGGGTTGTGCTTCGTGCATTTTGGTGGGCCGAAAGAAGGGAAGCTCGGCGTTCCGGGACCGGGCGCCATGGTGGCGCTGAACGTCACGGACGGTCGCGAGAGGTGGCGTTGGATTGGGGACAGTCCCGGCCTCGGGGCCTCACCGGTCATCCAGGTGATCCGCGGGCGGCCGCAGCTCGTGTTCAAGGCGCGAGCGATCATCGTCGGTGCGGACCCTCGCACCGGAAAGGAGCTTTGGCGCATTCCCTTCAAGGTCACCGAGGACAACACCATCGTGACCCCGCTGTTCGTGGACGAGGTCCTCGTGACCTCCGACTACGACAAGGGGATGTACGCGTGGCGTATCGAGGGGGAAGGCGACTCCTGGAAGGCGCGGGAGCTCTGGCACGGGCGTGAAGCATCGTTGTTCATGAGCTCGCCGGTCGTCTCCGGAGACCTGGTCATCGGGTTCTCACACTTCAAGATGGGCCAGCTCTTCGGGCTGAATCCCCGTGACGGCCGGGTGGTGTGGCGAGGCCCGGCGAGATGGGGAGAGCACGCTTCCCTGATCGCCTGGGGTAATCAAGTGCTGGTGTTTCGCGAGGACGGGTCGCTGGTGGTGGGCGAGGTCTCTCAGGAGCAATTCCGATTGCTGCGGACGTATCGTCTGGGAGGCGAGAAAATGTTGGGGCATCCGGCCGTGGTTGACGAGCGGATCATCATCAAGGATGGGAACCGTTTAGCCGTCTACCGCCTGCAAACGTCCGAGCCTATGGTTCGCGAGTAGCCGCGCGGTGCTCGGCATCCGTACTGTCGATCAAATACACATGAGGGCAAAGAAAATGAAAAATGGAACGAGTCGCATCGGAACAATCGTCTTTCTTTTCCTGCTTGTTATCATTCCAAGTTCCCTCTTAGCACAGAGCTCACTAGAAGACGTATTGCCCCCGGACATCATGCCCGTTGTTGTCTTGAGCGGCTCCGATTACGAAATGGGATTTCAGTACGGTCAGCAAGCCGGACATCTAATCGAGCGACTCAAAGACGCGGAATGGGCTTCAGCCTTGCAGAGAATGAGTCGCGAGGAGATGGACCACGAGATCAAGGCGATTCAGTATTTCATCAAGAAATTTGCCCCGGAAGCTATCGATCAAATCAGAGGCATTGCCGACGGTGCGACGGCAGCCGGTTATGCCGTGTCCTACTCCGATGTGTTGCTCTTGAATTGCCGACTGCCCAATCCGGAATCCGCTTCCTATCCCGCCGAAGCAGAAAAAGAGGCCGTGCCCCCCAAGGGTTGCTCCGTGTGCTCTGCCTGGGGCAGCGCCAGCAAAGACGGCCGTCTGATCGGGATGGACACACACGACATTGGCGACGCGCTTTATCAACTGGTCATCGTCGCCTTTCCGGACGAAGGGAATCATTACATCTGCGGCGCCCAGGCAGGCGAAATCGGGGACCATTTCTTGATGAACAACAAGGGGCTGTTTGTGGGAAACAGCGGTGGCGGCGGTTCTCCAAGGGCTGAAGACACCGACTATGGCTTGTCCTGGTCCGTATCTTTACCTCATCTGGTTCGTTTTTCGAACAACGCCGTTGAGGCACGGGACATGCTTCTCCCCTGGAAAATCAACATTCCGGAGAATTTTCATTTCGTCGATATCAAAGGGAATGCCTTCGTCGTGGAAAAAACGTCGGCCATCCAATGTGTGCGCAAATCGGGCGACTTCGAGGAAAAAGATTTTCTCTTTTCAACGAACAACTACCTCACTGAAAAAATGCGAGTGACCAAGGAAGGAGAATTTATCGGTCAGCATGGCGGCTACGGCGTCATGACGGCGATACCCCGCAACATGCTGCTTTGGGACATGCTTCATAACTATCACGGTCACGTGGATGCAAGCTTCATAAAAATGATTTTGCGATTTCCGGGCGACGGCCCCCCTCATCCCCCATCTGGTGGCTGGGAAACCAAGGTTCTGCGGCCATCGAATTCAAGGGTTGCCGTCGTCCTTCCCGATGACGGCGATAAAGGTATGGTGCATATCTGCACGGGGCCGGCAGGACGCGTCATTCCCGCTACCGTTAACCCGCGAGGAAGGCGGTCCACCTATCCTTATATCAACGGCACACATACGTTTTACAGGTTGACCCTTGCGGCTGGACCAAAAGAAGTTGTTGTGGAAGCCCAAAAGGCCGCCAAAGAAGACATTGCCACCGCCTATGCTGAGTTGATGGACATGAATTATACCGATACAGGATATGCACCCTTGAATGACCTCTATGCTTTGGCCAATAGGGAGTACTACCAGGGAAATAACTTCTACAGCAAAGCACTATTGTCTAGTGGGCATGAAGCCAATTTCTATTTTTCAAAGGCGACAACGGCATTTACCAGGTCTCAGGCCCATGCGATGCAGCTATATGAGGCACTGGTTCCGGCTCCCACGAGCCCATCAGACCTTGGACTAAAACCGTTCGGCGGTGACTGGGCTACTTGGGAGACAAAAGTAGGTCAAGCAAAATATAGCCGTGTCCCCCAGGAAAAATGAAATCGATTGAACGAGAAGAACGACAATAAAGAATAGCAGGAGTACCATCGACTTTCTTCCAAACAATTTGAACTCGATCGGGTGCCAGGCGTAGACGGGCTTTCTTTGTCTGCCTCCGACGAAATCTCCCCGGAACTTGTAACTCCACCACTTGCGGATGGTGCCGACGCCACTCAACCCCTCCCTCGAGCGCGGCTGTGTGTCATCGCTCATAAATACAATCCTTCGTTCTGCGTCGTCGAATGGTACACGTGAAATGACACCGCTTTGCGTTTGGTTGCATATAAGCCCGTCCTCGGTGATGGTCTCAAGCCCGGGATGATTACCAGCCGTCGGGAGAGCGGTATCAAAGAGGAATGGGATCCCGGGAACGCTAATGTAGACACGGAGATGGAGCTTCTATGTCCAATATTGAGGTGGAAGTTTTGGTTATAGCTAGTGGGTTGTGCCATCATGTTTCCACGAAGGTTTTTTGGGGGGAAGAATGATCATCGTATTTGAGACCAACGCAACCGAAGGACAAATCAAAGGGACGGAAGAGGAAATCCGTAAACTGGGACTGGACGTTCACCGATCCGACGGAGCCCAGCACACTATCTTGGGTGTTGTCGGCGACCGTAGCCGTGTCGACATCATGACGTTCAAGGTGATGCCTGGAATACGGGATGTCGTCCCTGTCTCATCGCCATACAAGCTTGCGAGCCGGGACTTCCATCCCGAGGATTCCGTCGTCTACGTCAAAGACCTCCCCGTTGGTGGTCGTGAGGTCGTCATGATAGCGGGACCTTGCGCTGTCGAAAGCCAGGATCAGATTCGATCAAACGGCTCGCTTCGTGGCGGAAAAAGGTGCACGAATACTGCGAGGCGGGGCGTTCAAGCCACGGACTTCGCCGTACTCTTTTCAAGGTTTGGGCGAGGAAGCGCTGAAGATGCTCCGCCAGCCGCCGATCCTCTCGGCCTCGCGATAGTGACAGAAGTGATGACGATCGAACAGATCGATCTTGTTTCCCGAGTATGCGGATTTGCTGCAAGTGGGCGCGCGCAATATGCAGAACTTTCCCCTTCTGACTCGACTCGGTGAAACCAAAAAACCGGTGCTTCTGAAAAGAGGGCTCGCAGCGACGATCCAGGACTGGTTGATGAGTGCGGAATACATCCTGTCCTCGGGTAACGCCAACGTCATTCTTTGCGAGCGCGGGATCCGTACGTTCGAGTCGGCCACCCGTAATACGCTCGATCTCTCAGCGGTGCCCGTGATCCGACACCTATCCCACTTACCTATTATCGTTGATCCGAGCCATGGCGTCGGCGATCGCCGATACGTATCGGCCATGGCGCGGGCGGCCGTCGCAGCGGGTGCCGACGGGGTTATGGTAGAGGTGCATCCCAACCCGGACAGCGCCAAGTCTGATGGCCCGCAGTCCTTGAATCTAGAACAGTTCGGCGTGCTCATGAATCGCTGCCGCATCATTGCGACCACGCTTGGGAGGCAAATCACCAAGGGTAGCCACCGTGGTTGAAACGAACGTGACGGTCGTTGGCTGCGGGTTGATTGGAGGTTCGATCTGCTTGGCGCTCAAGCGGAGCCACCCCGACTGGCATATTACGGCGTTGGATCGGGGTGAACGCATCCCAGCGATGGAAGAGGCTGGAATCGCGGATCAGTACGGCTCCTTCGAAGAGGTGGAAACCCATGTATCCCGAGAGCTCCATTGTTATCTTGGCCACCCCTGTAGAGGTGATTCTGGAGCAACTCGAACAAATAGCACCTCATCTGCGTGAAGGTACCATTGTTACTGATGTGGGCAGTGTCAAGTCTCCTATCATGGAGCGCGCGCGGGAGGTTTTGCCCGAGAGCGTATGTTTCATTGGAGGTCATCCGATTGCAGGATCTGAGGTGTCTGGCGTACAAGCCGCGGATCCGCTCGTCTTCAAGGAGCGGGTCTACGTGCTTTGTCCATTCTACGACACGCCGGCCGAAGCGCTGCTTACCCTCATTGAGATGGCAGAAGCTTTGCTGGCATGGCCGGTCACCATTGAGCCGGAGGAGCACGATCGGGTCATGGCCATGGTCTCTCACGTGCCGCAGCTGTTGTCCGTCGCATTGTTCAAGGCGGCCGTGGATGATGATACCGGTCATGGCATGTTGGACCTTTTGGGGGGGCGGGGATTTCTCGGCCTCACGAGACTGGCTGCTTCGGACTTCAGAGTGTGGAACGGGATCTTGCAGACCAATCTACCGTATATCCGTCGAGCCTTTGATCGACTGGAGGAGAGTCTGGCGACACTGCGTATCGAAATGGATCGCGGTGAGCTTGCGAAGCTGTGGGAGCCACTGAGTCAACGTCGTCGAGAGATGGGGCTCGAACGGTTGCCCCGCATGCGGTTGCCGGAATGGCGCCAACTCATCGATCAATGTGACGAAGAGATCCTGAGGGCCTTGTCACATCGCATTCAGGTGGCGTCGCGGATCGGTGAGCTGAAACGTCACCGAGACTCTCCAGTATCGGATCCGGACCGGGAAAGGCGGATGATGGCGAAGCGACATCTGTGGGCCAAGACCCTCGATGTGCCGACGGGATTGGTGGACGAGTTGTTCGACATCATCATGAAATGATTCCAGGCAAACTCAATCGCCACTCGAATTCGATAAACAGGACGTTAGCTAGTGCCCTGTGTCAGTAATTCGTCACCTAAATCTCGGCCCCTTTTGCGCGCTGACTGCGTTGCGCCTCCTCGAAATATCACGATATATCTTCGTCGGCACGCCTTGCCAGCACACAAAATGACCTCGAGCTTTATGCAACGATCCACTGATACAGGACACTAGCCCTGACGCGGCAGAGCCGCAACCAAAAGGGTTATCGCGGCTTGCCGTCAGCCGTCAGCTCACGGAAGATCGTTCACTTTTTGCATTCAATTTCACTCATCAGGACTGAAGCGACCATTAATGAGCGAAATCAGCTTTGGCAGGCGCAACAAAAGCTATGATAGTCGCCGTTATGGACGGGCGACGAGGACTATCCGTCGCGCACCAGGATCGCTCGCGTGTAGAGCAGGTGGAATCCTTGTCGCTGCGCGTTCTCCTGGGACTTCGATCCCGGCTGGGTGGTGACGACCGTAACGTCGCATCCGCCTTCGGTTGCCGCTGCGAGGCGGTGGGCCAGAAGTGCGCTCTGGACGCCCCGTCGGCGGTGTTCGGGGAGCGTCGCGGCGCCGCATAGCTGAGCGACGCCCTCGAAGAGGCGCATGCTGGCCCCTCCGGCCGGCTCGCCCTCGCGACGGGCGAGATACCGCACGAATCCTTCGGCCGAGGCCATGTCCGCCATCACACCCTCCAGAAGCTCGCGAGGGAACTCCTCGTGGGACGGCAGGCCCTGGGCATCGGGATTGGCGAAGCCGGTCACGACGACGTCGAGCCACGAGGTCAGCTCCTCCGGGGAGCTGACCTCGATCTCGATGCCGTCACCTCGCGGTGGTGGCGTCTCAACCGGCAGTGATCGTCCGAGGACGTTCTCGAACCCCCGCAGGCGGTACCCTCGCCCGGTAAGGAGTGCGCCGATAGAAGGCTCGGCCAAGCAGGACAGTTCGACCTGTACCGGTGATCCGCGTTTGGCGAAGGCCGCTTCGACCGCGGCGAGCTGATCCTCCTCGAGCACGCCGGCGAAGCCGAGCCCCGCCACCTTGTTCGAGGGGAGATCCCTCGGTGGTGAACGTTGCCACTCCGCCGGCTATCGGGGTGATGAACGCCGGAGCCTCGGGTGGTGATGTGCTGCCGCTCTTGCGCTGTCCTCGTTCAGGCGGCTCTCGGCACCCTCGATGCGGGCGACGAGGGACGTGCTTGCGAACATTTCCTTACTTGCCTCCGTACAAGACGTTCAACTCCCCTCGAACACGGACCGGATCAAAGGTCCGACCTCGCAGCGGAGTCGGACTGCGGACGTGATGGTATCAAGTTTTGTGGAACTGGCAGATGAGTTGGAAGAAAACATGACGGTCCGCACAATGTCGCGACACAAGCGGTCGAACGGCCAATAAGAGAACCCCTCAATTTGAGAACGGGGTAAATAGAAGGGACAGGCATCGTATTGATAGCCGTTATGTGCGGGCGACGACCGATTCACCTTCGGGTTTGATCGTGGCGTGGCGAGACAGGGAGGCGTAGACTGTGGGCGTAACGACGAGCGAAAACAATACCGACATCACCAGCGCGCCGATCACCGCGATGGCGAGCGGCTTGAGCATGCCCGCCCCGGTGCCCAGACCGTACGCCAGCGGTAGCATGGCGAATCCCGTGGACAGCGAGGTCATCAGCACCGGCCGCAGTCGGCGACGTCCCGACCGGACCAGCGCTTCCACCGTCGGCACACCGTCGGCGATGACCTGACCCACCATGTCCAGCATGAGGATGCCGTTCTTGGCGACCACGCCGAATCCGATGATGGCGCCGAGGTACGAGACGACATTGAGCGAGGTGTCGGTCAGCCACAGCGCCAGAAGTGTCCCCGACAGTGCAAGGACAGAGCCCGTCGCAATGGCGACGGGTCCGCGAAAAGAACGGAACTCGACGAGCAAGACCGTAAAGACGAGCACGATCGCCATCGCGAGCACCAGCCCGAGATTGCGGAAGGCGGCCTGCTGCTGCTCGAAGAGGCCCGCATACTCCACCGTCCCCGGCGGGAACGAGAACTTGGATTGAATCGTCTGCTGAATGTCGCGCATCGCACTCCCGAGGTCGCGACCTTCGAGCCGGGCTGTCACCGAGACGTCCTGTCGTAAATCATCTCGCCTCAGCTCGATCTGCCCCGATTCCTCGACGACCCTCACGACCTGGGACAGCTGCACAGCCTGACCGTCCGCCGCCCGGATCGGAAGCCGCGCGAACTCCTTTGCCGTCGCGATGTGCGCCGGATCGACCTTGACCCGGATCGGTATCAGACGGTCGCCCAGCAGGAGCGCCGATGGCGTGAGCCCTAGCATCGCCCCGCGGGCGGCGACCGCGATGTCTTCACCCGTGACACCGACGCGCCGTGCGTCGATCTGGCGCAGGCTAAGTCTCAGCGTGTCTCCGGCATAGTTAAGCCCGTTGAACGTGTCAACGACGCCGGGTACCTCCCGGATCGCGGCTTCGATCTCGGGTGCCCGCGCTTTCAGATACGCCAAATCCGTCGAATACAACCGCACCTCGATCGGCTTGGGCGCCCACATCAGATCGCCGATGAGGTCGTTGAGGATCGCCGGAAACTCCCACTCCACTTCCGGGAACGCGTTCGTATATTGCCGGCGGACGTCTGCAATGACTTCCGCGGTTTCGCGCCGGCGATCCGGCCGGAGCTTCACGAGGATGTCACCCGTGTTCGGCGGGGTAACTGCCAGCGCCAGGCGCGCACCCGCCCGACGGGAGTAGCTTTCGACCTCAGGGACGGCTTGCAGCAGTGCCTCGGCCTGGAGCAGCATTCGGTTGCTTTCCGTCAGACTGGCGCCGGGCCGCATCCGGTAGTCGATGACAAACCCGCCGTCATCCATCTCCGGCAGGAAGTCCGTCGCGATGCTTGTGTAGAGAGAGACACTCATGACGATGACGGCGAGGCAAGTGAGCATGGTGGCCCAGCGCCATCGGAGGGCGCCGAGAAGCAGTGTGTGGTAGGCGCGCGCGACCGACCCGGTCATGGTGGCCCGCTCATGGCGATCTTTGTGGCTGTTGGCCTCCCCGTCTCGCATCAGCGCATGGACGAGGACGGGTGTGAAGGTGAGAGCGAGGACCAGCGAGGAAAGTAGGGCGACGACCATCGTCAGCGCCAGCGCGCGAAAGAACGCTCCCGCGATCCCATCCAGAAATGCGAGCGGTACGAAGACCACCACCGGCGTGACCGTGGACGCCAATAGAGGGCGGAGGATGTCGGCGATCCCAGAACGCACCGCGTCCAGGCGGCTCAGATCTTGACTGCGCATGGTGTGAATGGCCTCGACCACGACGATGGCGTCGTCGATCACCAGTCCCACGGCGGCTGCCAATCCACCGAGCGTCATTAGGTTGAACGTCATACCCGCGACTTTCATGATCGCAATCGTGGTCAACAATGTCACCGGGATGACTAGTGCTGCCGCTAGGGTGGTGCGCCAACTGCGGAGGAAGAGCAGCATGATTCCCACCGACAGCACCAGTCCGATGGAGATCGCTTCCCAGACGGCCCGCACCGACTCACGAACGATGAGCGATTGGTCATAGAAGAACGTGAGCTTCATGTCAGGTGGAAGCTCTCGTTCGAGCGCTCGAATCTCGCGCCCCACGTCGCGCGCGATTTGCAGCGTGGCCCCGTTGGGCTGACTGCGCACGTTGATGAGCACCGCGTCGGCACCCTCTGCGGTCACGCGCGTGAACACCGGCTCCTCACCACGTTCGATGCGGGCGACATCCGAGACACGAACCGGCGTGCCATCGGTCATGGCGATCACCACGTCGCCAATCTCCTCGCGGGTTCGAGCGCGGCCGTCCACCACGGCCAGATAGAGCGTGTGGTTCTCTTCGTGCATGCCCGCCGGCTCGATTAAGTTGTTTCGGGCGAGGGCATTGCTCACCGCCGGCAGGTCGAGGTTTCTCGCCAGCAATCTGGCGGGATCCACGATCACGTGGAACTCCGGCGCTCGCCCGCCCACGAGGTCCACGCGGGCGACGCCCGGCACACGCAAGAAACGAGGTTTGATGGTATAGCGAGCCGTCTCCCAGAGCGTCATCAAATCACGCGACGGGCTCGTGAGACTCACGCCGAGAATCGGGAACGCCGAGAACGTAAGCCGATGCACCGTCGTCGTGGCCGTGGACGGCAGTGAGCTTCGCACCTGCGCGAGCCGTCCCAGGACGTAGAGCTCGGCCCGCACCATGTCCGTTGACCAGTCGAAGAACACGTTGATGTCGGCGGTGCCCTGGCCGGTCTGCGACCGGAGAGTCACCGCGCCCGGCACATCCTTCATCGCTTCCTCGATCGGCCGTGTGATGGTCGCCATCATCTCGTCGGCCGCGGCGACACCGTTGTCCACGAGAATAACCACGCGTGGAAAATCGGTTGGGGGGAACACCGAGGATGTGAGCGTCCAGGCCGAATAGACGCCCGCCACGCACAGGATGATCGACACAAAGACTATCGGCTTCGTGTAGGACACCGCCCAGTCGCCGATTCCGCGCTCGGGCGGATTCTCTTCCAATGTTTTCACCTTCAAATTACCGCGACGGCTGTTCTGAATTCCGAATCGAGACCGTCGTCCGTGGGCCGAGGTCGAATGCGCCCTCAACTGCGACCAGCAGTCCCTCCTGCAAGCCATCGCCTTCGATTTCCCGCAACGCTCCTTCGCGGACGCCCACGGTCACAGGTCGTTTGACGGCCACGTTGCCCTCGACGATGGCGATGCTCGGGCCATCCGGGTCGGGCAGCACACTGTCAACAGGCACCGCCAGACGGTCTTGTCTGGTGTTCGACCAGGATCCGCGCCGTCACCAATTGGCCGGGGCGCAGACCCGACGTTCGGGGCACGGACACGCGCACCACGACCGCGTCGGTCGTCCGATCGACCAGTGTGCCTACGTACACAACCGTACTCGACACCGTCGCCGGGATTCCACGAAGAGTGCCGTCCCCGGTCCCGGCTTCGGTAACCAGATCCGCGGTCTGTCCAACCTTGACACGCCCGACATCGGCACTTCGAATGCCGGCGGAAACGACCAGGCGCCGGAGATCCATGATCTCGGCGAGCACGCGGGCCGGCTCGACCGCGTCGCCCAGTCGTGCGTTGAGGAGCACGATTGTGCCGGCAATCGGCGCGCGGACCGTCAGCAGCGACTGTTCGCGCTCTGCGAGCGCCAGCGCGTCGTGTGCCACCTGGACTTGTTGTTGCGCCTCCTCGTACGCCTTCCGCGAGGTGACTTCTCCCGGCCGCAGTCGTTCCTGGCGGGCCAGTTGCTGCTCGGCGAACCGCAAGGCCGCTCGTGCGCGGTCCACGGCGACATCCGCCAAGCGAGCGTCGAGGCGGAACAGCACCGCGCCACGGTCGACTCGCTGGCCTTCGCCTGCCAACACGGTGGCGAGCAGTCCGGCGACGGGCGACGCGACCTGCGCGCTGGCCGGCGGATGACCGTCCATGGCCGGCTCGGGCTCCACGTAGCCCCAACCGGTCACAATCTCGTGGAAGGTGGCCTTTACGATCGGCGCCACACTCACACTGACCACGGGCTCGTTGTTCTCGTATGTTTCCGAGCCGACGGGGGCTTCACCGATCCGCATGATGATCGCCGCTAGACCAGCGACGAGGAAGACAGCGGCGGCGGTAAAAAGGATGGGACGGTATCGCATCATCGTCTCGCGCCGTTCGGATTCGGCTGGGAGGGAAGGAAGAGGGCGGCCGCCAGCTCCGGGGTGTCCAGACGACGCGCCTCGTGCGCGCTCTGGGTCGCAGGGGTGAGCGGACAAGGGGTGTTGTATACGCAGCCCAGCGCGGTGAGGAAGAGCCCGAGGGCGAGTGCCCGTTCAACCCAGGAAGTCATCGATCGATCGCTTGCGGCGCGTTACGGTCACGATCGCCGCCTTCTAGAGCCCGGCGAGGGTGAAGCCGAGCAGTTGCCTCAATGGACAACATCCGGTGCTTTCTGCGGAACTAAACACCCGCTATTCTATGGCTGGTTTCTGAAAGAGGCAAAGTCGATCGGCACTGGACATCGACGCTTCCGCCGGGCCACATCTGCGAGCGTCGTCGCGATGAAGGCGGCGACACCGCAGCCGAAGCCGATGAAGATCGGATCGCGAAACCAGGGTTCCTCTAACTCTAATCCGACAATAAACTCAGGGTAAATTTCAGGAAAAACGGGGACAGGTCCCTTTTTGGCAAAGACAACGTTCCACCAAAAACGGACCTGTCCCTGTTTTTCCAGTAATTTGCGTAGATTTCGTGAGCTCGGATTAGGGTTCGCCCTGAAGCGAACACGAGCCAACAAAGCCATTGCGTAAAGACACATTAGAACTGCTTCATATATGAGTGAATCACAGACCCCCTTCCCAACAATAGCCGCCACTATCATGGCTTTTGTTGCGTCTGCCAAAGCTGATTCGCTTATTTATTGTCGCTTCAGGGCTAAGTATGCCGGGTAACCTGGGATCGAGCGGAGGGTTCGATACGCTAGAAGAACATTTGTAATTATGTCAGGATGGTTATCTATTGAAGCCTGGTCATCCACTTGATCCATAGTCGTTACTAGGATATCAAGAGCGGTTCGTTCATATTCAAGCGGCACTATTAATGAGTAGCGAATCTAAGCACCATTCCACCTCAGAAATGCAACCCTTCCTCCGGGTCCTCACCGTGCTGGGCCTCCTCTTCGTATTTCTTATGGGAGTCAAAGGGCTGGGCGACGGCTTCAAGATGCTGGGACGGGATGTATTGGAGTCTTTTTTTGCGGCGACTTCGAATCCCTTCATTGGTCTCATTGTCGGCATTCTGACCACGAGCATCATTCAGAGCTCCTCCGTCACGACGTCGATGATCGTGGGCCTCGTGGCCGCGCCAGAGAACCCTCTTCCCTTGGCAAACGCCGTACCTATGGTCATGGGTGCCAATATCGGAACCACGGTGACTGCTAGCATCGTATCCTTGGCGCATATGGGACGGAAGGCCGAGTTTCGCCGGGCCTTTGCCGTGGCTAACTGCCATGATTTCTTCAACTACCTCAGCGTATTGATTTTGCTGCCGTTAGAGCTGGCCACTGGATACTTGAGGAAGACGGCGGGCTTTTTCGCACAACTACTGCAGAGTGCAGAGGGTTATCAGTACGAGAGTCCACTCAAAGGCGCACTTACCGCCGGCCTCAGTCCTTTCAAAGCGCTTAGTAAATGGATTTTTTCGGCCGAACAAGTACAGGGCGTGTTTCTGATTGCCGTCAGTGGCGCATTTGTGTTTTTCTCTCTGTTTTTCCTGGTCAAGGTCATGCGCTCGGCTATGCGGGTCAGGGTTGAAAAGTCTCTCACAAACGTCCTCGGATCGAGTGTCCTCTTGTCTATGGCCGTGGGCACGATCGCTACGATGATGGTACAGTCGAGCTCCATCACGACGTCACTACTCGTTCCCTTGGCAGGTGCCGGCATCATTACGTTGGAGCAGGCTTTCCCCGTCACGCTGGGGGCCAACATTGGAACCACTGTTACGGCTCTTTTGGCGTCTCTTGCGGTGACGGGTCCAAACGCAATACTTGGCATTCAAATCGCTTTGATACATTTCTTTTTCAATCTTAGCGGAACGCTCCTTATCTATCCGGTCGAACGGATTCGCAACATACCGCTCGCGGCCGCCCGCTGGGTGTCGGATTGGGCGGTGAGGTCGCGCAAAATCGCCATACTTCGCATTGTTATGATGTATTTCGTTATTCCTGGAGCTTTGGTTATTTTGTACAATCTATTCCAATAAAAGGGAGAACGTCATGCTCCGCGAGCTACTTGCCTTCCTACGTTCGAGTGACCCGCTCCGTGCCATGCGCGACAATTTCACCAGGATGCTTAGAGTTGCCAATGACATGATCGTGACGGCGGGTGACATCTACTTCGGCGAGAGAACATCCCCCGCGGAACGTACGCGGATCTATGAACAGGATCAAGAAGTCAATCAACTAGAGCGCACGATACGGAAGCAAGTGGTGGCTCACCTGTCATTCAAAGGGAATCTACCCGATATGCCTTACTGCCTGCTCCTGATGAGCTTGGTCAAAGACGTGGAACGATTGGGCGACTACGCCAAGAACCTCTCAGAGGTCATGGATATCTCGGGTGACCCGATACCCGATGATGAGATCCGTCAAGAGATTCTCGAGATCCGGCACGGAGTAGAAGAGGCGTTTCAATCATCTCACGAAGTCATTTCCAAGGTTGATGAAGAAAGAGCGCTCAATTTCATCCGGCAAGGCCGCGATATCGCCCATCGTTGCGACGCTCTTCTGCAGAGGATAGCAACTGGGAGCTGTGAGGCGGGAATCATCGTCGCACAAGTCCTCGGCGCTCGTTACTACAAGCGCATTGGAGGGCACGTATTGAACATTCTTTCCAGCGTCGTTATGCCGCTGCACAAGGTAGACTACTACGACGAAGACGAGATCGAAGGGGATCCGTCCGAGGAAGCAGTAGAAAAGAAGGATTCCTGAGGCCGACGGTCCACAGCCTCCTTTCACTTTGTTCAACTGAACGACTTAAGAGACAGTCGTCACCCCCGACAACAGCTTTTCTACCACGTGTACGCAACCATCTTGATCGACGGGGTCCAATAGAAGCAATCAACTCTCTGTACTAGAATGACTGGCGTGAATCCATAGTGAGGTTAGATATGCGCAATTTTTTTGCGATCATAGCTCTGATTGGTAGCATCGTTATCCTTTCTTGTACGCCCTCGGAACGTTCGGAACCGGGCTCGGTGACTCTGAGCGTCGTCAATGCCAAAATTTGGACGGGAGACGAATCGCAACTCTGGGCGGAGGCCCTCGCGGCAAAGGGCGAGCAGATCGTGGCGGTCGGCTCGAACAGTGAAATCAAAGCGCTGGGTGAGGCGGAGCGGGTGGTCGACGCCGGGGGGCGGTTGTTGGTCCCCGGGTTCATCGATTCCCACGTTCATTTCATCTCCGGCGGTTTTGGACTGTCTTCCGTGCAGCTTCGAGATGCGAAGACACCGGAAGAGTTTGCGTCTCGCCTCGGAGATTTCGCCGCCACGGTCCCGGCCGGAACCTGGATCACGGGAGGTGACTGGGATCATGAGTTATGGGGAGGTGAGCTTCCGCGTCGGGATTGGATCGATGAAGTAACGCCGGACCACCCGGTTTTTGTAAGCCGACTGGATGGTCACATGGCGCTTGCCAACAGTGCTGCGATGCGCGCCGCCGGCTTGGACCACACGGTCGATGATGTTTCCGGTGGAACTATCGTACGGAACGAGGCCGGTGAACCGACGGGCATCTTCAAGGACAACGCCATGGGTCTCATCGCATCCGCCATCCCAGATCCTTCGTTGGAGCTCAAGGATCGGGCTCTCGCCGCCGCCATGCAATACGTCAATCAGCAGGGTGTGACCTCTGTCCATCACGTGGGGAGTTGGGACCACCTGGACACGTTTACCCGCGGTTGGAAGGCGGGCCTCCTCACAACGAGGGTTTATGCCGCCGTACCGCTCGATAGCTGGGAGCGTTTGCGCGACACCATCGCTGCTGGAACGTACGGTCCCGAAGGCCGAGGTGACGACTGGCTTCGTATCGGCGGCCTCAAGGGATTCGTGGACGGTTCCATTGGCTCGCACACGGCGGCGTTTCACGAGCCCTTTACCGATGCGCCCGAAGACACGGGTCTCTACGTCAACACGCCGGAAGATCTCTACGAATGGACGTCCAAGGCGGACAAAGCCGGAATGCAAATCATCATCCATGCCATTGGAGATCGGGCCAACAACATGCTCCTCGACATCTACGAGCGCGTCTCCAAGGAGAATGGCGATCGGGACCGCCGTTTTCGAATCGAGCACGCCCAGCATCTTGCGCCTTCCGACATCGCCCGGTTTGGCGCTCTCGATGTCATTCCCAGCATGCAGCCTTACCATGCCATCGACGACGGCCGGTGGGTGGAAAAAGTCATCGGACCGGAGCGCGTCAAGGGAACGTACGCGTTTCGGTCTCTTTTGGACGCGAAAGCGAAACTCGCGTTTGGAAGCGATTGGTCGGTGGCTCCCCCGACACCCCTCGAAGGCATCTACGGGGCCGTAACGCGGCGGACGCTCGATGGCAAGAATCCCGATGGATGGGTGCCGGAACAAAAGATTACGGTGGAAGAAGCCCTGCGTGCTTATACCCAAACGGCGGCCTATGCTTCTTTTGAAGAAGATCGAAAAGGTATGCTCACCGTCGGACGCCTCGCCGACTTCGTCCTTCTCTCCCAGGATTTGTTCTCCATTCCGCCCGAAGAGATTCGCGATGTTGATGTCGAGTTGACGGTAGTCGGCGGCAAGGTGGTTTACGAGCGTGGAGAAACGAACTGACAGGTTCCAAAGCTATATCCGAGGGCTACCTGAGATTGAAGGAGGCAACTCCGGAGAAACTGGCGCCCATCACAATTTGACAAAAGCCTATGGGCCAAAGGAAGATCAGCCCTGCGTGGATCCTATGATCATTCCAAGGGAGGGCTCAAATGTATTCATTCGCCTATCGATTCGCGATCCCTTTTCTAGGCCTGTGTGCCTTCGTTTTCGTCTCCTGTGGCGAACAACCCGCCCATGACGCTCAACCGGCGTCGGAACCGCAGGCGTCGGCGTTGACAGAGCCGATTGCCGAGCACATGGGGGAGCACTATGAGCAAGTTGACGCCGCGCAGAAGGCCCTGATACGCGGCAACCTCGAAGGTATCAGCGGGCCCGTCACTGGATGGCCGGCCACCAGTCGGTGGTCGGCGCTCCGGAAGGATGGGCACCCCATATTAAGGAGATGCGAGCGGCCGCGACAAATGCGGCGGAGGCTCAGGACTTGGCGGGAGCAGCGTCCGCCATCGCGGCGATGTCGAGAACCTGCGGTAAGTGTCACGAAACGGTAGATGCCAAGCCGCGTGTACCGGAACTGGGGACCAAGGGCCTCCCGCCTCCGGACGAAGTCGCTACGGTTCCTCATATGCTCCGACACTACTGGGCGGTACAGAAAATGTGGATCGGCATCATCAATCCATCGGAAGATTCATGGAATGAAGGCGTGCAAGCCCTCGAGATTGCGCCGCTCGAACCGCAGAAGATGACGGACAACGCCGAGATGACGACAAACGTTGGAGAATGGGCTAAATCGGTCCACGGAATTGGCGCCGCATCGGCCCAGGCCAAGGACTGGGATACTCGTTCCGCGATTTACGGCCAACTGTTGACGACGTGCGCTCAGTGCCATCAAGAGCTGGGGCTCGAGATCAACTTGAACTGATTTTTCTTCTTAGTGGCTCGGCAGCAAGGCTTCGATGCCGGCGCGGGTTTCTGCCGACCAGCCTGAAAAGGCGCGCACCACAAGCCCTTGCTCGTCCACTAGGATGGTTAGGGGAACGGTGATCTGTCCGGAGGCAAAAATCTTCGTCGTGTCTTCCTCATTCAGAATATAATTGCGGTAAGGAACGGACCGCTCTTTCAGATACTCTTGCACTGGTGCCGACTGGTCGAAGTCGAGGCTTATGCCCACGAGGTCAACGCCCGCTTGGGCGAGCGGTTCATGGAGTTGAGCGAGCTCCGGCATCTCCACCGCACAGGGCGCACACCAGGTGGCCCAGAAGTTGATGAGTGTTTGCCGGCCCGGCTCGAGGATCGATCGCAGGCTCACGGCCGAGGTCGCCGGAGTGGGCGTGAGGGTAAGCGCCGGCATCCTCTCATTTGCGCTAAAAGCCAACGTACGGAAAATGCGATCGGATGTAGTTTCCGGTTCCGGAAGTTTAACGCCCTTTTCCGTAAGTCGTTCAATCTTGCCTTGGCCTTCTATTAAATGAATGCTCTCGCCGGGGCCTGCGGCTTCAACGGTCTCCACGATCCCGGAAGGCCACGTGACCTCCAAAGCGTATCGTTTTTGCCAGGCGTCACTTGGACCCAGACCGAAGAGGAGTCTAGGGTCGCTTGCCGACAAGAAGCCACTGCCACCGAGCTTGATTTTAGTTTGTGTCCCAAGGGGTGATTTCAAACGGACCACGGTGCCGAAGGCGTCCCGACCGGAACGGGTTCCGGTAAGGCCCACGCGAATGAAGCCGTTATCTTGACCGACGTTGTTCTTGAAGAGAAGGCGGGCCAGCTCTTGCACGGGTGTGATGACGACGTCGGCGTCCCCGTCGTTATCGAAGTCCGCAAACGAACAACCTCGGCCGTCGGTAATCGAATCCAGTCCTGAGACTCCGGATACCTCGAAGTAGATTCCATCGCCGCGGCTCATGAAGAGGCCGTTCCGCTCGTATCCACTGAAGGACATTCCTTTTTCGAAGATCTCCGACATGTGGTGATCTTGATAACCGGAGTTTCCCGCTTCTTCAAGAATGGCCGCCGACGCCACGACGTGGCGCCAAAATAGGCTTCACGTGTCCTTCATCGTTTTGCCGGAAACGAAACCGTTGACGGAATACTCGTCCTCCCACCCATCATTGTCGAAATCGAAAAAGCCGCCGCCGAAGGCCCACCCGGCGGACAAACCTCCCGCCCTTTGTGCCACGTTACGAAAGGTGCCATCGCCCAGGTTCTCGAAAATGGAGTTGCCTGCTGCCAGTTTCTTGAGAACGGCACTATCCGCCGACGCGCCAGGCATCAAGCGGGCCAGGATTCGATTCCCTGCCGTCGAGGACATGTTGGTAACGTGAATGTCGAGGTCACCATCGTTGTCGAAGTCGCCGTAGGAAACGCCCATGCCGTTTCCCGGATCGATGACGCCTCGCTCGCGTGCCTCATCTCGAAAACGGTCCCCTTGGTTGATGTAGAGGGCGTTTTCTCCGAAATCGTTGGCCACGTAGAGATCCTGAAGGCCGTCGCCGCTGACGTCTGCGAAAGCCGCGGCGTAGCTCCAGCGTCCGTCGTTGACGCCCCACTTCTTCGCTTCCTCGCGAAAGCGACCGTCACCTTGATTGATGAACAGCAAGTTGGGCGTGCCGTTATCCGCCTTGCCCCATGCGTTGGGCATGACACGGCCGTAGCGGTTGTAAGAGGCGACATAAATATCCGTCCAACCGTCTCGGTTCACATCGGCTGCAACCGCGCTGAAGCCGACGGCCGGCATCTCGACCCCGGCCGGACCGGAAACATCGATGAAACGAAGAACTCCCTTCGGGTCTCGATTGGTTTTGGAGAAGGATTTGGTTTCCCACCGCCGCCATGAAGATGTCTTGGTCCCCGTCGTTGTCGTAGTCGAGAAAAAGCGCGCCCGTTCCGGTCCGACTGTATCGAACCAAAGACTCGTCCGAGACATCTCGAAATCGTCCCGTTGCCTCGTTGAGGTACAAGCGGCTACCTGTAACACCGCTGGTGAGAAGATCCAGAAGACCATCTTCGTTGACGTCGGCCACCGCTACACCGTGCGCCACGAAACCGTCGTTGGGTGGTTCCCCGAAGGGCGGAGCTTCTTCCCAAAGACCGGCCGGTGCCGTGATCTCCGAGAATAGGTCCTTCTCTGAGACCAACGAGGACAAGGACTCGATATCCCAGTGAGTGATTTGCCAGGGCCCTTCGTTGATGTGTTGAGCTTGCGTTTGGATGGTTCCGCGCACCCATTCTCGTAGCCCGTCTTGATTTCTCCCGACCAAAAAGACAAAGACTCGTGCCCGACCGCGAACCGGCCGGTTTGCTTCGAAATCGGCTTGCTTGACCTTGAGACGAAAGTCTTCGATGTCGGTAAAGTGAGAAAGGAAGCCTTGAAGACTCTGTCTGAATTCGTCTCGATGAATCCGACTTGGAGCTTTCGCTAGGTTCCAATCGCGTCGGCCGAGCCATTTCGTTTCAGGAACCAAAGGTTTCGGCTGGGATGGAAATGCCGTCCCTTCGATCTCGTCAGCGAAATATTTGGATACCTGTGAAAGGTCTTGACGCCGGAGTGCCACGGACAGATCCAAAAGATCGTTGGCCAGCGACTCCGAGTGATCCTCCGCTTGCTCCAGTTTCGATCGGTCGAAGTTAAGTTGCTTTGATTCTTGCACTGTCCCGCCGGCTGAGATCAGCCCGAGCAGGATAGGAATGATTCCTACGTTATTCATTGAGCCTCACCGCGCAGGCTATTGTAGCTGTGTCTGGCGGTGAGTCCAAAAAGATCTGCGGCCGTCTACACTCAATCAGGCGACAACCAACCGGTTCGGCCTTTCGGAGTTTCGACATACAGATATTCTCCGTACCGACCGAGTACGAGCACTTCCTCGCCCGGTTCGATGCGCTCCATGACTGAAGCTTTTCCGGAAGGTTGGTCGAAGACCGACTGTTCCGCTGATACGGGCTCGCGCTTGAGAGGCTCGTTGACTGGCTCTACTCCGCGGGCGGTCACGTAACCTGACAGACCGCCGGGGAGACTAACTCGATACATTCCGCCCGTTCCGGCCTGGACCAGAAGCGGGGTGTGGAGCTCGAGCTCTTTGAATGACGGCTTTCGCCGATCGGGAACGGGTCGCAGAGAAACCTCATCGACGTTGGTTCGAACCCAGTTCCCCAAAACATCGAGCGCTGCCCTCACTTCTGGAGGCTTTTGGGCAGGTTGATGAATGAAAGAATAAGGGTCGATGGGGCCTTCGCCTCGCACGTATATGCCGAAGTGAAGATGCGGCGCCGTGGTCCTGGCGTTTCCGGAGTTGCCAACGGTGCCGATCGTCTCTCCGGGTTCGACCCAACTGTCTTCCTCGACTTGCTGTGTTTCGAGATGGGCGTAGTAGATGTGTAACGAGCGTGTTTGATCGTGCAGCCACACGACCCGGCCGCCCAGTTCCCAATTCGTGACACGCCGGACCAAGGCGCGTGACGTGGCGACCACGGGAGTATGTCGTGGAGCAAAGATATCGACTCCGTGGTGTTTCCTTCGACCGGCGTCGCGCGGCAAGCCGAAGCCGCTCAAGATGGCTCCGGAATCGCGACCTTCGACCGGGAACTCGAGCGAAGCCACATTGCGAATGACGACGGAGCATTGTCCACCGCGCAAAAGCTCGGCCTGAAGCCGCAACACGTACTCTCTGTCCCTACGCGGCTCGAAGGCGAGTCGCATTTCGTTTTCAGGTCCACTGGCTACATGTACCGGGTTGCCCTCAGCCTCGTTCGACCAGACGAAAGAGATCGATGAACATCCGGAAAGACCCGGTTTCGTTCAGCTCGATCCGGGCTTCCATTCTCTGGCCGCGGGCGACGTGAAAACGATAGCCCACGGCGAAGGCCTGGGCGCGGTTGACGAAGAAGGTCTCTCGAAACGGTGTATCTACCCCGATGGCCTCGTTGATCGAGTGGCGGGCGGCCGCGAGCCAGTCCTTCCCGAGAGCCGTTTCGTCGAGGCCTGCTTGTTCGAGTCCGTGAGCGTAGGCATCGTGCGCCGAAGAAGGAATGTACGGTTCGGGAACGATCTCGTCTTTGCAGCCGGCAAGGGTAAGCGCCAGTAATGGGGCCGCCAGAAGGTAGATGAGGCCGAATCCATGGTGGTGATTTCTACAGTCCAAATACACTCTCCACGCGGTTTTGGGCGGGAGAGAGCCCGCCTGGTTCCATTGTAAATGCTCCGGAGGATTGAGGCGAGCATACCTGGAATGCCCCCTCTTTTGTGCAGCGACAGCATCTGTTAACCCTAATCCGACAATAAACTCAGGGTAAATTGCAGGAAAAACGGGGACAGGTCCCTTTTTGGCAAAGACAACGGTCCACCAAAAACGGACCTGTCCCTGTTTTTCCAGTAATTTGCGTAGATTTCGTGAGCTCGGATTAGGGTTCGCCCTGAAGCGAACACGAGCCAATAAAGCCATTGCGTAAAGACACATTAGAACGGCTTCATAGATGAGTGAATCACAGACCCCTTTCCCAAGAATAGCCGCCACTATCATGGCTTTTGTTGCGTCTGCCAAAGCTGATACGCTTTAATTATTGTCGCTTCAGGGTTAAAATCTCTCAAACGTCAGAATGTTCGACAACCCGTCCAGGCTTTGGAAAGGGAGTGTTTTGCAATGATAGCCAAGCGGTTCATTATTTGTCTGTTTGCAATTTCAATACTCGTCTCCACCACGCCGGCCCGTGCGGGGTCGGAGGAATGGCCGGTCCTTCAGCGCATCGTCAAGAGCGGCGAGATCCGTGTCGGGATGTCGGGCGCTCAAGCGCCGTTCAATGCTAAAAACCGTCTAGGGGAGCTCATAGGTTTCGAGGTCGATTTGGCGAAAATGATGGCTCAATCGATGGGTGTGGAAGTCGAGTTCGTGGTCAAGCCGTTCCCCGAGCTTTTGCCCGCTTTAAAGGCGTCGGAAGTCGATATCGTGATGTCGGGTGTCGCCATCACCGCCGAGCGTAGCCTGAATGCCGTGTTTGTGGGCCCGTACATGCTTTCGGGAAAGTCGATTTTGACAAATTCATCCGATCTCGCGGCAGCCGGATCGGTCGATGAGCTCGACCACGCCGACATCACAGTCGCGGCGCTTCGGAACTCGACGAGCGAAGCTTTCGTGAAAAATAAACTCCCCAAGGCGAAGCTGGTCACAACCGAAGATCATGACGCGGCGATTCAAATGGTCATCAAAGACGAAGTTGACGCGCTCGTCGCTGATATGCCGGCTTGCTTGCTCGCGGTCCTCCGCTATCCGGATCAACTCGAGACGCTTTCAGCGCCCCTGACCGTCGAGCCCATCGGTATCGCGGTTCCGGCCAGCGAGCTACCCTTACAGAGTCTTCTCAAAAATTACTTGGATGCTTTCGAAGATTCCGGCATTCTGGAGTTTCTAAGGGTTCAATGGCTGGAAAACGGAGACTGGGTTGCCGAGCTCCCATAGGCTTTCTTATTGGATTTCCCACTTGGAGAGATCCACGGTTTTCATGAAGGTGTGGACGTCGGCCAGGACGGCGTCGGCGCTGCGCTCTCGGCCTTCCAAGTAAAAGACGAAGTCGAACTGTTCGTCCGACGTACCGTACTCAACTTTGAACGCGCGGGCGATTTCGTTGGCCGGAAGCGTGGGCCGGCCTGCCACCCGGATGGGCTCTAGGTCCAAGCCGGGCTCTTGATTCATGGGACGGTAGCTTCGCCAGACCACCTCGGTACAGACGAGAGTGTTGTCGGTAGCAAAATCAAAATCAAAATCATAAGGTCGATCCAGGTACTCGAAAGCACGTGCAATCGCCCGTGCCTTGACCCAGAGAGGAAGCTGGGGTCGGAGCACGGCAAGATGATCGCCGGCGGCGTGGTAGAGGGAGCTTTGAGAGACGCCTTCGCTCACCGCCTCGATGACGACGAGTGATTCCGCGTCGGTCTCAGAGAGTGAACGCTCTCGCCAGGCCAACGGAAAGGACTCGGCCAGATAACGTGAGAACGTGGTCTTCCGGCCTGTCTCACTCTCGATCCAATCGAGAACATCCCCATCGTTGTCGTAGGTAGTCGCTAGATCTTCGTTGGATCCAACGTATAGGGCTGCATGAGGCCAGAAGCCGGGCAGGCCGATGTTGGACAGGTACCAGTTCTTCCGGCTCAGCATGACATCCCCGGGAACGAGCTCCGCTGCCATCTCGTTGGTGTGATCCGGTCGGATGAGGTATTTTCCGGCCCTCTTGACTCGGAAATCACCCATCCACTCCGCCACCTGTGCTTGAACGGGAAAGGTCAGGTGCTTGAGCCGCCGTTTGATGGGTGCGAAATCGGCAGCTACGGACAGCATCGCGATCTCCCGTTTTCGTCGTTTCTCGATAGAAACGAGAAGTTGCTCGACCTCAATCCACAGCCAGCGGTAGTTGCCGGCAACGGCGTGGTGGTTGGCATCGGCAAGCTTGGTCAGGTAGGACAAGTACTGCTTGCCGGCCAGAACTCGGGTCAGGTCCGTAATACCGGCAAGTTCTTCGCGAACGAATGCGACGCTGTCGCGCCGGATTCCTTTTTCAGGACGTGCGACGTTCAGGAACCTGACGACATGAGGATTGCGTTCGAGCAGATCGATGAGCCGGGCGGTCGCGTCATAGAGGGCCAGTTCCGAGGCAAACGTGAGAAGGTAGCTGCGAATATGCCGGTCCTTTTCCCTGCCGGATAGACCGAAGCGATAGTAGTCTTCGTAGAACCTGCGAATCTGATCGAGAGCGAAGGCGGTTTCGATGTAGCTCGTCCAGACGTCGAGAACGAGTTGCTCCTCGCTGGGTGTCAGTACTCGCGGATGGGT
Organism: uncultured Acidobacteriota bacterium; assembly: GCA_963722765.1. Lineage (GTDB taxonomy): Bacteria > Acidobacteriota > Vicinamibacteria > Marinacidobacterales > DATDRI01 > CAVROO01. The sequence continues at coordinate 474,936 of CAVROO010000014.1, forward strand.
CGCGTTGAAAATTCCCTCTTCGCCCTCGAGCAGTGCGATCGTACGCTCGAGATTACGGCGCAGGTCGCGGTAGTGGCTGGCATCGAGTGCATGCGCGCGGAGAAGATCGGCGGGTGCCAAGGAAGTCAGAGCAGTCGGACGATTGAGCAACCAAATTGCGACGATGGCCCCAAGCACGAAAGCGATGAAAGTTCCGGCTAGGATCGTTGCGCGTCGGCGAGTCCGGACCCGTCGTATTTGGATTCTGATTTTCGGTCACCTCTTCTCGTCCTTCAATTTCCCCATCAGGCGGTGCAACACGCCTGCCCCTCCATACATCGCGTCTGGAACAATAGGGGGACGGAAATCGGGACGCTTGAGTATGGCGCGGAGCTCAACTTTCTGCTCGTCGGATGTTAGAAAATTGACGCCGTGGACGAAAGTGGAGACTCCGATGGCTTCGGTTTCGTCGCGGCTCCAAATAACCTCCGCTTCGGTGGTGAAAGGCGGTTTGTCGGAATCGATCTCGATCTCGAGAACGAATCGTGAGCCACGTTCGAAGTGACCGCTGCAGACCACACATGCGCCCGCGTCGGAGATGTTGGCGAGCATTCCGCGTGTTTGCGAGCCACTACAATCGATCGAGACTGCGACCGATCCCGTGGGCACCAAGCGCGGCCATTGACGTGGCGGAAAGTACTTACCCATTTTTGCTTCCCTCGATTGATCCAATCATGATGTCCGATCACGGAATACAGAGCTTACGCAACTCGCGGGCCAGTTTACCATCTGAGCAGAAAAAACAACTAACCTTTCCTTGACAACGAGTTAGGAAAAGCTCAGGTTGGGGACGGTTTGCCGCTTGTGGTGGAAAAACCACGCGCCGGAGCACAGAATGATCAGATATGATCCTCTTCTCTTCGTAAAAGGAGGTGCCCCATGACCCGTTGGCCGCGAATGACCCTTGCCGGTGGTCCGGTGGAAGCGACGCCCCGGACGCTGCGCGATCAATCTCGCCCGGTGCTCTATCACTACGATCCGGCCTTCATCGATTTTTTTTCGCACACCTGCGACCTTCTTCAAAAGGTCTATCGCACGAGCAATGACGTCGTCATCATGCAGGGTGAAGCGATTCTGGGACTCGAAGCCGCGGCCGCCAGCCTGATTGCGCCCGGGGACAAAGTCCTGAATCTGGTTTCCGGCGTCTTCGGAAAATGGTTCGAAGACTTCATTGTTAAATATGGTGGTGTGCCTATCGAACTGGCTGTGCCCTACAACGAGTCGATCGATCCCGAGGATGTCCGAAGAGCACTTCGTGACCGGCCGGACATCAAGTTTCTGTCGGTGGTTCATTCCGAGACACCCTCGGCAACAGTCAATCCGGTCCACGAGATTGGCCCAATCGCTAAGGAGCATGGAGTCATCACGTTGGTGGATACGGTCTCTGGACTGGGCGGTGAAGTCTTGAGTCCGGAAGAATGGGGCATGGATATCGCCGTTGCGGGTCCGCAGAAGTGCCTAGGAGGTCCTCCCGGACTTTCTCTACTCAGTGTCAGCTCGGATGCCTGGAAATCGATGGAGCAACATCCCGCGCCGGTTCGCGGCAGCTTCCTATCGATTTTGGACTGGAGGTCCACTTGGATAGAAAAGCGTCGCTTCCCCTATACGCCTTCGGTCAGCACGGTTTATGCGCTGGAGTCGGTACTCTCCCAAGTTTTGGAAGAGGGTGTAGAACGCTATGCACAAAACCACGCGACGATCGCCCGCGCCTGTCGAGCCGGTATCAAAGCGCTGGGTTTAGATCTATGGCCGGCTCGAGAAGCCATTGCAGCCACTTGTGTCACCGGTGTCAAGGTGCCGGATGGTATGGAAGACGAGGCGCTGCGCGGGCACATGAGGGATCGATACGGGGTTATGATCTCGGGCGGATACGGAGAGCTGGCCGGCCGGCTCTTTCGTCTCGGGCACATGGGAATGGCTGCGCATCCGACCTGTCTGGCATCCCAACTCGCCATCTTGGAGCGTAGCTTGCTCGACCTCGGTTTTCCGGTAAAACTCGGTGCCGGTGTCGGAGCCGCCATGGAAGCACTTGGAGATTGGAAATGATCTGACGCCGTCCCGATGACAGTTAGCCCTGACGCGGCATAGCCGCAACCAAAGGGGTGTCGCGGCTCGCCGCGAGCTATCAGCTGTCAGCAATCAGCGGTCAGCTCCCGGAAAATTGTTTACTTTTTGCATTCAATTTCACTCATCAGGGACTAATCCGACAATAAACTCAGGGTAAATTGCAGGAAAAACGGGGACAGGTCCCTTTTTGGCAAAGACAACGGTCCACCAAAAACGGACCTGTCCCTATTTTTCCAGTTTAGAACGACTTCATCAAAGCTGATTCGCTTATTTATTGTCGCTTCAGGGTTAAAGGTAGACATACGAGGTATTTGAGCCATAGACTCGGTCCCCGATCTGTTTCCCCAAAAAACTGGTATGCTGGTTGCAAAGGCTTTCCTCACACACACAAAAAACGTCCTGTCGTTTTGGACTCACATTTAGGCTTCGGGCGAGCGAGAACCGGTTCGTCGAACTCACAGAACCCGTGCGTCCATGTAGCGGCACCTGTTCAAGAATCACGAAGTGTGGATAATGAGCGCTACTACGGTCAAGCCACGTATCGGATCAACGACTATTTCGAAGTCGGGAGCTACTATTCCGTTGATATCGACAATAGGGATGACCGGAAGGGCGAGACCTACGACCCTCCCCACTCGGCTTTTCAAAAAGATCTGGCAGCCTGCGTTCGTATTGACCTACTTCGCTACCTGATTTTCAAGGTGGAGTACCACAACGTGGACGGCACTTTGTCGGTTATGAATTTGGCGAACCTGGAAGGTACCGAGCAGAAATGGCAATACCTGGTGACCAAGGTTACCTTCGCGTTTTGAGGGTGATTACCATGATGAGAAAAGCAATGGCTGACAAAAATCTATCTCGATGGTTGCTTGGCGCTCTGGTCGTGGCGGTGCTTGGGCTCGCTGGTCGCGACGCCGCGGCCGCCATGGCTTCGACCGTCGTCATCGCGAACGAGGATGTGTCGGCGAACGAGATCGCGAAAAGAGAGTTGCAGAAGATTTTTCTGGGGCGCTCAACTCAGTTCGGCGGCCAGAGGTTGGTGGTGGTCACTCTTGGGAACGGATCCTCTCATGAGGCCTTCACTGAAGATTACCTCCAGATGACGCCGCAGCAGTTCACGAACCACTGGAGAAAGATCGTGTTCTCGGGAACGGGCAAAGAGCCTCGGGCCTTCGACTCGGAGGCGGGACTGGTGGCCTTTGTTGCGAGGACGCCGGGTGCGATTGGCTATATCAGTTCAGGCGCGTCCCATTCAGGGGTCAAGACTCTCAAAGTGAACTAGCAGCTTGGAAGAATGGAATGGTGGAGTGATGATCCCACCGTTCCACCGTTCCAATATTCCATCCTTCCAGTCGTTGGGCGGCTAGTCGATCCTCCTGAGGTTTTTCTACCACAGCAATTTGCGACGTAACATTAAAAAATAAAGTCTCTCCCTCGATGACCGAAATGTCCTTTCTCCGCGAACAAGTAGGAAGACCTAAATATGAGAGGCATTCGCGTCAGACTCGGTTTGTTACCCACTTTTCGGGCTAAAACGGTACGCAGGTTGCAGGACCCAATCCAAACACTAGCAAAACGTCCTGTTGTGTAGGACTCACTCTTGGTTCTCGCGTGAGCGCGAATTCGCTTGCCGAACCGTCGAGCTCACAAAAATTCGTGTGTCCTTGAAAGGACGCTATTTCGCGAAGTGTGGATGTGGAGGCCACCGATATGAGAAACAGAATCGTTTTCGTTGTATCTCTTGCTCTCCTTTCCGGGTGGGCGGCGACAGGCGCGGCGGAAGAAGAGCAGGATCAAGACCAAGTCGGCAGTTTCTCCGACAAGTTCGAGATCCATGGATTCGGGAGTCTCGGTTTCGTTGGTTCGACGGAGAACAACTACCTGACCGAATCCCTGGGAGGAAGCTTGGATTTCGTGGAGGCGGCGATCAATGCCGGATTCGATATCACAGACGACCTCCGCGTGGGAGCCCAACTTTTCGTCGGCAATTTGGGAGAGTATGGGAACTATGAACCGTTGCTCGATTGGGCTTATCTCGATTGGCGGCCCAAAAACTGGGTCGGTGTTCGTGCGGGTAAGTTCAAGAGACCCCTCGGATTCTACAACGAGGTCCGCGACGTCGATGCAGCCAGGACGTTCGCTCTCCTGCCGCAGAGCATCTACAACGTCGCCTACCGTGATTTCTTTTTGGCCGCGACGGGTGCTTCCGTCTACGGCAACCTCGAGCTGGGCTCAGGAGGGGATTTGGACTACCTGGCCTATTATGGGCGAAGCGACATTCGAACCGATGGGTCGCTCGCTCTGTCCTTGAAGGACGATCAGGTCATGTCCATGACGGCTGCCGACAATCAGTTCAGCCCGGGATTCGGTCTCGTTTGGCACACTCCACTGGAAGGTTTTCGAACCGGCCTGACCTTGACGACGGTCTTGACCGACATTGACGGCGACTTGAGCCCGTTCATGCAAATGCTCGGTATGCCTCCCACCACGAACTTCGCGGTTGATGCCAGGACCTGGGCCTATTCCGCCGAGTACAGAGCCGGCTCTTGGGTCGCTACCGGTGAGTACAGTTGGTCGGGGGGACAGGTGAGCAGCCCGTTTTTCGTAAACCCGTTCAACAGTGAGCGGTATTACGGTCAGGTGACTTATCGCATCAACCGCTATTTCGAGGTTGGCAGCTACTATTCCGTTGATATCGACAATAGGGATGACCGGAAGGGCGAGACCTACGACCCTCCCCACTCGGCTTTTCAAAAAGATCTGGCAGCCTGCGTTCGTATTGACCTACTTCGCTACCTGATTTTCAAGGTGGAGTACCACAACGTGGACGGCACTTTGTCGGTTATGAATTTGGCGAACCTGGAAGGTACCGAGCAGAAATGGCAATACCTGGTGACCAAGGTTACGTTCGCATTTTGAGGGTGGATTACCATGAGAAGAAAAGCAATGGCTGATAGACGGCGGTCTCGATGGTTGCTCGGCTCTCTTGCCCTGGCGCTGCTCGGACTAGCCGCTCAAAACGCCGTGGCCGCGACCGTCGTCATCGCGAATGAGGACGTGTCAGCGGACACGATCGCAAAAAGGGAGTTGCAGAAGATCTTTCTGGGACGCTCGACTCAGTTCGGCGGCCAGAAGTTGATCGTGGTTACGCTCGGAAACGGCTCCTCTCACGAGGCCTTCACGGAAGATTACCTCCAGATGACGCCCCAGCAGTTCACGAACCATTGGAGAAAGATCGTGTTCTCGGGAACGGGCAAAGAGCCTCGGGCCTTTGATTCGGAGGCGGAACTGGTGGCCTTCGTTGCCCGGACGCCGGGTGCGATTGGATACGTCAGTTCAGGAGAGTCCCATTCAGGGGTCAAAACTCTAAAAGTGAACTAAAAGCTTGGAAGAATGGAATAAAGGAGTGATGGAATGATGGGGTGACGCCCACCATTCCAGTCTTCCATTATTCCACCCTTCCAACATTCAACCAGCGTTAGTGTTAGTTGACGTTGTTTGTGGCGGCCCCTCCGAGTTGTACCGGTTTGGCTCCCCCCAGAAAAACTCCGTTAAAAAAGAACTTGAATGTGCCGTGCGACTGGCCGCGGAAGAGAACCTCCGGCCCGTAAAGGAACAGCTTGCCCTTGCCCACTTCGGCCACGGCCACGGCCACACCACTATAGAGTCGGTGCTGGCCCCAGGCCCAGCCGCTGCGTAGAGGTTCGTCGCTGTCGTACCACGCCACCGGGGTCACGCCTTTTTTGTCGTAATCCGGTTTCAAACGAAGGACGGGACTGTTGTTGAAGAAAACATCGGCACGCTCCGGCATCCCATAGGCCAGAGGGTGGGTGTTGTTCACGCGAGCCTCGAGCACCGAGCTCGGGATGTAGTACTCCTCCGGCGGTAAGGGTTTTCCGTCGCCGTCGGCCAGGTGATTCACCACCGGAACCCCGGCGTAAGGAGCCAGGTTGGTGGATGTGCCGATGGTGAGGACCGTCCCACCTTGTTCCATGAACTGAAGCAGCTTGGGAACGGTCTTTTCCGCCGTGACGCGTCCGAGCCAGCTTCGGTATTTCTCGGGGATGTTCTCGGGCTTCGGCTGGCTACCGCCCCGAGCTCGTGCGTGGGGACTCACGTTCACCTCGCCCGGCGGAATCGCGTCGGTCACGAAAACGAGCACATCGAACTTCTCGTTGAGATTGCCTGCGTCGAGCGTCTTTGGATAGATTACCTCGAAGGGGAACTCGAACTGCTCGAGGAGCCACCGAGTCCAACCGGAAGGCATCGAGCCGCCGTACTGGTCCCACAGGCCGACGCGAACCGGTTGGATCTGTAGCGCCGTTCCACCGGGAGCGGCGCCGAGACCGTCGAAGCTCAATCCGAGCTCGGACGCCATCTTCTCGAGCATCTTGCCGGTGGAGGACGTGGCCTCGATGTAGATCGTTCCGGCGGGATAGGTCGTACCATTTGTCGTGAGCTCATCCGTGAGCCAGTACACCTTGTGATTTGCCGCCAGGAGTCGATTGGTGGCGATGAAAGCGTCGTTGGCGCGATGGCTCGTCAGGAATCCGGCTGCACCACGGGCGCTCGTCACCTTACCGGGCAGAGGTTTGGCGAGACCTTCGATCGGTTCGAGAGGACCGTCGAACCCTTCGAGAATCCGGTCGAACTCGACACCCATCTGGAAGGCCAGTGTGTAGCCGGCATTGTCGTAAGGCGGGACCGGCGGTCCTCCTTCATAGAGAAAGTCATTCGGGTGGTCCTGGGGCTCAAAAAGATCCATCACGTGGGGCCGGAAGGCTTGTGCCGCTTTGACCACATAGGAACCTGCGGGATAGGTCTTTCCAGCCACGGAAAACTCCCGCGTGGCACGATGGACGTTGACACCGTTTTTGATAAAGGTGTTCATGAACTTCGTGGCGGTGGGGAAGTCCGCCTGATCGGCCGACAAGATGAATCCTCTCGGGTCTCGATTCTCGGGTTTCTTGAAGAGCTCGAGGTACTTTTTGGGTACGCCGTTGCCACGCCTTCGAAAGGAGGGGCGTAGCGCTGCGGCGGCTTCGGGATCTTCTGCTGCGGCGACTCGGTTGACTTCGTCAACGATCTTCGGGTGAACCGTCCAGTTGTCCCTGCTACCCCGTTCGATGTTGTTTCGACCCATGAGGTAGCGGTTGTACAGGAGCGTTTCCCTCTGGCGGGAGGCATAGTCCACCACCGCACGGTTCAGCGTGATCGAGTAGTCGATAGCCTCGCGGAAGTGCCATTCTCCGGGAACGTGCGGAAAAGGCATATCGACTGAGGGGAGCTGCCGGTCGGGCCAAAAGGCGAGCTCCATGGGGGTTGGGTTGCCCTTGATCTCGGTGAGCAGACCAATCTGGTTATGGAAGTAGCCGGTGGTCCGGACGTTGCCGTTGAACCAGATCGAGTAGTTGGCGCGCGAGCGCATGCCGCTTCCCGGTTTGCCTTCCGCAACGAGTTCGACTGTGCATCGCCGTGCCGAAGGCCTCGATGCCCAAGATCAACAGAGGGTCGTAGTTGTAGTTGGGCGGATCGCGGAAGGGTGGCACGAAGACGATGATGTCGTTGGGGCCGGTCTGGTGATGGTTGTACATGACCTGTGGAAACCATTCCCGGTACATGATGCGGTTCAGGTTCTCCGTTTCCGGCTGGGCAGCCATGTACGAGTCCCGGTTGTTGTCGTGGCCGATGTACTTCTGGTAGAGCCGGGGTATGTCCCCTGAGGTACGTTTCTTGGGATCCTCGTCGCGCATGTACCAACTGGAAACGAGCTCCATGCCGTCGGGATTGGCGTGGACCGCTAAAATGATCACATCATCGAGGAAGCGCATCGTTTCCCGGTCCTCGAGGCTCACGATCTGGTACACCATCTCCATGAGTTGGTGTGACCCTACGACTTCGGTGGCGTGGAGACCTCCGTCGATCCACACGATCGCCTTTCCCTCCTGAGCCAACTTGCGCGCCTCCTGGTCCGTCAGTCCTTCCGCCAGAGCCAGCTTTCGGGAGATGTCTCGGTAGTGTTCCAGTTTCTTGTGGTTCTGCGGAGACGTAAGGATGGACATATATTGCGGACGCCCTTCGGCGGTCTTGCCGATCTCGACGAGACGCATCCGAGGGGACTCTTTGTCGAGCTTTTTCCAATACTCCGTGAGTTGGCTATAGGTAATGAGGTGGTAATCGTCACCGATGTTGATACCGAATTGATCCGTCGGCGACGTGACCTTGATTGCAGCAAGGACCGGCGAGGTCGCGACGAGACTCGTGACGAGTAAGCCGGCGAGTGTAAGCCGTATCGGGAAGCTACTGTTCATGGCGATCCTTCCTTGTTAAATGACAGTTCCGGGGACGAGTTAGGCGACTTAGAGTATCGTGAAAAGCTGGTGATCTCTACAGAGTTGTCAATCCTGCCTACACGGCGACAGCGACATTTGTACCGCCATGGTGGGTGCCATAAAATGGCGCCGTTCGAGGGGCATCCTGGCTCCGGGGAACGTTCCAGACTCATCCTAATCCATCGAAAGCCAACAGAGATCGAACCGGCGATGCCCCGCATAAAAAGGAGAGGAGCATGCGCAAACTATTCGTTTTCATTTGTACCTGCCTCATCTGTGTTCTGCCCCTGTCGAGCGCGATGGGAGGGGGTGACAAGGTTACTCCCTTGGGGAAGTATGATTTCTACCACTACTACGACTACGAAGAGCTGACTCGGTATCTGAAAGACATCAACCAAGCCCACCCGCAACTAACTTCGCTCACCTCGCTCGCCAAGTCGGACATGGGACGCGACGTTTGGATGCTCACCATCAACAACCCCGAGACGGGGAAACCCGAGGACAAACCGGCGCTTTTGATCGATCAAATCCATGCCGGCGAAGTCATCGCCGCCATGTCCAATCTCTACACGATTTGGTATCTCTTGGATAACTACGGGAATGACGACCACGTGACCGACATCGTGGATCGAAACGTTTGGTATATCGTTCCGCGCAACGACGTGGATGGCGCCGAGTCCTACCTGAAAGAAAAACCCGCCGGAGAGGATCCGGATCCGGTGGACGACGACAAGGACTTCCTCTTCGATGAAGACCCGCCCGAAGACATCGACGGCGACGGCGTCATGGTTCAAATGAGGCAAGTGGATCCAATGGGGGAGTGGAAAGTCTCGGACAAAGATCCACGGATCATGGTCAAGAAGGCGCCCGACGAGGTCGGAGGAACCTACTACAAGATGTACACCGAAGGGCTGGACAACGACGATGACGGAAAGGTCAACGAAGATTCCTTCGCCCGAGGTTTCCTCTCTAACCGGAACTACCCCGGCAATTGGAAGCCGGACTCGATTCAGGGGGGCGGCAAGCGTTACCCCATGCAGGAGAGCATCACTCGGGCCGAGGTGGACTTCGTCGATTCACACCCGAACATTGCCGTGTTCATCCAGAGCCATTGCTGCGGCAGGGTTATTCTCCGCCCCCCCACGACCGCCGTGGACAACGAATTTGCCCACAAGGGTGACCTTCGTCTCTACCAGGTGGTGGCCGCTCGAGCTCTCGAGCGCTCGGGGTGGAACCTTGCTACGTCGGTTTTCGAGTGGATGTACCCACCCGGAACGCCGAACACGAAGCCGACGCAGGTCTATCGCGACAAGGAAGGCAATCTGAAGAACTTGCCCGAGGGATTGCGCTCGGAAGAGGACGAGGAACCCGGCTTTTACACATTTTCCGGCGAGGACGAATACTACGCCGACCGCGGTTATTTCGCCTGGGGGAGCTCACTCGAGACCATGTACAACATCTTCGGCATTTTTTCCTTTGCGGACGAGCACTGGGCTCACCCCGACTACAATCGGGACGGAAAGATCACCGAGCGTGAGCGGATGCGGTGGAACGACGAGGACATGGGGGAAAAGCATTCGTCGATTGGCATGCCTACGATCACCCCACGCTTGGCAAAGTCGAGGTCGGCGGATGGGTGAGAAACAAGATGAGCCCGCCCGAAGGTGAGCTCATTCAAAAAGAATGCGAAATGGGCAATGCTTACAAGATCTACATTGGGGGGCTCACGCCCAAGCTCTCCATCGAGAGCGAGACCGAGGACAAAGACAACGGTCTCTTCCAGGTGGATATCACCGTACGAAACGAAGGTTTCCTACCCACCGCGTTACAACACGCTCAGCAAATCGGCGCAGCCAAGCCGCTGGTGCTCGAGGTCGAGCCTGACGGTAATCTCGAGATCATCCTGGGCGAGGACATGTTGGCTCTCGGGCATATCTTCGGCAACTCGAAGAGTGAAAAGACGACCTACATCGTTCGAAAGAAGGATTCGTCCCGTCGGGCCGCGCTGACGGCGGTTGTGGCATCGCCGAAGGCGGGCAAAGCGACCGAAACGATCGTTGTCCAGTAGCTGGACCCTCGGGGGTGTGAGCGTGAATCTGAGCTCACACCCCCGACTTGCCGCCCTCCCACCCTACCAGCCCATCTCCCGTCCGGTATTCACACGTGTGATCCAAGCGCCCCTGCATTCATAAGCCACTATTCATTGTCCTGTCTTGGATTATCAGATCGTATAAATCTTTTTTTAAGAATCACTTCCACTGTCAGCCCAAATCACGGGAATTGTCAGAGGCCTGCTATGTATTTTCATGCCCTTGCTGCATACCGTGTGTACAAGACGACGTCGTCCATGAGCCGCGGCTCCCTTTCAAAAGACGGGAGGGAGAAAAATGACGCTTTTAGGACTATCGCAAGGCCATGGAAACCGTACCTATGCGCCCGGGTGTTTGGCAGCTTCGATCTTCTTCTCTGGGCTGATTTTAGCGGAAAACGCGCGGGCGCAATCGAGTCCACGCGAGTCGGACCCAAATCAAGGGAACCGCGAGATTTGGGTTGAGCTAACCGATATGACGGCGCTCGATATGGAAAGTCAAGACGTTTTGAAGAAGGAAGTGGAAGCCATCTATGCAACCGCAAGCGTCGAGGTCCGATGGTTGCCCGCCGGGGCCTCCCATGTCGCTGCCCATTACGCACAAGTGTTTGTTTTGGAGAAGCTTCCGGGTGCTTTGAGCTCCCGCCTCCGGGCGTTTGGCGGTGGTGAGCCGATGGCACTCATTCTGGGCGACTCGCCGGTCATCTATATATCCCGCCGACAAGTTGCAGCGAAGGTCTTGGGGGCGCCGGATTTGGAGCCAGAGCCACAGATGCTCGGCCGGGCCCTTGGCCGAGTTTTGAGCCACGAGCTCGCGCATCGATTCGTAGATATGCGCCATTCTCGAAGCGGCCTCCTGAAAGCGAATCTTGGCCAAGGTGATCTCACCCGCGAAAGCGCCAAGGACCTCTGCTTCAATCCTGAGCAAATCGAGAAGCTGCAGCGGGTTGCTTGCCAAGTCGATGAAGGGGTAGGAAGCCAGGTGGCGGCGAAAATTGGAAGGGGGAAGAAATGAGACGGCTCAGGCTCGAATCCCACGAGCTACTCAGCAACGAAGCCCGACGGAAAATTCTTAGATTCATCTTCGACGGGAAACTCATCCCGGGCCGGAGAATTATGGAGGTTTCCCTCGCCAACCAGTTCGGGCTGAGCCGCACTCCCCTTCGAGAAGCATTGGCCAGTCTGGAACGGGAGGGTTTTCTCGTCCGAAGGGGGAGGAAGGGGCTGACGGTGCCTCCTCTCGATACGCGAGAGGTCGAAGAGATCTGCCTTACACTGGGAGCGCTCGAGGGGTTCGCGGTACGTTCCTGTGGACTACCCGATGAGGAATCGATGGATGAGCTCGAGCAGTTGACGGATCGAATGTGTCGAGAAACGGACGGATCACGCATGCTCGACTTGGAGGACGATTGGCACGCGTATCTGTTCGAGGCCTGCTCGAATCGACACCTACTGCGCTCGATAGACGGATATCGCTGCAAGCTTCGACGCTATGAGCTGGCATACTGGCGGGAGCACGGATGTGCCATAACGACGGTTATGGATCATAAACTCGCGTTCCTTTTCTTCTGCCGAATGAGAAACCTTCCTGAGGCCGCTCGAAGATTCGAAGAACATCGGCTGGCGTATGTCCACCCGATGACGACATGGTTGAGAACGATTAGGGTGAGCGAGAAAAGCGGCGTGATCGAGGGGGCTTCGGTCTCGGGCGTGCAGCGTGACCGGCCGCAATTGGGTCTTAGGTGACTATTAAATGAAAATCCGGATGGCGACGGCGGCTTGTCCGCCGTAGCCTTGGCGAAGGTGGAAGCCGTCCTCCTTTTCCATTCCGGGTTCTTGAGTTCTCGAGTTCTGGAGTTCTTTAAACACTGGCCTACAAGTCATTCCATATCATGGGGTTGCAGAATTCAAGCAAGTGAGTCTAGTATTGGGGCATGATTGCGAGCACGAGCGTGGCCGAGGCGGCTGAAATCGCCATTCCTCAACTGTTGGATCGTCACGGCGGACAAATTTACGGTTTGGGACTCCGCATGTGCGGTGACCCGGACGAAGCTCAGGATCTCGTCCAGGATGTGTTCCTGCAGGCGTTCCGAAAGTGGGACCAGTTCGAGGGACGCTCGAGCCCTTCCACGTGGCTTTATACGATTGCTGCGCGGGTTTGCCAGAGACGGCATCGTCTTCGTGCCGGCGAGCCACGAAATCTAGAGCCCCTCACCACGCTTTTGCCCTCTGGTGACGAAGGTGTCCTCGATCTGCCATCGGATGGAGATACTCCTCAGGATGTTCTGGAGCGCAAGGAGACGCGAGACGCCGTCCAGCGTGCCTTGATCGGGCTTCCCCCCAAGTTCCGGCTGCCGCTGATCCTGAAAGAGCTGATGGACCTTTCGATCACCGAGATCGCGGAAGTGTTGGGTCTCAAAGAAGCCACGGTCAAGACCCGTCTACACCGAGCTCGTCTGTTTGCCGCAAAGGAGCTGTCGCGCAATTTGCCCAAACGGTCGGCCCCCCATCCCGATCATGCTCGAACCGTGTGTTTGGACCTTCTCCAGGCCAAGCAAGAGGCGCTCGATCGAGGCGTTCCATTTCCGGTCCCGCAACAGGAGCTCTGCGTGCGTTGCCAGTCCCTTTTCGCGACCTTGGATCTTACCAGCGACGCCTGCCATCGGTTGGCCGAGGGGGAGCTGCCGGAACCGGTTCGAGAGGCTCTGCTCGAGCAAATGAAGCGCTCTTCTAAGCCCCGCCGCCCGAAAAGCTGAGTCTCTAGGCACAAATACCCAATACTTGATTCAGGTTGTGTAGTTCATCTACACCCCACCAGAAACCACAAATCATTGATGCAAACGGACCTTGTCACGGGAACCTTTTTCTCGATACTTGGCTCTAACCAATCGGCAGCCCGAGACGGTCACCAAAGAGAAACCTCCATAGAGCAAGCCGAGTGAAATGAAAACGGATAGACATAGGAAAGTGGTTATGCATCAGATACGGATCCAACGGCTCCTGAAGATCACGGGAGCAAAACTCGCTCTGGCGGCAGCCGTCGTTGCACCTCTGGTGCTCGGGTTGCCTGTTTCCGCTGGGGTCGCGGGAGCACAAGAAAGCCCCCTGACCCTCGATGAGGCCATCGCGAAAGCCCTTGTGCACAATCCCGACGCCGAAGCGGCACAGGAGGCGGCGAAGGTTGGTGAGGCCCGCCACCAGCAGGCGGTGGCTCGCTTTTTGCCGCGTGTGGACTACATCGAGTCGTGGAACCGCGGCAACAATCCGGTCTATGTCTTCGGGTCACTTCTCAACCAGGGGAGGTTCACCGAGGAAAACTTCGCCATCGATCGGCTCAATCATCCCGACGCCGTGAGCAACTATCGTTCACAGTTCGTGTTGCAGCAGCCCATCTTTATCGGGGGCCAGAACATCCTCGGACTCGATGGGGCGCGAATCGGTCGCGACATGGCGGAAGAAGGACGGAAACTCACCGAAATGCAAGTCATCTTCCACACGCTGCGGACCTATTTCGGAGTGCAGGTGAGTGCGGAGAACCTGAATGTCATTGGTAAAGCCCTGGCTAGCGCCCAGGAGGACTTGAATCGAGCTCAGGCTCTTTTCGATTCCGGGATGGTGACGGAAGTCGATTTGTTGTCCATCAAAGTCCACCTGGCAGGTCTCAAGGAAGAGCAGATCCGTGCAAAAAACGCTCTCGAAGTCATGAAGGCCGAGCTCAGTCAAACCGTCGGTGAGCCTCTCGACAGCGAGTTCACACTTCTTACCCCGCTCGAATATCGTGAAAAAAAGGAAACCGGCGGCGTCGTGGAAGATCTCGTTGTGTCGGCGATGGAGAATCAGCCGGCCGCCAAGATGAAGAGTCTCGAAGTCGAGTCCATGCGGGTGAAGAAAAAAATGTCACACGCCAACTTCCTGCCGTCGGTGGCGTTACAGGCCGGTTGGCAGTCGGACCGGGAGAGCTTCACCGGCGACGGCGGTTCGAGCTGGGTCTTGGGATTGGCCATGCAAATCAATCTTTTCGAAGGGACGGGAAAATTCGCTCGTGCTTCCGAGGCCGCGGCCGGGTTGAGGAAGGCCGAGGCTGAGAAGAGGAAAGCGGATGACACCATCCGTCTCGAAGTACGTCGTGCGTACCTGGATCAGGCGGCTGCGGCGGAACGTGTCGAGGTGGCTCGAACTGCAGTGGCACAGGCGAGGGAGAGCCACAGAATCACTGAAGCTCGTTACGAAGGCGGGCTCTCTAATGTAACCGAGTTGTTGCGGAGCCAGAGCGCTCTGCTCGATGCGGAAGCCAGGTATCTTGGTGCAATTTATGGGGGGCGGCTGGCCGAGGCTCGATTGGAGCTTGCAGTCGGGACGCTTCACAAAGAATCAGAGGCGGTAAAGCCGTGATGAAGTCGAAAAAAACTCTAGTCTCGATTTTGTTTTTAGTGTTGGGAACCTTCGGCTGCCGTGAGGCAGAAGAGCACGTTGCCGAGGACCGAGGAACTGCAAACGTATCGGTCTTTACCGTCAGCAGCGGCTCGATGGGTCTAGGTTATATGGCAAGCGGGACGTTGCGGGGAAGTCAGACCGCGGTTTTGACGAGCAAGGCCCCGGGATATGTCCAGGCGGTCCGTTTCAAGCCGGGAGATCTCGTAAAGGCCGGGCAGGTTCTTTTTGTTCTGGAGGACAACGAGCTCGGCGCCAAGCTTCGCGCCGCAGAGGCTGGACTCGAGGAAGCACGCCAAGCGAGGACGGAGGCCGAAAGCGGACTAGTGGCGGCGGAAGCTCAGGCTCGGGTCGCGACGGCGACCTACGAAAGGTTCAAGACCCTTCAGGAAAAACGCGCCGTAGCGCCTCAAGAGTTCGACGAGGTCGAAGGCAGCTACAACGCCGCCGTGGCACAAAGGCAAATGGCGGAAGCTCGACTCGGAAGGATTCGGTCGGGGTTGGCCCGTGCCGAAGCGGAGGTCGAGGCCGTCAAGAGCTACACCCAGATTACGGCACCTTTCTCCGGTCGGGTCACGGAACGACGCGTCGATCTCGGGAACCTTGCCGCTCCCGGTGTACCCCTGGGGGTCATCGAGAGCGCCGGAGGGTTACGGGCCAAAGTGTCGATTCCTGAGGCGCATGCGGGAAATATCAAGGTGGGTGACAAAGCCGAGATTTGGATCGAGGGAACCGATGAGCCCGTTCCCGGGCGGGTGAGCGAGGTTCAAGGGGTCGATGCCATGAGCCGAGCTTTCATGACCGAGGTCGCTCTTCCCGAAGATCTACCCGAGATGCGGCGAGTCCGGCCCGGGATGTTCGTACGGGTTGGTTTCCAAGTGGGAAACGCCCAAGGTATTTTGATCCCGTCGTCGTCGGTTCTGGAACGGGGACAGCTCGAGATGGTCTATGTTGTGGAAAATGAGCGTGCTCGAACCCGCCTCGTTACTCTTGGAAATCGACAGGGCGATCAAATCGAAGTCCTTTCCGGCTTGGGGAGCGGCGATGTCGTCGTGGTCAACCCAAGCTCCGACCTGCAAGAAGGCATGCGGGTGGTGACGCAATGAACGGCCAAAAACTGGGATACGCCGGCAGCATCGCCGCGGCGTTTATCAATTCCAAACTCACGCCTCTCTTCTTGTTCGGTGCGGTGCTTCTGGGGCTCTTCACGCTCTTGATGCTGCCCCGCGAGGAGGAGCCGCAGATCATCGTGCCCATGTTCGACGTCTTCGCGGCCATGCCGGGCACTTCTGCCAAGGAGATCGAGCAGCGTGTGACGAGCCCCATGGAACAGCTCTTGTTCGAGATCCCCGGCGTGGAGTACATCTATTCCACCTCGAGTCCCGGCATGAGCATGGCTATTGTTCGCTTTTTCGTGGGCGAAGATGAAGAGGACTCCGCCGTCCGCCTCATGAACAAGCTCCGGGCCAACTTCGATCGGATTCCGTCGGGCGCGATGCAGCCTTTGGTCAAGGTCCGTTCCATTGATGACGTTCCCATCCTGGGCTTGACCTTGTGGAGCAAGCGGTACGACCATTTTCAGCTGCGGCAGGTCGCCGCCGAGCTCGAGACCGCGATCAAGCAGGTGCCCGACGTCAGCGAAGTGACGATCATCGGCGGCGAGCGCCGGCAGGTTCGAGTCCTTCTCAACCCGTCGGCCATGGTATCCCGAAACCTCTCACCACTCATGATTGCGGGCGCTCTTCAAGCCTCCAATCGGCTCATCGAATCGGGCTCCTTCGCTTCGAGCAACCAGGAGTTCAAGTTGGATACCGGCGGATGGCTGCGTGATGTCGAAGACGTTGAGAGTGTCGTGGTCGGTGTTTACGAGAACACTCCGGTTTTCCTGCGAGATGTTGCCGAGATTCGGGACGGTGGCGAAGAACCTTCCAACTACGTGTTATTTGGTGCCGGCGCCGCAGAGGCGGAGCATCTAGACGCCGAGGGTGCCGAGTGGCCGGCGGTGACCCTCTCGGTCGCCAAGCGCAAGGGCAAGAACGCCGTGGCGGTCAATCATGCCGTCCTTGCGAAAGTCGACTCGCTCCGGGGCGACATCATACCCGCCGACGTAGAGCTGACCATCACACGGGATTACGGCGAGACGGCAAAGGAAAAAAGCGACGAGCTCCTACTCCATATGCTCATCGCCGTCGTCAGTGTGTCGATATTGATCTGGCTCACCCTGGGGCGGCGGGAGTCGATGATCGTCTTGTTGGCTATCCCTGCGACGCTCGCCTTGACGCTCGCCGTTTTCTACTTCTACGGGTTCACACTCAACCGTATCACTCTCTTCGCTCTCATTTTCTCTATAGGGATCCTCGTCGATGACGCGATCGTGATCGTGGAGAACATTGCCCGGCATTGCCGTCTGCCGGAGAACAAGGGCCTGAGCACGGCACAAATTGCGGTAAAAGCCGTGGACGAGGTGGGTAACCCGACGATTCTGGCGACCCTCGCGGTCATCGCCGCCATCTTACCGATGGCCTTTGTGAGCGGTTTGATGGGGCCCTACATGAGACCCATTCCCATCGGAGCAACGGCCGCCATGGTGTTCTCGTTGATCGTCGCCTTCGTGGTGACACCATGGGCCACGATTCGACTGCTCAAGTGCGAAGGTGGAGAAGAAGACCATCATCATGTGGAAAGCGCGAGCACCCGCAAGTATCGGCAGGTGATGGGTAAACTGCTCAGTTCCGACAAACACCGGCGGTTTTTCTTGACCGGTGTGGTGGTCCTGCTTCTCGGATCCATGGCGCTCGTCGGTATCGGATTCGTCGAAGTCAAAATGCTTCCCTTCGATAACAAGAGCGAGTTTCAGGTCATCGTCGATATGCCCGAGGGCACGACTCTCGAACAAACCACGCGTGTGACACGAGCTCTCGCCGATGTCGTCGCGAAACAGCCGGAAGTCACCCACTACCAGGTCTATGCCGGAACCTCTGGTCCCTATAACTTTAACGGGCTGGTACGACACTACTTCTTGCGACAGGGCTCGAACGTGGCCGATATCCAGGTCAACCTCCTCGAAAAGGGGCACCGGAGTCTCAAGAGTCACGATATTGCCAAACGGCTTCGAGATGAGCTCCTCCCCGTGGCGGAAGAGCATGGTGCCCACATCAAAGTTTCCGAAGTTCCTCCGGGCCCCCCGGTGCTCCAGACCTTGGTGGCGGAGATTTACGGCCCCAACTACGAGCGGCAGATGGAGATTGCCGGCCTCGTACGGCAGAAAATGGAAGAGCTGGACGGCGTCGTTGATGTGGATTGGTACGTGGAAGACGACCAGCTCAAGTACCGTCTCGTTGTGGATCAAGAAAAGGCCGCGCTCAGCGGAGTGCGGCTCGATGCGATTGCGCGGACTTTACGGTTGGCCACTTCCGGTGAGACGGCAGGGCTCCTTCACGATGACAAGGAACAAGAGGACATCCCCATCGTGCTGCAGCTCGATCGACCGACACGCTCGGATCTGGAACAGCTCCGCGGTCTGCGCGTCATGAGCCGGAGCGGGAACATGATCAGCGTGGGCGACCTGACTCAGGTTGAGGTCGTACAGCAAGACAAGAGTATCTATCACAAGAACCTTTTGCCGGTGACCTATGTGACCGCCGACGTGGCGGGAGAAATCGAAAGCCCCGTCTATGCCATTTTGAAGTTGGGCCCCCAGATCGAGGACATGAAGCTGCCGGAAGGCTACTCCATGGTCCAGTACACGGCCAAGGAGCCCTTTTTCACCGACAAATATTCAATGAAGTGGGACGGGGAGTGGCACATCACTTATGAAGTCTTTCGCGACCTCGGGCTTGCCTTCGCTGCGGTGCTCATCTTGATCTACATCCTGGTGGTGGCCTGGTTCCAGTCTTTTCTGGTGCCTTTGGTGATCATGTCCGCCATTCCGTTCTCCTTGGTCGGCATCCTGCCCGCGCACGGCTTCATGGGAGCCTTTTTCACCGCAACGTCGATGATCGGTTTCATCGCCGGGGCGGGTATCGTGGTTCGGAACTCCATCATCTTGGTCGATTTCATCGAGCTCCGGTTGAACGAAGGGATGCCGCTGGACGAGGCAGTCGTCGATGCCGGCGCCGTTCGGTTCCGACCGATGGTGCTGACCGCGGCGGCCGTGGTCGTGGCGGCGGCGGTCATACTGTTCGATCCGATTTTCCAAGGACTGGCGATTGCCTTGATGGCGGGTGAGGTCGCTTCACTCCTTTTGTCCCGTGTCACGGTGCCCGTCGTCTACTTCATGATGAAACGGAGACAGTTGAGAACGTCCCCGTCCGGAGGAGAAGCAAAATGAGCGCGTTTCTTCGGAAGAGGATTTTTGTGATACCAAAATTAGAAAATGGAGAAAAAAAATGAATGTAGATCGTTATCTTCGGATGATTGCTGGTTTTTTCGTCATGCTCTCCGTAGCTTTGGGCTATTGGGTGAGCCCCTATTTTTTCCTATTCACGGCTTTTGTGGGATTGAATCTCTTCCAGTCGTCGTTTTCGAACTGGTGTCCCATGATGACGTTCTTGAAAAAGGCAGGGGTAAAAGGGTAAAAGGGGATAGAACTCGAGAACTCAAGGACTCGAGAACTCTGAATGAACTGGAGGGCGGCCGAGCCGCCGCCATCAGGAAACCAAGTCTATGAAGATGCCGGTAGAACTTAGGTATAAGATGAACGTGTAGGGAGAATAGTGATGCCGATTTTCGAGTATCAGTGTCAAGACTGTAATGAGGTCTTCGAATCGCTGCAGTTGAGCCGCAGTCGCGATGTGGAAACGGAATGTCCTCATTGCGGATCGGACCACACGGAACGCATGGTCTCTTCCTTTGCCACGAGCGGAGGAGGAAACGGATTCAATGTCGGCTCGAGCTGCGGACCGAGCGGCTCCGGCTTCAGCTGAGGCTAGCGAGACTCACCCGTTGGGTGAGAAAGACCTTTCTTGGGCGGCCCTGTCGCTACTGTTTGATGGTGCGACACTGCCGCACCCCTTCACGTCTTTTTATTTCCGGATAACGACGGCAAAGCCGTCCGCCGTTCTCCTTCTGAGTTCTTGAGTGCTCGAGTCCTTGAGTTCTCTATTGAGCTGCTTACACCTTCCTCGCCACCACAAAAAGCGAGCTTCCCAAGGGCATTGGGATTCCGTGATAGATGAACATGTTCTCGAGGAAATTGCGGTAGGTGAGAAGCGTGTTCACGCTCTTCGGTAGCGCCTTCAGATCGGATTCGGGTTCCTTGGGAGAAGTGAACCTGGAAAAAAGCTTCATTAAAACAATCGATGTAAACAGAAAAGGAAGCCGATAGCTCGATACGCCGACCTCGAAACCGGCGTTTTGCAGCTGGCGGCCAAAGGGTTTCTTTCTGCACCGTCTGACGGTTCGAACGACGATATCGTGGTGCCGTGCCAGCACATCGAAGGCAGGTAGATTCAGGATGAGAATGCCCTTGTTCCTGAGACAGGAGTGGAATTTTCTTAGAATCGCGTCTACGTCTGGAACCGCTTCGTGGCAAAGGACATCGATGCAGGTGGCGATATCGTAGGTGTTGGATGGAGGTTCCCAGTCGTTGATATCCTGGATCGTGACATTCTCATGACCGCGCTCGCGGCTGAAACGGATCGCGTCTTCGGAAAAATCGAATCCGGTCACGTCTCCATAGCGGCTCATGATTGACATGAGCTTTCCGCTCCCGCAGCCCGCGTCAATGATATTCGGGCGAGAGGTCTGAGCTTTGAACCGAACATAGCGTTCGATGAGCTCGTGAAGACCGCGGTACCACCAGTACTCGTCCTCGAGCTCGAACATGTTGCTGTATTCTTGTTTCCACATCGTTTCTTCAGCTCGCTGGCAGATCTTCGCGACGATTCAGATCCGGCGGTCAACGTCGGGAAAGCTCCGCCACACGGAAACTCCGCAGAATCTGTCCCCCTCGGTACATCGAGGCGAGACCACACCGTTGCGGACAACGCATGGCGGTCCCATGTGGGCGGCGATTCGCGGGTGGACCCGTCGTACTTGATCGAGCTCCTCCATGGATGCCTGGTAGATTTCTTCTTGGGCATTGAAACAGGTTCGCATGGTCCACTTGTGCATGAGATGTATGAGAGAGCCCGATTCGACAAAGCGCAGGGCCTTGGCGTTGGGAAGGACATAGATCGCCCACTCGAGCGGTACGCCGAGCGCCAGTAAGCGATTCTTGGCGTTCCAGCTCGCTTCCATGGCTTCACGGAAAACCGAGGACGCCTCATCGTTTCCTGCAATCAACATTGGGACCATGTAATCCGGCTGCTCGGTATCGGTCAGCGTCATCAGGGGCCGGGAAGCGGGAACCATGCGATGGCGTTGGTCTTGCGAATCCGCGGTGTGGCTGACCTTTTTCATGAACGTGTAGTGCGCGTGTTCGAGCGTCCGCATTAGGGGTGAATGCGTCGAAACATTGAGCGTGTCGGTGCGCAAAGGGTTGAGATGGGCGTCGAGTAGACGGGCCAGGGCGGTCTCAGTGGCTACCTGTTCCCTTGTGACTCCGAGCACCGCTCTCGCGGCTTCGGCGATGATTTCTTCGGCGCCTTCCGAGGTGTCGATAAGCTTCGAGACCCGCCCTTCCAGTTTTTCGTCGAACTCGCGGCAGAAGTCCTCCGAGTTTTCCTGCACTCCCGGAAACGTCCGTTCCGGCAGGTCTTCGCCACCGAGCGGCCGTTCTCCTATTTTTTCGAAGAAGGCCGGGTCCACGGCTCGCACCGCCTTCACCATGGCGTCAACAACCCGGGCTGCTTCGTATGGGACGTCGTTCGCCGCCTGCATGCGCCGGAGCCGATGAAGAGTGATTCCAGAGACCGTGTGCACCATCGAAGTGAAAGCAGCGAGCGGGATGACGTAACGTGCGATCTCGAATGCTTTTTTTTCCGCTTCGCGTTCGATTTTCTTTCGGCGCTTTTTACCTCCGCCGTCACGGAAGTGGCGAAGCTCGGACAAGATGCGCCAGGTGTCTTTCTTGAGGATATCCGTGAGTCGCCGGTAGGTGTTCCAAGCGCCATGTACGGCCGCTTCGTAAACTTCGAGGGCCTCCCCTTCGATGGGGGGGACGAAGACCCGTACTTCGTCGAGGCGCACGAATCGCTGTGACGATTGTTCCGAGTTATAAAAAGGATGACTGTGGAGGAGACTCCAAACGAGTTGGCGCGAAATATTCTCCAAGCCAAAGGCGAAATGGGCGTGTTGATAGACGGTATGGTGCCCGCCGCCGAAGGTGGCCCGGCTGATGGAATCGCGTTGCTTGTCCGTGACCTCGGAGGTTTCGACCACGCGCGGCATGTAGCAAGTGCGAGCCGCCGCAATGGAAAGGTCAAAGGCGTCTTCAAAAAAAGACAGCAATCGAACGCGGGGTCCCTCTCGAACGAGCCGGTCGTGATTTACCATGGTTGAGCGGGCCAATCCTACACCAATTTGGGGTCACGTGGGTGAAAAGGCGAGGAGGCGGGC
Organism: uncultured Acidobacteriota bacterium; assembly: GCA_963722765.1. GTDB lineage: Bacteria > Acidobacteriota > Vicinamibacteria > Marinacidobacterales > DATDRI01 > CAVROO01. The sequence continues at coordinate 497,394 of CAVROO010000014.1, forward strand.
GCGTTTCAGCCGCCTTGCCATCACGTTATGATGGGCTCCCATGGAGGGAGTTATGAGCCGCCTAAATGTCCTTGTCGTTTTTCTTTTTCTGGTTACCCAAGGTGTTTCAACCCAGGCCGCGGACGAAGCTGCTTTGCTGCGAGAGGTTCTCCCGCAGGAGCTCGAGCGTCATGCAAAGGAGATCGTGAAGCACGTTCGTCCCTCCGGGAGCCCCGGGGAGTTCGCCGCCATCGATTACGTGGTCAAGACGCTCCGCTCCGAGGCTATTCCCGTGGATGTGCATGAGTTCTCCGCCTATGTGAGCGATCCCGTCCGAGCCTCGCTTCGGTTGGACGGCGCCGAGCCCAAGGAGTGGCAGGCCTTGACCCAGGCCTTTTCGGTCTCGACTGGACCGGAGGGTCTCACGGGCGAGCTCGTCGATTGCGGAAAAGGTGGAGCGGAAGACTACGCCCGCTGCGACACGCGGGGAAAGATCGCCTTTTTGGATGCGCGAGCGGGTCCGGATGAGCTACGAGCCGCACAGTTGGCGGGAGCCGCCGGAGCGGTTTTCGTGTCGAGCTCAGAGCGAATCAACGAGATGACCGTGGGGCCGATCTGGGGTACACCTACACACAAGGACTACACCGAGCTTCCCTCGATTCCGAGTGTCGCAGTCGCAAAGGCATCGGGAGCCGAGCTCCGGAAGCTCATGACCGGAGGACCTTTGTCGGTTCGCCTGGAGACCGAGCTCGATGTGGGCTTGAAGACGCTCCGAGTGACGGTCGCAACGGTTCGTAGTGCCAAGGATCCCGAGGGATTCGTCCTCGTGGGAGGACATATGGACGCGTGGCATCATGGTGCGACCGACGAGGGAACCTCCAACGCCGCGATGGTGGAACTGGCCCGGATCTTCTACCGGCATCGGGCCGAGCTCGAACGGGGACTCAAAGTGGCGTGGTGGACGGGCCACTCGAATGGTCGCTACGCCGGCTCCACCTGGTTTGCCGACAGGTTCTGGACCGAGCTGAAAGACCATGCGTTGGCCTACCTCAATCTGGATGTCATCGGCCAAATCGACGCCAAGATTTATAGTGCGGCTTGCACGCCGGAAATGGATGATCTCGCGAAATCCGTGATGAAGGACGTGGTCGGTGTGGACGCGACGACCCGCCGTCCGAGCCGCAATTCCGATCAGTCTTTTTACGGTGTGGGTCTACCGCTGCTACAGTTCTATCACGATCGTTTGGAGGAAGATGGCGGCTACTGGTTTTGGCATACTCCCGAGGACACCTACGACAAGATCGATTTCGACAATCTGACGGCCGAAACGAAGCTCTACGTTGCGGCACTCCATCGCTTGCTGACGAGTCCCTTACCGCCCATGGACCCCGCCGCCACGACCGCGGAGATCAAGCAATTTTTGGAAGACAAATCGAAAGTTAGCGGTGCTACCGGTTTGTCTTTCGATGCCGCTCTCGAACGAGCGGAGCGCCTTCACAATCTGGTGGTCAGTCTGCGAGAGCAAGTTCGGCGCAGGTGTGGAAGAGCTGGGAGCGCAAGAAATGTCGAGGCGCTTGGTGCGGCTCGTGCGTCCGGTGCTGCGGGTGGTCTATCAAGAGAGCGGACCTTATCATCAAGACCCGGCGCTCTCCACCAAGAAAATGCCGGGACTGTCGGCACTGGATGACCTCGGGCTTCTCGACCCCGAAAGTAACTTGTATCGGTTCACCGAGACCTATCTGGTGCGTGAGTTGAACCGGATCATCGATCATCTGGACCAGGCGCTCCGAGAAGGGGAGAGTCTGGCGGGCGATCTGACGGTATCTTTGCCGACGGAGAGCAGCACGCAACACTAGTTATCCGGTTAACGCTCGAAAAAGGGACAGGTCCGTTTTTGGTGCACGTTTCGCTTTGCCAAAAAGGGACCTGTCCCTTTATTCGGGTATCTATAAAATCGAGGACTGATAAAATCCGGCGACCGCCGGACTCAGACCCCTCAGGTACCGCCGTAGCCGACGGTGACCTTTCCGCCCTCGACGATGACGGGTACTTCACGTCGTCCATTCGTGGCGTCCAGCATCTGCTGCATGCCCTCGGCGTCGTACTGCACGTCGATGTATCGAACGTCGTTGCTTTTTTTGGCGTAGTCCGCACGGGCCGCCTCGGTGTGAGGTCAGCCTGCCTTTCCGTAGATCAAGATTTCTTCTGCCATGCAAGTAATCCTACCAGATAAGGGATACATCTTAGAAACAGCAAAAAGTCCGCTGTCAAATATCAGTCCATCGACTGACCGCCACACAGATTGTAGGTTTGGCCGGTGATGCCCGAGGCGTCGTTCGATGACAGGTAGAGAACGAGCTTGGCGACTTCTTCCGGCTCGATGAACCGGCGAATCGGCACTGCATCGATGGCCTGTTCACGAAATTCTTCCGGTGTGATCCCCATAACCTCGGCGGTCTCGCGAATACCCTTATCGGCCATATCGGTCGAGACCCATCCCGGGCTGATGGCATTGACGGTAATACCCCGTGAAACGAGCTCGAGCGCCAGGGCGCGGGTGAGACCGATCACCCCATGTTTAGACGTGCAGTAAGCCGCGTATCCTGGTACTCCAAAGCGGCCCAAGACCGAGGAAATATTTATGATGCGACCCGAGCCCGAGTTCATCAGCTCGAGGCTCTCCTTGGTAACGTAATAGGCTCCGGTAAGATTGGTGGACAAGATGTCGTGCCAGAGGTCGTCGGAGGGATCGTCCATCGGGGTTCGCCCTGAAGCACCGGCATTGTTTACTAGAATGTCGAGCTTGCCCCAGGTGTGGCTCAGCTTTTGAAGGGCCTTTTCGACTTGGTTTTTGGCAGTCACATCACATGGAATGGCAACTGCCCTCCCATCGCCTTGATTCATTTCTTTCGCCAGAGCTTCGAGGTTCTCCTGACTGCGGGCGCAAAGGGCTACCCATGCGCCCTCGTCTGCAAACGTCTTGGCGATAGCTCGGCCGATCCCGCGGCTGGCTCCGGTAACGAGCACGACTTTGCTGATAAAACGCTTCAAATAGTCACTCCCAAATGGTTCCTCTGGTTTACCGGCTCAGGCTCAGGCAGGGGCACGGGCTCGGCAAATCCTGATGCGGACGGCGAAAAGCCCCGGCGAAAGAGGACGCCGTCCTCAAGTTCCCTTCTGTCTTCTGCCTTCTGTATTCTGTATTCTGTATTCTTTTTTCCCATCTCCGAGATAGTCTTTCAAGGGCGTCGTGGATGCTGCTGAAGGCCAACTCCTCCCAGGGGATTTCTTCCTTTGTGAAACAACGAATTTCCAAGCATTCATCGGCCGCTTCGAGCTCATCGTTCAACAGAGCGGCGGCAAAGACGACGACCACGACGGGTACCCCGGGGTAAGAGTAGACTCCAACCACCTCACGAAGCTCGACGTCGGCGTTGACCTCTTCCCTGGCTTCGCGGATGGCCGCTTCCTCGACGGTTTCTCCACGATCGACGAAGCCTCCTGGAAAGACCCACTTTCCGTACCCGGGATCGATGGCTCGACGCCCAGAACGATTTTGCCTCCGTGCTCGAAGATCGTGCAGGCCGCGACTTTCGGATCGAGAAAGAAAATGAACCGACATTTTGCACATACGAGTCGTTTCGGCTCATTGGGTTTGACTTGCTCGAGACCGAGCCCTCCTCCGCATTTTGGACAAAACCGATATTCCTGGTCGGCTAAGCGAGGGTGTTCGATGAATCGTGTTCGCCACGGGATAACCTGCTTGATTGTTTTGACCGTCAATCTACCACCCGTCTCCCGGCACTGTCAAAGTATCGCCCTCAGGTCTTTTTCTTTTCGATCAACGTCTTGGTCACTTCGTGTCCGTACCGGAGGACGTCGATGATGCGCTCCTCCAATCCGATACGTGAGGCCAGTTCGGTAAAGGAGCCCGGTGGAAGCTCGTACTCGACAACATCGATCAGTCGGGTACCGTCGCCGTTTGCTTCGAAGGTGTGGGTATGCGCAAAGTGCTGGAAAGGGCCTTCCCGCTGAACATCGATGAAACGACGAGGTGGCGAGTAGTCCGCGATCTCGATCTTCCACTCGAAGCGCAACGGACCGAGATGGATATTGCATCCAAGGAGAGTGCCCTTGCGAAGCCTGGACGGTGGATCCGCTATTGCGATTCTCAAGTAGGCCGGTAAGATGCGAGTCAAATTGATCGGGTCATTGTGGAACGCAAAAACCTCCTCTTGAGATGCATCGACGAGGGTGGAAGTCTTCACTTCTTTCACAGTGAACCTATGACTATGGGGCTACTCTATTCTCGAGATCAATGTGTCACCCGCCAGCGTGACCGTACTATCCTAGACGTCGGTAACATAAAGATCAAAAAATCGAAGTTCCGGTCCTATTACTCGGGCTCGAGGACCCGACGAAGTCCGTCGGCGGCCTCTCGGAGTCGTGACCGGGCCGCACGGTGCCGCCGTCCTCGGAGCGGGTGCTCGAGAACGACGACCAAGAGCGCTCGAGGACAGACCTGAGACAGCATGACCGGCGACTCCTCGTCTTGCTCACCGAGGAGAGCCGCCAGAATGTCCTCGTCCGAGCCTTCCGAAGCCGGAAGCGGATGCGGGAATCGAAACTCCACGTGACCGACGGCGCCGAAGGGGGTGCCCGTTTCATCGATTAAAAATGCGGACCGCAGCGGCAGCTCTTCGGAGAGTCGGGATAGGCCTTGGCGGAGGTTTCGGAGTGTCGCCGGACGTGCCAATATCTCGTCGGAAAAAGACATCATCCTGTTTCCGTAGGAAAGTATATCTGTAGTATGTTATTAAGTTTACCGGTCATTTACCTTCAAGCCCGCTCGTGGTAGGATGGCCGTAACGCCACGGTGGCGCCGAGGAGTAACACATGCTTTTTCCGCTTTTCATCGGTACGCTGGGATTGCCCGAATTACTGATTATTCTCTTCATTTTGTTTCTCATCTTCGGGGCGAGCAAGCTGCCTCAGCTTGGAGCCGGTCTGGGCGAAGGCATCAAGAACTTCAAGCGTTCCATCAAGGGTGGCGATGAGCTCCCTCCGAAGAGCACAGACGACAAAGACGAGTAGCTCGATTATTTTGCGACATCCGAAATGATGAGGGTGTTGGTGCGTTCGTCGAACAAGACCTCGCCGCGCGAAGATAAATACTTGCGTATGAGAGGAGCGATCTCCTTTGCTCGCGCGTAAGCCAAACGGTGATAGGAAGTTCGGCGCGGCGCCGAGAGCTCTCTTTGCTCTTTGTACTTGCGCCTTTCCTCGAGATCTCGGCGAAGCTGCTCGAGAGGTGCCACCCGAATCAAGTTCTCTCCTAACCGTTCCTGCCCTAAACGACAGGCTCGAAGGGCGGTATCGAGTACCTCGGTCCAGGTGACCGATTTCAGGGTGAGCGTCAACTTGCACTCGACTTCCGAATCCGCCACCAAATTGAATTGGCCGACGTCGGCGAGGAGGCGCAGAATGTCGGTCACGTCTGCGTCCTTCAAGTCGATTTCGATGCGGGTCTCTTCCGATTTCTGGGTAGATTGGATTGCCGCAGTGGTCAGGAATCCTAATAACAGAACCGCTCGAATCAAAGGTGCACCACCTGCCCGTCCTCGGCCAGCTCGAAGGCCAACTCGTCGCGCCGACTCAGAACATCTTCTCCCGCGTGCAACAAGATGGTTCGATTCGCTCGAATACGGTCGCGGTGGCCGAGTAGCTCGGTGTGGGACATGTGAAACTCCACCTCGGCGTCGAAGGTCGAGCATTCGCAAATGAACAGGTCCGCTCCTGCGGAGTGGTGGGCCAATTCGTCCGTCCACTCGGTATCCCCGGAGTAAACGACGATTTTGCCGTCCAGCACTAGACGGAATCCATAAGCGACGGAGTCTGGGAAATGTCGGACCCGAAACGGCGTGACTTCGGCGGGACCGAGGAGAGTTGTCTCGGTGGGCAGTTCCCGAAAGGCCACTTTATAGGGTCGCGGCTTGGCATCGAGGCCTGGAAAGAGCAACGCCGCGAGTCGTGTCACAACGTCCTCCGTGCCGGGCGGTCCCGCAAGGGTAAGGGGACCGCGATTCGGGCTTCTGTACTGATACTCCAGCAGGAGGAACGGGACGCCGCAGATGTGGTCACCGTGGTGGTGGCTGATGAGTACGGCGTCTACCGAATTCGGCGAAATACCCGAGTGTTTCATGTTGGGCAAGATGGAAGCACCGCAATCGAGGAGAAATCCAAAATTATCCCCGCGAACGAAAATGGATGCGGCATGTCGTCCCCCACTCCCAAAGGCATCTCCCGTCCCCAAGAATGTTACTTGCATCTCTTCCTCTTACCCCTGCCCGAGCCCGAGCCCGCTTGCCCGCCGTAGCCTTGCGTGAAGGCGGAAGCCAGGCAAAGGCGGGTGCCCGAGCCCGATATAGTCAACGTTTAAAAAGCAGAATCCCATCCGCCGTCTCGCGCTCTCCGAGGGGGTCCGAAGGTCGATTGACGGTGGCATCCCCTACGAACATAGTGGTCGAACCGCCCCCATCCAGATTGATCGCGGAAACAGCGCCCAACTCGATAAAGAGGTCCGACAACTCTCGGAGTGACATGCCCACGCTCCTTTCCGGTTGACGTCCATCTACGGTGACGAACAGCATGGTCCCATCGTCTCGTACTCCGATAGCCGTGCGAGGGTGTCGTGAAAGAAAAAAAACACGGGAGATGTGCTCGTCTTCCGGGTTTTCGACTCGCTGCCCGCCCCGAAGGAGAAGAGGTCCACCCCCGAGGATGAATCGTGTCCTATCCCACTCGTCGTCCGAGTCCGGGAACAGTGAGACGAGATTCAAAACCGCTTCGACCTTTCCATCCATCTCGAATCGATGCAGGTGCTCTTGGGCCGGGCCGATTCCGAGAGAAATGACGAATCCCGTGCGGGGAATGGCGGAGCTTCCCTTTTGTGCCTTTATTGCAATGATCCGATTGTCCCGCACGACGACCTCCGCTCCGTCGGGATGGGTCAATGTCGTACGGTGGAACTCTGGAGTATAGAGGATGATCTCGTCTCGCCCCCGCCGGCGATTGACTCCGGAAAGCCCGATCGGTTCGTCGTTTCCCACCTCGATGTGGCCGCGAAGCTCGAGTCGTCCGAGAACCATGTGCGTCTCGCCGTTGCGGTCATAGAAGCCGGCGGCGGCGCGACCGCGGTCCGGCTCGGAAAGTAGGGCCCCATTGATTTGAAGGACTCCGGCGGAGTCGCCGCGGAGAATCCCTTGGCGTAGGAAGTATCCGCCGTTGACCGCAGCCAAAGCTCCACGGCGGCGCGCCAAGCTGCTCATCGTTTCGAGCCCGATCGCGGCGTCGTATGCGTGAGCGACCTCGACACGAATCGAGGCGGGATCCGCTTCGAGTACGTGAATCACCCAGGGACCGTCCGGATTCGTAATGTCGTGTCCGTATTCCTGGATGGAGAGCTGAGATGAAATGTCGGCGCTCGATATGAGCTCGATCGTCTTTTCCGCCGCGTCACGGTCGGGCAGTCCGTTGACACTCAAAACATAACGGTTGCCTCGGTAGTAGGGTGTTGCGGGAATCCGGGCCGTTTCGAGTTGCTCGAGCGTCTCGTCCGCACTGCGCTGAGAATCGAAGGCGCCGATGGTAACCCGGTAGGATTTCGCTGTGGACACCGTACCTCGGAGGATCGTGATGTGGTCGAGTCCTTGCGCAAGCTGTTGCTTTTCGATTTCGGCGCGGACAGTAAAGACGGACGCAGTCAGAGCGGCGGTGAACGCCGCGGTAAAAACCGCAGTGAACGCTGCCAGGAACAGATATCTGCCGGATGATTTCATGGCTCGAAGACGAGCTTACAATAAGAAGGAGAAATGGGAAAGGTTCAAGGAATTTTCGTCTGCGGTGGGAGCGCTTCGTTGAGGCTCCCCGTGCGATAACCTTCGAGGTCCACCGTCACGTAGGTATAGCCGAGATCTTTGAAAGTCTTGACGAGGCGGGGGAGTGTTTCGGGTTGGAACGCTCGAGAGATTTCTTCCGGAGCGAACTCGAGCCGCGCCACCTCGTTGTGATGGCGGACTCTAAAATGGAGGAATCCCATTTCCCGAAGCGCCTCCTCTCCCGTTTCCACGGTTTGGAGTTTTTCCACGGTGATGGGTACAAGATAAGGGATGCGGGACGACAGACAGGCCGAAGCCGGTTCTTCGGCAGTGGGCAACCCGGCGATACGGGACAGGTGGCGAATTTCGTCTTTCGTGAGCTCGGCTTCATCGAGGGGGCTCCTCACACCGAGCTCCTTGGCGGCTTTTCGGCCCGGTCGATAGTCACCCCGATCGTCCGCGTTAGAGCCGTCTACAACGTGGCTAATGTCGCGCTCGTCTGCGACGCTCCGCAGGCGGACGAAGAGCTCGTTCTTGCAGTGGTAGCAACGGTTGGCATCATTGGTGCGATAAGCGGCGCTCTCCATTTCGCTCGTCGGCACGGAAATATGGGGAATGCCAAAGTCCGAAACGATACGTCCTGCCAATCGTCGTTGATAGTCGGGGTAGCTCGGGCTTTCACCGGTGACGGCCAATGCTTGATCTCCCAGAACTCGATGAGCTTCGAAGGCGAGGAAGGCGCTATCGACACCACCGCTGAAGGCTACCAGGACGGATTTCATTTCTTCCAAAATAGAATCGAGACGAGCCCGTTTTTGTTCCGCTTGCGAGCCGAGCTCTCCCTTCGTATCGGCGGCGTCACGAGCTCCGAGGTTTTCGCTCAAGCTTCCCCCCATTCCGCTTCGTCACCTGTTACCAGCTCCAACTCGATGGGAGCTATGCTCAAAACGAGCAGGTCGGCGCCGCACTCCGGACAGCCGATCATCTCGCCTTGGTCGACATCCAGATCGTCGAGCTCGATTTCCAACTCGCACGCGGGACAAATCGGTAACATAATAGCCTCTTTAGGGAATAGATAATCGTGTAGCGGGAAGGGGGCACTTCTATTACATATCAGGTCCAATATAAATGTTGATGTGCTCTTACCCGCTATCAATAACGCTGCCGGATTATAACGCTGGCCGGGAACCGGGGCAAGCTTGCCCAAAAGCGCTCCACAACATAAAATCATTACTTCACCGCGGCATTGCGGAAAGGGGATGAAGCTGTGAGCGAGTCCAACGAAGCAGCCCGAGCAGTGGTAGATGCGGCCCAACGCATCGCGGCGGCCTTTGACAGCCATGATGTGGAGAGTCTTTATGCGGCCCACTATCAAGGTCCGGAGACCACTCTGATCGCTCAAGGCGGGGAACGTGTCATTGGCTGGGCATTGGTTCAGGACGAGCTCGAAAAGCGAGTCAATGAGTTCGAGGTGATCCGCACGAAAATTGACAAACCCGAAGTGATTCTCTTCGGGAATCTAGCCGTGTTGACCTATGAGCAACATACCAACAGCCGGCTTCACGATATCGATTTCACGTGGGTGGGGTGGGTCACCGATATGTACATCCAAGTCGAAGGTCGGTGGCTGAGAATTCATCACCAAGCATCCGACCGCAAAAAATCCTAACGATTAAATCCTGAAGTTGACGGCGGAGCCGTCTTCCGGTTCCATTCTGAGTTCTTGAGTTCTCGAGTCCTTGAGTTCTCTAATCCGCAATCAGGGCGTCAGCACCAGCTTGCCTTCCAAGCTTGCCTCGATGCGTCCCCTGTCGAAGAGCATGGGGTGAGCCTGGCCCTTTAGCCAATCTTGATTTTGGTCGAAGAAGTGGGAGCTCAGCGGATGGCCTGACGCGCCGGTAGGCAAGACGGCCATACTCTCGTCCGGGCGGTTCAAGTCCACGACCATCCGGAATGATGTGCCCGCAACGGTCTTGAAAGGTTCGGCGAGCGAGACGCGGGCATTGGCGATGGTGAAGCCCGAGCCTCCGAAGGGGGCGGGACCTCGATTGAACACCCAGTTGAGTGGTGTTTGTTTCCCGAGCGGGTGCTCGAACTCGACGCCGTGCAGTTGCGCCCAATCCCAGGCTTCCGGATCTGCCCCTTGAAGCTCGGTCAGCATCGCCACAGCCTCGTTCAAGCTCCTTGCGAATATTGTGTTACGGTCTTCGACGGCCGGCGTCGAGCGGTCGTCCCACCAGGCGGAACTGGGATCATCGATGACACTATAGAGACCACCCGGGAAACCCAATTCCAAAAACTCGAGTAGTTCTAGATAAAGCTCTTCTCCCAATTCGTCTTGAAACGTATTCTCGATGAGCTTGATGTAGCACGCCTGGTAGAGGGCCGGAGCACCTCCGTCGCTCATCTGACCGTTCCAGGTTCGCAAGAGGTCGTGAGCCTGTGCGACCTCCGCCTCTCCCGGGTTGATGGACATCAGATGGCGAAGAACCGGTTCGGTCGATCGGTCGTATCGATCGTTTTGGATCTGAAGAAGGTCGATGACTCGAACCTGTCCCGCCGTCGCCAAGAGGGTGTTGATTCGTTCGGCTCGAAACGGAGCGAGTTGGTCCCGTCCCAGGGGATACTCGGCGTCGTCCGCAACGACCTTATGGTTCGCACTGACGATGAATCCCTCCTCGGGGTTGAAGTAAAAGGGCTTTGCCTCGTGGGGGATGTAGTTTTGCCATTCAAATGCTCCCGTTGCACCGTCGGTGGGAACGGAGCCGTCGAATCCGATACGGACGGGTATATCTCCGGAAGGGAACCAACCGATATTGCCATCGACATCCGCGTAAACAAAGGCCAGAGGGACATTGCCGAGGGATCGCAGTGCCTCTGAGAACTCGAACCAATTGTTGGCCTGATTGAGACGCAAAAAGGCGAGCGCGTTATCTCCGTTCCACAGGCCGTCCCACCGAAGAGCCAGCACTTTCCCCTCACGGGGTTCATCGGAAACCACGACGCCATGGTGGGTTCGAAGAACCTCCACCGTCACCGGATCTCCCCCGGCAACTGTAATGTTCTCGTTGAAGGTTTCGAATTCCATCCATTGCTCGCCGGAGGCGTACTGCCGAGAGTTTTCCGGGTTGAGGAATTCCACGTAATGATCTTGAACATCCGCGAAGGATGCCGTGATTCCCCAAGCGATCCGCTCGTTGTGGCCAATGAGAACGTAAGGGATACCGGGCAGCGTGGCTCCCGTTACATTGAGTCCTCCGCCTACAAGATGGATCTCGTACCAGAGCGATGGAATAGGAAGCGGAAGGTGAGGGTCGGAAGCAAGAAGCGGTCCCCCCGTTGCCGACCGGGTACCCGAAACGACCCAAGCATTGCTGGCGCCGCGGCTCGTTTTGAAGTGATTGAGGGCGGTGCGAGAAGGGAGATGCTTCGGAATGAGAGCCGCCTCTTCGGTCGGCGGAGGCTCGAGTCCGGTTAGCGCGTAAGCGGCATCGACTCCGATCTTGTCGGAAAGATGAGCGCGAAGGATCTCGACCGAACCGTTATAGGAAAGAATATGGGACATCCATTTGCCGATGGCCAGGCTATCGGAGGCCTGCCATGGTTCTGGGACGAGCTCGAGAATTTGGAACTCGGGAGGGAGGTGATCGAGATGTGTTTCCCGGTAAGTGTTGACACCCTCTGCGTAGAGCTCCAGCAGGCCGCGGACGAAGGGATCCATGGATCCGAGCTCAACCTGTGCCGCGTGGTGGAGTCCGAGGAGCCGAACCTCACGGTCCATCGGCACGAGCTCAGCTCCGAAGAGGTCTGCCATCCGGCCGGTTCCAAGTCTTCTAATGAGCTCCATCTGGAAATAGCGATCCTGAGCATGGACGAAGCCGGTGGCGCGAGCCAGGTCCTCGAGGCTCGAGGCGTAGATGTGTGGGACCCCGTTTGGGTCGCGCAGCACTTCCACCGGTGCGGCGAGTCCCGGCAGGCGAAGCTCGCCCTCGGTCTGAGGTAAGGATGCACTACCCCGATAGTAGATGTACCCACCTGCGGCGGATGCAAGCAAGACAATAGCGAGGAGAAACAGGGAGAACCAAGGTTTCCCCTTGGACTTGGTGCGGGGCGGACGGCGTGGTGGCCCTCCCCCTCTTCCGTCCCCGACCGGCAGGTCGAGGCGACGATTTGGCTCCCGGGCGAGGAGCGGTTGGCTTCCGGCCCGGAATCGTCGGCCGTTTCCCCGGCGTCGGAGTTTTCCTTCCTGGTGGGCGGGGCAGGGGCGGACGAGGTCCGCCCAGTAACGGCTCACGACGGTCAATGGCCATGTCACTCACGGATTGGTTCTCCCGGTCATTTTGAGCCTCCGCGTTTTCGGACGTAAGTCCCGCTTTTGCCTCCGGACTTTCGAATGAGACGGATATCACTAACGACCATGGACCGATCGGCCGCTTTGATCATGTCGTAAAGCGTGAGAGCGGCGACGGAGACCGCCGTCAGTGCTTCCATCTCCACCCCGGTTTTGCCCGTGGAAACCGCGCGTGCTTCGATCTCGAAACCCGTCCCTACGTCCACGATTGCGATATCGACATGGTCCAGGGGCAAGGGATGACACAGTGGGATGAGCTCCGATGTTTTCTTAGCGGCCATGATCCCCGCCAGTCGTGCCGTCTCAACAACGTTGCCCTTGGCGATTTGACCCGCTCGAACCGTCGCCATCGCGTCCGGCGCAACATGAATCTTACCCGCGGCAATGGCCTGTCTCTTTGTGGACGCTTTCCGGCTCACGTCCACCATGCGGGTACGCCCGGTGGACGAAACGTGCGTCAGCTTTGACGTTCGGCGTGCCACAAGTCCTCTTTGAACAAAAAGCTATCCAACGGGTAGACCCGAGTGATTTGTCCGGCCTCGAGGAGCTCTTTGTCTTCGGGCAGGACGAGTAGTGCGTTGGCTTTGGAGAAGGCCACCATATCGCCGGAGCCGCGAGTGGTGATGGGATGGGCCGCGGGCAAATCCCCCGTCTTTGTTATCCGGCTCGAGCCAGCCGGGTAGGTAAGCGCGGCGTGGGCCTCGGCTTGCCAAAGGCCCTTTGAGTACGGCGCGGAGATACGGCCGCCAAGGCCGGTCCGAGCCCGCCATTTTTGCCAAGCGCCGGTCGAACAAAAAGCTCGAAAGTCACCATCGTCGAGACGGGATTTCCCGGTAGTCCGAATACCGGGGTTCCGTTGGGTGCGATGCCGAACACGGTGGGTTTTCCCGGCTTCAAGGCGATCTTGTCGAACAGAATCTTGATGTTGAACGCGGCCAAGACCTCCTTCACGAGGTCGAATAGTCCCATGGAGACTCCGCCGGAGAGTATCAGCAAGTCATGGCTGAGACCTTTTTCGATGAGCTCGGTAAGCGACGTTTTATCGTCGGTTGCCACCCCGAGGTCGGTTACGGGCGCCCCGAGGGCGCGGGCCTGGGCGGCGAGAGAAAAGGTGTTGCTGTTACGTATTTGTCCCGGCTGCGGCTGCTCCGACGGAGAGACGAGCTCGTTTCCGGTTGCGATGATCGCCACCCGTGGACGAGCGCCCACGCGCAATCGGGTCTTACCGACGGTCGCCGCCACGGCTACCGCAGCTGTATCCAGTGTGGTGCCTTTCTTGAGCACGCGCTCTCCGCGCCGCACTTCGGCTCCACGAGGGACGATGTTCTCGCCTGCAGGAACCGGCTCCAGGATCTCGACCATTTCATCATGGCTTTTTGTGCTTTCCACTTTTTGGACCGCGTCCGCGCCGTCAGGAACCGGGGCGCCGGTCATGATCCGCGCGGTTTGCCCGGGTCCGATGCCAAAAGATGGAAACGTACCGGCTGGAATAACGCCCGCGATTTGAAGGCGTGTCGTGGGCGTTTTCAAGTCTTCGGACCGCAGAGCGAACCCGTCCATAACGGAGCGTGGAAATGGAGGGATATCGATATCCGAGGGGACATCTTCAGCCAAGACTCTACCCTGAGCCTCTCGGAAGTCGACACTCCTCCGTTGGCAAGCGCGGGACGTGCGCGAGGACGGTATCGAGTGCTTCGTCTACGGGAATCAATTTATCACCTGAAGATCTTGATCGTATACCGAAGATAACAATAATCGCAACGGGGAGAAGGACTTGGCGCGGAAAGAGACAGAATCAGAACTCAGGAGACAGCAGGAACTCGGAGTGCGGGAGGCGCCATCAGGCGGATCTGTTCGTAGGCCAGGCTGTGCATGGCAAATTGCCTACCTGTCGTCCATCAGGCGGGAGAGTTTTTCTTCCAGCTCTTTGACTTTCTTGCGTAGACGGCCAATGGATCGGATCTCCGCCTGTGCTCGCAGAACATCCCGGTGGGGGCGGGCCGGGTAGCCCGATACCTTGGCGCGAGGCGGAATGTTACCGATAACGCCGGATTGGGCGATGCAGATTGCTTCGTCACCGATCTGCAGATGATCGACGAGGCCTACCTGGCCGCCCATCATGACGCGTTTGCCGATAACCGTACTTCCCGAGATCCCGGTCTGGGCCGCCATGACCGAGTCCTCACCGACCTGGACGTTGTGCGCGATGTGAACCATGTTGTCCAGTTTCACGCCTCGGCGGATGAGGGTGTGACCGATGGTTCCTCGGTCCACCGTGGCATTGGCGCCGATCTCCACGTCGTCCTCGATGACCACGATTCCGACGTGACGAAGCTTGATGAACTTGCCGTCGCGACGCGCATAGCCGAATCCGTCTGCGCCTATGACGGCGCCTGGGTGAATGATCACGCGCGACCCGAGTCGGGATCCCTGACGGATCACGACATTGGGCCAAATGAGACAGTCATCGCCCAGTTGAACGTCGGATTCGATCTTGACTCCCGGATGGATGGTGGTGCGCTCTCCAATCGATGAGTTTGCCCCGATGTAGGCAAAGGGCATGACTCGAGACGCTTTGCCGATGCGGGCCGACTCCGCGACAAAAGCCAGAGAGTGGACACCTTCTTCATGGGGAGGGTCATCGGGAGGGTAAAAGAGCCCCATGAGCTCGGCGGCAGCGAGAAAAGGATCGGGCACGAGGATCTGAGGTACTTCGAGCTCCTGCTGATGTGATGGCGGTAAGGAGCGCGCCGGCGCGAGTTTTGGCTAGCGCGGCCGCGTAGGCAGGTCCCGGAATAAAAACTGATGTCTTTCGGTCCGGCGTCCACGAGAGACGACAGACCGCTTATCTCGACATCGTTCTCGCCGACCAGCTCACCCTTCAGACGGGCGGCCAGTTCATCGAGCTTGAATGCGCGCTTGGCCTCCAAAACCTTCTCGTCTCTTCTTCTCTACGTGGCGGGAATTCTATGGAAGGTGGATCGGGAAGTCAATCATGGTGTATAGAGATTCGAAGTCAGTCAGCCGGAGATCAGATAGTCAGTCAGGGAATAGTGAGAACGGCTCTCGCCGTTCGTCTTCTGGATTTGAGTCTGCCAGGCACAGCCTGGCCTACTGTATATTCGCAAGTTCCCGGCGGGCGAGATCAGCGTTGATGTCTTCCGGCGTCAGCTCGAGGAAGGTCTCCAGGTAAAGCTTCGATTCGTCGGCCTCACAGGCTACCTTGCGGGCACAGAGCATCCCCAGCATGAGATACACGGGAGCGTAGTCGGGTCGTTGACGAACGACCTCCTGAAGGACACGGGCTGCGTCTTCGTTTCGTGCCTCGATGAGATAGCACGACCGCCTGGGCCCAAAGATGCTTCGGATTCTCCGAGAAGGTCGTAGGCTCTGTCTGAAAGCACGGGCCGCTCCTTGGAAGTCGAGCTCCCGTTTTCTTTTCTCTGCATCGGCAAGAAGCTCTCCTGCGACTTTCATCTTCCAGAATCTCGAGTCGCTTTCGATACATTTTGGCGGTGTCGGACTCGTCCAATTTTTGGTGGATGTCTACGAGAGCCCGCAGGGCGCGGAATGTTCTCGTCTTCTTCGGCGAGTACTCTTTCGAAATACGGAACGGCTTCGGCGAAACGACCCTGACCGTAGAGTGCACGCGCGTAGTTGTGAACGAGATCCACACCGTCATCGAATCGCATGGCGTGACGCGTGGTCTCGACGGCCAATCCGTACATGCCTTTTTCCACATAGAGCCAAGATAGATGGCGAAGCGTGTCAACGTCGTTGGGTGCGATCCGACGGGCCGTTTCGAACACTTCGAGCGCTTCGATGTCCCGTCCTTCGCGAAGGAGCAAAGGGCCGAGAACCGAAAGCGTCCGTAGCGACGGCGGGAAGCTTTCGAGGTAGTCAAAAAGCTCTCGGGTGACCAGGGGGACGAGGTGAGAAGGGTATTCCTCCGGTTTCATGAACGGATCGAAATGCTCGAACACCGGGATGTCTGCCGACGAGTCCTGATCCGGACTCGCGTAGAGGAGGCTAGAATCATCCAGATAAATCAACTGCGCAACGGACGCGCTCGGCGTATTCGCGCCCAGGTTTTCTTCCGCGAAATCCCAACTCACCAGTGCAAAATTCGTTTCTGCACTGAACATTTTCTCGAGCAGGTTATCGGCTTCGTTTCGTCAAAGCGTGCCAAAGAACCGGGGCTTAGGTCGGAGAATGGCACCAAGTTGGTGTTCCATCTTATTAGACCTCCCACCGCCGGTGTGTTGAAGAGCGTTCTGGATGGCTCTTGGCTCGCGAGCACATCCACGGAAGACCTGTAGGGGTGATCGGGCCGTTTCCCGAGCGCGCCGGGTGATACCAGAGCCGCGATGGCGGCGACCAAAACCACAGGACGAGTTAGGAAGGACGGCAGCTTCCGGTACGAAAGAAGATGGCTCGAGAGACATTCGGCTCGAGCGAACGCGCCCCCGGATAGACCGCGGCGGCGGCGAAAAAAACGATGAAATGACTGGAGACAACGGTTAGCAGCAATGAAAGCATCAACGTTGATTTCTCGGTCCAACCGTGAGATGTCGGACGGCTCGCGAGAATGCCTATAACCAACGCGAAAACAAAAAATGCCGGGTGGTGGGGTAAGGACAAGGAAGACCATTGAGGTATTCCGGTCTCGCTCATGAGGAGGCCGTAGGAGATGAGATTCTGGAAATTGGCTTTCCCGCCCGGAATGACGAGCAAAACGAGGACAATGGATACGGCCAGAGCCCCGATGAGATAGACGATCCGAGGCATCTTCTTCGTGCTGTCGTCGGCGACGCGGCGCCGGGATTCGATGAGACCACCGACTATCGCGAGACCAACGAGTACGAAACCCAGGGTTGCTTCGCGATTCAGAGTGGGCCACCCGACGAGGAGAGGTGGAATGAGCAAAGCCCACCTGGCAGAGCCTCGTTCGAAGGCCACCAGAACGCAAAGCGTTCCCGCGATGAGAGGCCAGGAAAAAAGCCAGGTCGAAATATCCCACGAGCCTCGAGCAATGGCGGCTGCTAGGACCGCAAGCAACCACCCCGCTCCTCCGGGAGACATCAGATAGACAAGAATCGCTCCTCCTGCGCCCAAAACTGCGGCAAACATACGAAGGCCTGTATCGCCTCCCCATTGGCTGGACAAGTAGAGGAGCCGGCTTCCCAGCCACGCTGTGGGAGGGCTTTTCTTATTGGCTCCGCTGGGAGACAGACCGGCCGAAGGGGAAGCGAGGTCGCCGGTAGAGGCGATACTCCGACCGTGGGCGAGATCGAGACAACCGAGATCGGTCAAGGGGATACTGGAACCAAGCCAACCGCCCAGCAAAAACACGGCAACCAAGTAGAGGGGGCGTTTCATGGGTTTAGAAAGAATACAGAATACGGAAGACAGAATACAGCAAGAAAGAACTCGAGAACTCGAGAACTCAGAATGGAGCAGGACGACGACTAGCGTCGTCGCCATCCGGATTTAGACGGCCCCGCCGAGCCCGCCTGCCCGCCGTAGCCTTGGCGAAGGCGGGAGCCCCTGCCCGTGCCTAGAAATAGCCTGGCGACCAGCTCAGAAGTCATGCTTTAGGGCTTCTCTTGGAAACAAAGGGATTACCTTCCAAATAGCAGCGCCAGGGCTTATCGCGTCCGTGACGGATTCCGATTCGGGGAGTCCATCAATGGATTCCTGGACGGGCTCCGTCGGCTCGACGATGCAGAGCGGTGGGCGGGTCAAATCGGATCGGTTGAGACGCAAGTCGATTCCCAAGGCCGAACAGAGCCTGGCCGGGCCATTGGTTAGCTCCCTCTCCGGGCGAAATCCTCTTCGTTTACGCATGGACTCGATACCGGCAAGCGGCTCGATGCCGCGGATGAGCACCGCGGCCGGGAATTTTTCCCGTTCGGTTACGGTATTTAGCATATAATGCATTCCGTAAGTGAAGTAGATATAGGCGTGACCGGGGGGGCCGTACATCACCTCGGTTCGAGGAGTGAGGCCATGGGAAGCGTGGCAGGCAGGGTCGTCTTCACCGATGTAAGCTTCGGCTCTCTACGATCCGGCCGGCCATGATGCGACCTCGGTTACGGCGGAGCAAGATCATTCCAAGAAGGTCCCGGGCAACGGTCGAGCGTCGGGCGATTGTAGAACCTTCGTGGAAGAACGCGGTGTTTCGTGAAATCCATGTTAGGTTCCCGGTTGGCGACTCCTCGGGAACGGTCCATTTTCTTGGTCAATTGGCGTCACTCCATTCACGGCGGATCGAATGGTCAGCCGGCAGATGACGGTCCTCGGTTCCGTCTGGTAGAATATTATCTAAAGGGTATCGGTTCGCGCTATGTCACAACCTCCGCAGAAGCTGGGTAAGTACGAGATCAAGAAGGAGCTCGGTAAGGGCGCCATGGGCGTCGTCTACGAGGCCTACGATCCCGTCCTCGAGCGCAGGGTCGCCCTCAAGGTCATGGCGGCGACCACCGTATCCGACGAAGAGCTCAAACGACGTTTCGAGCAGGAAGCAAAGGCCGTAGCCAGAGCGCAGCATCCCAATATCGTTACCGTTTTCGACCTCGGTTACGACGAACAAGGTGCTCCCTGGTTCGCAATGGAGCATCTGGACGGTTCGGATCTCGAGTCTCGGATTCGAGCAAAACGGCCGACCTTCGTCGAGAAACTCGAGATCATCATGCAGGTCTGCCGAGGCCTGGATCACGCTCACAAGAACGGAATCGTCCACAGAGATATCAAGCCCGCGAACATCCGGATCACGGGGACTCCAGTGACGTCAAAATCATGGACTTCGGAGTCGCCCGGTTGACCCAGTCTTCGCAGACCCAGACAGGAGCCATCCTGGGAACTGCAGACTATATGTCACCGGAGCAGATCCGTGGCCACAAAGTGGACGGCCGCTCTGACATTTTCGCGGTGGGTGTCATCCTTTATCGGCTACTTACGGGGAAAAAGCCTTTCAAGGGCGAGAACATTCAGTCCGTTTTCTTCAAGATTTTGAACTCCGACGCACCGGAACTACTCCTGCCGGACGGAAGGAAAATTCCCGAGTTACAGGCAATCGTGGATCGGGCCATGGCCAAAGACGCCGATGATCGGTATGGCCTAGCGGGCGAGATGGCGGAGGACATCAGTCAATTCCTCCAGAAATATAAAGGTGCCATCGCCGAAGAAACGATCATGGAGCCGGCTTTCGATCCCGGAGCCGCCGCGGATCACGACAGTTCCGGTCGCATGAGGCGATCGACGATGCAGCCCGGAACGGGGACCGGGCGTATGCCCGGTACGTCTGGTGGCGTCTCACGAACCCATCGTCCCGTGGGGGGGACTGTGGCTCCCACGACGGCGGGTGCTGTGCCGGGGACGATCGGTGGGACGGTTTCTCGTCCGACCGCAGTGGTTCCAGGGACGAGGATCGCCGGGCCACCAAGACCGAGGCCGGCGGCATCACCAAGTCGCAGCGTCTTGCCGCTAATCATAGGCGTTCTGGTGGTTCTCGGGATGGCAGCGGGCGGCTACTATCTCTATGAGAAATACAAAGATGAACCCGCGACCGTATCTGCCGATTTGGCCAGCCGATTCGATTTTGCCGAGCAAGCCTTGGAGGCCGGACGTTATTCGCAAGCTTTCGATCAGGTAGAGAACATTCTGGGTCTCGACCCAGACAACCAGCGAGCGCTCCAACTCAAAGCTCAGATCCAGGAAGCGATGGCGCAGCAAGATGAGCCGGAGCCAACACCGACGCCGCAGCAACCCGCGGTCACCACGAGCGTCCCTCCAACGCCGGTAGCGCCCAGCGGCCCGACCCCCGAACAAAGGGCCCAGACATTTGTCGCGGATGCCAGTATGGCCATTAATCGGGGCGATCTCACCGGAGCGCGTAACCTCATCAACCAGGGCCGGCAAATCGCTCCGTCCGATCCACGATGGAACGAGTTGAATCAACAGATTGCCCGAAAAGAGAACGAAAACCGGGAACGCGATCTCGAGCAACAAAAAGCGAGCGTCGTCACGGGAAACCTGAAGCTTGCGGGCGATTACATGGCGGGAAAGGACTACGATAGGGCTGTCGCTGCTTACGACAAGATTCTCGAGGTCGATCCCAACAATACCGCTGCAATTACAGGTAGAAACAACGCCATTGCGCTGAAGCAAATGGAGGAGGCTGCCAGGACCCCGGTCATGGCAGCCAGGAATTACCAACAAACACAAACCGAGTTCATCAGTGGGAAAGGCGAAACGCCAAAGGGATTCCAGGCGGGCGGTGGTGTCAACGTCAAGAAAGGCACCTCCGGCCCGGGATTTGCCGGTGAGCTCATCATCGAGCTCAATCCTCCCAACGCCCAGCCCGGACAGCCCTACGTGCTCCGCGTTCGCTTGCACAACAAGGGTAACGGCGTTATCACGGTCAAATTTCTCGAGCTCGTGAGTACCTATGGCGGAAAAGCCACCGGAAAAGGACAGCAGATACCGCCGAAGACGCAAAGAGTTTCCGCTCAGGCGAATAGTGTTCTGCATGAGGTTCGCGGCACATGGAGCGAAGCACAAAACCAAGGAAGTATTACGGCGATCTTGACGTTGGTCGGCAACGCCAGGGTCACCAAGACCTTAAGCTGGTGAGAATTCTAAAGATCGGTCTCGTGTCGCTCGTCGGCCTGGCCGCCGTCGCGCATACGGATGAGCCCATTGTCGATCACCAGCCCGTGATTTGCTCGTTGCCGGAAAAAAATCCACGCATCTGTACGTATGTGGCTGATGACGGGGAAGTCAAGAAGGTCAGAGCCTACTTTCGAGCCGAGGAACAAGAAGCTTTTTACTGGACCGAGATGACCTTCGACGGCATCCAGTTCTGCGCCACTCTCCCCGCGGCCAAAAAGAGTGTGCGCGGAGTCGAGTACTACATCTGGGCCATCGACGACAATTTCGAGTCACAAAGGACGCGTACCTACAGAATCTCGGTGGCCGCAAACTCCCCTTGCGAATATCCCGTCTACGACGAAGACCCAGAACGGATATCGAACCTCACGGTCTACGCCACCTCTCCCAAGCAGGGAGACTCCATTAAAGAGTTCGAAAACGACGGCATCGTTCGATTCGTTTCCGCCAAACGTAGAAAGAAGTAAAAAGAATCGTGCCGGATGAAGGTGCACCAAGTGTCACCACAGTTCTCATTCCAGCCAAGGATGAGTCCTCGACCATTGCCGAGGTCGTTCGTGGAGCACGCGAACATGCCGAAGACGTCTTGGTCATCGACGGCTCGTCCCGTGACGGAACCGCGCAAGTGGCCGCCGAGGCGGGAGCACGCGTTGTTTCCGATCCAGGGCGAGGCAAAGGGCTCGCCATCCGCCTCTCGATCGAACATCTGAACAGGGAATATACCGTCCTCATGGACGCCGACTGTTCCCACGATCCCATGGATATCCCGAAGTTGGTTGCCCCTCTCGTGCGGGGGGAAGCCGATCATGTTTCGGCTTCTCGCCTTCTCGGCGGCTCGAGTGAGCTTCACGGATCGTTCGACGAATGGGCACGGCTCGCTGGGAGCTCGTTCATTACAGCCTGCATCAATTGGCGATACGGAGTGAAGCTATCGGAGAGCCAAAACGGATTTCGCGCACTCCGCACTGAAGTGCTCCGAAACCTACAGCTTCGTTCCCGCCATACCACCATCGAGCAGGAGATGATCGTCGATACGCTTCGGCGGGGCTATCGAATGGGCGAGGTGCCCTCGCACGAGTATCCTCGAAAAGCCGGCACGTCTCACATCGTGGTGTGGCGCCACGGATGGAGCTACGTCTGGTCTCTCCTGCGGTTGATGCTTTAAGAATTCAACGCAAAGACGCAAAGGCGCAAAGGCGCAGAGAAAATCCTGCGATATACTTGGGTCTAACGTTGGCGTAAATCCCGGATTGAGGTTGTTTTTTGCAGGTTCTGCTTTTGAATCCGCCTACCCGCGAAGGAAAGGGTTTCATTCGCGAGGGAAGGTGTACCCAAGAGGGAGGCGTGTGGACGACGCTTTGGCCACCCATTTCCCTGGCGACCATCGCAGCGGTTTTGCAGCGGGACGGCCACGGAGTTCGGGCCCTCGATGCGGCCGCGACGGGCTACCCTCGCGAACGACTTCTGACGGATATCGAGAATAGTCCCCCGGATGTAATCGTATGGAGCACGGGTACGCCTTCCATCGATGACGACCTGGCCTTGGCGAGTGAGATCAAAAGAGCATCACCTCGCACCAAGACGGGCGTATTTGGAACCCACGTTACCGCACTCGATCGGGTTTGCATGGAGGCGACGCCGGACCTGGACGCGATTATTAGGAATGAACCGGAGGCGACGGCTGCTGAGTGGATCGAGAGTCTAAAAACGGAAAGTCCTCCGGAGAGCGTCAACGGCCTTACTTTCCGAGCGGGCTCTCGAGTCGTTCGAAACCCGGACCGTCCTTTCTTGTCGGACCTGGACGAACTGCCCGATCCCGCGTGGCGCTTTTTTGATCTGGACGCGTATCGTCTTCCGCTCAAGGGGAGCCGATTCCTCATGGTGGCGCCCCATCGCGGCTGTCCCTACCCGTGCTCGTACTGTACGGCTCAAACGTTTTACGGGGCTAAGCTCCGTCGTCGATCCGTCGAACGAGTCGCCGCCGAGATCGAACGCAACATCGAAGAGCTGGGAGTTCGGGAGTTTTTCTTCTGGTCGGACACCTTCACGATTGACAAGCGCTACGTGTTGGCCTTGGCTGAGGCGCTCGAGCCGCTCGGTATCTCATGGGCCTCGAACAGTCGGGTGGACACCATCGATGCCGAGACGGCCGGCGCGATGCGGCGTGCAGGTTGCTGGATGGTCTCATTCGGCGTCGAAAGCGGTGATCAGGCCGTTCTTGATGCGGTGGGCAAAGGAGCCAAGGTCGAGGAGGCGGAGGATGCCGTCCGGGTGTCCAAACAAGCCGGGCTCAAAGTGGCCGGCCACTTCGTTCTCGGGATCCCGGGCGAGACCCGAGAGAGTCTCGAGAAGACTCTGGCCCTTGCCCGAAGGCTCCCCTTGGATTTCATTCAGTTTTACTGTGCGGTTCCTTTTCCGGGCTCCCGCTTGTACACGACGGCGAAAGAGAAGGGTTGGCTGTCGGAAAGCGATTTTTCGCGCTTCCGTCAAGATGAAGCACTTTTAGAGCTTCCCACGCTGACGCGGGAAGAGGTGATGCTGTACCGGCAGAGGGCCTATCGCGAGTTTTATCTGAAACCACGAGTCGCCCTCGGTGCGCTGTCCATGTTGTCGCCCCGGTTCCTGAAGCGTTTGTTTGTCGAGCTCGGGCGGTTTTTGGGTTGGACCCACCTACGCCAAAAGTAATGTTGTTTACCGCCTTTGGCTTCGGTGGGCAAGCCCGCCTCGGGCGTTTGTTCAAGACTTTGGAAAGGTTTTGAGTGATCTTCGGGCTTGGGCTCGGGCCCGGTCCGGCCTTGTAAATCCGGATGGCGACGGCGGGAAGCCGTCCTCCTGTTCCATTCTGAGTTCTTGAGTTCTCGGGTTCTTGAGTTCTTTCTTCTGTATTCTGTATTCTGTATTCTGTATTCTTAATAGATGTTCATTCTCGGAATCTGGGACGGCCACGACGCAGGAGCTGCGCTTATCGATTCCGACGACGGCCGTATCTGCTGCGCCGCCAACGAGGAGCGTTTCTCGCGGAGGAAGCTCGAGGTCGGATTTCCCACGCTCGCGATCCGGGCCTGTTTGGATGAGGCCGGCATCTCTCCATTGGATGTTTCGGAAATCGCTGTTTCCACCTTCGATGTCGCAAAGGCTCTCACGCGCGTTTTTCCGAGCATGAAGGAGAGGTACTATCTTCAGCGCCGTCGCAAGGTGTTCCCAGGCCGGTTCACGGGGCTTCAAAAGTCTGCCAAATACCTCCTCACTCAGCTCGGCCCCAATCTCCTGAGTCGTGCCGTGAGTCGGTGGACGGTGGGGCATGAGCTATCTCGTCTCGGTCTCGATTCCTCGAAGCTCACACTCGTGGATCATCACGAGGCGCATGCGGCATCCGCCGCCTACACGTCGGGATGGAACGACGCCGTGGTCGTGACGCTCGACGGTATCGGTGACGGCCTTTCCGGAAGTGTTTGGGCCCTTCGCGATGGAACCCTTCACTCGATAAAAAGCTTTCCCGGGCGTGACTCGCTCGGCATCTTCTTCGAGCACGTCACCAATCTCCTCAACATGAGAGAGCTCGAGGACGAGGGTAAGGTCATGGCCCTCGCTTCCTACGCTTTTCCTCCGGACAACGGAGACAATCCGCTCGCCGCCGTGTTCGACGGAGAAGGTCTCGATTTGCGGTGTCGCATGGGAAGTCTCGCACTGCGAAGCTATCTTGCGCGTCAAATGTCGGTCGTTCCCTCCGAGCAATTCGCCAGGATGGCTCAATCTCTTTTGGAAGACAAAATCGCCGATGTCGTTTCCGCCGCCGCCCGCGCCATCGGTTCCCGGAAGCTCGCGTATGCGGGAGGCGTGGCCAGTAACATCAAAGCGAACCTGAGACTCTGGGAGCTACCCGAGGTCGACGAAGTGTTCGTGTTTCCGCACATGGGCGATGGCGGGCTTGCGCTCGGTGCCGCCCTCGCCGTCGCGGCGAGCCGGAACGCTCGGACTTTCAGTTTGGGAGATCTCCGGCTGGGGCCGCGTGTCGATGATGAAGAGATTCGAGACCTGCCTGCGTCGGGCCCCCGTCTCCATTGAAAAGCCGGCGGATCTCGAAAAAGAGGTGGCAAATCGCCTTGCCGAAGGTGAGGTTGTTTTGTGGTTCCAGGGCCGAATGGAGTACGGTCCTAGAGCTCTCGGAGGCCGGAGTATCTTGACCCGACCGGACCGGATGGAGATTCGCGATCGCCTGAACCTTCAACTCAAACGAAGGGTTTGGTACCAACCTTTTTGCCCTTCGATCCTCGACGAAGAGGCGGGTCGGTTGCTCGAAAACGGCGGTGAGCGTACCGATCGCTACATGACGATGGCGTACCGTGTTCGCGCGGAGGCCCGTGATGATTTGGCGGCGGTTATCAGCCCGGATGGGACTTGCCGCCCGCAGATGGTCGGTTCCGATGGGGGACGATATCGCTCTGTCATCGAAGAGTTCCAAAAGTTAACCGGCATAGGTGCGGTCCTCAACACCAGCTTCAATCTTCACGGCGAGCCCATCGTGGCTACACCGACCGATGCCCTTCGCACGTTCGAGACGACTCGGGCTGATGTCTTGGCGATGGGCGATTTCCTCGTGACACGGGAAGCGGGAGTGGGTCGATGAGACTTAAACTGCTGGCCGTTTCCTATCTCGTCTGCTTTTCTGTCCTTGGTGTCTGGCTAGGATTCACCGAAACGCAAGGGTTAAAAGACCAGCTCGCATGGCTCACGCCGCTTGCGATTCAAATCTCGTTTCTACTGCTCGTCACCGGCGGATGGGCGGCTCGCGCGACCATCGTGCGAACATTTTGTGGAAACGCTCGGGTCGTGGGATTGTTGGCTCTTGCGGCGTTGCTGGCAGTAAGCCTTTTCCCTCCGAGAACGCACCGGATCTACTTCGACGAAGACATCTATCAAAACGTGGCGCAGAACATCTTGTGGCGCGGCAAGGCTCAGATGTGTAACGAAGGGACGGTCGAGCATGGACGCTACGAATGCGTCGCCACGGAATACAACAAGGAGCCCAACGCTTTTCCTTTCTTGCTATCGTTCGTTTTTCGTTTCACCGGAGTGGACGAGACGAGCGCTCACATCCTGAACTATCTGATTTTCACGCTTGGAGTCGTGTGCGCCTATTGGATCGGAGGACTGCTTTTTCAAGACCGTCGAGCCGCATTGGCGGCCGCCGTGCTCTACATGTTGACACCCGAAAACCTACTTTGGGGTGCCACCGTGGCGGTGGAGCCCGGAGCTGCGGCTTTCGCCGCGCTCGCTGTTGGTGCTTGGCTTGTTTTTCTGGAGGATGCGACCGTCGCAACCGGTCTTTTTGCCGCCGGCGCCGTGTCGTTCGCCGCGCAGTGGAGGCCGGAGTCGGGACTGATCATCGTCGTCGCCGTCTTTGCGACTCTCATCTTGAAGCCCCGCCGACTCGCCGGCATCCAGCTCTACGCTACCGCTTTATTGGTGTTCATTCTTCTGTTGCCCCACCTCGGTCACCTTTGGGCGGTACGGAATCAAGACTGGGGAAGCGGGGAAGAAGGCAAGTTCGCATGGACCTACGTTGAAAATAACTTGAAAGCCAATGCTTTGTACTATGTAGAAGGCAGGGAATTCCCGCTCTACTTCTCCTTGCTGGCGATCGTGGGACTCGTGACGTTCCGGAAGTGGAGACAGAAACCGATTCCTCTTATCTGGTTCCTACTTTTTTTCGGTATTTTCATTCCTTTTCACGCCGGCAGTTATCGCTACGGAGCCGATATTCGCTTTTCCTTGTTGAGCGCAATACCCATGGCGCTCCTCGGTGGGCTCGGTGCGGCATGGTTGGCGGATTGGCTCGAACGTCACCTCCAAAGATTCCGCTCGGTCGGAGCGGTGCCTTTGTTCGTTGCAGTTTACGTTTTCACATCCTACCTTCCTTTGGTCCGGTCGGTCGGTCGAGAAGCCTGGGAGGCGCGCGCCGATCATGACCTAGTTCGCGAGATGCTCGAAAAAGTGCCGGAGCGCTCGACGGTCCTCACGCACAATCCGGGCATGCTGCATGTGATGGGTCAAAGCGCGGCTCAAACTTCGCACGCCGCCTACCAGCCAGCCAAAGTAGACCAGTTTTTCCGCGACTTCCCCGGAGGTGTCTACTTCCACTTCAATTTCTGGTGCAATGTCCACGACCAGGTCCAGAACGAGTTTTGTACCAAGGTTTTGGAAACCTATCCCACCCAAGTCATCGAGGAACGGAGCGCCGGCATGAATCGGTATGTACTCTATCGCTTGCTGCCGCGACGAGGAAATCCATCCGAGACTCCTTGAATTCAATCCCATCTTTGGCTGTATCGGCGACGTCGAGCCAAACGTAGGCGTCAAAATCCCTCACTTCACCCATTCCCCTATTCGATGACACTTAGGCTTACTTACCAATGGGGCGCCGAAGAGGGGCGCATTCCTTTTTACCTTTCCCCTGGTACACTCGGTCGGACGAGAAGCCGGGGAGACAGCCCGAAACTCCTTGAATTTGAAGGACTTTCCGATACCCTTTTAGCCGGGGCACCTATAAGCAAATTAATTTTCCATATTTATTCGTTTTGGATGGTTCCATCTCTGTTATCTTAGTGCGAGTTGGCAATTTAAATGTAAATATTAGTCTTATGCGATAAAAAAATATGATTTTTGTCTTGACATATTAAGCGCCTAGAACTATATTTGGTCAGAGGTTGAGTGACGGTCGAGACGACCGTCGCGTGGGGAATTCAACTATTGGAGAAGGGGAGGTAATCACAATGTACGTTCGAAGAATCTGGCCGTCTCAGGGGAGTCACCGTAGCGCCTTCGACCAACTGGAAGACATGCGACGAGACATGCGCCGACTTTTCGAGGCCGTGGAAGGTGCATCCAGGGACTACAGCGGAGTCTACCCCCTGCTGAACATTACTCAGGACACCGATAACTTTTACGTTCGCGCCGAGTTGGCCGGTGTCAAGCTGGAGGACATCGAGCTCACCGCGGTTCGAAACAAGCTCGCCATTTCGGGGAAACGAGAAATCACCGAAGAGAGCGCGAGCTATCACCGGAGAGAGCGAGAAGGCGGGACCTTCAGCCGCAGTGTGACGCTCCCGTCCGAAGTCGAGGGAAAGCGCGTCGAGGCCCGATATGACAACGGCATGCTGACGGTCGTGTTGCCCAAGGCGGAAGAGGCCAAGCCGCGACAAATCGCCATCAAGACGTCATGACTATCGAGTTGTTAGTAGAGGAGGACGAAAATGTCGGATAAGAAAAATCTCGAGAAAAGGGGAGACACTGATATCGAGGCGACCCGGTCCGGTCCGGTGTTCACACCGGCTGTCGATATTTTCGAGACCGAGAGCGCCATCGCCGTTCTTGCCGATATGCCGGGCGTTACGGCCGACGAGCTTACCATCGATCTTCGTGAGAACGTGCTCACCTTGAACGGCAGGGTGGACCTGCCGGAGGGCGAAAAGGAAGTGGATGTTCTGCGGGAGTACGAGTCCGGCGGAAGCTACTTTCGACGTTTCACCCTAGCCGATACCATCGACCAGTCGAAAATCGAGGCTTCTTTTGAGGACGGCGTATTGCGTCTCGAGTTGCCCAAGGTCGAGGCGGCCAAACCACGCAAGATCAGCATCAAGACGAAGTAGTACGTTCGGTTTAAAGACTCTTCCGCTGATGCCGGCGGTCGGGAAAGGCGCTCGTCGATGGCTACCAAAGATTTCTATGTGATCTTGGGAGTTCGCCGTGACGCGACTCCCCGTGGAATCCGCAAAGCCTACCTTGACGCTGTCAAGAGGCACCATCCGGATCGGATCGGCGAGGATGGTACGGCGACCTTCCAGGATATTCAAGAAGCGTACGAAACCCTTTCCGATCCCGAAAGACGGCGAGAACACGATCACCACCTGAATGAAGCCGGACGATCGTTTGTGCGCCGGGCCCGACGGTCCGGCGCGGTCGTTTCGGAGCCCATCTCCATTTTGAGCCACCCAGCGAGTATTCATCCGTCCTTCGAAGCGCTTTTCGAGAGGCTGCTCCGGAACTTCACCGGTATCCGGGTGCCGAAAGGGGAACGTCTCGAGGACTTGAACATCGAGGTGATTCTTTCTCACGAGGAGGCGGCGCGGGGTGTAGTTGTTCCCCTAGAGGTGCCCACCTTTCACCGTTGTCCTTTCTGTGACGGGACCGGCCGTGATTGGGTCTTCCCCTGCACCTATTGTAGGGAAGAAGGATATGTCGAAAAACCAGAAACCGTTCGCGTTGGAGTTCCACCCAACGTAGCTCCGGGAACTATCTATGAAATCCCCTTGCAGGGACTTGGAGTCCACAATTTTTATCTGCGACTCCATATCTTCTTGGAGTGATTGGCACCAGTAACTTGATACCGGTGAAAACAGCGTGATAGGTTCTCTCGACTGTTGTCGAGAGAACCATGCTTCAAACCGAGGAACGACCCGAATCCAAGAAGAAACCGAGCCTCGGCGTGGCCCTGATTCCTCTCGTGGCCATGGGTCTTCTTCTCGGCGTGGGCTTCGGTGTCTATCGCATCCACCCGCAGATCCTTCTCGTCGCGGCTGCATTCATCACCGCCTGTCTCGGTGTGTTCCTGGGATTGAGCTGGCGGGAGATGGAAGAAGGAATCCTCTCGACCATTAACCGGGCCATGCCCGCCATTTTGATTTTGCTGTCGGTGGGCATTCTCATCGGGGCATGGATCGCCTGCGGGACCATTCCGATGATCATCTACTTCGGCCTCGAGACGATATCCCCCCGATATTTTCTCTTTACGACATGCTTGGTATGTAGCATCGCCTCCGTGGCGACAGGCACGGCTTGGGGCACCATCGGTACGCTCGGTGTGGCCTTCATGGGGATTGCCACGGGACTGGAAGTGCCTCTCGAGCAAACCGCCGGCGCCATCGTCGGCGGAGCTTACTTCGGCGACAAAATGTCGCCCTTTTCCGATGTCGCCAATTTGGCGCCGGTGGCGGCTGGGTCAAACCTCTTCGACCATTTGAAACACATGATGTGGTCGGCTACGCCCGCGTGGCTCCTCGGACTACTCGTCTATTTCCTCGTGGGTCTTCGATACGAGGCGATGGAGTTGGAGTCGGAATCCGTTCGGCTCATCACCGAGACGCTCGAGCAGAGCTTCGCGTTTCATCCCCTTCTGTGGCTACCGATTGCCGTCATCTTCTATCTTGCTGTCACCAAGAGACCGACGATTCCTTCCATGATGATTTCTTCTCTCATCGCGGGAATCCTTGCGGTCGTCTTTCAAGGAGCCTCGGTCCAGGAAGTTGCCACCGCCATGAACAGCGGCTACGTGGGACAAACCGGAGTGGCGTCGGTGGATGCGCTGATCTCGCGAGGCGGCCTCACCAGCATGTTGGATGCGTTTCTCATCGCGTTCACCGCGTTTTGCTTCGGCGGAATCATGCAGAAAACGGGGGTTTTGGCCGTGCTCCTCGAACGCCTGACGAGATTTGCCGATCGCATTTGGCGGTTGGTGCTCATCACCATCGGCTCGGCGCTCTCCACGGCGTTGATCACGGGAAATCCCTACCTTGCCATGCTCATTCCCGGTGAGCTTCTATCTCCGATTTACCGAAAAATGGGATTGGCGGCGAAGAACCTTTCCCGCATCGTCGAGGAAAGCGGCGCCATTCTCATCCCTCTCATTCCGTGGAGCATGGGAGGAGTCTATTGTGCCGGAGTGTTCGGAGTGCCGACGCTCTCGTATCTACCCTGGTCCATCATGAACTACACGTCGGTGGTGGTGTTGATTATCTATGGCTTCACCGGCTTCACCATGGCGCCACGAACAAGAGAAGACGAAACGCAGATTGGTAGCTAGCTAATCGCTCGTCGGAGGAGTTGAATCATGGAAGTAAAACTACCCGATCCACGCAATGCCGATATCCTCGTTCATGTCGGCGGAAAGATCGTTCCTCGAAACGAAGCCACGGTCTCGGTTTTCGACAGCTCAGTTCAGGGAGGAGACGCGGTTTGGGAAGGCCTGCGGATTTATAACGGTCGCATCTTCAAGCTGGATGCCCACATTGATCGGATGCTCGATTCCGCCAAAGCGATGGCCTTTGCGGAGATCCCGACCCGGGACGAAATCAAAAGTGCGATTTTCGAGACCCTGAAGGCTAACGGTATGCGAGACAGCGCTCACATAAGGTTGACGCTCACGCGGGGAATGAAAACGACCTCCAACATGGATCCCAAAGTCAACCAGTACGGCCCTTGCCTCATCGTTCTGGCCGAGTGGAAACCGCCTCGATTCTCGTCGTCGGGAATCCGCTTGATTACTTCCGCCATCCGCCGCAACACGTCCCAGTGCGTCGATTCCAAGATCCACCATAACAATCTGATCAACAACATCCTGGCAAAGATCGAGGCGAATGCCGTCGGGATGGACGAAGCACTCATGCTCGACATCCACGGGTTCGCTTCCGAGACGAACTCCACGAACGTGTTTTTTGTTAAACGAGGCGAGCTTCTCACGCCACACGCCGACGCCTGTTTGCCCGGAATCACGAGACAGGAAGTTATCGAC
This sequence comes from uncultured Acidobacteriota bacterium, assembly GCA_963722765.1. Classification (GTDB taxonomy): domain Bacteria; phylum Acidobacteriota; class Vicinamibacteria; order Marinacidobacterales; family DATDRI01; genus CAVROO01. The sequence continues at coordinate 528,838 of CAVROO010000014.1, forward strand.
ATCGCCCGCGAGGAGGGAATCACGGTACACGAGCGGAATATCTCGATCTCCGAGGTTTACTCTGCCGACGAGATGTTCTGCACCGGGACCGTGGGTGAGCTTACGCCGGTTCTCGAAGTTGACGGTCGAACGATGGGCTCGGGAGAACCTGGCCCTCTGACCGAGCGCCTTCGTGAAGTCTATCGACAACGCACCGCGGAGGAAGGCGAGCCGCTGCCTTTCTGAGGTTCGGAACTGTTTCGGTTGCAATGGGCGGATAAGTACTTAGTATATACTAATCATGGAGAGGAAACTCGTTCAGATCGGAAAATCGCTCGCCGTTACTTTGCCGGCAGAAGTGGTCAAGGAGTTCAGCCTCGAGAAGGGGCAGAGTGTGGACGTTTCCGTCCATCCCAACACGGGAGCCGTGACTATCCGTCCCGGAATCAAGTACATCGAGGACGGAAAGGTTACCAAGCGATTTCGTGACGCGGTCGATTCGCTACTCGACAAGCGCCAAGAGCTCTACCGGCGACTGGCGAAGTGATTCTACTACCTCTCAGTTGCCCAGGTTCTCGCCCTCCATCAGTCTCAGCTACAACGTTTCGGAGGCCCGAAGGGTCTGCTGGACCAAGCAGCTCTCGAGGCTGCGGTGGCCCGACCAGCGATGACCTTCGGTGGCGAGGATCTTTATCCCGACATCGCCTCCAAATCGGCCGCACTGATGCACTTTTTCGTGATGAACCATCCTGTCGTTGACGGCAACAAGCGTGCCGGAATCTCTGCCACGGAACTTTTCATTATGGCCAACGGTTATGAGATTCGTGCCAGTGACCTCGAATTAGAAAATCTCACGCTGGCCGTCGCGCGCGGTGAGCTCGATATCGAGCCGCTTACTATCTGGTTTCGCCAGCGGCTGGCCCCAAGGGACTAGACACGACTGATTAAGTGGCCGCAGGTTTCCACACAAAAGATTTCGAAAAGTAGAGGATCACCTTCGTCGAAGTACCAAACACGAGGCCTCTCCGATAGACTCTTGCTGAAATGAGCGAGATGTTGCCCCGTCTCCTTGTGCAGATGCTCGCGCTCGCGGTCCTGTTGCTGGTCGGGTACGTGCTTCGGGTGAAGGTCCGTCTGCTTCAGAAGCTCTTTCTCCCGGCGTCGGTTATCGGAGGTGGTTTGGGGTTGCTCCTCGGGCCGGCGTTTCTCGGAGAGCACGCGTTGATTCCCATTCCCACCGACTGGCTGACGACCTACGCGCGAATCCCCGGCGTTTTAATTACCCCCGTGATGGCGGCGAGCGTTTTGGGTTTGACCGTTCCGAGCCGGGCGGCCTTCATCACCTCCATTGGGCGACAGATGTGCTACACGATGGCCTTTTACTTCTCTCAGTTTTTTCTAGGCGCCGTCGTGGCGGTGATGTTCTTTGGCAGTCTCTATCCCACTTTCGGACTCGAGCTCTTCACGGGTTTCTCAGGGGGACATGGGACGGCCGGTATCTATGCCCAGTCGCTCCAGCGTCTCGAGGTGGACTGGTGGGTCGAGGGGCAGGGAGTGGCTCTTGTCGCTGCGACCTTCGGACTGATCTTCGGAGTGACGGGAGGGATTCTCCTGATCAACCTGGCGAGCCGGCGGGGGGAAACGGTGCTGCTCGGCTCTCCGGATCGTCTACCGCCGGAGATCTCGACGGGACTGTATAAAGACAAAAACAAGCGGAAACCGGTTGGACTCTCCGTGACCTCACCGGACGTGCTCGACCCGATCTCTTACACGCTCGCTTTGATCGCGGTTCCGAGCCTGCTGGGTATCGGCATGGCCAAGCTGGTAGGGGTAACCCCAGCGCTCTCGGCGCTACGGTCCGTTGGCGCTTTCGCCTGGGCGCTCGTCTTCTCGGCGATTTTGTGGTTGACGGTCCGCCGGGCCGGGTACGGTTGGATCCTCGATGAGCAAACCAAAAACAGAGTGGCGGGGATGCTCGTTGATTTTCTGGTGGTGGCTGCATTGGTATCCATGCCCATACGAGAACTGGCCCGATACACGGTGCCAATCGCTGCCTTGCTGATAGTTGGCGTCGTTGGGGCCGTTGCGATGTTTTACCTCGGTAAACGCCTTCTTCCGGATCATTGGGTGGAACGGAGCATCATGACCTTCGGGCAGTGTACCGGCGTCACGGCGACGGGTCTGCTGCTGTTGCGTGTGGTTGACCCGGAATTCGAGACACCGGCCGTATCTGCCTGGGGATTGTCCTATGCCGTAATGTTTCCGTTAGCCCTCGTATACTTGGGTGTTGGAACGACGCTCATCATGGAGTATGGGTCATTGGTTTTTGCTGCAATCTCGCTTGCCTTGACGGTTACGGGATTGTTTTTAGCCTCATTGTTTCCGAAATCTTCGGGTGCGAAAAAATGATGAAACGACGATTTCTATTGCTTTTCCTTTCCGCTTCGTTGGCCTCAGCACAAGCGTCTTCACCGGAGGAGCGCCGTCAATCCTGACGAAGCACGTCGAGCTCGAGCAAACATCAATCTTCAAAAACCTCGATTGGCACGCCGTGGGGTCCGCGTTCATGGGTGGCCGAGTCGAGAGCGTCGCCGTACCGGCCGGGTCCCCATCGACGGTCTACGTAGGAGTCGGCGCGGGTAATTTGTGGAAGACCACGAACAACGGTGTCACCTGGAAAGCCATCTTCGAGAAGGAATCGACCTTTACCATCGGTGCCGTTGCTGTCGCACCCTCCGACCCGAATGTGGTCTGGGTCGGAACGGGCGAAGTGTTGATGGCCCGGAGCTCTTTCGCCGGAGCCGGTCGGCGAATATCGTGTCGAGATGACGGCAGGCGATTGCAGGCCGGAAGGTGGAGTCGTAGTCCTAGATCGCTCAGGAAAATAGCGCCAATCCCACAACTCGCTTCAAGCCACTGCTTTGCCAGGCACAGCCAGCCTGGCCTACGCTTTTCCAGAAAGCGTCTCGATCGCGGTATAATATAGTTACAAATTTAACCCTGAAGCGACAATAAATAAGCGAATCAGCTTTGGCAGACGCAACAAAAGCCATGATAGTGGCCGCTATTGTTGGGAAGGGGATTTGTGATTCACTCATAAATGAAGCAGTTCTAATGTGTCTTTACTCAATGGCTTTGTTGGCTCGTGTTCGCTTCAGGGCGAACCCTAATGCGAGCTCACGAAATCTACGCAAATTACTGGAAAAACAGGGACAGGTCCGTTTTTGGTGGACCGTTGTCTTTGCCAAAAAGGGACCTGTCCCTGTTTTTCCTGCAATTTACCCTGAGTTTATTGTCGGATTAGGGTTAATACATCTGAATTAATTGGTCGCCAATCGTGCGGCAACCTTAGGGCCTCGGGGGCCTGCTATGTTTCAAAGCGTGAAGCTGTATCGTGTCGTCCGCGCTTCGCTCCTCCTTTTTCTTGCCTCTGTCCTCATGACTCCGCCGGTCATTGCCAAGAAAGTGGACTATCAGGTTTCCCGGGGCAACGACGATGCCGAAGAGCGCGTGAGCGACGGCAACATGTACCTCACGAGCAGCGATCTCGAGCTCATTTCAGACGGGGGCACAGCGCAGATCGTCGGCATACGTTTCCAAAACATCGCCATCCCGCAGGGCGCAACCATCTTGAGCGCAGTTATCGAGTTCGAGACGGACGAGACCAACAGCGGTGCGACCTCGGTGACCATTCGGGGAGAGGATATCGACGACGCGCCGACGTTCAACGGTTCGAATAGCAATATTTCCAACCGCACCACGACCTCCGCTTCCGTCGCCTGGAACAATATCCCTGCCTGGAACACGGTGAGTGAGCGACATCTGACGCCCGACCTGACGAGCATCGTTCAGGAGATCGTGGACCGGACGGGGTGGTCGTCGGACAACGACATGGTGTTCATTATCACAGGCTCTGGAGAGCGGACCGCCGAGGCATATAACGGTGAGGATGAAAATGCACCGATACTACGGATCGAGTTCGACCAGACTGTTTCAACACCGGGCGGCGCCCTCTGTTACGGTGTGCCGGACTCCAATAACCGTTTCGTCATCATCGATACCACCGACGGCACAGTGGATACCAATGTCGGCGCTCTCGGTGTGGGCGGGGTCGAAGCGTTAGCCATCGATCCCGATAGGTTGGACGTCTATGGTGCCGACGCTGATGAGCTTGGGCGGATCAATGTGGATACGGGCGAGTTTATGCGTTTGACCGTGTCCTTTGGTACCGGCTCCGGTTCGGCGGGGAACATCACGTTCAGCGATGTAGACAGTCTTGCCTTCGATCACGTCAATGGCACCTTGTGGGGTGTGCATAGTCGTGGCGGTTCCGATGCCTTGTTTCAGATCGATACCGATACCGGTGCCCACATCCCCGACGCTTTCGGTTCCGGCGTTGACTATGTGTTGATCTCGGGAACGGGTATAGGCGGATCGATCGACGATATTGCCATTGAGCCTTCCACCGGTACCATGTACGCCTCCGACACCAGTAACTCGCAGCTCATCTCCGTCAATACTTCAACCGGCGCAGGAACGGTCGTGGGAGGCTTCGGTAGTTCCATCGATATGGAAGGCATGGGTTTCCATTTTGACGGGACACTCTACGGCACGGAGGGACAGCGACTCTACACGATCAATACCAGCACCGGCGCTGCTACCCAGGTCGGCTCCGGTGACACTTTGGGTGTCGGGGACGACTACGAGGCATTCGATTGTGATTTCACTGCTCTCACACGTGCTGTCATTGCTCGGTTCGCGGCGGTAGGTGACGGCGGTCGTGTAGTCGTCGAGTGGGAGACGGCCTCTGAAGACGGTACCGCGGGTTTTTATCTGTACCGATTCGATCTGGATGGCGAAAAGTGGGTCGTCGTTCACGAGAACCTATTGCCAGGACTGCAAAGCTCGCCGCAAGGAGGTACGTACCGCGTCATCGACGAATCCGCGCCCCTCGGTGGAAGACTCGTGTACGCGCTTCTCGAGGTCGAAACAAGCGGTCGTGTGATCACCCACGGACCCTATGCAACGAATTTAGTTGAGGCGGAATCGTTTGCCTCGATGCAAGAGAAGTTCGTGCGCAAACCCCGCATCGGGCGCCTACGAGCGACACATCGCGAATCGAGAAAGGCGCCTCGTAAAAGACCGCGAACGGCAGCTCGGCGGTCCTTGGACCTCAAGGTCTTTGCGCGTGAGCCGGGTCTTCAGTATTTGAGCGTAGTGCGGATGGCCGAGGCTTTGGGCTCCTCCACACTTCGGCCATGGATCGATAGGAAGCTCGGTCGGGGCCGCGTCTCGATTCAGAACCATGGGGAAGAGGTGAGCTGGATTGCTGCTCCCGATGGCTCAGGCCTCTATTTCTATTCGCCGGGGAACGATAGCATTTACTATCGAGACAATGTCTATCATGTACGATTTGGATCTGGACAGAGGATGCAGGAAGTCTCATCTGCAACGCCCGCAACAGCAGACGAGAGCTTGACTTTTGTCGACCACGGACGCACCGAGGAAGACCGTTTCGCCGCCACCGCGGTGGCGCCCGACCCCGAGTCGGATTATTGGTTTTGGGACTACCTCATGGGCGGAGGCCCAGGGAAGTCGTTTGCCGTTCAAATACCGGGCACGGGTGGAGCCACGGAGGCTGTCCAGTTGACGCTGGGACTCTACGGAGCCACCACGACCGGCATCGAGGGCGAGCATCACGTCCAGGCCTATTTCAACGGTGTGTTCGTCGGGGCGGCGGCGTGGAAGGGGATTGGCCTTCATGAGATATCTTTCGAGTTTTCCCAGAGCCTCGTGAGAGATGGCGAGAACGACGTCGAGATCGAAGGCGTATTGGATGTGGCACCCTACAGCATCCTTTACGTCGATTCCGTCGAGCTCTCTTATCATCGCTTCTACCGTGCTGAGAACGATTCACTCCTGTGGCGAGGTGACGGACACCCGTCGGTGGCTCTTTCGGAATTTTCTTCTCCCGAGATCAAGCTGTTTGATGTCACCAACATCAAGCACCCGACCTACATTGCGGCCGACTATTCAGGCGCCATTCCTCTAGATGGGGAGTATCGGCGCTTGGTGGCACCCGTTCTCGATCACACCTACTTGGCCGTTGGCCCTCAGGGCTTGAAAAGTCCCGAGGTGCTTCCGTGGGGCGAGTCCAAACCTCGTCTGCGACAGGCTCGAAACCGAGCCGATTACCTTCTCTTGGCACCAACTCACCTCGTCGAAGCGGCGAAACGGCTGGCGGATTATCGGGCCGGGCGGGGCCTAGAGACCATGGTGGTAGACATCGAGCACATCTATAACGAATTTAGTTATGGCTTTCCCAATCCCCATGCCATTAGGGACTTTCTCACGTATTCGCACAAGCGCTGGAGACGAGCGCCGCGTTATGTGGCTCTCGTAGGTACGGGAAGCTTCGACTACCGAGATTTGCTCGGGATTGGAGACAACCTCGTACCCACGCTCATGGCGCGTGGAACCCAAGGCATTTTTGCGTCGGACAACACACTCGCCGGGGTGGTGGGCAACGGCGAGCTACTCGATGTCGCCATCGGCCGTATCCCTGTCTCGACCGAAACGGAGCTCGACGCGTACCTCGAAAAGGTACGCGCTTTCGAGACGTCGGGAGCCCGTGCCCTCGTGCCGGTGTCCGACTATTCGGATATTGGTGGAGCCTTTGCCGAGGACAGTCGACGCATGGCGGATTCTTATCGTGAAATGGTCCCGGTCCGGGAGATAGCTCTCGATGAGATTCCGTTCTTGGCTGCGCGAGATGAGCTTTGGAACCAGTTCAGAGCCGGCGTTGAAATCATCACCTACGCCGGACACGGCGGACTCGATCGATTTTCTGCGGGCGGACTCCTCATGACATCCGATGTCCCTGCGCTCGACAACTCCGGGCGCACGCCCATCGTGATCTCGCTGAGCTGCTCCACGAATCGGTTCGAGGTCCCCGGTTTTGTGCCTTTAGGAGAAGCCCTAGTCAGTCAGCCGGACGGCGGAGCCGTTGCCGTCTGGGCTCCGACGGGCTTGACCGCCCATGAACAGTCGTTGCTCTTGGTTCACAAGTTTCTCGATGCGTACTTCCGTGAGAGCGAGCGTCTCGGCGACGCAATCCGGAAGGCACGGGCCGAGTATTCACAACACTCCGATGCGGAGCGGTTGCTCCGGCTGTTCACCTTGCTAGGGGACCCGGCCCTCGAGCTACCACATTAGTCCAGTCACCGCTGCTGTCTTGTACCCCCAGTTTCTGGAAGTGGCGAGTCCACTACTCGACCAACACCGAGAGAGGTTTTTCTGGACGTCAAACCCGTGACGCGAATTGCGGTTTGATTCGCCGAATCGGCTCAAAAAGCTCCTTGGTGTACCAGCACCCCGTCGATGAAGACCATCTGTGGCAGAACCCGATAATCGAAGGGGTGCCCCTCCAGGATCATGAAGTCGGCGTCTTTGCCTACCTCGATGCTGCCGATGTGGTCTTCCATTCCGAGCATCTCGGCGGCATTGAGTGTGAACATACGTATCGCCTCCGCTTCCGGCACGCCGTTACGGAAAGCCCATGCAGCATTTAGCGCCGGCTCGCCGCCGAGCCGCCCCGTGGGCATGCCGCGACGTGATGCGCTCGGTCCGAAAAAGGAGACCTTCACACCTTGCCGGTTTAGTTTCGCCGGAGCCTGGAAGAGGTAACCTTCTCCTCCTCCCCGAATGTCCTCGAGTCGCGATGCCGTGTCTCCGAGAATGACACCGACGTCGGCTCGGGCGAGCTCCTCCGCCAATCGATGGGCTTGAACGGCGCCGCTTACGATCAAACGCAGGTTGTAGTCTGTCGCGATCTGTATGGCTTCCTGGATCTCGTCTTCGCGAAGCGCGTGAATGATGACGGGAACTTTGCGTTCAAGAGCGGGGAGTAGAGCTTCGGAACGTTGATCGTATTCTCGTGAGTTGCCGGCATCGAGATACTCTTTCGCCCGGTCCAAAGTATTCCGAATCATTTCCGAGATCGATTCCAGCGTTGCCGGGATCTCTGAGTCGCCGCTCCAGTGTCGGGCGGAGGATCGAGCGAGCGAAAAAACCATACAGCTCGGTTCCGAACGCACCATCTTGGAACGGTCCATTCCGGCGGTCTTGATCACCACTCCGCTGCCGCCGATCAAGTTCGTGTGGCCGGGGGTGATGTTCTGCGAAGTAATTCCAACGCCGCGAATAACGGGGAAAGAGGGAAACCAGGGGTTGACAGCGACGCGGGCGTTCATTTGCGGACTGATGGGCTCCACGAGCTCGTCGTTTTGTACCTGCCATTTGATGTCGCCGATCCAGTCATTGGGGAACGCGCGGGCCGTGACCCAGCCGGGAAGCAGAGCTCGTCCTCCTACATCGAGCTTCGGAATGCCGCGTGGAACCGAGCCACCTTCCTCCACGAGCGTAAATTTGCCGTGCTCGACGACCACCGTGCCGTTCCGAATCGGGCCGCGGCTGACGGGGAAAATGTGGGCATTGACGATGGCGAACGTTGTGTCCGTCGCGGTTAGTTTGCCGCGAAGGCGTTTGAACGGACCCACCGATGTCGGTTCTGTAGCCTGAAGCGGTTTCTTTCTCGCGTACTCGACGGCTCCATCTACTAACACTTTCTCGACTCGGTCCGAGGAGAGATCGAACGGCGGACCATCGAGAAGCACAAGGTCGGCGTCCTTACCCACTTCGATGCTTCCGAGGCGGTCGGCGAGCCCCATCGCCCTGGCACCGTTAATAGTGAGAGCTTGTAGCGCATGCTCCTCCGATAGTCCGTGACGAACGAGAAAAGCTCCGTACTCACGAAAATCCTTGAAGTGCTCTCGCCCCTGATCGGTTTGAATGCTGACGGGAATTCCCGCCTCCATGAGCTCCTGAACGACATTGTGAGAACGTTCGTCGCCATAGAAACGGACGATCATGGCCGGACCGAAAACCGGGATGGCCTTCGATTCGGCAAGCACGTCGGTGATGGCGTGTGCTTCACCCGCGTGTGCGATGGCGAGGCGATCACTAAATCCGAACTCCTTGGCGAGCTCGAGGGCCATCAGGAGCTCACTCGGATAGTTGGCGTGAATATGGACCATGACATCGCCCCGGAGCGCCGCCGCGAAGGCTTCCAAGCGTTCATCCCTCGGCGGTTCTTCCGTCGCCCGGCCGGCGCGATAGTCTTCCTGCTCCGCCAAATAGACCTGGGCCTTCCGAAACCACTCACTGGCGGTGGCATACCAGCCCATGAGCGTTGCCGGAGTCTTGCCGGGCCGAAGCTTGACGAGAGGGCGAACTGCCATCTTGAGATCGACAAAAGGCTTCAGGACCTCCGGACTGCGTTTGAGCTTCAAAGCGACCGATTGACCACTGCAGATGATGCCGCTGCCGGGACGTGTGATGACCGAGGTCACTCCTCCGGAAAGAGCGATGCCGAGCATGGGGTCGTCGAGATCGAGATGTTCTACCGCTTTCCACTCCGCGGTGACGGGTCCTTCCGGGCGGTCCGATCGATCCAACGCCAAGTGGGTATGAGCGTCGATCAATCCCGGGATGACGACAGCGGCGTTCAGAACCCGGGCGTCGGAAGGTGCGTTCGACAATCGTACCGACCTCCTGAATCTTGCCGTCGCGGATCAAGATCTCACCGTTATCGATGAATCCGCGGGTGACCGTGTAGATTTTCTGAGCACGAATCAGGACGTTGTCAGGCGACGCACCGCAGATGCCGGCTGCCAGCAATATCGACACGGCGGCAAGCAACGCATTTTGTGGGAGTTTCTCGAGATTCACGGTAGGACCTCCTGGGAGACGACGGGATTGTATCATCCTTCGTGTAGACCGGTAGTCCATGTTCGATGAATGAAACGTCCGCCCAAGCCGAAGAGCCTATGTCCTTTACTGATCCAACAAGGGATCGGCCGGCCGAGTGGCTCGAAAGCGTGTTCCGTTTGTGTGACACGTAGGCCCCCCTGACTCGGAAGTCGAGATGACGCTTAGATCGATTTTCTCCCTGTCGGACAAATAGTTAGCGACCAATCCTCCCTTCGACGGATCTCATGGCACGCGCTTTGCTGAATTTAAGGGCGAGTCAGTCTAGATGCTGTCTCTTTCTCAAGCGGGAATTGGTCATGGCCCAAATCCACAAAGGGCGAAACGCTTACTCCAAACCGACAGATCCCAAGAAACGCCCTACTAAACGGTAGTTATTTCGAGGCCGTCGTGGGTTGGCTGGTCTCTCTTAGAAAAAGGAGGACGTTATGCATAGGATTAGGGACGTCGTCACATTTTCTGCCGTGATTTCTCTCCTGGCGTGTGCCGGAGGTGAAGAGAAGCAGATCCTCCGCCGCTTTTTCTCAGCCTGTGGAAGCGGCGACAATGGGACGGTGGCATCTGTTTCATTGGTGGGATTCCCAACGAAATGCGAATCCTGGGAGGTTGTCCGAGTGGGCGAAGAGGCGACAGAACCGTTCCGGATGCCCGATCTTCGCCGCAAGCTCGCGGAGGCCAAGCAGCAAAGGGACATCCAATACGAAAAGGGTAAATACTTCCTCGAGGACAATTACGAAGACATCGACAAAATTCAAATCCAGTTGGATAAGAACCCCGACTACGAGTTCAACGGGAAGCTGGCTGAGATCCGTGCCGAATGGGACAGGGTTGTTGAAAAGCGTAAAGAATTGGAGCGCACCGTCCAGGAGATCAACCGCGAGCTGGGAAAAGAATTGAAGGTGGCCCAGATGTCGCTCATGAGAGATGTGAACGTCCAGAAACTAGATGGGCAAGTCTTGGCCAAAGATGTGCTCGTCAATATTGCATCAGAATCCGATGAAAACTCCTACACCTTCACTCTACAGAAGTACGATCTGACCGACAGCGGGAGCGATCGCTCGATACCTTCCCGTTGGATTATCGTTGCCATAAGGGAGGTTGTCGTTTAAGCGAGCATGCGGTTTCATTTTTCGCTTTTTTGAGCAAACCGCCTGCCAATCTTGCGGTAGGCATCCCGGAAGGGTATCCCTTCCTGGACGAGTTTGTAGGCTTCCTCTGTGGCGTGAAGCTCATCGGTCATCGCCTCGGCGCACCTTTTCTTGTCGACCGAGATTCCTCGCACGACGCGCGTCACGATGCTCACCGTCTGCTGTGTCGTTTCAACGGCGGAGAACAAAGGCCCTTTGATGAGCTGCATATCTCGGTTGTATCCGGAAATGAGATTGCCCATGAGGCTCTTGACCGTGAGCTCGTGTCCGAGAACGACATGGTAGTTGGCGCGGGCGAGCTCGAGCACGTCGGGATTTTTCTTTTGGGGCATAATGGAGCTCCCCGTGCAAAAGCGTTCAGGTAGCTTCACGAAACCGAATTCCTTCATGCTGAACGTGATCAAGTCGGTCGCGAGCTTGTTCATGGTGAACATGATCTGAGAGAGCGCACTCAGGATCGCGGCTTCGAACTTGCCGCGGCTGATCTGGGCGTACATGGGATTTTCCTGAACACGCGCAAAACCGAGCTCTCGGGTCGTGTAGTCTCGGTCGATCTCGAAGACCGGGATACCGAACCCGGCGCCGCTTCCGAGTGGATTCTGGTCAATCACTTCCAGGACAGCGTCGATGAGCTATCAAGTCGTCCTTGACGGCGGCTTCGAAAAGGACCCAGCCACATGCCCACCGTCGTCGGCATAGCGCGCTGCATGTGGGTGTATCCGGGCAGGGGCTGTCTCGTCCTCGGCGGGAAGTGCTCGCGAGAACTCTTCGAGTCGATCCCGGATCTCGGCGAGCGCCTCTTTCTCGTACAGCCGCAGGGCGACGAGCACTTGGTCGTTTCTCGATCGCGCCGTGTGGATCTTTTTCCCCACTTCTCCCTGCTTCGCGACGAGGTAGTTCTCGATAGCGGTGTGGCAGTCCTCCTCTTCCCGCTCGATGACGAAATCACCTTTCTCCCAGAGCTTCTACGATCTCATCGAGCCCTTCGAGCAATTGCTCGAGCTCGTCCCGGCTCCAGAATGCCGATTTCGTGAAGCATCTTTGCGTGAGCGGCCGAGGCTCGACAGTCGTAAGGTACGAGCTTCAGATCGACGATGGAGTCTCTTGCCGACCGTGTACGCCAGCACCTCTCGATCGATGTCGTAACCCTTGTCCCATATCGCCATGGTTACTCCCCGTGTTTCTTCATGATGGCGCGGTGCGCCATCAAGCGAAGAGCGTGAATCTTGATGAAACCCGACAGAGTCCTTCTGGTCGAATCCGCCCTCGATGTCCATGCTGCTGAGGTCCTGGTTGTAGAGCGAGCTCGGCGACTCCCGAGCCAGCGGAGTAGACCGTGCCTTTGAAGAGCTTCAGCCGGACGGTTCCGTCGATGACTTCTTGGCTCTTGTCGATGGCCGCCATGAGAAAATCCATTTCAGGACTGAACCAGAAGCCGTTATAGATCAGCTCCGAGAGCTTCGCCGTCAGCATGTCCCGCAGGCGCATGACCTCGCGGTCCATGGCGATGCCCTCGATGTCGCTGTGGGCCGCATGCAGAATCGTGCCGCCCGGCGTCTCGTAGACACCGCGGGATTTGATGCCCACGAAGCGGTTCTCCACCATGTCGAGGCGGCCGATGCCGTGGTGCTGCGCCGAGCTCGTTCAGATACTCGAAGAGCTCGAGCGGCTCCTCCTTCACCGTTCCGTCATCGAGATTCTCGACGTGGATGGGGATGCCGTCTTTGAAGGTCAGCGCGATCTTGCGTCGGCGTGTCGGGCGCCTTTTCCGGCGCGACGGTCCAGGAGTAAACGTGCTCGTCCGCCTCTTTCGCCGGGTCCTCGAGGATGCCCGACTCGTGGCTGAGGTGGAGCAGGTTCTCGTCCTCGCTGTAGGGTTTGTCCCTGGTGGCCTTGACATCGATCCCGTGCTCTTCCGCGTAGGCCAGCAGATCGGGTCGTCCCTGGAACCGTGACAGGAACGCCTCGTTCTTCCAGGGTGCGATGACCTTGATCTTGGGATTGAGCGCGTAAAAGGAAGCTCGAAGCGTACTTGGTCGTTTCCTTTGCCGGTGGCGCCGTGGGACACGTACTCGGCGTCCTCTCCGGGCGGCAATCTCGATCTGTCTCTTGGCGATGAGCGGCCGCGCGATGGCCGTACCGAGAAGGTATCGACCTTCATAGAGGCAGTTCGCCTTGAATGCGGGAAAAATGAAGTCGGTCACGAACTCCCGTTTCAAGTCTTCGACGTAGACCTTCGACGCGCCGACCGACAGTGGCTTTTTGCTCGAGCGCGGCGAAATCTTCGTTCTGTCCGATATCGGCGACATAGGCGATGACTTCATAGCCCTCGCCGATGAGCCATTTGAGGATGACGGAAGTGTCGAGCCCGCCGCTATAGGCGAGGACGACTTTGGGTTTCGATGGGGTCATGGCAAGCTCCTCGTTGATCGTGCATGATGACGAGAGTATACCTCAAAAAAGGATAAATATGCAGTATAAGATGAATAATTATCTAGACTGCCACGAGCTCGGCTGCGACGACGTGAGGATTTTTCGTGCGGGCATTGCGGGTCGTGCGAAGTATTCGACAATCACGAAAGCCGGCCGACCGGAACTCGTCGAGGAAGGCGCCGCCTTCCTTGGCACCGGCGATTCAGGCGAACCAGTTGTCTTCGCTCGACTGTTGGTCGGGGGGAAGGGGGTTCTTCAGGATGATCTCCGCCGCGTAGGCGACGCCGCCCGGGCGAACGACCCGCCCAAGCTCTCGAAAGATGCTTGTCCTCGAAAGATTCAGATTGAAGATGCCGTTGACCATAGCAACATCGACCGATCCGTCCTGGATCGGTAGTTTTTCGGCAGCCGCTCTCATGAGATCGATGTTGGCCAGACCCGCATCGCGGACGGCGAGACGGGCCCGCCCGAGCATGGACTCTCCGAAGTCGATGCCGATGACTCGCCCCCGCTCGCCGACCCGTCGTCACTGCGATCAAAGAGTCCAGCCCGGCACCACAACCAAGGTCTAGGACCGTTGCTCCTTCGGGAAACTCGGCGAAGACGGCCAGATTCGAGACACCGGCAAAAGCCCCCGACGCGGCCGCCGGTAGCTCATCGAGCCATTCCGAGGGATAGCCGAGGCTTTCCGCGAACTCACGGCCGACGGGGAAGGGGTGCTTGTCGTCGGGGGACTCGGCCGCCGCCGAGTAGACGTCGCACACTTTTTGTCTGAGGCGCTGATCCTTGTTGGTTACCATGACATTTCCAAGCCTTTTCGGTCGTCAGGATACGATAGTAGCAGGTAAGACCATGGCCTGGCTACATGATACGATCCGCCCGAAATCGAGGTGTCCAGAAAAAGGGGTCGTTATGAGACGATGGTTCTTTGTTATCTTTCTTCTATTGCTTCCGTTTATATCCCAGGCCCAATTCGATGAGTCCCTGCTGGAAAACTTCACTTGGCGGTCGGTGGGACCGGCGGGCGCCGGCGGCCGTGTGGTGGATGTCGAGGTCGTGGGAGACTTCCCGTATCACATCTTTGTCGCGACCGCTTCGGGTGGTCTGTGGAGAAGCACTAATAATGGTGTGACCTGGGAGCCGATCTTCGATGACCAGCCGACGGTCTCCATTGGAGCCATCGCCGTCCATCCCGGCAATCCCGACATCATCTGGGTGGGTACGGGCGAGGCGAACGCTCGCAACAGCGTGTCTTGGGGCGACGGGGTATACAAGTCCACCGATGGCGGCAAGAGCTGGAAGAATATGGGATTACGGGAGACGCACCATATCGGGCGAGTCGTCGTCGATCCGCGGGCGCCGGACACGGTCTACGTAGCGGCTCTCGGACATATCTGGGGCGCTAATGATGAGCGAGGACTCTATAAGACGACCGACGGCGGCGAGAGTTGGCAGAAGTCGCTCGAAATCAATGCGGATACCGGGGTCATCGATGTCGCGATGGATCCCTTCGACAGCGGCACCCTCTATGCGGCCGCTTACGAAGTGCGCCGCGATGGATTCTCGGGAGGCGATCCGAGGAAGATGACGGGTCCGGGAAGTGGTCTTTATAAGAGCGCCGACGCCGGCCGAAGCTGGAAGAAGCTCGAGAGAGGGACTCCCCGAAGGGGATCTGCGGCCGGATCGGTCTGACGGTCTCGCGTCAGCAATCCGCAGGTTGTCTACAGCGTTATCCAAACCGAAGACGACCGTCCCGCCGCCCCGCGATCCCGAACAAGCCCCCACCGCCAGCCGAAGAAAAAGACGGCCAAGGACGGCGGTGTTTTTCGCTCCGCCGACCGGGGCGAGACCTGGGAGTGGGTGAACGCCGTCAATCCGCGACCTTTTTACTACAGCCAGATCCGAGTTGATCCCAATGACGAGAACCGCGTCTATGTCCTGGGCAGTCCTCTCCAGGTTTCGGAAGACGGTGGGAAGAGCTTCGAGCGCCTCAGAAATCAACGTCCACGTCGATCACCACGATCTGTGGATCAATCCGGAAGATTCCAAGCACCTCGTTCTAGGAAACGACGGGGGTGTCTACTTCAGCTTCGACCGGGGCCGGACGTGGGATTTCCTGAATCAAATGGCGATCGGCCAGTTCTATGCCATCGATGTGGACATGCGAAAGCCCTACTATATCTACGGCGGGGTTCAGGACTACTGCTCGTGGGGTGGACCGAGCGCGACACGGAAGACCATCGGAATCACCGTTTCCGACTGGAGCAGGGTGATGACCGGTGACGGTTTTCAGGTTCGTATCGATCCGACCGATCCGGACATCCTCTATGCGGAGATGCAGTACGGCGGTATCATTCGGCACGACAAGAAAACGGGACAGAACACGAGCATCAAACCCGAAGCGCCGGAGGGTGAGGAGGACTACCGCTTCAACTGGGAGACTCCGCTCCATATTTCCTACCACGATCCCAAGACGATCTACGTCGGCGGCAATCACGTATTCCGGTCGCGCGACCGGGGGCAGAGCTGGGAGGTCTTGAGTCCCGATCTCACCACCGAGACTTTCTCGCGGCCGGACTACAAGGACGGCGAGCCCCAAAAGATCGCCTCCAGTTCTGCACTGGCTGAATCACCTGCTCGATCCGGACCTCCTTTATGCCGGAACCGATGACGGACACGTCTGGGTCACGACGGATGGTGGCGGAGACTGGACGGAGATTACGGATAAGTTTCCCGGTCTTCCCGGATCCCGTTGGGTATCCCGTCTCGTTGCTTCCCGCTTCGAGAGAGATCGCGCCTACGCGACCTTCGACGGCCATCGAAACGACGACTTCGCGCCCTATGTTTTCATGACGAGCGACGCAGGTCAGAGTTGGAAGAGTATCGCCTCCGAATTTGCCGAAGACGGTTCGGTTCGTGTCATTCGGGAAGACGTGAAAAATCCGAATCTGTTGTTTGTAGGCACGGAGCTCGCGGCGCTTTCGTCTCGCTCGATCGCGGTATGCACTGGATTCGTCTCATGAACGGCATGCCCACCGTTGCGGTTGCCGATCTCGTGGTTCACCCGCGGGACGGTGACTTGATTGCCGGAACCCATGGCCGTAGCGCCTACGTCATGGATATCTCGCCGCTTCAAGAAGCTGACGGAAGATGTCTTGGCGAAGGACCTTCACCTTTTTGAGGTCGAGACATCGACGGCTTTTCGTTACCGAGTTTACACTCATGATGAGTTCCTGGGTGAGAAGAAGTGCGATCGCTGAAAATCCACCTTTCGGAGCCACCATCAGCTACTCATGGGAGAAGAATCGACCGGTCGCCGACCGAAGTGGACGATGAAGGCCCTGAAGACGAAGAATCGAAAGAGGACAAAGCCAAGATCGTAGTGACCGATGGGGCGGGCGAGACGTAGTGACGGGAGCTCGAGGGGCCGCTCGAGCCCGGCATTCACCGCGTACAATGGGACCTCGGCACGAGCCGCCGGAACAAGACGAAGCGGAGGCCGACTCTTTTCGTGGGCCACTCGAGGGTCCACTCGTCCGTGCCGGAGCTTATCAGGTGAGCTTGGAGGTCGATGGGAGCGAAGTCCTCGACGTCGGTTATCGTGGAAGAGGATCCCGAGCTCCGCATCACGAAGGGTGATCTGGAAAAGCGTTGGCAAACCCTCGAACGCTTGCTCCCGCTTCAGGGAGACATCTATCGAAAGGCCAAACAAAGCCGCTCTCTCGAGGAGCAGCTTGAAAAGCTCGAGAAGTCTCTGGCCGAGCAGAAGGAGCTCGCCGGACGAGCTCGATGACGCCGCCAAAGGATTGGTGGAGGAGAACGAAGCTCGTTTCCCACCGAATGAATCAGTTGAACTCCGACATCACACGACTCTATCGAGCCGTCGAAAACTCACCCTTTGTTCCGACTCAAATGCAGGTCGGCGCGCTCGACGGGCTCGAGTCTCGGTATCGGGAGCAGAGCACGGCCCTGGACGAGCTTACGGAGAGCAAGATTCCGGATTTCGAGAAGCGACTCAACGAGCACCAAGTGCCACGAATCCAAGTGGTGTCGGATGTGAAAAAGTGACATGTTGAGCATAAAATAGTGGGCGGTCAGCAACGTTCGTAATCGGTCTACAAACGACCTTGTGTTTCCGCGGAGGAACTCGAATGACACAACAGATATGTGTAAATCAAGACATCATCGAAATGGAGTACGCCGTAAGAGGTCCGATTCCACAACGAGCGATGGAGCTGAAAGCACAAGGCAAGCCCGTCATCCTGTGTAACATCGGCAATCCTCAAGCGCTCGGCCAGCGCCCCGTTACTTTTTATCGGCAGGTTCTGAGTCTGATTGAAGAGCCCTCGAGAATCGAACGGGAACGAAGACTGAACAAGCTTTTCAAGGGCGCCGGGATTTCTGGTCCCGACCAAAAGGACCTCATCTCGGATTACGTCCTCGATTTTTGCGACGACATGATCTCCAAGATGCCCACGGGTATGGGGGCGTATACGGAGAGCAAAGGGCCCATGTTCATACGTGAGGCCGTTGCGCGCTACATCGACCAGAGAGACGGAGGCGATTCCTCGAGCTTTGTGGCTGCGAATCCGGACAACATCTTTCTCTCGAACGGAGCGAGCGAGGCCGCGAGATTCATCATCGAGTTGCTCATCGCCGATAGAAAAGACGGGATAATGATACCCATCCCGCAGTATCCGCTCTACTCGGCGGCGATACCGAAATGTGGCGGCGTACCGGTCGGGTACTTTCCCGACGAAGACAGCGATTGGAGTCTGAGCCGTACGGCGCTGGAAGAATCCATCCAAAAAGCCAAAAGCGATGGGGTCAACGTGAAGGGCATCGTCGTGATCAACCCCGGCAACCCAACGGGAGCCATCCTGGGTGAGGAGAGCATCCGAGAGGTCATCGATTTCGCCGAACAATACGGCCTGGTCATTCTCGCCGATGAGGTCTATCAGGAGAACATCTACGGAGGCGAGTTCGTCTCTTTTGCCAAGGTTCTGGGAAAGCGTGACGTCGGTCTCTTCAGCATGCACAGCACCTCCAAGGGATTCTATGGAGAATGCGGACATCGAGGTGGCTATGTCGAACTGAGAAATCCTCCCAAGGTGAGCGGAATCGACGGAGATTTCGTGGACGTGTTACTGAAGCAGGCCTCCGTGAGACTCTGCGCGAACACGGCCGGACAAGCGCTGACCTATTTAATGTTGTCTCCCCCCGAGGAGGGCAGCGAGCCCTACGAGCTGTTCGCGAAGGAGAGAAAAGAGATCCTCCAAGATCTATACGACAAGGCGACGATCATAAGGGCATCGTTCGACCAGATGGAAGGTGTCCGATGCTTTGGGAAAATCGGGGCCATGTATTTGTTTCCGAGACTGGAGAAACTACCCGAGAACACCACCGACTTCGACTATTGCATGGGTCTTCTCGAAGAGACCGGGTTGTGTACGGTTAATGGCACCGGTTTCGGGCAAAAGGAGGGAACAAGCCACTTGAGGATTGCTTTCCTGCCTCCCAAGGACATGCTGCAGGATGTATTACCGAGGTGGGTGGAGTTTCACAATCGGTATGTGAACGGGTAGGCAACCGCCCGGGTAGCGGGATTCTCCTCTACCCGGGCAGCCAACTATTTCCGGAAGACGACGGCGACCGCCGTCCTCCTGTTCCATTCTGGGTTCTTGAGTTCTCGAGTCCTCGAGTTCTCTAATACCGATAGTGATCCGGCTTATACGGACCTTCCACGGGGACACCGATGTAGTCGGCCTGCTTCTTCGTGAGCTTGGTCATTTTCACGCCAAGCTGCTTGATGTGGAGACGCGCCACCTCTTCGTCGAGCTTCTTCGGAAGCATGTAGACCTTCTTCTCGTAGGCGTCGTTGTTTTGATGGAGCTCGAGCTGTGCGAGCACTTGATTGGTGAAGGAGGAGGACATGACGAAGCTCGGATGGCCGGTGGCGCAACCCAGGTTCAAAAGCCTGCCCTCCGCAAGGATCATCACGCTGTGTCCGTCGGGGAATCGCCACTCATCGTACTGCGGCTTGATGTTGATCGTTTCTATCCCCTCAATCTTCTTGAGACCGGCCATGTCGATCTCGTTGTCGAAGTGGCCGATGTTTCCGACGATGGCTTTGTCCTTCATCTTCGACATGTGCTCTGCAGTGATGACGTTGAAGTTGCCGGTGGAGGTGACGAAGATATCGGCTTCTTCGAGCGCATCCTCGACAGTACTGACTTCATAGCCGTCCATGGCCGCCTGCAGGGCGCAAATAGGATCGATCTCGGTGACGATGACGCGACAGCCCTGTCCTCGCAACGATTGAGCGCAGCCCTTGCCGACCTCACCATAGCCGCAGACGACAGCCACCTTACCCCCGATCATGACATCGGTGGCGCGATTCAAACCGTCGGGTAGCGAGTGCCGGCAGCCATAGACGTTGTCGAATTTGCTCTTGGTCACGGAGTCGTTGACATTCATGGCCGGGAACAGAAGCGTTCCTTCCTCCATCATCTGATAGAGACGGTGAACTCCTGTCGTGGTCTCCTCGCTGACACCTCTGATCGTAGAAGTAATCTTTGTGAAGTGCCCTTTGTCTTTCGCCTGTGTTTCTCGCAACAGATCCAAGATGACGCCCCACTCCTCGGGGTCGTTGTCGGGATCGAACTCGGGAACCGAACCGGCCTTTTCGAACTCCGCGCCTTTGTGGACGAGAAGCGTCGCGTCACCACCATCGTCGACGATGAGATGGGGACCGCTTCCGTCGGGCCACTCGAGTGCTTCGTTCGTACACCACCAGTACTCCTCTAGCGTCTCGCCTTTCCACGCGAAAACAGGTGTGCCCTTTGGGCTCTCTGGTGTGCCGTCCCTACCCACGACCGTGGCGGCAGCAGCATGGTCCTGGGTCGAGAAGATATTGCAGGAGACCCAGCGTACGTCGGCACCGAGGTCAGCCAGCGTCTCGATGAGAACGGCCGTTTGGACCGTCATGTGCAAGCTGCCCATGATCCTGGCGCCAGCCAGCGGATTCTTACCTTCATAGCGCTTCCTGAGCGCCATCAATCCCGGCATCTCGTGCTCCGCCAATCGGATCTCTTTGCGGCCGAACTCGGCAAGGCTCAAGTCCTTGACCTTGTATGGAGGGCGACCGGCTTTCTCTGCTGCCTCGAAGGCATGAAGTCTGGGTTAACGTCGTGCTCATTTAGTTCTCCTTTATTTACAGATTCGTGAAAGGATAGATTCCAGTCTCATCGATCTTCATGCTGTCTCTTCTGCCACACCCGCCAGGCGCTGAGCCGAGCGGGAGGACGGTTTCTATCGCGTTCTTTCGCACCGTGACCGTGAAAAGGGCCGGTCCTTTTGCACCGGTCTCGTGCGCGACGGGGTGAAACGAGGCGGGCTCTAGGCCCGCCGCGGTGATGTGATTTCTTCATCTTCTCTTCGGAAAAACCCAACCAGACATGTCCCATTTGATGTTTGTACTCTTCCCGTTCATGGGCATACATGTCCACGACGAGAAGCTTCCCCTGAGGGCGGAGCACTCGTTCGGCTTCACGAAGAGCAGCCACCGGGTCCGGAAGATGGTGCAGACACCAACATGAGTACCGCCACATCGAGGGAGGCGTCTTCGATGGGAAGCTCTTCCAGAGCGCCCTGGCGAATATCGACGTTGGCGTGGCCTCGAAGTCGCTCGCGGGCCGCATCCAACATTTCCATCGAGGCATCAACGGCGATGACCTTCTGGACGAAGGGAGCCAACATGGAAGTCGGACCTGCCCCGTACCGCACCCGAGGTCTCCCACGGCCCAGCTCTCATCCATCAAACCCAATAGGGACAGTGCGGCAAACTGGCTTCCAAAAAGCTCGGTGCGCAGCCGATCCCATTGGCCGGCGGCCGTTCGAAAAAAGGCCTGCGACTTGCTCCGGCGATCCGACAAAACGCTGTCGAGCCTTTGTGCATCTTGCCCCGCTGCCGGCGTGAGTGCGAATCTCGTCCCGCACGATGTCCCAAAGCCGGGGTGGCGCCGTGGCTCCTCGTCCGTCGGGCGAGCTGTAGTAATCGGCTCGTTCCGTCTCGACGAGACACGACCCAGCCCCCGTCGCCCAACGTTTTTAGGTGCCGGCTCACCGTCGACTGAGGCAGCTGAAGGACCGAGCATAGCTCGCCTACCGTCAGTTCGTGACGCTCCAAAAGGAGCAGCATCCGACAACGGAGAGGATCCGCTAGTGCCGTCAGATGCTCGAGTATGGGCCGTGGTGATTTCATCCGTCTATCCGGATGAAGTGTTAAATCTAAAATCCTTTAGAGTCAAGCGTTTTTAGCCGAAATTAGGTTAGAATAGAAAAAGAATAAATCAAGATTTTAAAAAGAAAAAGACGGTAATGCGACGTCTGAAGCTGGTCACCGGCCAAGTCTTTACTCTCAGTGTTGTTATCGGAAGTCTTTGCTACGGCGAATTAAATGCACGGGTCCTGTCTTTTGCATTCATTCTACTGACGTTGGCGCGTTTGCTGACGGTCCAATCCATGAATCAGCTCGTTCGGCTCGAATATGCCGACCTGGTCGAGTTTCTACAAGACCGGTTTTTCGGGTCGCCTCCTCATAACGCTCCGCCGCCGTATTATAGGGACGGTGAAACCGGCAAACCGGTCGGTTTCAAAGCTCATCTGTTGATCCTCATCTCGATCTTCGGTACCGCTTTCTTGCTGATGCATTTGGATGCAAAACGAGAGCTCTCGTTTTCCGCGTCAACTTTCTTTGACGAGATGGGCTGGGCTGCGTTTCTGGCGTCGGTTTACTGGCTTTCGGACCTCTTCGCACAAGATATAATCTTTGACGCGACGCGACCGGGCATCGACAACTTAGCGTACAACAACAGGAGTTTGACGATCTTGGCTATCGCCGTCCTCATTTGCGCGGCGTTAATTGTGGTCTTCCAGTCGCAAAAAATGGCGCCCAATCCGTGGCTGTTCTACGGGCCGGTTTTGGTGCTCGTACATCTCACGGGATTGTGGCGGGGTTTCAAAGCGGAGCGGTAACGACCATGCAAGATCAGCTCTCGAGTACACCTGGCCCGAAACAATCGACGTCTTCGCCGCTTTACGGATTAGCTGTTCCGCTGCTGGTTGCGATTCTGGCCTTCGTCTTTTGGGACCATGCAGTGCTCTATCCGCTCAAGATTCTGGTGGTGCTCTTCCACGAGCTCTCGCACGGGTTAGCGGCCGTGGTCTCGGGTGGCGCCATCGACCACATCGAGATTTCCATGGAGCAAGGAGGGCTTTGCACCACGCGCGGAGGTTCGAGCTTCCTTATCCTGAATGCCGGCTACCTGGGAAGTCTAATTTGTGGGGCGTTGCTTTTAATCGCTGGGGCACGAACTCGTCACGATCGTATCTTGGTCGGCCTCTTAGGAGCGGTGCTCGTTGCCGTCACACTCCTTTACGTCCGATCTGTCTTCGGTTTCGCTTACGGAGTTGCAACCGGTGTTGCGCTGGTCGCGATTGCGTGGCTCCTACCCAATGTCGTTTCAGATTTCCTGCTGACCGTGCTGGGGATGGTGAGCTGTCTCTACGCAATTTGGGATATCGGATCGGATGTCATCTTTAGAAGCGTTCCGGGGAGCGACGCCCACCAGTTGGCCGAGTTGACTGGTATTCCCTCCTTGGTTTGGGGAGTGTTTTGGATTGTGCTGGCAGTCGTGAACACTATCGCGGCGCTCGGGCTCGCATCCCGAAGGGCCCGAGAGGGGCATATTTCCTAACTTACCCGCCGATTCATCTTGAGATATCCTTGGACCGAATCTAGGGAGGATTTTGCCGATGACCTCAATACGAAGTTGGCTATTGGGAGCAGTCCTGTTGTTTCCGTCATTTATATCGGCCGATGCGGCCGAGACCCCGTTATGGATGAGATATCCTGCTATTTCTCCCGACGGTGGAACCATCGTGTTTTCCTATCGGGGCGATTTGTACACAGTCGCGGCGGACGGAGGCCAGGCGGTTCCCCTCACGCAACACGAAGCCCATGATTTTCATCCGGTTTGGTCCCCGGACGGAAGCTCCATCGCGTTTGCTTCCGATCGATACGGAAACCTCGATGTGTTTTTGGTCTCTTCCGGAGGCGGTTGACCGAAACGGCTGACTTTCTACTCGGCGGATGATACTCCGAGCGGCTTCACCCCGGACGGAAAGTCCGTGCTCTACTCGTTGACGGTCATGGATGATCCGATGAACGTGCAGTTTCCCTCGGGAATCCTTTCCGAACTGTATGCCGTGTCGGTCAACGGTGGACGTCCGGATCAGATCCTGTTAACTCCGGCGGAACGCGCCGTTTATGACCCCACGGGGCGCTATATCGTTTACCACGACCGCAAAGGGTATGAGAACGCTTGGCGAAAGCACCATCGGTCCTCGGTCACCCGTGATGTTTGGCTCTATGATTTGGAGAACGACGGGCACCGACGCTTGACGACCTTCGAGGGCGAAGACCGTAATCCTGTCCTGAGTCGAGACGGGGAGGCGGTCTACTATCTCAGTGAGCAATTCGGCGACTTCAACGTTTGCCGATTTCCTCTCGAAGACCCGGACCAGGTGACTCAGGTAACCCATCACGAAAAACATCCGGTTCGATTCCTCACCATGGCCGATGACGGAACGCTTTCCTACGGCTACCACGGTGAGATTTACCGAAAGAAACCCGGCGAAGAGTCCGAGCGTGTACGCATCGAAGTTGCCGCCGACAACAAGGAAAATCCTATTGAGTTCACCACGCTCACCGATGGCGCCACGGAGATGGCGGTTTCACCCGACGGCCGGGAGGTGGCCTTCATCATACGCGGTGAGGTTTTTGTGACGTCCGTCGATTACCCCACCACCAAGCGCGTGACCAATACGCCGGGACAGGAGCGCTCGGTCAGCTTCAGCCCTGACGGCCGCGGTTTGCTCTATGCCTCGGAGAGGAGCGATAGCTGGAGTATTTATGAGACCAAACTTACCCGCGACGAAGAAGCTCACTTCGCCTCGTCAACACTGCTCGAAGAATCGGTCGTCTTGGCCAACGACCTCGAGACCTTCGAGCCGCGCTATTCACCGGACGGCAAGAAGGTCGCTTTCCTCGAGGAACGCAACACTTTGCGGGTCATCGATCTCGAGTCCAAAGCGATCCATACCGTTGTGGAAGGAGAATACCAATACTCCTACTCCGACGGGGATTACTGGTACGACTGGTCACCGGACGGGAAATGGTTTCTGGTGTCGCTCCTGGCCGGTCAGGGCTGGTCTCACGAAGACGTGTTCCTTGCCGACGCCGCCGGCGAGCAGGAGCCCATCAACCTCACCAAGAGCGGATACAGCGATTCCAATCCGAAGTGGATGATGAACGGTGAGGTGATGTTGTGGTTCTCCGACCGCTACGGAATGCGAAGCCATGGCAGTTGGGGGGCCCTCGCGGATGTGGTCGGCATGTTCTTTACTCAGGAAGCCTACGACCGGTTCAATCTAACGAAGGAAGAAAGCGAGGCTCGAAAGCGAAAGGAGGAAGACGAGGAGAAGGACGAGAGCGAGGAGGAGGAGACGGAAGACCAAGATGAGGATCAGGTCGAGCCTCTCGAGCCCCTTGAGCCTCTTAAGATTGACTTGACCAACATCGAAGACCGCCGGGTGCGCATGACCATCCACTCCTCCAGTCTCGCGGACGCGGTTTTGTCGCCGGACGGGGAGAGTCTCTACTACCTCAGCCGCTTCGAAAAAGGGCACGACCTTTGGGTCCACCAGTTCAAAGACGATGAAACAAAGCTCCTCGTGAAGCTCGAGGGCCGTGGCGGATCTCTTTCAATGGACAAGGAAGGCAAGAACCTTTTTGTCTTCTCTGACGGCAAGATTATCAAGATCGATGCGAAGAGCCATGAACGTAAGGGTGTCGCTTTCAACGCGGAAATGAACCTCGACAAGCCTGCCGAGCACGGTTACATGTTCGAGCACGTTTGGCGACAGGTCTTGAAAAAGTTCTACGATCCCGAGCTCCACGGCGTGGACTGGCCGTTCTATAAAAAGGAGTACGCTCGATTTTTGCCCCATATCAACAACGACCGCGATTTCGCCGAGATGCTCAGCGAGATACTCGGAGAGTTGAACGGTTCGCACACCGGCGGCCGCTACCGGCCGGACCGGAAGGGGGGCGATGAAACGGCCCGTCTCGGAGCATTCTTCAACCCCGAACACGATGGGGACGGTCTCGAGGTCGCCGAGATCGTCAACAAGAGCCCGCTGCTGAAGACCGATGTGGGAGTCAAGAACGGTGTGATCATCGAAAAGATAGATGGACGTTCCATCACCGCCGATATGAACGTCCATCCACTGCTCAATCACAAGGCGGGGAAACCGACGCTGCTTTCACTCTATGATCCGGAGGCCGACAAACGCTGGGGCGCCGTGGTCAAACCAATCACCATCGGGCAAGAAAACCAACTACTCTACGAACGGTGGGTCAAAAATCGCCGTGAGGAAACCGAGCGTTTGTCCGCCGGACGGATAGGCTACGTTCACGTCCGCAGTATGGGCGATGCCAGCTACCGGGAGGCCTACTCGGAGATATTCGGGCGCAATTCGAAGAAAGAGGCCCTCGTCGTGGACACGCGTTTCAATGGGGGCGGCTGGCTGCACGATGATCTGGCGACTCTCTTGAGCGGCATGCGATATGCCGATCTGACTCCCCGCGGGCAGTATATAGGTTCCGAGACGAACTTCCGCTGGACCAAGAAGTCCATCGTGTTGGTGGGAGAAAGCAACTATTCCGATGCCCACGGATTTCCCTATGCCTACAGAGTGCAGGGCATTGGCGAGATTGTAGGCATGCCGGTGCCGGGTACGATGACCGCCGTGTGGTGGGAACGGCTTCAAAATCCAAATCTAGTGTTCGGGAATCCCCCAGGTGGGGATACGGGACATCGACGGTAACTACCTCGAGAACCAGCAATTGGTACCCGACTACCTCGTTCGCAATGAGCCGGACGTCGTTATCCAGAATCGCGACCAACAGCTGGAAAAGGCGGTGGAGGTGCTTCTCCAGGAACTGGACCGGCAATGAGGTAGGAACAATGTCGAATATCAACTCGCAACGGCTCGAGGGGCTCCTACGCGATCTTTCGGCAATGGGAAAGGATCCGAGAGGAGGTACGTCCCGGATCGCCTTTTCCAAAGATGACCAGGAGGGGCGTGAATGGGTGATGGGAAAGATGGAAGAGGCCGGTCTCGAAGTCCGAGTCGATGCGGCTGCGAACATTTTCGGTCGCCGGCCGGGTCGAGACGCGGAGGCTCCCGCGATCGTTTTCGGCTCGCACATCGATACGGTACCGATGGGAGGAAATTTCGACGGCTGCTTGGGAAGCCTGGGTGCGCTCGAAGTCTTGATGACGCTCCAGGACAAAGACATCGTGACGCTGCATCCTTTGGAGATGGCGATTTGGTCCGACGAAGAAGGGGCGCATTTCGGGATGGGATTTTTCGGGAGTCGTGCCGCCACGTTCGGCATCGAACCGAGCGAGCTCGAGATTACGGACGGAGAGGGAACAACCCAGGCCGAGTGGCTACGTCGATACGGTCAGGACCCGAACCGCATCGAAGAGGCACGGCTCGATCGCGAGAAGATCGTCGCTTACCTCGAGCTTCATATCGAACAGGGGCCGCTTTTGTTCCGCAAGGGCCTTCAGATTGGTGTTGTCGAGGGTATTGTGGGCATTAGTCGCTACGAAGTGTCCATACGGGGCTCCGCCAACCATGCCGGAACGACTCCCATGGAGGAACGCCGCGATGCACTAATCGCGGCCGCGAAACTCACACTGGCGGTACGCGAGGAGGTTATGGCCATGCCCGGCCGACAGGTAGGTAACGTGGGTTTCGTCAAGGCCATACCCGGTGCGCCCAACGTGGTCCCGGGCCGTGTCGATATGCCCATCGAGCTCAGGGATCTCGATCAGGCGGTGATCGATGATATGCGGGAACGCATCGGTCGTCGTTCCGAGGCGATTGCTAAAGAAGGCAACGTTTCTGTCAACATCCAAGACACATGGACGGAGGCGCCGGTGCCTACCGACACGACCGTCCGAGACGTCATCGCAAAAGCCGCGGGATCGAGCGGTTTTTCTACCGTGCGCATGCCGAGTGGTGCCGGGCACGATGCACAGCTTCTGGCCCGCTTCGGTATTCCGAGCGGCATGATCTTCGTTCCGAGCAAGGACGGGGTGAGCCACTCACCTCGGGAGTGGACCGACTGGGAAGATTGCGCCCGCGGCGTGGAGACTTTGTATCAGGCCATCCGGGCTCTGGATGAAAAGCTCCGGTAACCTCTGCAATACTCATGGCTTCGATACTGTATCTGCACGGACGCGGAGACCAGCCTAACCTATCCCCCGGCCATTTGGTGTTGTCGTATCCCTGGCCCCAACCCGTTGAAGCACCGACGTTAGATCAGAATTGGTTCTGCAAACCTTTTCAGGAGCAGGTCGAAGACGTCAACCGCTGGATGGAGTCGTGCGAGCTCGCTATCGGTCATAGCTTTGGTGCAGTTGCTTCTTTGTGCCGCGGAGGCGCGCTCGCAACGCCGTTCAACGGTCCCGAAGATGTTGTTACTTTCCTGTGTGTTGGGCCGAGCTTTTCTAATCCAATCTCGAGTGGGCTACTTTGCTCCAAGGGCGCGCCGTATTCGCAAGTGGCTGGGACTGGATGGCCACGGTCAGCCGTCGTGCTTCGAAATCGATCTTTTGACGTTTATCCAAGGCGAGCAAGACATGCAGTGCCCACCGGAGACGGCTTGTGAGTTGAGAGAGCTCGGCTATTCCGTCACCTTGGTTCCGGAAGTCGGACACCGGCTCAGCGAGCCCGAAGGCAAGAAGGCCGTCGTTTCGACGCTGAAGGGTTACTAACCCTGACGCGGCAGAACCGCAACAAAAAGGGTTATCGCGGCTTGCCGCGAGCTATCAGCTGTCAGCCGTCAGCTCGCGGAAAAATCGTTCACGTTTTGCATTCAATTTCACCGATCAGGGACTAATTCGACAATAAACTCAGGGCAAATTGCAGGAAAAAAGGGGAATGTCCCTTTTTTTCAGTAACTTGCGTAGATTTCGTCAACGAGACCGCAGGGTCAGTCAGGATCGCCGGCGACGCTCTCTGAAAGGACGGCTTCACGTACCGTCCTTGCGAATTCCGTCACTCGGGCGGACTCTTTGAGGACGTCTCGAGCACTCACCTG
Source organism: uncultured Acidobacteriota bacterium (assembly GCA_963722765.1). Taxonomy (GTDB): domain Bacteria; phylum Acidobacteriota; class Vicinamibacteria; order Marinacidobacterales; family DATDRI01; genus CAVROO01. Next base: position 557,467 of record CAVROO010000014.1, read on the forward strand.
AGCCGGGAATCGCTGTTTGTACTTCAGCGACACGAGTTGATAGGCGCACTGTAGGTCGGAAACCCTGTGTGGATCGGCGTTTCCGGGCAGGTGCGTGATAGAAGCGGGACAAATCACACAGGATCTAAGATAGGGACACTCTTCACAACGCAAATAGGAGGAGTACTTCTGAGCTTTGTCGGTAAAGATACGTCCGGCCCGCACTCGCTTGGGGTAGTCGGCGAGGCTCTCAAGGAAGCACGGATCGCGAAGATCTCCTTGGAGTGCCCGATCCCACTCGGCGGCGAGGCATGACTGCGGGAGCTTTTGAGACGATCGTGCAAAAGCCACACAACCGTAGACCTGTCCATCCACATCGACGGCGATTGTTTTGGCGCTGGCCGCAGCGCACATGAAACGATCCTGAAACGGCCGGTTCGACCCAGTCAGTGTTCGGCGGAGATCCACCACCGGGATCTCTCCCTTTTGCGAGTAATGTTGTTCCGAGAGCGTGAAGATGCGCTCGAACTGACGATCGAGCACATCGATGTGGTGGATCTCCCACGAAGTATCGTGAGTGAAGACCGGGCCGATCCCGATCTCACGAACACCTTTTTCGATCAAGTACTCTACGGAACTCGCCAAGTAGGGAACTGCCGCTGAGGACAAGGTGATGCTGATGCTCAGTTTTTTTCGGAACCAATCTAGATACTCGTTCCGGAGAACTTCCAGCAAGTTGTCGAGAGTCGAAAAGGTACCTTCTCCTCGAACGTCTTGGGCCTGGGAGACGCCGTCGAAGCTGAGCTGGAGCTCGATTCCATGGGAAACGAAAAAGTCGGCAGTCTCTTTGTCGATCAGCGTACCGTTGCTGACGACACTACAGCGAGCTCGTTTCTGCGGAGAGCGTCTATCTTCCAAGTAGGCCACTGCCTGTCGAATGAGGGAGAGCTCGAGTAGGGGCTCTCCCCCAAAAAAAATGACCTCTACGTCTTTGCATTGAGATTGGAGAGCAAGCTCCAATGAGGCTTTCGCAACGTGCCAGTCCATCCGCTCGAGCTTTTTATGGTTTTGATAGCAGTACGCGCATGCCAGGTTACACCGCGTGGTCAGGATGAGATAAACGCTCTCGAGGTCTATGTTTTCGGGCACGAACTACCTCTGAAATACAAGACGCATAAAGGCCAACGTGCGTCCCGCTACCGGAGCATATCTACTTTAAATCTTTGTTCCGGTGGAAATCCCTCCAGAGCACTCTTCGTTCCCTGGATTTCGGACCCGACCTTTTCCAATACCTCCTTGAGCTCGTCTACACCTATAAGACCGGGACTCACGTCACAGATCTTCCTTGCTTTTACACCTGTGCATCCGACTAGGGGAATCGAGATCGGACTTTGTAAGGGTATAGTGCCCCCCGGCGGCAGGCCTTCGATGTAGCTTTTCAGTGCGTCGATTTTGTTCTCGGCTAGGACCAAATCGCCGAGGATCGCTTGAACCGTTCGTTCGATCGTCTCTACACTACCACTCTCACCAGCCATGGTCGTACCTCCTTTTTGTTCCGATATGACATACTGACGATAGGCTTCAGGGGGACCGGTCGTCCCCGTGGTTACGGTTAAAAACTCCCAATCTCCCCTTCGAGGATCCACAGATTGCCCCATAATTCTTGGCGTGCATGGCAGAGGAGCCGTCCATCGGGAGAGATATCGAAATTGTGCTCCGATGTTGAATAACCAAACAGGATCTCCGGGACAAAGCTCACGATCGGACCTCCTTTGAGGGAGACTTGAAACAAGCTGACGCGGCTGCCGCCTTGGTCGGCGCTCATCAATATCATGTTGGTTCGTGCGTTCCACCGCACACGGCCTGCGCCTGCGCCGCATGTGATCCGCCGAGCGGTTCCGCCCTCGACGGGAACGACCCAAACATCAGACTCCGCGTCGGCCAGACCCACGAAAGCGAGCTGGGCTCCATCGGGAGAAAAAACAGGCGATATAGCCGAGATATCGTCTCGAGTCACTCGACGTGGAGGACTAGTTCGGTGGCCAGCCTCGATGCCGGCGATCCAGATTTGTAACGGATTGTTCATGGAGCCGTCCGGCGAATCATCGGTCCGGTCCGATGCGAAGGCAATGAGGGAACCGTCGGGGGACCAGGCTGGATGAATGTCGGCGGCCGGGTGGTCGGTGAACTGGATGGGGTTACCGCCGCCCCGCGGCAGGACCCAGATATCACGGCTTTCGCCCGATATCTCGTAGTAAGCGATCCATTCGCCGTCGGGCGAGTAGGCTGGGTGAGATTCTTGTCCCGGACGGTCGGTGAGGCGTCGCGGAGGTCCGATGAGCTCTCCTTCGCGAACCGATTGAACCCAAAGATCAAAGCGATCTCCTTGACGGTCCGATCCAAAGGCGAGCTGGCTCTTGTCCGGGGAAATGGCCGGCATCATAATCTCACAATCCTCATTGATTTCGGTACGCCGACCGGTCTTCAGATCCATGAGAACCAAAAAGTGATCATCTCTGTTGGTGGAGTAGGCGAGCCGGGAGCCGTCCCAAGATACACTGGGCGACTGCTCCGCGCTCGTTCCGACGGTGATGCGGCTGGGTTGGCCCCCTTCGGCCGGTACACTCCAAAGTGCATATGCGTTTTGTCGATAAGAGGAAACGTAAATCTTTTTCTGGTCGGGAGACCAAACGGGATCCGCATAAAACTCGTCGTCATTCACCAGCATTCGCGCTCTGCCGCCCTTCGACGGCACCACCCAGAGGTTTCGTTGAGCGGCATAGCAGATTAGAGTACCGTCGGGAGACCAGGCGGGATCACGGTGGCCCCAAAGCCCGTCTTCCTCGCCGGTTATCAACTTGGCCGAGGATGGATCGGACAGCAATGCTACGGCGATTCGTCCGTCTCCCATGGGCCCCTGGCGTACAAAGGCGATCCGTTCCCCACCGGGCGACACAGCGGGAGACGTAGCATCGGGTAAGAGCAAGGAAGCCGAGCCTCCAAGTAAGGGGGTCTTCCATATCGCCTCGGTTCCGTCTCGGTCGGAAACAAAAGCGAGATTCATACTATCTGGAAACCAAGCCGGACCCGACTCCGTGGCAGGGTGATCCGTGATTCGAACGGAGTTTCGCCCGTTGATGTCCGAAAGCCACATATCCATGTTTCCCGCTTGGTCGGACACGTAGGCAAGGAGCTTTCCGTCGGGAGAGATCGCGGGCTCTCCTTCCCATCCCGGTGAGCTCGTCAGTTGTCTTGCGGCGGTCGGTGTGGTCGTAGTCCAAGGCGCCTGTTGTGAGTCGAACCAAGGGAGCTTATCGAGCAGGTATGCGAGAACCGAGACCACGAGAACTATGGCCGCAGTCGCCACGGAAATGTATGTAAAGTACCGTTGGCGGGGTGGAATGATTGGGTGACTTTCCGAGCTCGATTCAAGGCGTCGGCGTGTGGCGCGAAGATCGACGATTAGATCTCTCATTCCTTGGTAACGGTCGGTCCGCGCCTTCGCCAAACACTTGTCCACGATGCGCTGCAGCTCATACGCCACATCGTCGGCCACCGAGCTCCCGAGTGAAGGTGTCGCGGCGTTGATGATGGCGTTTAGAGTCTCGGGATCACTTCCCGCCTGGAAGGGAGGTTTTCCGGTTACCGATTCGAAGAGAACGATTCCAAAAGTGAAAATATCCGATCGATAGTCAACGGTTTGACCCCGCGCTTGCTCCGGCGACATGTAGCAGACCGTGCCCATGACCCGACCGGCATCGGTCCCTATTTGGCCTGTTTCCGCTTCGGTTTCCCTCTCCGAGAGCGGCTCTACCAGCTTGGCCAATCCGAAGTCGATAATCTTGGCGTGTCCATCCTCGGTGACCATGATGTTGGCCGGTTTGAGGTCTCGGTGGACGATGCCTTTTTCGTGGGCGTTGGCCAGCCCCTCAGCGACTTCTGTGGCGACCTCCAAGATGCGGACAACGGGCAGACTTTCCTCGATGACAACGTCCCGTAGCTTCTTACCGCGGATGAGCTCCATCGTAATGAAGGTCAATCCCGCCGCCTCGTCGATCTCGTGGACTACGCCAATATGGGGATGTTCGAGCTTGGCGGCTGCCTTGGCCTCTTGGATGAAACGCCGCTTTCGGTCGGGATCGGCCACCAGATCAGGCCGGAGGACTTTGAGGGCTACTTCGCGATCGAGCTTTAAATCGATGGCACGGTAGACAATCCCCATGCCTCCTCGGCCGATTTCTTCTTGGACCTTGTAGTGGGAAAGGGTGCGTCCGATCATCGCTACCCCCGACTTTGAGCAAAGATACTGGTTTTCTTAGGAGAAAGTCAAATCCGACAATTATTCCCGCCGGGTTCACAAGACCATTATCTTGTCCCGGGATTTCACCTTTCTTCTAGGCTCAACCCGATGGGCGGCTTTTGTCCGGGAGAGGGGATTACTTCGGCCGAGGAATCGAGAGTATCTCACCAAAGGTCACATACTCGCTCGCGCCCAGACGGCCGATGGGGTCGATCTTGTCGGCGTGGACCTTGAGTCGCCCCTTTTCGTCGGTGCTCACCACGTTGTCGTCCAGATAGATGGAACGGACTTTGCCAAAGACCAGGGATTGCGGCGCCGGGCCGATTTCTTGGATCTCGTAGAGCTCACAAGCCAGGGCGACGCGACAGTCCGCAAGTCGCGGCAACGGAGAGCCTTCGAATTCCGTCAGCTTCAATTGGGCAAGGTCGAGCTCGGATTCACCGTGAGGCAGCGTTCGTGACGTTTCGGTCATGGGCTCGGCAAGCTCGCGATGGGCGATGTGGACGACGAAATGATGCCGTTCCTCGATGTTGACCCTCGTGTCTTTGTGACTGCCGTCCGGTTTCTTGCCGGCGGAGATGAAAATCAGCGGAGGTTCACTGCAAACGGCATTGAAATAAGAGTAAGGTGCGAGGTTGTAGCCGCCGTTACCGTTATCGGAAAGCACCCAAGCGACGGGTCGCGGGATGATGGATTGGGTCATCGTCATGTAAATCTGGTTGCGCGATAGTCCTTCGAGCTCGATATACATTTCTATTCACCTATTTCATTTCGATGTGCCTTTACCAAATCGGCCATGCTGTGGAAGTGAAAATCGATTCTTGCCTCCGTGGGAGGTGGTTTCGTCGCCCCCCAACCCTCCTTGTCGTGTCGCCGATCGATCCAAGCCGTAGAGAGCCCCAGTGCCTTTGCAGGCACATGATCGTGGAACAAGCTCTGCGCCGTATGGAGTATTTGAGACTTATCCATGTCGAAGTCGGTTTTTAGATGTGAGACGAGGTACTCGAAGTTGCGGCGGTCGGGTTTATAAGATCCGATGTCTTCGGCTGTGTAGATAGCGTCGAACTCGACTTCCAACTTTTGATTGCTTCCCGCAAAGCTCTCACGATCGACGTTCGAAAGGATCACCAGTTTGTAGTGCTTCTTCAAGTACTGAAGGGATGCCGGAGAGTCGACGAACGGGGGCCACTCGGCGACCGAATGTCCGAAGGCGATGCATTCTTCTTCCGGCACCTCGGTTTCCCATTGTCGCGCGAGATTCGCATAGACGATCGGAAGAAGCTTCGAGTATCTCAACGTCGGCGTTTCGATTTCCTGGGTGGACTCGGCGACGGCGTAGGCTTCCAAAACGGCATCTTCCGAAAGGGAGTGGGATGTTCTCCGCAGAAGTGGCTGCAATGAAGCCAAAATTCCCTTTTCCCAGTCAATCAAGGTTCCGTAGCAGTCGAAGGTCAACGCTTTGAAATCGCTTAGTTGCATCTCTCCTTTTTCCTCACAATACGGACGATATTGGGCTTTTGCACGGCAGATAGTGTTTCCGAAGTTGGACGAGAGCGCAAGGGTGACCTGAGTTCTGGAAAGCCAATCGTTAACTGCAACATCCCATTTGGCGGATTTTCGGACAGAAGGTATGCTCCCCCTCACTTGCGAGATGTAGAAAGCCCTTTATGGAAAAGCTCAAACGAGATCTTTCACTCTACGGCCTAACGATGATCGCCATCGGCTCGTGCATCGGGTCGGGGATTTTTGTCACGCCCGCTCAGGTTGCGAGCCACTTACCGTCGCCGGGAATGATTATGCTGGTCTGGGCGGTGGGGGGAGTCATTGCGCTGGCCGGCGCGTTGACTTTCGCCGAGCTCGGCGGGATGTACCCTAAAGCAGGGGGCGTGTATGTGTATCTGAAAGAGGGGTACGGGGACCTTGCCGGCTTCATGTACGGATGGGCCTATTTTACCGTCATCAACTCCGGCGCTATCGCCGCCTTGATTATCGCCTTTACGTATTATTTGTCGTTCATCTTCCCTATGAGTGACGGCCAAAAGACCATGGTGGCGGTCATAACGATCGTCATAATAACGATCGTGAACATTTTCAGAGTCAAGTTGGTCGAGATGTTCACGAACGTCTTTACAGGATTGAAGCTTGCCGGCGTGGCCGCCGTCATCTTGATCGGGTTTGCTCTGGGCTCCTCGGAAAACCTCGGTGTGTCGCCGCCGGCCTTGATGGAGTCCAGTAGCGGCTGGCTGAGCGCTTTCGGATTGGCGCTTGTGGGCGTTTTATGGTCCTACGGGGGTTGGCAGCATGCGTCCTTTCTATCCGGCGAGGCCCGTGATGCCACGCGAACGGTACCCCGGGCCATGGTTCTCGGTGCATTGATTGTGACCATCGTGTACCTCCTCACGAACCTGAGCTACATGTTTCTCGTGCCGGTTTCCGAGATGGCACAGTCTGAGAGCATTGCCGCCGATGCGGTCGGTACCGTTTTACAGTACGGCGGAGTTCTGATCGCCGTCATCATTGCCATTTCGACGCTTGGGACCGCATTGATTTATACGCTTTCGGCACCGCGGATCTATTTTGCTATGGCGGAAGACGGTTTGTTTTTTGAAAAGATCGCTGAAGTGCACCCGCGCTATCGAACGCCGGTCAACGCCGTCCTGATTCAGTCGGCCTGGGCCATTGTGCTGCTCCTGCTCTGGGGTACGTTCGAAGAGGTCATCACCTACGTAACCTTCACCGACTGGATCTTCTTCACGCTAACCGCCTGTGTGGTGATTTTGTTCCGGTTCAAGCGAAAGGATGTCGAGCGCCCGGTCAAGACCTTGGGGTATCCCGTGACACCCTTGATTTTCATCACGATTACGACGGGATTCGTTGTGAACACATTTATTGAAAGACCGGTCCAGTCCGGCGCCGGCCTCGCCCTTCTGAGCATCGGTCTGGTTGTTTTCTGGTTCTTCAAAAAGAAGAGGGCTTTCTGAAGTTTTAGTGGGAGCTCTTGTGCTATAATCGTAGAATTCGCAGTGCCTTACACGGTTTGACACCCCCTTCAACGGCTAATAAACTCTGAAATTGACCTTAATAATAAGGTCCGTAAGCCGCCTGTCTCCCCAATCGGATAACGGCTTAGCTACTAACAGTGGCGGACGGCCAATATGGTTTCGACTCGGTCCCGACTTACTTTCCTTTTTCTTGCTGCCATAACGTTGTCCAGCCATCCCGGCCGGGCTCAGCGGGTGGAGACCCTCCGCTCAGAGGGCACTTGGACGGCGAGTACACGGATGGAATCGGCGCCAACGGAGAACGGTCTCGATGCGGGGGACTACTACATCTTCGAAGGAAGGCGGATGCCGCTACGGCGTTCCGAGGAGGTCATGGGTGTCCGTTTCAGGCCCTGAGGCTTCGAGTGTGACCGTCAATAAATGCGGGCACGGGGTTGGGAAATCGAGCCCGCCGAGCAGCCCGACTGCCGGCATCGCGATCGTGCCGATCGCAAGCGGAGCGAGGCGACACTTGGAGTCTCGTCTGCATCACGTGCTGACAAGGCCCTCACCACTTTGAAAGGCGCCCGACGTCTCGTTTGCCTTTCCCGTACTCATTCACCCAACGACCCATAATCGGCTGCTGCTCACGGATGAGATCGTGGCCAAGCTATCGGCCGGACGTAGAAGCGGCGGAGCTTGCCACCGAGTTCGATCTCGAGGTGGTCGAGCCGTTGTGGGCGACCAGCGACGAGCACGTCTTTCGACTGCGTGACATAAAGGAGCAGGATCCGCTCACCATGGCCAACGCCGTCGCAGAAAGCGGACTCGTCGTGTGGGCGGAACCGAACTTCATTCAGGAGTTCACGCATTTCGACACACCCAATGATCCACGTTTCCCGGAGCAGTGGCACCTCGATAACACGGGGCAGGGAGGAGGAGCGGTCGACGCGGACATCGATGCCCCCGAGGCATGGGACATCACTGCGGGAAGCGAGTCGGTCACCGTGGCGATCCTCGACGACGGAATCGAGATGACCCACGAGGACCTGGCAGACGATATCTACGTGAATCCCGGCGAGGTGCCGGGGGACGGTATCGACAACGACGGCAATGGCTTCGTGGATGACGTAAGCGGCTGGGATTTCAGCAATGATGATGCGGACGCCTCGCCGCAGGTCGCGGCGACAACCATGGCACGGCAGTGGCGGGCTGGCAGCCGCGACCGGTAACAACGGCTCGGGCGTGTCCGGGGTATGCCAGTCGTGCCGGATATTGCCCATCAAGATATTCAACAGCTCGGATTTTGCGGGGAATCGGTCGTGGCGGAAGCGATCCGGTACGCGGCCAGCCAGGCAGACGTTTTGAGCAACAGCTGGGGAGGCGGAGCTCCAAGTAGCGCCATCCAATCCGCGATCCAATGGGCGAGCTCGAATGGCCGCGGCGGAAACGGTGCTCCCGTGTTCTTTGCGTCGGGAAATTCGGCCGGGTGCCTATATCTCGTTCACGCTCGCCGGTTTCCCGGCGGGCACACACCGGATCCGATGGCGATACATCAAGGACTGGTAGCGACTCCAGCGGTCGAGGATAAGGCATGGCTGGGCTGGGTCGAGATTCCCGGGAGGCGAATGGGTGGATTTTGAGTCGGTGAGCTTTCCTGCAGGATTCAGCACCGGCGGGGACGCAGACTGGAGCATCTCTTCCAATCGGGACGATGCCGACGAGGGGCAATGTCTTACCATGTCGGCCGAATCGGGGACGATCGCGGACAATCAAGTCAGCTATCTCGATGCGGTGAGGACGGTGCCTGCAGGCGACTTGCGCTACGGCGGGTGGGTTTCTTCAGAGTATGGCGGTGACTATTTCGAGGTCTTGGTGGACCTGAACAACGACGGGTCCTGGTTGGGACCTTTCCTTTATCGAAGTGGGGTTCCCTACATCACCATCGATGTGTCCTATCCCGCGGCCTACCCTGAAAGTATTGCAATCGGCGCGGCTTCCGATCTCGATTGCCGCTCTGCGTATAGCCAGTACGGTTCAGCCCTCGACCTCCTCGCTCCGAGCAACGGGGGCATCTCGAGGATCACGACCACGGATCGGACGGGGTCGGAAGGGTACAACTCGACTAGCGACTACACTTCCGCTTTTGGCGGCACCTCGGCCGCGACGCCTCTCGCGGCGGGCGTTGCGGGTCTCTTGCTGTCACAAAACGCGACCCTCACGGCGGGTGAAGTGCGGCAGATCTTGCGGGACACGGCGGACGAGGTCGGGCTGGATCCCTACGTAGGTGGGCGCAACGACCGCTACGGCTACGGACGTGTCAATGCTGCCGCCGCTCTTCGGACACAACCGTGCTTAGCATCGATCGACCCGGGCGGCGCCGACTACGGGAGCGAAGGAGGATCAGGTAACATCGATGTCACGACCCAATGCGCCTGGACGGCTTCCAGCAACGTGGCATGGATCAACGTGACTTCCGGAGCGAGCAGGAGCGGGAACGGGACGGTCGGCTACATGGTTGCACCGAACCCGGGGTTTGTGCGAACGGGAACGATGACCGTCGCGGGACAAAAGTTCACGGTGGTCCAGACGGGACCGTGCACCGCCGTGCTCACGCCGTCGAGTGCGACCTTTCCCGCCGGAGGTGGCGCGGGGAGCTTTCGACGTAAGCACGGCCGTCGGCTGCGATTGGACGGCGACCACCAATGCGGCATGGGTCACAGTGACCTCTGGAGCGAGCGGGACTGGAAATGGGACCGTCCAATATTCGGTCATGCCCAACTCTAACGTTTCGCGGACCCGGTCGGGAGCGATCATGGCTGCGGGTGAAATATTCTCGGTGGACCAAGATGGAATGATCGGTTTCACTGACATCGGACGCGGCACTTCCCGGTGCCTACTACAGCTCCGTCGCCTGGGGCGACTACGACAACGACGGCGACCTCGACATCCTCCTCACGGGTCGCGAGTGGACCTGGGCACCATTTCCAAGGGTGTACCGCAACGACGGCGGCGGACTGTTTACCGACATCGGCGCGGCCTTGATCGGCGTGTATCACAGCTCCGTGGCGTGGGGCGACTACGACAACGACGGCGACCTCGACATCCTCCTCACGGGCAAGATCGGGCGCGGGCAGCGTTTCCAAGGTATACCGCAACGACGGCGGAGGCACGTTCACCGACATCGGCGCCGGCCTTGACCGGCGTCTATAGCAGCTCCGTGGCGTGGGGCGACTACGACAACGACGGCGACCTCGACATCCTGCTCACGGGCTGACTCCAGCTCGGGGCGCGTTTCCAAGGTGTACCGCAACGATGGCGGCGGCACGTTTACCGACATCGATGCGCGCCTTGACCGGCGTCAACTACGAGCTCCGTGGCCTGGGGCGACTACGACAACGACGGCGACCTCGACATCCTCCTGACGGGCCAAAGGAAGGTGCGACCGGACTCGGGACCTATCTCCCGGATCTACCGCAACGACGGCGGAGGCACCTTCACCGACATCGGCGCGGACTTGATCGGACGTCTATGATAGCTCCGTGGCGTGGGGCGACTACGACAACGACGGCGACCTCGACATCCTCCTTACGGGACGCGCTCGAGCCTCATGGCTGCGTTTCGAAGGTGTACCGCAACGACGGACTGCGAAGCTTTACCGACATCGGTGCAGATCTGACCGGCGTCCATGCCAGCTCCGTGGCGTGGGGCGACTACGACAACGACGGCGATCTCGATATCCTCCTCACCGGCGACTCGATCTCGGGAGGACTCTCCAGCGTCTACCGGAACGATGGCGGCGGTACGTTCACCGACATTAGGGCGGCCTTGACCGGCGTCTTATTCGGCTCCGTGGCGTGGGGTGACTACGACAACGACGGCGATCTCGATATCCTCTTCACGGGCTCCCGGGTCATCAACCGCTTCCAAGCTATATCGGAACAGGAGCTTGAGTCGCGAACACGAGCCGAAGCCGCCCACTGGCCTCGGTGCCTCGGTAATTGGGGACGAAGCGATCCTGTCGTGGACGGCGTCCGCGGACGACCAAACCCATGAGGGCCTCACCTATAACTTGCGAGTGGGAACCACACCGGGCGGCATGGACATCGTTTCGCCTATGGCCCTCTCAAGCGGGCCGGCGCAACGTTGCCCAGATCGGCAACACACACCACGGAACCCTAGCTGTTCTCCGACCCCTCCCGGCCGGCACCTACTACTGGAGCGTCCAGGCGATCGATCCCGCCTTTGCCGGGTCGGCGTTTGCCGCCGAATCGAGCTTCACTTTCTCCCCTTCGACCCTCTCGATCGGCGACGTCGCGGTCCTCGAGGATCATTCCGGGACAACCGAAGCTGTGTTCACGGTGAGGATGTCTTCGGCGAGTTTGACGGTAACCGTTGACTATTCAACTGCAAACGGTACAGCTTCCGCTGGCGCTGACTACGAAGCTGGTGAAGGAACTTTGACCTTCATGCCCGGCGATACTGAAGAGACATCGCTGTCCGAGTGGTCGGTGAGCACATTGACGAGTCGCACGAGAGTTTCTTCGTCAACTTGGTCCATGCCGTCAACGCCACCATCTTGGACCTCAAGGAATGGGCACGATTTTGAATGATGACTGCCCGGTATGGCTGACGCCCACGAGTGCGAGCAGTGTCGCCGCGGGCGGCACGGGCAGCTTCGATGTAAGCGCAGCGACGCAGTGCAGCTGGGCGGCTGCAAGTGACGTGTCGTGGATCACGTTAACGTCCGAAGCGGGAGGGAGTGGAAACGGGTCCGTCGAATATGCGGTGGAGCCGAACGCCTCGGGACCGCGATCGGGACAAATATCTGCTGCGGCCGAAACGTTTACGATACACCAGGATGGAGTTGTCACTTTTACAAACATCAATGCGTATTTGATCGAGACCGATGAGAGTTCCGCCGATTGGGGGGACTATGACAGTGACGGTGACCTCGACATTCTCCTCACCGGTGCGGTACGCGTTGGAATGGTTTACCGAAACGACGGCAGCGACACGTTCTTTGATATCGACGCGGGCTTGATTGGCGTCCATAATAGCTCCGTCGCGTGGGGCGACTATAACAACGATGGCGACCTCGACATTCTTCTGACAGGCGACCTCAATAACGCACGCTATTCCAAAGTATACCGAAATGATGGCAGCGATACATTCATAGACATCGACGCAGGCTTGATCGATGTCTATCAAAGCTCCGTGGCCTGGGGTGACTACGACAACGACGGCGACCTCGATATCCTGCTCACGGGCGACTCGAGCTCAGGCCGGTTTCCGATGGTCTACCGAAACGACGGCGGGGGCGTTTTCGCCGACATCAGTGCGGGCTTGACCGGCGTATCTTACGGTTCGGTCGCGTGGGGTGACTACGACAACGACGGCGATCTCGACATCCTTCTTACTGGAGATTCGAGCTCCGGGAATGTTTCAAGGGTGTACCGCAACGACGACGGCGGTACGTTCACGCGATATCGCACGCGTACTTGACCGGTGTCCATTTGAGCTCGGTTGCGTGGGGGGACTACGACAACGACGGCGATCTCGATATCCTCCTGCTGGCTGGGCGAGATCGATGCCCGTCTCGAAGGTCTACCGGAACGACGGGGGCGTTTTCAACGATATTGGTGCGGCCTTGACCGGTGTGTACAGAAGCTCCGTCGCGTGGGGCGACTATGACAACGACGGGGACCTCGACGTTCTCCTTACCGGTGACCTATCTGATCGAGATTCCATTTCAAAGGTGTATCGGAATGACGGCGGCGCCTTCACCGACATCGGCGCCGCTTTGTTCGCCGCCGGGAGAAGCTCAGTGGGTTGGGGCGACTACGACAACGATGGTGATCTGGATATCCTTCTCACTGGCTCGCATAGAACAAAGGTGTACCGGAACGAGAGCCCCGTCGCGAACGCTGTTCCGGAGCCGCCGACAGACCTAGATGCCTCGATGATTGCGGATGGAGTGATGCTTTCATGGGAAGCATCTACGGACGGCCAGACACCGCCGCCGGGACTCACCTATAACCTGCGTGTGGGTACGACACCGGGTGGGGCGGAGGTTGTTTCGCCCATGGCTCTTTCGACGGGTCACCGAAAAGTCGCGCGGAAGGGCAACACGGACCATGTCACGTTGACTTTCGTCCAACCCCTCCCGGCAGGCACCTATTATTGGAGTGTCCAAGCGATCGACACGGCCTTTGCGGGTTCTGAGTTCTCGACCGAGTCGAGCTTCAGCTTATCGCCACCGACGCTCTCGATAGAAGATGCCACGGTCCTCGAGGGGGACTCCGGGACAACCGATGCGGTGTTCACGTTGAGGTTGTCCAGGGTCAGCTTCCTGACCGTGACCGCCGACTACTTCACATCAGATGGCTCCGCCACTTCCGGTGTCGACTTCGTCGCAAGCTCGGGGAGAGTCACCTTCCCTGCGGGAGAAACGGAAGGAACCATCACCGTCCCGGTAAACGGCGATCTCCTGAACGAGGGGAACGAAAGCTTCTTCGTCCATCTAACCCTTCCGACCAACGCCGCCATTGCAGACGCTCAAGGTTTGGGTACGATTTTGAACGAGGATTGCCCGGTAGTTCTAACGCCGATGAACGCGAGCTTCCCTGCCGGAGGCGGTAAAGGGAGCTTCGCCGTGAGTGCGGCCGACGATTGCGTTTGGTCCGCGGTCAGCAACACGACTTGGCTCTCGATGACGTCCGGAGCGAGCGGGAGTGGGAAAGGATCCGTCGAGTATTCGGTGGCGCCGAATACTTCGGAATCCAGAGCGGGAACGATCGCAGCTACGAACGAGATGTTTACGGTCAATCAATCCGGAGTCGTCACGTTCACGGATATCGGAGCGGCTTTGACCAGCGTCCGCGACAGCTCCGTCGCGTGGGGTGACTACGACAACGACGGCGATCTCGACATCCTCCTCACGGGCTATTCGAACTCGTGGCTCGTTTCCAAGGTATACCGGAACGACGAGGGGGACACGTTCACGGATATCGGCGCGGCCTTAGTCGGTGTTGAAGATGGCTCTGTCGCTTGGGGGGACTACGATAACGACGGCGACCTCGATATCCTTCTGACGGGCTGTGCGAAACCTCGCAACTACATATCGAAGGTCTATCGGAACGATGGCGGAGACCTATTCACGGACATCGGCGCGGCCTTGATTGGTGTTGACCACAGCTCCGTTGCGTGGGGTGACTACGACAACGACGGTGACCTCGATGTCCTTCTCACGGGTTGGTCGCCGAGTGCGGGCGCCGTTTCCAAGATTTATCGAAACGACGGAGGTGATTCGTTCGCGGACATCGAGGCGGCCTTGATCGGCGTAGACCACGGTTCCGTTGCGTGGGGTGACTACGACAACGACGGTGACCTCGATATCCTCCTTACGGGCATCGTGGATCCCTGGCTTGTGTCCAAGGTGTACCGTAACGACGGCGGTGGAGCTTTCACGGACGTCGGCGCATCCTTGACCGAAGTCCATTCAGGTTCCGTTGCGTGGGGTGACTACGACAATGACAGCGACCTCGACATTCTCCTCACCGGCCGCTCTAGTCCTATTCCAGGAGTGGCTCCACTTTCTCCAAGGTGTATCGGAACGATGGCGGTGACGAGTTTACTGATATCGATGCGGCTTTAGCCGGCGTTTATTATAGCTCCGTCGCGTGGGGTGACTACGACAACGATGGCGACCTCGATATCCTCCTCACGGGCGTCTCCAACACAGATATTGAACGCTATTCCAGGATCTACCGGAATGACGGCACGGGCGCGTTCACCGAGATCGAAACGGCTTTGGCCGACGTTTACTGGGGTGCCGTCGCTTGGGGCGACTACGACAACGACGGCGACCTCGATATCCTCCTCACGGGCCAACCGCCTCATCAGGAAGCCGTTTCCGTGGTTTACCGGAACGAAAGCCCGACGATGAACACGAGACCGGAGCCGCCTACCGGCCTCCGTGCCTCGTGGAGTGGAGACGGAGTGACGCTTTCATGGCAGCCGTCACTAGACGGTCAAACACCGTCGGCGGGGCTCACTTACAACCTGCGTGTTGGTACAACGACTGGAGGGGCGGATGTCGTCTCACCCATGGCATTGCCGACAGGCCTCCGGAAGGTGACGCAACTCGGAAACATATACCACACAACTGCGGATGTGCTCCGGTTTCTCCCGGATGGTGTCTACTACTGGAGCGTTCAGGCGATTGATACAGCCTTCGCGGGTTCTTCGTTTTCGACTGAGTCGGTCTTTGGACCACCCGATCCTCTCGGTCGAGGATGTGGCTGTTACCGAGGGCGACTCCGGGACGACCGAAGCCCTATTCACGGTAAATCTACTTGTACCCAATGAAAAGACGGTGACGGTGGACTATTTCACGGAAGACGGTACCGCTGCTGTTGATATTGATTACGTGGCGGGTGCCGGGAGAATCACTTTTCCTCCTGGTGATACTGAAGAGACTATCTCTGTGGAGGTGAATGGCGACCTATGGGATGAGCTCGACGAGACATTCATAGTTCGCTTGGCCCATCCGGTTAACGCCACCCTTGGGGATGAACAGGGCGTGGGTACGATTCTGAATGATGACTACGATATACCGCCGGAGCTCATCGGCGACTTGAGAGCAACAACTCCTGCGGAATTCGTTTACACCTTACTCCCGGCGGTAGCTATGAGTGCTTCGGGAGAGGGGGGCTCCAACACGATGGACAAGGCGGTTGACGGCGATCCCTCGACCCTTTGGAGCACCCCGGGTCGCACTGCCGTGCAGGTCGAGCAGATCACACTGGACCTGGGTGCTGTGTTAGAAGTGGGTCGTTTTCGTCTTCTCTCCCGGGAAAGTAGCGGGGCGTTTTTTCCGGAGGACTTCACGTTCGAGCTCAGCACCGACCATCAGATCTTCACCCCTGCTCGCGCGGTCTCCGATTTCGCGGCCGCAGCCGGAACCTGGTACTCCTTCGACTTTGCTCCGAGCGTAGCTCGCTATGTTCGAATACGAGTCACCCAATCGCGCCGGCACCCGGCGGGTCTTTACTTCGTACAGCTTGCTGAAGTCGAGGTGTATCAGGCCACCATGCCGGCCGATGTCGCCACATTGCATTGGACTGCACCCAGCGACAACGGTATGTCCGGATCGGCCAGCTCTTACGATATTCGGTACAGCTTCTCCTCGATCGACAGAGACAGCGACTTCGAAACCGCGACCCAGCTTACGGGAGAACCCGCACCACGATCCGCCGGCTCCGCCGAGAGTTTCACCGTTACGGGGCTACCGGGAGAAGCTATCCTCTATTTCGCGATCAAGAGCGCCGACGACGTACCGAACGTATCGGCGCTTTCCAATACGGCCATGTATACGACGGGTATTGCACCTGCGGCTGTCGGCAATCTCGAGGCGAGGGCGGAGAGCGCAAGCTCCATAGAACTGAGCTGGACGGCAACGGGCGATGACAGGATGGTGGGAGTTGCGGACTCGTACGACATCCGCTCCAGTCTTTCACCGATCGGCAACGACGCAGATTTCGAAAGTGCCACCGAGCTTTCCGGGGAAGCCGATCCTGAAGTCTCCGGCACGCCTCAATCCATGACCGTAGACCATCTCGATTCGGACACGACCTACTTTTTCGCTATGAAGGTCCTTGACGAGGTGGGTAACGCTTCCTTACTTTCCAACGTCGCGAGCGCGAGGACCGAGGATGATGTACCACCGGCTGCCATTGGCGATTTGGCCGTGTTGGCTCCGCAAGGATTAGTTTACACTCCTCTCCCGGCTGCAGCGGTGAGTGCCTCGGGAGAGGTGGGCATCCAACACGATGGACAAGGCGGTCGACGGGATCACCACGACACTTTGGAGCACGCCGGGCCGCTCTTCGATGGAGATCGAGCAGATCACGCTGGACCTCGGCGCTGTTTTCGATGTGGGCCGCCTGCGTCTTCTCTCCCGAGCCGACAGCGGGGCGTTTTTCCCCGGGATTTCACGGTCGAGCTCAGCGTCGACAATCAAGACTTCACGCCGGCTCACTCGGTGACGGATTTTAGCGCCGTTGCCGGGACCTGGTACCCCTTCGACTTCACTCCAGGATCGGCCCGCTACGTCCGGATACGGGTTACCGAGTCGGGCCGTAGCTCGGGGGGGCTGTACTTCGTGCAGATTGCCGAAGTCGAGTTATACCAAGCCACCGTACCGATCGACGGCGCCACACTCGCATGGACGGCACCCGGCGATAGCGGATCGGAAGGGACGGTCAGCTCCTACGATATTCGTTACAGCCTCTCTCCGATTGACGAAGACATCGACTTCGTGGCTGCAACCGAACTGGACGGTGAGCCTGTGCCACGATCGGCGGGCTCGACCGAGAGCTTCACCGTTACGGGACTTCCGGTAGAAGCCACTCTCTATTTTGCCATCAAGAGCGCCGACGAGGTTCCGAACGTCTCGGCGCTTTCCAATACCGTCACCTACACCACACCGATTGTTGCTCCGGCGGCCGTCAACGATCTGGAGGCAAGTGCCGAGAGCGCCACCTCCATTGAGCTGAGTTGGACGGCAACGGGTGACAATGGGATGGTGGGAGTTGCTCATTCGTACGACATCCGCTTCAATCTCTCTCCCATCGGTACGAACGCCGACTTCGATATCGCCACAGAGCTCACTGGAGAGCCCAGTCCTGGAGTCTCCGGCACGCTTCAGTCCATGACCGTGGACCATCTCGACTCAGACACGAATTACTACTTTGCTATGAAGGTCTTTGACGAGATGGGCAATGTTTCCATGCTTTCCAATGTCGTGAGTGCCAGGACGGAGGATGGTGTACCGCCGGCCGCTATTGGCGACCTGACTGCGTCGCCGCCGGAAGGATTGGCCTACAGCGTCTCGCCGGCGGTGGCCATGAGCGCCTCGGGAGAGGTGGGCTCTAATACGATGGACAAGGCGGTGGACGGAGATTCCCACACACTCTGGAGTACGCCGGGCCGGTCTTCGATGCAGGTCGAGCAGATCACGCTGGACCTCGGCGCCGTTTTCGAAGCGGGCCGCTTGCGTCTTCTCTCCCGGGCGAGCAGCGGGGACTTTTTCCCCAAGGACTTCACGGTCGAGCTCAGCCTCGACAACCAGAGCTTTTACACCGGCTCATCTCGGTCACCGACTTCATCGCCGCGGCCGGGACTTGGTACCCCTTCGACTTTACTCCAGGCGCGGCTCGCTACGTTCGGATACGGGTTACCGAGTCGGGCCGTCACCCGGCGGGTCTGTACTTCGTGCAGATTGCCGAAGTCGAGCTGTACCAGGCCACCGTGCCGATCGACGGAGCCACCCTCACATGGACGGCCCCCGGCGACAGCGGTATCGAACGGAACGGCCAGCTCCTACGATATTCGATACGGCTTCTCTCCGATCGACGAAGACATCGACTTTGATGCTGCGACCGAACTGGACGGAGAGCCTGCGCCACAACCGGCTGGCTCGCTCGAAAGTTTCACGGTCTCGGGACTGCCGGTCGAAGCGACCCTTTATTTCGCGATCAAGAGCGCCGACGAGGTTCCGAACGTGTCGGCGCTCTCCAATAACGCCATGATACTCCACGCCGAGTGTTGCGCCTGTCGGCCGTCAATGATCTCGAGGCGAGCGCGGAAAGCGCATACCTCCATTGAGCTGAGCTGGACGGCAACGGGCGATGATGGGATGGTGGGCATTGCGGACTCGTACGACATCCGCTTCAGTCTCTCACCGATCAACAATGACACCGACTTCGATGGCGCCACCGAGCTCGTTCGGGGAGCCCGTTCCTGGAGTCTCCGGCACGCCTCAGTCCATGACTGTAGACGACTCTCGACTCCGAAACGACCTACTTCTTTGCCATGAAGGTGCTCGACGATGTCGGTGTGTCTTCAGCACTTTCCAATGTCGCGAGCACCCGTGACCGAGGATGATGTACCGCCGGCCGCGATTGGTGACTTGGCCGCATCGCACGCCGGCAGAATTAGCTTACACGCTTCCTCCCGGCTGTGGCGGTCAGCGCATCGGGAGAAGGGGGCTCCAACACGATGGACAAGGCGGTGGACGGCGATCCTCTGACCCTCTGGAGCACGCCGAGTCGCACTTCGATGCAGGTCGAACAGATCACGTTGGACCTCGGCGCCGTTTTCGATGTGGGTCGCCTGCGTCTTTTCTCCCGAGCCGACAGCGGGGACTTTTTCCCCAAGGACTTCACGGTCGAGCTCAGCCTCGACAACGAGAGATTTCTCACCTGCTCACTCGGTTTCGGATTTTAGCGCCGCTGCCGGGACCTGGTACCCCTTCGACTTCACTCCGGGCGCGGCTCGCTACGTTCGGATAAGGGTCACCGAATCGGGCCGTCACCCGGCAGGACTGTACTTCGTGCAGATTGCCGAAGTGGAGCTCTACCAGGCCACTGTACCGATCGACGGAGTGACTCTCACATGGACGGCGCCCGGCGACAGCGGAATGGATGGAACGGCGAGCTCCTACGATATTCGGTACCGCCTCTCTCCTTACGACGAAGACATCGACTTCGAAACGGCGACTCAGGTTGCCGGAGAGCCGATCCCACAACCGGCGGGCTCCGCCGAGAGCTTCACCGTAACGGGACTGCCGGTCGAAGCCACCCTTTATTTCGCTATCAAGGGCGCCGACGAGGTTCCGAACGTCTCGGTGCATCTCCAATACGGCTATATACACACGCCGAATGTTGCGCCGGCGGCTGTCCGTCGATCTCGAGGCAAGTGCCGAAAGCGCAAGCTCCATGGAGTTGAGGTGGACGGCAACGGGTGATAATGGGATAGTGGGCGTTGCGGACTCGTACGACATCCGTTCCAGTCTCTTGCCCATTAATAATGACGCCGACTTCGATGGCGCCACCGAGCTCGCTGACGAGCCCGATCCTGAAGTTTCCGGCACGCTTCAGTCCATGACCGTGGACTCTCTCGACTCGGACACGATCTACTTCTTTGCCATGAAGGTCGTTGACGAGATGGGTAATGTTTCCACGCTTTCCAATGTCGCGAGCGCTAGGACGGAGGATGATATACCGCCGGCCGCCATTAGCGACCTGGCCACGTCGGCGCCGGAAGGATGGGTTTACAGCTTGCTCCCGGCTGTAGCGGTGAGCACTTCGGGAGAGGGGGGCTCCAACACGATGGACAAGGCGGTCAACGGAGATCCCGTGACGCTCTGGAGCACGCCGGGGCGGATTTCGATGCAGGTCGAGCAGATCACTCTGGACTTAGGCGCCGTTTTCGATGTGGGCCGTTTGCGTCTCCTCTCTCGGGACAACAGCGGGGCGTTTTTTCCCCAGGACTTCACGGTCGAGCTCAGCATCGACAATCAGAACTTCACACCCGCTGCACTCGGTTGCTGACTTCATTGCCAATGCCGGGGACCTGGTACCCCTTCGACTTCACTCCGGGTGCGGCTCGCTACGTCCGGATACGGGTCACCCAGTCGGCCTTCATACCGCCGGTCTGTACTTCGTGCAGATTGCCGAAGTGGAGCTTTACCAGGCCACCGTACCGCCCGACGGAGCCACACTCACGTGGACATCACCCGGCGACAGCGGATCGAGACGGAACAGCAAGCTCCTACGACATCCGGTACAGCCTCTCTCCGATCAACGATGACATCGCCTTCGATGCTGCGACCCGGCTGGACGGAGAGCCCGCACCGCAACCGGCCGGCTCCGTCGAGCGCTTCACCGTTATGGGACTGCCACGAGAAACACCCTCTATTTCGCTATTAAAAGCGCCGACGAAGATTCCAAACATCTCGGCGCTCTCCAATACCGTCCCGGCTTCTACGCGTTGAGCCTTGTCGGACGTTTTCAAGAAGAACAAGGGGAAATGACCTGTTGCATATGTAGGGCCGGCCGCACCATAATTCGACGCTGGCAGATAAACAACGCGGCGCGCTCATCTTCAATATATAGCTTTTTCATCCAACCGGAGGTTGTCATGAAAACTCATGGACCCGTTTTTCTTTCAAGGGCTTTTTGGGTGGCCCTTTTTGTCGTTCTGGCCATGGGCCAGGCGCCCACCCTATTCGCTCAGGGAAGCCACCGGGACTACGAGGAGGTTGAGGCAAACCTCACGGTTTCACCCATCCCTGCTCGAGGGTCTGAAATATCGCTCCCTCGATTTCTCCCGCGGTGGCCGCTCGACAGCGGTGACCGGAGTCCCGAGCCAGACGCTCGTCTACTACATGGGCACCACCGGCGGCGGCGTTTGGAAGACCACGGACGCCGGCCACAACTGGACCAACGTGTCCGACGGTTTCTTCGGCGTCGGAGCGATCGGCGCCATCGCGGTGGCCGATTCCGACCCGAACGTCGTCTACGTCGGAACGGGTTCGGCTTGCCCTCGCGGCAACATCTCCGTCGGGCGACGGGATCTACAAATCCACGGACGCCGGGAAGACATGGAAGCACATCGGGCTCCGGCAAGCCGGGCCAGATCGGCAAGATCCGCATCCATCCGAACAATCCCGATCTGGTCTACGTGGCGGCTCTCGGACACATTTTCGGCCCCAACGAGGAGCGAGGCGTTTTCCGATCCAAAGACGGCGGTGAGACCTGGGAAAAGGTTTTCTACATCAGCGAAGAAACGGGCGTGGTCGACTTATCCATGGACGTTACGAATCCACGGATCCTCTACGCGGGGGCATGGCGCGCCGAGCGCAAGCCCTGGTCCGTGATCTCGGGCAGCGAGGAAGGCGGCATCTTCAAGACCACAGACGGCGGCGATAACTGGGTGAAGCTCGAAGGCGGACTGCCCACCGGTATGGTCGGCCGGACGAGCGTCTCCGTTTCACCCGCCAATCCGAATCGTGTCTGGGTCCTCATCGAAGCCGAGGGCGAAAGCGGCGGTGTCTATCGCTCGGAGGACGGTGGTGAGAGCTGGCACAGAATCAACGGAGACGCCAATCTACGACAGCGTCCCTGGTACTACATTCACATCTTTGCCGATCCCAAGGACGAGAACATCGTGTACGCGTTGAACACCGGTTTCTACAAATCGGTGGACGGAGGCAAGACCTTCGACATCCAGATCGAGGATCCGCACGGGGACAACCACGACCTGTGGATCAACCCCAACGACAATCAAATTATGGTGAACGCCAACGACGGCGGCGGTAACGTTTCTTTCAACGGGGGACAGGCCTGGTCTGACGCAGATGAATCAACCCACCGCCGAGATCTACCGCTTCATCGTGGACGACCAGTGGCCGTATCGTGTCTACGGTCCTCAGCAGGACAACACCACGATCTCCGTGCCGAGCCGTGAAGGGCGAGGGCGTTCTGGCCCGACTGGTACTCGGTCGGTGGGGGTGAAAGCGGTCACATCGCCGTCGATCCGCGCGATCCCGACATCATTTATGCCGGCTCTTACGGAGGCCGCATCACGGAGCTCAACCGCAGCACGGGAGAAACGCGCCAGATTCTGGCCTATCCGCAGCTGCAACTCGGCTCCGCGCCACGGGATCTGAAGTATCGGTTTCAGTGGAACGCCCCCATCGACCTGTCGCCTCATGACCCGGACGTTCTCTATCACTCCTCCCAGGTGATCCATCGGTCCCGAGACCAAGGCCAGAGCTGGGAGGTCATCAGCCCCGACCTGACGACCAACGACCCCGAGACTCAGGACTATGCCGGTGGCCCCATCTCCCATGACAGTACCGGTGTGGAGGTTTACAACACGGTGTTTGCTTTCGCGGAGTCACCCCACCAGGCGGGAGTTCTTTGGGCGGGGAGCGACGACGGCAAGGTCCACATCTCGCGGGACAACGGCGCCAACTGGAAAGACATCACGCCGGCCGACATGCCCAAGGGCGGCACGGTCAACGTGATCGATCTTTCTGCGCATGGCCCGGGACGCGCGTTCATCGCCGTTTACCGGTATCGCGAGGACGACTTCCATCCTTATATATTCCGGACCAACGACTACGGTGAAAGCTGGGATCTGCTGACCAACGGCAACAACGGTATCCCCGCCACCAACTTCACCCGGGCGGTCCGGGAGGATCCCGACCGGAAGGGCCTCCTCTACGCGGGGACCGAGTTCGGCATGTACGTCTCGTTCGATGACGGGGCTCACTGGCAGCGCTTCCAGAACAACTTGCCGGTCACGCCGGTCACGGATCTCAGGGTGCATCGCAAGGACCTGGTTGTTTCCACCCAGGGCCGGGCGTTCTGGGTACTGGACGATATTTCTCCGCTCCATCAAATCACGGATGAGGTGCAGAAGGCCGACGCTTGGTTGTTCGAGCCTCGTGTCGCTCACCGGGGCGGAGGTCTTGGAGGTGCGCGGGTCAATTACTACATCGCCGAGCTGCCCGAAGGGGAGATGACTCTGGAGTTCCTCGACGGGAATGGAAAGGTCGTCCGCAGCTATAAAGGAAAAGCCGGCGACAAGCCGGAGCGAGTCCAGGTGAACCGCCGGTTCAATCCGGGGCCGAGTCGGATTACGGTACTCGAGGGTTTGAACACATTTACCTGGGACTTACGACGAGAACAACTGGAAAAACCCAAGGGCGTCGTACATTGGTCGGGCCGGACACCGGGAAGAACCGTCGTACCCGGTACCTATCAGGTCAGATTGTCCGCCGGCGACTGGAGTCAGACTCGTTCCTTAAAGATAGAGCTCAATCCAAACTCGCGCGCCACGGTGGCCGACCTCCAGAAACAAGATCAGCTCCTCGCGAAGATTGCCGCCAAGATCGACGAGCTCTTCGACGGACTCACTCGGTTGCGAGAGATTAAGCTGCAAGCCAAGGGCATCGTCGAACGAATGAGTAAGGCGGGGATCGAAGATAACGCGGTGACTGAGGAGTCCGAGGAGCTCACCGGTAAGCTGACGGCCATCGAGGTCGAGCTCACTCAAGTGAAGAGCAAATCCGGGCAGGACCCGATCAACTTTCCGCCCATGATCGACAACCAGTTCACGAGCCTCTATGGCTTCGTCAACTCGGGCGATTTTCAACCGACGGCGGGTGCGTACGAGCGTTTCGAAGATCTCAAGCCGCAGCTCGACGATCTTTTGGGTCAGCTACAGCAAGTGATCCGAACCGACCTCACGGCGTTCAATGATCTTTTGCGTAATAAAAACGTGCCGCCGGTGATCATCGCCACGCCTGGAGGGCGCCCCACCACGGAGGAGAGCGGAAGGTAGGACCTAGACATTACAAAGAGGGATTATTTTACGTGTAGAAAATGTGATGTTGGTAAGCGGTATCTCTGGGAGTTGTTTATGAGGCTATTCGCACTTTTGCTCATTGCGACAGGACTCTGGGCCTGCCAACCGGCAGAGCAACCCACTGGGGGCGTTGCTTTGTCGCCGGAGCCGATGACCAGCGAGGAGCTGGTCCGCGCTGAAGAAGGCGAGGCAGTCGTCATGTTCTTCACCTACGTCAAGGCGGACAAGAGGGCTCAATTCGAGGAGTTCGTTGATTTCATGAATACTACGGTGGACCAAATAGCGGCCGAGGATCCTTAGTTCGCCCGTCAGACGCGTACCTTTCGTGCTCTGTATCCGGCGAAACCTAACGAAGACGGTACGCTCACCTACGTGTTCTTGGGTGATCCTCTCATAGAAGGAACCCAAACGGGTATCAGGCCGATGCTCTCTCGAGTGTACTCCGACGAGGAGGTGGATCAACACATCCAAAAGTGGAGCGACTCGCTCGTTCGCGGACAAGATACCTATCGTTTCGTTCAGTCGAAGTGGTAGGTGTCCGCGCGTCACGCGGGATGTATGTTTCCCGTCTCGGTGCCTTACGACATTGGTGCTCCGGACCAAACTCGCGATCTGGTATCAATACTGAGATTAATGTTTTTTTGCCAACTCATCCGCCAGTTCCACAAAGCTTGATACGATCACATCCCAGTCCGACTCCGCTTCGAGGTCGGACCTTTGATCCGGCCCGTGTTCGAGGGGGCGGCACACGAATGCCGTTCTGAATCCACAATCTCTGGCCGCCACGAGATCGCTGTTATGTGCTGCGACCATCATGCACTGGTGGGGTTTCAGACCCAAAAGCCGCGCCGCGGTCAGGTAGGTTTCCGGTTGCGGCTTGTAGTGCCCGGCTACCTCGGCACCGAGAATCACATCCCATGGTAAACCGACCCGTTTCGCCATATTGACCAGCAGCGCTACGTTCCCGTTTGACAGGGGTGCAATCACGTATTTCTGCTTCAGTGTACTCAGCCCTTCCACCGTATCCGACCAGGGATCAAGCCGGTGCCAAGCCCGATTCAGATGATCGAGCTCATCCTCGCCGAGGTCTTTCAGGCCAAATTGTTCCAAGATCTGCTCCAGGCTTTCCCGATGCAGATCGTCGAGGATGGTCCACGGCCTCGCACCGCTTCGCACCTGCTCCATGGACGGTTGATACATCGCACGCCATGCATCCGCAAAAACCGCCCAGTCGATCTCCAGCCCTCTTTCGCGATTCAGGTGTTCACCTTCCCTGACGATGCTCGAGCGCCAGTCAACACAGGTCCCGAAAACGTCGAACAACAGGGCGTGTACGTTATTAGTCATCGATACCGTCTTATGGATGTTTCCGAACCCGCGATATAATCTAGGTCCTTGCGCTGTGGTCTTACATTTCAGATAGCGGACCAGGCTCACAGTATCTCGAACTAGGAGTCCGACCTAGTTGGCAAAGTGCCGTCCAGGGCGGAATCGTTTTGACGTCGCCTATAAATCCTACTCGATTTGTCCCCCCGGCGACCAAAGCCGATGGAAAGAGAGGATGATTTATGAATGCGATACGCAACACTTTTGTCATTTTGATCATGCTGGTTTTTGCAGGCGTCGCGACTCAGGGCGTTTTGGCACAGGAGCCGCAGATTAAAGGGCCGACGCCGGATGTTCCCGGGGTCTACACGATCAAGGGCCAGTTCGCGAGGATAGCCTACAATAACGAGGGTTGGATCACCCTTGGCTACCGCACCGCCAACGCTTCGCAGGGACAGGACTGGATGTTGCTCGAGGCTGGGGTGACCATTTTCAAGCCTCACCCGGAGCAAACGCTGACGCGTGCCGATTTCTCCGTCAAAATGCCTGACGGATCGATGGTTCCCATGGCGTCCAGGGAGATGTACGTCGAGGCCGGCTATCTGCGGGCTCTCAACCGGCGTGCCAGCGTGGTCCGCGACTCCATCAACTACTTTCCGGCCGACGCGCATCAAGCCTGTCCGATGCTCTTTTTCTCCGACCCGGCTCAAGGTCCCGGAACACTCATGTGGGACCAGTTCCAGCTTACTTCGCAGCGTGCCTGCCTCGGTCGGTTATTCTTCAAGATGCCCGAGGGGCAAAAGATCGAGCCCGGGCAGTACTGGCTCAGCATCAAGTTCGCCGGTAGCACGGTCGAGGCGCCCTTCAGGATCATGACCAAGGAGGAGGAGAAGTACTTCAGTAAGAACTGGAAAGATCTCAAGAAGGAGCATGAAGCGTTCCTAAAAAGCGAGGCTGAGAAGGCCAAGAAGCAGCAGCAGTAGCGACCGAAGAAGATTTTCGCAAGTCGATATGAATGGAGCTCTCGGAGGGGGTGGGGAGACCGCTCCGCGGGAGGTTCGTTCTCACATTGCATATTGCGGTGTTGGCGGGCAACACCATGACCGAACTGGATTACGGTACTCGAGGGTTTGAACACGTTTACTTGGGACTTACGACGAGAAAACTGGAGAAACACAAGGGCGTCGTACGCTGGTTGGGCCGGACACCGGGAACAACGGTTGTACTTGGCAAGGGGCACATATGAAGCAATGGATTGCGATTTTACTAATTGTGCTGCTCGCAGTTGCGGCAAAAGTTTACTTCTCCTGGAAGCCGGATGCCGTCAACATCGCCCGGGAAATGAAGCATAGTGACAATGGCGAGATTACTCATCAAGGCAAGAAGTACACCACCGATTGGGGAAGCACGGAAAAAGTAGAAGGTTTTCTGAGAATCAAGGAGCGACATTACGATGAGAACATGCCCATAGTGACTTATGACCTTGTTATCACCTCCGGAGAATACAGTGATCCAGAAGTAGTCGAGATCGAATCAACGGGAGGTGGTAACTTCTATTGGCGATCGGAAATTCAACCGAAAGGTGAACTGGTCTCTTATCACACTATTCCGGCAAGCGCGGAGGTCCAAAAGA
Source organism: uncultured Acidobacteriota bacterium (assembly GCA_963722765.1). Taxonomy (GTDB): domain Bacteria; phylum Acidobacteriota; class Vicinamibacteria; order Marinacidobacterales; family DATDRI01; genus CAVROO01. Next base: position 584,909 of record CAVROO010000014.1, read on the forward strand.
AACTAGATGAAACAGCGGAAGGGTCCACAATAAGCCTGACAGGAAGGATCTCGCAAAACAGTCACATCCAGGGAGACGACGGCAGCTTCAACAAATTGATGCACAATAATCACAAGTTCATCCTGATAGAAGACGTATTGATAAAAATGATCAGACCTGGTCATTGTCAAAACTCGTCCTTCCCTTAAGTCACTCTCTCCGAAGCATGTCCACCGGACTCACCCGAGTGGCCCGCCAGGCAGGTAGGAAGCAGGCGATCAAGGCCACGAGGCCGAGGAACGAGACGGCGCCGGCGTAGGTTGTCGGATCGAGGGGTGGTGTTTCGTACAGCAGTTGTTGAATGAGGCGCGATGCCCAAAGGGCACATACGACGCCCAAGAACAAACCGATCCCGACCAGGACCAAGCCTCTCTTTAGAATCATGCCGAGTAGCGTGGTGTTCGAGGCTCCCATGGCGAGTCGGATACCGATCTCGTTGGTTCTCTGGCTGACGTGATAGGCGAGTACGCCATAGAGTCCGATGGCGGTCAGCACCAAAGCCACGGCCGAAAAAAGGCCCAGGGACAAGATCACGATCCGGTAATCTCCCAAGGCATCATCAATGATAGATCCGCATCGGCGCCGGATTGGCGAAGACGACGTTCGGGTCTTTGTCCTTCAAGAGGGCTTGAATGGGTCCAATGAGAAGGCCGGGGTCGCCGGAAGTCCGAACCGCGACCTGCAACCGTGTGAATCCCGTTTGAGCGGCCGCCATGTAAAGAGCCGGATCGAGATCGTTGCGAAGTCGGTTGAGGCGAGCGTCGGCGACGACACCAATGACTTGGTAGGGATCGTCACTCCATCCGATTTTGACCATCTGCCCGATGGGATTCTGCCGGCGAAGAGGTTTCGTACGACGGCTTCGCTGAGCACGACGACTCGAGGAGAACCGGGAACGTCCGTATCCGAAACATCACGTCCTTCGAGAAGCGGGATCTTCATCGTCTCGAAATAGCCGGAGGAACCCACCGTGCCATGGCCATGAAGCTGTCTTGTGCAGATGGACGGGGTTGGCTGGCGAGCCAAATGGGCCAATCTTGCCATGCGCTGAGAATCGGTAAGTTTGTTGATCAAGGTTGCCGAGACGACACCCGGCTGGGCTTCGATGTCTTCGAGAAGTGAGTTAAAAAACAGGTTGCGTTCTTCCGGAGTCGGGTAGTCGGCGCTTTGGATCCGAATGGTTCCGGTGAGGAGGTGGTCGGGATCGAATCCCAAGTCCACCGTCGTCAGATGAACCAAACTGCGGATCAGAAGCCCCGATCCGATCAAAAGAACAATCGCCACGGCTACCTGAAAGACGACGAGCCCACTGCGAAGGCGCGTACTATGGAGGCCCGGTTGAAGAGCGCGTCCCGCTATTGAGTTGTTGAGACGGATCGACGCGAGTGCCTCGCAGAGCGGGAATGACACCGACCACCAGACCGGTCAGGATCGAGACCGCAGTGCGAAAGTGAGAGCCGCCCCGTCGATGGTGGGAGGGTCGATTCCCGTATCCCCCATCGGAAGGAGTTGCAGGAGTAGGTCCTGGAATAGGTACGCAACCGCGATGCCCGCGATTCCCGCAATCATGGTGAGGATCAAGCTCTCGGTGAGAAGCTGGCGGACCAGACGTTTCCTCGGCGCTCCCAGCGCCGTCCGCATCGCGATCTCCGACAGGCGTTGTTGCCCGCGGGCCAGAAGAAGACCTGCCACGTTGCCGCAGGCGATGAGCAATACCAATACCGTCGTCGCCATGAGCAGGAGGAGACTCAGATCGAACCTCGACACCATGGCCCCATGGAGGTCCATCAGATACAGTCCTTTGCCTTTGTTGGTGTCGGGGTATTTCTGCTCGAGACCTTTCGCGATGGCATCGACGTCGCTCTGCGCTTGTTCGATGGAGACACCCTGCTTCAAGCGGCCCACGAGCGTGTAGGAGTGGGAATCCCGTCGCTTGTCGTAGGGGTCCTCCCGGTTGATCAAGCGCCACAGATCGACATCCTGCAGGAATCGGAAACCTTTGGGCATCACGCCCACGATGGTCTGAGGCTTGCTGTCTAGATGCAGCGTGCTGCCTACCGCGTCAGGGGATGCCCCGAACCGACGTTGCCAGAAGCCATGGCTGATCAAAATGGTGTTTGCGTCCCCTGCTTTTCTTCCGGGAGGAAGTGCCGGCCCATCGACGGATTGACACGCAGGAGAGGGAACAAATTCCAGGTTACCACGTCGCCCGAACCAACTCCGGCTGTGTACCTCCGGTGATGGTTTGTTGATACGTGTAGCTCGAGAACTGTGCGAGGTCTTCAAAGGACCGGTTGAGCTCTTGGTAATCGAAGAAATCGGGAGTGGAGACGGGCCCGGAAAGACTCCTTCAATGGTTTTGCGGCCGATGATCAACCGGTCGGGATCCTCGAAGGGAACTTGTCGTAGAAGGACCGTGTTGATGGTGCTGAAAAGGGCCGTATTGGCGCCGATGCCGATGGCGAGAATCAGAATCGCGACAAAGCGCGAAACCTTTGTTCTTCCAGAGCGTGCGGAAGGTAAATCGAATGTCATGAAGGAGCGTGTCGATGGCGGCGCCGAGGCGGTTTTCTCGAACCCGCTCCTTGACTTGCTCGACGCCCCCGAGCTCGAGTCTGCGCTTCGCGGCGAGCTTCAGTTCGGCCTCCATGCCTTTGTCGATCTTCTCCTGCGCCAGCATGTCGAGATAGCTCTCTAGCTCCTCGCCAAGGTCCTGATCCAGTTCCTTTTTCCGCAGGAGCGATCGGAAAGTGCTCTTGATTTTTGCGAGTACGGGCATCCGTTGCCTCCTAGTTCGCTTCGAGAACTTTGGTGATTGCCAGAACGACCTGCGCCCAATTCTTTTTCTCTTCACCCAGTCGGCGTTTGCCGGCGGGAGTCAACCGGTAGTACTTGGCCCGGCGGTTGTTCTCCGATTCGCCCCATTCCCCCTGGACCCATCCCTCCTGTTCGAGTCGATGGAGCGCGGGGAAAAGCGAGCCCGGCTGCACTTGGAAGACCCCGTCGGTGACCTGTTCGATGCGCCGGGAGATTCCGAGCCCATGCATGGCATCGAGCGTTAACGTCTTTAGAATCAACAGATCCAGGGTGCCGCGAAGAAGATCGGATTTTCGCTCGCCCATGAAACCTCCTATCGAGATTCTATAGGTGCTTCTATAGATAGTTCTATACGTAGGGATGCGGAAAAAGTTCCGGTCCCGGATTCAGTAACTCTAGAACGTGCCCTCTTCGACCTCTCGGATGAACTTGATGAGCTCTCGGTGATAGACCTCTTCGGAGTCCCACATGGCGAAATGGCTTCCGCCCGGACAGATGACCGCCCTGGCACGCGGCATAGCCTTTTCCATTTCGAGGATCCGCTTCGGGGACATGGTGTCGAACTCGCCGACCGGGATCAGCGTGGGGATATCGATCGATTTCAGATCTTCCGATCGATCCCAATCCTGAATGTTGCCGTTGATGAAGAACTCGTTGTCGCCGTTCATAGTGTGTAGACCGGTGTGCTGAGATGGGCGAAAGTGCGCTGGACGGCATCGGGCCAAGGATCGACTCGGCAGATATGCTTGGTATAGAGGTGCTCGATGAGGGTCTTCTCGTACTCCGGGTTGTGATAGTCTCTGGCCGCTTCGTACTTCTCCAAAACGGCCAGAGCCTCGGCGGGGATTTGATTCCTCAACTCGGTGATGTACTCCACGTAGGAGGGAATACTGTCGGTCATGTTGGAAATGATGATGCCGTTGAGATGCGCGGGATATTTCAACGCATATTCGATGGTAAGCATTCCACCCCAGGAGTTTCCGAGAAGGTAGAAGTTGTCTAACTCCAATGCGCGTCGTACTTGCTCGAGCTCCTCGACGAAGCGCTCTCTCACCCAAAGACTCTTGTCGTCGGGTTGGTCGGACATGTAGGACCCCAACTGGTCGTAGTAGATGAACTGTATTCCCTCCTGAGGGAGATGTCTCTCGAAAATCTCGAAATACTCATGGGTGGCGCCGGGACCACCATGTAGCGTCAAGAGCTTTATCTCACCTTCGCCGATCCGTCTGAGTCCAGACTTTGTGCCCGTTTTCCAGAGTGATGTACTGGACACCGGGGGCGTTGGCTTTGGCAGTTTTTACCGGATCCTGTTCTTCCATGAGTTCTACCTTCTTATGCTTGCCGGAGAGCATGTTACTCGACCTGACGCTATGCGGAAATTCGCCGCAGTTGAGCTGGGAGACATGGAAAACTAGAATGCACCGGGTTCGGCTCGAACCAGGAGGCTTTCGACTGTGATTGGAATATTCATCGGTTATCTCGCTCTGACTCTGGTGCTTGGTCTGTGGCAGGCCCTTCGCACGAAGTCCCAGGCCGATTTCATTCTGGGGAGCTCCAAGCTTCCCGGTTGGATGCTCGCCCTGTCGGAACGCGCTACGGGAGAGTCTGCCTGGCTGTTGCTGGGCTTTACTGGATTCGTATACGCCAACGGAATATCGGGGATTTGGATCGCCGTCGGTTGCATCTTGGGTATCAGCTCGGCTTGGATTGTGATCGCCCGGCGATTGCGTGCCGAAGCACAGCAATACAACGCTTTGACCATGCCCGAATATTTCTCCGCCAAGTTTCCCGAAAAGGCGGCCACGATTCGGATTCTCTCCACCGTCATCATCTCCTTCTTCTTCGTGTTTTACGTGGGGGCTCAGTTCGCGGGGGCGGGTAAGACGATCTTCCAGACCTTTGGGCTGGACCCGGTCTGGGGCCAGATCATCGCCGCAGCGGTGATTCTCACTTACGCGACGGTCGGCGGCTTCATCAGCGTGGTGGCCGTCGATGCCTTCCAGGCCGTCCTCATGATCGTCACCCTCGTGGTGACTCCCGTCATTATGCTGACCAAAGTCATGGCCGGGCCGGTGAGCATCCCGGAAGCTCTAGCCTCTGCGGGCCCGGGGATGGATTCCTGGACCGGTGGTTTGGCCGGTTTTGCGGCGGGTATCTTGATCTTCAACAACATCGCGTGGGTTTTTGGTTACCTGGGTGGACAGCCGCAACTGAACGCCCGTTTCATGGCGATGCGGGACGATCGGAACGTGGTGGTTGGACGGAATCTTGCCGTAACTTGGACGGTTCTCGCTTACGGTGGTGCATTTCTCATCGGTGTGTGCGCCTTGGTCTTGTTCGGCCCCGATGCCGTTCAAGACGTGGAAATGATTCTTCCCCACGTGCTGACCGAGCTTTTTCCCTGGTGGTTGGCTGCGGTGCTGCTCGCCGGTGTGGTTGCCGCCATGATCTCAACGGCGCAAAGCATGCTCCTTGTCGCCGCCTCTTCCATCAGCCAAGACATCTATAACGGGATCCTCAAAAAGGGGAAGGCTCCCGACCGAACCCTCCTCGCGATCTCCCGCGTTGCCACGCTCGCGGTGGGTGTCCTCGGACTGGTCCTCGCCATGACCACCTCGGATCTCATTTACTACATCGTGAGCTACGCCTGGGCGGGAATCGGGTGTTCTTTCGCTCCCGCGGTACTTCTGTCTTTCTACTGGAAGCGTTATAGCTCCGCCGGGGTCGTTACGGCGCTTCTGGCCGGCCTCGTGACCACGATCGTCTGGATCGTGACCGGCTTGGATCACGTCATCACGGCCCGGGCAGCCACCTTCTTTCGTTGCCATGGGAGCGTCCATTCTTGTCACTGTCTTGATCGAGGAAGACAAATCCGGCACCGTCGAGACTTAATCCGGCGCACGCTTCCTAACATGTGGGTAGGACGCCGAACGATCTGTCGTGAACGTCGTTCACGATTCGTATCAATAAAAGTGAAGGATCGTAATGAGGAGCAGCGAGCCGGAAACGAGGGGCCAGAAAAGGAGCTTCTGCACGAGTCCGTCGCGGTATCCGAGTCGGCCTTGGTTGTACCTCTCGAGAGAGAAAAGGAAGCTGTGCAGTGACACGAGCAGGATGGTCAAGTAGACCACGAAATAGATGTACTCCATGAAGACGACCTGTTGAGCCTGGACTGTATTCCTCAGTTGAATGTGCGCCAGGAGAACGATGAAGAACAAAGCGGATGCGACCCTCATGACGCCGGACGGATTGAATCCCAACAACTTGGACTCCTCCTCGTTCCGGGTCGAGCTTACCAAAATGGCAAATAACATGATCAATACCGTGATGAGGGGAATGCCATTGCTGATGACGACATCGAGGAGAAATCTCTGGATCCTGATGTTGAAGTTGAGCTCCGGTACGAGCGCACCGCCGATACGCCCTGGGATACCCAAGTTGGAGGTATACTTCTCGAACTTGTAATCGAAGAAGGACCCCACGACCTTCCACCCGGCGACCAACAGTTTCCTATCGAGACCGGGGCGTGCGGCGGGATGAGTCAAGGTGTAGGAGTCGAAGTCCGGAATCAGCAGCCGCCGCTGGTTGAGCCCCTTGGGCTTGAAACGAATGGAAATTTCGTCGTGATCGAGGGGGTACCTCGACATATTCAGGTTCTGGCGAAGTATCGTCTCGACATACCAGCCCACGGTCACCACGCCGTTGTTCTCATGCCGATACGCCTCCGTGATCCGTGGATCGGTGGCGTCGGGTAGAACGAATCCTGGATCCGAGTCCGTTGGCCCGTTGGCGTCGTACTTCTGCCATACATATCCCGTGATGAAGACCTCGTTGGGACCAACGAGCTTCATGGACTGCAAATAGATACCGGTGGGTAGGTCCTGCGTGGAGCTCTCGTCGGGCAGACCGGCAAACTGAGCTGTCAGAAAGGCGTCTAGTCCGGGACGATCCACGATGACGACATGATCCACCTCTTCGTGACTGGGCTGTTGGAAAACGATGTGCCGGATCAGGAACATACCTGTCACCATCAGTGTTGCGGAGAATGCCACAAGTACCCAGAGTATTGCGTTCCGCGGGTACCGGTGATGTAGGCGGATGCACCCCGACGTGGCCACCCCGATGAGTCCGAAAATACTGCACACGGTGATCCAAATGATGCGACGCCTGAAGGCTTTTTGATCGACCGCGATCTCGTCCTTGATGAGGGCGATGACCATCGACCAGCCCGACTCGGCCACCGGCTCCCAGAAGAACCAGGAAGACTGGCCGGTCAAACGGTTATCTCGCTCGATCGACCCACTTTCGCCCCGAGTTGCGTTCTCGATAGCCGCCCTAAAAGTCGGATCGGACTGTGCCTCGGGCAGATCGAAGAAGCTGACTCGATTGGCAACCATGGCCGGGCTCGGAAACACCAGGGGATAGCCCTCCTTCGAAATAATACCGGCGTAGCCGGTACCGCCGAGCTCGAGTGCATGGAGTCGCTTCTCCACCGGGTCCATGGTCAGAGAGATCCAAACCACGCCCGCGGGGCCTTGCCCCTCGTCTTTCTCAGATCCGGGAAACGGTGTAGAGTAGGTCGCCGTCACACCCTGACGGGAACCGTCCCAGATGGGCTCTCGCCATCCGGCCCGCCCCTCCATCGCCTCGACGAACCATGTGTTGTCGGTACTCGTGGTGTCGTCCAATTGCAGAAGGTGGAGCTCGTCTCCGCGTCTTTCATAATACGGTGCCGAGATCCTCCCATCGCTGGATGCGGACGGAGCATGAGCTACTCCTATAGATAGGAGATTCGGGTTCAGGGCCAGGTCACGCTCCAGTCGCTCCGCGAGCTCCTGAACGGAATTCCGGTCGGCGCCGAGGTCCGAAGCCAGATCGTTCGCTAGCTTGGCGTATTGCTCGAGCTCTTCGTTCAAGCTCTTCGCCGTGTCGACTGCCTGCTGCCTTGCTGATTCCTTTGCTTCGGAAACGACCGTCCTTCTTTGATGAACGAGATCGATTCCCAGGTAGATGCTAACCAAAAGCAGTACAACGCCGCCGACTAGGCATGATGTAAGGATGGTTCTCTGCATGCGGTGTTCTCGTTGTCCTTTTACTGTTCGATATCGTTTGCCGCGGTCCTTTTCCGGATCGGGATAGACAATTTTACTTGCAGTGGATCAACACTTCCACCCCTTGGTATACGAGCGTTGTCCAGGCTTCCCTATATCGACATATCAAGCTATTATCACCCTGCAAATAATCCTGGCGAGAGCTCATATACTTTGAAATCCAAAGAGATATGAAGGACTCGGCAACAAAACGAATCGATACCGGCAGGCGGCGGGCAGAAGTCGGATCTCCCGGCGAAGAGCAATCGAGCGCAAAGGTCTGGCAAGATAGGGTTTCCGACGGAATCTTTAATGCCGATGTTCGAGGTCGGTTCCTGGATGTCAATGCTTACCTGTGCAGAATGCTGGGATACGAGCGAGACGAGCTGCTGGATCTCCGCATTCATGACCTTTTCATCGACGAGAATCTCGCGACCACACTCCAATTCGACGAGTACGAACTGGGCAAGACCTACTTTCTCGAAAGGCAGCTACGACGGATCGACGGAGTGCCGATGCCGGCGGAAATCAGTATCAAGAGGCTTTCCGGCGGCAAATTCCTTGGAATCGTCCGGGATCTAGCGGAAGGTCTAGGGGCAAGTGGGCTGCGGACGCAGCCAATAGACGTTCTTCGGGTCCTGTTGGAGCGCCTGCCCGACGGCGTCAGCCTTCTTGTCAATGGAAGGCTCGCTTTTGCTAACGCTTCGTTGGCCCATATGTACGGCTACTCCCGCGACGAGTTCGTGGGCTTGACGCCTAGTGATTTTCTCACTCCATCCGACATACCGGTCGCCGCACGCCGAATGGACGAGCTGATGAGAGGAGGGTCGGTCTATCCGTCGGAATTTCTGTGCCGACGGGCGGACGGTACCCTCTTTCCGGTCGAGATTACATCCCGGATTCTGGAGATCGACGGAGCCCCTGCGATTCTGAGTATTCATCACGATCTAACCGACCGAAAGAAAACCGAAGAAAATCTAAGAAAAACAAACGAGACATTGCAGGCCCTCATTGAAGCTTGCCCGCTGTCCATTGTCGCCATGGACAGCGATGGGCGAGTCACGATGTGGAATTCCGCTTCCGAGCGGATTTTCGGTTGGGAAAAAAACGAGGTGCTTGGTAGCTTTCCGCCTAACGTGTCCGAAGACGGAGCGCGAACCATGCTCGAGCGTATACGGCGAGGCGCGGCCGTTGCGGGAGTCGAAGTGTCTCGGTTGAGACGCGACGGATCGGTGGTGGACCTCGATCTTTGGACTGCGCCCCTCAGAGACGGCAAAGGTATCATAACGGGTAGTGTCGGCCTGGGTGCGGATATCACCGAGCGCAAGCGTCTGGAGCGAGAGATCCTCGAGGTGAGCGCCCGGGAGCAATCGCGCATCGGGCAAGATCTTCACGACGACCTCGGCCAGCGACTGGCGGGAATTGCGTTTTTGAGTCAGGCTTTGGCGCAGAGACTCGCATCGATCCCGTCTTCTGAAGCTGCTGCCGCGACGGAGATCGTGAAGCTGGCGAATCAAGCCACCGCCCAAGCACGCAATCTCGCCCGAGTCCTTCACCCGATCGTTATCGAAGACGGATTGGAATCGGCGCTGGTGGAACTGTGTTCCAACATGGAGCGGCTGTTCGAGATCTCGTGCAAGGTTCATATGGGAGGGGATGTTCCGGAGATCGACGAGGCGACGAGAAGGCACCTCTACTACGTGGCACAAGAAGCGGTGACCAACGCCGTCAAGCATGGCGGAGCAAAAAACATCTCGATCCGCGTGGCGCGTTTCGGAGACCAATGTAAGCTATTCGTCCGAGACGATGGGGCGGGGTTCTCAAAAAAGCCGAATACATGCGATGGAATGGGCCTTCACATCATGCGCTACCGGGCCCACATGATTCACGCCTCTTTTTCCATCCGACCCGGCGCTGATGGTGGAACGGTGGTCCGTCTTGCTTGGCCGTCACCGAAGATCGAGAACAAAGGCTCGACCCTCTAACCAACCTTCCTTATTCAACGCCGGACGTTACTTCGATAGAATGGGCGGACAGGAGGCTTCCATGTTGAAGACCGTGCGGACTCTTTTGTCTACGGCATTCCTTTTTTGGCTTTCAGTGTGTCTCGTCACCGCTTCGCCCGAAATGTCCCGTACACTCGAGCTCGGGGATTACTTCCGGTTGGAAAGCGTGGGGCAGCCGGCTTTGTCGCCGGACGGAAATTGGGTCGCCTTCGTACGAACGATCATTATTAAGGATGATAACCGTCGGCAGAGCGAGATCTGGCTGTCTCCGACCGATGGGTCTGCGCCGCCCATACGTCTGACGAATCCCGCCCACAACTCCACGAGCCCGAGGTGGAGTCCCGACGGCAAGCTCCTTGCCTTCAGCTCCCGTCGTGAAATTCCGGGTAAGGAGCAGGAGCAAACCACATCGATCTGGTTCCTGCGTATGGACGGGCCGGGTGGCGAAGCGTTTCAAATCGAGGGCGTGGAGGGAGAGCCCATCTTCAGTCCCGATAATCTTTGGATCGCCTTTACGAAGGAGACACCGCCTAAGAAAGACGATCCGCGCGACTTCACTTCAGAGCTCGAACGGCAACTGCACGAGCGGTTCGAAGGTCGGGCTTACGACTGGATGGGCTTTCGTTTCGATCGGCGAGGTTACCTTCCCGATCCGCGCGACCCGGCCGCCACGCCTCCGGAAGAGCTCTACATCCTGCCCCGTGCCGGCGGAGCGGCAAAGCAGATCACCGTCTTGGGTGTTGATGTACAGTCGGCCGTGTGGCGTCCCGACAGCGGAGCGCTCGTCGTGGTCGCCGATTCTCGTCAACGGGACGAGTACACTTACGAGCGGGCGGATCTGTGGGTCGTCGATATCGATGGGAACGCCCGCCGGCTTACGGATGACGGCTATAATCACAGCTCGCCCACTTGGTCTCCCGATGGGCGGTCCCTTGCATTTCGCCGAGCTAAGGGATTGGACCTCGTCATCGAGGCAAAGCAAGACCACGGTGCGCCGGTCGATTTGTTTCGGATGCCGGCCGAAGGGGGTCCCATGGAGAATCTCACCTCCTCCTGGGACCTGAGGCCGGGAGAGCCCCGGTGGAGCGCGGACGGACTCTACATCTACTACAGCGCTTCCGTAGGTGGCGATTCCCACTTGTTCCGCGTGCCCGCTTCGGGAGATGCGGTGGAGCAAATCACCCGAGGGGACCGTCAATTGAGCGGTTTCAGCGTTTCCTCGGCCTTCGATCGGATGGCGTTTACGGTTACGGATCCCCTTCGCCCCCCCGAGGTTTACCTTGCCCGCATCGATGGAAGTGAAGAGACCAAGCTTTCGGAATTCAACGACTCACTGGTTGCCGAAGTCGAACCCCGTCCTGCCGAGCGCATCCTTTATAAGAGTAAAGACGGGACGGAAATCGAAGGCTGGATTCTTTTTCCGTCCGATTATGATTCTGCCAAGGGTCCTTATCCCATGATACTGGCGATTCACGGGGGGCCGCATGGGGCCTACGGAAATTCCTTCTCCTTCCAGTTTCAGCTTTGGGCTTCCCAAGGTTACGTGGTCTTGTATACCAACCCCCGAGGCTCGAGCAGCTACGGCGAACAGTTCCTCTTCGCCACCTGGGGCGGCTGGGGTTTTTTGGATTTCGAAGATGTGATGGGCGGCGTGGATTACGCGCTCGAACACTACGCCATTGATGAAAGCCGGCTCGGAGTCACAGGATATTCGTACGGGGGGTTCCTCACCAACTGGGTCATTGGACATACGACGCGATTCAAAGCGGCTATTGTGGGCGCCGGAATCTCGAACTGGATCAGTGACTATGGAACGGCTGACATCCCTCGAACGAAGGAAAGCGAATTTTACGGGCCGCCCTGGGAGGAAAAGAGCGGCGAGCTGCTGCGGAGATCCTCTCCGATTTACTACGCCGGCCGGGTTACGACGCCGACGCTCTTCATTCACGGTGAATCGGACTTTCGAGTGCCCATCGAGCAGGGCGAGCAGATGTACACTGCGCTCAAGAAGCGCCGCGTACCGGCCAAGTTCATTCGCTACCCAGACTCTTACCACGGGGGATGGACTCCTTGGAATACGGTGCACCGCTACTACAGCGAGCTCGAGTGGTGGAAGGAAATGTTGAAATGACAGGATTCACTCGGAGAAAGTTTATCAAGACGGGAAGTGCGGCCGCACTCTTGGGTGTGGCAAGTCCCGCGTTCGCGGAACCCTTGAAAAAACCGCAGTCCTCAACCGAGCGAGACAAAGCTCGTCCAGTCAACTTCTGGGGCGACGGAGTGATGCTGACTCCGGACGAGTACGCCGCCACACTGAAGGATCTTACGGAGGCCGAGACCGATCTCAAAGATCGGTACGGAGTAGGGGGTGCGGTCGAGCGTCTCGAGCACCGATTCGCAACGCTCACAGGCAAGGAGCGAGGACTTTATTTACCTTCAGGAACCATGGCGAACCAACTCGCCATCCACGTGCTGTCGGGTGATGCGTCGAAGGTACTCGTGCAGGAGACGAGCCACGTGTTCCGAGACGAAGCCGATGCGGCGCAAGTCGTCCACGGCAAGCGGCTGGTCCCACTCGGGCCGGGCCGGGGGAGCTTCAGCGTAAAGGAATTAGAGGAGACCGTGCAGCGGGTGCACAAGAGCGAGGCTTTCCCAACTCGAATCGGGGCGCTTTCGATCGAAAACCCGGTGAGAAGAGCGGAGGGAGAGGTATTCGAGTTTCATGAGCTCCGCCGTGTTTGTGAGTTTGCGAGAGCGAGCGACATCGGTCTACACCTCGACGGAGCGCGACTCTTCATGGCGTCCGGGTATTCGGGCGTTGGCATAGAAGAGTATGCCGCGCTCTTCGATACCGTGTACATTTCGCTTTACAAATACCTGCGGGCGCCGGCAGGTGCCGTTTTGTGCGGACCCGCGGCGATCATCGAACGTGTGGCCCTCCTCCGGAAGATGCACGGCGGTGATATGTATCAGAACTGGCCGAATGCTGCGGTCGCGCTCCACTTCCTGGACGGATTCGAGGAGCGGTTCGGGCGGGCTCGGACGAAGGCGGATGCTTTGTTCGCAATGCTCGAGGCGACGGGACGCTTCGAGGTGCATCCCGTGCCCAACGGTTCCAATATATTCAGGTTTAAAATCGGCGATGCGAACGCCGATCGGTTCCGACAACGACTGCGCGAGAAATGGGGGATAGGGGTTGGAGCTCAGAGCGACGGCTTCATCCGTCTCTACGTCAACGAGACACAGTTGGGAGCTCCGAACGAGGCGCTCACTGAGGCCTTTGAAGAGGCTTACCGGGCGGCCTCTGAATAGCTTCTACCGATGCCGCGCTGTGATACCATTCGAACTATCACCCAGCTATGGACGAGGTCATGGTAGATCGAACAACGTTTCTAAGGCGGACCGAGCTTTTGAGGCATGTTCCAGAAAGCGGCCTACACACCATCGGCGCCGATTTGAAAGAAGTGAAGGTCGAGGCGGGGGATTTCATATTCCGTGACCGTGACAATGGAGATGCCGTCTACTTCATCGTCCAAGGAACTATCAGAATCGAGAAAGACGGGATTCGTTTGGTAAGCCTTCACCCGCCCGAATGTGTGGGCGAGTTCGCTTTAATTGATGAAGGGCCGAGAAGCGCATCCGCCATCGCGGAAACAGATGTCCATCTGTTGAAGTGGAAGAGAAAAGACTTCGTGCGTGGTGTTTCCCGAAACCACGAGATCATTCAGGGTATTCTCAAGAATCTAACCCGAAAGCTTCGCAAGGACATTTCGCTTCAGGTTCAAGCCGGTCTCGAGCGCGAACGCTGGCTCCAAGACCTCAAACGCGCTCGCGAGATTCAAAAGGCGATGTTGCCACACGACGATCTGTACACCGATCGCGTGCGGGTTTTCGGTCAGTGCGACCCGGCCGCCGATGTGGGTGGTGACTACTTTGATTATTTGCCCCTGGAAAACGATAAGCTGGGAATCATCGTGGCGGACGTCATGGGGCACGGCTTCTTCTCAGGCCTTCTCGTTCCCATGGCGAAGAGCTGTCTCCATACACAGGCAACGATCGATTACTCTCCGCCGAGTGTCATGCAGTCGATGAATCGCACCGTTTCGTTCTCGGTCGAGAGTGGGCTGCTCATGACCTGCTGCTATGTTCTCCTCGATTCCGCCGGCCGGTCGCTGACCTACTGCAATGCGGGACACCCTCACCCGTATCATTATCGCCGAAGCAACGACAGCCTCGAGAAGCTGGATTCCACCGACATGATTCTCGGCGTGCCCGGTTTCGAAAAGTCCCCCTTCACAATGAACAAAGGTTCCTGGGAGCCAGGAGATTTGCTGGTACTCTACTCGGACGGGATCACGGAAGCCACGAATCGTGAGGACGAGGAATTTGGCGAGGAACGTCTAGAGCAAATCATCCTAGAGAACAAGGACGAACCCCCCGCCCGTGTAAAAGAGAACATCCTCGAGGCCCTGGCCGGTCACTGCGACGGCCTCCCCCAAAGCGACGACATCACGGTGGTGGTGGCAAAGGCGGTTTGAGGAACGCGCTAGAAGTATAGACAACTTCATATCCGCATTGCCCGGAATTGCGTCCACCTCGGCCATGTGGGCGATGAGCTCGACCTCGATCCGACTTTTTCCGAGCAACGTCTATTGAGAGAGCTGAGCTAACTCATAAAGAAAATATTATAATCGTCCTATTGACGAAATTTCTCGCTGTGGTCAAAGGGCTAGTGCACCGGTCCAGTTATTGAAGTGGCTCGATTGCTGTAGGTGTAGACTGCTGCCGTCTCGGATACTCGGCTTCCTGAGCTTCGGTATCTATCCATCACCTCTTTGCCGTATTCGAGCTCGGCCTGGTATAGATTATGAGTTTTGCATAATAGAACAACATTGTTCGGGTTGTGGTCGCCGTCGCGACCGAATGGCTGAATGTGGTGGAACTCGAGGTGCTTCGTCTCGGTGCAGCGACGACCGGTGTCATCCTTGTGGGTACATTGAGCTCCATCGCGCTCGTAGACGGCACGCTTGACTGCCGCTGGGATATGGCGCGAAGAAGGCGATGTGTCGGTCTCTTCGAGACTTTTTCTCGGGGTCTTGGTCTTGCCATAGCGTTTGGCTTCGAGCTTCTCGAGCTTTTCGGTTACCGCTTCCTCGAGGACGGTGGCCAGGTCGCCATCAGGAACGGACGAACGCATGAGCGCTTTTAGTCGCTCCAGTTTGTCGCGGAACGCAGCACTTGCGGTAAAAGCGACTTTGTAACGAGCCTCGGCGATCGGTTCCACCACGGGAGGCGAAGACGGGGCGGACGTCGGTGGAGCAGGCATTTCAGAATTAACTCCGTCTAGACGGAGTTCCGGCTCGGGATAAGTCGTTGGCTTTGTTTTTCCTCGACGCTCCGGCAGTTTTCGTATCGAGTTTGGAACATCCGGTTTGGGAGCAAGTTCGGCGACCAATTCTTTGATTTTCTCTTTGGTTTTGTGCGTTGCTCGAGCTAGAACCTTCTCTCTGTTAGCTTCAGTGAGAACGGGTGCAAGCACCGCGATGCCGCTCAAATGCAAGCGTCCGTCGGCGAGCATATCGAGGAGCATTGGGTGCTTCTGCGATGCACGCGCGGCCTCGATACGCAGGTAAGCTTCAGCCTCCGAAAGGTGCAGCACCTCAGTGGCGTATTTATACATGGACGAAGAGGATTTTCGAAAAAGCCGTCGATCATCCATTTCGGCAATGTGGGCAATGAGCTCGGCCTCGATGCGACGCGAGCTCTTCAGAAGCTCCGACAAACGGCGGAGAAGTTCATCATCGGAAATCGATTTGAGTTCGAGTTTGTTTTTCATGATCACAATATAAACCCGCCTTCTACGACTGCCTGAGTTAGCGCGTGTTGGACGTCCAGTATCCAAAATGGCTTTGAAGTCTCATTTACTGTCAGAGGGCCTTGCGGAAAATCGACATCTCTCTCGCGCACCTTCTCGTTTGCGCCATCGAAGTCTTCTTAAGGTGCTCGGAAAACTTGTCAAGCACGAAGTGATTTTTTTTCTTTTTTCTGGAGGGCAAGTGTGAGAGCCAGTTCGGGTTGAAATGATCTATAATCTCATTCGAAAACAAGGGCCTTCAGAACAATGAAATGTAGAAGATGCCAAGCGGATAATCCCGCCGAGGCAAGATTCTGCATGCATTGCGGCGCGGACACCCGGGTCATCTGTCCACAGTGCGGCAAGAACCTCCCTGCAGAAGCCAGGTTCTGCATGAGCTGCGGTGCCCCGGCGGGTGAGCCGGTGCCGGAATCGGGCACGACGATTTCGCCTCGCCTGGAGGACATGCAGCGTCAGCTTTACATCCCCGAGCCCCTTCGCGAACGGATGGAGACCGCCGGAAAGGAGCTCGAAGGCGAAAATCGCCTCGTCACGGTCCTGTTCGCCGACATCTCGGGCTTCACAACTCTTTCCCAAGGCTTTCCCACCGAAACGGTCGTGGAGAAAGTCAACGAGTGTTTTCGGGTGGTGACCGATGCGGTGTATCGCTACGAGGGCAGCGTCAACCGTTTCATCGGAGACTGTGTGCTGGCTTTCTTTGGTGCCCCCATCGCCCACGAGAACGATCCGGAGCGGGCTGTTTTGGCGGCGCTTGAGATGCAGAAGGTAGTTTCAGATCTGGATCTGGATATTTCCGTGGGTATCAATACGGGGATGGTGTACTTCGGCCCTATCGGTACGGAGAAGCACCACGAGGTCAGTGCTTACGGACCCGACGTCAACCTGGCCAAACGCCTGCAAGAAAGCGCCCAGCCTGGACAGATCCGGGTAGGCTGCGAAACTCACCGCCTCACGCGTCGTGCCTTCGAATTCGAGACTCTGCCCCCTCTGACGCTAAAAGGCGTTGCTGAGCCCGTTTCTTCTTATCAGGTCGTGAAGGTTTTACCGCGGCCGGAGAAGATGCGGGGCCTCGAAGGTCTGAAAGCACCGATGGTGGGACGGGACGAGGAGTTTGCCAAGGTGACGGGTTGTCTCGAGGAGCTGATGGAGGGAAGAGGTCAGATCCTTTCCATCATCGGTGTGGCCGGGGTGGGGAAGTCGAGGCTGGTCTCGGAGCTCGAGGCGAAGGCGCAGTCCATTAAAAGTGCGGTATCACCTCTGTGGCTAGAGGGTCGCTGCCTTTCCATCGGAGAAACGGTGGGCTACTGGGTCTTCATCGACTTGCTCAAGAGCTTCTTCTCGTTCGAGTCTACCGAAGAGCAGACCGCGATGGGAAAGAAGCTCGCCACTATGGTCGAAGAGCTTCTGCCCAACCAACCCGATGAGGTTCTCCCACCGCTGGGGCATCTTCTTTCGGTGAAGTTCGGTAACGAATGGGACGAGAGGCTGAAAACAGCGACCCCCGAGCAGATGAAACACCGGACGTTCATGGCGCTCCGGGACTTTTTCCTGGCCCTGGCTCGGCGGCGACCTCTGATCCTGGTTCTCGAAGATCTGCACTGGGCCGACGATCTTTCTCTGGATCTGGTGTCGCTACTGATGGAGGTGCTCACGCTCGCTCCTTTGATGCTGGTCTGCATCTATCGTCCCGAGCAGGAGCACAAGAGCTGGCATCTCTCGACCGTAGCTTCGAAGAAGTGCCCCGATCGATATATGGAGCTCCGGCTTCGAGAGCTTCGTCCTCAGGAGAGCCGCCGTCTGGTGGAAGAGCTTCTGCGGATCGAAAACCTAACGGAGCGAGTCAAAGAGCTCATTCTGGAGAAGGCGGAAGGAAATCCCTTCTTCGTGGAAGAGGTGATTCGATCCCTCGTCGATAGCGGTGTGGTCTACCGGGAAGGAGACAAATGGAAAGCGCGAGCGGAGATCGAGTCGCTCACGGTACCGGACACCATCCAGAGCGTCATCATGTCCCGGATCGATTGCTTGGAGGAGGACGTCAAGGATGTCCTTCAGTGTGCGGCAGTGATCGGGAGGCTCTTTCGACATCGTCTTCTTTCTTATATGAGTCAGCGCGGTGAGGAACTCGACCGCTACTTGTGGCAGCTCGAAGACAAGGAGCTCATCTACGAGGAACGAGCGGTACCGGAAGTCGAGTACAGCTTCAAACACGTTCTGACCCAGGAGACGGCGTATCAATCCCTCTCAAAACGTCGCCGCGAAGCGTTTCATCAGAAGGTAGCGGAAGCCCTGGAGGAGATTCACGAGGGTTCGCTGGAAGAGTGCTATGAACAACTCACCCATCACTGGTTCCGGGTAGGGAACTGGGCCAAGGCTCTGGAGTATGCCCGGGAGGCTGGGCAAAAAGCTTATGCCGCTTATGCTCGCCGCGAGGCTATCGAGCTTTTCGGTCTGGCTTTGGAGGCTGCAGAGAAGCTGGGCGAATCCGCTCCCGACGTCCACCTACAACGCGCCCTCTCCTACGACGGCATAGACTTTTTGCGTGGTGTGGATGAGCTCGCACACATGGAGGCCATCGGCCGTGCCAGTGGAGATGTATCTACGTTGGCGGAGGCCCTTGCCTGGAAGGGTTGGATGCACATTTGGGGAGGTGGTCTCCTCAAGGAGGCTTTCCAGGAGGCCGATGAGTCTCTCGCCATTGCGAGAGAACACAAACTGAGGGAGGTACAGGCCCGCGCACTGAGTGTACACGGATGGGTGCACATCGCAAGAGGTAACCTAGTTGCGGCGGAAGAGGTCAGTCGTGAATCCGCCCAACTAGCGAATGAGTCCGAGTTAGGCGTCAACATCTGGCTCCTCCATTTCCAGGGCAAAGAGCAGAGTGCGGTGGATTTTGCAGAGAAGTTGCTTGGCAAAATGAGCCGACTGCACCTTGCCTTCGGCATTCATCTTTGCCGCTTTGTCCTTGGCCTAGCCAACGCAGCGCTGGGTAATTACGAGAGAGCTCTTTTTCACCTTCAACAAGGCTACGACCTCAGCGTTGAGCAGGACGAAATGACCATGCGCGCCCGCCATGGCAACACGATCGGACACGTTTACCTGCTGCTGGGTATGCGGGAGAAGTCGCTTGATTGGAACCAACGCTCTATGGAGATGGGCACGGCATTCGGCGATTGGGAGTTGGCGGGGAATTGCCTGGTCAACTTGGGGGAGCTTTACCTCGACGAAGACCCCGGCGAAGCGCGACGCCTGCTGGACCAGGCGTACAACGAGCTCGAAGAAAATGAGTTTTTCCGCTGGCGTCACCAGACGCGTCTCTTCTATCAATACGGGCGGCTCGAGCTCGCCCTCGGTCGGCGGGAAAAAGCGTTGGAGTGGGCGGAGAAAGTGCGAGAGATGACAGAGATAACCTCGGCGCCCAAGAACGTGGTCCGAGCCGACAAGCTGACCGGCGAGATCTACTTGGCCGATGCTCAGTGGGAGGGTGCCGCTCGATACCTCCGCTCTGCGTTGGAGGGAGCTCAGAAGCTCAAAAATCCCAATCTCACCTGGGAAGTCGCGGCCGGTCTGGGCCGAGCGCTCGTTGAGCTTGGTGAGCGCGGTGAGGCCATGACGCTCTATAAGGATGGCCTGCGCCTGGCAGAAGAGGTCGCCGGCCGGCTGACAGACGAGAACCTGCGTAAGGTCCTCCTTGCTTCGAGCCCCATCACGACGTTGCGCCGAGATCTGGAGAGATTGGAATAGGTCCGTGGTGAACTGCCCAAATTGTCAAACTGAGAACAAAGAGGGCAGACGCTTTTGCGGAAAATGTGGCACAAAGCTGGGATGGAAGTGCTCAGCCTGCGGTTTCGACAACGAGCCGAATGATGCTTTTTGCGGGGGATGCGGAGAGAAGCAGAGTGCCGGTGAATCCGCAGATCCCCCCAAACTGGAGGACATCCAGGATCGGCTCTCTGTCCCCGAGCCCCTTCGTCAGCAGATGGAGTCCGCCGCCCAGGAGATGGTTGGTGAAAACCGTTTGGTGACGGTGTTGTTTGCCGACATCTCGGGTTTTACGTCCCTATCCGAAAGCTTTCCCACCGAAACCGTTGTAGAGAAAGTCAACCAGTGTTTTCGGGTCGTTACCGATGCGGTGTATCGCTACGAAGGCAGCGTCAATCGTTTCATCGGAGACTGTGTGCTGGCTTTCTTTGGTGCCCTCATCGCCCACGAGAACGATCCCGAGCGTGCGGTGAGGGCAGCTTTGGAGATGCGAAACGCGGTTTATGAGATGGGGCTCGAGATCTCGGTCGGGGTCAACACGGGGATGATGTACTTCGGTCCTATCGGTACCGAGCAGCATCAAGAGGTCAGCGCCTACGGTCCGGACATCAATCTAGCGAAGCGGCTGCAAGAAGCCGCAAAGCCCGGTCAGATACTCGTCGGTGCCGGAATCCACCGTCTTACTCACAAGATGTTCGACTTCGATCAGCAGGAGACACTTGAGCTCAAGGGACTGTACGAGCCGGTGACGGCTTACGAGGTCCTGCGGCTTTCCGATCGTCCCGAAAAACTTCGAGGCATCGAGGGCCTGCGGTCGCGAATGATCGGCCGGGAGCGGGAGTTTTCCGATCTGAAGGCGGCGGTGGACCGGTGGCATTCGGGGCAAGGACAGATAGTATCTGTCATCGGTGAAGCCGGTATCGGAAAATCCCGATTGGTGTCCGAGCTCAAGACTTATGTAGACGGGAAGGCGAAGAATCTCTGGCAGGAAGGCCGCTGCGTCTCGATTGGTCAATCGATCAGCTACTGGCCTTTCCTCGACATGCTGCGGAGCTACTTCGGTCTGAGCAACCAGGACGACGAAGCGGAAATTGCTCGCAAGGTCACCCGTGGCACCACGGCTCTCTTTGATCAGGATGCAGAAGAGTACTTACCCTTTCTGGGACGCCTGTTGTCTTTTCGTTTCAACAACGAGCTGGACCGGCAGCTGGACTATGCCGCACCAGAGCAGATCCGGAATCAGACATTGATGCGACTCCGGGATGGATTCGAGACGCTGGCGAGGAGAAATCCGCTTCTGCTGATCATCGAGGATCTGCATTGGGCGGACGACCTGTCGCTCGATCTCATTACTTTGCTGATGGAGTCCCTATCCACTAAACCGTTGATGCTGCTTTGCGTGTACCGCCCGGAACGAGAGCATCGATGCTGGCAGCTGGCTGCTCAGGCTGACAGAAAGTGTAGAGACCGGTACACGGAAATTACACTGAAGCATCTTTCCACGAAGGAGAGTCGCGAGCTGGTCGGGGCCTTGCTCACTATCGAGAACCTTCCCGAATCTGTTCGGGACATCATTCTACAGAAATCGGAAGGCAATCCCTTTTTCATCGAGGAAGTGATTCGATCCTTAATCGACCGGGATCTGGTTTACCGCGAAAGCGATCGGTGGAGGGCACGTGACGACGTATCGTCTCTCGACGTCCCGGACACGATCCAGGGCGTTGTGCTGGCTCGGGTGGATCGATTGGACGCGGAAGCGAGAGAGGTTCTTCAGTGTGCCTCCGTGATCGGCCGATTGTTCAAGTATCGTTTGCTGGAACAACTGGCCGGCTCGGATCGTCACCTGGATCGTCACCTCCTTGAGTTCCAGGAAAAGGACCTCGTGTACGAGGAGAGGACGGTTCCGGAGTTGGAGTACGCCTTCAAGCACACCTTCACCCAGGAGGCGACGTACCAGAGTATCCTCGAGCGGCGCCGACAGTCGTTCCATCATCAGGTAGGCGAGGGGATGGAGCGTCTCTACCCGGACCGGCTCGAAGACTATTACGAGGAGCTGGCTCATCATTATTCACTGAGTGACGATACGGAAAAAGCCGTGGAATACCTTTACAAAGCGGGTGAGAAGGCGGCACGAGGTTCCGCTAACGAAGCGGCCATCATATTTTTTCAAAAGGGACTGGAATGTCTCGAGGCCTTGCCGGACACTCCCGAGCGTAGGCATCTAGAGCTTAATTTTCAGATGGCTCTCAGTCCACAGTTAATTGCCACCAAGGGTTGGGGATCAAAGGAAGTAGAACGTGCTTGCACCCGGGCGCTCGCGCTATCCCATCAGGTGGAGGTGACGCCTCGGCTCTTCCCTTGCTGTGGCCACTTGTTACTATTCATAATACGAAAGGTGACTTCAGACGGCCCGTGAGATTAGCGAACGGCTCATGAATTTGGCTCGGAGTTGAGGATGACTCTACTCTTCTCATCCAGGCACACCATCTTCTGGGCGATACTCTTGTTCGCACAAGGCGAAATCGTCTCGGCACTGGAGCATTTCGAGAAAGGTGTCGCTCTTTACGATCCCCGCGAGCATGGACCTTTGTCCTTTGTCTATGGAGGAGAAAATCCGGGCGTGAGTTGTTACGGACACGCGGGCTGGTGCTCGGCGCTGCTCGGCTATCCGGAAAAGGCATTGGCGAGAACCCGAGAATGCTTGAGACTCGCTCGCAAACAGCCTCACCCGTTCGGTCAAGCTTTTGCTTTTTTCAATGCTATCCAGGTTCATCATTTATGCGGGGATTACGAGTCATCCATTGAGAGCGCGGAGGAGATGATAACGATCGCTTCCGAGCAGGGATATACGGAAATGATATCCATGGGGACTTTTTTTCGAGGCTGGGCGTTGGCTGATCGGGGGCAGGTAGAGAAGGGGATGGCCCAGATGGGTGAGGGTGTGTTGGATTCCCAGATCACCATGAAGACGTTTGCACGGGCCGTTTGGCTTCCTTTTCAGGCGGAGGTTTATGGAAAAGCAGGGAAAGCGGAGGAGGGCCTGAGCATGTTGGCAGAGGCTCTGGACATCGTGACAGAGACCGGGATTCGTATGGGAGAGTCAGAGATCTATCGAATCAAGGGGGAACTGTTGCTTGCACTGTCCGCCGGGAATCATGGCGAAGCTGAGGCTTGTTTCGATCGGGCCATAGAGGTTGCCCGCCGCCAGCAGGCGAAGACTCTAGAGCTGCGTGCCGTGACGAGCCTGAGTCGCCTGCTCCAAGAACAAGGCAGGAAAGAGGAAGCTCGGACCCTGCTCTCTGAAATCTACAACTGGTTCACCGAGGGGTTCGACACCGCCGATCTGAAAAAAGCCAAGGTCTTGCTCGAATCGTTGGGGTAAGATCGATTCCCTCACTCGTGGCGCAGCGCCACCATCGGATCGACCGTCATGGCCCGCCGAGCCGGAATGACGCAGGCCATCGTTGCTACTCCAAGCAATAGAAGCGGCACACCGACAAAGGTCACGGGATCGGTGGCCGTGCCGCCAAACAGCAGACTACTGATGAAGCGCGTTAGTGGTTCACTGGTCGTTTGGATTAAGAAGAGAACAAAAAACGAATAACTCGGTCTGGACCAAGTTTCATTACAAATTTGATTCAATTAGTCAACGTTATGTCCTTCATTTCTTTGGCTGACTGATGGATGAGCTCCGTCATTCGGGCGTCGCTATTGGGATTGATGACGAGGATCTTCATTGTTATTGAGCCAGCCCTTAGCGCACCTTCTCCGAATAGTTACCATGCTGCTTCAAGCGGAGAACCCGTCCTTGCGCGTCGAGCTCGAACACCCATTCTTCCCCGAGGCCCTCATCGTTGTCCCTCACCCGCCGGAAGACCGATCCTTCGATGTGCTTCAGCTTCGTAAGACTCTCGAGAGGGTCGCGGGTCGGTGTTGAGACGACAGCAAGATCGCCTTCCCAGGTCAACACCGCCTCCTCGCCCCAGGCGGAGCGGTAGAGTCCGGTGTATTTGTCGAGCTCGGATGAAGCCACTTTACCTTTTCCGGGGGATTCAAGCGCTTTCTCTATGGCGGGCGACAAGATCTCGTGGGCCATCTGGGTGAAGCTCCTGGTATCGACGCCCATTGCATTGGACATGAATACGGCCGACAGCTTGGCTTTCGTGTTAACCGATAGCTGGCTCCGAAAACCCGGGCAACTGCCTCCGTGTCCTACAAACGTCTGGTCCTCGTGTCGCCACACCGAAAACCCAAGTCCCCAAGCCGTTTTCCAATCCGGGTTCATCCAGTGGACATGGTGCATCTCCCGCAAGGTATTGGCGGAAAGAACCTCGGCGCCGCCTTTGTCCAGGAGACGGAACTGCCACGAGGCGAATTTGGCCAAGTTGACGGGCGTCGATGCGTAGCCGGCAGCCGGAGCAATGCCTCGGGCCTGGAAGAAGGCGACCTTGGCGCGTTCACCTTCGCGCGGAAAAAAGCCGTATCCAGTGGCAAATCGACCTCCGCGTTGATCTTCCGGCAAATACGGTGTCGTGTCTCCAAGTCCCAAAGGCTCCAGGATCTTCGCCTTCACGTACTCTTCGTAAGGTTGACCCGATGCGGCCGAGACGATCTCGCCCGCCAAAGTCAATCCTAAATTTGAATACTGAAAAAAGGTCTCGGCCGGATAGAGAGTCTCCTGGTTCGAAAGCCTCTCGATGATTTGCTCACGTGTCGGGAACGGAAAGTCGGGGCCGGTCCAGTACGGATGGTCCGTCTCTCGCGGAAGACCAGCCGAATGGGTGAGAAGGCCTTCGATCGTGATGGGAGGCGACTCTGGAAAAGACTTTCGGAGGTTGAACCAAGGAAGGTGTTTTTCGACCGGGTCATCGAGCCGGAGCTTCCCCTCGTCTCGGAGCTGCATGACTGCGATGCTCGTGAAGAGCTTGGAGATAGAGCAGATGCTGTAGATCGTATCCGGCTCGGCCGGCTTCTTCGTTCCGAGATCCGATGAGCCCCATCCTCGACTCCAGATCAAATCTTGATCGTGGACGATCGCCATGGAACCTCCAGGGATTCTCTCGTAGGCGATTTGTGCGTCTACCCAGATATCTAAGAGCTGGAGGGCGTCTTTGACCCGGGGATCTTCGGCTAGGCGCGAATCGCCGTTGGCCCCGGGAAGCCCCAAAAGCAATAGAGCAAGTGTCAGAACGGAGAAGTGGAAGGCGGTCGTCTTCATAGCGTCTCCTTATTGGCAAGAATCGAGAAAAGCCCTCCGGCACCAAGACCTTTAATAAATCAGAAGATTAGAACGAATACAAATCGCTGAAGTAGAGGCCCGCCCCTTCTTCTCTCCGTTTGGCTTGGAAACTCCTATAGAAGCTGAAAAACCGATTCGACTTTTCTCCTTCGCAGCAATGACTTGCCGGCTTTCTTCAATCGGCGGCTTGCCAGTCGTTTCAGCCGCTCCATCGAGGCGAAGTCGAGGGGCCATCGAGATTCGAGCTGCTCGAGATAATGGGGAGTAAAAAGCTCGCTGTTGTCCGCCACGGCTCCCACCAATAGGAAGGTACAGTTTCTGAGGATCAGGTCCTTGCGGTCGTCGAAGTCCGGTGACGCGAAGCGCTTTGAATGAGCCAACACGCGATGCATGAAATGGTAGAGCCGGCTCGTGATTCCGTCGAGGGATCCAGTTTCGGCACGTAGTGTGAAAATTGTTGAGCGGTTCGCTTGCCCGTCTGCTTGCACATCTTGGAGGTCATCCAGGAACTGAAGGACCGTACCATAACCGAAGTAAAAATCAGCTTCCTCCCGACTCGCCGTTCCTGCTGCGAGGTAGCCGTCGGCGAGAAGCGACGCCCCACCCTTCGCAATACTGATTCTCAGAATCTCCCGCTCGTCCATCGCCGGATTCCGATTCTGCTGCTTCAAGCTGTCCAACTGGGCTTGGTGAATGGACAATAGGCTCGAGTAAACGCCTCGAAAATAGGTTCGCGGAAACTCGTCTTCGATAAGTTCGACGAGTCGCAAAACGTCTCGCTCATGAGAACCAACGGGCTCACTTTTTTCTCCCGCGAGCCAACGGCCCAACCGACGATTGAAGTCTCGCTTCACCTCGGCGGACACGTTCGGATCATCGAGAAAATTGTCGGTGTAAGGGTAGAGCATGCTGTAAGCGAAAGCGGCTGGAGATAGGGTGACCTCGAGAATCGAGGAGCATCTGGATGCTCCCTACGATCCAAACGTTGCGCAGCGCTTGGGCAACATCTTCACCTCGGATACTAGGATCGAAAGCCCTGGCTTGT
Source organism: uncultured Acidobacteriota bacterium (assembly GCA_963722765.1). Taxonomy (GTDB): domain Bacteria; phylum Acidobacteriota; class Vicinamibacteria; order Marinacidobacterales; family DATDRI01; genus CAVROO01. The sequence goes on from CAVROO010000014.1 coordinate 610,779, forward strand.
CGTGCGAACCGGATCGTGGTCTCGTAGAAGCCATCTGCCAGAAGTAGTCTCCGGTAGCCATCGGGCCAACCGAGGTGTTTCTGCCCGAATCGTCGCAGCTTCTCTTTGAGTTTGTCTCGCCAGTCGTGACGCTCACGATCGGTGTCCGGATATCGCTCCACCTGCTTGGCGACATCGTTCAAAAGTCGCTCGGCTTCGCGCGCCGTTGCTTTCTGATGTCGCTTGCCGATAATCTCGCCTAAACACGGTGTGGCTTCGCCGACACTTTGCCAGAGGTCGACATATTTGGATGTAAGTTGTCGGGAACGTTGCCGGAACCGGACCTGTGTCGACGGCGGGTGCGGAGTATCGAGGTTCAACGGTCCGTCGATGTTCTGCATATGGATCTGTCGGCCCTACAGATATATACGGATTTTGAGTCGTTCTGGTTTCGGCCGCTCAGCTCACCCTGTGGGGCGAAACCAGCGGGCACTTCGAGGGTGGGGTATTTTCCCTACGCTTTTTCTCCCCGTCATGTTTTCATTGCATTCAACTGCCTTGATCCATTAAACTTACAGCTACACGAACAACTGAATCGCGAGGCGCCCCTTACACCTAAGTGTTCGCTGGGATCACCCGAAATCCAGGTTCCAGGGCGCCGTCGCAGTTTTCGGCGCGTTTGAGTGCCGTCGAGGTTCGAGGGGATGGCTTATCACATGCATGAAATAGCGTCCGAAAATCCAAGTGGACCGGTTCCGGGCCTTCTCGGCTCGGTTGCGGGAAATCCCTTTCCGGAAGTGCTCAGGCATATCGTCGATCGAGAGCTGAGTGGTGATCTCCAGGTCACTTCGGGCAAGACCACTCGAACGGTCTACTTCGACCGTGGATTCCTGGTTTTTGCCGGGAGTAATCTCAAAAAGGACCGTTTGACGCAACGTCTCCTTTCATCGGGCCGCCTGACGGAGCAGGAGATCGATCTCGCCTTCAAGCACAGGCGAGGACGCCGCCGTATCGGCGAGGCGATGGTCGCGGTTGGGCTTCTCACCGAGGAAGAGGTGGGAAAGGAGGTGGCCCGCCAAATACGGCAAATCACCCTGGCTCCTTACGGTTTGAAAAACGGTTTCTACAGTTTCGACGAACGTGACTGCGAGATCCCCATGGATGTGCGTCTCGGATTGTCCGTCTATCGGATACAGCTAGAGGGCGTGCGCCGAATGAAGAACATGGGTCTCATCTTGAGAGGACTCCCGTCCTTCGAGCAGACGGTCCGTGTTTCCGAGCGACCCCCCTTCAGTGTTGCGGAGGCGGATCTCGAGCCGTTGGAAAAAGAGATCATCGATGTTGCAGAAGATGGAGTCGATCTGAACGATATCCTGGGGTCGGTCGACGAAAAACGACAGGACGTTCTCCGTGCGGTCTATGGATTACTCATATCCGGTATTTTGGAGACCCAAAACGGGGAGAACCGCCCACTCAAAGTGCAAGAGGAGATAGATTCGTTCCTACTATCTGGACTCGATCGCGACCCGCGGGCAACGTTGGCGGTGAACGTGAAGCAGGAAGTGCTTCTCCAGTACGACGCCCTCGATCGGGCGACGCCTCAGGAGTTGCTCGATCTCGAGGAGTCGGCAGACGAAAAGCAGATCGAAGAAGCTTTTGAAGCACGCCAAGAGGAGTGGAAAAAGAAACAAAATCTCCTTGACCAGGAGCGATCGCTATACGTCAAGGTGGACCAGATCCGCGAGCGCCTCGCCAAGGCACGTGCCGAGATTCTTGCCGAAAAAAGTGAAGAGGTGGCGGGGATTGAAAACGCTACCGATGAGAGAACCGATCCATTTCCGGCGGATGAGTCGTTCCATAAACCGGCGGCCGTTGCGGCTTCAAAAATGGACGCGGTAGCGCTCAAGGAACGTCTTCAGCAGCTTCTTTACGATATCAAGTTGCGCAAAGCGGTCAACGATGTCGAAGGCGTCATCTCTTTCCTTTACGAAGTCGTTCAGCTCGTGCCGGATAGTGCCAAATACGAGGGTAGGTTGGCGCAGGCGCTGGCGTCTCATCCGGTGCTCAACAAAAAAGCCGAGCGGCACTTTCGTCGAGCTCTCAGCCTCGATCCTCACGACGCCAAGTTACATTATGCTCTGGCCCGTTACTATCAGTCGTTCGACATGAAATCCAGAGCTCTCAGCGAGCTCAAGATCGCCCTTCGAATCGATCCCAACTTCGCCGATGCGAGAAAGTCCTTGGTCGAGCTCAAAGGTGGCGACGCGACCCCCATGGGGAAAGTGTTCAAGAAGTTCTTCGGCTGATGACTCACCGAATCCGAGCCGCCCAGCCGCCCCCGGGTGCAAGGCGGACGGTGATCCGGTCCCCGGCCTGTAACTTTATCTCTACGCGACGATAGTCGGAGGCGTTTCGGTCCGCATTCACGCCGTCTTGAAACATCTCAGCGGTGTGTTCCCCCGGATCAAGAAAAGATAGATCGAGCGTAAGCTCCCTGGGCGTCCAGTCGGTCATGGCGCCCACATACCATTCCTCCCCGTGACGTCGTGCCACCGCAATGTAGTCCCCGACCTTGGCGGCAAGCACCCGCGTCTCGTCCCATACCGTGGGTACGTCGGAAAGGAATCGCAGGCACTCGGTCTCGCGCCGGTAGTGAGAGGGTGAGTCGGCCAGCATTTGCAGCGGGCTCTCGTAGACGACGAACATGGCGAGCTGGTGACAGCGTGTTCCCATGCTCATGGGTCGATCGAATACGGAGTGGAAGTGCTTTTCCTGCGCGTTCAACATCGCGCCAGGCGTGTAGTCCATGGGCCCGGCCAGCATACGGATGAAGGGGATGGTGACGTTGTGCTCCGGCGTGGGTTGTTTGCTCCACTTCACGTGCTCGAGACCGAGCACTCCCTCGCGGGTGAGCACGTTGGGATAAGCGCGCCTCAGGCCGGTGGGCTTGTACGCCCCGTGAAAGTCAACGAGGAGACGGCGCTTGGCGGCCTCCTCGGCCACTTTCCAGTAGTAGTTGACCATGGGTTGGTCGTCTCTTTGCATGAAGTCAACTTTGATCCCCGCCACACCCCATTCTTCGAAACGATCGAGCGCCGGCAAGAACTGGTCGTCGAGCGTTTTCCAGACGACCCAGAGAATGAGGCCCACGTTTTTTTCCTTTGCGTAGGCCAGCAGATCTTCCATGTCGATGTCCGGGTTGATGGCGAACAGGTCTCCCAGCTCGTACCAGCCTTCGTCCAAAATCACATATTCGATGCCGTTTTCGGACGCAAAGTCGATGTAGTGCTTGTACGTTTCCGTGTTCACGCCGGCCCGGAACTCGACGCCGGACAGGTTGAGGGCGTTCCACCAGTCCCAGGCAACCTTTCCGGGGCGGATCCAGCGAGTGTCCTCGATCCGAAGCGACGGCGCCAGACGATAGACCATCGTGCTTTCAACCAACCCGGCATCGTCATCGGTGATTACGAAGACCCGCCACGGAAAAGATCGACGCCCCTCCGTCCGGGCTATCCAGTCCTCCCGCTCTTTGACTTCCACGGTTCGGTCCCGGGTTTGCTCTTCCTTTGAGGGAAAGGCAGGGAACTTGCCTCGAAGCCCATTTCCATCCATGCCGGTCAGATACATTCCGGGATAGTCACGAAGATCCGATTCCGTGATCGCCACCCTTGGACCGTCTTTAATGGTGACCAAAACGGGCATACTCGCCATTTTGTCCCCGGTGATCTCGCTCAGAGTCAAATGCTCGTAGAGTCTTTCCGAGTGCGTCAGAAAGCTCTCCTCGGCGTGAAAGAAGACCTCGTGGTCGGCCTTGAAGGTCGCGGTGAACTGCTCGTTCTGGATCGTGAGCGTGCCCGGCCGCGTCGTTCGAAATCGATAGGCGACGCCGTCGTCGAAGGCCCGCACATCCAGGCCCCAGTTGCCCTCGAATTCCAAGGACAGCTCCGAAAACGCGTTACGAATGCTGGCAAATTTCTCGGGGACGACCGGTGTGAGGGTTTCATCGACGTCGCGAGTTTCCGATTCCAAGGCGACCGGATTTTCTCCGATCACTTCGTTCTCGAATCGAAGTCCAATAGGAGAGGCGGAGATGATCTCGCTTCCTCGGACGATGACCGAATAAGTCAAACGTTCCTGAGTGCCTATGGTGATGGACAAGTTTCCGTCGGGCGAAGTTACCGTATGCTCCTGAGCAGTAATGGGTGCTTGCATGGTCAGTAGAGCCAAAAGCATGAACAAGCAGCGACGGGTTCGAGAGTCGTAAGTATCCACGGTTGCCTCCTTGGTGTGGACAAAGGGACATCATCTCGTCAATCGGTTGTATTTTCTCAATACTTCCCGCAGGCGATCGTGAGGTAGGGCAATGATCCGGTGGCCGTCCACGCCTGTCATGGTCTCCGCCGCTACGAGAGCGTTGACGATGGCTTCTTCCGTCGCCTCCACGGTGGCCTGGAAGATGGGACTGATTCGGGCATTGGGAACCATGCGAAGCTCCACCATTTGCTCGGCTCCCGCCGCTCCCGAGTTGGCCGTCGAGAAGGCGACGAAAATGTCTCCCGAGGAGTTGCTCGAAGTGCCACCGGTTCGCGCGATCCCCATGGAGGCCCTTCGTGCCAGACGCTTCAACTGGTGAGGCAGAAGGGGTGCATCGGTGGCGACGACGACAATGATGGAGCCCATGTCTTCGTCATCACGTCCCGACATATCTTCGTTGATCTCCCGTCCCACCGGCGCTCCGGCGATGGTAAGTTGAAATCGTGACCCGAAGTTCGCCTGAACGAGCACGCCTACTGTATGTCCGCCTGATTCGGAGTCGAGCTTCCGGGAGGCCGTTCCAATGCCGCCTTTGAACCGGTAGCAGATCATACCGGTGCCGCCGCCCACATTGCCTTCTTGTACGGCTCCCGACGCTGCTGTATCTAGGGCCTGGAAAACGTGTTCTTTCTTCACGTGAAATCCGTTGATGTCGTTCAAGTGGCCGTCATAGGTTTCCGCCACTACTGGCAGTGACCAGGGTTGAAAAAGCAACTTGTTTTGAGATTGGTAGGCGATGACGGCGTCGCGCACGGTTCCCACGCTGTGTGTGTTGGTGATCGATATCGGGCCTTCCAGGAAGCCCGATTCTTCGACCCAGGTCGTACCCGTCATCTCTCCGTTGCCGTTGAGAGTAAACCACCCGGCGAAGACCGGATCGTCCGAGGTCTTGCCTCGCGGAAGAATAACGGTCACTCCCGTCCGGACGGGGCCTTCGCCGACCTCGAGCTCGCCATCTCCCTCAATGAGCGTGGTGTGTCCGACCTCTATCCCGGCGACATCGGTGATGGCGTTCAAGGGGCCGGGCGTTCCGTCGAAGGGGACACCGAGATCCCGAGCTCGGGGCTTGGTTTGAGAAAAAGTGGTGGCCGGGCTCAAGGTCAAGCCCAGTAATAGCAAAACGGCAAGACCAGAAAAGGTTTGTTTGTTCATGGTTCCCTCACTGTCGAATACTCCAAGCTCATCATTCTATGGTGGTTGGACGCCAAAGACGATAACTTTGGCGAAAATCGTAAAAAGCGTACCTCGGCGGGAGGAATTTTCGCCAAATATAGTCTTCTAATGGGGAAGTTTGGATTTAAGAGCGTTATTGATTTCAATGTCGATGTGCGGTATTATACACGTGTATTACACGTGTATAATACGAAAGCAAAGCCGTGCAGAAGAAGCTGACCATCATGATTGACGAAAAAGTCTATGAGGGTTTACGCAGGGTTATAGGACCCCGCCGGATCAGTCGCTTCATCGAAGACTTGGTGAGGCCGCACGTCATCGACGAAGAGCTCGAAGCCGCCTACCAACAAATGGCCGAGGATGAAAGACGGGAGTCGGAGGCTTTGGAGTGGGCAGAGGGCACAGTGGGAGACGTTGCCGATGAAGAGAGGTGAAGTTTGGTGGGTGAACTTTGGCCCGTCCCTTGGTGGTGAGATCAAGAAAAAGCGACCCGCGGTGATCATCAGTAACGATGCCGCAAACAAGTACTTGAACCGTGTTCAGGTCATTCCTTTGACATCGAAGACCGATCGCGTATACCCAAGTGAGGCTGTTGTTGCTCTCAAAGGACGCAAAAGCAAAGCGATGACCGATCAAATCACCACGGTCAGTAAACTACGCCTGTTTGAAATCGCGGGAAGGCTGAGCGGCAATGACGTCGGGAACATCGAACACGCTTTGAAGGTCCAGCTCGGCTTGCCGGTGTGATCTTTCGGATCAGAGCTGGAAATCTTCTCCCGATACTTTCCGCTTCCAGTGCACGCGGTCCTTCTCCATCGTATTCAAGCGGATGGCGCCCGGCTCCGGACAAACATCGATGCAGTCACCCGAGTGCCAGCATTCCCCGGGATACATCACCACAGGAGGTCCGCCTTTGTTGATGTTGGGAAGAAAGACGTCCACCTGACAGATATCCACGCAGCGATTGCAGCCTGTACATAGCTCGGGAACGATGGTGACGGGATAGAAGGAGACGGGCTCCGGCTCGACGTATACCTTTTTATCCCTCATTGTTTTCTCCGGCTCCGACGTAGTCACGGTTGTGGGCTTCGTAGTTGTCTTTCAAAGATCCGTAGTAATCGATGGGGGTTTCTCCAACTTTCAGCCCGTCCGTAGTATTGCGCACCAAGACAAATTTGTGCCACTCCGGTGGATCCATATCCGGGTAGTCCGACCGGCGAAAGTTTAGCTGCTTCGAGCTGGCCTTTCTCGCCAAGCAGGAGTAGAGGACCACTTCAGCGTTGTCGAGCACGTTCAGGGCTTCGAGGCAACGCATCCACTCGTGAGGGTTTGCCGCCGATACTTCGGAGGCGGTGCCCTCCCGCAAGCTCTTGGATCCGTTCGAGTCCCGTTTTCAGTCGTTCTCGATTCTTGTCCGCGCCGCAGCACTCTTTCATGATTCCCACGACGGCGATCGCCAAATCTTTCCACCCCAAGTCGGTGTTGCGATTGAGCGGTCCCTGCATCCGACTTTTTATCGAGTCGAGTTGTCCACCGTCGACTGAAGTTTCGGGAGCCGAGCGTGCATAAACGGCCGCATGTCGTCCGGCATAATGACCTGTTGTCGCGGCATGGCCGTGGCAGTTCGAGGCGAAGAGTTGATCCCCGGCGGCGTAGAGGCCTTCGAGGTTCGTTCTCAAGTGCCAGTCGTTCATGATGCCGCCCGGTAGACCGAAGAGCTGTCGTTCGTCGGGTTGGAAGGTCGCCGATTGCCAGCCGTCTCCGTAGCTTTGCAGCAGATCTCGGCTCGGATCGAAACCGGCTTCCGAATATTTGCGTAGGATTGGGATCTTCGTTTTACCTTCCTGTCCCACCATCAATCCCCAGATAACCTTTCGCTCGGATTCGGGCATACCCGGCAGGTCGGCGTAGAAGGGCGGTTTATAACCCCGCTTCAAAAGCTCATCGACGGGTAGTGTGTCCGGCCCTTTGTACTCATAAGAGGGGTAGTTGGATTCGCAACCCCCCTTGATGAAAAACTTCTGCCCGGGGGAAGGACGATAACGGTCCGAGATGGAGGTGAGGAACCGACCGTCTCGATCCGCCCAGGGGAGCTCGCGGCCTTCCGCATCGACCATGTTGCAGGCGTACCAAGTGTTGTGATTGTTCCCGGTACCGTACGGCGGGAAGGAGCGATCGCCCGACCACTCGGCGCGGACCGACTTTTCCATCATGGCGAGCTCGACGCCGGCTCGCCAGCCCATCGCATGACCGTCACCGGTGCATTGGGGCGGTCGGAACTCAGAAACGCCCGGCATCTCCGGCGAAAAGAGCCAGATGCGGGTCGGCCTGGACATGCACAGGACGGTTGCCTTCGCCTCGAAAACCATCAGCTCGCCGGTGCGTGTCCCGACTCCGACGGCACCCACCACTTTTGAGCCGGTCGCTCCGCCTTCCGTCAACAGATCCGTTGCCATGGTTCGATCGAAAATCCGGACGCCGCGACGCCGGCACTCCCGGTAGAGCGCCGCCTTGAACGTCGTTCCCCACACCCGTAACGTGAACTTGTTCTCGTAGTCGTAGGCGAAGAGGAGCTTCGTTTTCTCGTCTCTGAACTCGGCTCCGACGAACTCGTCTTCGGTATCGCGGATCTTCGCCCCCATCGCTTCAAGGTCCAGGAGACGATCGTAACCCTCGCGGCATTCGATATAGTGGGAAATGCCGTTGTTGTAGCCGTCGTTGTCGTCGATCATGGCCTGGGTGAGCTCTTCGGGCGTCACATGCGAGCAGGGATTCGTTGCCGCGGATTCCCAGTGATCACAACCCGAGCCTGCAGCGCCGCTGCGGATCGTCGCCCCTTTTTCGACCAGCGCAACTCGTGCGCCGCTTCTCGCGGCACCGATCGCCGCCCAACACCCCGCTATGCCGCCCCCGAGGACCAACACGTCGATGCCATCGACGACGCGCTCGTCGTCCCACTTGAGTGGGTACGGCCATTCGAAACGACTCATTCCACCCTCTCTATCGGTCTCGTCAACTTACTCACGACGACAAAAGCGACCGTCGATGCGCAGTAAGCAATCAGAAGTCCCAGATCGATATTGAACCAACCCTGGAGCGGTCCCGGAATACCTGCCAGGAAAGCTACGACTCCCACCAATCCTCCGACCACCATCGCCGCGACCGCTCCTTGCCAAGTTGCCCTTCGCCACAAAACGCCTCCAAGGAGCGGTACCAGCATACTTCCCATATAAGGGTAGTTGAAGATGATCATGGTATACAGGATTCCTTTGACGCTCAAAGCGATCCCGATACCGAGGAAGACCGCACCGACGATGACGGCTCGTGAGATGAGCTTGGAGTGGGCCAGCTCATCGAGCTCGCGGGAAGGGTGGAGGACCTTGTTGTAGAGGTCTCGCGTAAAGCAGCCCGCCAGCGAGATGAGCACGCAGTTGCCGCTCGACATAGCCGCAGCGAGCAATGCGGACAATACGATACCGGCTAGAAGAGGGGAAAGGCTCGTTTGGATCATGTGGGGCAGGATCGCACCGTTGTCTAGTTCCGGGTATATCGTCTTGCCCAAGGACCCGACAATGCCGACGCAGAAGCTGACCCCGATAACGATGGTCCCGCCCAGGATCGCGCCCCACTTGGCGACGGTATCGGATCGTGCCGACTGGAATCTCATGAAGGCATCGTACGAGACGGAGATACTCAACAGGAAGGGGAGTATGATGAAAACCGCCCGGGACCCCATGCCGGGTGGAACGAAGTCGGTGGATAGAATGCCCGACATGGAAACGTCGTTCCCGACGGCCGCCCAAGTGACGACGGGTATCCCGAGCAAAATGATAACTAGCTGGACGAAGTCCGTTACCACGGCCCCCCACATTCCTGCGAGGACACTATATATAAGGATGACGAGTCCGCTGGCGACGACACCTTCCCGGTAGGTGAATCCGAAAAGCGAAAAGATATTGCCGGCGGCCATCAGTTGGACGGCAAAGACTCCCAGAAGACTCGGTATGTTGGACAACCAGGCCCAAAGTCGTACGCCTTTGCTTTCACGATAGCGCGTGGCGAAAAAGTCGAGGGGTACATAGGAGTCTCGTCGCCGGAGCTTCGAGGCAACCAGGAGGCCGGCCAAGATGAGTCCGCCCCCACATCCGAGGCCGTACCACATGCCGGGCCAGAGTCCGGCTTCGGCTCCGAGCTCCGCGCCACCGAGAATGACTCCGGCCCCGAGCTGCAGCGCAGCGAATGTTGCCGTTGTGAGGATCAATCCGAGCTTTCGTCCTGCGACCAGAAAGTCCGAGGCCGAGCGGACGCGGCGGGCGAGCACAAATCCGATCGCCACCATCAATAGCAGATAAACGCCAACGACGAAAGCAGTCACTATTTACCTACCGTTCCGATAAAAACTCCACGATGCGTTGGGACGCCTCCGCGAGCTCGTCTTCGGAGCCGGTTCCGAAACTGAGCCGTAAAAAGCGTTTCCACTCGCGTCCAAAATGCTGTCCCGCCACCGTCACCACGCCGCGCTCCGCCAAAAGGTCCCAGGAAAATTTCTCGGCATCCATGTCCGCGGGTAATCCGACAAAGGCGAAGCAGGCACCGCCGGGCTCGTGGACCTCCAATCTCCCATCCTCGCGAAGGGGAGCGAGCAGCGCGTCGCGCCTTCGGGCCAGCAACACGCGTTTCTCCTCAGAGTAGTTTCGGCAGTCCTCTCCCTGCCGAAGAGTCTGAGCCAGGGCCCACTGAGCGGCTTTGGCCGCGCAAATCACGGAGCTGTCCTGAATCTTCAAGGCTTCATCAATGAAGTCTGCAGGCGCAGTCATGAAACCGAGGCGCCAGCCGGCCAAAGCGAAGCTCTTGGAGAAAGAGCTGAGCGTGATCGTCCTAGGTCGGAGGTCGGCCAATCCGCCCGGCGACAGAGGGTGCTCGCCGGCGAAAAAGATTTCTTGATAGGTCTGGTCACTCAGGAGCCACACATCCGTCCACCGTGTGTCCTGAGCCATTGCTGTGCCGAGCTCCCGCACCCAATCATCCGGGTAGCGCGCGCCCGATGGATTGCTCGGATTGACCAAAACCAGGACCCGTGTGCGCGGTGTCCAGGCGTCGAGAATGTCTTCGACTCGAGGAGTGAAATCATGGGCGGGTGAGGCCGTTACGGTTTTGACCCGGGCGCCCATCAGGGTCACGGTCATGAGGTGGTTGAAATAGTAGGGAGATATCAGAATGGCCTCATCCTCGGGCCCGAGCAGAACCGAGAGCGCCGTGTAGGCGGCGTGATTTGCACCCGGCGTGACCATGATTTCTCGCTGCGGATCGGCCTCGAAGCCGAAGGAGCTCGAAATATAGTGTCCCAGCGCTTCCCGAAGCTCGATCGTCCCCGGATCGGGTGCGTAACCGTGAAGGCTCAGCTCGGTCGATTGGCAAGCCTCGACGATGGCTCGAAGGAAGGATGCGGGGGGAGGATAGTCAACCGCCGCCTGGCCCAATTGAGACACCTGTCGCCCCTCGGCGCGTAGCTGGGCGGCGCGCTGCATGAGTGGAGTGAGGGGCGGTGGGTCGGTTCGTATAATCCTCTCGGCAATATGCATAGGCTCGGTCCGTGATTGGGTTCAGAAAGCTTTATCGGACGTGAGAGAATAGCCCGCGATGGCTGACGATGTAAAACGTGCATTTTTCAGGAGAGGACCATGAGCTCAAAGAGGATGACATTTTTTGATTTTGTCGCTTTGGCCGTTTGCCTACCAGCTTTTACTCAGAGCACTGCTGAGCAGGGGTATCGTGATCTAGTCGCTCTCAACCAGGAGCTGGTGCGCTTTGAAGAGCCGACTCTCGTCAACGGCATCCCCGACTATAGGGCCGCGACGATGGAAGCCAAGCGGCGCGAGCTGGAATCGTTTCGCAAGCGATTGACGGCCATCGATGCAGAGTCGTGGTCAACTTCCCAGAAAATCGACTATCTAATCGTCTACGCGCGACTCAACGAGATCGATTTTGGTCTAAGAGTCGTGCGCTCCTGGTCGAGAGACCCGGGTCTTTATCTGGACCAGGTGAAACGTATCCCCTATACCGACGTGCCCATCCCCGCCGGCGATCTCGCGAGATTCCAAGAGCGATTGAAGACCGTACCGAAAGTCGTGGACCAAGCCAAGGTCAACCTGACCGAGTCGGCAAAGGAACTGGCGTCTTTAGCCATTCGGCATCTCGAGCGCTACGACGGGGTGGGCCAGGGAGTACCGTGGCGGGCCGAGCCGCCGGAAGGAACCATCGGCTGGTACCACGATCTTATCGAGCGACTCTCCGAGCACCATGCGGACCTTGTACCCGACGCCAAAGTGGCCCTCGGGGCCGTGGAAGGATATCGGGATTGGCTCGAGTCGAAATCGCCGCAGATGACCGAACCGGCCTGGATCGGTCTCGAGCATTTCAATTGGTTTCTCCGCCATGTCCGTTTGATGCCGTACACGGTGGACGACCTAGAAATGTTGGGTGACCGTGAGCTTTCGCGGTGGCGGGCCTTTCTTGCGATCGAGAAGAACAAAAACGACCACCGGAGTGTGCCTCCGCTTCAACTCGCGACCTCGAAGGAAGAGTATGACACCCGGATTCGTGAGGCGGAGCGTCAAATCCGTGCTTTGATTGCGGACCAGAAACTATTGACGATTCCGGACGACACACCGAAGGAGTTCGAGACCGACGCCTTTTGGATCGAAAGACCGGGTGGGTATCGTCATTTCTGGGAAGAGCTTCAATACCGTAACGGTCTCAATAACCACATTCACGCCTCTATCCCCGGACATCGTTTCGATGCATTTATGTGGAACAAGGTAGAACATCCTATTCGCTCCACCTGTCGAGACGGCGGCCGCATCGAGGGCTGGGCGACTTACATCGAAGAGATGTTCTTGCTGGCGGGAATCATGGACGACATTCCTCGGGCTCGCGAGCTCTTTTACATCGCCCTCATGAAACGGGCCGCCCGTGTTCATGTCGAGCTCGAAATGCAGAAAGGGAAGTACACCCTCGATGACGCCAACGCCTACCTCATCGAAAACGTCCCCTTCATGGAGGAGAACCTCGGCCGCTACGATCTGGAAGGCTATCTGCGCCGGCCCGCCTACGGTTCGGCCTACCTCATGGGCAAGATTCAGCTCGAGCAGCTTCTCTCCGATCGAGCCAAACAACTCGGCGACGAGTTCGATCTGGGCGCGTTCCACGACCATCTTCTGACGGCGGGAACGATTCCGCTGTCATTGCTACGGTGGGAGATGACCGGGAACGACGACGAAGTACAGGAGTTCTGGGCGGATGCTCACAAGAAATGAGTAGGCGAGGCTGTCCGCCTGCGCCAAGGCTCCAGCGGACGCGCCGAAGCGATGGATCTTAAACGACTGGATACGAAGACGGGTACCTGGCAAGCCGTTTGAGTGCCATGGAGAATGATTGCATATGCTGTAACATATATGTTGCCATTGATTGGGTAAAGGAAACTCCCGTGCAAAGAACGACAGTCTATCTCGAAGAAGAAATCGCCGTGGCCATTCGCAACTTCGCCGAGTCTCAGAACCGCAGCCAAGCCGAGATCATCCGAGAAGCGCTCACCAAGTACGTCAAAGAAGCCGAGCGCACGAGCCGGAGGCCTCCTATCTCGGGAGCCGGATCTTGCCGAAGTGGTCGGTCTGATGTTTCTGAACGTGCGGAGGAGATTCTTCAAAGGGCGGGGAGGTCGAAGCGGTGAGCCTGATCGCGGATACGGGAGCGCTGTACGCCATTTACGACACGGACGACGCTTGTCACATAAGCGTCCGTCAAGTTCTCGAGAAGGAACGTGGCGCGGTGATAATCCCCGCAGCGATCCTTGCCGAGTTGGATTACTTGTTGAGAGAGTTCCTGGGTATCGAAGTCGAGATGGACTTCCTGGACAGTGTGATCCGCGGGGCCTTCAGCCTTGAACCTCTGACCGCAAGCGACGTCGATCGTCGCCGTGATCTCATTGCTCAGTACCGAGATCCCGATCTCGGGTTAGCGGATGCAGCCGTCATTGCAACCGCGAACGTTTGGGAATTAGGCGTATTTTGACGGTTGACGAAAGAGATTTCCGAGCCGTTCGTCCGAGGAAAGGACCCTTCACTCTGTTGCCGGCCGACTTCGTGTAGTAGGCCCGAACCACTTTGAAGTAAACTCGACCTCGTTCCACCAACGCCGGGAAGGTCATACCGCGAGCACCTCCGTTTCTCTCGATGAGCTCGTCGGCATGGTAACATCGGCCCCATGCTTGAGCAGCGACGGCGAACAGCGAGTTGGCTTCGGATGCTGTTCGACACCGTTGCCGCATTCCAACGAAACCAGGGCTCCTTGATGGCGGCCGGCTTGGCCTACTACGCTCTGATCTCTGTGAGTCCACTTTTCGTCGTCGGGGTCGCCGTCGTCGGATCGATTCTAGGTCTCGCAGAGGCGCGAGAGGTCATACTCCAAAGGATTGGCGCTGTTTTCGGGGATCAAGCCGCCGGAGCCGTGGCAGACATGGTGATGGAACCGAATGTTTTTTCCGGCGGAGTGACGGCTTCATTGATCGCCATTGCCGTTCTGCTCTATGGCTCGACCCGTACGTTCGCGGCCCTCCAAAGCTCGTTGAACCTCATCTGGGAGGTCCCTCCCTCCACTTCGATTCGGAAGGGGATCCTTCATGTCATTCGCACACGACTGATCGCTTTCATTATGGTACTGGCTATCGGCCTGGTGATGCTGATCACGATGACGCTCGAGACAATCGGTGCGGCGGTCGGGCAGGTGATCTCAGAGTATACGACGTTCGATCCGAAGCTCGGAAGTATCGGGGCGCGGATCGCCGCCATGCTTCTACGCGCGGGCGCTCTCATGCTGGCTTACCGGGAGCTCCCGTTGTGCAAAGTCTCCTGGAGAGACGTCTGGCCCGCCGGGCTCCTGGCCGCAATCCTGGTCAGCTCGGGTCAGACGCTGATCGGATTTTACGTTTCTTTTGGAGGAGTCCGATCGGCTTTCGGTGCAGCGGCCTCCATCATCGTGCTGCTGTTCGCCCTATACTATGCAGCATTGGTGGTGCTGCTGGGCGGCCAGTTCTCGAAGGTCTATGCCGACCACCGGGGTTGATCAAAGCTGCTCATTCCACCAACACTGAGTAGGCCGGTCTGTGCCTGGCAAAACCGTGGTTGCGATCTCACTCCACCCATACCGGACAAGTCATGCAGTGGGCTCCGCCGTTCCCGACAATGAGCTCGTCGGCAGAGAAGGTGTCGAGTTGCCAGCCGAGGCGAGCCAATTCGCTGGCAATGCGCTTTGCCGATTCGAATCCAATAGCTTTGCGTGATCTCTCGGTGACTACCAGATTCAGTTGAACGCTTTTTCGCTCCTCGAAGCTCAATGGAATCAGGCGAAAGCCACGCTCATGGAGGTACTCCTCGAACATAACGTGGCGAGGCTCGGTCTTGCCCGCTTCATAAACACGGCAAGGGAAAACTTCAAAGGAGTCTTTGAAGATGAGGCACAAATCGCGGTCCAGAACCATGAAGATACCGTCGATGTGAATGTGTCCGAAGGGGAGCGGCACCTCGACGAAGTATTTTACGTCTTTTCCCAACACCAACTCCCGGAGAGCCCGGGTGCCGGTCTCGTTGGCTCGGTCGCAGAGTGAGACTACCGCGGTGTCATCCCCGATGAGTGTGACACCGCCACCTTCGAGGTAGCCTGGGGGCTCGATGGCCCCCAGGATGGGAATCCCTAGGCGCTCGAATGCACGCCCCATCATTTGTTGATCCCACCACCGTCCCTTGAGTTGAGGTCCCATCAAAACGGCGCCTCGGGAAAAGACCGTGGCGAGATCCCGCGTGTAGGTCATGTTGGGACGATGGTCCATATAGGACTGTGCATCCTCGTCATTCGCGAGAACCTCGCGGAGCAACAAGGTCTCCACCCCATGGTCCCGAAAAAGATTGAGCATGGCGTCGTAGTTGGAGAGGAACGCCTCGCGGTCAACCGGACGGCGAAAATGAAACTCTTTGAGCGTCTTGTCGGTAACGACGTCGAGCTCTAGCCCCGGTCGATGCATGAGCACGCGGCGAAGGCTGCCGTAGGCGGTGCTGACTCCAAAGTCGGACATGTTGGACCTCAACGGTGGCGGACGTAATAGTTGCTGTTTCGGATCATCCGCGTGACTTGACCGGCCGCGTCGACCTCGAAGAAGAAGGCCTCGCCCAGTTCTCCGTCATTGCGGATTCGCCGAAATGTGTGGTCCCCGACCTTTTTTAGCTTAGTGAGGGAATCGGCCGGGCTTCGGGTTGGAGCGGAGAGCACCGCCAGCTCTCCATTATTAATGAAGACATGAGCTTCTCCACCCCGCGGGCGGTCATATCTGCCCACGTATTGTGTGAGGTCCCGATCGGGTTGTTTTCCCTTTCCCGGAGACTCGAGTGCGTCGGCGATGGCTGGGGAAACGATTTTGAAGGCCTGGGTGGTGTAGAAACCCGTGTTGGTGCCTTGGCCGTTCGTCATGAAAATGACGGCGATTTTCTTGCTCGGCAACGTGGCGAGTTGCGTCAGGTATCCAGGGCAGGAACCGCCATGTCCAACAAAGGTCTGATCGTCACGATGAGAAACGGAAAATCCGAGTCCCCGAGTTGCTTTCCAATCCGGGTCTACCCAGTGAACGCGCTGCATTTCTTTGAGCGTGTTGACGGAGAGCACTTCATCGCCTCCCTTTTCGAGAAGCCGAAACTGCCAAGATGCAAATCGGGCCAGGTCCTCGACGGTGGAGGCAAAACCCGCCGCGGGGGCGATACCGCGAACGAGATAGGGGGCGACTTCCTTTCGGCTGCCGTCTCGGAGGCGACGGGTGAAGCCGATAGCAAACTGGTCACCGCGTTTATCGTTGGGGAGCTCCGGGCTCGTGTCCTCTAAACCGAGGGGATCGAGGATGTTCTGCTGAACGTAATCGGCGTAGGGCTGTCCCGATGCGGCGGCGACGATTTCACCTGCCAAGGTCAGCCCCAAGTTCGAATACTGATAGTACGTAAAAGCGGGATAGAGCTCTTCCTGATCGGACACTTTCTCCATGATCTGTTCCCGAGTTGGAAAAGAAGGAACCGGATCGGTCCAATAAGGAAAGTCCGCTTCGCGAGGTAAGCCGGCGGAGTGGGTGAGGATCCCTCTAATCGTGACCTCGGGTGCGTCGGGATATTTGTCTTTGATATCGAACCAGGGAAGGTGTTTCTCGACGGGATCGTCCAAGCGGAGCTTGCCTTGATCGCGAAGCTGCATGACGCTCACGCTGGTGAAGAGCTTGGAAATCGAGCAGATGCTATAGATTGTTTTCGGCGATGCCGGAACTTTCTTCTCCGGGTTGGCATAGCCGAAACCCTGACTCCATATCAGATCTTGATCGTAAACGATACCCATGGAGACTCCAGGCAGACTTTCGTAAGCAACTTCTGTTTCGATCCAGATCTCGAGATGCTCGAGTGCCGAAGCAACCCGCGGGTCATTGGCGAGCTCCTGGTCTATTGCCCAAACCGGCGTGCACAAACACAAGATCAACACAGTTAGAACCCAACGTTTCATCTGTCCTCTCCTGTCTCGTTCCTTCGACCTTTTGCGATCCAGAGGTAGACGGGGATTCCGGCGGCGGTCATAGCCACACCGATGAGTGTGTCCAGGGGATTGTAATAGATGGCGCTCACTACAAGGAAACTCATTGCGACGATGAATATCAAAGGCACCCAAGGGTATCCTGGAGTCCGGTAACCGGCCTTTGCATCGACGGAGCGACGTCGCATGCGAAAGATGGAGGCAACCATCAAGATGTTGGTCAACTGGAGCGGCACGATGATGTAGTTGACCAGCCGGCCGAAGGTGCCGAAGAAAACGAGAGCCACCACCGCCAAGGCGGACGAAAAACCAATGGCCGCGGTGGGAACCGCAGTCCGTCGCGAGATCAAAGAGAGTCCCCGGAAAATAAAGCTTCCCGACCGCCCCCTCGTGTCCTCTTTATACTGCGCCGCTGCCGCATAGACCAGCCGGGGAGCCGTCATAACGAGCCCGCCCAAAGCTCCGAAGATGGAGAGCATGATGAGTCCAGTGACTAAACTCCCACCGACGGGCCCGAAGGTGCGCATGGCTACCGTGGTGGCGACGGTGGTTGATTCATTTTGCATGGCTTCGAGTGGTACGACCCGCAAATAAGCCATGTTGACGAGTAGATAAAGAACGGTGATTCCCGCCACACCGAGTGCCAGGCCGCGAGGCAAGTTTTTTTCCGGTTCGACAACCTCCCCTGCGACGTGGGAGACGTCGGTCCATCCATCGTAGGTAAACAAGACCGCGGCAATGCCTAGACCAATGAATCGCAAAAGAGCCAGAAAGCTTACGCCGGCTTCCGCCGCGGGAGCGGCCGGAGCAGGCACTGGCTCGGCCAGCCAAAAGCTGCCGAGTACCAAGAGCAGAAGTCCCACAATTTTGGTAGCCGTCAGGGCGATTTGGGTTCGGCCTCCCCAGTGGACCCCGAGTAGATTGATGGCTGCAAAAACCGCGATGGCGGTAATGCCCCAAGCCGTGGCGTCTCCCCAACTACGATCTCCCATGAAGCGGATCGCAAAGTCGCCGAAGACAATAGCGACACCGGCCACGGAACCGGGAAGGGTGACCCAGACCTCCATCCAAACTTTGACGAATCCCCAAAAGGGGCCGAAACCCGCTTTGATGATGTGGTAGCTGGCCCCGGCCTTGGGCAGAATACTAATGAGCTCGCCAAGAGTCAGCGCCCCGCATAAGACAATGAGGCCGCTCGCGCCCCAAATGAAATAAACCTGCCACGGCCGCTCGGCGAGAGATGCCAACTCACCCGGAGTGAAGAAAATACCGGAGCCCAGCATGTCGCCCATAATCACCGCCATGACGGCACCCAGGCCGAGGCGGCGGCGAAGGGCAACGGGGACGTTCATAGTGGGTAATCATAGCTTTTTAGCTCGAGTCTGACCACGATTTGGAACTAGATACGACAAAGTTGCTCATTTCAAAGGGTTAATGACATAAGTGTGGACTTTTCCCTACAATTGAGGTGTGGGCCAAAAGCAACACTATGGCGCACATTATTAATGGTGAAGGCCGGTTACCTTCATAGGTACACACCCGACCACCGAGAACGAGCGCCGGCGGAGGTCACATCCAAGGAGTCACGAAACGATGTGGAAAAAGAATGAGCCCCAAAGTCACTCACCGCAACCGGCGCCCCAACCTTCGACCGTTCAATTGCCGGAACCGGCACGTAAAGAACTTGCCGTCATCGGGCCGACCATAACCGTCAAAGGTGAGATATCCGGCAAGGAGGATCTCGAAATCCAAGGAACCCTCGACGGTACCATCACCATGAAGGAGCACCGAGTGACGGTGGGTGACAAAGGTCGCATCAAAGCTGACGTCTATGCCAAATCGATCCACGTCGCGGGCGAGGTCGAGGGGAATCTTTTCGGCGATGACGAAGTCGTACTTCGTGAATCCGGCCGGCTCCTGGGAAACATCACGGCGCCCCGAGTGGCGCTCGAAGACGGCTCCAAGTTTAAAGGCAGTATCGATATGGAGCCGGTGGTGGATAAGTCCAAAAAAACAGCTCGCGCGATCTCGACCGGAGGGTCGGACAACGGCGCTTCGCATCGGGAGGGAGTGAAAGAAACCCCGACTCCGATGGTGGCGAAGAGCGCCCGCCACTAGGCGTCCCCATCTCGAGTCAGAGTAGACAAGTCGAAATAACGCCCAGGGAAGAGTAGGATCAACCCGTCGGCATCGGCTCGATTTCCGGGTCGGTGCCGGCGTGACGGTGGGTGCATCACGATGGCGTTATCGAAAGTCGTATTGCTTTTATCTCTTGTCTCGGTCCTTAATTTTAGCCCTGAAGCGACAATAAATAAGCGAATCAGCTTTGGCAGACGCAACAAAAGCCATGATAGTGGCCGCTATTCTTGGGAAAGGGGTCTGTGATTCACTCATATATGAAGCCGTTCTAATGTGTCTTTAGGCAATGGCTTTGTTGGCTCGTGTTCGCTTCAGGGCGAACCCTGACGCGGCAGAGCCGCAACCAAAAATATAATGTTGCGGCTTGCCGCGAGCTATCAGCTGTCAGCAATCATCCCCGTTTTTCTTGCAATTTTTGGGAAAACGTCACGCCGCCGGACCTTCCGAAGCGCACCGTTGTGTCGCGTATCGATCCATCACCTTTTGATGAGGGAGGTGCCTATGTTGCGGCGACACGCTTCAAGGTCGATGACTTCACTCCGTTCATCTACAAAACGAACGACTTCGGTAAGACCTGGGCGAAGATCGTGAACGGTATCGAAGAAGAGGATTTCGTTCGGGTCGTTCGTGCGGACCCGAAACAACGCGGTGTTCTGTTTGCCGGCACCGAGACAGGAGTCTATTTTTCCATAGACGATGGCGCGATGTGGTCACGCCTTCAAAACAATCTCCCCAACGATCACACACATCAATCGAACCGTTTTGGCGCTGTTCTCATTGTGTTTACTTCGATACCTTCTTCCCGTACCGGGCCAATTCCTCTCGCACCACACTACGAAGTGTTTCTTCGAGATTGCTCCGTTGCATATCGACATAGTCTCGGAGAGCGGAATTGATAAGAGTTTGATAGTTGCCGCCACCGGCCTCGTGGACTTGATCGCGGAACCACTGAAGAATGTCGTCGTCAATACGAATGGTGATCCGCGTTTTGCCTGGCGGAGTCTTTATGACAGCGCCACGATTTCCCCCACTGAAGCCGTATTCCTTTTTCATCTTTTTCCTTCGTAATCTCCCGTTCACGGGTTCTTGAGATTGGCGGCAGCTTTGTCAGCATCCCATTCGACCTGCACAAACTCCAAAGTATGCACAAACGTACATACAGTCAAGTCCAATCCCGGATTCTAGAAAAAATGATTCCGTTAATCAGGTGCTAACCAGCGAACCTAAGACGACGACTTATCGTCTAAACGCATAGGGCCAGCCTATTTTGTCTACGAGAGGTGCGCTGGGAGCGGAGACGAAAAATGGCGAAACTGCATGATAAGAAGAGTTTGGCGGGAAATCTCGAACTATTTTTTGACACAATCGTCCACGACGTCCGCTTCGCGTTTCGACAGGTCGTGCGGCGGCCAGGGTTCTCGATCCTTGTTGTGGTCACCCTGGCGGTGGGTATCGGCGGGAGCGCGGCGATCTTCTCGGTTCTCAAGGGCGTCGTTTTGCGCGCGCTTCCTTACGCCGAACAGGATCGGCTGGTGGCCGTCTGGGAGACACCGCGCGACGAGCACTGGCATCAGCCGTTCACCTCACCCGATTACTTCGATGTGCGCGAGCAAAGTCACACACTCCAGGAGATTGGCGTCCTCGGCGGCAACTGGTTCAACTTGGCCGGCGAAGGGATGCCGATGCGAGTGCGCGGCGGTGTCTGTACGGCCAGCCTCCTAAATGTGCTTGGCGTACCGCCTCTACATGGACGCTTGTTTGTGGAGGGTGAGGAGGTCGAGGGCAACGACCGCGTCGTGGTCTTGAGCTACGGGCTGTGGCAGCGCCAATTCGGCGGTGAGGCCGGTGTGATTAGCCGAAAGATCTCCGTCAACGGCGAACCCTACGAGATCGTGGGTATCATGCCCGAGGCTTTCGAGTTTCCCACCCCGTGGGGCGGCCGGGATGACAGCGAGCTTTGGGTACCGCTTGTACTGACGCGGGAGGACGAAGCCCGCGGCCATCATTGGCTTGGTGCGGTTGCGCGGCTCGAAGAAGGGGTCACGGCGACCGAGGCCGAAGCCGAGTTGAAAGGCATCGCCGCGCAACTTGCCGAGGCCTACCCGAATACGAACGCGCGCACGACCATGTATATAGAGCCGTTGATGGAGCGGACGATGAGAGGTGTTCGCCAGGGTCTGGTCTACCTCATGTTTATTGTCGGGCTCGTTTTGCTCATCGCCTGCGCTAACGTTGCCGGTATGCTGCTGGCCCGAGGCGCACAACGACTGCCGGAGCTTGCGATTCGCGGTTCCGTGGGCGCGGACCGCCACCGTCTCGTACGTCAGTTGCTGACCGAAAGCTTGCTCTTGTCGTTTCTCGGCGGTGTTGCCGGTTTCTTGCTGGCCTACTGGGGCGTCGGCGCGCTCATGTCGATCATCCCCGACAACGTGCCCCGGGTTGCCGGCGTCCAGGTCGATCTACAGGTACTGGGTTTTGCGGCTGTCACGACCATCGTGGCCGGTTTGCTGTTCGGCTTGGCTCCCGCCGTCTTCGCCTCGCGCACCGATTTTGTCACCGCTTTGAAAGAGGGAGGGCCTGGTCGAGGTGGTGGTCGCGGACGCAACCGCTTCTTGGCGGTGCTCGTCGCGGCACAGGTTGCGATTGGTCTCATCCTGGTGAACGCCGCGGTGTTGCTGGTGGTGAGTTACTCCAATGTGATGTCCCAGGACATGAACTTCAACGCTGACGAGGTCCTCGTGGCGGGTATCTCGCTCAGTGGCCCGGCCTACGAGGAGCCCTACCAGCGACGCGCATTTTACGATGAGCTTCTGGAAAGCGTTCGGGGTCTCCCCGGGGTCGTTCAGGCCGGAGTGACCAGCAAGCTACCTTTGATGGGCGGCTCTAACGGTGGCGTGTTAGTCAATGACGAAGTGTTCGACCCTCAAGTACAGAAGAAGATGGTCGAGTACTCGTTCGTGGACGATGGCTACCACGAAGCCATGGGAATCGGATTGCTGTCCGGAAGGACGCTGAACCGGGGCGATCTGGAACAATCGAGCGTCGCAGCGGGACAAGATGTTTCCCCTGTCGAGTTGCCCCTCGTGATCAACCGGACCATGGCGAGCGAGATGTGGCCCGGCGAGGATGCACTCGGAAAGCTCGTCCGTCCCAATAGTGCCACAGAGTATTGGCGTGCGCGTGTCGTCGGCATCGTTGAAAACGTAATGCAATGGGGTGCAGAGAGCCCGCCTCTGCCCGAGATGTACTTTTCGCACACGTCTGAGGTCTGGGGACCGATCCGTGCCCAACTGGTCGTGCGGTCAAAAGGCGATCCCACCTCGCTGGTATCGTCTGTTCGCGGGGTTGTTCGTGAGATCGACGCTCAGATCCCGGTTGCCGAGCCATCGACGATGGCGGAGGTTCGCCACGGACGTACCGGACAGCGGCGTTTCTCGATGTTGCTGGTCGTTCTTTTTGCCGCTACCGCGTTGATCCTGATCGTAGCCGGCACCTATGGTGTGATGTCCTATGCCGTTTCGCAGCGGACCCATGAAATCGGAGTACGAGTCGCACTGGGGGCGAACAAGGCGCTCGTGTTCCGTCATTTTCTGGCACGCGCCGGGCGATTATTCGTGCCTGGCCTGATCGTCGGTCTGCTCGGCGCCTTGGCGGCCTCGACCCTGACGCGGAGTTTGGTCTACGGCGTCGGTGCTATGAATCCCCTCTATGTGGCTGCGGCGGTGGGGGTGATGATCGTCGTGGCCTTCGCTGCGATCACCGTGCCGGTGCTGCGGGCCACGC
>CAVROO010000015.1:0-442207 GCA_963722765.1 uncultured Acidobacteriota bacterium
ATAAATATGTGTATGATTAAGCGTGGAGTTTGGGTGGGACGATAGGAAGAGAAAAGCGAATTTCAAAAAGCACAACGTTGATTTCGCTGATGCAGAATCTGTCTTCGCGGGTCTGGTTTTAACGCTCGAGGGCGAGCGTTTCGATTACGGAGAACACCGTTTTTCACCTTGGGCATGCTAACGATATCGTAGTGGCGATTGCCACACGGAAACCGACGGGGAGATTCGCATCATATCGATGCGAAAAGCATCTAAAAATGAAGAGAAAATCTATTTCCAAGAAATCTCAAACCGATAAGGCAAGACTCCGGGCGTTGAAGGACGAAGACATCGATCTGAGTGCACTTCCGGAGGTAAGTGCAAGGCAGCTTGCCGGGGCCAGACTTAGGTTCGGACTCGAAGATGTTCCTGAAGGAAAGAGCGCGGGTCAATATTATTGGACAATGCCGTTGTCCATTATTTCAGAATGCGCTCTGGTGGCCGTGGCTATCAAACACTGATTAACGAAACCTTGGCAGACTACATCCGGCGGCAGGAACTCGGGGAGATGCTGCGCCCGTGATCCGCGAGGAATTGAAAGGTAGAAGGCGTACGGGTTAGGCAAACTGGAAGCTATGGCCAAGTCTCATGGCGAAGATGACCTTCGTGACCGCGAGAAAAGCAGGGAAGAACTCCTGCAAGACTTCGAGGCGGCGCGCCTTCGGGTTCAAGAGCTCGAGGCTGCTCTAACCGCAACCAGCGACTCGATGTCGGACACGAGCCTCAACGAACTTCCACCGGCTCACCCGGTCCGGGATCTCGCCGGGCCCTTGGCTTCGAAAGCTCGGACATGATGGGTGCCGACTTGAGGCACGCGAATCTCAAAGGTGCCCACTTGGAAGGAGCTTAAGTCAGGACCAAGCCCACTTGGAGGAAGTCAACCTGAGTGGTGCTTTTCTGAAAGGGGCCGATTTGAGCGGCGCCCACCTCGCACGCGCAAATCTCGTTGGCGCAAAACTCGAAAGGGCGCTTCTGGGGAGTGCTCATCTGAAGGAGGCTTGTCTCAACGGTGCGGATCTCACCAATGGGACTCAGCGAAGCTCAACTGGAACAGACCGATTTGAGAAAGGTTGTTCTCAAGGAAGCTTTTTTGACCGACGCCTTCCTCCGCGGCGCGAATCTCCGTGATGTGAGGCTCGAGGAGGTGGATCTCAAAGGTGCAAACTTAACCGAGGCTCATCTCGAGAGCGTTCATCTCGAGTCCCTTCATATGGACGGAGCGTGTCTCGATCGTGCCAATCTCGACGGCGCACATCTCGAAGACGCTTTTTTGAGCGGAGCCAATCTGGAACGGGCCAATCTTCGTCACGCCCGTCTGGACCGGGCTGTTCTTTGGAAAGCTAGACTTCAAGGTGAAGAATCTCGAGGGAGCCTCTTTGGATGATGCGAACCTGGTTGGAGAACACAGCTTTGTCACCTTGGGCATGCTGAATGATATCGTCGTGGGATCTGAGAGGGGCCTATCTCGTTGATGCGCATCTGCAGGGGTGCCGGTTGAAAGGTGTCCGACTGAAGCGCGCCCACCTGGGTGGTGCGACGGGGTTGACGAAAGAGCAACTAAAGGAAGCCCATATTAATAAGGAGACCGTGCTTCCGTATTACCTCAAGGGTAAGAAAGGCTGACTTTCGGCGGCTCTAATAGTTGGCAAAATGAAGGTGAGCCAGCTTGAACTCTTCACCTTCCCGAGCATAAACAAACGTCACCGGCCCGTGTTGGACTTTTTCCCGATCGTCGGCACGGCTGCCGAAATACCAGATACCGGTCACCACGGCCGTCGAGCCGAAGACGTCCGATTGAAGCTCCTCCATCCATAGTTCCTTCTCGGCGGGCTTGCCGCCTTCGACGAACCCGAATCCCCGGTGGTGTTCCCTGAGCGCCTCGATGCCTCGAATGAGACCTTCTTTCTCTGAAGAAAAATAGGTCACCCGGTCGTCGGTGAGAAAAAGCTCATCGACCCGGGATAATTCGTAAGTGTTCCACAGGGAGACCCAAGAGGTGATGTGTCGGTCGACATCGAAGGACACTTCTTCGACCGCCTTGACCTTGCTCGGCCCGTGACAGCTCGTTAGGACCAGCAACATGAACAGGCATACCATCGACGACAAACGGTGTACGGAAGGTCTCGATATCATCATGGCTTCTCCTTCTTTGCTCCTCCGTTGTTCCGGAGAGAGCTTAAACGTTTGTGTGTACGGAAACCAGCGACAATCGTACAATGTCTTTCATGGGGGGATGATGTGAGTCGGTTCATGCTTCGAATCCTGTTGTCGACGGCTTTGATAGTTTGCCTCGCTTCGCTAGCCCAAGCCCAATTGCTCGAGAGCGAGCTACTGACTGCCGCGAGGGCCGGAGACGAGAAGAAACTGAAAGAGCTATTGAAGAAGGGCGTCAACGTTGACACCGAAGATATCTATGGAGAAACGGCGCTCATGGAGGCTTCCTTCCACGGTCATGAGGCGGTCGTGGACCGGCTCCTCGAAGCTCGAGCTAAAGTGGAATTGCGAAACGAAGACGGTATGTCGGCCCTGGCCTGGGCATCGAAACGGGGCCGCCTGGCGATCGTCAAAAAGCTCCTTGCTGCGAGAGCCTCGGCGAGCTCGAAGGACAATGACGGATGCTCGGCTCTTGCTTGGGCTGCCGCCTTTGGACACACCGACGTGGTGGAAGCCTTGATCGAATCGCGTGCCGAAGTGGACTCGAAAGATGAAAGCGGGGTTACCGCAATCATGGAGGCTGCTCGGGGCGGTTATGTCGCAACGGTTCAGGTCCTTCTGGAAGCGGGTGCAGACGCAAAAGCCCGGACGGAAAATGGTGTTCCGGCTTTACACCTCGCGGTATGGGGCGAAAGGGCGGAGATCGTTCGCCTATTCGTAGAAGCGGGAGCTGATCCGAAAGTGAAGAATAAGGACGGGAAAACGGCTCTCGACTGGGCCAAGCAGATGGGCCGTGAGGACATCGTGGCGCTGCTTGCTGGGTCCGGCGCGAAGGAGTGAAGGTTACAAGCGATATACCTCGCGCCGGTGACCGACTCTGATTACCGAGATCAGCAGGTCTCGGCCCTGGTAGGCGTATATAACGCGGTACGGTCCGACCAGGGGGAGGCGCAAACCCTTCCGCTCAGCGCTGAGGATTTTTGTCGATCCACTCAGCGTCTGGATCACGGAATCGACTGAGAGCTAGTTCGAGGTCCTCGTACTCTTTGAGGTATCGCTCGAGCGTTTCGACGATGGGCGAGGTTTTGGAACGCCTGGTCGTGCTCGCCATGCGTTCGAGGCGCTGAGCCATCTCATCTGAAATTCTGGCTGCTTGGCTGACCATGTTTCGCCCATGTAAGTGATGTATTGCGCCACCAACAAAACGTCAAGTCGGCTGGCACTAGACAGCGGTTTTTTGACCATTCCTTATATTGAAATCTCGGTGGAGACTGCAGAGATTTCAAGGTAAAATATTGCCATGCTGAAGAGACCCGGAGAGCTCCAGAAGGTCGAGAGCTACCTGTCGCGTTACCCCGTAGTGGCCATCGTCGGAGCAAGACAGGTAGGGAAGACGACGCTGGCACGCGCCATTGCCAAAAGATGGCGCCGCGGGGGGGCAACCGTTTTTGACTTGGAGGAGTCTTCGGATCGGGCCCGACTCGAAGATCCGATGCTGGCACTGAGGGAACTGAAGGGGCTCGTGGTGTTGGATGAAATCCAACGTCTCCCCGAGATCTTCCCAACCCTAAGAGTGCTTGCTGACCGACCTCGGCATCGCACCCGGTTCTTGGTATTAGGAAGCGCCTCTCCGAATCTCTTGAAACAGAGCTCGGAGTCGTTGGCCGGGCGGAATCATGTACCACGAGCTCAAGGGTTTCTCGCTAGGAGAAGTCGGGATCCGAAGAATGAAGCAGCTTTGGCTACGAGGCGGATTTCCACGTTCATTGCTGGCACGGTCCAACGAATTGAGCTATGAGTGGAGGCGAACCTTCATTCGCACGTTTCTCGAACGCGATCTTCCCCAGCTCGGTTTGCAGATTCCCTCCGAGACGCTCGGACGTTTTTGGACGATGGTTGCTCACTACCATGGACAGATCTGGAATGCGTCGGAGTTCGCTCGTTCGTTTGGCGTAGCTGACACAACAATCAGGCGGTATTTGGACATCATGATATCGACCTATGTCATGAGACAACTTCTGCCTTTCAGAGAAAATCTCGGCAAGCGTCAAATCAAATCACCCAAGGTATATATTGCTGACAGCGGAATACTCCACGCTTTACTCAATCTTCACGATGTAGTCGATCTCGAAAGTCACCCCAAGGTCGGTGCTTCTTGGGAAGGTTTCGCCATGGATGCCGTCATCCGGCAACTCGAGGCTCAGTCGGAAGAATGCTATTTCTGGGGAACCCATTCTGGCGCCGAGCTGGATCTTCTCGTGATTCGCGGTCGCCATCGTCTCGGTTTCGAGTTCAAACGAACGGTCGCGCCGAAGGTCACGCGGTCCATGAGAGAAGCAATAAAAGACCTCGGTCTCGAGCGCTTAGATGTGATCCACGCGGGAGAATCGTCTTTCCCTATGACCGATGGGATCCGCGCGGTGGCACTGACCCAGATCCCAAGAGAACTGACAATCTGAACGAGGTCTTGGAACGTTTGGTCGCGTTCGCTAGGCGTTCGAGGCGCTCGGCCATCTCATCTGAGATTCGGACTGTCTGGCTGACCATGGTTCACCTCTGTAAGTAATGTAAAACCGAGCAGGCAAATCGTCAAGGCGCTGGTACAGACGATGGGTGTCCGAACGAGTCCGAATAGCCTTCCAAATACTCTCGTCAGTTAAAACGTGTACCCAAGCGATGTCACGAGCGACAGATCGTTGTTCTGTGAATCCGTTCCGGGCGGATTCGAGTCGTAGCCGTTGTTTACTTGGACTCCGAACTTGAAGTTACCGGCGATCTTCCAGTTGACCTGGAAGTTGAGTACGCTTCGAAATCGGGATGTCCCGCCAATGTTGGCGAACGTAGCAAAGTTCAGTTGTACGTTCGGTGAGTGAGAGCTGCGCTTGAAGCGCTGGAACGATATTGAGACGAGTGCCTCGGCGCTGCCATCGACTTCGGAGCCATCGGTCACGTTCTCGCGGTTATAGACGATGCCCAAGTTCAGCACCAACAACCTCCACGAGTCCTCGATCAAGAAAGTCGACGCGCCCCCTCCCACGATGACCCGCAGGTCGTACCCCTGCGCTGGATTGGCTTGAAGCTCACCCAGTTCGAACAAACCCCATTTCTTCCTGAGGATCTGGGTCATGGCTAGCTTCAGGTAGTACTGGTTCGTCGTCTCGCCGCCTTTCTGGGTGTTGAAGATCGACTGTCCGGAAACCATTGTGAAGCCCGTGCGGACGCGACGAGCGACATTGCCACTCAGGTTGTACTGTAGCGATTCGTTGGACTGGGTATAGGTGGCACCGAAATCTAGCGCACCGTCCAGACTCTCCCAGAAGCCGTCCGCGAGGGGTGAGATCGCGAAGACCTCCGCGAGGTCAACCTCGACCGTGCCGGAGAGGCTGACGATGCTCAACCGTCCGGCTTTCTTTGCAGTTCCGAGCGAACCGAAATACCGGACGCCCCCGCTAATCTCGACCCGATATTTGAACTTGCTCGTGAGGCTGGTAACACGCCTCCACTCGATATCGAGAAGGCCCCCGGCGTCCGTTTTCAGACTCAACGTCGCGCGATCGACGCCCTTGATCTCGCCGATGAAGGTGTTGCCGTCATCGGTCGTGACAACGTCGGTCTTGGCGTGACTAGCCAGTGCGGGCGCAGGGGCGACGAGCAACAGGAAACAAGCGAGGATTCCACGCACATTTCGTGCGCCGAAAATGCCGTATCTCGAGGTATGGAACTCTCCGGTTGGGATCATGGGCGTGATCCTAACCCAAAACAGGGTATCCGCCGCAGTGGTAACCCAACGCGAGCCTTGAATCATCACTGCCAAATCACCGACCGTAGCTGTATTACTGGAAAGGGCTTTTGATGACCGGAACAACTTGAAAACGGAAGTTCCACGCTTCGCCGTAGAGCTCGGGTCGGATGATCGAGTAGTGCACCTCCGCCCGCAGCTTCACGGGCATCTTTCCCAAATGGACGGTCTTGGTCACGCCGAGCCCCACGGGAAAGGTCAATCTTTCGCCACCGTCCGCCTTGGGTGCAATGGCTGGAATCGCATTTCTCATGTGGATCTAGTTCAAGCGGAAAGGTTGGATGGATTGACGGATCGGTCCGTCGGCAGCGCGGGCGGCCCTCTTCATAGGAAACGCAATGAAAAAGGCGTAGGCGGCCGTCAATGTGGTGCACTCTCGATCCCGATTCGGTTCCGGAGTCGTTCAGGTTCGAAGAATCTCGGGAGTCATTCTGCTTCGGCATAGGGTGCCGCCGGCCAGCAGCGCGACCAGCAGGATAGCCAAAGCACGAAACTCAGGGTCGTTGCGAAAGCCGCGCTCGTCATTCTCGCAAGCGACAGCACTCTGACGAAAAAAGAGATCACTAGGTCGTCTTTTCAGAACACCTCGGGGATGACCTTGTACGGGTAATCTGGTTCCCGGTAGTCCTCTGCCTTCTGCCGCTTCGGCAGCCTAACCGTTTTGCGCGGGACCTCTTTGTACGGGACTTTGCTGAGTAGGTGCGAGATGATGTTCAGCCGCGTTTTCTTCTTGTCGTTGGAGACCGTCACGAACCACGGTGCCCAGGATGTGTCGGTCGCGGCGAACATCTTGTCGCGGGCCCGGGAGTAGTCGTACCAACGGCTGTAGGACTTGAGGTCCATGGGGGAGAGCTTCCAGACTTTGCGGCCGTCGTCGATGCGGGCCTCGAGCCGGCGGGTTTGCTCCTCCTGACTGACATCGAGCCAGTACTTGAGCAGGATGACCCCGGACTCGACCATCACCTTCTCGAAGAGAGGCACGACTTGCAGAAAGCGGTTGGATTCCTCCTCGGTGCAGAAGCCCATCACCCGCTCGACACCCGCGCGGTTGTACCAGCTTCGGTCGAAAATGACTACTTCGCCGGCTGCCGGCAGATGCGGCAGATAGCGCTGGGCAAACATCTGGGATTTCTCCCGCTCCGTCGGGGCGGTTAGCGCCACCACGCGGAAAACCCGCGGACTCACCCGCTCAGTCATCGCTTTGATCACCCCACCCTTACCAGCGCCGTCGCGCCCCTCGAAGACGATGCAGACCTTGAGACCCTTGTGCTTGACCCATTCCTGGAGCTTAACCAGTTCTCACATGGAGCTTGGCCAGTTCCTTCTCGTATGCCTTGTTTTTGAGCTTCTTCCCCGGCTCGCCAGTAAAGGTCTCCGGGACTTTCTTGTCGTTGAGTTTCTTGCGGGTCTCTTTAGCGGCTTCCTTACTCTTTTTTCTTGTTCTTTTTGTCTTTCTTCGCGGCGCCCATCCTAAGGCTCCCTTCTCCGGTTCAGATATAGTTCCCACACATTATCTCGGTTTACATTCTCATACCACTCCTGCCGAACGGTGTCGCACCACTCGTGCAAGCTGCTGTTGACGCTCGGCTTGGTATTGAAGTCAAACTGCTCGAGGGTCTGCAAGGCTCGACTGAATGAAAGGTGGGGTTCCAATGGAGTATCCGCATTAACGATCCGTGGCGGGTGTGTTTCCGGATCGAAAGTGGCGACGCGTTCGATGTCGAAATAGTTGACTATCACTGATGGGGGAAAAATATGGTCAGCAACGGCAACCGCCAATCCATCCGGGAAAGTTCCTGCGTGAAACACTGGAGGAATTGGAAATCTCTCAAGCGCAGTTCGCTCGCGCGATCGGTGTCTCACCAATGCGGGTGTCGCACGTGGTAAACGGCACGCGCCCTGTCACAGCAGAATTAGCACTCTTGTTCGGTCGGGCCCTTGGTCAGTCGCCCCAGTACTGGCTCAACCTGCAAACCGCCTACGATTTGAAAATCGCCGGCGCGACAATGAGTAAGCAGTTGAAGGCGGTTCCCGAGCTGTCCCGTGTTTGAAGTAACTCAATGCGAGTGAATCCTTTTCTATCGAACGAATCTTTCGTAGAATCGGGACCGAGGAGAACATAGGTTCGAGGGCGAAAAGGAGAAGTTACAGTGGTTCTTCCGAATGCGGCTTTCATCGCGAGGTACAGTCCACTCCCGAACAGCTTCAATCTCGTCCATTTGACCATCAAGAATGAGATAATCTGAGACACCACTAGTAAATCTTCGTGTTACTCCCCGTAGTTTTACGAGTTCCGCATCCAATTTCCCTTGCGATATCCTCGTGGATGTGGGCTGCCGGAGAGGTCGGCCGACTTCGTGATCGGCAGGTCACTGGGTTCTCAGCGCGCCAAGAAGGGACGGGAGCAATGGGATGTCTACGAACATGGAGTGCCGGTTCATTCGGGCTGGCGCTCTTGTTAGCGACGGCTCTGCCGCCGCGAACTGC
This sequence comes from uncultured Acidobacteriota bacterium, assembly GCA_963722765.1. Taxonomy (GTDB): domain Bacteria; phylum Acidobacteriota; class Vicinamibacteria; order Marinacidobacterales; family DATDRI01; genus CAVROO01. The sequence continues at coordinate 8,480 of CAVROO010000015.1, forward strand.
CGAGGCACAGATCTTCGGCACGGATCCTGAAGGGCTGAAGCGGACGGACGGCCTTATCAAGAAGGCCGAGGAACTGGTCAAGGAGACGGTTTCAGCTCGGGAGCAGATTGGGAAGTCGCTCGACACTTACAACACCATTTTCGCTGACGATGTGGAGGATGTTCGCAAATCCTACAAAGGTGTGGAAAGCGAAATGGAGAAGACCGAGAAAAAGCGGGAGCAGGTAGGGAAGAAGCTGGAGGAGATGAAGGTTGAAGCCGAGGCCTACTTCGCCGGCTGGAGCGAGAGCCTGCAGCAGATTGGAAGCCCGGACTTGCGCAAGCGCAGCGAAGTTCGCATGACGGAAACGCGCGGCCAGTTCGATGGCATCCTCGACTCCGTCCGCGAGGCCCGGAAGGCCTACGAGCCCTTCATGACGGGCCTGAAAGATCAGTGGACGTATCTCGGGCACGACCTGAATGCGAACAGCATCTCGAGCCTTCGACCCGACGCCGAGAATCTCAACCGTCAGGCGAAGGAGTTGTTCGAGAAAATCGATGTGGGAATGAAGAAGGCCGACAAGTATATCGAGTCGCTCCGCTCGTCCCGGCCGGTGTCCTAGCGAGGCCTTTTTTTACGGGGCTCGGTCTCGTGTCGAAGTGGGCCCGCATACGAGGTGGGTCGAGGGGAGTCATTTCGGAAAGGTGGTGAGTCGTGTCGAGTAAGTGGTATGCATTGTTTCTTGTCGCCTGTTGGACGAGCGTGGGCTCGATTGCCATCGGGCAGCACAAGGAAGAGTTTGCGAAGGCGCAGAAAGACAACGCCGCCGCCCTTCGTGAATACACCTGGAAGACCCGCACCGAGATCAAGATGAAAGGTGAGTCGAAGAGCGTCAAGCTCGAACAGGTGCGGTACGACCTCGACGGCAAGCTCGAAAAGACGCCCATTGGCGGCGGCGCGCCCGAGGAGCCGCCCCAGCCGAAGCAAGGGCGTCAAAGCCGCCGAAGCGGACGGGTCAAAGACAAAGTTGTCGAGAAGAAAAAAGGCGAGTTCGCCGAGCTCCTGCAGAATCTGGGGAAGCTTGTCGCCTCTTACGCCCACATGCCCGCCGACAGGATGCAGGCCTTTGCCCAGAATGCCGTTGTGTCCCCCGGACCGGAAAGCCAGGTGCTCATCGAGGGCAAGAACGTGCTCCAGGCGGGAGACACATTGAGCGTTTCGGTGGCTCCCAAAGACTACATGATGCGCGTGATCGAAATAACGACCTCGTATGAGGAGAAGCCGGTTCGCTTCAAAGGAGACTTTCAACCCCTCTCATCGGGACCGACCCACCCGGCGCGCCTGGTGCTGGAGTATCCGGATAAGGAAGTCGAGCTGATCGTGGAGAACTACGATTACCAGAAGCTAGGACGGTGAACCGCTGCTTCATTTCACAACGTGGCTGCCGATGGAGGTAGGTGCGCACGTTCTTCGAACCAGGCGGCCCGTTGTTTTTAGGCTCGAGGTGAACGGCTGGAGTGGGCTCTTTCCATTTGAATCGGTCCAGTTCGCTTTGACAATCGGATGTTTTACTTCACTCACTGGCAGACACCGGCGGCAACAAGTTGCCATTGATCACCATCCCGGCGTCGTGTTACCGAACAATCCTCGCAATTTCGATTCGTCATTGGTCTTCAAGTGTGAACTTTATTTAGCGTACACTGGTATTGTGTTTTAACTGGAGTATCGCAATATGAAGAACATTACTTTGAGCGGCGACAAAGCTTTGATTAAAAAAGCTCGAGAGAAGGCAAGGCAAGAGAATACGACGCTCAACGCGGCGTTTCGGGAATGGCTGGGGAGATACGTCGGGCAAAACGGCGATGAAGAGGAATACCGTTCACTAATGCAGCGGCTCTCTTATGCAAAACCAGGCCGCCGCTTCAGCCGGGACGAGCTCAATGAACGATAGATTCTTCCTGGATACGAACATATTCATCTACACGTTCGACGACCGGGAACCGGAGAAGCAAAACAAAGCGCAGGAGCTGGTTTCTGAAGCCTTGACCAATCGCCGCGGCTGCATCAGTTTCAGGTCGTGCAGGAGTTTCTCAATGTGTCGACGCAGAAGTTCGCGAAGCCGTTGAGTGAGTCGGATGCTCTTGTCTATCTCGATCGTGTACTCGGTCCGCTATGCGAGGTACTACCCACATTCGACCTCTATCGTAACGCCGTAGGTATTGCTGCCAGATGGAAGTACTCCTTCTACCACTCGGTCATCATTGCGGCTGCCATCCAGAGTGAATGCCAGCTTCTCTATTCCGAGGACCTCCAACACGGACAAAACGTCGAAGGGCTGAGCGTGGTGAATCCATTCCGGATATCCGCCGGCTGAAAGAAAGGCTCCTGCGCAAGCTCGGGACAAAACGCCAAAGGAACGCGGATCATCTCGATGCCGTTCGGCCAGATACATTTGAAATCGTCCGGATTGACCGGTTGCGCAAAGTGGCTGCCAAAGAAGGGTTAGATCCGAACCAGTGGTTTCGCAACGTCGAGATGGTGGTGGCGCGCGAAGTGGGACGTGAACCTGTCTAATACGTCGCCAACATCTACAAGTACTACCTTGCCTACTCCATGATCCGATCGAGAACCTGGTATTTTTTCTCCGGATCCCTCGTAATTTTACGGGTTAACTCCGCCTCGCAATTCCGATAGCCTGACCACGGCCTTGAGGAGGTCTGTGCGGGGTCGTGGACCGCATAAGAATTCAATCGGCGGAAACACGATGGCCGACGAGTTGCCGGCAAGTTTGGGACGTACTCGTCGTCGGAGAGCTTATATAATTTCAAGGAGGAAGACACATGTTACGAAAAATCTCGTTAGTCGCATCGATGGTTATGCTATTTGCCTATTCGGCTAACGCCCAAGACGACCGAGTCGAGTTCGGATTCTTCGGCGGTTACACCTTCAGTGAAGGCGTGGTGGTCGATCCATTCATCATCCAAGGCGATGTCATCGACAAAATCGATGTGAAGAGCGGTTTTTCCTACGGCTTCAACTTCGACGTCTTCGTCACCGAGAACATGCAAGTGGGTTTCCAATGGGGCCGGCAGGAAAGCAAGTTTGGAGGCTCAGGTCCGGGCGCGGATCGGGAGTTCACCGATATGCAGGTGAACAACTACCACGGCATCTTTACCTACAACTGGGGCGACGGTGACGCCGCGGTTCGTCCGTTCATGTACGGCGGTCTGGGAGCCACCAACTACTCTCCGGGCAACATCGAGGGCAGTGCGATTGAAAGCTCGACACGCTTTTCAACAACCTGGGGAGGTGGAGTCAAGGCCTATCCCGGCCGGAATGTCGGGGTCAAGGTCGGGGCACGCTGGACGCCGACGTACATCAAGTCTGACGCCGCCGGAATCTGGTGCAGCCCATACTGGCCGGGCGCATGCTGGGTACTTTCCGATACGGACTACTCGAACCAGTTCGAGTTCTTCGGCGGAATCACCTTCAAGTTCTAGACGTCTGCCGGGAACGTTATCGATGAGGTTGATAGTTGCCAACCAAAGACGGAAGATGGAGCACTCGTCTTGCCCGCGAGTGCTCCGACCCTTCTTTTCGCAGTCTGCGACGAGCCAACACTGGATCCCGCCTTACACTTTTGGGCACACAGGAGGTAGTCATGAGCTTTCGACGTAAGATCGTATGGACGTTCATTTGTTCTTGTGTCATCGGCATTGGCATGGGCCTGGGAATGACACAAGCTTCAGCACAAGAGAAAGAAGCGAAAGAGGAAAAAATCGAAGAGAAATTTCGGGCTTTTGCCGTCGTCATGGGCAACGTGGCAACGGGTGCAAACACGACCGTGCAGATGACGGTAAGCCGGTGGAGCACCGACGAGGAGCGAACCGACCTTCTCACGACTCTGGTCGAAAAAGGCCAGGAGGATTTCATCAAAGCCCTGAGGGACCAGGAGGAGACCGGATTCGTTCGCGTTACCGGAAGAAGCGTAAGCCGTTCCGCATTCCCCAGCCAGCGTTTGCGCTACGCGCGGGAGTTTCGGGAAGGCAACATGAGGCGGATCGTGCTCGCGCTGGACCGACCCATCAGTTTCAGGGAGGCGGTCAACAATCCTCGCACGATGGACTATGACCTCACCTTCATCGTGTTCGACATCGACGAGGAGAAAAACGAAGGCGAGGGGCTTACTCCCCGTAGTTTTACGAGTTCCGCATCCAATTTCCCCTGCGATATCCTCGTGGGCGTGCCTGTCGGAGAGGTCGGCCGACTTGGTGATCGGCAGGTCATTGGGTTCTCAGCGCGCCCAGAAAGGACGTGAGTAATGGGATGTTTACGAACATGGGGTGCCGGCTCATTCGGGCTGGCGCTTTTGTTAGCGACGGCTCTGCCGCTGCGAACCGCCGAGGCGCAGATCTTCGGCACGGATCCCGAGGGATTGAAACGAACGGACGGCCTCATCAAGAAGGCCGAGGAACTGGTCAAGGAGACGGTTTCAGCTCGGGAGCAGATTAGGATGACGCTCGACACTTACAACACCATTTTCGCCGACGATGTGGAGGATGTTCGCAAATCCTACAAAGGTGTGGAAAGCGAAATGGAGAAGACCGAGAAGAAGCGGGAGCAGGTAGGGAAGAAGCTGGACGAGATGAAGGTTGAAGCCGAGGCTTACTTCGCCGGCTGGAGTGAGAGCCTGCAACAGATCGGAAGCCCGGACTTGCGCAAGCGAAGCGAAGCTCGCATGACGGAAACGCGCGACCAATTCGACGGCATCCTCGACTCGGTCCGCGAGGCCCGGGATGCCTACGCTCCGTTCATGACCAATATGAAAGATCAGTGGACGTATCTAGGACACGACCTGAATGCGAACGGCATCTCGAGCCTTCGACCCGACGCCGAGAAACTCAACCTTCAGGCGAAGGAGTTGTTCGAGAAAATCGACGCGGGAATGAAGAAGGCCGACAAGTATATCGAGTCACTTCGCTCGTCCCGGCCGGCGTCCTAGCGAAGCCCTTTTTCCCGGGGCTCCGGCCTCGTGTCGGAGTGGGCCGGCAAACGAGGCGGGTCGAGGGGAATCATTTCGGAAAAGCGGTGAGTCGTGTCGAGCAAGTGGTATGTATTGCCCCGACCGCTCATCTACCGGCCGGCGTCACTTTTGCAGCCACCGCCGCCTCTGGAGCTCCGCGCGGGCACGAAATCCTTGGCCATCGAGGCAGCGAAGGTGTACGATGTACCGCAATGCCTCCTTTGGATACCGCTAGTTGACGGCATGTGGCCCTGAGGTGTCGGGACCGCTTTGCGATGATAAAGATGAATAGGTGGTTTGCATGAGTGGAAAAGGCTCCTTTCGCCGGGCCATTACCCAGCACGGATCCATGGTACTTGTCGTCACCATGGGCTGCGTCTTGGAGACCGGCCGCTTGCGGGCACAGCCCGTCGTTGAGGCTCCCACACCCGTCGTCGTGGGAGTCGTACGAGACGGTCCGCCACCGGACGAAGACCTCGTCGCCCGAGTCGAGGCGGAGCTCTCCAAGCAGTTGCCCAACGGGATGGTGGTCGAGCTCAAACAAGAACCCTCTTTCAACGCCGGTTGGGATACGTCCCGGATTGCTGCTGCTCTCCAATCCGCTCTCGAGGACCCTGAAGTGGACTACATCCTTGCCGACGGACTGTATGTAACCCTGGAAGCGGCGAGAGAAGGCGTCCAGCTCGGAAAACCGGTGGTGAGCACATTCGTTCAACGCGCCGATTTGTTCCGGCTGCCCTATACAGAAGGGGACCGCTCCCTTAAAGAGAATCTGAGCTTCACGGTCCTCCCGCAGCGTCTACAAAACGACATCGAGACCTTTCGAGAGATGATCCCTTTCGAGTCCCTTCACGTAACCCTGGACGCCGATGACATGCAGCTCATGCCGGGATTGGCGTCGGGCCTGGAGGAGCTCGAGCGGGAGATGGGACTCGACATTCGTTTCGCGCTCACCTCGGATAACTTGAGCGATATTCTGGCCTCGGTCGATGAGAGTATCGAGGCGGTCTACCTCACCCGGACGCCACGTCTTTCCTTCTCTCAGAGGCAACAGCTCATCACCGGACTCACCCAAAAGGGGATTCCCACCTTCAGCCTCTTGGGACATCCCGACGTCCGGCTGGGCGCCCTGGCCGGGATGACCCCCGACATCACGGAGCAGCTCGTTCGACGTATAGCCCTGAACCTCTCCCGTCTCATCCGAGGCGGTTCGGTTGACGAGCTTCCCGTGCTTCTCTCGGTCGACAGCCGTCTGCTGGTCAATGCCAGCACCGCGGTGGCGGTGGGTTATTCACCGAACCTCGAGACCCGCGTTTTCGCCGAGTTTCTCCACGCCGAGGCACTCAGTGAGGCACGAGCCGACGTGCTTCGCCTGTCGGAGGCAATGGCTCAGGCGGCGAGCAACAACACGTTTCTCTCCATCCAGGACGAATTGGTGGAAAGCGTGCGTCAGGATCAGGCGCGGACCCGCAGCGCGTTGTTGCCTCAGGTCTTGACGAATCTGCAATACAGCAAGGCCAACATCCGCGAAGAGCTGAGAGGAGTTTTTCCCGAGTCGGCCGCTGTTTTCGGCTTGTCCATACAGCAGCTTATCTTCGACGACACCGCCATCAGCAACTACCAATCGTCCTCCCGGTTCTACGAAGGAAGCGAGCTCCAACGGGAGGCCGAGCGCACCAATGTGCTCGGCGCCGCGGGGACGGCGTTTCTCGGCTTGGGTCTGACGCAAGCGATTTACGACGTCGAGGTCGACAACCTGAGACTCTCGGAAGCCAACCTGGAGCTGGCGCGCCTCCGGCGCGATGTGGGCTATTCGGGTCCCGACGAGATTTACCGCTGGGAGTCTGTGGTGGCACAGAGCCGAAGCAACCTATTCACGGCCGCCCGTGACGTGGAGTCGGCTCGAATCACCTTGAATCAGGTACTCGGTGTCGACCAAAATCGCCGGTGGCTGCCCGAGGAGATTCCGGTGGACCCCGATGTGTTCCCGTTCCTGGGAGGCCGAGTCGATCCGATGTTCCAACAGCTCGAGAGGTGGAACCGATTTCGGGAAGAGCTCGTCCGATTCGCAATCGAGAACGCCCCCGAGGTCAAGTCCATCGATCGGCGGCTCGAGGCGTCGGGCATTCAGGTCGGTCAGTTGAAACGCCGATATTTCGTGCCGTCGGCCTTCTTCGACTTTTCCTATCGCTACCGATTGGCCGGGGGAAACGACGATTTGCCGTCAGGCGACAAAGACTTTTACATCTTTTCCATCGGCGCCAACTATGCCGTCTTCGAAGGGGCGAGGAAGAGCGCCGACATTGCCAAGGCGGAGGCCGACCGGCGGGCGCTCGAAAAGGAGCGAGAGTTCATGTCCGAGATCGTCGAGCGGGACACGCGAACCGCGCTTCGAGGATGCGACAGCTCGTTTCCCCGCATCAAGTTCACCCGGCAAGCCGCCGAAGCCGCCGCGAACAACCTCCGCATCGTGCAGGACAAGTATGCCGAGGGGATCGTCAACGTAACCGATTTGATATCGGCGCAGAATGAGAAGCTGGTCTCCGACCAAGTGGCCGCCGCCGCCGTGTACGAGTTCCTCATCGATCTCGTGGGGCTCCAACGGGCCATCTCTTGGTTCGAGGCCGACAAGGCGCCCGAGGAACAAGACGCCTTCATGGAGCAAATGATGTCGGCCGTCGAGAGCGAAACGAGTCGCTGAGATGAAAATTAACGAGGACGGAAAGATGATGAACAAGAGTTACCGAGCTCCGACCTGGCTTTGGGTCGGGTTGGCGTCCGTAAGCTTGCTCGCCGCCTGTGCCGAGGAGATGCCGCCGGAAAGAGCGCCGGTCGTCCGACCCGTGAAGACTCTCATGGTGGACGCCGGCGATGGGGCGCCCTTGAGCTTTCCCGGGCGCGTCAAGGCCTCCAATCAGGTCGACGTCTCCTTCCGGGTTGGTGGTCCCCTGGTCGAGCTCCCGGTGCGGGAGGGAGATGTCGTCCGCCGGGACGGGCTCATCGCGCGGATCGATCCTCGGGACTACCGAGTCCGCCTGGATGCGGCTCGAGCGGATTTCGAGAGGGCCGAAGCCGACCTTCAACGCTTCTCGGCTCTCTACGAAAAGGAAGCGGTCTCCCAGGCTCAACTGGATCAGGCCCGCGCCGCACGCGATGTCGCCAACGCGGCCGTGGAAGACGCGAAGTCGGCGCTCGACGACACGTATCTGCGGGCCCCCTTCGCCGGCCGAATCGGCGAGAGGTTCGTCGAGAACTTCGAGGTGGTTCAGCCGAAACAGCGTATCGTGAGCCTCATCGACATCTCGAACGTCGATATCGTCTTCGATGCCCCCGAGAACTTGTTGGCGAGAGTCTCAGGTTATAGGTCGAATCAAGCCCACGGACGGATCGTGGCCCGCTTCGATACCGCGCCCGGCCATGAGTACGACCTTACGTTGAAGGAGGTCGCCACCCAGGCCGATCCGAGGAGCCAGACCTATCGAGTCACCTTCACCATGCGCCAACCTCAGGAGCTCAACGTGCTTCCCGGCATGACCGGCATCATTTATCGCTATCCGATTGGTCCTGGAGCCGCCGCCGCCGTGGTCATACCGGCCGCCGCGGTCTTTTCAGACGAAGCCGGCAACCCGCAGGTATGGGCCGTCGAGACAAATGGTATGACCGTCACTAAGAGAAGTGTCACCACCGGAGAGCTGACAGGTACCGACGGCATCCGGATCCTCGATGGCTTGTCTCCGGGAGAGACGATTGTCGTTACCGGCGTCAATCGGCTTCGAGAAGGCGATGAGATACGCCGGCTCAGTGATGTGGAGGGCTACGAACGGTGAATATCGCGGAGCTCAGTATTCGCAAGAGCGTCATCACTTGGGTGATGACCGTGCTGCTGGTCGTCGTCGGTGGGATGTCGTTCAACAACCTGGCCCGACTCGAGGATCCCGAGTTCACCATCAAGGAAGCGGTTGTGCTCACTCCTTATCCCGGAGCCTCCGCGGCGGAGGTCGAAGAAGAGGTCACCGACGTCTTGGAGAAGGCGATCCAGGAGCTCGGTCAGGTCTGGTGGGTGGAGTCTCGATCCTCGAGAGGATTGTCGCAGAATCAAGCCCCGCATGCGGGACGAATACGACAAGAGCACCCTCCCCCAGGTCTGGGATGAGCTTCGGCGAAAGGTTAATGACGCCCAGCGTCGTTTGCCTCCCGGTGCCGGACCTTCCTTGATCAACGACGACTTCGGTGACGTCTACGGAGTCTTTTACGCCATCACCGGCGAGGGCTACACCTACGCCGAGCTCTACGAGTACGCCAAGTTTCTCCAGAGAGAGCTTTTGCAGGCGCAGGATGTGAAGCGGATCTCCTTGTATGGAACCAGGCCCGAGGTCATCTACGTCGAGATGCGCCGGGAGAAGATGGCCGAGCTCGGCGTTTCCCAGCAGGACATTTACAACGCTCTTGCGTCCAAGAATCTCGCCGTCGATTCCGGAAACATCACGCTCGGCCCCGAATACCTTCCCGTCAATCCCACCGGAGAGTTTCAATCGGAGAAGGAGTTCGGCGACCTGCTGGTGAGCGCCCGGGGTCTCGGGCGAGAGAGCCTCGTCTACTTGCGGGACGTGGCGGAGATCCGCCGCGGCTACCAGGAACCGCCGGATGCGCTCTTGCGGTACGACAAAAAGCCCGCCGTTGGTTTGGCCATCTCCACCGTGGCCGGTGGCAACGTCATCGAGATGGGAGAGTCGATCGAGGAGCTGCTCCAGGTTCTGCAGGTACAGGCGCCGCTGGGCATGGAGCTCGAGGTCATCTCCCATCAGAGCGAAGCGGTCACCGAGGCCATCAGCAACTTCCTGGTGAGCTTGCTGCAGGCGATTGGGATCGTGGTCGCGGTGCTTCTCGTCTTCATGGGCTTGAGAAGCGGTCTCATCATCGGTTTCGTGCTCCTGCTGACGATCACGGGCACGTTCATCTTCATGGACATGCAGGAGATCACCCTGGAGCGGATCTCGCTCGGTGCTCTGGTCATTGCCCTCGGAATGCTGGTCAACAATGCCATCGTCGTCGTCGATGGGATGCGGGTCAAGATGGATCAAGGGATCGATGCGATCGTCGCGGCCCGCGAAGTCGTCGGCCAAACCGGCGTCCCTCTCCTCGGCGCGACCCTGGTCGCGGTAGCCGCTTTCGCTTCTATCGGCACATCGCAGGACGCCACCGGAGAATATTGCCTTTCGCTGTTTCTGGTGATTCTCATCTCCCTTTCCTTGAGCTGGGTCACGGCGGTAACCTCGACGCCGCTCCTATGCAAGACGTTTCTCAAGACAAGGGACAAAGGCACCGGGGAGTCCAGGGATCCATATGCCGGAACATTTTATCGCTTGTACAGGAACTTCTTGTCCGGCTGTATTCGCATGAGATGGATGACCGTTGCCGTGGTGGTGGGACTCTTTTTGGTGGCCTTGTTCGGCTTTGGCAACTACGTGACACAGAGCTTTTTTCCCGACTCCACCCGACCTCAGTTCTATGTGGATTTTTGGTTTCCCGAGGGAACTCGCATCGAAGAAACCGAACGTCAAATGGAGAAGGCGGAGGACTACATCCTTGCCCGGGAAGGCGTTGAGCATGCCGTCTCCTTCGTCGGCGGCGGACAGACTCGTTTTCTGCTGACCTACACTCCGGAGTCCCCTTACTACAGCTTCGCCCAGCTCCTGGTGACGGTGAACGACTACCGGGGCATCCCGGAGACGGTCCAGCAGCTCCAGGCCGAGCTCGAGCCGCTGTTTCCTCAAGCCATCATCCACTCCCGGATGTTCGTGAACGGGCCGTCAACCGGCGGCAAGATCCAGTTACGGATCTATGGCAGTGACCCGGAGACCCTTCGGAGTCTCGGTAACAAAGCGGTCAATATTCTGCGCGACGACCCGAACAGCAAGGGTGTGCGTGACGAATGGAGGGAGCAGGTCAAAGTCCTCCGTCCGAATCTGGCGGAAGCCCAAGCCCGCCAGGTCGGCATCACACGACCCATACTGGCTCAAACGATTGCTTCCGCCGTTGAGGGAACCACGGTCGGGGTTTATCGAGAAGGCGACGAGCTTCTGCCCATCGTGGCCCGCTCGCCCGAGCGCGAGCGCACCGATTTCGACAACCTGGGAGCGGTCCAGATTTGGAGCCCCGCCGCGCAGAGAATGATCCCCATGGGCCAGGTGCTGACCGGTTTCGAGACGGTGTTCGAGAATCCCCATATCTGGCGCCGCGATCGCAAACGGATGTTCAAGATCCACGTCGATCCACGAGAAGGACTTGCGGCGGATCTTTTCGCCCGAGTCAAACCTCGGATCGAGCAGGCTCTGGGGGTCAACGTGGAGCGCATCGTCGGCCGGCCCGTGTCCGCAGACGATTGGGACGTTTCGACCATACCTGTAAGGTTTCGGGATCGGCTGCCCTTGAAGGGCATGCCGGGATACTACCTGGCCTGGGGAGGTGAAGCCGAGGACTCGGCCAAAGCCGGAGGCAGTTTAGCCCTCTCCATACCCATCTTCTTCGGGCTGATGGTGCTCATCGTCTTGTTCCTGTTCAACTCCATCAAGAAGACCCTCATCATCTGGTTGACCGTGCCCTTGGCTATGATCGGAGTGACCGCGGGACTCTTGATGTTCAACCAGCCGTTTGGATTCATGCCCCTGCTTGGACTGATGAGCCTTTCGGGTATGCTCATCAAGAACAGCATCGTTTTGATCGACGAGATCGACCAGCAAATGGGTGGCGACAAGGAACCGTTCCAGGCCATCATCGACTCGGGCGTGAGCCGTTTGATACCCGTGTCTATGGCGGCGCTGACGACGATCCTCGGCATGATACCGCTGCTCAAGGACGCGTTCTTCGTTGCGATGGCGGTCACCATCATGTTGGGGCTCGGCTTTGCAACCGTGCTCACCCTGATCGTGGTGCCGGTGCTCTACGCGATCTTCTTCCGGACGCCCAATCCGGCACGGGGATGACCCCGGCCGGCCCGGGGATCGAATCGGAAAACCGATTCCTCTTCGCCTTTCCGGCTACAATGCCGGCCCGAACGGCATCAGGCTTCGCAACGTGGCTGCCGATGGAGGTAGGTGCGCACCTAGGGCCCAACCAAGAATAACTCCCCGTTTTGGGCCGCCGATCCATCCCCCCTGGCTGCGTTGCTCGTCGCTCAAATATCTAGATATTCTTCATTCCTCGCGCCTTGCCAGGCGGGCGCCCCGACTCGAAGACTCGTTCGGGACTACCGGAACGTAAATTAATGGGGCGCCTCTTCGCCCGAAAAAGGGAACTTATTTTTGGCTGGACCCTTAGCGTCCAACGCCGTGGTGTGAGCCACCGAGCAATATTGGCAGTCATTCTGCATTGCGATGTCTATGAGGATCATTTCCTTTACGGTAGTGTAACGTCAAGGAACGTGGATCAGCTCAATGCCGTTCGGCCAGATAAGCTTGAAATCATCCGGATCGAAGGTCAGCAGGACATCTGCGCCCGATTTGCGAGCTACTCTGGAAATCAAAGCATCGTAAATCGTCCCGCCGGCAATTCCTCTTTCCGATAGGTCCTTTATTACGGAGCGATAGTCTGCTGAAGAGAGCGCGACAATCGTTGCGAGCGCTTCGACGTTTTCTCCTATAAGACGTGCTGCCGTTCCGGGAGAGATTTTGGGACAGACCGGAAGCCGGGTCAAAACGGCATAGAGCTCGGCAAGATTGTGAGTACCGTGTGGTACGATTACCGGGAACAGAGCGGTGATTGACTTCTATCGACGCCGGACGGTGCCGTTGCGGCCGCACAGCGGCGCGTTTGCGAGAACTTCGACCCGGATCTTTCCGCGCTCTGGCGATGGGCGGCGGGGAGCGGGCGTACTCTGACGTTAATCCTTCTCAGTCATTTACCGGATCGCTGATGGCAGAACAATCGCACCTTTCTATGGACCGTCTCGAGTTCGAGACGCTGATCGCCGACCTTTCCTCCAGGTTCATCAACCTGTCCCCTGGCGACGTGGACAGCGAGATCGAAGACGCACTGCGCCGTGTCTGCGTTCATCTCGGTATCGACCTCGCGGTGCTCTGGCAATGGTCGGGTGCGGCCCCGAATGTCCTCACGGCCACCCACATTTACTCCGCCCTCGGAAGTGTGATGTCTCCCGAGCCGATGCGCCAGGAGCATTACCCGTGGTACGTACAGCAACTGCTGGCCGGTCGCAGTGTTGTCTTTTCTTCGCTGGAGGAGCTGCCGGCGGAGGCCGCCGTCGACCTGGAGCACGGGCGCCTGCTCGGCATCAAGTCGAGTCTGTTCCTCCCGCTCTCGTTGGGTGGCGAACCGCAGGTTGGCGCCCTGGCCTTCAACACCGTGCGGGCGGAGCGCGACTGGCCGGACGCGCTGGTGAAGCGGCTGCAGCTCGTCGCGCAAGTTTTCGCCAATGCGCTGGCTCGGAAGCGCGCCGACGAGGCCTTGCGGGGGAGTGAGGAGCGCTTGAGCCTCGCGGCGGACTCCGCCGAGGCGGGGCTCTGGACTCTGGATTGCGGCACAGGGGTCTTCTGGGCCACGGAAAGGGCTCGGACGATCTTCGGGTATTCGCCGGACGAAGTCATCAGCATGGAGCTTTTCGAGGCGTCGGTTCATCCCGACGATCGGGATCTCGTTCGGGGCGCCATCGAGCGGTCCCTGCATGAGCGTCAACCCGTCGACGTGGAATACCGGATCCTGCCGGGCGATGGCCGCGAGCGGTGGATCGCTTCTCGCGGGCGGCCCCAGTTCAAGTCCACCGGCGAGCCGGAGCGCCTGACGGGCATCTCCATCGACGTCACCGAGAACAAGCGTGCCGAAGAAGAGTATCGCAAGAGCGAGGTTCGCCTTGCGTCGGGAGCCGACCTCGCCGGTCTCGGATTCTACGAGGTGGACTTTGTAGAAGGTGCCATTTATCTCGACGGCCGGTTTCGCGAAGTCTGCGGTGTCCCCCGGGAACGGGAACAGGGCCTCCAGGCCCTCGCATTCTGGATGGAGCAACTGCATCCTGACGACCGCCGACGCGTGTTGGACCTGCGCCAGCAGTTACATGACGGGAGGCGGGACCGACTCTCCGTCGAGTATCGCTACTTGCATCCGGCTCATGGGCAGGTGTGGATTCAGCACTTGGCCGGCGTCGCCACGCGCGACGCCGCCGGATGCGCGGTCAAATCGTACGGTGTCCTTCGCGACGTCTCGGATCGCAAGCGAGTCGAGGAGGAGATGCGCGATCTGAGCCAACGCCTGATCCAGGCCCACGAGGAGGAGCGCGCGCTGCTCGCTCGCGAGCTGCACGACGATGTGACGCAGCGGCTCGCCCTGCTGGCGATCGACGTCCGCCGCGCCGAGCGCACCGCACCGAGCGGGGTACATGAAGAGACGATGCGATCGGTACGCGAGGAGCTCGCGCGCATCAGTGAGGACATCCACTCCCTGGCGTACCAGCTGCACCCGTCGGTTCTGGCGGAGCTCGGTTTGGCCGAGGCGCTTCGGACGGAATGCGAACGGCGGAGTCGCCACGGCCGGGCAGACCTCTCGGTGGAGATCGATCCGATGCCCTCCGTCGTCGGGAAGGATGAGGCGCTCTGCCTGTTCCGCGTGGCGCAGGAGGCGCTGAACAACGTGGCCCGCCACGCCGGTGATCGCGCCGCGAGTGTTACGCTACGGCAAATGGACGGCGGTTTACTCCTCGCCGTCCGTGACGTCGGCGTCGGCTTCGACCCGAAGAGTCCGAGAAAGCGGAGGAGTCTCGGCCTGGCGAGTATGCGCGAACGTGTGCGGCTGGTGAACGGCACACTCGACATCGAGAGCGCGCCCGGCCAGGGCACGGCGGTCGTCGCCTGGGTTCCCGTGGAAGGAGAGAAGCGATGAGCCGCCCGCGCAGTTTTTGTGTCCGATGAGGGCCTTCACACCAACGCCGCCGCCCCGTAACCAACACCGTGCGTTTTCTCGAGCGACCCGAATCCCATATCGCGCCTCAGTTCGTCGACACCGGCGACATGCCCGCCGAAACGGTCAATACGGGAATCTTCGAAAGCCTTTTCATCCAGGGCCCTCTATCGATACAGGGAGAGGCCGCTTTCATCAGCGTCAGTTCGTCGGAAATGTCGAACCCGAGCTTCTATGCTTTCTATGTCTATGCAAGCTACTTTCTCTCCGGCGAGACGCGCCACTATGCACCAGGCGAAGGTGCTTTTAAACGCGTGCAGCCCAAGCGAGAGTTCGAGGCTCCGGTGGGCTTGGCGCTTTCGAGATTGCCTTCCGTTTTTCCGGTATCGACCTGGATGATAAAGAGGTCACCGGCGGCCGCCTCGACGACTTCACGGCTGCCTTCAATTGGTACGCCACACGTAACTACCGGGTCCTGACCAATGTCATCCGTGCCGATAGAAGGGATGCCGAGCCGGTCTGGATATTTCAACTCCGACTACAGGTGGCTTTTTAGCCAGCTTGGTGCTCCATCTCTCAAGCTCGCGGCTGTCGAATCCGGGAACCCCGTAGATTCTTTGGGTCAAACCCGTAGTTTCACGAGGTCACAACGCTCCGAATCTTGACTAACCTATGCTCGAAGCCGGGTGCCGACCAGCATCGTGGCGAGCACAATCGAGGAGAAGGAAGTGCCTTAATGCCCGAGAAGCCCCTAAGCTGCGTTCTGCTGGCGGACCGCCACCACGGTCTCACGGAAGGCTTGCGCGGGTTGCTCCAGACGGCATTCGGAACCGTGGTCATGGTTGCCGACGAGGCGTCGTTGCTCGATGGAGCGGGCCGACTCCAACCCGACGTGGCGGTCGTGGATCTGTCGCTGGCTCGGGAAAGCAGCCTGGGCTGGTTGCGAGCGGTTCGGCAGCGTTGTCCCGATCTCAAGGTGATCGTCATCAGCGTTCACGACGAGCAGAGCGTACGCCGGGCGGCGATGGAAGCCGGCGCCGACGCCTTCGTGGTCAAGCGTGCGATCGCGACCGACCTGCTGCCCGCCGTCGAGCTCGTTCGCGGAGACCGAAGCGGGGGCGCATCGACAGACGAAGCAGAGGTTGAGATCGAGAATTGAAGAGTTGCTTGCATGTGAGAGGCGCCGAGGCGCCTCGCCCAACCGAAAATAGGAGGTCATTGGTAATGCGAAGAGTTACTTTTTTGTTAGCAATCGTGCTTATCGCGTCCGGTGCATGGACGCCGGCTGTCGCCGAGGCCCCGAGCGACGAGTGGGAATTCGTGGTGTCGCCGTATTTCCTGGGCGCTGCGATGAGCGGCACGACGACCGTGCGGGGGCTCGAGGTGGATGTGGACTTGTCCGCGTCCGACATCTTCTCGAACCTGCAATTCGGCGCGATGGGCATCGTGGCGGCTCGCAAGGGCAACTGGGGGTTCGGCACCGACTTAATCTGGATGGCGCTCGGAACCACCGTGCGCGAGACGAACGTGGATTTCAACCAGGGTGCATTCGCGTTCTACGGGCTGCGTCGGCTGAGTCCGGCCGCCGAGGTGACCTTCGGCATGCGGGTGAACACGCTGCAAGGCGATCTCGCGTTCAAGAGGATCGGCGTGGACGTGAGTCAGAGCGAGACGTGGGTGGATCCCATCGTCGGCCTTATCCTCCACACCCCGGCGGACCGCCGGGCTCTGCTGCGGGTGTACACCGAGATCGGCGGATTCGGGGCCGGCTCGAGCTTCACATGGCAGGTGTTCCCGACCGTGGGGATCAAGCTGGCCGACTGGGCCTCCTTGGAACTGGGCTATCGCTGGCTGGATATCGACTACTCCACGGGCGAGGGGAGCGAAACGTTCAAGTACGACGTGTTGACCCAGGGACCTGTGGCCGGGCTCGCGTTCCGGTTCTAGCTATGAAATGAACGGAGGAACGCAATGACGGAGAACAACGCAAAAAACATCGAGGCAGGGACCGCCTGCGGTTGTGGCCCCGGGGACCTCACAAGAAAGGACGTAATCATGGCCACAGAAAGAGTATCCACTACCGTACCACTGAACTGGAAAGAGGTTTGGTTCACCAACTGCCCAATGGTTTCCGCCAACAACGTTGACCAGGAGCTGGGATGGTGCCGCGAGGAGCTCAAGAAGATCGGTGTTGAATACGCCTACTTCCGCCACGCACCCGAGAACAACTGGTACCCCCACTACATCCACAACCTCGACAATCTCATCCGCTTCGGCGGCCTGTATCCGCCAATCCAGGTGCACGCCGACCTCCGCCGAACCGTGCTGCTGGGGGCGACGTGGGTCTACGAGGGTGGAGTGATGCAGGTGCGCGCCCGCGACAAGATCTTCCGTGTGAAGGATCTGAAGGGCAAGAAGATCGGCATCACCAAGAGCCTGAACACCATCAAGAACGACTGGTGGCGCATCCAGGAACACATGGGCATCGAAAATATCCTGATGCTGAACGACATGACCATGGATGATATCGAGCTTATCGAGTTCCCGTACCCGGATGACTGGTACGACAAGCCCGAAATGCTGGTCCCGCCGATGAACAACCCGTCTGAGCTGTGGATGCGGCGTGACCACAAGCACGACTATGCCTTCCGGCCATTGGAGAAGGCACTGCTCGAACGGGACCGTCGATGCCATCTACAACCAGATGGGACAATTAGGACAGCTCTCGGAAGCCACGGGCAAAATCAAGGCCGATCTACGACCTGTCCAAGCACCCTGACTGGACCGTGCAGGTGGCGAATACCCCAGCCGTCATCACCTGCACCGACGTGATGGCCAAGGAGCACCCTGAACTGGTCGTCGCCTACATGAAGGCCATGGTCAAGGTCGGGCGCTGGGCCAACGAGCACAAGCACGCTGCCGCAGTGATTCTTAACAGGCAGACGTTCTATCTGGACGCCGAGCACACGTACGAAGGCATCAAACACGTCGACATGGTGCCGAGCCTGAGCGCTCAGAACCTGGAGTGCATCAACATCGGCAAGGACTTCATGTTCAGCCACGGCTACATCAAGAACGACTTCGATGTGAACGAGTGGGCGGCCCCGGAGTTCCTGGAGCAGGCGGCGACGGAAGTGCTCAAGGAGGAATGGGAGAAAAAGAGCTGGAGCAAGCTTCCTGAAGGAGGCGGGCTCGAGGCGGAAGGTACACGCCTCGGGTAGCCGGGAGCAGATTCAACTGGATGACGGGAGGGGTTCGGCTTCCGGGCCTCTTCCGCGGTGGACCCGGACCGGGAGCCGACGGCAGGTCCGCCCAGGGTCAGGCTGGAATGCATGCCATGGCCACGACCAGAGGACTGTGCAGCCGATCGACATCCACCTCATCCCCAGATGGGACCGGGTCAGGCAATACCTGATCACGAACGTTCGATTCGACGCTATATCAATAAGCCCATTGAACGGAGAAGCTCTTGGAGCTCCTGGATGTCGCCCGCTACGCTCCGAACGGAGCGAACCGCCAAGTGGTGCGCTGGTTTGTGATCATGACGTGACCTGGCGGTGAGAACGAGGGTGTGAGATGCAACAGAATCAGGGAGGACCCGGTGGTGTGCGATAGAACGAAAGGAGACGAACGATGTGGAGTCGAATTTTCATTTGCACCGTGATGGTCGCGATGCTCTGCGGGGTTACAGCGAGCTCTGTTGGAGCGGATAACGGGAAGTCCGCTTCCGTGGCCGAGGACACGCAGCTTCCCAAAGGGAAACAAACCACCCTGGGTCTCTATGTGACCGCAGCGCAGGCCTACGAAAAGTGGAAAGCCGCACCGGACAAGGTGAAGGTCATCGACGTGCGCACGCCGGAGGAGTACGCCTTCATCGGCCACCCGGAGATGGCCTGGAACATACCCTTGGGCCTTTGTGACCTATCAGAGAAAGGATGGCAAAACCGAATACAGCGTGAAGATGAATACGGACTTTGTCGCCGAGGTCAAAGGGATAGCCGGGCCGACCGACATCCTGCTGGTCACGTGCCGGTCCGGTGATCGCAGTGCCAGGGCAGTCGACATGCTCGCGGAAGCCGGGTTCACAAACGCTTACAGCATCACCGATGGAGTGGAAGGGGACAAAGTTGAGGATCCCGGAAGCGTTTTTGTCGGGAAAAGGATGAGGAACGGTTGGAAGAACTCGGCACCCTGGGTTTACGGCTTTGATCCCGAGAAGATCATCCTTGAAGAAGGCGCATCTAAGCCAACGAAATAGCCCGATCAAAAAGGCCAATTTGGTGGCGCGACCGACCGGCCATAGTGGAAAAGGAGACAGAACATGAAAGTCATCATCGTTGGCGGAGTGGCCGGCGGGGCGTCGTGTGCGGCGCGCCTGCGCAGGCTGGATGAAAAAGCGGAAATCCTCATGGTGGAGCGCGGACCGTACGTCTCGTACGCGAACTGCGGGTTGCCCTACCATGTCGGGGGCGTGATCCCGCAGGAATCGAGCCTGATGGTCGCGAACGAGCAGCTATTCCGCGTGATGCATAACATCGACGCGCGGACGAACTGCGAGGCGATTTCGATCTCGCAAAAGAAGAAGACCGTCGACCTGCGCAACGTCAAGACCGGCGAGGTGACGACCGAGTCCTACGACAAGCTGGTGCTGTCGCCCGGGGCGGCTTCGGTCCATCCGCCTCTGCCCGGCATCGACCTGCCCGGGATCTTCCATGTGCGGACCGTACCCGACGCGCGCACGATCCGCGAGTGGGTAACGGGGGGCACCGAGTTCCTGGCGGGGATGTTCAAGTACTCGGGGATCCAGTACGTGAAGCCGACGACGCGCGCGGTCGTCATCGGCGGCGGGTTCATCGGCCTCGAGACGGCGGAGAACCTGATCCACATGGGATTCGAAGTGACCCTCATCCAGAAGCTGCCTCAGGTTCTGGGCCCGCTGGACCCGGAGGTCGCGCGCCTCGTCGAGGAACATGTGAAGAGGAATGGCGTCAACGTCGTCCTCAACGACGCCGCGGCGGGATTCGCCCAGCTGGACGGCGGTGCGATCGAGGTCACGACGAAGTCCGGAAAGGCGTACCCGGCCGACATCGTGATCCTGGCGATTGGCGTGCGGCCGGACACCACGCTGGCCAAGGCGGCAGGGCTCGCGATCGGCGAGCGCGGCGGGATCCGCGTTGACGAGCATATGCGGACCTCCGACCCGGACATCTTCGCGGTCGGCGACGCCATCGAGGTCAAGGACGTCGTTACCGACGAGTGGAGCCTGATGGCACTGGCCGGGCCGGCGAATAGGCAGGGCCGGATCGCGGCCGACGTCATCGCCGGGCGCGACTCCCGTTTCCGCGGCACCCAGGGCACCGCGATCATCGGGCTCTTTGGCGGCGCCGCCGCCTGGACGGGAGTCAACGAAAGGACGCTCAAGCGGCTCGGCAAAGACGACTACGAAAAGGTCTACATCTTCCCGAACTCCCACGCAGGTTACTACCCGGGCGCCAAGATGATTGGGCTGAAGGTGATCTTCCGCAAGTCCGACGGCCGTCTCCTCGGTGCGCAGGCACTCGGCCACGACGGCCCGGCGGTGGACAAGCGGATCAGCGCCCTGGCCGTGGCCCTTCAGATGGGCGCGACGATCTACGACCTCGAGGAGTCCGAGCTCTGCTACGCGCCCCAGTTCGGCAGCGCCAAGGACGCGGTCAATTATGCCGGGATGGTCGCCGCCGACGTGCTGCGAGGCGACATGCCGCTCGCGCACTGGGACGGCATCGAGGACGCCTTCCTACTCGACGTGCGCCAGCCGGTAGAGTTGGTCGTCGAGTCCGTGCCGGGCGCGGTCAATATCCCGCTGCCGCAGCTCCGCGCGCGCCTCGGCGAGCTGCCGAAGGACCGAGAGATCCTGGTCATCTGCCGCTCCGCCCAGCGCGCCTATTACGCGACGCGGATCCTGATGCAGAACGGGTTCAAGGCTCGGAACCTCTCCGGCGGCACGCTGTCGCGGGCGATGGTCTCGGGCGCAAGAGGTTGAGATGACGCGGCCTGAGGCGCGGTCTTCAACATCTTCGTGGAACCGCAGTTCACGATCCTCTCTCGCGGCGCCGCGCAGCCGGAGCTGCAGATCTTCGTCGGGTTCAACACGCAGTTTGTGAAGAAGGTGCGATCAGGTGCTGTCGATGAAGAAAAAAGAACGCCGTATGGACCGACTCCAACTCGGCCCACGAACGGAGTGAACCATGGATGCAATTCTTGAAGTCTTGTCTCGTGGGATCGAACAACTCATCGCCCGGGCGGACGGGCCGTTGCACTTTCGGCTGGTGGTCATGCCGACCGTGGTCACCATCCTCGCGATCCGAGCCCATCTGAGGGATGTCCGGGAAGGGCATCCGATCTTCCTGGGAGCCTTCCTTAGGAGCCCGACCGAGCGGCGACGGCTCTTTCGTTCCGGGCTCAAGGATTTCGGCAGGATCTTCATCATCGCGTGCGTGCTCGACACGACGTATCAGCTCCTGGTTTTGCGGACGTTCTACCCTGGACAGATGCTGATCGTGGCCGTGTTGTGTGCCCTCGTCCCGTACTTCCTCGTTCGAGGCCCGGTCATGCGCCTCGCGCACTTGCTGGCCCGGCGCTGGGGCTGGGCAACCGACACGTCGGCGGCCGCAACGAAGGCGGATCCCGTAGAACGCGAGAAAAAGGGGTAAGTCCATGAGTGAATCTGCTTCCAGTGTGTTCGGCAAGATCCGATGGCCCCGTCCGTTCGTGGGATTGCAAGGTGTAAAGCTGGCCGACGTCCCCCGGGAGGTCTCGGCGGGCATCACCCTGGCCGCCCTGATGATTCCGCTGAACATCGGCTACGCGCAGGTGGCCGGCCTGCCCCCCGTGGCGGGTCTCTATGCGGCCATCATTCCGTTGGCGGTCTTCGCCCTGCTCACGAGCTCGCGTCACCTGGTGACGAGCCCCGATGCCTCCATGGCCGGGCTGGTCGGTGCCGCCCTCGTTGCCTTTGCCGCGCCCGGGGACCCGTTGCGTCTGCAATATGCCCTGGCCTTAGCCGTAGTCTGTGGGCTTATATTCTTCGTCTTCTGGTTCTTCCGGCTGGCGTTCCTCGCCAACTTCCTGTCGCGCGCCGTGATGGCGGGCTTTATTACCGGCCTCGGCATCGAGGTGTTCACCAACCAGGTGCGGAAGATCCTCGCCGCGCCCCACGTGGCCGACGCGAGTCGGGCGTGCTGACGGCGGCGGAGCGGATCAAGGAGACCATGGCGAGCTCCGTCGAGACCGAGGGCTACTTCGTGGAGCTGGTGGCCCTGTTCGATTCCATTCCCCGTGCCAATCTGTACTCGGTGGCGATCGGAGTCGGCGCCTTTTTGATCGTCCGTCTGATGAAGCGGTATATGCCCAGAATCCCCGGGGCGTTGGTGGCCCTGGTGCTGCTGACGGTCATCGTTGCGGTGTTCGACCTCGCTGCAAAAGGGGGTCGGCGTACTCGGTGCGATGCCCTCGGGTCCCCCGGCGCTGACCTTGCCCGCCATCCCTGCGGCCGACTACCTGCGGCTGCTGCCGAGCGCCCTGGCGATCGTGGCCATTCTTCTCTGCGAGGGTCTCCTCGTGGTCCGCAGCTACAGCAGCAAGTACAAATACAAGGTGGACGGCGATCAGATGTTGTTCGCCTACGGCGCGGCCAACCTCGCAGCCGGCTTCACCGGCTCGCTGGTCACCGGCAACAGTCCCTCTCGTTCGGCGGCGATGGATGCTTCGGGCGCGCGCAGCCAGCTGCCCAGCCTGGTGGCGGCCGGGACGATCGCGGTGGTGATGCTCTTTTTCACCGACGTGCTGGCGTTTCTGCCCAATGCGGCCCTGGCCGGAATCGTCGCCAATGCGGTGTTGTCGCTGATCGAGGTCCACGAGCTCCGCGAGCTGTGGCGGATGCGCCGTTCGGACTTTTGGATCGCCTCCACCTGTCTTCTCAGCGTGCTGGCCCTGGGTCCGCTGCGCGCCGTCCTCATCGCCTTCCTCCTGTCCACCATCGACGTCATCCGGCGGGCATCCCGTCCGGACACATCGGCGCTCCTGGAAGCCGCTGACGGCAGCCATTTCGCTCCCGTGGGCGTCGGCGACGCCGGCAGTCCATCGGGCCTGGTCGTCTATCGATTCGGGGCCCCGCTCTACTTTGCCAACGCGACCCTCTTTCTCGACGAGATCGAGCAACTGGTCGACCGGGCGCCCACCCCTGTCCGCTGGTTCGTGCTGGATGCGGAAGCGATGGTCGACGTGGACACCACCGGTGCGGAGGTTCTGCGGCAGGCGATCACCCTGCTGGCCGAACGCAACGTCACCTTTGCCGTCAGCCGCGCCGATCGGTCCTTCCGCTCATGGCTGGAGAAATACGAGCTGATGGAGTTGATCGATCCGAGGCATTTCTACCCGACCAATCGACACGCCGCGGCGGCGTTTCGCGAGGATCCGGAGAGAGGGGTTACAGAATCTGACCCGGGCCACAAAGAGACGCTTGATGATGGAGATGCCTGAGGAAGGTGTACGGAAGTAATTTGAGTCTCCCGTTGAAAACGGGACGTGGTTTGATTTCACCAGGGTCAATAAGAAGTAAGGATTGTTTTTCGATACGCTGGGGATCCGATCTCGACGGTCCCTTACTTAATCGCGAAAGGACAAAGGATAAGAAAGATGCAAAAACAAATGAAGGATTTTCGTTCTTGGGGTTCGCTTTTGGTAGTTCTGGCGTTTTCGTCGCCTTTATGGGCTCAGGAGCAGCCCGCAAGCAACATGGACATCCTCAGGGACAAAATCAAGGCAGACAAGAAGCTCCTGATCGCCGAGAACCTTATGCTCACCGAGTCCGAGGCCACCAAGTTCTGGCCCGTCTACGAGGAGTACCAGAAGGAGCTCGAAGCGATCAATCAGAAACTCACAAAAACGATTGAAGGTTACGCCGCGGAGTACAACGCTGCCACGTTGACCGACGAGAAGGCGAAGACGATCATGACCGAGGTTCTCGCGGTAGAAGAAGCGGAGCTTGCTATGAAGAGGAAGTACCTCGAGAAGCTGAGCGGCATTATTCCCGCCATGGAAGCGGTTCGTTACCTCCAGATGGAGAATAAAATTCGAGCTCTCATCCGGTTCGATCTCGCGGCATACATTCCGCTCGTGGAGTAACTAGAATAGCGCATAGGCCCAGCGTTGGAACATCGTGACTTCCTTGACATTGAACATCTCTCAGGTCGAGTAGTCTTTCGTTGTGGACAGACGGCTTTGGGTCGCGCCTTCTTTCAGCTTGGCAACCACCATCCCAGGAAGGACCTCGCTGGAACATCGGCGAGATCCTTGGCCGAGCCAGTTTGTGGAGAGGCATTTGTGGACTATGATTCTAAGAGCCATGTGCCGTTTCGATGGAGTTCTCCGGTGCTCCCTTGCTCCCCGAAGAGCTTCGGTTCAATCCTAGGTTCTGCTGGTCGATCGGAGCAGGGGCGCTCGGGCCTCCGTCGCGGTCAGCTGTGGAGGTCTGGGTACCGTTGAAAGAAGGATCCTCGTGAGCCGCCCGCGCGTCCTGTTGGCCGACGATCACCGTATGATGGCCGAAGGCCTGAAGCGACTACTTGCGCCTGATTTCGACATCTTGGGTCCCGTCGAGGACGGCCGGGCGCTGGTAGAGGAGGCCAAGAAACTGCGTCCGGACGTGATCGTGACCGACATTGCTATGCCCCATCTGAACGGGATCGAAGCGCTCGATCAGTTGAAGAAGAACGATCCGCGAGTCAAAGTCGTCTTCCTTACGATGCACCGAGAGGTAGCATTCGTACGGCGCGCGCTGGAAGCGGGGGCGTCGGGATTCGTGTTGAAGCACTCGGCGCCGGACGAACTGGTGACGGCGATTCGCGCCGCGCTGAGCGGTCAGAAGTACATCACTCCCGTCCTTACCGAAGAGGTCCTCGATTCGATCCGTAAGGACCCCGAATCATCGAAAGACCCGCTGTCGTCGCTCACGCCGCGCAAGCGTGAGATTCTACAACTGGTGGCCGAGGGAAAGACCGCCAAAGAGATGGCGAACAGTCTCGGGATCTCGATCCGCACGGTGGAGTTCCACAAGTACGAAATGATGCAGTCGACCGGCATGGGGACCAGCGCCGATCTCATTCGTTTCGCCATCAAGCACGGCATTGTCAAAATCTGAGACACAATCCCGAACCGCATCAACCGGCTGCCCAACGTGGCTGCCATCATTATTTCGTACTTGTGGGCTACAATAGACCGCGTTACGACAACCGGGGGCAAGGCATTGAGGCATGTGGCATGTGCTATCGGCGCCGGACGGGTCCATTGGGGCCGTGCAGCGGCGCGTTGACGGGCTCTTCGATCCGGACCGTTCCGCGCTCCGGCGCTGGGCTGCGGGGAAACGGCTTTACTTGATGTTCACCCAGCACTATCCTTCGGCGGATCGCTGATGACCGAGCAAGCGCAACTTTCTACTAACCACTTCGAACACCGTCTCGAGTTCGAGACGGTGTTCTCCGATCTCTCCTCCAGGTTCATCAACTTGCCTCCATGGAAGGTGGACCGAGAGATTGAAGACGCGCTCCGACGTGTCTGCGAACTCTCGGCATCGATCTCGCGGTGCTTTGGCAATGGTCGGGAACCGATCCGGATGTCATCAGGCCCACCCACTTCTACTACGCCCGGGAAGGTCTGCAGTCTCCCGAGCCGATGCGCCAGGAGCATTACCCGTGGACCGTACAGCAAATGCTGGCCGGGCGCGTCGTCGCCTTTTCTTCACCGGAGGAGCTGCCGGCGGAGGCCGCCGTCGACCTGGAGCACGCTGCGCCTTCTCGGCATCAAGTCGAATCTGACCCTCCCGCTCTCGGTGGGAGACGAGCGGCCCGTGGGCGCCCTGGGCTTAAACGCCTTACGGATGCGCCGGGACTGGCCGGACGCGGTGGTGAATCGGCTACAGCTTGTCGGGCAGGTCTTCACCAACGCGCTGGCTCGAAAGCGCGCACGACGAGACCTACGGGAGAGTCGAGGAGCGGGTGAGCCTGGCGGTGGACTCCGCCGGGGCGGGGCTCTGGACCCTGGACTACAGCGCGGGCGTCTTCTGGGCCACGGAGAGGGCTCGGGCGATCTTCGGGTATTCGCCGGACGAGGTCATCAGCATGGAGCGTTTCGAGGCGTCGGTCCATCCCGACGATTGGGGTCTCGTTCGGGGAGCCATCGAGCGGTCGCGGGCGCACGGGCGAACCCGTCGACGTGGAGTACCGGATCATCCTCCCAGGCGACGGCCGCGAGCGGTGGATCGCCTCCCGTGGGCGATGCCGTTTCAAGTCCACCGGCGAGCCGGAGCGCCTGATGGGCGTCTCCATCGACATCACCGAGCGCAGACGTACCGAAGAGGCGCTTCGCGCGAGCGAGGCTCGCCTGGCGGCGGGCGCCGACCTCGCCGGCCTCGCTTTCTACGAGGTGGACTTTGGCGAACGTGTCGCTTACGTCGACGACCGGTTTCGCGAGGTCTGCGGCGTTCCCCCGGAACGGGAGCGGCCTCCAGGCCCTGGAGTTCTGGATGGAGCATCTGCATCCTGACGACCGCCAACGCGTGCTGGACGAGCGTGAGCGAGTTGCACGATGGAAGGCTGGACCGGCTCTCCATCGAGTATCGCTACCTGCACCCGGCCCATGGGCAGAAGTGGATTCAGCACCTGGCCCGCGTCGCCAAACGCGACGCCACCGGACGCACGGTCGAATCCTACGGTGTCCTCCGCGACATCACGGAGCGCAAGCGAGTCGAGGAAGAGCTGCGCGACCTGAGCCGGCGCCTGATCCGGGCCCACGAGGAGGAGCGCGCGCTGCTCGCGCGCGAGCTGCACGACGACGTGACGCAGCGGCTCGCCGTGCTGGCGATCGACGTCGGCCGCGCCGAGCTCGCGCGCCGGACGGGGCGCAGGCAGAGACGATGCGGGCGGTTCGCGAGGGGCTCGTGCGCCTCAGCGAGGACATCCACTCCCTGGCGTACCAGCTGCACCCGTCGGTCCTGGAGGAGCTCGGCCTGGCCGAGGCGCTCCGGGCGGAATGCGAACGGCGGGGTCGCCAGGGCCGGGTCGACCTCTCGGTGGAGCTCGATCCGCTGCCTGCCGTCGTCGGGAAGGACGCGGCGCTATGCCTGTTCCGCGTGGCGCAGGAGGCGCTGAACAACGTGGCCCGCCACGCCGGTGCGCGCGACAGCGAGTGTCACTCTACGGCAGATGGACGGCGGGTTGCTCCTCGCCGTCCGTGACGACGGCGTCGGCTTCGATCCGGCGATACCCGGAAAAGGGAGGAGCCTCGGCCTGGCGAGTATGCGCGAACGCGTGCGGCTGGTGAACGGCACGCTCGACATCGAGAGCGCGCCCGGCCGGGGCACGGCGATCGTCGCCTGGGTTCCCGCGGAAGGAGAGGTGCTGATGAGCCCGCCGCGCCGTCCGCGAGTGCTCCTCGCCGACGACCATCTCCTGGTGGCCGAGGCGCTGAAGAGCCTGCTCACTCCCGAGTTCGATCTGGTGGGCGTGGTGGAGGACGGGCGCGAGCTGGTCGAGGCGGCCGGGAAGCTGCGGCCGGACGTGATCGTCGCCGACGTCACCATGCCCCACCTCAACGGCATCGACGCCCTGATCCAGTTGAGGAAAGGCGGAGATGGCGTGCCCGTCGTATTTCTCACCATGCACCGGGATGTGACCTTCGCGCGGCGCGCGCTCGACGCCGGGGCGTCGGGCTTCGTGCTCAAGCACTCGGCGTCGGTCGAGCTGATCGCTGCCATCCGCGCCGCGCTCGAGGGCAAGACCTACCTCACGCCGCAGCTCGCGGGGGAGGTCCTGGACGCCATGAAGCAGGGGCCGCGAGCGGATCGGCGACCCGATCGGTTCCCTCACGCCGCGGCAGCGGGAGGTCCTCCAGCTCCTGGCGGAGGGGCGCTCGGCGAAGGAGATCGCCACCGAGCCTCGCGATCTCGACCCGGACGGTGGAGTTCCACAAGTACCAGATGATGGAGACGTTGGGCCTTCACACCAACGCCGAGCTGATCCACTTCGCCATCAAGCACGGCCTCGTCGAGCTCTGACCCGCCGGGTTGCCGCCGCCCGCCCTCGTGGCTCTCGATTCCGGGTCTCCCGCCCGCGAACCTAGCAGTTTCCGAGCGACAAGCCCCGTAATATCCCGAGGTCACATCCCACCGAATCTCGACTAACCTACGCTCGACGCCGGGTGTCGACAGACATCGCCCGGACTCGTTCGCCGAGAAGGAAGTGCACCAATGTCCGAGAAGCCTCTGAGTTGTGTTCTGCTGGCGGACCGCCACCACGGTCTCACGGAAGGGCGTGCGCGGGCTGCTCGAGACGGCGTTCGGGACCGTGGTCATGGTTGCCGACGAGGCGTCGTTGCTCGAGGGCGCGGGCCGACTCCGGCCCGAAGTGGCGGTCGTGGATCTGTCTCTGGCTCGGGACGGCGGCCTGGGCTGGTTGCGGGCGCTTCGGCAGCGCTGTCCCGACCTCAAGGTGATCGTCCTCAGCGTTCACGACGAACAGTGCGTACGCCGGGCGGCGATGGAAGCCGGCGCCGACGCGTTCGTGCTCAAGCGTGCGATCGCGACCGACCTGCTGCCCGCCGTCGAGCTCGTTCGCGGAGACCGAAGCGTGGCCGCTTCGATCGACGAAGGAGAGGTCGAGAATTGAAGAGTTACTTGCAATCGTTCAAGCACGACCTGGCCTTCCGTCCGGAGTCGGCGCTGGAAGGAGGAAACGGATCATGAAAGTCATCATCGTTGGCGGAGTGGCCGGCGGGGCGTCGTGTGCGGCGCGCCTGCGCAGGCTGGACGAAAAAGCGGAAATCCTGATGGTGGAGCGCGGGCCGTACGTCTCGTACGCGAACTGCGGGCTGCCCTACCACGTCGGGGGCGTGATCCCGCAGGAGTCGAGCCTGCTGGTCGCGAACGAGCAGCTGTTCCGCGTGATGCATCGCGATCGACGCGCGGACGAACTGCGAGGCGATCGCCATCTCGCCGAAGAAGAAGACCGTCGACCTGCGCAACGTCGAGACCGGCGAGGTGACGACCGAGTCCTACGACAAGCTGGTGCTGTCGCCCGGGGCGCCTTCGGTCCGTCCGCCGCTGCCCGGCATCGATCTGCCCGGGATCTTCCAGGTGCGGACCGTGCCGGACGCGCGGACGATCCGCGAGTGGATCGCGGGAGGCACGTCGTTCCTGGCGGGGATGTTCAGCTACTCGGGGATCCAGTACGTGAAGCCGCAGCGGCGCGCCGTGGTGATCGGCGGCGGGTTCATCGGTCTCGAGATGGCGGAGAACCTGGTCCACCTCGGCTTCGAGGTGACGCTCGTCGAGATGCTCGATCAGGTCCTGGCCCCCCTCGACCGGGAGTTCGCCCGCCTCGTCGAGGAGCATCTGAAGAGGCACGGCGTCCACCTGGCGCTCAACGACGGCGTGGCCGGATTCACGCAGCTGGAGGGCGGCGCGATCGAGGTGAAGACGAAGTCCGGCAAGGCGTACCCGGCCGACATCGTGATCCTCGCGCTCGGCGTGCGGCCGGACACGACGCTGGCCAAGACGGCCGGGCTCGAGATCGGCGAGCGCGGCGGGATCCGCGTCGACGACCAGATGCGCACGAGCGACCCGGACATCTTCGCGGTCGGCGACGCCATCGAAGTGAAGGACTTCGTGACCGGGCGAGTGGAGCCTCGTCGCCCTCGCCGGGCCGGCGAACCGGCAGGGCCGGATCGCGGCCGACGTGATCGCCGGGCGCGACTCCCGGTACCGCGGCACCCAGGGCACCTCGATCATCGGGCTGTTCGGGGGCGCCGCCGCCTGGACGGGGGTCAGCGAGAAGACGCTCGAGAGGCTCGGCGACGAGGACTTCGAGAAGATCTACATCTTCCCGAACTCGCACGCCGGGTACTACCCGGGCGCCAAGATGATCGGGCATGAAGGTGATCTTCCGCAAATCCGACGGACGTCTCCTCGGCGTGCAGGCGCTCGGCGAGGACGGGCCGGCGGTGGACAAGCGGATCAGCGCCCTGGCCGTCGCCATGCAGATGGGCGCGACGATCTACGACCTCGAGGAGGCGGAGCTCTGCTACGCGCCCCAGTTCGGCAGCGCCAAGGACGCGGTCAACTTCGCCGGGATGGTCGCCGCCGACGTCCTCCGCGGCGACATGCCGCTCGCCCACTGGGACGCCATGGACGGCGCGTTCCTGCTCGACGTTCGCGAGCCGGTGGAGCTGGTGGTGGAGAGCGTGCCGGGCGCGGTCAACATCCCGATGGGCCAGCTCCGCGGGCGCCTCGGAGAGCTGCCGAAGGACCGTGAGATCCTGGTCATCTGCCGCTCCGCCCAGCGCGCCTACTACGCGACAAGGATCCTGGTGCAGAACGGGTTCAAGGCCCGGAACATCTCCGGTGGCACGCTGTCGCGCGCGATGCTCTCGGCAGAATGAGACACGTAAATATCAATACACGCAAATCAAATCACAGAAGAACGGAGAACATACAATGGCAAAGGCAAAGGATACGACGAAGAGCTCTACAGGCCGTGTCAAGGTCGACAAAGACCGGATCGATCGGCTGAAAGAACAACTCAGGTCGACCCCTGCGGAGGTCGATTTCGAGCGGATCAGGATCATGGAGG
Source organism: uncultured Acidobacteriota bacterium (assembly GCA_963722765.1). Taxonomy (GTDB): domain Bacteria; phylum Acidobacteriota; class Vicinamibacteria; order Marinacidobacterales; family DATDRI01; genus CAVROO01. The sequence continues at coordinate 39,047 of CAVROO010000015.1, forward strand.
AGGTGTACGCGGCGACTCAGGGCGACCAGAACATCATGCGTCGCGCCAAGTTCATGGCCACCCTGCTGGAGCGGAAAAAGCTCTACATCGACGACAACTGCTTCGTGGGCAGCATGGCCAGCACCGTCAACGGCATCTACACCTACCCGGAGTGGAACATCGACTGGATGAAGGACGACAACACCGTCGAGAAGTGCAAGGACCCGGAGGACAGGCGGGTCAACCAGTGGGCACTCGACTACTGGGAAAAGCGCGCCCTGAAACCCCGCACGCTGGAGATCTTCGAGAAGAAGTACGGTTTCGACCCGAAACCGTGCTATGACTCCGGCTTCGTCATCAGCTTCTTCGACTGGCCGGGTGGCGGCGGCAACCTGAACTACCCGAGGATCTACAACTACGGACTCGCCGCCATGATCAAGGAGGTCGAAGAACGCCAGGCTGCCCTCGAGATGCGCTTGTCCAATGCCAGCAAGCTCTACTTCTATGAAGCCAGCCTCATCGTCATGCGGGCCATCGTGCGATTGGCGCATCGCTACGCCGAGCTGGCCCGGGACATGGCGGCCAAGGAAAAGAATGCAACCCGCAAGGCGGAGCTGATCGCCATCGCCGAGACCTGCGAACGGGTGCCCGAACATCCGGCCCGAAACCTGCGGGAAGCCATCCAGTGCCACTACTTCTGTCACCTTTGCGCGGAGCTCGAGCAGGTCGGTTGCGGCTACTCCGAGGCCTATCTGGGCCAGAACCTCGAGCCCTACTATCAGCGGGACAAGGCGGCCGGACTGATCGGTCCGGAGGACGCGACGTTCATGCTCCAGAACCTCTTCATCAAGCTGAACGAAATCGGCTACTACTTCGGCGAGAAGGTCGCCTTGCAGAACTCGGCCGACCTGGGCCAGAGCATCACCCTCGGAGGCTTCACCGAGGATGGGGAAGATGCTACCGCCGAAATGGACTACCTGATTCTCGATGCCTCCAGTTACCTCCATTTGCCGCAGCCTCCGCTGAGCTTGCTGCTGGACGGAGAGGATGAGCGGCAAATTCCTGGAGAAGGTCCTGGATGTCATCGGCACCGGTGTCGGCATGCCTCAGTTCGTGAATGGCGAAGTGATGATCAAGCGTGCCCTCAATCTGTTCGCCGACTCCAAGAAGGGCCTCACCCTGGAACAAGCCAGGCGCACCTGCATCGGCGCCTGTGTGGGTTCCTACGTTCCCTACGAGACCGGTCACCCGGTGGAAGGCCAGCCCAACCTGGGCAAGATCATCGAGGTCACGATGAACGATGGCTTCGATCCCCGTACCAAGCAGCAGATCGGCCCCAAGACCGGGGACCCCGAGACCTTCAAGACCTTCGAGGACTTGTATGCGGCTTTCGAGCAGCAGCTGCAATTCAATGAGGATGTCCTCCGCCGCGGTGCCTGGATCGCCAGCATGCTGTGCGCTGACTTCCTCCCGGTTCCGTGGCGCTCGCTCCTGACCGGCGGCTGCATCGAAACCGGCACCGAGGTGTGGAACGGCGGGGCCAACTACTACACCATCGCCCAGATTGTGGTGGGTGGTGTGGACGCGGCCAACTCGCTGATGGCGGTCAAACACCTCGTCTACGACGAAAAGAAGCTGACGATGGCCGAGCTCAAGAAGGCCCTGGCGGCCAACTTCGAAGGGGAATACGAGAAGGTCAGGAAGCTGTGCTATGAGGACGCGCCCAAGCACGGCAACGACATCCCCGAAATGAACCGGATGACGCACCGGGTGTACGAGAGCATCCTCAAGGCCTTCAACAGCGTCGACGGCGGCGGCAACTACCTCAGCAAGGACATCAAGTCAACGCCGGATGCGTACACCAAGAGCGTCCACAACCTGATGGGGATGGTGACCGGGGCGCTGCCGAACGGAAAGAGGGCCGGAGTGGCGCTCACCGACGGCAGCCTGTCGGCCATGCCGGGTACCGATGTCAACGGCCCGACCGCGCTGGTGATGTCCGCGGCGAAGGCCCAGGACGCCATCAAGTACACCGCAACGCACATGAACATGAAGCTCCCGCCCGATCAGCTCAAGACACGCAAGGGCCGGGACAACGTGCTGCGGCTGGTGAAGACACTGTTCGACAACGGTGGCTATCACATCCAGTTCAACGTCCTGGACACCAACATCCTCAGGGACGCCCAGAAGCACCCGGAGAAGTACCGCGACCTCGTGGTGCGGGTGGCCGGGTTCAGCGCATTCTTCACCAAGCTGGCGAAGGGCGTGCAGGACGAGGTCATCGAACGCACGCTGCAGTCGTTCGACGGCCAGCAGGGCTGAAACAAGACGGAACCGGTACGGCGTGGCCTTGCGCCACGCCGTACCGGCCGTTTCCTGACGAGCGCAGGACGGCCGGATGCAAGGCTGCGAATGCGTCACATGGGAAGCGAATACAAGGGAGGTACTTCATGCCTAGAGAAATAGGTCACGCCAGTATCCACAATCGCATCGGCATCATGGTGGGTGCCGGCCATGTCCCGGGGATGAACGCCGTGATCATGGGTGCGGCCCTGGCGGCAACTAAGCTGGGATGGGAGATGGTCGGCATCCGGGATGGCTTCGACGGGTTGCTGCACCCGGAGCGCTACCCCGAGGGCGGACTCGTGCCCCTCAGCCCCAAGCTCATCGAGAACCTGGATCCGACCTCTTCGGGTCTCCTCGGCCAGTCGCCCCGGGTCGATCCTTTCCACGTCCGTCAGGTCACCGAAGACGACATGGTCGAAGAAGTCGACATGTCCGATGATCTGCTCAAAGCACTGAAGGCGGAGAATATCGATGCGGTGATCTCGGTCGTCGGTGGCCGCGGGATGAGCATTCTCTACAGGCTCCACCGCAAGGGACTCCATGTGGTGTGTGTGCCCCGGTCCATCGAGGACGACATCGCCTCCACCGCGGTGTCCTTCGGCTTCAACAGCGCGCTCAGCTTCACCATCGAGATGCTCGACCGCGTCCGTCAGGCGGCACAGGCAGCCCGGAAAATCGCCGTGGTGGAGGTCCTGGGAGAGCAGGCCGGATGGCTGGCACTGCAGGCCGGCATTGCCGTGTGCGCCGATGCGGTGCTGATCCCGGAGATCCCCTGCGACCTGAAGGTGGTGGCGGCGAGCGTTGCAGGACAAGATGACACCCGGGCGGCCTTACGGGCTGGTGGTGGTGGCCGAAGGGGCGAAGTTCGTCGAAGACGCGACAGCCCCAGGCAAAGCCCTCCTCCCTCAAAGCGTCTCTGTCGCCGCTGGCGACGGGTGATGCCAGCGACCACGTCATCCGGCGATCGGGTCAGGCCGCCGAGACCGTGGCGAGCAGGCTGCAGTTGCTCATCGCCGAGGAGACCTTCCCCCTCGTCCTGGGCCCCTGGGTCAGGGGCGGCGCCCCACGGCCGTCGACCGTCAACTTGGCTCTGGCCTACGGCGCCGGGGCGGTTGAGGCCGTGAAGGCCGGCCAGTATGGGTCGATGGTGGCCTTTGTTCCACCGGACATGAAATTCGTGCCGCTGGCGGAAGCGATCAACAAGGTCAGAACCGTGCCCGAGGACAGCGAGTTCATGCAGATCGCCCGGTCCCTCGGCATCTGCCTGGGGAGGGAGCTATGACGCAATCAACCTACCAGCGCATCCGCTCCGACCGGAAGAGTCCTGAATATCCAGCGCTATTGCAGCCATGACGGCCCGGGCATTCGCACGACCGTCTTCCTCAAGGGCTGCTCGCTGCGCTGCAAATGGTGCGGCAATCCCGAGAGCATCCGCGCAGAAGCCGGAGCTGTCCTACGATCCCCAGGAAGTGCACCGGCAAGAAGGAATGCGGCGCTCTGCCTGAAGCCCCCCTTCCCGGAAGGCGCCTTCTACGTCGTGGAGGGCGGCGCCGATGACAAGGTCAAAGTCAACTGGGATCTGGCCGTGGACTGCGACGAGGCAATGGCTTCGCTCTGCCCGACGGGAGCGCTCGAAATGTTCGGCAAGACCATGACCGTGGACGAGGTGCTGGACGAGGTGGAGAAGGACGCCTCGTTCTACCGCAATCACCGGGGGCGGCATCACGCTGAGCGGCGGCGAGTGTCATGCTGCAGCCGGACTTCAGCGCCGCACTGCTGGAGGGAGCCCACAAGCGCGGTCATCAATACGGCGATCGAAACGGCGTGCAACGTGCCCTGGGCTTTCGTGGAAAAGGTGCTGCCCCACGTCGACACGATGCTGCACGACCACAAGCTGACGATCCCGGAGCGGCACAAGAAGTGGACCGGCGTGAGCAACGAGCGGATCCTGGCGAACTTCAAGAAAGCCTACGAGACGTTCCCCGACATCGACTTCATCGCCCGCACGCCGCTGATTCCCGGCGTCAATGCCGACGAGGAGCACATCCGGGCGGTCCTGGCGTTCATCCGCCCGCACAAGAACGTGATCGACTACGAGCTGTTGCCGTATCACCGCTTCGGCCTGGGCAAGTACGAGCTGCCTGGGCGAGGTGTATGAACTGGACGATTACAAGACGCCGTCCGACGATCTGGTAAAGCACCTCCAGGCCATCATCGACGAGGCCTTCGGCCGCACCGGCCAAGAACCTGAAGGCGCCAAATGATGTCTGAAGATATCTAGTAACGACCGGCGGACGCCTTCCCGGCCGTGGCGTCCGCCGAGTCAGACGGCAAGGACGGTAGAAACCATCGCTAGTCCCCGCTCCCGAACGATTTCTTTCGACGAGCGAAGCGGAACAAAGGAAAGGAGACTTCCAATGAGTATCGCGACGGCACCAAACGTGCGCGGTGTGGGTGCCCCGGGCCGGCGCACGATTTATAGCATGTGCGGCATGTGTGCGGTGCGTTGCCCGATGGAAGTGACGGTCAAGGACGGTCGGTGGTCTGGCTGCAGGGCAATCCGCATGACAAGGCCATCGGTGCCAGCCTCTGCGCGAAGGGTGCGGCCGGCCTGGCTTTCGAGTATGACGATCAGCGTCCACAGACGCCGCTGATCCGTATGGGCCCACGCGGCGGAGGACAGTGGCGGCGGGCGTCCTGGGATGAGGCCCTTGACTACATCGCCGACAAGCTGGGAGAAACAATCGAGGAATTCGGTGGCCGCGGCATCGCGCTTTCCGATCGTGGCGGTCCTTTCACCGACTGACCCGGACCTTTGTGCAGGCGCTCGGCTCGCCAAACTACTTCAACCACGATGCTGGCTGCGGCGGCAACGTCCACAACGCCGCGCGCTCGATTTACGGCTTCGGCCACGAGGGACTCCTCCCGGACCTGAAGCGCACGAAGCACCTCGTGCTGTACGGCCGCAATATTATCGAATCGCTCATGGTCAAGGAGGCCAAGGCCTTCATGGCCGCGCTGGCAAACGGGATGCGCTGCACCTACATCGACCCGCGCGCCAGCCTCACGGCCTGCAAGGCCACCGACTACTGGCAGGTGCGCCCAACAGCGATTATGCGCTGAACCTGGCATAATCCATGAGGTCTTGAAGCAGGAGGTGTATGATAAGGACTTTGTTGATCGCTTTGTTTCCGGCATGGACTACCTGCGGGAGGCGGTAAAGGACACCACACCGGAATGGCAGGAGAGCCACACCGGCCTGCCCGCCGAGCGATTCGCGCATTGGTCAAGGATATTGCTGCCGATGCGCCACACGTTATTTTCCATCCGGGCTGGATGACCGCGCGCCACAAGCAGTCGTTCTATGTCAGCCGCACGGCGCTGATCCTGAACGCCCTGATGGGCAACATCGAGATCCCGGGGGGGTTCGTCCTGGGAAACCGCCCGAGTATTATGGCCGAAAGGGATTGAAACATCTGACCGATCGGTACCCAAGGTTGAGGAACCGCGAGTGGACGGCGCCGGCACCGACAGGCCAACATGGGACCCGGCCATTGGCATGCTGCACCAGGCTCTTTGCCGCCATGGAAACGGGAAAGCCATACGGCATGGGCGCTTACTTTGCCTACCGTCACGACCCCTTAACCGGCCATGCCCGATCCTGAGGCGACAAAAAAGGCGTTGGAAAAACTGAAACTGCTGGTCTCCATCGATGTACGCTATTCGGAGACGGGCTGGTTTGCGGACGTCATCCTTCCCGAGTCGACCTACCTGGAGCGTGCCAACATCCTGTCCAGATGAACGGGCCGGTTCCAATATTTGCCATGCGCGACCAGGCCATCGCGCCGCGCTACAACAGCCGCCCTGCCTGGTGGATTTTCCGGGAAATCCTGCGCCGCATGGACATAAAGGAAGTGCTCGACTTCGAGACCATCGAGGAACTTTGGGACTACCAGCTCGAGGGCACCGGTGTCACCGTGGCCGAAATGCGGGAGACGGGTTCGTCAGTCTGGCCACCGCGCCGAAGCTGACCCCACGCGATGACCTCAAATTCCCGACCCCTTCCGGAAAGATCGAGATTGAAAGCGAAATCTTGAAGAAGGCCGGGCTGCCGAGCCTGCCACCCTACGAGCCCAAGAAAGCGCCGACGGACGATCGCTTCGACCTACTATTCGGCAAGACGGCGACGCTGGCGCACGGCCAGTCACTCAACAATCCGATCCTTAATGGATTGCGCCTGAACAAGTCCTCTGGATTCACCCCGACCGGGCCAAGCCGCTGGGGATAATAGACGGACATGACGTCGAGATCAGCGGTGGTGGGAAATATACCGGAAGCATGAAAGCAAAGGTGACTCCGTGGATCCATCCGGAGGCTGTATTCATGTTGCATGGCTACGGCGCTACGGTACCGCTGGCTACCCGCGCAAAGGGATTGGCGTAGCAGATCAACGCCTGCAGCGCGGAAAACTCTACGATTTTGACCCGCCGGCGGTGGATGTGCCATGACCGAGACAATTGTCCAAATCAAGCCGCGGTGGTGGGACGGAGATACACCAATGAGTACATATATCTTTCACCACGACGAGGCGAACTGCATCGGTGCCAGGCCTGTGAGGTGCACTGCAAGACCAACAAGGACCTCGGCCCCGGCCGGTCCGTGCAAGATCGTCGCCGTCGGCCCGATGGATGTGGACGGACAGCCGCGCATGCGCATCGTTTTTATGCCCTGCTTCCACTGCGAGGAGCCTGGTGTGTCAAGGCCTGTCCGACCGGCGCCATGCAGAAGCGCGAGAAGGACGGCATCGTCTTCGTCAAGTCGAGTCTCTGTATCGGCTGCAAGAGCTGCATTGCCGCTTGCCCCTGGGGCACACCGCAGTGGGATCCGGTCACGAAGAAAGGTGGTGAAGTGCGACTACTGTATGGATCGGTCGATGCCGGGTTAAAGCCGGCATGTGTCACCAAGTGTGTGACCGGATGTCTGTCCTTCGGCGTAGCCAACGAAGTGCCGGATCCGCGCCGCGAGCGTTATGCCCACCATATCATCGCTGAGCCGCTGGATAGCGGAAAGGAGGAGCTATGAGCGATCTCCAGATATTACCGAGTGGCTCGACGCGGGTGCTGCTACCCTGGCGGGCGCCGTACCACCGGCGCAGACCCTAGCCGGGTGCGCTGCCGGGCTACACGCAGGCCCAGTCCCTGACGCCCATGCAGCGGCTGCAGCACGTGCAGGCAGTCGGGCCTCGCCGAATGCGGCGGTGCCGGCGAACCGATCTATCTCGCCTGGCGCCAATTCCTGCGCGGCCACGGGCCTTCGGTGCTGGTGATTGACGCACCGGCCTCGACGAACGGGCACGCGGCACGGCCGCGTTCTCGAAAGCGCTCCCTGGCTGCTGGCCGAGGGCGTGCTGATCGCTATCGGCCTGCGCGACAGCCTGCAAGGTCGAGTTGCGCCTGCCGGCCGAGCTGACCGGTCATGAAGCAGCCTTCCTCAATGCGGTCGACGCCATCCGTTCGCTCGCTCAGATCGCCGTTCCCCGGCGGCAGGTGGAGGTGCTGCGCGACAGCCGGCCGAGCTGCTGGGGGGAGGGACAGTACGGACGGGTCACGGCTGATCCACACGCCGGAGACCTGGTGCCGGATCGCCCTGCTGTTCGCCGGCGCGTCGGACCTCGATGCGTCGTTGCTGACGCTGCGGCGCGGCATGAAGCAGCGCGGCCTGGTCGAGCTCGCACGGTCCGGCAACCTGCGGCGCCAGATCGACGACTGGGGTGGCGGCGTCGAAGTGGAAGGTCAGGACGCCGTGCTCGTCTTCGACGACGGCCTGGGTGGCTTCCTGCCGCTCTCCGAGGCGGACCTGTCGTGCGAGCCGCTCTCTTTCGCGTCGGCGGGCATCATCCCGGCGCCGTCCAGCCTGATGGTGATGGCCGAGGGCGTTTGCGTTGTCAAGCAGACCCGGCGTGCGCTCTATCGCCATTGGCTGCTCGCCGACGGCGAAGCGGCGCCGGTGCGCGGCTTGCTGGCGCGCGCCGCGCGCCTGACGACCGAGATCACTCTCGGCCGCGGTGAGCCCGGCCATCTCGCCGCCCTCGACGAAGTGGCGCTCGAACTCGCCGCGCAGGGGCTGGCGGCCGCCTGGCCGCTGGGCAGTTCCCTGCGCTATTACCGTGAGCAGTGGGAACAGCCATGTCCGGCGCGAGTCCTGCCCGGAGGGGCTTTGCCTGGAGCGCAATGCCGCGCCCTGCCACCGCACCTGTCCGGCCAACATCGACATCCCCAGCTTCATGGCCCACCTTGGTCACGGCGACTATCGTTCCACCATCGAGGTCATCCGGCGCGACAACCCGCTGCCGCTGACCTGTGGTCTGGTCTGCCCGGCGCCCTGCGAATCCGCCTGCGTTCGCGGCGGTAGCAACGGTGCCGTCTTCATCCGGCCGCTGAAGGCCAAGGCGGCCGAGCACTGCCTGGCCGAGGGCGGCTACCCGAAACCCGAGCTGGCGCCCGACACGGGCAAGCGGATCGGCATCATCGGTTCCGGCCCATCCGGTCTCACGGCGGCCTATTACCTGCGCACCTACGGTCACGAGGTCGAGATCTTCGAGGCGCTGGAGAAGGCCGGCGGGCAGCTGCGCTACGGCATTCCGGCCTATCGCCTGCCGCCCGACCTGCTCGAGCAGGAGATCGACCAGATCCGGGTCCTGGGGGTGCCGATTCACACCGGCGCCCCGATCGGCAGCCTCGAGGACTTCCGCAAGGACTACGACGCCGTCTTCCTGGGCCTCGGCACCCAGCGGTCGCGCCTCATGCCGATCGAGGGTGTCCATCAACCCTTCGTGCTCGGCGGGCATCGATTTCCTGCATGCCGTGCGCAGCGGCGAACCGGTGCGGGTCGGGCCGCGGGTCGTCGTCATCGGCGGCGGCAACGTCTCCATCGACGTCGCCCTGACGGCTTTGCGGCAGGGCGCGCAGCACGTGGACCTGACCTCCCTCGAGAAACGCCGCGATATGCCGGCCAGTCCGCACGAGATCGAAATCGCGGTCGCCGAAGGCGTGGAGATGCACGCCGGCTGGGGACCGGTGCGCATCGATGAGGATGGCCAGGTCACCTTCCAGTTCTGCGAGCGGGTCAAGGACGAGAACGGCAAGTTCGATCCGACATTCGACACCACCCGCCTGCTGAAGCTCGAAGCCGATCACGTGATCCTCGCCACCGGTCAGGGCACCGACCTGGCTATCCTCGAAGGCAGCGAGGTCGAAAACAACCGCGGCTTCATCGTCGCCGACCCGAAGAGCCTGATGACCAAGGTGCCGGGCGTCTTCGCCGGTGGCGACGCGGAGCACGGCCCGCGGACGGCCGTGGAGGCGATCCGCTCGGGAAAGATCGCCGCGGCTTCCATCGATGCCTGGCTGCGCGGGGCGACTATGGACGCCGCCGTCGGCAAGCCGGTGCGCCACGCCGAGGTGATTCCCCTGCACGGTGGTGGCCGGACGATCGCACCCACCTGCCCCGTGCCGTGATGCCCGAGAGGAGCGTCGAAGAGGTTCTCGGCGAGGGCAACTACGTCCAGATCGAGGAGGGCCTGACCGACGCGATGGCGCACGACGAGGCCCGCCGCTGCCTGCGCTGCGACATCTGCATCGGCTGCGGCCTCTGCATGGCCGCCTGCAGCGAGATGGGCGTCGAGGCGCTGCGCATGGCCGACACGCCGGCCGGCCGGCTCGCTTACTTCGACTTCACGCGGCCTGCGGAGCTGTGCATCGGTTGCGGCGCCTGTACGCAGGTCTGCCCGACGGGCGCGATCCACATCGAGGATCAGGGACGGGGTGCGGCGCACGATCATCACGGGAACCGTCGTGCGAGAACAGCCGCTGCTGGCCTGCAGCGAATGCGGTGCGCCGACGCAGACGCCTGCGCACCGGGAGTTCATCCGCAATCGCCTGCCGGATCACATGGCGGCCCTTCTGGATCGTGAGCTCTGCCCGTCATGTGCGCGCCGGCGGGCCGATCGTCCCCGCGAGCGACCGATGCTCTTTGACACCGTTCTAAGCAAAAGGAGAGTGCCCAATGATCGCTGAACACGTCCGACTCGAGGAGACTCGGGGCCAGAAAGCTCCCTGGAAGAAGTGGGGGCCTTACCTGAGCGAGCGGCAGTGGGGAACCGTCCGCGAGGACTACAGCGAGAGCGGCGACGCCTGGAACTACTTCACCCATGACCACGCCCGATCGCGGGCCTACCGTTGGGGCGAAGACGGCCTCGCCGGCATTTCCGATGACCGTCAGCGTCTCTGTTTCGCGCTGGCGCTGTGGAACGGCAAGGACCCAATCCTGAAAGAACGTCTGTTCGGGCTGAGCAACAGCGAGGGGAATCACGGCGAGGATGTGAAGGAGTACTACTTCTATCTCGATTCGACGCCGACCCACTCGTACATGAAGTACCTCTACAAGTATCCCCAGGCGGCGTACCCGTATGACGATCTGGTCGCGACGAACCGTAACCGCGGCCGGGGCGAACCGGAATATGAGCTGCTCGACACGGGTGTGTTCGACCAGGACCGCTATTTCGACGTCTTCGTGGAGTACGCCAAGGCGTCACCCGAGGACCTGCTCATCCGGATCACCGTTCACAACCGCGGCCCGGAACCGGCGACGCTCCAGCTCCTGCCCACCCTCTGGTTCCGCAATGACTGGTCGTGGGGAGAGGATGTCGCCCGCCCCGCCCTGCGTCAGCTGGCGCAGGATAAGACCGGCGGGATCGTCGCGCTCTCGCATCGCGATCTCGGGGAGCGCTTCTTTTTCGCGGAAGGCGCGTCGGCACTCCTCTTCACGGAGAACGAGACCAATACGGAGCGGCTGGTCGGCACGCCCAATCCCTCCCCTTACGTCAAGGACGGCATCGACAACTACATCGTTCACGGCAAGGAGGACGCGGTCAATCCCGAGAAGGAGGGGACAAAAGTCTCGGCCCATTACCCGCTCACGCTGGGGGCCGGAGAATCCCGCACGATTCGCCTGCGTCTCAGCGATCAGCCGATGAAGGACGCCAAGAAGGCGCTTGGCGGACAGTTCGGGAAGGCGTTCGAATCCGTCTTCAAGACCCGGCTCCAGGAAGCCGATGAGTTCTATGCGACCGTCATTCCTCCCTCGCTCGACCCCGACGAGGCCAGTGTCATGCGGCAGGCGCTGGCCGGGATGCTCTGGTCCAAGCAGTTCTTCTTCTATGACGTCGGCCGGTGGCTCAAGGAGCACGGCGTTCAGCCGTACCGAGCGAATCAGCGTTCCATCCGCAACGACCGCTGGGGACACATGGTCAACGCGGACGTGATCTCGATGCCGGACAAGTGGGAGTATCCCTGGTATGCCGCCTGGGATCTCGCCTTCCACGTCACGGCCCTGACGCTGGTCGACGAGGACTTCGGCAAGGAGCAGCTGGAGCTCTTCCTGAGGTCCCGTTACCTCCACCCCAGCGGCCAGATCCCCGCCTACGAGTGGAACTTCGGAGACGTGAATCCCCCGGTCCATGCCTGGTCGACGATCTTCACCTACCTGACCGAGAAGGCGCATCGCGGCGAGGGAGACCTCGCCTGGCTCGAGCGCTGTTTCCACAAGTTGCTCTTCAACTTCAACTGGTGGGTGAACCGGAAGGACCGCGCCGGGAACAACGCCTTCGAAGGGGGATTCCTGGGGCTGGACAATATCGGGGTCTTCGACCGCTCCGCGCCGCTGCCGACCGGCGGATATCTGGAGCAGGCCGACGGCACCGCCTGGATGGCTCTCTTCTGCCAGAACATGGTGGAGATCAGCGCCGAGCTGGCGGTGGCCAATCCGGCCTATATCAATCTCACGCTGAAATTCCTCGAGCACTTCCTCCTGATCGCGTCGGGGATGATCCGGCCGGGCGAGGAAGGCGGGATGTGGGATGAGCAGGACGGCTTCTTCTACGATGTGCTTCGCTTGCCGGACGGGCGGTCCGAACGCCTGAAGGTCCGCTCGATGGTCGGGCTGCTGCCCTTCTGCGCGGTGACCGTTTTCGAAGGGAAGCTCGTCGAAGAAGTATCCCGAGGTCGGCCCGACCGTGCGCGAGTATCTCAGAGGCGCGCCCGAGCTGATGGCGTTCATCCATGACCCGCTGAAGCCCGGGCTACAAGGGGCGGCTCCTGGGATCGATCCTGAATGAAACCAATCTCCGCCGGGTGCTGACGATCATGCTCGATGAGAAGGAGTTCCTGAGCCCCTTCGGAATTCGAGCCCTCTCACGCATTCACCAGGATCACCCCTACATCTATCGGGTCGGCGATCAGGAGTATCGGGTGTCGTATCTCCCCGGGGAATCGGACAGCGGCATGTTCGGCGGCAACTCGAACTGGCGCGGCCCGATCTGGATGCCGGTCAACATGCTGATTCTCCGCGCGCTGCTTCAGTACTACCTCTACTACGGGGACTCGTTCACCATCGAATGCCCGACGGGATCAGGGAAGCAGATGAACCTCTACGAGGTGGCGGAGGAGATCGGGCGTCGCCTCTCCAGCATCTTCCTGAAGGACGAGCAGGGGAAGCGGCCCGTGCACGGGGACGTCGCGGAAATTCCAGGAAGATCCCCACTGGAGGGATTATCCCCTGTTCTATGAGTACTTCCATGGCGACACCGGCGCGGGCGTCGGCGCGAGCCACCAGACGGGATGGACCGGGGCGATCGCGCGCATCATGCATCTGTTTGCGTCTTCCGAGGCGCAAGAGATCCTCGAGCAGACGAAAGACAGAGTCGGCGGGCCGGGACCCGTCAACCGGCGAAGAAGACAATGACGACGCATTCTTCATCCCTCGCTCTACCAGGTCAACACGCGCGTCTGGTTGACGGCGTTGTCGGAGACGCTGGGCCGGCCCGCGCACGCTTGACGATATCCCGGATGCCGAACTGGACCGACTGGCCGAGATGGGCTTTGACTGGGTCTGGTTTCTGAGCGTGTGGCAGACCGGCCCCGCGGCGCAGGCGATCTCGCGAGCAAATCCCGAGTGGCGTCGGGAGTTCGAGGAAACGCTGCCGGACCTCGAGGACGAAGACATCGCCGGCTCCGGGTTCGCCATCCGGAACTACACCGTCCATCGCGATCTGGGCGGCGATGCGGCGCTGGCGCGTTTGCGACAGCGGCTGCAGAAACGCGGGCTTGAAGCTGATGCTCGATTTCGTCCCGAACCACATGGCCCCGGATCACCCGTGGGTCGACGAGCACCCGGAGTACTTCGTCCACGGCACGCGAGGACTGACTTGGCTCGCTCAGCCGCAGAACTACTGTCCGGGTCAGACAGGAAACGGGCCGACCTGGTGCTGGCCTACGGCCGCGATCCGTACTTCGCCGGCTGGCCCGACACGCTGCAGCTCGACTACGGCAACCCGGCACTGCAGGAGGCGATGATCGGCGAACTGGAGAGAATCGCCGGCCAATGCGACGGCGTGCGCTGCGACATGGCCATGCTGGTATTGCCCGACGTGTTCGAACGCACTTGGGGCATCGGGGCCGACCCATTCTGGCCGAAGCGCAATCCGAGTCGAGTTCGGCGGAAACATCCGGACTTCCAGTTCATGGCCGAGGTCTACTGGGACCTGGAATGGACCCTCCAGCAGCAGGGCTTCGACTACACCTACGACAAGCGCCTCTACGACCGACTGCGCGAGGGTCACGCCCGGCCGGTGCGCGAGCACCTCCACGCGGCCCTCGACTATCAGGCCAAGCTGGCGCGCTTCCTCGAGAACCACGACGAACCCCGAGCTGCCGCCACATTTGCCCCCGACGTACACCGGGCCGCCGCGGTGATCACGTATTTCATACCCGGCCTGCGCTTCTTCCATCAGGGGCAGCTCGAAGGGCGGAAGAAACGCATTTCGCCGCATCTCGTTCGGGCGCCTGAAGAATCTCCGGACAAGGAGATTGAGGACGTTCTACGACCACGTTGCTCGCCGATCCTGCGGAAGCCCATCGTGAAAAGCGGGGAATGGCAGTAGCTTGCCTGTCGACCGGCCTGGGACGGGAACGGATCCTGGGATTCATTCGTCGCCCATTCCTGGCAAGGAGCCGGCGGTGAGCGGATGCTGATCGCTGTGAATTACGCACCGCATCCAAGCCAGTGCTATATCGAATTGCCTTTTCCCGAAATCGAAAGACCGGTCGGTCCGGCTCGAGGACTTGCTCAGCTCCGCCTGCTATATCCGCGAAGGGAATGAATTGCTCGAGCGCGGACTCTATCTTGATTTGCAGCCCTGGTCCTATCACGTTTTTGACTTGGAGATGACATCAATGAAAGCGATTACTGTAGAGCCCAAGAAATCCCGGGACAGCCCGGTTCGAAGATTTTCCGGAACCGGACGCCCATGAGGGCTCGGTCCTCGTGGAAGCCATTGCCGTCGGCGTTTGTGGGACGGACGTCGAGATCGTGGAGGGCAAGTACGGCTGGGCTCCGCCCGGCGAGACGCGCCTCGTGCTCGGCCATGAATCCCTCGGCCGGGTGATGGATCCGGGCCCGAGCGGTGCACTCAAGAAGGGCGATCTGGTGGTCGGCATCGTCCGGCGCCCCGACCCGTGCCCTGCCCCAACTGTGCGGTGGGGGAGTGGGACATGTGCCGGAACGGCCGGTACACCGAGCGCGGGATCAAGGAGATCCACGGATTCATGTCCGAGCGCTGGAGGATCGAGCCCGAATACGCCATCAAGGTGGACCCTTCCCTGGGAATCCTCGGCGTGCTTCTTGAGCCGACGACGGTGATCGCGAAGGCCCTGGAGCAGGTGGCGATCATCGGCCGCCGCTCGTTCTGGGAACCACGGACCGTGCTGGTGACGGGTGCGGGCCCGATCGGTCTCCTGGCGGCTCTCGGCGCCAGGTCGTACGGCCTGGAGGTCCATGTCCTCGACCGGGTCGGAGTCCGGCCCCAAGCCGGATCTGGTGCGCGCGCTCGGTGCGACGTATCACACCGGCTCGGTGAGCGAGATCGGTTTCGAACCGGACGCCATCGTCGAGTGCACCGGGGTGGGACAGGTGATTGCCGACTCGATCCAGGCGATCGGCGCGGGCGGGATCGTCTGCCTGACCGGCGTCGGACATGGCGGCGTCGTCACAGCGGCAGCCTGTGCCGATATTGCGGCAGCCGCGGTGTTGAAGAACAACGTGATCGTGGGCAGCGTCAACGCCAACAAGCGGCACTGGTACCGGGCCGGAAAATCTCTGGCTCGCGCGGACCGGAAGTGGCTGAGCCGCCTGATCACCCGCTATGAGAAGCCGGAGAACTTCATGCAGGCTCTGGAGAGAAAACCCGACGACATCAAGGTCGTCATTCAGTTCTCTGAGGTCTGATGGAAGATTCGAGCAGCCGGCCTATCCCCTGGGCGCTTTTCGTCTCCGAGCTGATCGGGACGGCCTTGCTCGTCCTGGTCGGTCTCTCTCTGGTCATCCTGATGTTTGGAGCCGGCACCCCTATGGCGCGCCTGATCCCAAGCGAGGGGCTGAGGCGCCTCGTCACCGGTTTTCTCTTCGGGACGACGGGCGCCTGCATCGCGCTGTCTCCCGTCGGGAAGGTGAGCGGAGCGCACATCAACCCGGTCGTCACGCTGGCCTTTCGCCTGATGGGCAAGCTCGACTTGCGGACGACCCTCGGATATATCGGGGCTCAGCTAATCGGTGCGGTCGTGGGGTCGCTGCCTCTTCTTTTCTGGGGAGCGATGGGGGAAAGCGTGGCCTTTGGAGCGACCTTGCCGGGCTCCGGTATCACCCTCTCGACGGTCCTCCTGGGCGAAGTGATCACGACGTTTGCGATGGTCACTCTGCTTGCCGTCTTTCTGGGTTTCCGGAAATCCGTCCCTTCACACCGGCGATCTTCCCGCCCCTCTACGCGATCATGGTGTGGGCTGAGTCGCCGATCTCAGGCACCAGCACGAACCCCGCACGCAGCCTTGGCCCATCGGTCATCTCCGGGCAATGGGAGGGCTGGTGGATTTACTGGGTCGGCCCGATGATCGGGAGCCATCGCGGCATGCCTGGTCTGTAGTGCTCTCGCGAAGCGAATCACGGTAGCGAAGCTGTACCATTTCGACAGCGACCGCGACAGGCTGTTTCGCAGGATGAGCTCCCCGAATCCCGCGAGCAGGTGACTGCCCACTCCAGCTCCACGCAAACGCCCGCTGATATCCAACATTCGCAGGGGAATCAAGATGATGAAGAGCAAAGTCCGTAGAACGCAGGCGAGGCAACGATGAAACGAAGCTCGTTTGCGCTGGTGGTGGGGATGGGATGGGTACTCGGGTTGTCTTGCGCGGAACCGAGCGTGGTCGCGCCCGGCGCAAAAGTGGAGAAACTGGCCGGCGACTTCGAGTTCACCGAGGGGCCGACGTGTGACGCGGAGGGGAACCTCTTCTTCACCGACCAGCCCAATGACCGCATCTTGAAGTGGAGCGTGGAGGGGAAGCTCTCCACGTTTCTGCAACCGGCCGGCCGCGCCAACGGCATGTATTTTGATCCCGAGGGTAACCTCATCGCCTGCGCCGACGAGACGAACGCGCTGTGGTCCATTGCGCCGGACGGCAAGGTCACCGTGATTCTCAACCAATACCAGGGCAAGCCCCTCAACGGCCCGAACGATGTCTGGGTGCGACCCGACGGCGCGCTCTACTTCACCGATCCGTTCTACAAACGGCCCTGGTGGAAGCACGACACGATGCCGCAGGACGGCCAGCACGTTTACTTTCTCTCCGCCGACCGCCGAGAGCTCGTGCGCGTGACCGATGATCTGAAGCAGCCCAACGGCATCATCGGCACGCCCGACGGCAAGACGCTCTACGTGGCAGACATCGGCGCGGGGAAGACCTACCGGTTCGACATCGCGTCCGATGGCCGCCTCGCCGGCAAGATGCTCGTATGCGAGCAAGGCTCGGACGGCATGACGCTGGACAACGAAGGCAATCTCTACCTGACCGGCGATGGCGTGCTGGTGATCGACAAGGCGGGCCGCCAGATCGAGCGGATCGAGGTGCCCGACGAGCCCTGGACGGCGAATGTCAGCTTTGGCGGCAAGGATAAACAGACGCTCTTCATCACGGCCAGCAAGGGCCTTTACGCCGTCAAGATGCGCGTCAAGGGAGCCAACGCTGCGAAGTGACGGCGCGTGTAAGGATTGATTTTCGATACGTTGGGATCCGATCTCGACGGTCCCTTACTGAATCGCGAAACGACAAAGGAGAAGAAAGATGCAAAAACAAATGAACGGTTTTCGTTCTTGGGGTCCGCTTCTGCTGGTTCTGGCGTTGTCGTCACCTCTATGGGCTCAGGAGCAGCCCGCGAGCAACATGGACATCCTCAGGGACAAGATCAAGGCGGACAAGAAGCTCCTGATCGCCGAGAACCTGAGCCTCACCGAGTCCGAGGCCACCAAGTTCTGGCCCGTCTACGAGGAGTACCAGAAGGAGCTCGAAGCGATCAATCAGAAACTCACAAAAACGATTGAAAGCTACGCCGCGGAATATAACGCTGCAACGTTGACCGACGAGAAGGCGAAGACGCTCATGACCGATGCCCTCGCGGTCGAGGAAGCCGAGCTCGCCCTGAAGAGGAAGTACCTCGAGAAGCTGAGCGGCATCATTCCCGCCATGAAGCGGTGCGCTACCTCCAGATGGAGAATAAGATTCGAGCTCTCATCCGGTTCGATCTCGCAGCGTACATTCCGCTCGTGGAGTAGCGATTGGCTCTCAGAACACCTCGGGGGTGTACTTGTACGGGTAATCCGGTTCCCGGTAGTCCTCGGCTCTGCCGCTTCGGCAGCTCAACTGTTTCGCGCGGGACCTTCTTGTGCGGGCTTGTGCGGGCTTGTGCGGGACTTTGCTGAGGAGGTGCGAGTGATGTTCAGCCGCGTCTTCTTCTTGTCGTTGGAGACCGTCATGAACCACGGCGCCCAGGATGTGTCGGTCGCGGCGAACATCTTGTCGCGGGTCCTGTGGTCTTGTCAGAATCCGCCGCAGTCGAGCCCTCTTCCAGTTCAGCCCGTTTTCCTGCGTACCGGTAGCTTCTTCAGCTCGATCACGAGCCGCAGGGCTTCGTTGACGGCGTCTTGGTTGTTGGCAAACACCTCGGCCACATCCGGATCTAGTAGAACCAGATTCGTACCTTCCTTGTAGCGCTCCGCGTATTTGCCTCGGACTCCGTCCTTAAGGAGCTCCCGCAGGTCATATTCTGGCCGGAGATCATCGGACATCTCCGACTCATCCTTCTTCTTCATAGGTCTCTCTCTCAGATCGGGTCAGCTCTCGTGCACTGATGATGCGAATTCGATCGACCCTCTCCGTATGTGCAACCATTATGAGACGGTGGTTGATCGACATCCCGATGGTTATGTACCTGTCCTCGTCTATCGAGTGGTCGGGATCTCTAGCGGTGGTACTAAAAGGGTCACCGAAGACTGTTGCCGCCTCATTGAACGAAACATCGTGCTTCCGAAAGTTCTTTGCCGCCTTTTCCAAGTCCCACTCGAATTCCACACATCAAGTGTATCGGCTTTTGCCCGCGCAGCCAACCTACGGTGTGAACGGGTCTTTGGGAAGTGTCACGCTGCGACTCTCAAGGCGACCATACGGAGCTCGAGCCGATTCCGAAACCGAGCCTCGTGGCTGCTGTCGCTAACGTCTGAGTACCAGAAGTTCCGCCATTCGATGCGCGCGAGATCCGCGACTGCATGTTCATGGAGAAAGCTTCTGGTAGTTGCTGTTCTCGATCCGGACCTCGATGTTTTTCTCCGGAATGGTAAGCACCGTCGACGCGGCGTAGTTCGTTCCGTCCGCGAGCGACTGGAAGCTCACCTCGAGCGTGACCTTGTTCTCGGGTTTATCGAGCCAGGTGTCGACGGTTATTTGACGCATCGACTTCGTCTCAGCGTCCAGGGTGAGCGTCAGCGAGTCGCCGGCCTTCTCGTAGTCGGCGAATCGAATGGCTTGCGCGCCGGCTCCGGGGGAAACCGTGACCTTACCGGCGGCGATGACCGCCTGGATCTTCTCCGGCGCCGGTGGGACGTAGCTCTGCACGAGCGCGGCGGCGTTCTGCATCTCTTCTTTCATTTCGCCGGTTTTCTTGGCGACTATCTTTGCCTTCGTCCTTCCTTTGCGGCCTCGAGGTTTCTCCGGCGGGGGCGGCGGCTCGCTGAGCTCGGTCTTCTGCACCTTGCCGTCCGGCCCGTACTTGCAGGATTCGATTTTGGTGTTCTTGACCTCGCCCTTGAGGCTGAGCTCGGTCTTCGTGACCCACGAATAAGACCTTAGAGCCTGCTGGTTTCGGGCAGCGGCTTCCTTGGCCGCGGCCGCCTTTTCCTGAAGCTCCGGACTCTGCAGTGCCAGCGCAATGCCGCCGAATACGATCAGTACGATGCACGAAAGTCCCATATGTCTCATCTCTTTTATTCCTCTTTTCTCATAACAGATAATAGGTCGTCCCCGAGATGGTGACGAGCGCTCTTTGCGCGGGTAGAGTCTCGAGCCCGGCCCCCTCGGGCGCGGGCACACTTTGATACGCGGTCTGCCCCTGACTGTCCGTCGTCTTCTTCGAGTAGCTTCCGTCCTGCGCGACCAGGTAGGTCACCCCAGCCAGCATGATGATCATGGCGCCGACCGGGGGCTGGTAGTAATAGGAGTAGTACGGCGGCGGCACCGGGTAGTAGTACGGGACGCCATGGTACGTGTACGGCCGGTAATAGGCCCCGCCGTAGGCGTAATACGAGCGGCCGTGGTAGTTGGTGACGCGGTAACCGGAAGGCAGCGTGGTCGTGACCTTCCCCCCGTACGGGCCGACCGTGGCCGAAGTATATCCACCGTAGGGATTGCGCGCGGCGGCGCCGGCATACGAGCCCGAGTACTTGGTGTTGATCCGCAAGACCTTGAAGAAGCTCATCGATGCAAAGGTTAGCAGGGGGATGGGGCTTCAGTAGCTCGTAAAAATTCTGGGACGAAGGGAAGAATTTACTAGTGGGAGAGCCACATTTCGATATCCTACTGCTCGAGAGTAAGATCTCTCCGTCGAACGTCTTGGGAGGCATGATGAAGAAATTCCAAAGGGAGACTAACGCGGTGTCTCACCGGTTTCGATCAGGCGTTTGTACTCGCGGCCGATCAATACGGCCAATCCCAACCAGACCAGCACCAGTACGATGTTGAACTTCGCGAAACCGCTCGGGCCCATGGCGAGATAGGTCGTGCCCGCAAATACGAGCAAGGCGGTCAGCACGTCTCCTGCCCGTACGAAGAAAGAATCGATGGCTTGTTTCGCATTGTACTTCTGCTCTCGGGTACACGGCAAAAAAAGCATATTGCGGATGGTGTTGTTCAGAGAGTAATCGGTCGAGTTCTCCGCGGTCTTTGCCCACCGGACGACGCTGAGAACGGGATAGAAAGCAAGAAGGCCATATGCGCCGAGTGACAGGCATGGCAAAATGAGAATACCGACTCCGACTCCGAGATACTTGATGATCCGGGAGACGAGAAAGAGCTGGATTAGCACGCCGGCAAGGTTCACGATTCGAAAGAAATCCGCATAGAACTTGCCGATGTACTCCTCGATGGACAGCCCTCCCGCCTGCCCCGATGCCACAGCTTCGCGTGCCGTGTCTCCAACCACGCTCCCCAAAATATACTCGCCGGTGGTGTTCACCCAGTTAAGGAGCATCAGCATGAAGGCAATGAGCAGCAAATAGCGGGTTTGAAACACGAGGCGGAACGCCCGCCCCTTGGGGGACGGAGCTTCGTCCGGCCGCTCCGGCGGATTCTCATCAATCGGTCCGTCCTGGGATAGGGCCGATGACTTGAGGCGGCCTTCCTCCTTTTTGTCCACATGGTTCGTAATGACGAGTGACAGTATCAAGACCCCTGCGGCGACGAGCATCAGTTGGTAGATTCCGAAAGGATCGATGAGGAGCCCCGCGATTCTCGCTCCGAGCACGGCTCCCAACGAGGCGCCGAAGGCGACAATGGGGAACAACCTTTCCCCTTCCGAGGGGGTATAGACGTCGTTGGCGAAGGACCAAAACTGCGCCACGATCATGAGATTGAAGATACCGATCCACAAGAAGAACACGATGCCTAAGTGCAACTCGAACTGGGCGAGGCCAAAAAAGACAACCAGGCATCCGGCAAAGAAAACGGTAACCGTGTTGATGAGTTTTCGCCGAGGAAGACGAGCCACCATTTTTGCATACAGAGGTACGATTACGGCCAATAGGAGCACTTGTCCAACGGACATGTAGCTCTTCAACTCGGCCGAGCCCTGCCCGAGGATGAGGGCTTCGCGAACCGGTTTGAGAATGTAGTAGGCCGTTAAGATGAGAAAGATATTGAGGGCAAGGAGCACCGCGGTGACGCCCTCCCCCGGTTGCACGTCGGAGAAGAGTCGTAGGAATCGGTCCAGCCGTCCCGGCTGCTGATCGATCGCGGATGGATCATCCATTACTTTTCCTCACTCGGAGTTTCCGAGAGGAGACCAACATCAATGGCGCCGGCCACCTCGGCTGCGCCCTCCGCGGTAGCTTCCCGCGCCGGCGCGAGTAGAGCCGTTCGATTTCCAGGCGCTGTAGTCTCGCGTGCGCTGGGTGCCCTCGGTGCGTGCCGCGCCGTCGCGGTTCAACTGGTTGTACGTCGAGCGGTCAACGGACTGCGCTTGCGTTCGGGCCTGGCTTGCCCGCTCGTTCGCCTGAGCAGCGCGGTCGCCGGCACCCTCGGGTGGCTGCACGTCCGACCACCCGCCTTCACCGTGCTTCTGCCATTGGCCGTCTTCACGGCGGTAAACATTTCCATCTTGACCGGCATAAACGTCGCCGCCCTCACCGCGCGCCGCAAAGCCGCTTTGGCCGCCGCCTCTGCGGCTTACCGCCGCGCCTTCGTCCGTGCGGGTCACGCGAGCCGTGTTGCCCGTTACGCGGTTCGTTGCGCGCGAGCTCTGCACCCAGTCATCGCCCCGCTGGACGTAGCTCGAACCCCAGCTTCCGTAGACGTTCGAGCCCTGCCGCGATTGGGCGTAGGTACCGGTGCGTGGATTCCACGCTTGAGCCGCGGAACGCGATCCATAGGGACCGTAGGCAGCAGCGCCACGGGCATAGGTGCCGGTGCGGGGGTTGTAGCGGGCTCCGACTCCCGCGCCACCGTACGGGCCGTAGACCGCGGCGCCGCGCCCGTAAGTTCCCGACCAGGGGTTGTACCACGCGCTGAAACCGTAGGTGTGCATGTAGGGATAGTAGATCGGGTAGCGACCCCAGCCGACGTAGGGCGGGTAGTACCAGCCCGTACCCCACACCGCGCAACCCCAGGCGATCATCAGCCCCGTGTAGCCTGCAACGTAGGCAAAGGTGACCCAGTCGTCGTCATCTTCCTCGACGACCGTCACGTAGGTGACGTGGTGCGAGGGCGAGCTCGCCGGTATCTGATAGACCTCCTGCGGTATCGTGCTCGCAACCTCCCACGGTCCGGTGGGGCTTCGCGACATGAACCATACGCCCTGAAAGCACATGTAGTAAAGGTCGCCGAATTTGATGACGTCCTTGTCGGTGTTGACCGCCCGTTCGAGCGACGTTTTTTCGATGGGCTGAAACGTCGGGTCGCCCTGGTAGACGACCTCTGGCGCTTTCATCTCACTCTTCTTCACCCGCGCGACCTGGGGCACCTGGGCCAGAAGAACCGCCTCGGCCGCCTGATCGCTCCCCGGCACCGACGCCAGTACCCGCGAGCGCTCATGCTCGAGTGGGATCCGCTGGAATTCCTCAGGCAGGTCGGGCGAAGCGAACGTCCACGGGCCTTCGAGCGTGGTGGACGAGAACCATCGGCCCGCCACCAGATAGTAGAAGGAACCGGTCTGGCCGAGGCGAAAAAGGTCGCTTTCGGTGTTGCTCACCCAGAAAAGTCGGGTCCCCTCCACCTGCTCGTATTTCGCCGGCCCGTCCAGAAGGATCAGTTCCGCCGGCTCGAAGCTGACATACACCGTCGGTGCGTTTTTCGCGGAAAGGTCTCTTGCCCGGCACGTTCGCCTTCACTTCCTTCCAGTTATCGTCGTCGGGGAGCTTGCGAAAGCTCTCGGGAAGCTTGCCGGCCGGCGCCCAGGGTCCTTTGACATCCGATGCCTGAAGCCAGTTCTCATCACGTCGCAGATAGAAAGCTTTGGTGGGCGTGTGCTCGAAGACGTCCCAGTTCGTGTTGACGGCGAACCTCAAATCGACGTCTTTGATTGGGCTCCAGATCGGCTCACCGTCGAAACTGACGAGGATGGCAGGTGTCGTGCTCGAATAAATCTGCGGCGGATCCGCTTTGACGCCCTCCAGGTTCTTGGGCAGGATCTGGCTCTTGTCCACGCCTTCGAGTACGCGATCGAGGGACAGTATGCGATCCTGCTCGGGCATAGCGTCCTGGAGCTCCGTCGTGACCTCCTGCACCTTGTCCCGGGCGAGTGTCGGAAAGCTCGATTCGCTGACCGTCAAATCAGAGAAGATGACGAGACGGTCCTCCACGTTGACTTTCGTCTTGGCATCCACTTTCACGGTACCGAGATCCGGTTTCTGGGATTCCTTATAGGTATAAGAGACCGCCGCCCGGAAGACCATGTCCTTCTGCCCGTCCCAACTATTGACCTGTGGCGCGTACATCACAATGGTTCCGCCGCTCGTCGTCTCGAACCATTTGGGCCAAGTTCCTTGGGCGGGTTGCGTTTCCGCAGCTTGCACCTCGCTTTGCGCCTGCGTCGTTGCGGCGAATGCGGGCACCGGGGCGCTTACGAGCGGCACAGCCGGCGTAAGAATCAGACTGAGGGCCGTGGGGAGAGCGACCCAGGGCCTGGTATTGCGATTTTGATTCAGCATCTCCGCACTCCTCATGTTTGATGGTCCTCAACGGATGAAGACCGCCTGTTCACCCTTTTCGGCAATCATCTTGTCGATCTCCTTCTTCATCCGGTCGCGGCGCGTGAGGAGGTTTTTGATCTGACGCTCGTTGAGCCAGGGTTCGAGCGCTCCTTTCAACGTATTCTCGTCGAGGCTCAGTATACGCTCCCAGAGGCTCTTGTCGATGTGTTCCATCTCATGGACCATGTTTTTGCCGGACGTAAAGGCCCGAGTGTGGTCGATCAAGATCAAGTTCCAGGAGGGATCGACGAGCCAGTTTCCGAGGTTGGGATCTTTGTTGTTGATGAGGTTGTCGAACATCTTGGCTCTCGCTATCTGCCGATACCACGATGCGGCATGCGCCGGGGGCGGTTTGGGAGGGCCCCCCATCTGCTTGAAGCTTTCGGTCGGAGAGGTCCACATGACCGCAGCGCCGAGCTCGCTATCCACGCGTTTTTCCACCGTGGGAGGAATCATCTCGAGACCGAGGAGCTTGTCGAGCTCGTAGGCCGCTATCTCGAACTTATAGCTCTCCCAGTAGCCGTTGTGCCGCCCGGGCTTTATCGACTTTAACGTCATGCTTTCTACGAGACCGCCAGGGGCAAAATAGCAGCGGGTGGGTTTGGTTACGCCCACTGGGATTTCTTCCGTCCGCACAACCTCGGCCGTCCTCAGGAATTCTTCATATTCGGCGGCACGGCCCAGCCAGACCTTAGCGCTTTCGGCTTCTTCGGTAGCCTGGGGAGCGGCAAAGACCGCACCCACCGAGAGAGCCGAAATCGCTGCCGCCACGGATAGATTCATCGTGGACATGGTTGCACCTCCAACGGTTTTCTAGCGTCAGCTTTGCCACGCTCAGACTCGAATTCGAGCTCACGACCGATTCGCTCTCGCGTACCGAGCAAAGAGCGAATGCCCTCGGCAAGCCCGTGGTCGTGAGTCTATCGGACCGACAGCTCGGCGGTTAACTCGTAAAACTACGGGGTTGGCTGTGAAAATATACGAGCTTCTTCGATCAAGTAACAGAAAGACCGATTCTCGAACCGTCAGCGTCATATCTCGACGATCCCGTGCTTGATCGCGAAATGGACGAGCTCGGCGCTGTTGTGAATGCCGGCCGAGTGCATCATTTCGTACTTGTGGAACTCCACCGTGCGGGTCGAGATACCGAGGAGACCCGCGATTTCCTTCGCCGACTTCCCCTCCGCCAGAAGCTGCAGGATCTCCCGCTGGCGCGGCGTGAGGGAAGCAAGCGGGTCTTTCGAACGAGCGGGGTCGCGTTGGATCGATTGAAGAACTTCCCCGGCCAGGGCCGGAGTGATGAACGTCTGACCGGCGAGCGCGGCACGAATCGCAATGACGAGCTCATCGGGCGCCGAGTGCTTCAAAACGAAGCCCGATGCCCCTGCTTCGAGAGCCCGCCGTGCGTAGGCGGCCTCTCGGTGCATGGTCAGGAAAACGACCTTCACCCGAGGATTGTCTTGCTTCAATTGCACCATCGCGTCAATTCCGTTGAGCTGCGGCATGCCGATGTCCGCCACGATCACGTCCGGCTTCAGTTTACCGGCCGCTTCCACCAGCGCACGTCCGTCCTCGACAATTCCGACGAGGTCGAACTCGGGATCGAGAATTCCTTTCAAGCCTTCCGCCACGATACGGTGATCGTCGGCCAGAAGAACACGCGGTTGGCTCATGATAGGTTTCCTCTTGACTAGACGCTGGAGAACGCCCCTGGTTGCGGCAGGCGGCATTATACCAAGGATCGAGCCAGACGGGTCCGGTGATTGGGACGGGGAGAGCGATCCGGAACCACCAGACTGTCAGTCAACCCAATTTGTTATAAAACTTTGTCCGGACAAAGTTGTTCTTTTTTTGTTCTACTCAAAAGGAGCCAGGATTGGCTATTAATAGAAGATGGAACAATGGCTAGGTGTGGCGAAAGACGTCGTGTCTCGGAGCTAGAAGTCAACCCGCTCGAAGGGCATCGATCGGATCGAGCAGAGAAGCCCGCCTGGCCGGATAGACGCCGAAGAAAAGCCCTACCGAAAGCGAGAACCCGAGAGCGAGCAGAACGATCTCCGGCGGCACCACGGTTTGCCACTCCGTGAACTCTCCCGCTCCCACGGCACCGGCCACGCCGAGCAGGACTCCGCCGAGGCCGCCGACGAATCCGAGAACGAGCGCCTCGACGAGAAACTGAAGCAGGATGTCGCGCCGACGGGCGCCCGTCGCCATCCTGAGGCCAATCTCACTCGTTCTTTCCCTAACCGACATGAGCATGATCGCAAGGATCCCAACACCGCCGACGAAAAGCGAGACACCGGCGATGCCGGCAATGAGAACGGTGAAGGAGCTCGCCGTCTGCTCTTGGACACGGCGCACTTGAAGTTGACTCTGGATCGAGAAGTCGTCTTCCTTCCGCCGGCGATCGAGACGGTGCCTTTCTCGGAGAAGCTCACGGATTTGAGCTCGGCTTGCTCCATCTGCCCTTCGTCGAGCGCCTGCACGAGAACCGAGCTCAGGTAGGTAAGCTGAAACACCCGCCGGAGCGCCGTGCGGATCGGCACGAAGACCTGGCTGTCCCAGTTATACCCGTCCGGGCTCATTCCTTTGGCGTCGAGGACACCGATGACAACGAAGGGAATATTGGCGAGACGCACGATCTCGCCGATCTGCGTCGTCGCCGTCAAAAAGCGTTTCGTAGACCTGGGCACCGAGGACCGCGACGCGGAGGGAAGCTCGGTTTTCCTCTTCAGTGAAGAGTCGTCCGGAAGCCGTCCGGTAGTTGCGGATTCGCAGGTAATCTGGAGTCGTGCCCATGACCGTCGCCGCAACTGAAAGGTTCCCGTACTTGATGCGGAATCCCCGTTCCTGCGAAGGCGCAACGGCTCCGACGGCGGAACACTCATCAAGAATGGCGTCCGCATCTTCCAGCCTAAGGGTGGTCACGCTTCTTGTCTGCCGTTCCCGTCCTACAATCTTCCGCACCTCTCCCGCTTTGACGACGAGGACGTTCCGCCCCATTGCCTCGATCTGAGAAAGGATTTCGTGCTGAGCGCCCTCGCCGATGGCCACCATGACGATAACGGTAGCCACACCAAGCGTTATGCCCAGAAGCGACAGTGCCGTTCTGAGCTTGTGGGCAAAGAGAGCCTTGGCCGAAACGCGGAGGTTGCGGCCGAGCTTCATCGACGGAGCTTCACCGGAGTGTCTCGATGGGGTCCACCGCAGCCGCTCGGCGGGCGGGTAACGCGGCGCCGGCGATCCCGGCCAGACAGGACAAGACGACTCCCAAGAGGATCGGTTGCAGCGAGACCGAAGCAGGAATACCCAGCATGCCACCGACGGCGCGTGCGGCAGCCAAACCGATGCACAATACCCACGATTCCCGCGACGAGGGTCACGCAAGAGTCGTCTCGGCAACGAACTGCAGCACGATGTCTTTAGGGCGGGCTCCAACGGCTTTCCGCAGACCGATTTCTCCCGTCCGTTCATTGACCGAGATGAGCATGAGCGTGGCAACAACACCGGTGCCAACCAGTATTGCGACCCCTGCAATCAAGGGAAGAAACAAGTTGAACATCCGGTTTCCGGCCCGCACCATCTGCTCGGACCTCAATGGGCGTGATCACATAGAAGTCGTCCTGTTCGCCCTCCGTAATATGATGCCGCTCGCGAAGAATGGCCTTGACCTTGTCTGCTGTCTCTTCCATCTTGTCGGTATTCGCAACCTGTAGCGTGCCCGACGAGACATAGTCGATGTTCAAAAGGCGGCGCTGGGCCGTCGTGATGGGTACGTAGAGCTCGCGATCCCGATCCATGCCGTGAACCGCATCGACTCCCATGGTCTCGAGAACACCGATGATACGGAACGGCACTCCGCCGATCCGAATCTGGGCATCCAGAGGGTCCTCGTCACCAAAAAGCTCCGACAGTGCCGTCTCACCGATCAGAGCGACCCTCGCGCCCTGTTCCATATGCTCTTCGGTGAAAAAGCTACCACTCGTCACGCTCCGATTCCGCAGAATCTCGGCTGCCGGCGAATATGCGAAGATCCGGACCTCGGCGTTTTGGTCTTTATATTCAACTTCACGGTTGAGCATATGCTGGGGATCCCACATCTCGATGTTAGGAATCTCTGCCGCCAGCGCTTCGAAGTCCGCGATCTTGAGCGTTGTGGTCGGGCCTTCGCCCCGTCCGCCGCCCATCATTCCGCCCCCGGCACCAATCATGATGTTGTTGGCGGCGAACATCTTCTCGACGTTCTTCATGACGTTTTCCTCGGTACCGGCCGCCAAGGCGAGAATCACCGTCAGAGCGGTGATGCCGACGACGATACCGAGCATCATCAAGAAGGTTCGCAGGATGTGGCGCCGCACCAAGAGCATACCCGACGAAAAAATACGCCTGGCTTTCATCACTCACCCCCATTCGTGAGCGCACCGTCGACGATGCGAACGCTGCGCTTGGCGTAGGCCGCAACATCGGCGTCGTGGGTGATGACGACCACGGTCTTGCCGGCTTCGTTGAGCTTTTGAAAAAGGGCCATGATATCGGAGCCCGATTCGGAGTCGAGGTTTCCCGTTGGCTCGTCGGCGAGCAAGATGTCGGGGTCATTGACCAGAGCGCGCGCAATGGCCACCCGCTGCTGCTGTCCCCCCGAAAGCTCGGAGGGAAAGTGCTTGGCGCGGTCGGAAAGTCCCACTTCATCGAGCGCTTTTTTTGCCAGTCCTTTGATGCTACTTCGCTCGGAGTAGA
The DNA here is from genome assembly GCA_963722765.1 of uncultured Acidobacteriota bacterium. Classification (GTDB taxonomy): domain Bacteria; phylum Acidobacteriota; class Vicinamibacteria; order Marinacidobacterales; family DATDRI01; genus CAVROO01. The sequence goes on from CAVROO010000015.1 coordinate 68,004, forward strand.
TGAGCGGAAGCTCGACGTTCTCGACCGCCGTTGCGCGCGGGAGTAAGTGAAACGCTTGAAAGACGAATCCCACTTTCTTGTTTCGTAGAAGCGCCAGCTCATCGGCTTTGAGATCCGCCACTTTTCTGCCGTCCAGCTCGTAGGAACCCTCATCCGGACGGTCGAGTAATCCCAGAATGTTCATGAGGGTCGATTTTCCCGAACCCGATGGTCCGATCACCGCCAGAAACTCGCCGGCGGCGATGTCGAGCGTCACGTCACGGAGGGCGGTAACCGGTTGTCCCTCCTTCTGGTAGGTTTTGCTGACCCGGTCCAAGTGCATCATGACTCGAAATCTCCTGTAATCACCCGCTCCCCTTCTTCGACGCCTTCCATGACCTCCGTATAAGCTTCGTCCCGCCAACCGGTTTTCACCCAGCGCTTGACCGGTTCATCACCTTCCAGCACGTAGACGAATCGGCGTCCGCGCTCTCGGCGGACGGCGCTGTTCGGTATGGTGAGTGTGCCCTCGCGTGTCTCCATGGTGATGTTCACCGTCGCCGTCATCTCGGGGCGGAGCGTACGACCGTGGCCCGGCGCAATCTGGATCAGCGTCACATAGTTCACCACGTTATCTCGAACCTCGGCGCCCGGTTGGATGGCGGACACCGTACCTTCGAAATCCGTATCGGGATAAGTGTCAACGGTAAAGACCGCTTTTTGTCCCGGTTCGACTTTGCCGATATCCGTCTCGTCCACGTAGGCCCAGACCTCGAGCCGACGCAGGTCGATGATGGTGACGAAGGTCGGTGCCGCAAAACTGGCGGCCACGGTCTCGCCTTCCTGCGTGGAAACCGAGGCAACCACACCTCCGATAGGAGCCTGGATTTTCGTGTAGTCGAGCTGGATCTGCGCGGCTCGCAAGATTGGCGGTGGCCTCCTCGAGGCGGGCTTCGTCGAGCTTGACCGCCGTCTCCGCTTGATCGAGCTCGCTTTGAGGAAGGAGCTTTTCACGAAAGAGAGCCCGCTTCCGCTCAACCTCCTGTCGGGCGAGCTCGAGAGAGACCTCGGCGTTTTTAAGCGCCGCTTCAGCTTGATTCACACGCGCTTCTAGCTCGATCGGATCGAGCTCGGCGAGAAGCGCACCTTTCTGCACCCGGTCGCCGACGTTCACGTGAAGTTTCTGAACGATGCCCGAAACGCGGGATCCGACCCGTACCTCCGCGCCGACCTTCGGCTTGATGATACCGGTAGCAATCACCGAAGACGATAGGTCGCGGCGCTCGACGCGCACAGTGTCGAAGACGTCGCCGGTCTCCGCCTCTCCGCCCGACATTCCCGGATAGGCCCACAGGATGAACCCACCGATGGCTGCCAGGACCGTCAAACCGAGAATCGCGAGTTTCGAGCTCATGTTTGCTAAAAAGATCGCTATCGCTTAAAATCGGTACCGATAATAACGCAGGTTCCCATGGGAAGCAAGAAGCAACGCCAAACGTCGAATCGAGTGGAGATCTCCATTCTGCAAGGAATGTTTCGAGGCTCCCTTCCCTGGTTCCTCATGCGACTTCTTCAAAGCGGCCCCAAGTACGGCCTCGACATGATCCGCATCATTGCCGAGCACACGGAGGGCACCTGGAAACCGAGCGCCGGCTCAGTATATCCGGTTTTGAGAAACCTCGAAGAGCAGGGCCTCATCGACGGGGATTGGAGCCGCACCAAGGCCGCCCCCCGGCGCATCTACCGCTTGACGGCCAAAGGAAAGAGGGAAATTCCGAAGATGCGGCGGCAGATGATCGACCAGTGCACGGTGGCACTAGAGATGATGGCAGCGCACGTGGAAGCACTCAAAGCAGAAGGCGACGAGGTGCACCACGTGCGCGCCGATTGAACGTGAAATGTCGAAGCGGCTAATTCACTATGTTTGCGTCGATATCCTCTACCTCGCCATAGGAGAAGCCGCCGCAGGGCCCGGCGCCACTACCGTACTTCATAGAGACTCTCATCCGCGTCATGCCGGCGACGGCCGTCGAGGGGGCGGCGATCTGCGTCGTAATCGTCGAGGACGAACTGCCGCTGTAGAGCAATTCGTCCGTCCCGAATGCTCCATCCTGGTTCGCGTTCGACCCAAACACGCCAATGCTCCGTATAGCTTCCGTAGCCGAAGCCCGGCTCGAGAACCAGCGTGACCGGCCAGCCGATGCGAAGATCGACGGAGGCCCCTCCCGTGTGATCCGCATAGCCGTGACTGTTGCCGGAAATCCAGGAAAAGGAGCCGGCTTTAATACTCTCTATCCACTCGTAGTTCGTACTCGTGCCGTAAGATGAGCAGTACTCCACCACCGGCGGGATGGGATCCCATTCACCGGTGATCGTGACGCTATAGTCCTCCACTTCGCCATAAGTGAAGCTGCCACAAGGAGAAGGGGCACTGCCGTAGCGCATAGCCACGCGCATGCGTGTCAGTCCTTCGAGTGCCGCACTGGGCACATCGAAAGAACCGCTCAAGCTCGCGGTCGTGTTGCCACTAAATACCAGTTCTTCATCGGAAAACACACTGTCCTGGTCGAAGTCGATCCACACCGACCAGTACTCACGGTAACTGGAATACCGGAATCCGGGTTGTAGGCTGATACTATGGGTTCCACGCTCGAGCTCAAGGGGATTTTCACTCGTGAAATCCGCGTAACCAAGGTTCGGTCCGGAGGAAATCCTTTTCGAGCTGGATTTCCGACTTCCCCTAGACGAGACCCACCATCATCTTCAAGCAGGCGACGCACAAGGCGTGGCAAAAAATCTCGAGCAGCTCGAAGCTTTCGTCAGTGACCATCCAGGACGGCTTCGTGAGGCCCGCGAGCTCGACGATCTCCGCCGCTCGGAAGGAGCTCTCGAACAAGCGCTGACAAGAAGGACGCGCTCGTATTTGAAGTAGTTGGAGATAGTGCTCGAAAATGAGTACGCGATGATGGGTGTGTATCCCGATCCCGTTGGCTTCACCGAGCTCTTGAAGTCATGGGAGGGAGGCGAAGACATCTTTCGATAGATTCTTACACGCGGACGGAAACCGGCTACAAAGCCGTATTCGTCGTTATTAGTACAGGCGCCCGTGTAACACTCGAGCCCGGAAAAACTTGGTAAGAAATTTAAAACCCCCTCCGGCGGAACTGCCGAAGGGGGCAGAAGAAAGAAGATACCGATGAGATGTCTTTATTTTAAGCGGATCATAGCTCTGTGTCAAAGGCAATAATCCCAAAGAAGCGGCGCGAGGCACCCCGAAGTATACCCTGTTGAGCCTCCCGCTTCGGCTCTCTCCATCATCAAAGTCGGACTTCGAATGTACCACCTCGCGCCGCAGGGCTGTCCAAGTTACAATAAACATATCGCTGGATAATCCAATTGGAGATCGTGAAGGCGCCGAAAGCCGCCTTTTTGGGTGCGATATGATTCTGATCAAGCTACTTCGCGCGCTGGGCTTGGTGACGCTCGCGGACGTCCGCCGAATTGAGAACAGCACGATTCCACTCAAAACAACGTCGGTCATCAGTGCAGCATTCGCTTTCGCCATCCTTATCATCATTACTGTTATCGCCGGCCTGCAGCTCGAGCTTTTTTCTCCGGGGACGTCAGAGATACAGCTACCGGGTCCCCAGACGGCGCCGATGCCACGAGAACAGGAGCTCGATCTGGAGCTGTTGGAGCAAAAGGTGCACGAGGACTTCCGAGATAAGGTCGTCCAGCTACAGGTCGAGCTCGAGCGTCTCCAGGAGTACCAGTACCAAATCGAATCGCAGTTGACCCAAAAGACCGTGGAGGCATCGGAGCTCGATCATCTGGCCGACACTCCTTCAAATGGAGCTCACCCGAAAAAGCCAAGAGATCAACACATTAGCCGAGCTCGCCACACGCCGCCGCGCCTCGGGCCGCAGCTTCTCTCAAGAACCGACACTCTACGTTTCTTCCTCTAGTGATGCTTCGGCGAACGCGGGATTCTTTGATACCAAGGGAGCCGCCGTCGTCATGCGGGCGACTCAGCAAGAAGAGTTTCCCGCCGATTTGGTGATCGACCTGACTCCAAGAAACGCGCAATCCGGCGACCCTTATCGACTGGAGGTTCGGCTCCACAATCGGGGTCATCGCTCCATGGTCGTTACCGGACTCGAGCTCGTGTGGAACTACGGCGGGCGAAATGCCGGCGGCAAGATCCCTTTTCAAACGCGACCCGTGGAACCGAAATCAACGGCGCTTCTCCACCAGATCGATGGGACCTGGGTGGAAGAACAGAACACTGGGAACATCACCATCGATGTCTTTTTGGAAGATGGTGGCCGCCTGACGAACACGCTGCGCTGGCAAGAAGGCTGATAAAAAGAATACAGAAGTCAGAAGCAGCAGGAAATCAGAGGACGGCGTCCGCCTTCAGCCAAGACTTGCCTACAAGCACGCGACAGATCGGTGACAAGTCGCCGTCGTCCTGCGGAAATAGTTACAATGTCGCTGATCCCAAGGTCACGTACAAAGTAGCGCATCCCCCTACCCGAGTGTAGCTAGCATCTCTCGCCCGATCGTAGCCTCCGACTATCAACTCTTCAACCGCCAGAACCAAACTTATGTTTCAAACTTTTATTTCAAACAACTGTTTGATACACTAGCTCTTTGGGAGGCCGAAATGAACTCAAGTCCCAGCCCCAAGGGCAAGGGAGAACAAACGAAGCAGCATCTGCTCGACGCCGCGCAGAAGCTGTTTGCCGAACACGGCTTCCGTAAAACATCCGTCCGAGATATCGCCAAGGAAGCCGGCTCCAACGTGGCCGCCGTCAACTACCACTTCGGAAGCAAGGAGAACCTCTACCATGAGGTTTTTCTGAGCCACAAGAAGAAAGCTGCGGGAACGTGGTGTGCGGCCGTTCGCGATATCTTGGAGGAGAGCCAAGGGTCCACTAAAACTCGAGACCGTTCTGGAAACTTTCGCTCTGGCTTCCCGGAAGGGACGGGAATCGAGCGATACGCGAGCCTGGAGAATGCTCATCGAGCGAGAGCTCGTCGAGCGCCATCTCGACCCCGCTTCGTCCTGGAAGAGGTTCTGGCACCGATTCAACAGGCGCTTTCAAAAGCCATCGACGCAGCTTGTCCCGGCGTTCCGCCTAAGGCGGTTCACCGATGCGTTCACTCGTTTCTGGGCACAGCTCGACCACTTGCGTCGTTTCGAGCTCTACTTCGAGAACAATAACGTCAAAGAGATGCCTTGGATCGACACCAAAGAATCCATCCGCCACATCGTGACGTTCACCAGCGCCGGAATCAAGGCCCATCAGAAACAAAAGCGCGGAGTAGGTCGATCTGAAAGGACGAAGCTCAGGGAGTTCCTAAATGCACAAATCACTGTGGATCACGTTCGGGTTGCTGGCCTTCCTAGGAGAAACGGCGGCGGTATCCGCTCAACCTCCGCCCACCATCACCTTGGAAGAGACCCTCAACATGTGCATGAGGAATTACCAGCTCATCGGCGCCGAACGGGAAAGAGTCGAACAGGCTCGATATGCGAATCGCGCCGCTACCTCGTTGCTCTTGCCGACGGTGTTCAACCAGACGGACTTCACTCGCAATCTCGTCTCAGCCGAGCTCGACTTCGACGGTCAAACGATAAAGATCTTACCCGCCAATGACTACAACATCGCTTTTGTCATCTCTCAGCCCATTTTCTCGGGCCAACGCAATCGCAAAGCGAAAGAACAGGCCCGGATCGGCGTCGATGTCGCTGGAAAAGCTTTCGAGACCGTTTCGCAAGACTCGCTGCTCGACGTCACCAACGCCTATTACATCGTTCTCGCCATTCAAGAGAACATCGATATCACACGACGCAGCGTCGATGTGACCGCAGAGACGCTTCGTACGGCCGAATCGCTTTTCCGCGCCGGTGAATCGGTCGAGACGGCCGTACTCCGGGCCCGGGTCGCCTATACCGACGCTCAAAGGGAGCTTTTGGAAGCCGAGAACAACTTGCAGATCGCCAAGCAGAACCTCAAGGTGCTGACCGGGATCCAGGGAGACTTCGAGGTCGCGCGGCCGGAAAAACCCACGCCTCCCGACGCAACGTTGGAGGAGCTCATCGATATGGGCTTTCAGAGCCGGCCCGAGATTCAAGGGCTGGCCCGCCAACGAGAGATCACCGAGCTGCAGATCGATCGACAAAAAGGTCAATACTTCCCGGATATCGCCGTCGATGGAACGTTCGTCAAGAGACGCTCCAATTTCCCGTCCGATACCCTCGGCTCGGTCAGCATCAACGCGAACTGGCTGCTGTTCGACGGTTTCCGAAGGGCGGCCGAAGTAGCTACGGCAAAATCTCAACTTCGAGAGCTCGATTTCCGGCGGGACCTGCTTCAGGAACGTGTCGAACTACAGGTGCGTTCCGCCTACCTCGACATCGAGACCCAAAGGGCAAGCGTCGAAATGCTCAAGATGCAGGTTGATTTCGCCACGAGAAACGCGGAGTCCACTCAGCGAGGCCTTTCGCGTGGGAGAAGCTACGGACCTCGATATTCTTGCATCCAACGAGACCTTGACCCGTTCGGAACGTCAGCTCGCCTTGGCGGCCTATCAACTGGATCTGGCAATCTATGATCTCGAACGGGCCATCGGAATCTTTGCTCGCGATACCCTATCCACCTTCTCCGGAGGAGAAAAATGACGCGGCGACACTTACTCCAGATCCCCTTCATGCTCGTTCTTCTAGCGAGCTTCACGGCTTGTTCAGGGCAGGCCCCTCGAGCCGAAGAAAACGGCAGTCGAGAACCGGACATTCCCACGGTCAACGTCGCGTTGCCGTCGGCCGATCCTCTCGAGATCGCAATCACCGCCCCCGGTTCCTTTGTCGCCTTCGAGGAGGCGACCATCAGCACGGAGACCGCCGGGACGGTGGCGAAGTTCCATGTCAAGGACGGAACGCGGGTCAAACGAGGAGCCGTCCTGGTGCTCATGGACCAGACCAAAGCAGAGCTCTCGGTCAAACAAGCCGATGCCGCCCTGGCCCAAGCTCGAGCCAACTTCGAAAGGGCGAAAAGTGAGATCGCCCGAAAAGAGATCCTTCTCGAAGATCGAACGATCTCCCAGGGGACGTTCGACACCTTCAAGGCGCAATACGACGCCGCCGCCGCCGCCGTTGACGGAGCGGAAAGCACGCTGGCCCTCGCCAGTCAGCGCCTCGACGACATGACCGTGGTGGCTCCCTTTGCCGGGGTCGTCAAGGAAAAGATAGCTTCTCTCGGTGAGTTCATCGGAGTGGGTAAACCTCTACTCGTCCTCATTCAAATCGACCCGCTCAAGCTCCAGTTCGAGGTGCCGGAAAAACACGCTGCACGTCTTGCCGTCGGCCAAGAAGTAGAGACCTCGGTCACCGCTCTTCCGGGAATGACTTTTTCCGGTGAGATCTCGACCATCTTTCCCTCCCTGTCCGTCGCGAGCCGAACGATCCACGTCGAGGCACTCCTTCCGAACCGAGACTACAAATTGATACCGGGATTCTATGCTTCCGTCCGGGTTCCGCTCACGCCGGTACCCGGCTCTCTCGTCGTCCCCCGCTCGGCGCTCTTCCGTCGTGAGGGGATGGAAAACATCTTCGTTCTCCATGACGATCGTGCCGAACAGGTGCCCGTGCAGGTCGGTGGGACCGCGGATGACCGGGTGGAGATTCTATCCGGTCTCGAACCCAACGATCGGGTCATCGTGTCCGGGGTGGACACCCTACGGGCCGGCGATCGTGTAAACGTCGAAAGCTGAGGGGCCGTCATGTGGATATCGGATACTTCGATCCGTCAACCGGTTTTCGCCACCATGGTGATCTCCGCCATCGTCGTTTTCGGCTGGGTGGCCTACAGTTCCATGGGGGTCGATCTCTTCCCCAAAGTGGACTTCCCCATCGTCACCGTCACGACCGTGCTGCCGGGTGCCGATCCGGAAACCGTGGAGACCGACGTTACCGAGCGTCTCGAGGAGGCAATAAACACGATCAGCGGCATCAAGAGTCTTCGATCTCAAAGCAGTGAGAGCGTCAGCATCGTCATCGTCGAGTTCGAGCTCGACCGGGACGTCGCCCAAGCGGCGCAGGATGTGCGCGACAAGGTCGCCGCCGTCCGCCGGGATCTGCCCGACGACGTCGAGCCTCCGGTCATCGACAAGCTGGATCCCGATGCCGCTCCCATTCTGGCGGTGGCCCTCTCGGGAGCGCGCTCCGTTCGTGAGATCACCGAGTACGCCGACGACGTCATCAAAGAGCGCCTGGAGCGAGTGAACGGTGTGGGCTCGGTGGAGATCGTCGGCGGGCGTGAAAGAGAGATTCGCGTCTGGTTGAGTATGGATCGGCTTTCCGCTTATGACCTGACGGTGGACGACGTGGTGCGGGCCCTTCGTCTCGAGAACCTCGAGGTTCCGGGAGGCCGCATCGAGACCGGCCCGCGTGAGCTCGTGGTGCGCACCCGGGGACGAATTCAGCATCCCGACGATTTCGATCGGATCGTGGTGATGCAGACGGCCCACCGGCCCCATCTATCTCAAAGACGTGGCCCTCGTCGAAGACGGCATGGCCGACGAAAGGAGTCTTTCCCGCCTCAACGGGGAGCGGGCCGTTTCGCTTCTCATCCGGAGACAGTCCGGTACCAATGCCGTGGCCGTGGCGCACGAGATCAAGTCCGCCCTCGCGGAGATCGAAACGCTCCTTCCCGGACGACTATTCCATGGTCATCGCCAATGACACGTCGGACTACATCGAAGAAAACATCAACGACGTCAAGTTCCACCTGATCTTCGGCGGAGGCCTGGCGGTTCTGGTCATCTTCTTCTTTCTGCGAAACCTGAGTACAACACTCATCTCCGCCGTCGCCATTCCCACTTCGATCATCGGCACCTTTTTCGTCATCGAGATGCTCGGCTTCTCGCTCAACATGATGACCATGTTGGCTCTTTCTTTGTCGGTGGGCATCCTGATCGACGATGCCATCGTCGTCATCGAGAACATCTTCCGCCACACGGAAGAGGGAAAATCCCGCAAGGAAGCCTCGGCCATTCGCGACTTCCGAGATCGGGCTCGCGGTCATGGCGACCACTTTCTCCATCGTAGCCGTTTTCATTCCCGTGGCCTTCATGGAAGGTCTGATCGGACGTTTCTTCTATCAGTTCGGGATCACGGTCGCCTCCGCGGTGCTGATTTCCCTTTTCGTGTCGTTCACCCTGACACCCATGTTGTCCTCTCAGTTTCTTTCGGCCCCTGAACGACACGGCCGTATATATCGTATGATCGAGGGCTGGCTGGACCGATTGGACCTGAGCTACCGCGGCCTGCTTGCCTGGTCCCTCCGACATCGATGGACCGTCGTGATTTTGAGTATCGTTTTCTTGGGATCGAGCCTTTTCCTCACCCGTTTCCTCGGCACAGAGTTCCTTCCCCAGGCCGACGAGTCCCAGTTCAATGTCGTTGTGCAAGCCGATCCGGGCTGGTCGCTCGACGCGACGGATCGGGTCGTCAAAGACATCGAGTCCAAACTGGAATCTCACCGAGTCGGTCCAAAACGTCTTCACCACCATCGGCGGCGGCACCATGGAACAGGTCAATCGAGCCACCATCCTGACCAACCTCGTGGAGCCGGGCGAAAGGGATCAGACTCAATTGGAGATCATGAACGAGATCCGTCAACGGCTCGCTCCGATCCAAGAAGCCGGCGTTTTTGTGGAAAACGTCGCCCGTGTCGCGGCATCGGGCCGTCGGGAAGCGCAACTTCAAGTCAATGTTCGCGGTCCAAAGACGGCCTCGCTCGATGAGCTCGTCGCAGTGAGCGACCGCATGGTAGCAGAGCTTGCGCAAACTCCTGGAATCGTGGACCTCGACACGACCTTCGAAAGCGGCAAGCCTCAAGTCTCGATCCTCATCGATCGCGACCGAGCCGCCGATCTCGGCATCAGCGCCGCCTCATTGGGTGCAGCGGTTCGTCTGCTCGTAGGGGGCGACGAGGTCACCAAGTACCAGGAAGCGGGCAAGCAATACGATGTTCGCGTGCGGCTCGTCGAGTCCGACCGCAACGACCCGGCCCGTATGGAAGCTTTACCCCTTCGGACTCGTCGAGGCGAGACGGTGCAGCTCGGCAACATCGCCCAAATCGTTCACGACACCGGACCGACCCAAGATCGACCACCAGGCACGGCAACGCCAAATCACGGTTCTCGCCAACCTCGAAGGCAAGCCCCTCGGCGCCGCCGTCCAAGACGTCAACGCCATCACCGAACGCATCGGTCTTCCCGAGGGATTCGAGGTGGATTTCGAGGGCATGGCCCAGATCATGGGCGAGTCTTTCCAGAACCTCGGCTTCGCGTTGTTTCTCGCCGTGATCTTGATCTACATGGTGTTGGCGTCGCAGTTCGGGAGCTTCGTCCACCCGTTTACCATCATGCTGTCGCTCCCCATGTCCGTCATCGGCGCTATCGGTGCCTTGCTCCTCACCGGCTACACGCTCAACATCTTTTCCATGATCGGGATCATCATGCTCATGGGGCTCGTGACCAAAAACGCCATCCTCCTGGTCGACTACGTCATCACGCTTCGAGACCGGGACGGCATGGAGCGAACCGACGCCGTTCTGAAGGCGGGGCCGGTTCGGCTGAGACCGATCCTCATGACCACCGGGGCCATGGTGTTCGGTATGCTCCCCATCGCCCTCGGCCTCGGCGCCGGCGGCACCCAGCGCGCCCCCATGGCGGTCACGGTGATTGGAGGACTCATCACGTCCACTCTACTCACATTAATATTGGTGCCGGTGGTCTACACATTGATGGATGATTTGACGGAGGCGAGAATCGGGACACGGCTTGCCGCTCGCTTCGGCCGAACGCGAGCGATGGAAGAGCCGCAGATTGGTAAGTGATGAGGATTCGATGTTCGAAATCCTTGGTTAACGCTCAACGATTGGGTGACGGCTCGAGGTTCTCAGCTAGTGCCCTGTGTCAGTAATTCGTCACATGAATCTCGGCCCCTTTTGCGCGCTGACTGCGTTGCGCCTCCTCGAAATATCACGATAGTTCTTCGTCGGCACGCCTTGCCAGCACACAAAATGACCTCGAGCTTTATGCAACGATCCACTGATACAGGACACTAGTGAGCTTCCCCGGGCCGAATCGAACCCAGCCGGGCTGTAACACCGTAACGCGATCGAAGAGCGTTTCTCTGTGCGCCTTCACCAAGTCCAGCATGACTTGTGGCAGCGACGTGCGAACCGAGCCAGGAAACCGGACCAAAACAACCCCACGATTCGCTCTCTGCTCTGCGTAAACGAGCTGACCAAAATCTTTGTCCTCTTGAGGTCAAAAAACTAAGATGGCTCTTTGAGCATCGAAAGCGAGGATGCAAGATGAAAAAGAATGACTTGCGGACGTTCGCTCACGAGGCGGTTGACTGGATGGTGGACTACCTGGAAGGTTTCGGAGACGAGCCCATTTTACAGTCTTCCGCACCGGCCGAGGTGCTGCGGGAGTTCGACGAGCCTCTTCCCACGGAGGGGATGGCCCCCGAAGCTGTGTTGGAGATCGTCAAGACGAAGGTGGCAGGTCTGGCCACGCACCTCCAGCACCCCGGCAACTTCGCCTATGTTCCCAACTCCGCCGATATGGTCGGCGTCGTCGCCGAGGCTATCGCTGCTACCCTCAACCAGAACGTGAGCCTGTTTCGTGGAGGACCCTCTGCGGCGGCCATGGAGCGCCAGGTCGTTCGTTGGATCCGGCAGATGATCGGCTACCCCGAGGGCGGTGCCGGAGTGCTCACCAGCGGTGGCTCTATGGCTAACCTCATGGGCCTAGCGTTGGCGCGGGGCAGGACGACAAACGTTGCCGGCAACGATCCGGTCTTCTACATGTCAGGTGAGATCCACAGCTCCGTCCACCGGGCTCTCCGCTTCTTGGGTTTGCCCGATTCCGCTACCCGGACAGTACCCACGGATGACGACTACCGAATGCGGGTTGATGCCCTGGAGCGCTCCATCATCGAGGACCACGAGAAGGGTCGGAATCCCTGTGCCGTGATCGCCTCGGCGGGGACGATCGGTTCTGGAGCCGTGGACCCGCTGGAGGAGATTTCCCATGTCTGCCGGAAGAAGGGAATGTGGCTCCACGTCGACGGCGCCTACGGGGCACTCGCTGCCACAGCACCCCGCGGCGCATGGATGCGATCCGGTCTGGCCCGGGCCGATAGCGTTTCTCTCGATCCCCACAAGTGGCTCTTCGTGCCCATCGACGCCAGCTGCCTGCTCGTGCAGGACGCCGACCACATGCGGCGGTTCTTCACGTTGGTTCCCGAATACCTGAAAGTGAGCCAAGCCGAGACCGAGAGCGTCCACCATCCCATGGAGTACACCATCGAGCTGTCTCGCCGATTCCGAGCGTTGAAGATATGGATGGTGCTCAAGGTTCATGGCACCGACGCCGTCCAGAAGCTCATCGACCACCATCTCGAGCTGGCGGCCGAGCTCGGGGATTGGGTGAAGGGCACGCCCGACTTCGAGCTTCTGGCGCCGGTAATGACCAGCGTTGTCTGCTTCCGACGTATGCCGCGGAGCGCTTCGAGACTGCCGGAAGCTGAGAGTGAGCGGCGCTTGGATGCACTCAACACAGAGCTTCTCGAACGAATCAATCGCTATGGGGGTCTCTTCCTTTCCCACTGCCGCCTCGATGGACGTTTCGCCCTGCGAGTCTGCATCACCCACCTGCGAAGCCGGCGCGAGGACATCGAACGGCTGAAGGGTGCTCTCGTGGAAATTGCGTCGGCCGTGGAAGCCGAGATGGGACTCGAGAATCGAAATATTAGGAGCATGGAAGAGCCGCAAATTGGTAAGAGTGTGCGGATGCGGCCTTCGCAACAGGTAGCGTCACCGGTAGATCGCGGAGTGGAATGCTCAGGCTCTTGCCGCCCGGCGCATTCGTTCATCGTAGGTAGCGAGAATAACGACTTGGTTCTGTTTTCGGAGGAACTCGACCGAGGCAACGTGAAGCGCGTCGAGCGTTCGCACCGGGATGGGAAACGGCTCAAGAGCGCATATGAGGACGGGGCGGTCAACTCGAGGAGAGCTATTCTCGCCAGCAAAAAGCGCAAAGCCTCGCCATGAGATTGGTCAGTCCCATTGCATGAATCCTTGTCCAGGCTTCATATTCAATGAGCCGACTGGAGACCGGAGATTCTTGCCAAATGGATTCCGGCGGCGAACGGTCCTCGCCAAGTAAATGTGCGAGTGCAACGGAAGTATCGAGATAAATCAACGGTCTGTGCAATCCTGGTTCAAACCGTTTAGTATTTCTTCGAGACAAGCGACCGGAATCCGCGGTGGAGGCTCCGAAGTCACGATGGTGGGAGGAGTTATCCAGCCCTTGCGTACAGCCTCCGCCAAGACCGCATCCGTGAGCATGGGGCTTCTACCTTCCTTCGGCGGGACGAGCTCGGCGACGACTCTATCCCGGTCGGTGACGAGAACGGTTTCGCCCGCGGCTGCGAGACGTACATACTCGCTGAGCTTGTTCTTGAGTATTTTGAGTCCTACGGCTCTCATAGATCAAAGGTAGCTCCTGGAAGCTACTTTGTCAAGTGCGCGAGCCAATCTCCAGAATGTAATAAATTTCGATCACGTTCCAGTTCCTGCTTCACAGAGGCCAGTTTCACTCAAGAAACAAAGTTATTGAGCCAGAGCTTTCCTCTCCACAGGCTTTAAATCCGGTGGAGCCGGGCCTCACGCTCCATCCGGGCCAGGCGCTCTGCGTCCTTGGAGAATGCCTCGGGAAGGAACTGCGATGGCGACGTCGCGCCCCAACGTCTTGTCCCGGGCACGATAAACTTTCCCCATGCCACCGGCACCGACTTCTCGAGTATTTCGTAATGGAGAGGGTCCGCCCCATCATGCTCGGCGCCTGCTGGGAAGGAATTCTACGTTGGCCAGGGTCCGGAGCAAACGGAGGTTCGTACGGTTTACATCCGTTCCCTACAAAAACCACGCGTATCCGAGCTTCAAAAAGAAGGTTCGGTGTTCAGTTGACGACCGGGAGCCGCAGCCTATATTTGTGTCTCCGGGGCTGTAGCAGATTCTCGTTAGTGAGGACACCCTTCACCACCACCACCGCAACTAAGCTCAGGTCGTTATGCTTTTCAAATCCATAAGGATTCAGAGAATGAATCAAGGAAAGATCGAGGTCGAGTCTTCGCCTGGCAAGGGCAGTACTTTTACGCTAATAATACCTGCCCTCATATAATCCACCTCTTTTGACTTTCCTCTCCGAAAAGAATTATCCTCACCACATTAAAGGAGGGGTTCCGGTTGGGGTGAGCGAAACGCTCTCCCACTACAAGATCCTCGAAAAGCTCGGAAGCGGCGGCATGGGCGAGGTCTATGTCGCCGAGGACACCAAGCTCGGCCGCAAGGTGGCGCTCAAGATCCTGCCGCCCGAGATGGCCTCCGAGGAGCGGCGCATGCGTTTCGAGCGTGAAGCCAAGGCGGTTGCGGCTCTCAATCATCCCAACATCGTCACCATCTATTCGGTCGAAGAGGCCGAAGGCGTCCACTTCATCACGATGGAGCTGGTGAAGGGGAAGACGCTCACGGAGCTGATCCCCAAGAAGGGCCTGCCGCTCAACAAGTTCTTCGAGATTGCGATTCCCTTGGCCGATGCCGTGAGTGCCGCCCACGAGCAAAGGAATCATCCACCGGGACTTGAAGCCCGACAATCTCATGGTGAGCGATGAAGGACGGCTCAAGATCCTGGACTTCGGCCTGGCGAAGCTGAAGCAGGAGTTCGTTCGAGGAGGGAGTGAGCGAGCTTCCCACACAGTCGGCCACGCAGGAAGGACGGATTCTCGGCACGGTGGCCTATATGTCGCCGGAGCAGGCGGAAGGGAAGACGATCGACCACCGCTCGGACATCTTCTCGATGGGCATCATTCTCTACGAGATGGCGACGGGTGAGCGGCCGTTCAAGGGAGACACCACGGCTTCGATCCTTTCGTCCATCATCAAGGAACACCCAACCTCCGTCACGGAAGTCAATCCAGACTGCCCCGCAGATCCTGGCAAGGATCATCAGGCGATGTCTTGGTCAAGGATCCCAAGCGCCGCTATCAGACCGCCAAGGATCTGCGGAACGAGCTGGAGGAGCTGAAGCAGGAGGTGGAGTCGGGCGAGGTTCTGGAGGGTCTCCGCCGTCTGCCACGCTCGGCAGGCAGAAAAAGTGGTCGCTTGTGGTCGCTGCAGCGGTGGCGGCACACTGCGGTTCTGACCTATCTGGCTGTCGACCGGACCAGAAACCGGTGAAGCTCAACTCCGCCTAATCGAAGGTACCTTCACTCAGCTCACTTCCCAGACCCGGGATGAGGAGCTGGTCCCAGCCTTTCTCCCGATGGTGAGTTCGTTGTCTATGCGAGCCCGGCATCCGGCAACTGGGACATTTACTTCCAGAGAGTGGGCGGCGAAAGAGCCATGAACCTGACGGAGAACTCACCGGCCGATGACACTGCAGCCCGCATTTTCTCCCGACGGGAGGCAAATCGCATTTCGTTCCGAACGCGACGGCGGCGGCATCTTCGTCATGGGTGCGACGGGTGAGTCGGTTCGACGTCTGACCGATATCGGCTACAATCCCGCATGGTCGCCGGACGGCAGCGAGATCCATTGCCGATGAGGATCGCGAACCAGTAGGCAGAAATGGATACAGCAAGCTCTGGGCGGTGGACGTCGCGACCGGCGAGAAACGGCTCATCACCGAAGGAGACGCAGTGGAGCCGAATTGGTCTCCTCACGGCCACCGGATCGCGTTCTGGGGCTTCCGAAAGGAGGCTGCACAGCGAGACATCTGGACCGTACCGGCAGAAGGAGGCGAAGCGGTTCCCGTCACCGAAGATCCGGCTCTGATTGGAGTCCCGTCTGGTCACCGGACGGCAAGTATCTCTACTTCCTCAGCAATCGAGGCGGCACAGGAAACTTGTGGCGAGTGGCCATCGATGAGGAATCAGGAAAGGTCCTTTCGGCGACCTCAGCCCGTTAACCTGCCAGTCCAACGCGCTGCCGACGACCTAGCCTTTCCGGGACGGCAGACGATTGCCTATACGGCCTTGGACCGAAGAAAAAATTTGCAGAAAATCGGCTTTGACCCTCAGGACGGCAAAATCGCTCGGAGAGCCAATTGCGATCACCAGTGGCAACAGAATATCAGCTCATCCCGATGTCTCCCCCGATGGCGAATGGCTGGTTTTCGACTCCTGGGGGGTTACGAGCACGAGGACATCTTTGTCATCCGTACAGATGGTACCGACCGCCGTCGGCTCACCTCCGACTCTTCATTGATCGGTCAGCCTGGATGGTCACCGGATGGTGACACAATTGCGTTTAATTCGACTCGCAGTGGCCGCGGCGAAATCTGGACTCATCAATCCCGACGGTAGTGGACTCCGGCAGATTACACAGGACACTCCGGACATAATATCGTCCATTGGTCTGGTCGCCGGATGGATCGCGAATGCTGTACTACAACCAGTGGAACGTAAGTCGTACATTCTTTGAGCCAGGGAGGCCATGGAAGGAGCAGACTCCTGCGGCACTACCGGAGTTCATCGACGAGATTAGTTCGGGGCGACGGCATGGTCGCCCGATGGAACGCATATCGCTGGAATCTATAACAACTACGCGGGTGACTCAGGTTTGGCCGTCTATTCTGTCGAAACTCAAAAATATCAGCGATTGACAAGTTGCCAGAGGTGCCTCTGTCGGTGGCTTAATGACAGCCACAGACTGTTATTCATCCGAAGGAGATTTGGCTACCGAGATAGCGTCTACGAAGGAGTACGAGGAAGTTTTTACTCTCGAATCGGATGGTTCAAATTTCACCCTGTCCCAGGATAATCGCGCCATTTATTTCACGCACCGTCAGAGAAGCCGACATCTGGATGCTCACCCTCGATGAGGAGCGGGAATAAACCACGCTTACAACAACCACGCATAGCCGAGCTTGACGAAGAAGGTTCGGTTTGCCCGGGTCAGGCTCAAGTCCTCGAATCCAATAGACGTATCGGAGTAACCGAGGAACACGACCGTCTGAGGATTGAGCTTGTAGGAAAAAAGAAACTGGGTGAAGAGCTGCTCGCTTTTCGGCTCGACCGCCTGGACGAAGAGCTCGGGATTCCTGGTGATGTGGCGGTACTGGAAAATCGTGCGTACGAAGGTGCGTAGATTGAAATGATAGAAGAGTCGTAGCCTCACTCAGATTCGCCGTGAAAATCTCAGGGCCATCGTCATCCAGACGCTGGAGCGTGTGGTTGAGCTGCACATTGACGCGACGGCCGAGCTTGAGCTCGAGGGAAGGGAACACCTGGAAGAGTCCCGCCTGCCGGTTGTTGTTGATATCCACGGTTTGACCGAAGACGCCGCCGACGGCGATCTTGTAGGCGCCGCTCGGTTGGGCCTGAAAATAGAGGTCGAATTGAGGAAGGCCCTCGTGGGTGACGTCGCTGAAGAGCTCGGTTCGGCGTGAATACCCGGCTTCGAAGAACGACTGCATGGGGCCTATGCACGTTCCCAAACAATGCGGAATTCGCGGTCGGTGAGAACACCGTCGAAGTTTTCCGTGTATTCGAAAGTTCCTCCCGCATTGGCCTGCGTATACCAATCTTGTGGCTTCGCCGTAAAACGTTCGGTTCAGGTTGCTGCGGACCGTACGCACGTCGACGCGAGGTATGAAACCGCTGTCGGCGCGGAAGCCGGGAGCGAGGCTCTCGTACTCGACAGCGCCTGCCCAGTTGCGGCTCTGATGGCGGTAGCGAACATCGAGGCCGTTTCCCCGGTGTTCTTGTCCTCCCCTGTGTCGGCGACGACTTCTTCCGGGTAAAGCGTGTCGGATCCTGAGATATTGGAAGCGGATCTCGTTCGAAGGCGGAGAGTCTGAACGAAACCATCGACACCGCCCACCCGGTTATGGTAACTGTCGCCTTCACGGCCGGCGTAAAGAACGCCTATCGTCGAAGCGTTGCCGATGTCCCGGCGGTATCGGAAAACGCTTCCTGTCACCTCTTGCTCCAGAAAAGCCGAGCGATGATCCTTGGTTCGACGGTAACAGCAGATTGTTGACGCGATCTCGGGTCAGAAAAACACCGTAGGCGTTCGTACCTCCTTTTCCTGTTACTTTGGCACCCCACTTGGGATTCACCACGGTTCGAGTGAAGATGGCATTGAGAGGCGTGGAGAAAAAGTCCACGCCTTCCAAGAAGAAGGGCCTCTTTTCGGGAAAGAAGAGCGCGAACCGCTCATTGACGGCGAGCTGGGCGGCGTCGGCTTCGACTTGGGAGAAGTCAGGATTCACCGTGGCGTTCAAGCTCGTGTTCGGTGTAATGCTCCACTTGGCGGTAATCCCGGGCTCGATGTCCTTGCTGTCGGGCTCGAGACCGCCCGATGGAAAGTCCGGGACGGATATCGGTCCGATTCATGGTCAGCGTAGGGTCGAGCTCGAAGTTCCATCCTGGTTCAATGTTTTGAAATCCCTTGATTTTGTTGGCTTGGCAAAGGAGGCATGTGTTATTGCGATCTCGCATGTTCGCCGATATCCGATGGCGGTTGGATCGAGGATAGGAACGGCTCAACATGATGCCCCAGGTTTGCTCACCCTCGGACCGCGGAAAGCGTATCTGATTGAGGGGGATGGCCATCTCGACTTCGTAACCAACGATTATTAATGTGGCCCGCCGAGTCCCAAATGATGTCCCAAGAGAAGTCCTCGATGATGTCGATCTCGCTCAAAATGGCGTCGGCCTGCACGCCCAGGGGATTGACGCGAAACTGAAAACCCCGCCGCTGGTCGTTGAACGGATCGATCATCACGGTGATATGATCATCCTGGGAAAATGTGGCGATAGCGTCCCGGTCCATGATGTGGGCGCGGATTTGTGAAGGGTTGGGGTCGTAGGCTTTGAAGCCGATATAGATGTAGGCGTCATCGTAAGTGACGAGAGCCATGGTTTCGACCGGTGGTTTGACGTTATCTCCCGGCAGCCACTCGTAGTCGAGTGAAATGGGGGTGGCGTCACTCCAAGCCGCTTCATCGAGATGGCCATCGACCACGATTTCGGAGATGGCCGGCCCGATGGTGAACAGCGTATTTGCTTCCTGAGGATGGGGCGGTTTGTGTCATGCCCAGGGGGGCTCGAAAAAAACCAAACTGCATATCCTAAAGCTAAGGTCTGTTTCATCAGTTCCATCCCCGGGACTAAGGGTTTGAATCTGGTTCGGCGGCCGATGGCACGCTAAGATAGAGGACACGTTGCGTCGATCCCAGCGCCCGATCGAGCCGCCGACATGGACATGGTCGCCCGCGGGCGCCCTAATGTCCTGAAGTTGCCGTAAATGAGGGGCTAATTTCTTCTTAAGAAGATCTTAAGGAGCTATCAGACGCTCGATCGGAGAGTTCTCATGGTCCAAGACCAGACTGCCGCCATGGCACTTCACCCATCGGTGAAGGAAGTCCGTTTCGGTCCCTTTCGTTTCGACCGTGTGAACAGGATTTTGATGCGGGGAGACGAGGAAATCTCGTTGCCTCCTCGCGCCCTCGGCATACTCGAGGTCATGATGGAGCACCGGGGCGAAATCGTCTCCAAGCAAGAGCTCATGGACGTCGTTTGGAAGGAATCCCACGTCAGTGAAACTTCTTTGACGGAGGCCATCAGTTTCTTGCGGCAGTCTTTGGGAGACAATCCGCAGGATCCGATGCTACATCCAGACCGTCCACCGGCGGGGATATCGATTTGTGGCGGATATGAAGGTGGGGGCGATTCCTGCCTCGAAGGAGATTCCCGACCCGGTATCGTCGCCACATTCGAGCCATCGCCGTGTCTGGTTGGGACTCGCCGTTGGGATTGGCCTCATAACGGCTTTCTTGATGGGTCTTTTCTTCCGGCAACCGGTTCAAGAGACCGCCGGGATTTCCGACACGATTTACGATTCCGCTTCCCGCTGAGCATGACTTCGTTAGCGTATCGGCAATCGCTGGCCATTTCATCCGACGGCCGAGACCTCGTCTTCGTCGCCAGACAGGAGAGCACCGTTTGGCTCTTCCGTCGCTCCTATGGACACGATGGAGACCCAACGGCTCGAGGGTACGGAAGACGCCTACGGACCCTTCCTATCCCCCGATGGACAGTGGGTCGGATTCTTTGCGGATGGTCGCTTGAAGCGGGTGGCCATCACCGGCGGACCCGTTTTCGAAATCTGTGATGTTCCCAAAGCGGTAGGTGGCAGTTGGGGCAATGATGACCGGATCATTTTCGCGAGTGCCGTCGGCGGATTGTGGCGCGTTCAGGCCGAAGGCGGTCGACCCGAAGTCCTAACAACGCCCAGATTACAGTCACGGTGAGCTCGGGCACTGCTGGCCTGAAATCCTCCCCGGTGGAAAACACGTCTTGTTCACGATTTGGTCCACGACCGCGCAGTCGGCCAAAGTCGCAGCGCTCGATCTCGATACCGGTGAGATTCAAGAGCTCGTGGACGGAGCCACGGCCGCCCGTTACTCCGGCAGCGGACATCTGCTTTACTCCCAGTCGAAGGCTATCGTGTCGGTTCCTTTCGACCCGGATAACCTGCAAATTGGGGAATCACCAACGGTTGCTGCTGGAAGGTGTTTCCACCCAACCCGAGCGCGGACTCGTCCAGTTCGCGTTGTCGAACAACGGGACGCTCGTTTATTTGCCAGCGATACAGATACCGCAAGGCGGGAGGTCGTGGAGGTGATGGCTGGATGGAACGCTCACGCCGTTGCCCCTCGAAAACCGTTTCTTCCGGAACATGACGTGAGCCACGCCGCGCGCCAAGTGGCGGTAACCATCCTCGATGGTCCTCGGTCCGACGTCTGGGTTGCGGAGATCGACCGCCCTCCTTTGACGCCGGCTTACTTTCGAGGGATTCAACATCGAGCCCGTGTGGTCGTCCGAGATGGTCGGTGGGTTGCATTTGCCTCGAATCGAAGCGGGGCGAACAACATCTATATCAAGGCTGCAGATGGAAGCGGTGAGGCCCGGCAGATTATTGGAGTCGTTGCTTCATCAGTATCCTGACTCCTGGTCCCCCGACGGCGAATCGCTTCTTTTCACCGAGTACCGTACCGAGACGGGAAACGACATCTGGTGTGTCGATGTAAACGAGGACGGTTCGCCAAGCTCGAAACCGCGGCCTTTGATGAATACTCCTGCCGATGAGCTGGACGTGACCTTCTCGCCGGATGGCCGCTGGGTGACTTATAGCTCGAACGAGACGGGCCGTTGGGAAGTCTATCGTCCAGCGTGTTTCCCGGTGATGGCGGTAAATGGCAGGTTTCCTCGGATGGAGGCGGTCCTCCCTTCTGGTCGGCCGACGGCACGCGAAATCTTCTACAGGAACGGTGATGCGATCCTACGGGTGCCGCTCGATCTCGAACCGGACCTTCGATTGGGTAGCCCCGAAGTCGTCATCAAACGGGACGACTTCGTGATAATCGAGTCCCACCCGGATAGTGGCAAGCTCATCGCCATCCGCGAGGTGGAGGGCAGTGCCTCCACGCAGTCTATTCACGTCGTTATGAATTTCCAGGCTCAGCCTGATTAGGAAAGCGACTAAGGACGACGTTCGGTATTCCTCTCCAGAGCCCGGGCGATCCACGAGGAAGTATCTCGGCGAGGTTCTTCATAATCGTCTTCGCACGCTCGTGGAAGAGAGCGACGTTGCCGTAAGCCTCACCCCCTTCCCGGTCCACGACGTCACTTACCGCCCTCAGAATGAGCGTCCGCGTACGTTTCGTGACGCCACCCATGCGATGGCTCCCGACTCCCAATCGCCGGCGACAGCTCCGTATTTCTTCTGGAGTGTATCCAAGTCGTCCGGGAAGAGGTCTCGATCCGCCGAGACCAGCGACACGCGCCTGACAGGCGTCGGATAGGGTGGCTGGAGCCAGTCGAGGTCGAGATCCGTCGTGTAGTAACCGCTATCGCTTCACTGGCGTCTCCCATCTTTTCCACGATGTCGTAGACGATGGTCTTCTCCACCAGCAAGACTTCTCCCGGCTCGACCGCTCCCTTGAAACCGCCACAGGTTCCGAGGTTGACGAGAAGCCGAGGTGACCAGCGGTCGATGACGTACTGGGCCGAAGCGGCGGCCGAGATCTTGCCCCAACCCCCGTGTAGAAAGACGACTTTTTCAACCCCGTCACCGACATCGAGCTCGTGGACGAAATACTCTCCAAAGGGTGATTGCTCGATCCGGGCCTCGGGAAAAAGACCGCGGAAGGGATGCCACTCGGCGTTGGCTGAAATGACGACAACGATGGATGGAGGCTTCTCCGATACGCCCAGAGCGACCACGCAGATAATCAGCGAGAGAACGAAGAAAACCGATGAGCCTGCAGGCGTTCATGTCTTTGAGCCTAAACATGGAGGGAATTCTGACAGAGGCGGCGGAAAATATGAAAGGTCCGTTGCCGCGGAGACCTTTGATATTTCCTCTTGAAAGGAATATCCTCGGTCTCACAGAAGAGCTGTTTCGGCACCAGGATCTCCACAAGTTAGACCCTTCTTCGGACTGGAGAGCAACGATGAAAGCCGAGGCTCCGAAACCGCGTTGGCTAAAGTTCGACCCGTTCACCGCGGACCTACAAACCGGCGAGCTGAGGAAGGGCGACCGTGTCGTCAAGCTCCAACCCCAGCCGTTCAAGCACTTGGTTCTGCTCGCTTCGCGCTCCGGCGAGGTGATCGGCCGAGAAGAAATTCAAAAAGAGCTTTGGGGTGACGACACCGTCGTCGATTTCGAGCACGGGATCAATTTCTCCATCAAGGCGATCCGCACCGCGCTGGGTGAAGAGGCCGACAAACCTCGCTACATTCAAACCATTCCACGACGGGGCTACCGATTTATCGCGCCGGTGCAGTCTGAAGAGCCAGCGCCTGAGAAAACGTCTCGGAGAAAGGCCGCCGTTGCCGCATCGCTGGGATTGCTGCTACTCGCTGGTGTTTCGTTGTTCTGGATGCTCCGCTCTCGGCCGGCAGAGCCGGTGTCGCCGACTCGGATCGCCATCCTTCCCTTTTCGGTCAACGGCAGTGAGGAATTTACTTATCTTCGGGAAGGATTGGCGGAGCTTTTCGGGCACACCCTCGAGACGGAAACGTACCGGACCGTGGACTCGAGAACGTTGTTGCGATACGCCGCTCATCGGGGAGAGGGGGCTTACGATCCGGAAAACGGCGCGGAGGTCGCGGAACACTTCGGAGCCGGTCGGTTTCTTCTGGGAACGGTCGTGGAAACGGCGGGCCGGGTACGGGTCCAAGCAACCATCTATGAGATCGCAGGGGAAGAAGTCATCGTGGAGGGAGCAGTAGAGGGACCTGGCGAAGAGCTTTTAGCGCTAGTCGAATCGGCTCAGCGGGCAGTTGATGCTGGCGTCGGAGGAAGGAAACGTCAGCCAACTGACTCAGGCGGCTGCGGAGACCACAACTTCATTACCCGCGTTCAAAGCGTTTCTGGAGGGAGAAAAGGCGCTGCGGGCGGGATCGGTGGACATGGAAAAAGCCACCGAAGCCTACCTTCGAGCAGTAGAGATCGATCCCAATTTGCCCTGGCCTGGTATCGACTCGCTTTCATTGAGAGCTGGGACTGGGATACCGGACCTCCGTTCACGGATTATATCGGCAAGGCTTTGGCGTTCAGCTATCGACTTTCCGCACGAGACCGGCTGCGGGTTTGATGTCTCGAAGCCTTCTTCACGAATCTTGACGAAAGCGTCCCCAGACTCGAGACTCTTCTCCAGCATTATCCCGATGACTCCGAGGCCTGGGCGGCGCTTGGGCAACAGTATTACCTTTTCGATCATTTCCGAGGCCGTTTGCGGGAAGACTCACTGAGAGACGCCGAGACGTGCATGGACAAGGGATTTTCGTTGGATCCCGGCTTCTTCGACAACATCTTTGCGCTCCGGGGGGTCGCCTTGGCTCTCGGAAAATTCGAAAAAGAGGAGCGACTGACCAAGCTCTATTACGGTGAGGAGAGGCCGCCTCTTTTTTGGCGGGCGATCATGGCCTTTGCCAACGGGACCGAGGAGGAACAGACACTAGTACTCGAGGAGCTTCGCGAGGCACCTAACGGACTAGTAGCGGCGACGGCCAGAAAGTACCTGGAACATCAAGAGGGCGGTCACACCAAGGCGAAGGCTTGCTACCGGCTCCTCACCGAGCCCGAAAGACGCGCGAGAAGAACGCGCGATTGGGCACGGTTATCTCGTGGAGATCTTAGCGACTGGGAAGGCACGGACTGAAAGAGGCAAACGCGAGCTCCAAAAAGCTGAAGCTCTTTATCCCGTGGCTGGACTCATTAGACGCGCCACATTGGCGATGAGACTGTTTTTACCGAGGCGAGAGGAAGAGTTGACCGCCGCTCGGGACCAGTTCCTGGCTGGGATGCGCAAGGCACACATCCCGATCGGAACCTTCCATTACGCGATCTGCTGAAGAGCAAAGGCGGTCTACATGCATAGAGATTCGGACACCAACAGGTGACGAAGTTGGCAACGTCGTTCTCATATTCCGAAGGCTTTTTACCGGTATTACGCGTTTATCTTCTCGGTTTGCTCAGTGCCCGCCTCGACGAAAACCAACGAGGCGCTCGAATACGCAACCGAGCTCGAGTCCCTACCGGAGCCGAAATCCTCGCCTCGTTTCCCGGTCGATTGGCAACAAATGATGCGCGACATGGTCCGAACCATTCACGCCTTCGTCGCTTACAACGACGGTACGAAAACAAGAGGCGCTGGCTTTGTTGGAGCAACAGGAGCTACGAGGGAAGACCTCTCGATTCCCCTCGAAAATGGCTTTCTGGTGCTGAGTCCCAAACCGCCCCGGCCCTTTTACATCGATACTCCCATTGACCTGAGGGCCCAAATCCTGGAAGAGCTCGGCCGGTACGATGAAGCCTTGGGCTGGTATAGCTGGAAGTGGGGACTGGCCTATCTACGTAGCGCCCGCATTTACGAGAGACTGGGTAACACCGAAAAGGCCATCGAGAAATACTCCCGGTTCGTCGCAGACTGGAAAGACTGCGACCCCGAGCTTCACCATTTCGTGGAAGAGGCCGAAGCTCGGTTGGCGCAACTCCAAGGCGAAGGGACATAGAGACTTCGTTCCTTCAGTCTCTTCGTCTCTTCCAAAAGTAATAAGCCGGCAAGCCGAGAGCAATCAGTCCCAGGCCCGAAAGCGACTCGACCGGTTTTTCCAACAAGGTATTGAGAAGGATCCCGACGGAAGCCAAGATGAAAAGGATCGGCACCACCGGATAGCCCCAGGTTTTGTACGGTCTCGGGAGATCGGGAAACTTCTTCCGAAGAGTAAACAGCGAAGCGGCCGCTACGACCCAGAACACGATAGCGATGAAGATCGAATAAGTAACGATCTGCTCCAGATTTCCGCTCAGCAACAAAACGCATGCCCAGATCGCCTGGATGAGAAGCGCAAAGCCGGGAGTCTTGAAACGGGGATGGATCCGGGCGGCGCTCGAGAAGAACAACCCGTCCTTGGCCATGGCGTAGTAGACGCGCGCCCCGGCTAGGACGGTGGCATTGAGAGCGCCGACGACCGAAATGAGCACGGCCAAGGAAATGAACACCGCCGCCCGGTCGCCGAGTAGCGCCGTTGCCGAGACTTCCGCCACCCGGTAAACGCCGGCTATTTCAGAGACCGGCATGGACATCAAAAAAACGAGGTTCAACGCGACGTACATCACGGTGATGATCAACGTCCCGAGAATCAAAGCAATCGTGAGATTTCTCTGGGGATTGATGATTTCCCCGGCCACGAAATTGACGTTGTTCCATCCGTCAAAGGCCCAGGATACGGCGACCAGAGCCACGAAGAAGCCGGTCACGGTCTGACCGAAGCTCAGGTCCGGGGCCGTGGCGGTGATGTCGATCGGTTGGATTTTGCCAATAGAAAAAGCGAGGAAGACGAAAACCAGGATGGCTCCTATCTTGATGACGGTGAGTATGTTTTGAACCGTCTTGCCCAATCCTACACCGAGGAAATTGACCAAGGTCAGGAGCGATATGGCGCCTATCCCCACGAGGTGCCCGGCAGACAAAGAAAAGATTCCTCCTCCAATCGTAAACAACGGATTGTCGATGGAAAGGCCCGGGAAAAAATAGGCGAGATACTCAATTAAGGCCAAGGTCAGAAAGGCGATGCCGCCGGTCATATAAGCGAAGAAAAAGATCCAGCCGAAAAGAAAGGCCGCCAATTCACCGTAGGCCTTGTTGATGTAAACGTATTGTCCGCCGGCTTCCGGCATGGCGGCGCCGAGCTCCGCATAGGTGAAGGCGCCCGCCAGAGTCAACAGCCCACCGACAACCCAGGCGAGTAGAATCAAGCCTGCCGATGGGATAGAGGCGGCGATCATCCCCGTCGAAAGAAAGATACCGGAACCCATGACGATGCCCACCATAATCATGGTGGCGTCGAAAAGACCGAGTTGCCTTACAAGCTTCGTTTCTGACATTGCCGTTGACGGTTCTAGAGCCTCGAGACAAGCTCATTATCTTGATCCGCCCGTTGTTAGCAAGTCGAGCTCGTGCTTCCGGTGTTCCCCACTATGTGGAGATCCAATCGATGTGCATTTCTGTTTTTATAAGGAGACTTTGTTCAAAGCTTGATCCAAATCATCGCGCAGGTCTTCGAAGTCTTCGCACCCGACCGCGATTCTCACGAGCTCGTCCAGAACGCCGGATTCCTCACGTTCCTGCTTGGGTACAGACGCATGCGTCATCGACGCGGGATGCTCGATGAGCGACTCGATGCCGCCCAAAGAAACGGCCAGAGTGAAGACGTGGACGTTATTCATGACGGTCCGTCCCGCTTCGAGGCCACCTTTCACCCCAAAGCAAATCATGGCGCCGAAACCGTCCATTTGTTTTTGGGCAATGGCATGCTGCGGGTGCTCGGGTAATCCGGGATAGCGCACCCACGACACTTTAGGGTGCTTTTCGAGGAACACCGCCAGCTTGGCCGCATTGTCTTGTCCCTTTTCTACACGCATCGGCAATGTGCGCACGCCTCTCAAAACGAGCCAAGCTTGATGAGGGTCCATCGTGCCGCCGAACAAGTTGCGGACTGTTCTCATTCGCTTAAAAAGTGATTCGTTTTTCGCAACGATCACACCACCCACGACATCACTGTGACCGTTGATGAACTTCGTGGTGCTGTGCAAAACGACGTCGGCGCCGTGCTCGAAAGGACGTTGCAGATAAGGACTGGCGAAGGTGTTGTCGACCACCAACAGTGCATCTTGGCCGTGGGCGATCTCAGCGGCGCCACGAATGTCGGTGATGGACATGGTTGGGTTGGCGGGTGTTTCGACGTAGACCACCTTGGTGGTGGGCTTCATGGCTTCCTTGATGAGATCCAGATTCGACGTGTCGACGAAGGTTGATTCGACTCCGTACCTAGAAAATTCATTTTCCAGAATGACCCGCGTGGGGCCGTAGACGGCATCGGTGCCGACGATGTGCGATCCCTTCTCTAAAAACGAAAGAAAAACCGTGCTGATGGCCGCCATGCCGGTGGACGCTGCGAGCCCGCCAAAACCTCCCTCCAGAGCCGCAATGTTGTCCTCGAGAGCTTTTGTGGTCGGATTGCCCATCCGAGTGTAAATGAATCCGGGTTTTTCGCCCGAGAATCGAGCCGCGCCTTCCTCAGCACTCGGAAAGGCGAACGTCGAGCACTGGAATATGGGAACCGATACTTCGCCAAAAACCGTCTTTTCCATGCTGCCGGCGTGGATAGCCAGGGTTGATTTGCGCTTTGATTTTGTTGACACTTGGCATTCTCCTTTACAAATCGAGGTGTTGAAGACGTGACGAGATCACATCGGGCGCGGCCTGCAAGACGAGTAGGATCGTTGCGGGACGATCACCCAAATTGCGGCACAAATGCGGTTGGGTCGCTTGAAAGAGAAGGCTGTCGCCCGGCTCGACACGGTATTTCTCGTTGCCGATCTGATATTCCACCTCGCCTTCCTGGCAAAAGACAAACTCCTCTCCCCGGTGCGTGAATGGCTCCGACGCTGAAACAACTCCGGGCCCCAAGGTCATTAAAAAGGGCTCCATCTGCTGCGCTGTGAGTCCGCTACCCAGACTGTCCATAATCATGCCGCGCCCTTGCGATCGCATGCGCCGCTCGCGACGGACACAAACGGTGGCTTGCCTGTCTCCAGCATCGAAAAAGGCTGTGATGGGCACGTTGAGAGCACCCGCCAGACGATGCAAAGACGCCACCGTCGGAGAGCTCTCATCTCGTTCGATACGACTGATGGCATTGATAGAAAGGCCGCATTGCTCCGCAAGAGCTCTGAGCGATAGTCCTCGCAGCTCTCTTAGCTCTCTAACACGTTGACCCACAAGGGGTTTGTCAATCTCTATCAAGTCTTCAACTCCAACCTATTTAACAGGTATAGTTTACATTTATTTAGTGTAAAATGTCACTTAAACTATTATAGTGTCACATAATAATGGTTGAACTATTAGTGACTTAAGGATAAATCCATATGAATGAGACAGTTATTCGGAGTTAGGAAATATGGCGGTTCGGGCCATTTTGCTCTACAAAAACAATTCCGCGGCATTGCGTCGGAAGAGCGAGTCCGTCCAGTCTGTGGATAGACGGGCGAGACGATTGATTCGGGACTTAAAGGATACGCTTCTCGCGAAAGGTGATGGTATCGGGCTTGCCGCACCTCAAATCAATGTCCACAGCCGGGTTGTGGTGGTGTGTTTGGGTGGAGGTTGTGAAGAAGAAGAACCCCGGCCACCCTTCGCTATCATGAACCCAGAGATTCTCGAAGCAGGCGATTTGCAACCCGACTTCGACGGTTGCCTCAGCTTTCCCGGTCTTTACGGGGAAACGCGGCGCCCTCACTTCCTGCGCCTGGTCGGTCTCGACGAAACAGGCGACAGATTCGAACGAACCTTCGAAGGATTCGATGCCGTGGTGGTCCACCACGAAATCGATCATTTGGACGGTGTCTTGTTCATTGACCGGGTGACGAACCCCGAAGATATGTACACCATCGTTGAGAACGATGATGGCGAGCGCGTGCGCATACCGTATCGGAGCGCCTCGTCAGAGAATCCAAAGGTTCAAGAAAAGAGCGGCTAAACGTCTGAACAACTAGAAAGGAGTCCTGTATGGCAGACAAGCCAATGGGATGTGGTCGTCCAACAGGAGCGGTCGTGGGGGCTGAGCCTCCGGCCGAATCACCAACACAAGACGTCCCCAAGGAGACAAAGATGATCGCCAAGGTTGGCCAAAAAGCACCCGATTTCGATGCACCGGCTTACTACAAAGGTAAATTCACCAACGTCAAGCTCTCAGACTATCTCGGCAAATGGGTACTGGTCTGCTTCTATCCCGGTGACTTCACATTCGTCTGAGCAACGGAAGTGTCGGCGGTCGCCGACAAATATAATGTCCTTCAAGAAATGGGTGTCGAAGTCATCTCCATCAGTGTTGACAGCGTCTTCGTGCACAAGATGTGGAACGACCACGAGCTGTCTCGAATGGTCGAAGGCGGTGTCCCCTTCCACATGGGATCGGACTCAGCCGGGAATGTGGGCAAAGTCTACGGCGTTTACGATGAAGGCGCGGGTGTAGAGCTTCGGGGTCGTTTCATCATCGATCCCGACGGAGTGATCCAGGCCATGGAAGTGCTCACGCCACCCGTCGGCCGACGTCTTGCCGAGTCGATTCGCCAAGTACAAGCGTTTCAGCACGTCCGGGAGACCAAGGGCGCTGAAGCTACACCGGCCGGTTGGGAGCCCGGCAAGCCCACTCTCAAGCCCGGGCCCGACCTCGTCGGAAAGGTGTGGGACGTTTGGAAACCTTCTATGGAATGATGACCTGAAGGTTGAAGCCCGCATCAAGCACCAAATTAAGTTGAAGGAAAAGTCCGACGTCTGGACCTGCGGGTCGAAGCTTGCCTCCTCGATGGATCTCCACCTTTGACTATGAAGACCGGAAGAACTATCCTCCGGTCTCATAGGCAATTGCCCTGATGCCCACTATTCCCGAAGGGCTCGAGGAGGACGCTATGAACGATGAAAAACGCTTGATGCAAATGATCATCGGCTCCAACATCTTAGCCGCCTACTATTCTGCAAAGACGAGCTTCTGCGTCGTGAACGAGAAGGAGCCCGATGCACAAGAGAAAGAAAAGATCCTGAAAAATGTCATTTCGGCGTTCGAGAATCTCACCACTAGCTATATGAAGGACATCGAGGACATCGCCGAAAGCATCCGGTAGATACGGGTCCGAAAATCACGATTCCCAACAGCTTCGCACCGCTACTCATCCGGTCATAGAATAGAGCTACGTCCCGGGGTGTCTATCTTGGAACTGTCGCAATGCTTGCGCGGCCTGGGAAACCAAACCGGCGAGAGCCGCAAGGCCGCGGAATTGGAATCGCGAGCCGCCGCGATTGAGGCCGAGAGGGCAAAATAGCGAGCCCGTCATTTCTTCTCTACACCCGTATACTTCATAACCGCCGGCACGAGCACGTAGTTGAAAAAAAGCGAAACGGGTGAGGGTGAAAGCCCGCTGTGCATGCTTCCGATATTCGAGAGCATGATAACAATGACATCCGTCCCCTCGAACCAGTTCATCCGTGCGGAAAATCCAAGTGTGCCACCGCCGTGCCCCACGCTGGTATAGTCTCCGAAAGCGCGCTTCGATCGTGAGATACCCAGCATGTACTCACGGTTGGGCTGCCCGCCGCCGGCCGGTGGATAGTAGGTAAACATTTGCCGGTGCGTGGCCGGTCCTAGAAGCTCGCCGTCGCGGAGCGCCCGGGCGTAGCGAAGTAGGTCCGGCGCACTGGACAGCATGCCTCCCGCTGTCCACTCGGGAGACAGATTTGCGGCCGTTGTCTCGACCACCCGAGGACGGATCTCGGTGAAGCCCCGATGCACTCCGGCCGCATCCAGAAAGGCCGGCGTGGCGTAGTGATAGTGGGACACGTACCTGCCGGGGACTTCCTCGAACGACTCCAGGAAGGTGTTCTGTAGGCCGAGCGGGTTCAAAATGCGTTTTCGTATCTCGGCCGCCGCATCGTTTCCGGTCACTTGCTCGATGATCAAACCGAGAATGGTGTAGTTCGTGTTGGAGTACGAGTATTTGGCCCCGGGAGCGTTCGTCGCCGGAAGCAAGTCGCCGGTGCAGTACTCCAGGGTCTCCGTCTTACCCCAAACGTGCCCGAGCGTCATCCGATCGCCGCGTCCTTTCCGTATCCAGTCTTTTTGGAACTCCCAAGTGGGGATCCCGCTCTGATGGCTAAGGAGATGACGGAGCGTCGCTTCGCTCGTATTGGGAACATCTACGGACAATCTCGAGATCGAGATAGTCGGTTGGCGTCTTGTCGAGGTCGAGTTTGCCCTCCTCGACCAGCTGCATGACGACCGTGGCGACAAAGGTTTTGGTGATGCTGCCGAGGCAAAAACGGTCGTCGGGCTTCACGGGTACACGCCGCATCACATCGCTGTAACCGGCCGTCCCCGACCAGAGGAGCTCGTCGCCATTGCCGACCGCCACCGACAGACCGGGCAACCCCATGGCGATTCCGTCTCCATAGCATCGCGCAGAGCTTTTTCGTCGCGCTGGGCAGACGCCGACCCGCTGATGAAAAAAGCCGAAACGGCCGCGCACAATAGGAACGACACATTTAATCTAGATTTCTTTCTCATCATGTCACCTCGTTATGCGCGGACGATTCTAGTGCCCTGTGTCAGTAATTCGTCACATAAATCTCGGCCCTTTTTGCGCGCTGACTGCGTTGCGCCTCCTCAAAATATCACGATAGTTCTTCGTCGGCACGCCTTGCCAGCACACAAAATGACCTCGAGCTTTATGCAACGATCCACTGATACAGGACACTAGCCTCAGTTTCTAAAAACCGGAAACGCTGATGTCTCCGTTGACGGTAAGCAGCTCGATTCTTCCCCGACCACCACCCAGGGTTCCCTGGAGCGAATTAGGCCTCGACGGATTCAGTGGTTTCGGTCAGGTCCAGGTTGGTGATCTCTTCCGTAACCTCGAACTCGTATTCGGGGTACTCGAAGACCGGCATCCTGGGCTCGGTGACGCCGATGGAGTAGCCGAAGAGCCCCTCGTACTCTGAGGTATCCTCACCGATCTCCTCGAGTTGCTGGAGGTATTCGGAAACGGACTTCGACTCGATGATGATGACCTTCCCCATCTTCTCGAGGATGGGGCTGTGGGCACGGGTGGCGTCGTGGTCGAACTCCAGAATCCGGCGGCCGTAGCGGGTGATGCCGATGACTCGATAAGTCAGGCTCTTGCCCACGCCGGGTAGATTGAGAACATTGCGGTCCGTAGCGAGAAAGGGTAGGCCCGACTTCTCGCAGATCTCGGCGATGTGATCGATCATTTGGTCCGGCTCTTCCGGCAACCGTCTCAGGGCATCGAAGTGCTCCGCCGGTACTCGCCCGATGACCTTTTCTTCCACTTCCTCTTGCACCGCTCGGGCGTTCGTGGCGAAATTGTGCGAGTTCTCCATGTATCCCTTGACGGTGAAAGTGTAGTAGGGAAGAACGCCGATCTCGCCCAGGACCTGACGCAGCTTTGCCGTGTGGCCCCGTCTCGACGCCGCAGCCGAGAGAACCAGTTGGTTCGTCACCGTCCAACCAGCTGAGAGCAATCGGGCCACGGCATCACGCGCCTCGGGCGTCACTTCCATAGGAGACTCGAAGTGCGTCTGGACGAGAAACTGCCGAATACCGATCTCGCGGGCTTTTTCGCGGAAATCCCCGAGGATCCGCTCGAGCTCCGGCGTGATTCGGTGGGGCAGGTACACCGGTAGCCGGGTTCCCAGTCGAACTCGAAGGATCTCGGCAAACTTTTGTCCCTCGGGACGATTCGCGTTGGCTTCCTTTTTGCGACGAGCCATCTCGTAAACGGCGCCGAGAACGACCTCGAGCGAACGGTCGCTGCTCATGAGGGCGTCGCCTCCCGTGATGAGGATATCTCGGAGCTGCGAATCGTTCTCGAAATAATCCATCAGGCGCTCGAGCTTTTCCGGCCAGGTCTCCTGGGGCCGGAGCGCGTCCAAGTCGAAATTGAGATGCCCGCTCTGGAAGTCGTACATCCGCTGGCAGGAAGAGCAGAGTCCTCCGCACGCACGGCCCACCGTGTCAGGTATCAAGATCGCGACATCTGGGTATCGCCGGTGGACGTTTTTTTGCGTCGGCAGGATCCACCCGGCGGCGTTCGGCTTACCGGGTTGGACCTGGTCTTCTTTCTCCCAGGCCACGATATGCCCGAACTCGTCGACGAGTTGTTGGCTGTAGACCACATAGTGGCGGATGGCCAAGTCGGCTCCAATGGCGAAGTACGGCACCCGAACGTGCAGGAGCGAAAGGTAATACGGGTTGACGAAAAACGGGATGCCCTTGTCCCTGGCTTCGTAGAGGATCTTCATGGTCGCCGGGTCGAGGGAATAGCCCAGCATTTCGTTGAGGAGGTCGGGGTCCCGGATGGCGAACCGGAGATGAAAATCCTTGTCCTTCCACCACTCCTGCGCGAGAGCGAGCTTTTCTTGGTCCGACAGTCCCGAATCCAACTTGAACTTCCGGCTCTTGATCTCGCCGCCATCCATCTTGCGAATGAGGATCTTCAAGATACGGTCGCGGTTTTCCTGACGCAAGTGAATGATGCGGGGATCGAGGCCGGTGGGCCAGCGTTCCATCCACTCCACGACCTTTTCCTTGCTGGGTAACTTCTGCTCGCTCACACCGGCGAACTGCCGGAAGAGCTCGAGCATGTCCTCGAAGAAAAACGGTCTCGCTCCGCCCGTTCCGTAGGTGACCGCCAGCCAAATGAGCTCGATCGGATTGGACACGGCGATCTCGCCCCGAAGGTTGAGGTCCGGAAACAAGCGTCCGGCGTTGTCGATGTAATCGAGAATCCGGATGGCGGCGTAGTCGCGCCATTCCAGGGTATCGAAGTCCTCGCGCGTTAAATGCTCGCGCTCGCGAAGTTTCAAAACGGCGGGACGGTCTCGCAGCGCTTCCAGAACCCAGTTCCTTACTCCGACAAGAGCTTCCGTCTCGTTTCGAGAGCTCCGCATGATCTCTTCGAGACGCGGATTCTCTTTGAGTAGCTGCTTTAGAAGCTTGTGACTCTTGACGCTGATTGCGATCTTATCGAGGACGTCTGCTTCCGTCATGACGAGTTTCCCCTCGAGCTCGAGTGGGCGAGCTTCTTCTGCTGCGGCAGTGCTTTGCTAGGTAGATTTCTTCATGCTGACATAGGGAGAACCGGTTTTCAATCACCGCGTGGATTTTAAACCTTTGCCGACGACGATAAAAACGGCACGTTTCGGGCTATGATTGGCGCAACAGGAGGTTGGCATGAAACGGTACTGCCTTTTGTCTCTGGCAATCATTTTCTTGTCGGTTGGATGCACTACCGATTCCCCGGAATCGAGAGCACCCGAGGGTCCGCCCGGTCTCGAGAATGGCTCTTTCACCGCCCCTCTCAATGGCTTCGACATTCATTACGAAGTGCACGGCCAAGGTCCCGTAATGATGACCGTTCCAAACTCGTGGGGCCTGAGCCTCGAGGGACTTGCGTGCGGTTTACCAACCCCTGGAAGAACGCCTCACCCTGGTCTACTTCGACCCTCGCGGCATGGGTGAGTCGGAAGGGATCCGAGAAGAGTCGGATATGGGTATGGCTGCCGTCCGAGCCGATTTCGACGCGCTGCGTCGCCACCTCGGCCTCGAAACCGTCAACGCCATCGGATGGTCGAACGGGGCCACGAATCTCATCTATCTCGCGGCTGAGCTCCAGGAGACCTTGTCCTCCGCGATTTTCCTCCATGGTGCGGCAAGCTTCACCGAGAAGGACAATGAGGTGTGGGCTAACCGCTACCCGTCCATATTGAAGCAGTTCGAGACTTTTCAGCAGGAGGTGGCCGACGAGTCGATGCCAGTCGAGGACAAAACCGCCCGCCAGCGACAGTTCTGGCTCAAGGTCGTTTTCCCGAAGCTTTTCGCGGAACCGGAGGCGGGAAAGGCCACGCTTCTGAGGATTTACGCCAAGACCGAGTTCAGTTGGCCTCACACCGACTATTCGAACCGGGAGACCGCCGTGTTCGATGCTCGGGAGGAGCTCGCGGCAATCACGGCCCGTTGCCTGGTCATCGCGGGCGCCCATGACATGTTGATGCCGGAAAAGGTGCGGGAGCTCCACGATGGTCTCGCAGAACTCGAAGTTCGTGCTCTTCGAGAACAGTGGCCATTTCGCGCCGGTCGAAGAGCCCGAAGCGTTCAAGGCCAAGGTGTACGAGTTTCTGGGCATCACCCGATTGGACCCGGCAGAAACGCGACGCGAGGATTAAACGAGCTCTTTCTATCGGCTCATGCGTGGGCGCGCTTCGTTTTGGGCCAAATTCCAGCTCGTCTGATGGATGAGTCTCACGATGGTCTCCATCTTCTCGTAGTTGATCCGCTCTGCGACGTCGAACTCCGTGTGATAGTCGGGATGGAAACCGGTCAGAAACCAAAGCGCCGGAACATCGTTTTGAAGGAAGGGCCAGTGATCGCTCCTGCGTAACGTGTTGGAGACATTGTTGTCGTAAATCTTCTTCAAATCCAAGCCGAAGGCCCCGTTGGCTTTCTCTACTTCCGCGGTCAGATCGGAACTGAATGTGTGGCCGATGAGGTTGACGCTGTTTTGATTGGACTCCGCCGTTTGGATCTCGAGACCTCGAAAACGCCATCCAGGCATTCCTTCTGGAACTTCTTCGTTACGGCCGATCATGTCCATGTTCAAAACGGCAACCGTTTTGTCGAGCGGAGAAAGGGGTTCTTCGGCGTAGGCCCAAGCACCGAGGAGTCCCAACTCCTCCGAGTTCCACGCTGCAAAGAGTACGCTGCGGCGCGGCTTCTGGCCCTCCCGTGCCGCCAGCACGTAGGCCTCAGCGATCTCGATGAGCCCCACGATGCCGGAGCCGTCGTCATCGGCGCCGTTGAAAACCCTGTCGCCTTCGGCACCGAGGTGGTCGTAATGGGCGCAAACGATGACCCATTCGTCCTTGACGCGCGCGTCCGATCCTTCCATCAACGCCACGACATTGCGGTCGGGGACGACGTGCCGGTTGACCGAAGTCGTCAGATCGACCTCAACACCCGGCAAGGGTAGAGACTTCATCCCCTTATCACTCTCCGCCGATCGAGAAAGCTCTTCGAGAGAGCGGCCGGTTCCACGAAGGAGGATTTCGGCCAGTGCAGGAGAGACCTGCGCGGCGGGGATGCGGATCTTTTCCATCCAGGTCGCGAGCCGGTATCGTTCGCGCCGGCCCGGCGTTTCCGGCCAGTAGTTTTTGGCAGAGGCCTCGAAATTGTCCGGGACCGGGGTGATTGTGAACGTCCCGGACGAAAAGGACTCCGATGGCTCCCGCTTCCTGAGCAAAGAGTGCCTTTCGAAAATACTGGGAGTACTCCGTTCGAACCACACCGTCGAAGGGACTTTCGGGATCGTTCTCACCGGGCTCATGGTCCAAAACGAGGGCGATCTTGCCCTGGATCTCCGCCCCGCGGTAATCATCGTAAGCGAGCTTGGGCGCGGTGATGCCAAATCCCACGTAAACCAGCGGGTCCTCGGACTTGCCCGCTGGCACTGAAACGATGGGGGTAGTAGTCCTGACCGGGCCGAAGACGAATGCAGGCATCGTCACCCTGTTTCACCTCGAGCATGTTGTCTTCGCCCAGGGAGGCGCGCATCATGTTGTAGGGTTGGTAATACGATCCGTTCGGGCCCGCCGGTTTCAACCCAAGGCGCTCGAAACGCGATCGGATGAACTCCGCCGATAGCTCGTTTTCCGTCGTTTCGGGAATTCGACCCTTGAACGTGTCGGAGGAGAGGAAAATAAGGTCCGCCTTCATCTCCTCTTTCAGTATGGAATCGTTTCCCGGTGCAGGGCCATCCGCCTGCAAGGACCAGGATGTGAAAGCCACCGCCCATACTCCTGCAGCTACAAACACGAGTAGGGACAAGGGAAACAGCTTCGATCGGGTGCTCATGATGCCTCCTCGAGGAAATAGGGCATTGAAATTACACTGACCTAGCGACCTCGCGGTCGTCCCAATAATGAAGTTCCACGCGACTTGACAAAGAGTAGTCGGGTAGTTCCTTTCCACGAGCTTGCCGTTGAAGGCGGGGATGTCTCTCTCGAGAATCTCATTGAGCCGGCTCTTATAGGTTGCGAGTCGGGTTTTCAACAATTCATGGACTTCGACTTGTTGAGTCGTCGGCGGTGCATCCGTGCCCGCAGACCAGTTTGTACTCTCTAGATCCCGGGCAAGCGAAAGGATTCTGCCATAGAGCATCGTCTTCCAGCGGTAGGTATCGCCTCCGGGCGTACGTTTCATTTGAAAGAGGTTTTCTTCCACTGCGATTAGTTTTTCGTTCAGATCCTCGGCCGCACTAACGACCTCCGCTACACCTTCGTCTTCACCCAAAAGTGCAATGAGATCGTTAGTCTGCTTTCTGATCCATTCGATCTGTTCGATCATATCCACGAGCTCGTTGAGATTTTCTCTTAGAGCGAGCGACATCTCCACCTGCGCCCGAATATCCGTCTCCGACCAGGTCGAGCTCGGGTCCTTGTGCACGATGAGCTTCTGTTGGAACTCCTGGCCCCGACGGTGAGCTTCACCGTATAGGTCCCAGGTACCGCCAAAGGTCGGATGGTCCCGCCCCTGGGTAGGGGGCGCGTCAGTGTGCTTGGGTCGACCACGACATGCGGCGCGTAGCGCTGGTTGGTTCTCAGCTTCGCTTCTTGGAGGGCTCATGTCTTAGATCCCAGAACAGCCGGTTGATGCCGGGCTCCTTGGTCCCCTCGAGGGTCCTTATCGCTTGGCCGTCCTCGTCTAGAACGGTAATTTCGACATCACCGGTCGTCGCGGAATTCAGATAGTAGTTAATGGAAGCGCCGTAGGGCGGCTCCTGTCCGATACACTGGTCGTTTACGACGTGTAGCGGCGGAGCGGTGTAGAGGAATCTGGTAGGCCGGGCGAGGAGCGAAGAGTTGGATGTCTGATTCCATGACCTCGGCGGTGAGCTGCTGAAGGGGTGTGATGTCGTCCAAGATCCAAAAGCCGCGCCCGTAGGTTGCCGACCACGAGATCGTTGAAGTGCTCCTGAACGACCATCCAGTGTACCGGTGCGTGAGGCATGTTGTTTTGAAGGGAGGACCAGTTTTCTCCGTCATTAAAGGACACATACAGCGCATTCTCCGTCCCCAGATAGAGCAGACCCTTCCTTACGGGATCTTCGCGTAGACAATGGGCATAGCTGAAAACGCTCCTGGGTATGTCGGAGCTGATCGACTTCCAGCTCTCACCGTAGTCGGTCGTCTTGTAGACAAAAGGATCCCTGTTGTTCTCTTGATGGAAATCCACCGTGATGTAGCAGGTGCCGGCGTCGTAGCGGGAAGGCTCGATGTTGCTGACCGTTCCCAAGGGCGGCAAATCGGGTATGTTGGGAGTGACGTTGGTCCAGTTGGCGCCGCCGTCGCGGGTCGCTTGTACCTGCCCGTCGTTGGTGCCGGCCCAAATCAATCCCTCTTCGACGGGAGACTCGGCAAGGGCGAATAGGGTGCAGCCGTATTCGACGCCGAGGTTGTCGAACTTGAGCCCCCCGAGTCCTGAAGCATCTCCTCATTATTCGTGGAGAGATCCGGGCTGATGACTTCCCAGCTATGACCTCCATCGGTCGTCTGGTGCACATGCTGGCTGCCGACGTAGACCTTGTTGTGATCGTGAGGTGAGATGGCAATAGGAAAGGTCCATTGAAAGCGATATTTCACCTCACCGGCGGGCCAACCGATGTAAGTCTCCGGCCAAACCTTGACCGACCGACCGTGGCCCGGTCCGTCATCATAGCGCTCGAGCGCGGCGGCGAAGCCACCCGACCAGACGATGTTGGGGTCGACCGGATCCGGGATGGCAAAGCCACTCTCATTACCTCCCACCGTTTGCCACATTCCGGCCGTGATCCCAACGCCCCACAAACCCCCGTTCGTTGTAAGGGCATTGCTGGGGCCTCGGACGGACGGTCCATCCTGACGGTTTCCGTAGACGAAATAGGGAATCTGGTTATCGACGGCAACATGATAGAGCTGAGCGATGGGAAGGTTGGTCATGTTCCAGGTCTTGCCACGGTTGGTGGTCACGATGGGCCCACCATCGGTGGCCAGCATCATCCAGTCGGGGTTGGTGGGGTCCACCCACATGTCGTGCTTGTCCGGCCAGACAGCGACTCTTTCCGTCGGTCAGCCCACCGTCGATGGAGCGGCTGAGTGTTCCGGCAACGAAAAAGACTTCGTTGTGATTATCGGGTGCGACCGCCAAGCGCGTGTAGTAGTGGGGTCGCTCGTTGAGTATGTGCTCATAGTTGACGGCTCCCATCTCTCACCACCATCATCGGACCGCCATAGCACGCCGTTGCCGACGTCGTCCTTGCCCTCTGTGGAACGCCGTCACCGGTCTCGATCAGGGCATAGACTCGATTCGAGTTGCTCGGGGCCACCGCGACGGCAATCTTCCCCACCTCGGTGGTCGGAAACCCATGGCCGCTCACTCGATTCCAGGTGGTACCACCGTCGGTGGATTTGTAGAGACCGCTACCCGGTCCACCGCTGAAGCGCCCCCAGGTTTTTATCAGTATTTGCCACATCGAGGCAAAGAGAATCCGCGGATTGTTGGGGTCCATCGCGAGATCCGCAGCGCCCGTGTTCTCATCGACAAAGAGGACTTTTTCCCAGGACCGGCCGCCATCGGTGGTGCGGTACACTCCGCGTTCATCCTGAGGTCCGTAGCAGTGCCCCAGTGCCGCAGCAAAGACGATATCGGGATCGCGTGGGTCGATCACGATTCGGATGATCCTGCCCGTCTCGTCCAGTCCCATGTGCTTCCAGGTCTTGCCGGCATCGGTGGACTTGTAGATTCCGTTGCCGATCGAGATGTTGCTGCGAAGGAAACCCTCGCCCGATCCCGCCCAAACCACATTGTGATCGGAAGGAGCAATGGCGAGCGAGCCGATCGAGGAGACCTCCTGGCCGTCGAAAATGGGCTCCCAATTGATCCCACCATCGATGGATTTCCATATCCCCCCGGCAGCCGCCCCGGTGTAACAGATGTTGGTATCTCCCGGTACCCCGGCTACCGCAACCACTCGGTTACCCTGTGGACCGATGTGGCGATACTCGAGTTGGCTGTAAAGGTCGGGACCGATTTTCTCGGCTTGAGCTGGAGCCGGCGCCAGAAAAAGAATAAAGGCGAGCGTAAGGTACGGCCATATGGCCGACCGGATCTGCATCGACATGAGATGCCTCCTTTCTTCTCAGAACTACAATGTCAGCAGCGCCCACTCCTTGGTGAGATTCGGCGCGCTTCCCATGGAAACGCCCTTGTCCTTGGTCACCAGAATGCAATCCGAGGGGTTGTAGCCGTATCCTCCCTCTGGATTGAAGAGCCCCGGTTCCATCGAGAACGTCATGCCCTTCTTCGAGCACCGTTTCGTCGCCGAGCGCAAGGTAAGGCGGTTGGTGCCCTTCCATGCCTTGGCCATGAGCGACCCTTTGGTAGAGATACTTTTGCATACCGTTTTCCACCTGCATCTCGTGGACGGCCTTGGCAATCTCCTGGCAGCGGATTCCCGCTTTGGACATCTCGATCTGCATCCGGGAGCCTTCCGCCATGACTTCCCACATCTTCTCCCCGCCCTCGGGCCAAGGATCAATCTGCCACGGAGAGTAGAGCTCCCCACCGTAGCCGCCGATGCCACCCCACAGCGCGATCTGAATGGAGTCTCCCTTCTTGAGCTTGTTGTGATGGAACTGGTTGGGGTGAGGGTAGGCACAACCGGCGCCGGTTCGACAACTAACGCCTACGTCGATCCCGACCGCCGTGTGAGGATGACCATCGCGCTCGATGTCCTTCATGATCAGATTGGTGCCGTACTCCATGGTCGCCGTCTGGACTTCGAAATCCGTCGCATCCGTGCCGCGGTCGAGGATGTAGTCCCGCCCGTAAGCCATGATCCGGCTGAAGTAGTTCATGGTCCGCTGGATCAAAGCGATCTCCTCCGGCGTCTTGACCATCCGCATCTTCATGCAGATGTCGTCGACTTCTTCGAAGGTAGCCTTGGGCAGAACCTCCGTCATGCGCTTGAACGTCTTTCTCGAAGGCTGATGATCGAGGGCTATCTTCTTGTCCCCGTAACCCACCTTCTCGATACCCTTTGAGCATCCATTCCAGTAGATCGACGGGCGGCCCCATCACCACTTCTCCCCGGTTCGGGTAGCCTCCTTCGGTATGGGGGTAGCAGTAGTAGTAATTGTTCTCCGTGCTCCACCAGGTCTCGATGAGATCTCGGTCGATGCTGGGAGAATACCAGTAGACGGCGAGCTCGTCGGTGGGGATGAAACACGCGATGGGGCGTTCGGTCGTGCTGTGAAAAAGCCCGGTGAAGTAAATCAAGTTCCAACGGTCTTTGAGGAAGATCCCATCCAAACCTCGCTCTCCCAGCTTTTCCTGGAGTCGCTTCACATTGGCGTGATACCACTCGAGAGGAAGCCGGTCGTAGGTCGCCGGCTGTGGGTGGTCAGGGATTCTCGACGAGCAGGCTCTCCGAGACCACCCGTAGCAGTCGTTTGATTTTGTGTTTGAGCACAAGCAGAAGCGACGGTCATTCCTAGAGCGGCCGTTCCCGTAGTC
This sequence comes from uncultured Acidobacteriota bacterium, assembly GCA_963722765.1. Lineage (GTDB taxonomy): Bacteria > Acidobacteriota > Vicinamibacteria > Marinacidobacterales > DATDRI01 > CAVROO01. The sequence goes on from CAVROO010000015.1 coordinate 109,825, forward strand.
TTGAGAAAGTCCCTACGATTCTTCATTGTTTCACCTCCTTAGTTCACTCAAAAAGAAAAAAGGTAAGAGAATTAGAAGAAACGCGTGTATCTTCAGGTACAGTTATCCTGCGCCCTTCTCGATGTTGCTCCTGTCCCGGAAGCCAAAATAGATGCCGCTCCGCGCCGTAAGCTCATCCACACTAATGCGTCGGTGGTGAGCTGTCCGGTCTCCAAATTGTATTGGCTACAAGCCGGCTTCTGATTCTGTTCGTGAAGTTGTAGCCCATCCGGTAGAGATAGAGCCCCCGTATTTGTTCGAGCTTTCCAGTCTTGTAGAAATGCCGGATTTGAGAAAATCTTCCACCCAACCAGAGCTTGGTTCCTGTCTCGCCGTCAGATCGATATGAACGGACCACCACTTGCCGACATAAGCGTCCGCGTAGTCGATGAACTCCCCGAAGTGATATCGGACGCTGCCGTGGACCGCGCTCGTGCCCGGCACGGTGAGTGAGAAGAACACTTGGTGGGGAATATCATAGAGGGTCTTATCTGTGAGTTTCTCTCCCTGATAAAAGGTGTAGTAAAGCTCCTTTTTTCTGAGAACCGGACTCCCGTGGTCCAGAAGTTCTTCCACTGTTGGCGAAAGCCAAAGGACAGGCTAGAGAGCTCCGTTTCTCCCTGGTGGTTATCGAGATTGACGCCCCCGCCTATTAAGAAGAATTGCCGGAGTCCCCAGCGGTTGATGAAGGGCTTCACTTCGAGATTGAGCTCGTTTCCAACTCTATCGACTTCCGGGTAATAACCGATTCGGCTGACATCGAAAGACTCGCCCACGTCCCGACGGGTGAAGGTGGCTTCGAATAGATTCGAGTTGTAGTTGAAGCTGGCCAGATAAGCCTGTTTGTCTCTCGAGTCTTCGTTCTCTCCGGATTATCACTGAAAGCAAACTGAGAGATGATCCGAATGTGAGCTCCGAAGTTGAAATTGGCATCCACTCCGTGGGCCCGTTGGGCATGGAAATTTTGGTCCCGTTCTTGGTCACGGTTCACGGTGATGAAACCGATATTTGATTTCTCCAGGATGTCGCGCTGGTATCGGAAGACGAAGAACCCGGCACTTTCTACATTGTATTCCTCTCCTTGATCGAAATAGGACGTCTTTCCCGCCAGCGCCCCAATGAAACCGATCTGTTGTTTGCCCACCTTACCGGTGACCTTGCCACCGAATCGAACCTGATGCTCACTGTTGTCGGGCAATACCGCGCCGATTCGCCGGCTAAAGAATAGCTGAAGCGGGGTATTAAAAACTTGGGCGCCTTCTGTAAAGAATTCTCTCTTCTCCGGGTAGAAAAGCTCCCAACGGGATAAACTCACATTCTCCTCGTCGATTTCGGTTTGGCCGAAATCTGGACGCAGAGCCACATTGGCCACGAGGTTGGCCGTGAGGTTGTACCTGAAATCGAATCCTGCGTTGCGAAAGATACGGTCCTCTCCCGAGAAGTACTCGGACAACATATCCGGCGGACCGAGACGAATGGAATCAAATCGAGATGTCGATATTGCGGGACATCCTTCAGCCCTTCCAGAATTCCACATCGGGACGGCATCAAAACGGCCTCGAACCTTCGCTGAGGAAACCACAAAGATGTTTCATTCTTCCGAGTAATGCTGCGGGCCAACTGCATCCCCCAGGTTTGGTCGGAGTCGGTCGAATATTTGAGAATGTTAAAGGGAATCGCGATCTCCGCCATCCATCCTTCATCAAATCTAGAGGTGGCGCTCTGCCAGACGCCGTTCCAGCTTTTATCGTGGATGTCGGACTCCGCATTAATACTCGATCTTGCCGTATAAGTACCACGGCGCCGGCTCTCTGATGAAGCCGCATCTTCCTGAATATTTCTTACACTGACCTTGAAAAGATAGCCGTTGCGAAGATCGTGAAAAGTATCGAACAAGATCTCCACGCGGTCGGATCGTCGAAGAACATCGCGATTTTCAACCTCTGCAATGATCTTGTCAGGGTCCGAGTCGAAGCAACGGAAAGAAACGTAAACGTTTTTATCATCGTAGAAAACGTAAGCTTCAGTCTTTTCGCTGACGAGCGTTCCCTCATCGGGTTGTCTTTGAATGAATCTGGAGATGGGAACGAGCTCCTCGTAAATGGATTCATCCAGCTTACCATCGATGGTGATGGTTGCTTGGCTTTGAAATGACTCGAGATGGGCGGTGGTGTAAGCGTGAGCGCCACGGAGATCCGAGACAGCGGCTTCACCCGCTTGCGTACTTTTTTTCTCTGAGCCGGCAAAGGTTAGCAATGGAAATAGGCAACAGAGGAAGGTGAAACAGACAATTCTGGACCGACGTCTCGAAAGAGGACACCTTCGCGGAGAGACAAGAAATTCGCCTCCTCGAGACAGGACCATTCTACGAGAACTATTGTTGTTCGGCGACACAATTCACCGGTAGGTCTCCCTGAGAAGATTGTTAAAGGCCGCAATTACTCCGGGGGTACGGGTGAGAAAGGTCTCCCCCGTCCCCGCCTGGACGATTTAGACATCCGAGCCCGCTATTGCCAAAAAGCCCACCGAGGAACCTCGTAGTCGTCGAAAATACAAGTCCAAATCCGTACCATGGTCGGTGGAACTCTAGGCGGTTGATCTTTAGGGTAGATAGATCTCTGGTAACCCGGCTCCCTTCAAAGTGGCATTGTAGCTACTAATATCCCGACTCTTTATCACCTGCAGTTCTGCGGCGATGCCTTTCCATTTTAGGAGATAATCCCTGGTAACATCTTTCGAGCCTTGTGTTACCGGCACATTGCCTCCACCCAGCGCATTCAGAAAATGCTTGAACCTTATCAACAATCGCGCTTCAAACATATAGCTGTTCTGACCGGTCCTCATCTCCTTTTGCAAGATCTTCTCTATCCAGGCGTCCACGGTTTTGTTCAAAGCCTTACCGCCATCAATCACTTCCTGCGAGATGGCTACATCGAGTATGAAATCAAGTTGCTGCTTCACTTTCCGCAAGTCTCTTACGCCTTTTGACATTTCAGTAGCCGCCTCAAATAAGGAAGCCGACAACCGGTCACGTTCCGCATAAGCCGCGGCGGCACCGGGTATGCTGTTCTCGATCCTGGGATCGATCTTTATCTCGAGATCCTGGGTTTGGGAGAAAGGTCCTACCTTGAACCTCACCTGATATTGTCCCGGCGCTACATCATAAGCGCTCAAGTCGGAGTTGGTCATAGTTAACTCTGTGATACAGTCAAACTTGCCCATTCTCATATTCCAGGTCCACAGATGCGCACCCGTACTGCGCTTTAGTTGTTTTCTAGCAAAAGCATCACATTCCGACCCGGGTTGGTCGGTAACCTCCGAATGGATTACGCGGCCGGTCTCATCCAGAATCTCCATTGACATAGGCACGTCGTCTTCAACATCTGTGTTGAGCACATAGGTTATTTGTAGACCTCTGGGCGCATTCTGCCCCTTATCTTCATTGAGGCTAAAAGCTCCTGCCAGACCGGCGTAGGCAGCGCGCGGTTTGTAGAGATAGTACTCCGATTTCGCCACCTTGTCGGAAATCTGATGAAGCGGCGTCAAATCATCCAGAATCCACAACGCCCTACCCTGGGTCGCCACCACCAAATCCTGTCGCTTGACACGAAGATCAGTAATAGGCACCTCAGGCAGGTTATTTTGTAAGGGTTGCCAGTTGTTACCATCATCAAACGAAACAAACACACCGGTTTCAGTTCCTGCGTACAGCAGCCCTTTTCGGTCCGGATCTTCTCTCACGGTTCGCGCGAAAGTATCAGTAGGAATGCCTTTGACGATTTTCGTCCATGACTCGCCATAGTTATTGGTTTTATAGATATGGGGTGTAAAGTCGTTGAACTTGTAACCCGTTACGGCAATGTATGCTGTCGCAGGATCGTGAGGAGATGGCTCTACAACATTGACAATACTTTCGCTCATCCCATTGGGCGTCACGTTGGTCCAGCTTGTACCTCCATCTTGACTCAGATGCACAAGGCCATCATCAGAACCAACCCATAGAATTCCTTCACGAATAGGAGATTCTTCTATGTTGAAAACATTGTTATAACTCTCTGCCGTAATTTGCTCATTAGAGATGGGTACCCCACCCAAACCCTGACGTTCTTTATCGTTGCGTGTGAGGTCTTCGCTGATGACTTCCCAGGTAATTCCCCGGTCCGTCGATTTCATCATGTATTGTGATCCATAGTAGATCACAGACGGATTATGCGGTGACACAAACGCCGGACCGTTCCAGTTTTGCCGGTACTTCAGGTTCTTGGGCTGTTCACCGCTGACGCGTTCCGGATAAGGGCGAACCGAACGGGTGTTATCTATTTCACTATCCCACTCCGAAAAATTAGCGGCAAAGTAAGGGCCGTAAATGAATCTCGGATTATTAGGATCAAGGGCAATCGTTGTAGACTCACCGGAACGTAATTCGTTCCAGTGCTTTTGACCTATGGACCTATCTGCTACGCGACTATCAATAGCAATTGACGTATTGTCCTGCTGACCGGCATAAAGGCGATAAGGGTACTGGTTGTCAGTGATAACGCGATAGAACTGTCCGGTGGGCTGGTTCATTATTGTAGTCCAGGTCTTCCCGCCATTAACGGTAACAGAACCTCCTCCATCATTACCGTTAATCATGATGTCGCTGTTATCTGGATTGATCCACATTGCGTGATGATCGGGATGACTACCGCGCATACCAGTAAAAGTCTTACCCCCATCAATCGACTTCATAGCTCAACTATTCAATACCCATAATTCATCCTCGTCTGACGGATCTGCAATGATATGCATGTAGTACCATGCGCGCGCATAAGTGGTAGGGTCATTGGTAGTTTGGTGAAAGGTCTCTCCAGCATCGTTTGATCGATACACACCTCCTTTGTCACCTAACGCTTCGATAGCCATATACACCACCTTCGAATCAGCCGGGGAGATGGCAATACCCATCTTGCCCTTGAGATCAGGCAAGCCTTTGTTAATCTCTTTCCAGGTGGCTCCTCCATCAGTGGTTTTATACACACGGCTACCGGGACCACCACTTTGCACGACCCATGGCGTACGATTGAAGTCCCATGAGGTTACCATCATAAAATTAGGATTGGATGCGTCCACGGTCAGATCGGCGATGCCAGAGTTTTCATTCACATAAAGAATCTTTTCCCAGGTCTTCCCTCCGTCTTCTGATAAATAAACGCCACGTTCTTCATTGGGTCCCCAGGGGTTGCCTTGTGCCGCGACATACACACGATTAGGATCGCGAGGGTGAATAAAAACCCGGCTGATATGCCTGGTGGCCTCGAGTCCCATGTGTGTCCAAGTCGCACCCGCATCAGTAGACTTGTACACCCCGTCACCATGAGAAGTTTTGACACCGCGCACGGGGCCCTCACCCGTACCCACATATAGGATATTAGGGTCGGAAGGTGCCACGTCAATATGACCTATCCCTGTGGTATTGAAAAAACCATCAGAAATATTTTGCCACGTCGTACCTCCATCAGTGGTTTTCCAAACCCCACCGCCCGTGGTACCCATGTAATAGGTAAAAATCGAACCGCGAACTCCAGTAACGGTAGTAGACCGACCTCCGCGGAACGGTCCAATGTTGCGATACTCTAAACTTTGATAAAGCTTTTCATCTATTTGCGATGGAGGTGATTCAGATTGGCCGGTTGCCAAAGAACAAAAACAAAGACTCAATAGCAGGTTAAAAAGGAGTTTAGTTTTCATGGATTAACCTCGATTTCAGTTGGTTGGCAGTTTAGTAGGGTGACAAAACCCAAACCGACCGCCCCTGCAACCTCTAATTAGATTCCTGCGTTCTGATTTATTTTCAAGCACATCCCTAAACGCACTCAGGGTGTCTTCGTGATCACGCCTGCAATATGGTTTTCCTCGAGGAGTTGGTTGAATACGGGAACCTCCCCGCCAATGAGACCTTCGAGCTCGTTCTCGGCCGCCGTCAATTGCTTCTTCAAATACTCATGGGCTTCGACCTGCTGGGTCGTGGGCGGGAAGTCGCCGGCGCCGTTGAAGTTCACGTCGCTGCCATTGGCGACGTCTCCGGCGAGGATGCCCAGTTGACCGTGAAGCCTCATGGGAGCTCGGAAGGAATCTTCGCTTCCGCCCGCCAGTTGGTGCACCTGAAACAGTTTTTCCTCGACTGCTATGAGCTTCTCGTCGAGCGCCGCGCCGGCGGCGATGAGCTCGCTTGCACCTTCATCTGTCTCGAGTATTTCAGCGAGGTCGCCAATCTGCTTTCTGAGCCATTCGATTTTATTGATGGCGTCCACGACCAAGTTGATATCGTCCCGAATCTCGAGCCACATCTTCACCTGAGCCTGAATGTCCGCCTCAGTCCCGTCCGAATGGGGATCGATCTTCACAATGAGATCCTGGCTGAATTCGGTTTCTCCTACGGCCAGTTTCACCGTGTAGGTTCCCGGCACGGCCAAAGGTCCACGCTGTCCACCGTGAACTCCCCAGTTGATGATGGGTCTCCAGCCCTCTTCGTTGAACTCCACATGATCGTGTCCGGCAGGTTTTGTTCTCAGCTTGGCCGTCTTCGGCGCCTCATGACTGAGGTTCCACCAGACCCGGTTGATCCCTGGCTCTGTCGTTCCATCGAGAGCTCTTACGGTTTGGCCCCCGTCATCCAAGATGGTGATCTTGACATCACCTTCCGGTACCGACTTCAAGTAGTAGTTGATCGAAGCACCGTAGGGAGGGTTTTGGCCCACGCAAAGGTCGTTCGGGTACCCTAGGGTGCTCAATACCGATTGGAAACGGTACGCCGCCCTCGGGACAAAAAGGTGAGCCTCCGATTCGATGACCTCGCCCGTGAACTGCTGAAGAGGTGTGAGGTCGTCCATGATCCAGATACCGCGCCCATAGGTCGCGACCACGAGGTCACCGAAATGCTCTTGCACCTCGAGCCAGTGTACCGGCGCGTGAGGCATGTTGGATTGCAGTAGAATCCAGTTAGCTCCGCCATCGAACGAGGCGTAAAGAGCGTTTTCCGTTCCTACGTAAAGCAGCCCTTTTCGTACCGGGTCTTCGCGGACACAATGGGCATAGCTGAACACACTCTTCGGAATACCCGAGGTAATGAGATCCCAGCTCCTACCATAGTCCGTGGTCTTGTAGATAAAAGGATCGCGGTTGTTCACCTGATGTAGGTCGACCGTGATGTAACACGTGCCGGAATCATGTTTTGAAGGCTCGATGTTGCTGACCGTTCCGAGTGGCGGAAGCCCTGGGATATTGTCGGTGACGTTGGTCCATCCGCCTCCGCCATCGCGTGTGACTTGGACCTGTCCATCATTGGTTCCCGCCCAGATTACTCCTTCTTCCACAGGGGACTCGGCTATGGCAAAAATAACGCAGCTATATTCAACGCCCAGGTTGTCAATCGTGATGCCGCCTGAATCCTGTAGCTGCTCCGGATCGTTTTTGGAGAGATCGGGGCTGATCTCGGACCAACTATGGCCTCCGTTGGTTGTCTGGTGCACATACTGGCTGCCGACATAGACCTTGTTGTGATCGTGGGGTGAGATGGCGATAGGAAAGGTCCATTGAAATCTGTATTTCAATTCACCGGCCGGCCAACCCATGGGCGAGACGGGCCAAACGCGCACGGAACGACTGTGCCTCGTCCGCATATCGGCAACCTCGAGACCGGCGTTATAGGCGCCTGACCAAACGATGTTGGTGTCGACGGGATCGGGGATGGCGAAGCCACACTCGCTGCCGCCTATACCGGTCCACAAACCCGATGGGATCGGTCCCCTGCCGTCGGTGCCAATGTTCTGGAGACTATTGCTGGGGGCCCGCCAACCTGGAGTGCTGTCCTGCATGTTGCCGTAGACAAAGTAGGGGATTTGGTTGTCCACCGCCAGGTGATACATCTGCGCAATGGGAAGCACGACCTTGTTCCATGACTTGCCGCGGTTCGTGGAAATGCTGACACCGCCATCGTGGCCGACCATCATCCGGTCCGGAAGCAGCGGATCGATCCACATGTCATGATTGTCTCCGCCGGGACGATTTGGACTCCTCTCACCGCCTTGAATCGTCTCTCCCCGTCGAGGGACCAAGTGAAACGAACACAGGGGAAGTAGAGCTCATCCGCGTCGTCGGTCGCGACGGCCATGCGCGTGTAGTAATGAGGTCGTTCGTTGATCAAATGATCACGGTTGACCAGTTTCCAGTTCTCGCCGCCATCGTTCGATCTCCACAAAGCTCCGTCTTCCGTCTCGACTAGAGCGTAAACACGACTGGAATCGCTCTGCGCTACCGCGACCGCGATCTTTCCCATGGGAGTATCTGGGAGGCCATGACCGGTGAGGCGCTTCCATGTCCCGCCGCCGTCTCGCGACACGAAGACACCGCTGCCCGGACCACCGCTCCACCGGCCCCAGGTCTTGATATCCACCTGCCACATTCCGGCAAAGAGAATCCGCGGATTGTTGGGATCCATGGCGATATCCGAAGCACCCGTGTTCTCGTCCACGAAGAGCACTTTCTCCCAGGTCTCGCCGCCATCGGTGGTTCGAAAGACACCGCGATCTTGTTGGGGCCCGTAGCAATGTCCCATGGCCGCGGCGAAAACCACGTCGGGATTTCCCGGATCGATGACGATGCGGCCGATCCGTCCCGTCTTTTCGAGACCCATGTGTTTCCAGGTCTTGCCCGCGTCGGTGGACTTATAGATTCCGTTGCCAACGGAGACGTTACTGCGGATGAAGGTCTCACCGGTCCCCGCCCAAACCACGTTGGGATCGGAGGGAGCAATCGCCAGGGAACCGATGGACTGAGAGGGTTGATCGTCGAAGACGGGTTTCCAGGTAATGCCGGCATCCGTTGACTTCCATACTCCTCCGGAAGCCGCTCCCGCGTAGTAGTTGTTGATGTCCCCTGGCACTCCCACGACCGCGGCCGTTCTGTTGCCCGGCGGGCCGATGTGACGGTACTCGAGCTGACCGAGATGATCGGCCTGCTGAGCGAAGATCGGCATCGCAAAGCCGCAGAGGAAAAACGCTAGTGCTGCTATCCGTGTCCACTCAGCGCGCAGATTTCTCCGACGAATCATCTAACACCTCCCAGAACTAGAATTCATTCGCGTAAGAAATGGAGAAACTTCGTCAGGTCCGACGCCATGAACCACACTGGGACCGGAGCGATGTAGTGTGTCGGATCTGTCGGGACAAAGCGTAACACAGCGAACCGTTAGCGGGTAACGCTGGATTGATGGAACTCTTCGTGCTAAATGTTGGACCGATTCGGTCTCCTCCAACCAAGTGCCGGCACAAAGGAGTATCGGGATGAAGCTGAAGCGGCTTTTCTCCCTCATTGTCATCACGTTTGCCTTGAACATGACTCATGTTTATGGGGCAGAGATACCGACGCCGGAAGCCTTTTTCGGACACAAGCCCGGGGCCGATTTCAAAATGCTTCGGTGGGACAAGATTCACGAGTATTTCCAGATCCTCGGTGAGAGCTCTGACCGCGTCATCATCGAGAATCTCGGAGAGACCACATTAAAAAACCCCTTCATCATGGCGATCATTTCCTCACCGGAAAATCTCAGCCAACTCGACAAGTACAAGGAGATATCGAGAAAGCTCGCCAAAGGAAGGATCTCCGAAGAAGAAGCAAACCGATTGGCGAAAGAGGGGAAGACCATCGCCCTGCTTACCGCGAGTATGCACGCAACGGAGTGCGGCCCGACTCAGATGTCGCCCGAGTTGGGCTATACCTTGGCCACCGACGACTCGGAGCGCGTTCGGGAAATCCTGGACAATGTCATCTTCCTCTTTGTTCCAAGTTACAACCCGGACGGCAACATCATGGTCGTGGACTGGTACCGCGAGCACGTGGGCACACCTTACGAAGCCGCCAGAATGCCGTGGCTCTATCATCATTATGTAGGACACGACAACAATCGCGACGGCTTCATGCTCACTCAAGTGGAAACACAATATGTAACCCGGATCCTCTACCAGGAGTGGTTTCCGCAGCTTCTGCTGGACATGCACCACATGGGCAACTCCGATGCACGTCTGTTCATTTCGCCCATGTATGATCCCAGAAATCCCTCTCTGACGCCGCTGGTGACTCGGGAGATCGAGCTCACCGGTGCCTATATACGCACCAAGATGGAGGAAGAAGGTTTGATTGGTGTCATCCATTACGCCAACTGGAGCGGTTGGTGGCAGTCGGGAACCTTCACCAACGCCTGGTGGCACAATGTGGCGAGCATTCTCTTCGAAGCTGCGGGCACGCGGCTGGCAACCCCCGTCTTCCAAACCAAAAGGGATCTCGGGGGAGGTTACAGTCGCGGACTCGGCAAAATGGGAAACTATCAACAGATGAACTACCCCAGCCCCTGGCCGGGCGGGTGGTGGCGGTTGAGAGACATCGTGGACTACGCCTATTCATCCAGCATGGCCTTTCTCGAGTCCAGCGCCAAGCACAGGGAGACCTATCTCGAGAACATGTACCGCATGGCTCGGTACTCCATTCAAAAGGGAGAAGAAGAATCTCCCCACGCGTTCATCATCCCTATGGATCAGAGGGATCCCAACACCGCCGCCAAGTTTCTGAACATCTTGGTCGCCAACGGCGCCGAAGTTCATCGCGCGACGGAGAGTTTCGACGTGGATAACCGAACCTACCCCGCGGGAACCTACGTCGTCCTCATGTCCCAACCTTATCGCCCGTTTCTCAAGGACATGTTGAGCCCCCAGGTCTATCCCGACCGTAGACAATATCCCGGCGGTCCCCCCGAGTTCCCCTTCGACCTGACCGGCTGGACTCTGGCCTACCAAATGGGAGTGACAGCCATCGAGGCAACATTTCCCTTCGACGCGAAATTGGATTTGGTGGAGAAAGCAACCCCTCCGGAGACCCAGGCTCCTCGGGGCGCAAACTTCTACGTCCTGGACCACGGCGTCAACGACAGCTTCCTGGCCACGAACCGCCTGTTGAAAGAAGGTGCCGACGTGCGCTGGGCAACCGGGAGTATTTCGGCAGGTGCAAAGCAGTACCCACCTGGAGCCGTCATCGTGAGCGGATCGGGTCTTGCCGACAAGATGGGCTCATTGGCAGAGGAGCTCGGTCTTCAAATCCAGGCCGGCTCCGGAAGTCCTCCTCGCGACGCCCTGAGACTGAAGCCGCTCAAACTGGGTTTGTATCAGCCTTGGACCGCCAACATGGATGAGGGATGGACACGGTGGATCTTCGATACCTGGGAGGTACCTTACGCCACCATTCACGACACGGAGATTCGCAACGGCGGACTCGAACGAAACTATGATGTCATCGTGATACCGAGCATGTCCCCCCAACGCATCGTGGAAGGAAACGAAGAGGGAACGGTACCTTCCCAATATGCGGGAGGCATAGGAAACAGGGGACTTTCCAACTTGATTCAGTTCGTCGAGTCCGGTGGCACCCTCATCACCTTCGATGCCGCCTCGAATCTCATCACCGACACCTTCAAAGTACCGGTAGTCAACGCCGTCCAAAACGTCGAGCCGGAAGAGTTCTTCTGTCCGGGTACTCTCCTAAAAGTTCATGTCAACAACTCGCATCCACTCGGTTACGGGATGGACGAGACCGCGATCATGATGTTCTCCCGCAGCCCGGTCTTCGAGCCCGCCAAAAGCGATGGAAAGACCGAGACTCAGGTACCGAAAGCAACGATGGTGATGCACTACCCCAACGCCAATCCGCTCATGAGCGGCTGGATTCTCGGGGAGGAAAAACTATTCGGCAAATCCGCCTTGGTGGATGTTGACCTCGGCCAAGGTAAGATCATCTTGTTCGGATTCCGCCCACAAAACCGTGCCCAGACTCACGGCACGTTCAAGCTTCTCTTCAACGCTCTTTACTACGGACCGGCAGCGACATCGACGAGATAGGACCTGTCACGGCCCTCTCTTCCCCGACAGGACGAGAGGGCCAAAGTCGTTTTCGCACCAAACAGGTTCTACTCTTGCCTCAACGCTTGAATGGGATCGACTCGGCTGGCCCGAAGCGCCGGCAACAAGGATCCCAGAAACCCCACCCCGACGAGAAACAACGTTCCCCGCAGGCCAACGTTACGGGATCGGTCGGACTCACGCCGTAAACCATTCTTCCCGTAAGTTTGGTCGTCGCAAACACTCCCGTTAAACCTACGACCACACCGATGGTAGCCAGCTTGATCCCCTGACCAAACACGAGTTTCTGCACCCGAGACCAGCTCGCTCCCATCGCCACTCGGAGTCCAATCTCGTGGGTCCTTTGTGCAACGAAAAACGACATGACTCCGTAGATTCCGGCCGCTAGGATCACCAAGGCCGTTGTGGCAAATATACCAATGAGAAGTGTGTTGAACCGACGCCTCTCCAATGCAGAGCCAAGAAGCCCAGCGGTCGTCTGGATTTCCGAGAGGGGCTGATGGGGATCCACTTTTGCGACTTCATGCCGGATCGCGCCGGTTAGGGTCAACGGACCCACATCGGTCTGAACTACAAGGTACTTCAGGTATTTGAGATATCTCGACCTCCCGTGGCAGGGGAGAAAAGCTGAGAAAGACCTCCGAGATCGGATCCTTCTCGGGTCCGTGTTGGTTGACATCTGCCACGACCCCAACCACCTCGCAAGCGACGGGCGTATTGAACGGGAAGGTAAATTGCTTTCCAACAGAATTCCCGTTTGGCCAAAGCCGGTCAGAAAGAGATTTATTGATGACGACGGACCACGATCCCGTAGCGCGGTCCTGTTCCGTGAACGTACGTCCCTCGAGAAACGGGATACCCATTGCCTTGAAATAGTCGCTCGACACGATAGATGTCTCGACTGAAGGTCGTTTGGTCTGAGAGAAGTCATTACCCTCCGCTTCTCTGATTCTGGCATGACGCCCGCCTCTCAGTGGGAGCTTGTTGGTTACGGAAACGTAGCGAACGCCTGGGAGAGCCTCGACGCGCTCGATAACTTCTTTTCCTGTTGTTTTCAAAAATCGTGTAACATCGTATAATTATCGTATGAAAAAGAAAGCTGTTTCCGTTACGCTTTCGCCGGAGAATCTCCTGTGGCTTCGTGCGCAGAGCAAAGCGCATGGAAATAGAAGTCTCAGCGAAACGCTGGATCGCTTGCTCCACGAGGCTCGGTCCGGCAGGCAGATGCAGGTCGTGCATCGATCGGCCGTCGGGATGGTTCGCATCTCCGCTGACGATCCCGAATTAAAAAAAGCCGACAACGCCGTCCGAGATCTTTTCTCTCGCTCGCTCGAGAAAGAGTCGAATTGACCGAATTTGCGGCCGCGATCACCGATACCCACCCGCTCCTTTTCCATACGGCGGGGAGTCGAATCCTCGGCAAGCGGGCGGCGTCCCACTTTCAGGCGTGCGAGAGCCGACAAGCGATCGCCTATGTTCCTGCGGCGGTGGTTTGGGAGGTCTGTCTCCTGGCCCGGGTTCGGCGGATAGACCTCCGAGGGTCTTCCCGCGAGTTCTTCAATGTGCTTTTCAGCAATCCCGCATACCAACCTCTGGACCAGACCGTCGAGCAAGCGCTCCTGGCCGATGAGGTGAGACCCAACAACGATCCTTTTGATGCACTGATCTGTGCTGCGGCACTGAGCTTGGAGCTCCCTCTCATCACGAGAGACGGAGACATCGAGCGGTCCGGAATCGTGACCACGGTGTGGGACTAGCTCCAGCATCTGAGGATACCGGAGTCGCTAGCAGATTGGCCAAGAGATACAGCAACGAGGATCCGAACCATCGGCCACACGAGCTAGGGGCTGTTCTGCGCTGGGGGCTCACCGACCGGCTGCTCGGGCGGCGTCAACGACAACCTCCGGGCTCTCCGGCGCCCACCGTCCGTCCGAACTTCAATCTCATCCGCGGGGAATCCAAACAACCATGGTTGACTTGGCTGGGTCATGCGTCGTTGCTCGGATCTCTCGGAGGCCGGTGTTTTCTAATCGATCCCGTTTTTTCGTCCCACGCCGGTGGACTCTACCGCCGATATCTCCCTCCCCCGCTGACGATGGCTGAGCTGCCCGACATCGATGCCGTGATGGTCACACACAACCACTTCGACCATCTCGACGCGGCGGCAATCCGCTCTCTCCCTGAGGAGATTCCCTTTATCGTACCCAAAGGCATGGGTGGTTGGATGCGCCGTCGCGGTAAGAAGCACGTGATTGAGCTCGAGTGGTGGCAGCAGGCCGAAGTTGAACAACTTCGAATCACCTTGGTACCGGCGTGCCACTGGTCACGTCGCGGCATCTTCGACACCAACCGATCCTTGTGGGGAGGCTTTGTGGTCGAGGGCGGTGGACGCTCAATCTACCACTCGGGAGACAGCTCCTGGTTTGAAGGTTTCGCCGAGATCGGTCGGCGCTTCCCGGGCCTAGACGCCGCTGCGCTACCCATCGGCGGATACGAGCCGGCGTGGTTCATGGAACACTTCCACCTCAATCCAGAACAAGCCGGACGAGCCTTCCTCAATCTCGGAGCGCGCCGTCTAGTTCCGATGCACTGGGGGACGTTTCAGCTCACCGACGAGCCGCTCAGTGAACCTATCGAACGCATGCGTTCGTGGTGGCGGCAGGTGAGACCCGGCAATCCTCACCGATTGGACGTGCTCGACGTCGGCGAGTCGTTGGTCCTGGGAGGTCTGAATCCAGACGGCAGGGTCGATATTCGCGCCAGTCGTCCTTTACGACCAGCCGCAACCTCGCAAGCGTCCTTCGGCATCGCCCTCCAAAAAGAGCTGGGTCCCGGAGTCAGGCTGGTACCAAAGGTCGTTTCCTCGCCGCTCGGTTGGAGGTCCTAGAAGTCTCACTAGATCGTCGATCGACACCTTGCCCGCCGGTAGTCGCACGATATACCGGTCGTAGATGCGAAAGAGGTCGTCCGACGATCTCGTGCGCCTCCATGATTCCGCCAGCGCCTCTATTTCCTCAGAGGTCGCCGGCTTCAGATCCGCCAAAGCCCGCCGGCGCGCCTCAGCCGCATCGTCGGGAAGACCGTCCAAGGCCTCGAGACGTTCCAGTGCCTGCTCGGAACCGAAGGTGGCAAAGGAACTGAGTTGCGCCACAACATACTTTGCTCCCATCTCATCTCTTGCCCGGTCCATCGGCAATTCTTTGACGAGGAACGCTTCGGCGGCGGCTTTGTCTTGTTCCCTCCATGCCTGGAACGCCGGCAGCGATACCCAGCGTGGAGGGGTAGTCCCGCCGGACCGTGTCACCCAACCAGGCAACCCAGTTCGATCTCAAACGGTCGTCAAATAACTGGTCCCGCCTTTCGGCCAGCATCATGAGCAGAACAACAGCAACCCTTTGTTCGTCCGGGCTACCGCCGAGACACGCGGTGACGAGTTCCTCCACATCACCGATGTCAAGATTCGCAAGGAGGGTTTGTCTCCAGGTCTCCGCCTTGGGACTGCGAAAGTCTTCGACGAGACGCTTCCAGGCCTCGCTTTCTCGAATGGACATACTGTCGTCAACCTTACTCAGCTTGGGCGTCCCCGCGTCGGGGACGCCCAGTCAAAAAGTCACGAATCCAAGTCCGATATCTACCCCGGATTCACCACTTCGGCGGCACCATAAAAAATACTGTTGAACAGGAACTTGAAGGTGCCGTGCATCTGGGCACGGAACTGGGCCGGCGTAGCAAGAATAATGACCTTGCCCTTCCCGATTTGAAACTCGATGACAACCGGTCTGTTGGATAGGTACTGCTCGCCGATCAACCAGCCGCTTTGCAGGAGGTTCTGTTCGTGGTAGCGGGCGGGAACGGCAACGTTGTCCATCCCCGACGGACACCCTCAGCGACGGGACTTTGACGGAAGAGGGCCAGGGCGTTTTGCGGCATGCCGTAGGCGATCGGATGAGAGTTGTCCACGGCGATATTGAGCGTGGAGCCCGGACACCAGAACTCCTTGGTCGGTACACCTTCCAAGGTGTTCGTGATGGGAAGATCGAAAAGCTCCTTGGCAAACTCATAGGACCATTGAAGGTGATGAGCGTTCCTCCGTTCTTGACAAACGTCTTGAGGTTCTCCACACCTTCGTCTCCGATACCTCCCCGGTATTCTTCGGGAATATCCGCATCACTTTGTGCTCCGCCTCCGTAACGCCTCTGACGGCCTTCGATGATGGCTTCGGACAGAGTCATCCGGAATGATGATGACATCGTATTTTTGGGCGAGACTCGAGGCTTTCATGTCCTTGTTGAAGAGCGACGTGAAATCGAAATCGAAATCCTGCAGCAGCCAGTTGGTCCAGCCTTCATCCATGTTGCCACCCGCGTAGCGTTTGTACATCCCGAGCCGAGGTGCTTTGAGCGCGATCGTCCCTCCTCTGAACTGCGACGGAGCACTCTGGAAACTCAGATCCCAGCTCATCAGCCATGGCCTGCAGGTCCGACTTGAGGCTGCCCCCACCTTTGACGAGGATCGCGCCGGAAGCGTATTCGACGTTCTCGTGGGTGAAGCCCTCTTTGATCCAACTCACTTCGTAGCCTTTCGCCAATAGCCGGTTCATAGCTTTGATACTGTCGTTGGAGCGGTGATCGAGGATATAACCATCCCCGCTCTCCTGCAACGGTGCCTTTGGGAGGAGATATGAACTGCTTTGCGATGCTCATAGTGATATTTCGAAGCGGCTCCATGATAGGAATGCGCATCCACACCCATGTGCTCGTTCAGCGCATAGGCGGCCAGATCATAGGGACGGATGGGAGAATTGTCGGCATGGCTCCGGGTCCAAGTGTTGTCCGGATAATTGATTTGTTCAAGGAACGACTTGACGAAGACACGCTTCGGTTGAGCTGTAGAGATCACGTAGCTGCCTGGCGCGAAAATGTAGGATCCGTATTGTAGGCTTTATCGAGATGGTGAACTTCGACTCCCGTTCATCTGGAAGATCTTCGCGAGCTTGACTGCGGTGAGAAAGTCATGCTGGTCCCTGGGGATGATAAAGGCATAGGGAGGCTCGTTCTGCCCAAGCTTGATATTCTCCTGTGCTTTTAGTACCATATTCCCCAACAACCTCTCACGGTAGCGTGCTCCCACTTCCAGCACGGCTTTTGCTGAGATCATCTGTTGCTCGACGATTTCGCGGAAGCGCCACCAGCCGCCCGGCCATAGTCGAGGCATTGTCATTTGCGCTTTGTACTCGGGCCGCCCGCGCGTCCCCCTCAGTTGATCCGGCAAAATATAGATGGGATTGGCCCAGTCGGCGCTCGCCGATTCGGTAAGCATGGAGGTGATGTTGTGAAAATTTCCTGCCATACAAAATGCCGCCTGCCACCACGCAGTGTAGGGTGCACCGGTCTCGAAGCCGCTCTTACCCGCATTTTCCAAAGCCACCGCCATATGTGCTCCGTAGAGTTGGTGCTCCCGGTAGAGGAGGGGGCTCACATTTGTGTGTATGGGATCGAGGTAGGGCGGGATATAGAACCTGGCACCCGTGCTCCCCATGTGGTGGTGATCGATGTAGGCCTGGGGCATCCAATCCCGGTAGATGACTTTCGCAAAGTGCTGGGATTCCACCTGAGTGAGCATGTAGGCATCGCGGTTGTTATCGTGACCGGTGTAGAGATGGTAGAGATAGGGCAGCCGGGTATTGTTATACTCCGTACCTTTGTACTTGTAAAACCAGTCGGCGATCATCTTCGCCCCGTCGGGATTGAAGCTTGGGATCATCAGGTAAATCACGTTGTCGAGAATCAACGTGTTGGTGGGGTCGTTGCTCGTGACCATTTCATAGGCTTGTTCCGACGAGCCATTGATGCCGCCGACTTCGGAGGCATGAATGGAGCTCGACACGGCCCCGATGAATTTCCCGTTTTTAATGAGATCTTGAATTTCCTGATCTGAGAGTCCTCTTGGATCCGCCAATTTCTTACTGATTTCGCGGTATTTTTCCAGGTTCTTGAGGTTGTCGGGTGAGGAGATGATCGCGAGAATAAATGGATTCCCCTCCGTGGACTCACCGAGATTCTGGACAATGATGCGATCGGAGCGGTCCGCAAGCAGATTGAAATACTCCACGACCTTGTCCCATTGGGCGAGCTCTCCATCGGCACCCATCTTGAATCCGAAAAATTCCTCGGGCGACGGGATCGACTGCGCCGTCGCGTTGACCGATAACAAAGCAAGCGAGACGGCAAGCAAGAACAGAATACACAGGGAAATTCGCTTCATGGGCTCCTCCTTTCGACCACCGTTCGAATACGAAGCACAACGATGTCAATGAAATAGCAACTCGACTGGTCTGACAATCAGACAAGTGACATTCTAAGAATTGATCTGATACGGGACTCACGCGGAAGGAGATTAGCACAAACGGAGCCTTCTCGCTCGATCTGGATCACCGATTGGGACTCTCGGTTTGACAAATCCTGTTCTCTGCCCTTCGTCAAAGGTCCTCTCGAGCTCGAAACACATTGCACCGATTTGCATATCCTCTCCCGACATGGAGAAGAAATCAATATGGAAAACGCTAGTCATACTCATTCTCGTGATGGTCGGGTGTCAGAGCACCCCCTAAAACTCCGAAGGAAATCTCAGATCCCGCCGATAATATCGAGAACAGGCTCACCCCTGCCGTCGTCATCGAAGGACGGCCCGTCGAGACGTTCAATATTCGGGAGCGCATGGAATATTACGGGGTACCCGGAGTAAGTGTTGCCGTGTTCAATGACTATCGAAATCAAGTGGGCACGAGGATATGGATACGCGGACGTAGAGGGAAATCGGCTCGGTGACACCATCGACGCTCTTTCAAGCCGCGTCCATCAGCAAGCCGGTGGCCGCTATGGCTGCATTGAAACTCGTCGAGGACGGGCCTACTCGAGCTCGACGCCGACGTCAACGGAAAGCTTCAAAGCTGGAAAGTCCCGGACAACGAATTCGTGCAGGAAAAATCTGTAACGCTTCGCGGATTGGTGACCCACTCGGCCGGACTAACGGTTCACGGATTTCCAGGCTACGAGAGCGACGCCTCCAAACCGACATTGCAGCAAATTCTGGACGGTGAGCCGCCCGCCGAATACGGCGGCCATACGCGTGGATATGGAGCCGGGCACCAAGTGGCGGTACTCCGGGGGCGGCTACACGGTCATGCAGCAAATGTTGGTCGACGTTACGGGGCAAGCTTTCCCAGAGCTGTTGCATGAAACGGTTCTCGATCCCATCGGCATGAACGACAGCACCTACGAGCAACCGTTGCCGGGACCGACGAGGCCGAGAGCGCAGCGGTTACCGTCCGGACGGGAACAAGGTCAAAGGAACTGGCACGCCTACCCCGAAATGGCGGCCGCCGGACTTTGGACGACGCCTTCCGATCTAGCGCGCTTCGCTATCGAGATCCAAAAGTCGCTTCGGGGTGAGCCGAATCACGTGCTGTCCAAAGACATGACCGAGCAGATGCTCACGCCGGGATTGAACAACCATGGGCTGGGGCCGTCGCTCAATGGAGAGGGTGACGATGCACGGTTCGGCCACGGCGGATCGAACGAGGGATTTCGTTGCCAACTTGTCGCCTACCGAGAGGGAGGAAAAGGCGCCGCGGTCATGACCAACTCCGATAGCGGCGGCAACTTGGCCCAAGAGGTCCTCCTCAGCATCGCCCAAGAGTATGGTTGGTCAGGAATCGAGCCGACCCGAAAGTCGGTCGCCAAACTGACCCCGGACGAGCTCACGCGATATGCAGGCGAGTACGAGCTGACGCAGGGAATCGTTGTGTCCATTCGTGCAGGTGACGAGAGCCTGATCGCCCAGTCCCCCGCCATCGGCAGGGTCGAGCTCTTTCCCGAGTCTCAAACGAAGTTCTTTGACATCGCGAGCGGTATGGAGACCGAATTTTCCATCGAGGGCGACGAGGTCAAGGGTTTGAGTGCCGGTGGATTACACGGGGTCAAGGTGAAGTAGCTCTTCTCCGCAACCGGCATTTGGAACCATGCCGATTGGGTGATGGTATCAGAATGAGAGCCGAAACCGCCTGTTCGATTATCACGACCTTGTTCGCCGCCGGTCTTTTTTCATGCGGCCCGACATCGTCGCCTTCCGCGGTCCGGGTCGGTGTCGACGTGAGACGCCGGAACCCTCGACCCTCGACTCGCAAGAGACACCACCGCCTATCGTGCCGTCAACCTCATTTACGACGGTCTCGTTGAGATTGACGCGGACCTCCAACCCGTTCCGGGATTGGCGGAACGGTGGGAGAATCCGGAACCGTCGGTCTGGGTATTCACCCTCCGGGAGGGGGTACGCTTTCATGACGGAACTCCCGTGACCGCCGAGGACGTCGTTTATACCTTCGAGACCTTGCTCGACCCGGCATTCAGGGCCCCCCTTCGCTCGCTTTACGCGCCCATTCGGCACGTCGAAGCCGTCGACCTTCGGACCGTACGATTCAACTTGGCCGAGCCCTACGCGCCTCTCCTGAGCTATTTGGACATGGGTATCGTTCCGAAACACCGAGCGGAGGCCGGCGGGGACCCGAGCTCTCGATCGATTGGAAGCGGACCCTATCGGCTGAGCCGCTGGGACAAGGGGAGCAAAATCGTTGTCGAAGCGAACACCGATTTCTGGGGTGGGAAGCCTAATATCCCGACGATCGAGCTCATTTTAGTGCCCGACAACACTGCCCGAGCGCAGGCTTTCGAGGCCGGCGATTTGGATATCATCATGTCGCCCCTGTCACCTCAAGATATCGAGCGTTTGACTCGGAACGAGCGGTTTCGCCACGAGCTCCGACCCGGTCTCGCAATCACCTATCTCAACTTCAGCTCTCAGAAAGCCCATCTTGCCGACCCGCGGATGAGAAGGGCCATCGCGATGCTGGTGGACCAGTCCACGATCCTGGAGCAAATCTACGAGGGAACGGACGAGGCTGCCTCGTCGATTTTACTTCCCTCTTGGAGCGTCTACTCGAAAAACATTCGACAACCGACCTATGATCCCAAATCCGCTCGCGATTTGCTCGCCGAGCTCGGCTGGACCGACTCCAATGGCGACGGCGTACTCGACAAAGATGGAACGAAACTCGTCCTCGAGCTCGGTACCCACAGCGAAGACGTCAATCGCATTCAGACCGTCGAGTTCCTACAAAATGTTTTTT
This sequence comes from uncultured Acidobacteriota bacterium, assembly GCA_963722765.1. GTDB lineage: Bacteria > Acidobacteriota > Vicinamibacteria > Marinacidobacterales > DATDRI01 > CAVROO01. The sequence continues at coordinate 130,993 of CAVROO010000015.1, forward strand.
TCGCTAACGGAATCGAGACCGAGGTGTGGATTTCGGACTGGCCGTCGTTTTCCGTTCGAAGGGACACAGGGGATTACGAGGTCATCCTTTTAGGATGGACACAACTGGTGGACCCCGATCGGGTGACCTTCGATCAACTCCACTCCAAGGGGGGGCTCAACTGGGGCGGCTACAGCAATCCGCAAGTCGATGAGCTGCTCGAAAAGGGTCGGGCGCTGACCGGTCCGGAGGAACGAGCCGCAGCTTATCGTGAAGCGGCCGACATCATCGCCGCGGAAGTTCCTTACTACATCCTCTCCTACCAGGGTTATCAGGTCTTCACCCATCCCCGGCTCGAAGGATTCGAGGCGGATCCCCGCGGGATGGTGAGAGGTTTGGTCCACGCTCGAATAGAACCATAGCCTGGCCAACTGAATCCTGCCGGCGACGACGCCGTAACCAGCGCTTCGCGAGTCCCGACGGAGTCGGTTCGCTGATTGGTTAGCTCGCAACCGACGGAGGAGGGGCGGCGGGGAGCCGTCCTCCTGCTCCATTCTGAGTCCTCGAGTTCTCTCTACCTTCGGTTCTTGACACCGAACGCTGATTCGAGGAGGTGGATGACATCCATCGACGGCGAGAGCGCCTCAGAAGGCGAGAGCGCCTCGGTCTCGGCTCCAGCCCGGCGATCCTGAAGTCGGTTATACCTTTGCAGGAGCTCCGCTCCCCCGCCGTCAAAACGGGTAGTCGCCGGATCGGCAACGATGTCATCGAGATCACCCGAAAAGCCCAGAAATGGACCGAGGGTTTCGAGCAAACCGGCGAAAAGCCGTCCGGTCACCTTCCCGTCACCGTCTTTGTCAATGTGAGGGTCGAACCAGAACGTGTAAAAGAACTCATCGCCCGTGATCTCCGGTATATTCATCAAATAGTGGCCGTTCAGAGCCTTGATGAACTCGTTGGCAATCACGGCATGGATCGTATTGGAAGGATGGACGCCGTCGAGACTGAACACGCCGCCCAGGAATCGGTGACTCAGTGGAATGCCCAAAATTTCCGGTGGATTGGAAACTATGTAATCGAAAATCGCATTCGCGTTCACGACAGGAGCATCGATGTCCGCCGCGGCCGTCGCGATGATGTCGTTGAACACCTCGATTCGATCTTGGATGGCTGCAATTTCACCGGCGTCGAGAACGTAGTTTGGATCGGAGAGCAGACTACCGTCATCGAGCCCCAGCTTGATGAGGAACATCGTGACGACGCTGGTCCGTGAGCCTTCGGCGAGTCCGTAGTCCGAGCCGAGAAATCTGATGAGATCCTGGCCGTCCAACAAGAATCCGATACTCGTCACCGAGGGAATGTTGGCAAAAACCACCTTGCTTCCCAGAGCACCCAGCCTCTGAGCGATCTCGTTGAACCTCTCGTCGAATGTCGCCACGTCCGTCAATTGAGAGCCATCGAGCCGATCATAGGAGAGCGTGGTGTTGAGAACATCGTTGTTGCCGATCCAACACAGAACGATATCCGGCGCCGGCGTCCAGGCTTCCACGATATCCATCTGACTTCCCAAACGGGGAAAAAGAACGAGGTCGGTCTCCGAATCGATTTCTCCCACCGTGGCCGCATCGGCCGCATCATGGAGCAACGAATCCACATCGGCTCCGGATACCGCCAAATTGGCACCGGCAAAATCGGGATAAATGCGAGACCGTCCGTCCGTGTCTCCCACCGTTTCGAAGGGCCCGCTCTGGATAAGAGGGAGAGCGAAAGGGACTCCCAGCTTATAGGCCACCCAGTTAGGATAACCGAAGGGCTGGGTCTCGGCGCTGGCGTCCGCCGATTGAACGGCTTCTCCGATACTATCCCCAAGAACAACGACGACCGGGGGATCGGACTGGGCCTGAGCGACAAACGTGATAAAAAGCGATAGCACTGTGACACTCGAGATTCGGCGGAAATATGGCCATTTCATAATTCGGTACTCCTTTGAGCAAAATTGAACCCGGGGGCACGATCCACCCCATCAATATTAATAACTAGAACGCCCAATCCAGTTCCCTAAGCCGCGGAAGTTTCCTATCCTTCTCCGAAAGCAAGGGCCAACCGATGGAAGCGAGCGGCCATTCGATGCCGATATCGGGATCGTTCCAGTACAGGCCGCCCTCGTCTTCTCCGTCGTAGTATTCCGAACATTTATAAGCAAATTCCGCGTCTTCGGTCAATGCAAGGAAACCGTGGGCGAAACCCGCCGGGACGTAGAACATATTCTTGGCTTCCGAGTCGAGAATGACTCCTTGCCATTGGCCGAATGTCGGAGATGCCCGGCGCAAATCCACCGCCACATCGAACACCCTGCCTCGAACCGCGCGCACCAGCTTGGCCTGAGGGCGGCTCTTTTGGAAATGAAGCCCTCGGAGTGTCCCTCTTTTGGATTTCGACTGGTTCTCCTGAACAAAATCCACATCGACCCCCATGTCGGCAAAGTCCCGTTTGCGAAAAGACTCCATGAAATACCCTCGCTGATCAACGAAAAGCTTGGGCTTGATGAGCATCAAACCGTCGATAGGAGTCTTCTGTGTTTGAAACTCCACATCGCATGTCGCCACCGTCATTTGTGATCCCCACTGTAATATCGTCCCGCCCCGTTCTCGGCCGCAATGTCGGAAAGATACTCTCCATAGGGCGTGCTTCTTAGAGGCCGGGAGAGCTCGAGCAGCCGTTCGGCATCGATATAGCCGAGCCTGAAGGCAATCTCTTCGATGCAGGCGATGTAGAACCCTTGGCGTTTTTGAATCGTGTGTACGAAATTGCAGGCATCCAACATCCCTTCATAGGTTCCCGTGTCCAGCCAGGCCATCCCCCGTCCGAAAAGCTCCACGCGTAGCTTTCCGGCTTTCATATACTCACGGTTGAGATCGGTAATCTCGAGCTCGCCTCGAGGAGAGGGCTCGAGCTCTTTGGCCATGGAAACAACCTGCCGGTCATAGAAATACAGGCCGGGTATAGCGTAGTTAGACTTGGGCGCCGCCGGTTTCTCCTCGAGAGATACGGCCACACCGTTCGCGACCTCGACCACTCCAAAAGAAGTGGGATCTTTGACGTAGTAGCCGAAGATCATGGCGCCATCGTCGAGATGGGCGGCACGCTTCAGGACCTCGGTCAAATGCTGGCCGAAAAAGACATTGTCTCCCAGAATCAGCGCGACTTCGTCGTCGCCGATGAAGGATTCTCCGACGAGAAAGGCGTCGGCCAAACCGCGAGGACGCTCCTGCTCTCGGTAACAGAAGTTCAGGCCGATTTGACTGCCATCGCCGAGCAGGTCACGGTACACGGGTAAATCGCGTGGCGTCGAGATGATGAGTATATCGCGAACGCCCGCCAACATGAGCACCGAGAGCGGGTAGTACACCATCGGCTTGTCATAGAGCGGAAGCATCTGCTTCGAAACAGATTTGGTCAAAGGGTAGAGCCGAGTACCGTTACCCCCGGCCAAAATGATTCCTTTCATCCATCAACCTCCAAAACCAAAGGCACTTTTTTTTTCTGCGCTAATATAGCCAACGAGAAAAAGATGCGAGCCCACAAATGTTTCAATAGATTTCTATTCGTTCACCGTAATTCACGTTCCTACGCATGTCTGCTGCTGCTGGCAGCTTTCATGTTTCAGGACAACTGCAACGGCGATGATTCCGTTGGTTCCGCAACCACGACCTCGGTCGGCGAGCCACGCTCTTTCCGCATGGGACTTACGCCGTTCGCCCCCGGCCCCGGCGAAGACGACCAGGAGCTCGCCCTCGACTTCGTGGTGGACAACGCCGACCTCGCTGCGCTGCACTACGACGAGATCGGGCTCCCTTGGGCCGCACTCGAACAGGATCGAGCTCCGCGCTCTTTCGCCGAAAAATTCGAAAAAGCCGCCGCGCGGACCGAAGGCCGAGTCGTTTACGTCGCGATCACGCCGCTCAACGCGGAACGTTCGGGGGTCGCCATCAACTCGGACGGCGGCCTCTTCCCCGCCGCCATGGGTCCGGCATTTTTCTCCAATCCCAGACTGCGGCAGGCTTTCATCAACTACGGTCGATTCATTCTGGAAACGTTCCAACCCCGATACTTGGCCTTGGGAATCGAAATCAACCTCTATGCCCTTCACAATCCGGCTGACTTCGAGAACCTGGCCTCGCTCTATCTGGAGGCCTACGCCACGCTGAAGCCGCTGGCCCCGTCAACGTCGATTTTTCCAACCCTCCAAGCGGACGCGCTGATCATTCACAACCAACTGGAGCTTCTTCCCATCCTCGACCCGGCCATGGACTGCTTGGCTCTTGCGCTTTACCCCTCGAGTGTCGGTTTCGAGCCGGCAATCATGCCGGACGACTACATCTCGCGTTTCCAAGCATTCGCTCAGAGCCCGATCGTCATCGCCGAAACCGGCTTCGGGAGTCGTCCCTTCGACGGCGATTTCGACGCCGCCGGCTCGGAAGAGCTTCAAAGGGATTACCTTGCGTGGATGTTGAATCAAGCCGAGAACCTTTCTTTCGAGTTCGTGGTCTGGTTTTTCCCTACCGATGTACCGTGGATCCTTCCCACCCTGTCCCCGGAACGTTCAGATTTTGCTTTCTTTGCCTTCATGGGTCTGACCACTCAGGACTTCGCCCCCAAGCCCATCACCACGCTTTGGAACGAGAATTTGCGTCGTCCTTATCAACGGTAACCTCAGGAGTTTGTCGCACGATCGTAGGCCCGAAGCGTCTGCTTCGCCGTCTCTCGCCAAGAAAACTCACTTGCCCGCGCAATACCTCCGGCGATTAGCCGGTTGCGAAGATCCGAATTTTGCGTCGTACGCTCCATCGCGTCGGCGATCTCCTCGACCGAGTAAGGATCTACGAGAACCGCCTGTCCTCCCGCCACCTCCGGGAGACATGAAACGTTGGAAGTGATCACGGGAGTTCCGCAGGCCATCGACTCGATCACGGGGATTCCAAAACCTTCCCAAAGAGACGGAAAAACACAGGCCTCGGCCGCGCTATACAACGGCGGAAGCTGCCCGTTCTCCAGGTGTCCCAGTTCAATGACCCAGGGCCGGATCTGGAGCCGCTCGATAACAGCGTCGAGGTCTCCCGAGCTCCAATCTCGTCGCCCCGCCAGTACGAGAGCGAAATCGTCGTTTCCTTCTGCTCTAAAACGAGCAAACGCCTCTAATATGCGTCCGATGTTCTTTCGCTCTTTAAGCTGCCCGGTAAAAAGCAAATAAGGACGCTCGATTCCATATCGCTCTTTAACGTCGGCTCTCGCCAAATCACGATCCATCGGCTGAAACTCGTCGCTCACACCGTTGTAAACGACTTGGAGTCGGTCTTCGGGGATGCGGAACTTTTCGGCGATGAGGTCCTTCACGTTGTTCGAGACGCAGAGAATCAACCGAGCCTTCTCCATACCCCGAATCATCAAACGGTTCAGGCGCCGCGCATGCTCGGGCCGGTAAAACTCCGGGTGCTGGAACGTACTGAAGCAATGCATGGTGAAAACGTATCCCTTGGGAGAAAAAAACGGCGGCACCAAAGTGGCATGAAGGAGGTCGATCTCGCTCGTCATCATACGGTAAGGAAGCGCACTGATAGTCGAAAACCAGCGCGGTCCTTTGTCGAGAACGTGGTAGCGGACATTGTCTCTCTCTAGATCAAAGGAGGCCGCAGCCTCGCGCGAGAAGCAGAAGACGTGGTACTCGTTGCCGCCATTCATCGCGACGAGGGAGCGAAGAAGACCATGCTCGTAGGTCTCCGGCCCACCGGCCTGCCGTCCCGCCATGACCACGAAAAGTCCAATTCGACTCAACTCACGACCTCGCGATACGTCTGCTCCACTCGGCGGACCGCCGCCGAGAGAGAGTATTCGTTGGTAATAAAGTCCCGGGCCGCCTCCCCGAGTCGCCGGCGAAGCCCGCTGTCGTCCATAAGGCGAACGATCGCTTCTGTTAGCGCCGGCTCGTCGTTGGGCGGCACCAAGAATCCCGTTCGCTCGTGCTCGATGACCTCCGGTAACCCTCCGACCGCGGATGCGACCACGGGCAGGCCCGACGTCATACCGGCACAAACCGCCTGCGCAACCCCTTCGACCGTCGCGGGATGGACTTGGATATCGAGTAGCGGTAGAACTTCTTCGAGATTTTCGACGAACCCGAGGAACTCTATTCGCGACTCGAGGCCAAGCTCTCGTACTCGTTGTCGAATTCGAGGCTCCAGTGGGCCTACACCGGCGATCCACAGACGCGTCCGGGGATAGCTATCGACGATACGTCGGAATGCGTCCAATAGCAGCTCGTGCGATTTCTCGGGATAGAAACGGGCGACGTTTCCGAGAAGAATTTCATCATCCGAAATTCCTTTCGACCGCCGCAAACGAAGTCGCTCGTCGGAGGGCATTTTGACGGCTTTGCCGGCGTAGCCCGCTACGTGAAGTCGCAGGCGATCTTCCGGAATACCGTAATCGATGGTTTTGAGATAGGTGTCCCGGCAATGCGCGCTGACGACGTCGAACCGCCCTATCACACGGCGATCGATCGTTTGAAGCAAATTCCGCTTCCAATCGTAATCCGACCAAACATAGACGGTGGTGATTGTCTTTACCGGCCTGAGCCCTGCGGCCAAAGCGCCCACAAAATCCGCATACCAGTTGTGGGTATGCAGGATTTCGACACCGAAACGATCCATTAAGGTGACAAGGCTGCGGGCCGACTTCAACAGAGGCTTTCGTCGCCCCCAGGGTATTTTGTGTACCGTCAGCCCCCGTTTTTGAGCCGCCTCTACGAAAGGCTCCTCCGAGCCACCTCCGCCCGGATTGTCGAAACAGGCAAGATGGATGTCGAATTGGCTTCGGTCCATTTCCCCCAGCCAGTTGATGATGGCCGTTTCCACACCGCCGTAAGCCATGGTGTGAATGAGATGAAGGACCGAAATCCGACTCACCGGCAACAATCGAGCGGGCGTTGCAGCAACGAGCGGAGCGACGGTAGACTCCCCCCTTAACATGACCGGCACTCCCAAAGAGCCGTCAACTTTCTGTCTCCGTCAAACAAACCCCCAGCACTTTCGTCCCCAGCCGGGCCAGTTCCGAGCTCACCTTGCGGAGCTCGCGACGAGGGTGTCGACCGGAAGCCATCACCAACAACACGCTTTCCGACCTGGACGCAAGAAGGTAGCCGGCGCCCGAGTCATCGAGCGGAGGCGTATCGATGAGAATGATTTGAAACTGATCGCGAAGTGTCGCCAGCATCCTGGAGTACTCGACCGAGTAGACAAAGTTGGGGTCCCCACTCGTCGAACCCGCGGGTAGAACATAGAGAGATTCCATTGCGGTTGGATGCACCGCTTCGCTTATACTCGCTTCGGTAAGAAGAGCTTCCGCGAGCCCGGGACTCTCCGGCACATCGAACCGTCGATGCTGAGACGGTCTATTCAAATCGGCGTCGATGATCAATACGCGTTGTTCGGTTTGCCTAGCCAGGGCTTCCGCCAGTCCGGCGACGACCCGGCTGACGCCTTCCGACCTGTCCAGACTGCAGACGGAGATAGCTGCTCGATCGTCTCGCGCAAGGGTGCGAAGTTTTGCAGCGATCAGGAGGGTCTCTTCATTTATTAGTGCTTCGCTCGGCCTCGCTGCCTCGCTCGCCGCCATTCGCTCCTCGCTGCCTCGTCGCTCCTGCCTCTCACGGCCGGATTCCCTGTCGCTCCGCTCACCCGTTTCGCGCCATTTATCGCCGTGAGCTTCCCTTCGAAGAGGCCCGGCGACATCTGATTCCTTCGAAGCAGCCCCAAGAGGACGATTCTCCCGGCCGGCGGCCCTGAAGGGCCGCGAGAGCCAATTGCGGCTCAATTTCCTTATTTCTTGAAGATGTCGCATTCGTCACACACCGTAGTTTTTCGATTTGGAACCTCTTTGCCGGCGAATATAGAACGGGCCGACAGATAGTGGTCGTTGTTCCATATGTCCATGAGGCCGTTTTTTCGATGATTCAGGTCGGCGAAGTCCCTGTTTTTGCGGTAGACCACACAACAGGGTGAAACACCCCCGTCGGGATTCACTACCATGGAACGATAGAGATAGAAGCAGGGCCCGGGCTTGCCTTCTTGGCCGAATTGCTGTTCTTGATGGTCGCTTTTCACCCGGCCGTCGACGGTCACGGGGTACCATTTCTCTGCAACCTCCGAACGGTTTTTGAACTCGAAGGGCATCCCCACGGGGACGAAACGAAGGATATCGACCCCGAGTTTGTCGGCCAGCTTTTCCGCCTCCGGAATCTCCTTTTCGTTCTGCTTCATGACAATGTACTGCCACTCGACCACCGGGGTCTTTTGTCCTCGCTTGTTGCGGCGGCGCAATAGCTCGCTGAGATTCTCGATGACCTTGTCGTAGTTCCCTCGGATCCGGTACTGCCCGTAGGTTTCCTGACTCGTTCCGTCCAGAGACACAACGAGGTACTCCAAACCGCAATCGAGAATGTTGTCGATATCCGTCGAATCGAGCTCGACCAAATTCGAGCTGAGATTGGTCCCCACGTTGTTCTGCTGCGTGTACTCGATCATCTTGTAGACCTGCTTGTTCAGCAGGGATTCTCCCCAGTTGTGCATGTAGGCTTCGAAAATGTAGGGGACAAAGGAGTCGAAGTACTGTTTGAAATGCTCAAACGACAACATCGCCTGTGGCCGGCCCAGATCGGTGAGTCCGGTGGGACACAGGGGACATCTCAGATTGCAATAGTTGCAAGGATCGATGATCAACAAATAGGGATGGCTCTTCAGCTCAACGCGCCGAAGCTTCCTTTCCATCTCTACCCGAGCCAAGTTGAGCCACTTTTTCGGCGTACCATGACGAAGAACAGACCAAAGATGGCGCTGGCTTCGAGTGTACTGCGGCACCTTCTTGAGGTATTTCTGAGCACGAGCCGCAATGCGCATGCGTTTTTATTCCTTTCCTCGTGATGCTCACGAATAGACGGAAACGAGTCTTCGTTTCGTCTCGGTGAGAAACTGAATCGTCAACCGCAGTCCGTCCTGTAACGAGACCTGCGGTCGCCAACCCAGAATGTCTTCCGCCTCACGGTTGTCGCAGTAGCTGCGCCAGATCTCGGTGGGGCGTGCCTCACGAGGTTGTATGACGAGCTTGGTATTCGCACCCATCATGCGGACAACCTCACGTGCTAATTGGTGTACCGTGAGCTCTCGCCCTCCACCTATGTTGATTACTCTTCCCGCGGCAGCGCGTTCTTCCCGCGCCAAAGACAGAAAGGCGTTGATGGCATCTGTGATGTAGAGCGGATCTCGTGTCTGGCTGCCACCCATGAGTGGAATTTCACTTTTGTCTTCGAGTACGCTCTCCACCACGAAACTGATCAGGTTGAAGGTTTGTCCGGGTCCGTAAATCATAGTGGGACGGAAAGACACGACGTCGAAATCATGAAGACGTTCGTACAACCGGCACATCTCCCAACCAGCTGCTTTTGCAACGGCATAGGAGCTCGTCGGTTGAATGGGGTTTTCTTCTCGGTGCGGCAACGGGCCGTTGCCGTAAACCTTCGAGGAATCTCCGTAGACGAACAGACGCCCTCCACACCGGCTGAAGGCCTCGAGGAGATTCACCGTGCCGTTCAGATTCACGTCCACGGCGGCCGACGCTTGTGCGTGACTCTCCGCCCCATCCGGGTGGGCCGCGAAATGGTAGAGAATCTCGGGGCCGAAATCCTCCACGGCGCGCATCGTTGCGCCGGGATCCGTAATGTCACAACCCAGGAATCGAACGCCCGCCAAAGAAGGCGGGGCCAATCGACTCGAGGAGCTCCTCACTAGAGAAGCTACAATTGCTCCCTCCTCGGTTAGGGCTCTCACCATGTGCGAGCCCAAAAAGCCTCCGCCGCCGGTCACCAATACTCGAGAATTTCTAATTGACGACATAAATGTGCCCCCTCGAGCCGCCTAGAACGCTCCGTCTTGAAGGAAGACCAGCCGTACCGTCTCGAAGAGCACTTTGAAATCGAGGCGGGGAGATCGCTTCCGAACGTAGTCCACATCGTAGGAAACCGTATCGCGGAAGCCCAGCCGCCCTCTTCCCGAGATCTGCGCCAGACCGGTGACTCCGGGTCGCACGGAGAATTTTTCGAGCATCTCGCCTTCGTAGTAAGGAAGCATTTCCGGGATCTCGGGGCGTGGGCCTACGAGTGCCATGTCGCCCGTGAGGACGTTCCAAAAATTGGGAAGCTCGTCCAGTGAGGTTTTTCGAATCCATTTGCCTTGCGGCGTGACCCTCGGATCGTCCTCGACTTTAAACGCCAACCGGTCTATTTCCTCTTGCGTGTATTTGTAAGCATAGAGCTCGGGAAACCGCTCCCGGGCATCGGCATGAAGCGTTCTGAACTTGACGAAGGTAAAAGGCCGGCCGTTCATCCCAACCCGCTTCTGGAAGAACAGAACCGGTCCCGGCGTGCCCAGCCGAATAATGCCGGCGATAACCAGCATGATGGGGCTGAAAACAACCAACGCTGCACTCGCAGCGACTATCTCGAAGAGCCTCATTAAAATCCCCGAACGGGCTTCCATCCGAGGTATTTCCGCGGTTCTTATCTGTATGGCCTCGACCGTAGCCGGGTCGAGAAGGAATGTGCTCATTTGTTGCCCCCCAATGATTCGTAATTCGCGTTGTCGGTTATTTTGCTTATCTCATTTATGAGACCTTGGAAACGGCATAGACTTCCGCGAATTCCTCTCGATATGCATCCAGGCTTCGAGTCACACCTGCTTCGAAGCTCTTTTGAACAGGTAAAGAAATATAAGAATCGATTTTTCCGAGATCGGTCAGATAATCCCCTGTTTCGACGGCTTGATAGTCGTCCGGCCATTCCACCACCTCGACCGGCGGGCCGTCGGCGAGCCGCGCAATGGCTCTGGCGGCATCTCCCAACCTAATGCCGCGACGTCCCCCCAGGTTGAAACACTCACCGGCACAAGCCTCCTCGGCAGCGGTAAGCAAGAACGCGGCAACCACGTCGTCCACGAAGATGTAATCTCGAAGCTGGGATCCCGTTCCGTAGACGCGGATGGCTTCGCCTTGGGCGGCGAGTGAGAGAAACTGATTGATGACCCCATAGCTCTTGGAATGTTGAGCTTGATACGGTCCGTAAGGATTGGAGACCCGCAATATCGTGAACGGAAGTCCGTGGGTTCGGGCAAAGACACCGAGATAGTTCTCCGCCGTCACTTTGTGTGTCGCATAGATGCTCTGCGGCGCCAGGGGATGGCTTTCGTTGACCGGGACATACTGAGGCCTACCGTAAACGAGCCGGGAGCTGCAGAAAACAACTCTTGGTTTTATGGGGCTCTCCGCGCATGCCCGAAAGAGAGTCAGATGGGCGCGACATTCTCCGTCGAGATTACGTTCCGGCTCCTGGTTGCTATCGACGGCCCCCGCGATGCCGGCGAAATCGAAGACCACTCGGGTATCGCTAGTGAGCTCCCGCATCAGTTCACGATCTCTCAGGTCTCCGATGACGACGTGCGCCAGAGGACGAAGATCGGGTCTCCGACTGCTTCGGGTCAGGACCGAAACATCCGCTCCCAATTGAAGCAATACGCGCACGCAGTTGTATCCAAGAAAACCTTCGCCACCCGCAACCAGGACTTTCTTGCCGTAGTAAAAAGACCTAAGCTTTCGGTTTCCAGCAAGAGACGCTTCATCTCCCATACTCGACCAACCGATGCTCATCGAACCGCCTCCTCTGCCTTGGCCTTATTAATCAACACCACAATCCACGGACTGATTGGGGAGCTCCTGATGGCACGTAGCTCGGGACGCGACGCCATCCAGAAAACCGACCGAATCGGTAGGCCCAACAGGTAGCCTTTCCAGGACTTTTTGCTGCGAAAAAAACTCCAATATCCGGCTACCGGTTGCGTCTCGACCTTGGACAAACCGCAGGCGGAAAAAAGCGCCCTGTAGTCCGCAAGGGAAAGGAGAAAAGGATCCCGCGGCCAGTACGGTCGTGGTCGATAGCTTCCCGGCGTTCTACCGTGGAAGATGTCGAAGGGGAACAGCCGATTCGGACTGCTCACCAAAATCTTGCCTCCCGGCCGGAGCACGCGATTCATTTCCCTCGCCAAACTCAGTCTTTGATCACGATAGTCGGAAGCAACTTGATAGCTGTCCCCCACCACCCCAACATGCGGAAACACGCAGCCACAGAAAATGCCGTCGAAGCTCTCTTCTTCGAAGGGCAGGTTTTGTCCGTTCGCAAGGAAAAAGCGGTTCTTCTCGACTCGACGTGGCCAGGCGGCGGTACGGTTTCCGCAGTCGATCCCGACGCAGTCGAACCCGGCGTCACACAGAACATCCACATCCGTTCCCGCTCCACACCCCAAAGAAAGGAGCCGCGGCGGACGGGACGGGTTGGGCCACAGGCGCCGGAAAGTCGGTAGGAGGTAGCCCTCGGCTAGATCTCGATTGGACTGCTCTTCGTATTTGAGCTGACTGCCATCCGTTTCGTCTTCGAAACGCTCGCCGACGATGAAGTCCGGGAACTCGTCCACCAAGGGAAAACGTTGCTCGCAGTCCGTGCAAAAAAATCCTTCCCTTTCTGTGGCCAAACCGGCGTGACAAACGGGACAGACGAGCGGGAGTGGAAAATCCATTTTCAAGGCAGCTTGGCCGGCTGAGACTTGGCGCATCACTGTAGGGCTCCTTTCGGCCGGGTCCATGTCAGGTCCTGCTCGGGTTTCTTCTCGAGCCTGCTGGAAAGCCAAGCGCCGGCCAGCAACAGGGTCGCCCTCGTTTTGAGTGTCACGGCTGCGAACAGACGCCAAGGACTCCATTTTCCGAGTCGATGGTGCTCGCAGTAGCAGCGATAGGCTCCTTCGTGGAAATCTCGAATGTGCCAGCGCTGAATCGGATAGGGTCGCGAGCCACTGCCTTTGCCCTCGAAGTGAATGATGCGGGAGAGCGGGTCGAGGAACACCTCGAACCCGGCGCTACGGATGCGGTCGCACAACACAGCCTCGTGCCAGTAGTAATAGTCTTCGGCGCAACCTCCCGCCGCCCAATAGACTTCGGTTCGAACCATCATGGCCGCGGCCGAGATCCAATCCACGACGAAAGGTCTCTCGCCTTTGAGCTCGTCCTTGTAGAGATAGCGAACGAGAAAACCCGCGTTGGGAAAGAAGCGACTCAACACCGAACGACGACCGAAGATTCCGTTCCACGGAGAAGGAAATCTTCTGCCCGACCATTGTTCGCTCATGTCGGGGTAGAGGAGCCGACTTCCCACCGCGCCGGCTCCTTTCTGCTCATCGAGAAAACGAGCCAGCCGGGCGACGGCGTCTTCGAGCACGATCGTGTCGTCGTTCAGGAAACACAGATATCGACTGTTCGCTTTTTCGGCCCCCTGATTGGCGGCTTTGCAAAATCCGAGGTTGTCGTCGTTTCCAATCGTCTCGACCTCGGGAAATCCTTCGGCGATCATGTCGAGCGTTCCGTCCTTCGAACCGTTGTCTACGTAGATCACTTCGTAGTCGAAGGATCCCCATTGCGCTTCACGAAGCGACACGAGACACTTTTTTACGTACTCACGAGAATCCTTGCCGACCAATACAATTGCCACGTCATGTTTCGCTTCTTCGATCAAGAAATGCCTCCTGATTCCTCCAACCTGTTCCCGCGTGTTTCTTGCTTAGCCAGTTGGTACATGACCCAACTGAGCGCAGCGACGAGCCACCACCCCTTCAAAGGGAAGTGGAAGACATCCACCTGCAATCCGTAGACGAGCACCGAGGCCATGGCGATCTGACAGGCCACCAAAAACCAGTACTTCTCTTCTTCCGTTCCTTGTCGGCGGAAGAGCGCCGCCGCGCGAACGCCCCGCCACATCAAAACGCCGACGAAGGAAAAAAAGAGGAGCCATCCCAACAGACCGACCTCGAGGAAGGTCTGTATGTACTCGTTGTGAACCGTCGTCTGCTTCGGTCCATAACCTTTGATGTACTTCGGGATCTCCGCCTGATTGCCAACACCTGCGCCGGTAAGCCAGTTCTCTTCGATGACCGCCAACCCGGCCTTCCAGTACTCGAGCCGAATACGTAACGTGCCCGAACGCTCGTAAGAGTAGTTCGAGAGATCGAGCACGCGCTCGTAAATGGCCCCTGGAACCAGCGGGAGCATCAGACCGCCGACGAGAGCCGCCGCAAGCACCCAACTGGGTCGAATCCGTACTAAGCCCCGGACCGCGCACAGAAAAAGCACTAGTCCCGCCAGTAAAATGGCGGCCCGCGTATTGGTCAGCATGACGTTGTAGAGAGTCACGAGGAGCGCAGCGAAGGCGGCGTTCCTCACCCTTCGGTCGTCCTGAGTTCTCATTAGGTAAAGGAAGAAGGGCACCGTCAGCACCAGGTTGATTCCGTAGACCGCCGCGTGCGACGTCGTGCCCATAGCTCGTTGCACCCGATTCAGGCTCTCCCACTCCGAAGCGTCGGCCCAGGCGGTGCTCAGCCGCGAATCCGTTTCTCCGATCCGACTCTCTTCGATCGCTCCCGATCCCAGATGCCAGTCGTAGATCACGTAGACACCAACCAGCGTAGTAGCCACCAACCAGATGGCGACGGCTGCTTTGGCCAACCGCCATTCCCGCACCAAATTGGTCACCAGGAAAAAAAACATCAGGTTTCCGAGAATGGCTCCGCTGGCGCGCACGCTGCCGAGGGGATCGCTCGTATGACTGATTCCCAGCATGGCGAGGCCGAAGTAACCTGCGTAAAGGAAGAAAGCGACACCGAAGTTGAGCTTCCATTTCCGCACGGCCGCATGCAATAGAAAGCTCCCCAATGCCAAGACACCGACCACCCGCATGAGCGAGATCGTGTACATGCTGCTGTCGTTCGTGAATCGACCCAGCCGTTCCAAGGGAATGACCAAGGCGGTCAAAAGGAGTCCCCAGGCCGGACGTCGAATTACTGCAAAAACAACAACCAGTCCGCCAAGAGCCGCCAAGGCCAACACCGGCGAAGTTCGGGTCACGAGAAGAGTCCAGCCGATGCCACCCGCCAAACCGAATGCGAGCGCCAGTACCGGCGCCGGCATCGATCGGACCTCGACAAGATTCATGTTTTAGTTTCCGGAGTTGGGAGAAAGACGGAACGACCCGAGATAGGTGACGCCGTCGAACGCCCATCAAATCCTGCTTCGACTCGATGTTCTCCTTGAAGTACTCGAGTACGAGCGCCAAACCGATCCCGAGGAAGAATCCCACCGGAATAGAAAGAACGGTTATGAGAAGCTTGCGTGGATAAACCGGTTTGATCGGCAGGTTGGGTGAACTCAATACCGAGATGTTCGCCATCCCGAGGTGGTCCAACTCCTCGGAAATACGGGCATCTTCCATTCTCTCGGAGTAAGCGAAGTAGCTCTGTTCGGCCACCTGCCGTTGCCGAAGGATGTCGTCCAGTCGATCTTCTCCCTCAGCGAGGCGGTCCAACGTTTTCCGCAGGTCTAGGACCATGGCATCGAGCTTGGCCTCCGACGCATTCAGCCCGGCGAGCTTGACGTCCAATTCCTCGACCTTCCCGGCGAACTGACGACGGACCGGGTGTGCTTCCGAAGTCACGGAGTCGAAGTGAGTTTCCTCTTCATCGTTCATAAGGGCTTCGAGCCCGGAAATCTCGTCGTTCAAGTTGGCGATGGGCAGTGCGTCCGCCTGATAGCGATTGAACATTTGCTCCCGTTCCAACTTGAGCTCGGTGATTCTCGTTTCGATCGTTTCTCGCGAGGGATTTCGAATACGGACTTCGTTGAGACGGGACTCTTCCGGCAGTTCGGCCAGACGACTTTCCATCGCATTCTTCTGCTGGAGAAGCATGGCTTTTTCGTTGCTGTTGCTATCGATTTGTCTTTCTGCGTCGCTCAGTCTCTGAAGCAAGAGACTCCTTTGTTCCGCGACGTTGGCGAGGTCCCACTCTTCGAGAACGACCTCCTTGGCCTTGTCGATCTCATCGAGCTCACTCTCCAGCTTGACGACCTGCTCGTCGAAGAAGGCTTGGACGTTCTTGCTCCGGCGTACGGAAACGTGCGTTTCCATGTATTGCCCAATCAGTAGCTCTAAAACGCCGGAGGAGACTTCGGGATCGGGCAAACGCAACCGCGCCGTGATGACATCGGAGTCTTTTTCCGCTCCAACACTCAGTGCCTCCTCGATGGTGAGAACGGCATACTCACGGTCCGTGAGCCCTTCCCTCAGATTCACGAGAACGAGAAAAGAGTTCCCCACTCCCTTCGCCCACCGTACCGATTTCTTTACGTAGTACTTCACGGCCTTGAAGAGACTGGTCGGCGGCGGAGGCTCGAAGCGAAACATCTCCGGTCCGATCTCGTTGACCACCGACTCCACTAATTGGCGGGACCGGAGCATCTCGACCTCGGAGTTGATCTCCTCGCGGCGAACTCCGGAGGAAAAGAAGCCGCCGTTTTGTACCGTGGCCGGAATCTCGGAATTCTCGCGGCCGAGCTTGACCAGGAGCGAAGCCTTCGATTCGTATCGCTCCGTCAGGAGTTGAACAGTGACGTAGGTCCCCAGCACGGTTCCCAAAAACACGAGCGCGATGAGCCAAGTCCTTTTTCGTAGGATCACTACGAGGTCGTCCCAAATCGGGGACCGCTGCATGAATTGTTCTTCATTGAGTTCCATAGTTTCGAAGATCTCCGTTCACCTGAATCTCAGCGTCTAAAGCCCTCATGGAATAATGACCGGGTTGCTCGTTTGCAGGTAAGTAAAACCTGCGGTGAGCACTACCGGGATGAGCTGACGTACGTGCTGGTCCACCCACCGATCCATCCGAGCGATACGGGTTTCGGGAACAAGAACGACATCGAAAGGCCTTAGGCTTATGTTCGCCATGGGCGGTTGGCCGTCCTTGCTCTTCAAAGAGAGCTTGTAACGCACCGGCTCCCCCGACTCGCCTTTTCGAATGAGAACGACACTGGAGTCGCTGCCGGTGAGCTTATTGCCACCGGCTTCCATAATCGCGTCCAACACCGTTAGCTCGCTTTTCAACGGAATCACTCCCGGGCGCAGGACTTGTCCACCCACGTAGACTTTTTGCGCCGCGTACTCACGAACCTGGATGGTGACACTCGGTTGCTTGACGATCGTGCGATAGAGGTCTTCCAACCGTTCGCGCGCCTCGGTAATGGTCAAGTCGTGGATGTCAAGCTCCCCGACCAAAGGCATAGAGATCATTCCGTCGGGTCGGATCTGAATCGTGTCGTCGAGCTCCGGGTTGTAGAAGAACCTCACCTGAATGACATCGCCGGACGAAAGTCGGAACTCGTCCGAGCGCGGCTCCAGCAGTGACGTTACTCCGGCGTCTGCCGGAGGACTCTGCGAATCCGCAAACGAGTCGAGCCCGCCGCCGAAGAACACGACGGTGGCCAAAACGATGATTCCTTTTTTTACTCTCATACGTAACATCCTTGACTTCGACGTTTTCAATGGTGCCTTCACGCGACACCTCCCGGCTGTATCGCCTCTTTCATGGTTCCGGACGGTGCCACCTCCCGATCGAGCGTGACCCCGGTCAGCCGCCCTGACCATCTCCAAGCCGCCACCTGAGTAATCATGGATTTAATCAAGCGTCCCGAAGAGGTGACGCATGCCGCTCCCAGCGCGCCGTATCGCGGAATGGCGTAGGCGTAAAGCAGCACGAGGACGGGGACCGAAAACAAATCCATGCTGAAAATGAATCGGGGTCGAACGAACATCACAAACGCGAGCGTCACCGGAAAAGTCGCCAATGCAGCCAGTGCGCCGGGGAGAAGTATCAGGAATGCGGTGGCGGAAGTGGCGTATTGTGACGGCAACACCGTGGCGGCTCCCATTTGGACGACAATGAAAGCAACGACGAACAAGAGCCCGCAGCCAAGCAACAACCCCGACTGAAACTTTCGGTAAAAGGTGGTGAAACGTCCGTCCCGACAGTAGGGTATGACCCGCGGGCTGTAGACGACCGCCAAATAGGCCCCGAGCAACTCGAAGCCCAAAGCGAGGACATAGGCGGCGGACAGAATGCCGACCTCACGTATCGACGCCCAGTTCGAAAGCAGAAAGAGATCAACCCGGGCCAGAAGAGAAGCGAGACAGAACGTCAGCAGAAACCACTTCACGTAACCAAGGAGCTCTCGCAACACCCCGGGATCGAATCGCGCGATCGAAAAAATCGCGAGCCCCTGAGTAAATCCGAAGTACGTGACCGCCGCAATCGGCCCGATGGAGAAAAAGGACAAAACCAGACCCGGTGTAACCTGTCCCACCAGGATCAGCAGCGCGATGCCACCGAACTTCAATCCAAAGTGAAGGAGATCGAGCAGACCATAAAGGTGAAACTTCCCTTCAACTTGGAGATAGACTTGTGCCGAACGCAACAGCAACATCGAGAACGAAGCCGCCGCGGTCAGAAAAATCAAATGCGCGTAACCTTCACTCTGGAAAAAGTGACCGGCAAGCGACTCAGCGAAAGGTACGAGCAGGAGAAAAGCACCTAAGGCCACACCCAACTTGAATGTGAAAGCGGCCTGTTCAACGGATAAAGAACGGCTCGGGTCTTCTTTGCGATACGAAGGCGCCAGGCGTAGGGTCCCCAAATCGATGGCCGATCCGAGAACCGCATCTACGAGCAGGACCGTCGCCACGCAGAGCCAATAGATTCCGAAAGACTCGGGTCCGAGGTAACGAATCAGAACGAGGCTCAATCCCAACGTTCCGATACCGTTGATGGCCTTGGGAGCGGCTACGAAAGCCAGGTCGCGGAGCCCCCAACCCGAGTGTTTTTTGATCATGATCCCGTTCTCGTCTCCTTCCCCTTATCTTCCAAGCTAGAGCCAGGGCTTTAGAGACCGAAGCTTGCTTTTAGAGAAAGCTGAGTGTGTGGTAAGGAGTGGACAACGGGCAGCGTCGATGAAACGCCGGGATGGGTCAAAACCGCATACCGGCAAACACAGACATTTCTAGGTGACTGCTACCGGCCTGGTTTATAATAAACTCAGGCCTGTAGCGGTTGCCTTGCCTGGTGATCTCTCCTGGTCCAGGTCGCTGGAGGAGGCGCTAAACTACTCCAGCGGCCGTTACTAACAACACTGAGCTTTAAACAGCTCCAGCCTGTGTTTTCCTTGTGGAAGCCCCCTTTCACAAAGAACTCGAAGTCGAGCGTTCAATGCTCGACAGACCCCGGCGTATCGATAATCCGAAAACCGGTATACATATCCCTTGGCCCGTCGCTCGAAGCGACAGCACCAATGCAGACCTTGTCTTCTTGTTTTAATTTTCCGCTGTTACGCCAAAGCCAATCGGGCGACAAACGCCCTACAAATACTAACCTCGGTTGGGAAGAGGTATACGTGAAACTAACAAAAGCACTGTCGTGCTGTCAACTTATTTTTGCATTTTTACCCACTTTACGAACGATCAACCTTGCTTTTTTCTTGTTGACAGTTTCCTGCAAGTGTTTCGTCGCGCCGCCGGGCCTTTTCGCGTCTCAGACAAACACATCCCGACTTTGCCCACTCCGATTGCGGTGAGCTCGCTTCGCATCTCACGCATCTCCACTCGTCGATGTTTACCTTTTCCGACCACCAATACGACACCGTCCACCTGTCCGGCAACGAAAGCTCCGTTCAACGTACTCACCCATGGGGGCCGTATCGACGATCACGGTCTCGAAACGACGACCGGCAGCGCGGAACACTTCGCCGGCGGCCGCAGTAGCTAAGGTCGAGGCGGAATGGTCTCGGGTCACTCCCGCCGGCAGAAAAAAGAGCGCGCCGGGAACGATCTCCTTGAGTGATTCTTCCCAGGTCGAGGCGTGATGAACGACATCCCCAATCCCCATTGCCTTTGCCGCCCCCAATCGTCTCGACAGTCCCGGGTGCCTCAAGTCGGCGTCGATCAGTAACACAGACCCTTGGCTTACACGAGCCATGGCACGCGCCGTATCGAGCGCGATGGTGCTGACTCCCTCGCGTCTTCCGAGACCGGTAAAGGCGGCCGAGAACGGTCCGTCGTCATGCAATTGTCGGAGCCGTGCCGCGAGCAAAAAGGCGTCTTCGCCCAACTTCCCGAACCGGCGCTCCTCGGAAACCAGCAGCTCCCGGGTCCAACGGACCGGCGGCGGGCTCGAAACGAACTCGCGACGAAGCTCGGACGACCCAACTAAAATCTCGAACTCATCTTCGGCACGCAGGTCCTCATCGACCCATTGCGTAACTTGTTTGCTCATCCCTCATACTCCAAAGAAACACCGGCTAATGCGCGGTTGCTTGTGATTGCTTAGCACCCTGCGACTGAGTCAAAGGATCTTCACCGTAGAGCTCCCGATGGAATCGACGGTATTCCGGATCGCTCGCCTTGATCTTACGCCACCATTCGAGATTGTCTCGATACCACGCGACCGTCGCTTCCAAACCCCGATCGAACGACATCTGCGGGTTCCACCCCAAAGAGCGTAGCTTACTCGTGTCGAGGCTGTATCGCCGGTCGTGACCGGGACGATCGGTGACGTGCCGGATCAAGTCATCGGATTTTCCCAGAATTCGCAAGACCTCCCTCGTGAGCTCGACATTGGCGACTTCGTTACCGCCTCCGACGTTGTAGGTCTCGCCTGGAACACCCCTGTCTATCAGCAAATCAATGGCTCGACAATGATCCTCCACGTGAAGCCAATCTCTTATCTGTCGGCCGTCGCCGTACAAAGGGAGCGACCTATCTTCGATGGCGTTGGTCACGAACAGGGGTATGACTTTTTCCGGATACTGCCTGGGACCGTAATTGTTCGAAGCCCGCGTGACGATAACCGGAAGCTGATAAGTCGTGAAGTAAGAGTAGGCCAGCCGATCGGCCCCCGCTTTGCTTGCCGAGTAGGGATTACGAGGTGCCAGGGGAGTCGTTTCAGACGCCGAACCGGTGTCGAGCGAGCCGTAGACCTCGTCGGTCGAGATCTGTATGAAAAGCTTGCAGCGCGATTGATCCCTCAGGGCCTCGAGGAGTACGAACGTCCCGTAGACGTCGGTAAGGATAAAGTCACCGGCGTTCTCGATCGAACGATCGACATGCGTCTCCGCGGCGAAATTCACCACGATATCCGACTCGGCAACCAAAGGTCGAACGATCTCGGCGTCGCCGATGTCGCCCTTGATGAAGCGATAGGTCGGCAGCTGATCGACTCCCTCCAAATTTTCCGGATTGCCGGCATAAGTGAGTTTATCCAGATTGGTTACGGTCCAATCGGGATGGTTCGACGCGATGTAGTGAATGAAGTTGCTACCGATGAATCCCGCTCCACCGGTTACCAAGATCGATTTCGACATTCTTCCCCCTTGAAACATCGATTTGTTATGTACCGATCGATGATGTGTGTTCGAGTTGAGGCACGTGATTTGTAAACTTCAAGCTACATTACTGCACCCGAAGATGCTTGGAAAGGATTCTTTCAAAAAAAGTCTTTTTCGCTCGAGATCGGGAGCCGCGCCTCGTCTCTATTTTTCAAAAGAAATCTGATTTTTATTGACAAGCCGTTTGTGTTCTTGCTATACCTCCGTCTATCCCTTGGCCTTGCATGTGAGATCCAGATGGCGAAGCTTGTCTTAGCCATCATTTGCATCGGCTGGATCCAACACGCACTCACCTAAGCGGCCTCTGTCGATCGTTTTGCATTGGAGTTTCATCGTAATGATTCGACATTGGTTTTTCATCGGCTGTACGGCAATCGTCGTGGCCGCCTCGTCCTCGCTACCCTCGGAGTCGGCGGAGTGGACGCCGCTAGGACCGACCAGTGCGTCCGTGTTTGCGCTCGCGCGATCGCCCGTCAACCCACAGGAAATGATGGTGGGAACGTATTTCGGTGGTATCTACCGCACGGTGGATCGGGGCGCGCGCTGGACTCACGTCCCGTCGCCCTTTTCCATGGCTCCGGTTTTCGCTCTCGCCTATGACGAGCGCAATCCGGGGACGATCTACGCGGGCACCTTCGAACGAGGAATCTACAAAACCACGGACGACGGACAAACCTGGACCGAGATCAATAACGGTCTGGTCAGCCTATCAATCTCTGATCTCGCGATCGACCCTTTCGACTCAGAGACGATTCTCGTCACCACCGAGAGCGGGCTATACCGCTCGACCAACGGTGGAGCGGCCTGGGTCGTGGCAGGCGGGACCTCCGGTCTCAGTACGCGCTCTTTAGTTTTCGATCCCAGCCAACTCGGACGAGTTTACATGGGAACGCTGCGCGGCGGCGCCTACCGGAGTCTCGATGGAGGTCAAACCTGGGAAACATTCAATGACGGAATTGGAACGCGGGATGTCAACTCCTTGAGTTTCGACGGGAACGGATCACTTCACGCATCGACCGACAACGGTGTGTTTCGTCTCAGCGAGGTCGCTCAGACCTGGGAGAACATCTCGTACGACCTCCCCGAAGCTCCGGTCAACCAAACCACCGAGCATCCCATCGATGGGAGACTCTTTGCGGCGACCGACGTGGGAACCTACACGCTCGACATCGCACAGGGAGCTCAATCTTGGCTGCTATGGAACGAAACTCCGACGAGACTGATATCGGTCGAACCTTCCGGTGATTTCATTTACTTGGCCGGCACTTACGCCGTGCTCATGGCTACGAACGACGATGGGCAGAGCTTTTTTCCCATCGCCCAAGGCATTCAGAATCTTTTCGGGGGCTCCCTGGCGGCTGCCAATGTGAACGGTACGTCTGTGATCTACAGCGGCTCCGACCAAGGGATCCATTTCACCTCCGAGTCGTTTCGCACCGGTGAGAATTTGCCTTGGATCCAGAGCAACGGCTTCAATCAAGGCGTGTTCGGCATCGCCATTCACCCGAGCGATCCGAGCATTCTCTACGCAGGGACGGAACGCTCCGGTGTATGGAGATCCTCGGATTGGGGCTCGACTTGGAACCAGGTCTCAGAGGGTATCGTCCCCCCCCAAATCTACTCCTTGTCTCAATCCCCGGTCGGCGACAACACGCTTTACGCCGGCACCAGTACCGGTCTCTACATCAGTCGCGACGACGGCCTGACCTGGGCTACAGCTACCAACTCGGCCATCTCGACGCAAATCCTCTCGGTCTTGGCCGATCCGGTCTTGCCTGAGGTCGCTTACTTCGCCGGCTCCGACGGCGCCGTCTACAAGACGATCGATGACGGATTCACGTTCCAGTGGATTGGTGTCGGACTTCCAGGGGACAACGTCACGCGGTTGGCCTCCGCGCCTTTCGGCAACCTCTATGCCGTGACGACATCGGGGCAGCTCTATATCAGCTTCGACAACGGGGGCGAGTGGTTTGCCGGCGCCACGGGAGTTTCCGAGACGATTCTATCGGTCGCCACCGATCCGGAGTTGCCCTGGATCGCCTACATCGGTACGAGCGAGGGCGGAGTCTATAGAAGCTCTTCGAACGGCATCAGCTGGGAACAGATCAACGTCGGATTGACCGTGCCCTACGTCTTTCATCTCTCCGTGGATCCGACCGACGGCAGCATCGTCTATGCGGGCACCGTGGACACGATCTTCAAGAGCACCGACAGTGGAGATACCTGGAGCGAAGTCGGAAGCGGACTGCCGGACGGTTTCGTCGAGTTCATGGATGTTCACCCGGACAATCCCGACCTCCTCTTCGCTTCCATTAAGAACGCGGGCATCTACAAATCCACGGACGGCGGTGCCGTCTGGGTAGAGAGCGCCGGGGGGCCACCCTTTGAAGGTGACATCCCCGTGTTGATGAGCCGCTTGACACCGAACAAGGTTTTCGTGGGATCGCACATCGAGGGGGTGTTCTCCAGTCTGGACGGCGGGGAAACCTACGAACGCACCAGCACGGGCATGTCGCTCTTCGTGCGGAGCGTCAAGATCAATCCCGATAATCCCGAGATCCTCTTCGCCGGCTCTCTAGGAGGCGGAGTGTTCCGAACGATCGATGGTGCCGCCAACTGGACCAATGTAGGACTGGGCGATCGCAACATTTTCAGCATCGTATTCGATCCTCTGAGCTCATCGACCGTTTTTGCGGCCACCTCGCGCGGAGTGGTTCGTAGCAGCGACGGAGGCGACAATTGGGTTGACCTCGGTCAGAAAACGGCCTTTGTCCTTTCCATGTTGGTTGACCCCTCGGATCGCGATGTCGTCTACATCGGAAGCATCGCGGGGCGCATGTTCAAATCGGCCGACGGGGGCTCGACTTGGACCGAGATTGGCGACGGACTGCCACCGGCAAACATCATCGCAGTAACCATCGACCCACGTGACGGAAGGCTCTTCGTTTCGGCGGAACGAGAAGGCGTGTATCGCAGCTCCGATGGCGGAGAAACATGGCAACCTACGAGTCCTAACCCACTGGGTAGTTTTCAGGTCGTTTCTTTGACCGTCGACACGAACACGGGGTCCGTCTTCGCGGCCGCCAATGATGAAGGATTCTACCGCTCCCCGGACGGTGGAGACACTTGGGTTGCGTCGAGCGATGGCTTTGCCGGCGACGTTGCAGCTCAAGTCGTAGTAGACCCTTTCGACGGCACGCTTTACGGCGTCGCCCTCAACGAATCGGGTAACTTCAACGGAGTGAGCCGATCGACTGATGGAGGAGTGACGTGGTCCGCTGCAAGCGACGGTATCACGACCGAATCGGTGCTGTTTCTCGTCGCCGATCCGGAAAACCCGGGAGTCCTTCTCGCCGCAACCGACACAGGTGTCTTCAAGTCGAGGGACGGCGCGACGACCTGGCAAGCGTCGAGTATCGGTCTCGAGAGTGTTCAAGTCGGTACGCTGCTCATCGACCCCTTTGACGTGAACATCCTCTATGCCGGAACCGGCGGCAACGGCGTATACAAGTCGAACGACGGCGGCGCCACCTGGTCCGCCACGGATCTTGGAGTGACAGGAGTCGACGCACTTACGCTCGGCTACGGTAGGAGCGCAGGCACGATTCTCACCGGAACCCTCGAGAGCGGTTTGTTTCGGACTAACGATGGCGGTGCCACCTGGGTTGGAGGTGTCGGGCAAGACTTCGCCGAGCCCATCGTCACCTTTCTTGCCGTCAACCCATCGAACTCGCAGGTGCTTTACGCAGCCGCCGCCGGTCAAGGCCTGCTTCGAACCCTCGACGGCGGTGTAACCTGGGAAAAAATCGGTCAGGAGATTCCAACCCCCTTCATCCTTGCGATCGTCATCGATCCAAACAATCCCGATAAGCTCTATGTAGGAACGACCGGCGAAGGTGTTTGGCTCAGTGAAAACGGCGGAGATACTTTTTCTCCTTTGAACGACGGACTCTTCAATACCAATGTAACGTCCCTTCTCATCGATCCGGTGAATCCCTACATGATCTATGTGGGAACGGAGGGAGGAGGGGTGTTCCGCCTCGACCGGACGCCGGCTCCACCCGATTCGGATGGTGACGGAGTCCCGGACTCGGAAGACTGTGCGCCTCTCGATCCCCGACTTGCATCGCTACACACTTTCTACGAAGACCTGGATCAAGACCATTACGGTAATCCTCTTTTACCTCACGAGGTGTGCTCGGTGATTCCAGAACCACCTCTCGTTTCGTGGGCCAATGACCCGTGGGACTACGACCCCAACATTTTTCCCGCAACCGTACCCAAGCAGGATCGCCGACTTGCGATGGATCTCAGCATCTTTCTCCCAAGCCGGAGAGTTTCCGTTCGAAGCCTTGATGGAGCTGGGACTCGACGCCACACCGCTCGAAATCATGTGGGGCGAGCTCGAGACCGCTCCGGGATTTTTCCTCGGCCCTCAGGTAACCGCCCTACGGACCGCCAACACGCTCTACGCCCAGCACGGGCTCGAGGTGAGCTTGACCGTGAGCCCTATCAGCTCTCGGTTTCTCACTGTGCCCACCGACTTGGTCGCGGGCCTGAGCTCAGGGGCTGTAAGGTTCAACGACCCGCAAGTCATCGACCGTTTTTTGAATCTTCTATCATTCATTCACGGCGAGCTTGCCGGCGTCGAGCTCGTTTCCATCCAGTTCGGACACGAGATCGATCTTTTTGTCAACGGCTTCCTGATCGAAGGCTTCTGGCAAGATTACTTGGAGCTCCTACAAGCCGCTTCCGCTCACGCCAAGGCATTGTGGGGCCCCGAGCTTTCGGTCGGGGCAACCTGGACGGCGGATGGATTTCTCAATCCAGGCTTGGATCCGATGCGCCTCCTCCTGGAACAAGCAGTCGACCACGTGAGCGTTACCTATCACCCGCGCCAGCCCGACTTTACGGTTCTCGAACCGACGCTGGTTTCGGGACAACTACAGCAGTTGGTGAGCACCGCGAATGCTAAACCCATCCACTTCCAATCCGTTGGATACCCGACCGCTCCGGCTACCGGAAGCTCGGCTACCAAGCAAAGTCAATTTTTAAAGGCGTTCTTCGACTTCTGGGATCAGTGGCAGGGTCAAGTTCCTTTTGTCTCTTTCGGACTCCTACACGATCCGTCCCCTGAGCAGCGCCGAGTCGATGGCCGGAGTTCGATTCTCCGACATCAGTCCCGATTTGAGGTCGAGAGCGATCTCCTATGTCGGGACTCTCGGACTTCGCACGTTCGTGGACGGTGGCGAAGCCAAGACCGGTTATAAAACCTTACGCAATCTGACGTTCGATCGCGGCTGGTGGCGGGACATCGAGCGTGAAAGCCGGCGATTCTACATGGGCTTTACTCCATCACCCTACGATCTCCCTCCCGACCCGGCGACCCAGTGGGAAGTCTCACAATGGGTCAACAACCGAATTCAGCACGATGCGGATCTGTTTGCCATCCACATGGACGGAGGAATTCCCTGGGTAGAAGCCTATAACGACGACTTCTCTTTGCCCGAACCTCCTTACAGCGACTCGGTCAAAGGTACGTTCCTCAACTACCGAAACAACATTCCTCCGGGACACCGGTTACTGGTATCCATCAATCCGCTCGGCATCCCCCGTGATCTCCTCGCTCCCTACTGGGGATACGGCCAAGGCTTCGATTACGATCAGGATTTCAACCGAATTCCCAATGGCCTTTTCTCGGACGATCAAAATCGAATGCCGCCTGCTCCTTTCGACGAGCTCGACTTCGATGATCCGGCGGTCCAGGTAGCGTTTCTGAACTACGCTCGGCGAGTGCTCCAGTACTTTCAGCCCGACTACCTACTCATCGGTATCGAGGTCAGCGCCACGCTCATCGAAGATCCGGAGAGGTACCAGAAATACCTCGAGCTCCATCGGTTCGTTTACGAGAACCTCAAAGCCGATCCGGCCTATAGCGACGTTCCGATTCTGGTCTCGTTCTCGGCGACCACGTATATGGTCGATGAGTACGGAGTCGCCTATAAGTATGACGAGCAGGAGCCGGGTGTCCGCGACCGGGTGGTGGAAGAATTCGAAAGATTACTCCCCTATACCGACATCGTGGGATTGTCTCTTTATCCTCACTACGGCAAGTACAACGCTTACCTCACCCCGGGTATCATCTACGACGAGGTCTTCGAGCTTCTCGAGCGCTTCGGCGCGACCGGAAAACCCATCGGCATCACCGAGAGCGGTTACGCCGCCGATCCCTACAGTTTGTTCGGCATTCCCTTTGCCGGAAACCCGGAAAAGCAGGACCGTTTCTATCGGCTCCTTTTTCGCGAGCTCGATCGACAACCGAATCCGGTCGAATTCGTAGTGAGCTTCCAAATCCGTGACGGCGATATCGGTTGGCAACGCCAATGGGAGGGGTCTCAACAGAATCCGCCGACCGTCAACCCGACCTTCGTCGAGTTCTACAAATATTTTCGGGACATCGGCATTTATG
This sequence comes from uncultured Acidobacteriota bacterium, assembly GCA_963722765.1. Classification (GTDB taxonomy): domain Bacteria; phylum Acidobacteriota; class Vicinamibacteria; order Marinacidobacterales; family DATDRI01; genus CAVROO01. Next base: position 158,843 of record CAVROO010000015.1, read on the forward strand.
ATGGCGATGGAACCCTACGACCATCCGGCGATACTTGGCTCCGAGAGCTTGCCTTGCCCCGCGTTGCCGGAGTTCCAGAACAAAATCGAGTCACCGCAGTGACCACCGGCAGCAGTCTCACGGCACGGTTCGACTTAGAGTTGACTCAAAGAGTGTCCTTCCATATCGATCGGCCCGGTGCGCCCGCCGTTCTCAACGGCGGATTCGGTATTACGGTCGACGGAGTCGACCTTGGAAGCAACGTCATCGCGATTGAGGCTTCGGACCCCGTGGTAAAGCAAGACAGCTTCCGAACGGTAGGAGCCCACTCGCAGGCCGACGTCCAGTACCATGAGCTTTTCTTGGCGCTATATCGAGACGGACCGGGCGATCCGATGCTCCCGGTCGAAGTTCGTCTCTACGAGGACGCGATGGCCTATCGTTACTGGATCCCCGGTCCTGGCGGACGTGAGATCACGGGTGAGACGTCGAGCTGGAACCTTCCATCCGGCAGTCGCCTCTGGTATCAAACCGATACCGACACCTACGAAGGTCTTTTTCAAAGCGGCGACATCGGGGACGCCTCGGGAGAGCTCGGAGTCCCACTGACCGTCGAGCTTCCGAGCGGCGAGTACCTCGTTCTGACGGAAGCCGACCTTACCCGATACAGCGGGATGACGTTGTCCGCCGAAGCCTCAGGAGCGAGAACGCTCAACGCCGCATTCCTCGACGATTTCGCCTGGACCGTCGAAGGCGACTCCCCAACACCTTGGCGGGTGGCGCTTCTGAGCCCGGACCTCGATAGCCTTGTCAACTCGGACGTTATGACCAGCTTGAATGAGCCACCCGAATCGATTCTGTTCCCAGACGGTGTCGACGCGAGTTGGATCCGTCCGGGTCGTGCCCTCTGGTCTGTCTGGTACGACGCGAGCTCCGGTTTCGATCTCAACGTACAAAAGTGGTACGTCGAGCGGGCAGCCGAGCTCGGTTTCGAGTACGTCGTGGTCGACGCCGGTTGGGAAATCGGCTTCCCGGCTTTCGGCTTCGCAGACCCTTTCACCGCTTTGGCCGAGTTGGTGACCCACGGACATCGCGACGGTAGAAACGTGGACATCATCGTCTGGAAACCTTCGTCCGAGATACAGGATGACTTTCTCCGCGATTTCTTTTTTCAAAAGATAAGCGACGCGGGAGCCGCGGGTGTCAACATCGATTTCATGCTGGGTGAATCTCAACAGGTCAACGACTTCATGGAAAGAGCGCTCCGCGATGCCGCCAGCTATGAGCTGGTCGTGACATTCGGGAACGTCTCCAAACCCACCGGACTGGAACGGACCTATCCCAACGCCATGTCCTTTGAAGCGGTTCGCGGACTCGAGTGGAACAAGCTCGAGGAGGACTTGACGCCCGAGCACAATGCCGCACTGCCCTTCACGAGACTCGTCGCCGGCCCGACCACCTATCGAACTGTGACCTTCGAACCGGTGGAGCTCGGTGATACGACCTTGGCTCACCAGCTCGCGACGGCGGGCATTCTTCATTCGTCTCTTCAGACCTGGGCGGCCAATCCACTCAACCTTCTGAACCAGCCCGACGCCCTGGATGTCATCCAAGCCATGTCCGGTGTCTGGGACGAGACCATCGTGCTCTCGGTAAGCCGCATTGGAAAACTGGTCGCCATGGCACGCCGCAAAGGCGACCGGTGGTTCCTCTTCGTTTTGAACGGAGACTCCTTGGACGGCCGGAGCATCGACAACGTTGACCTATCCTTCCTCGGCGACGGTCGCTATCGAGGCGTTTTCCTCGCCAACGCGGTTCCCGAAGCATTTATGCGGATCGACATACCCGAGGTCGACGGTACCTTTGACCTCGATATCGACATGCTTCCCGGCGGCGGCTTCGTTGGGATGTTTACGCCTTTGATTCCATGAAACCTTCAAGAGAAACGCAAAGTCGCTAAGGCTCGAAGACGCCAAGGGGAAGAAAACTTCGCAATAACTTGATATTAGCTCGGAAACGGGCCAGCTAAATTGACAACGCGGTTAGTAAGAAGGCTACCATGAATATACACTTTCGAGCCCGTACCACAGGTTTGGCTCTCCTTTTTCTGTTATTCGGTATCTCTGCATATCCTCAGTCTTCGCCGACGGACTCGGACGGAGACGGGGTCGAGGACAGCGAAGACTGCGCCCCAAACGATCCTCGTTTGTCTTCGGTCCATACCTACTTCAATGACCTGGACGGGGATCAATTCGGCGGCGGTAACGCCAAGCTCGAGCTCTGCGCTGTTCGGCCATTCCCCGGCAGCGTGGTCTGGGGAAACGACCCGGACGATGGGAGCTACGAGTCTTTCGCGACTCCTCTCCCCAAAGGTGACAGGCGGCTCGGTCTCGATATCTCCGATACGGCTGAGGACGGGGCGCAACGGATTGACCTTTCGAAAGAGCTCGGTGTCGAAGCCGCCACGTTTCGCCTCCAGTGGTTATATCTGGAGACGGCGCCCGGAGTTTTTGACGGACCTCAGACGGCCGTTTTCGGGCTTTTAAACGCCTACGCTGCTGAAGGCCTACAGATCAACCTCACGATCAGCCCGATCGGACAAACCTATCTCACGCTGCCGGCGGACATGTCGCCACGACTATCGGACGGGACGCTTCGGATGAGTGACCCCGAGGTCATCGATCGATTCAAAGTGCTCCTCGATTTCGTTCATCGAGAGGCTCCTGCACTCGAGCTGTCGTCGCTTCAGATCGGACACGAGCTGGATTTGTATTTCGGCGTCGAGAGAGACACGCAGTTTTGGGCCGACTTTCTGACATTTTTTCAAGCAGTGTCATATCATGCCAAGTCGTTGTGGGGAAACGAGCTCCCTGTCGGTGTCACATCCTCCTACTCGGGACTGGTCACCGAGCCGACTCGAAGTCTGTTTCGCGAGGTCAATACGTTCACCGACGTGGTCAGCGTAACCTACCACCCAAGAAACTCCGACTTCTCGATGGTGGAGCCCACCGAAGTCGGGTCCCAGCTCGATGAGCTCATGGCGATCTATCCTGGCCGGGAGATTTGGTTCGAAAGTGTAAGCTACCCCTCGTCTCCGGCCATCGGAAGCTCGGAGACGAAACAAACTCAATTCTTCTACGCTTTTTTCGATGCTTGGGATCGTCACAGCAACGTTATTCCGTTCGCGTCCTTCGGGCCGCTGCACGAAGTTTCCCCGGAAGCCGCTCAGACTCGAGCGGGCTTTCCACACTTCCAGGTTCCACAGGGTTCCGAAACGACAGCCGCGGCCTATCTGGGGAGCCTTGGACTGCGAACTTACCCGGGAAGCGGCGAGCACAAATCGGGGTATCATACGCTTCGTAACCGGACCTTCGAGCGTGGTTGGTGGAAGGACCAAAACGCTTCTTCCCGTTCTTATCTACTCGGCTTCACGCCGTTTCTCCACGATCAGGAGCCCGGCGGACCGATAGACGAGACGATCTTCAATGAGACCATGACCACAATCGGCTCACAGGCCGATCTCGGTCTCACTACATTTCGACAAGGGTGTACCTTGGACAGAAGCACTCGCGGACAGTCCCGATTCGCCCGGCCTACCTTACAGTGATAACGTCGAGCAGGTCTGGACACTCCATCGTGATCACCTCCCGCCCGCGGTGACCGTAGCCGTTTCCATCAATCCTCTCGGGATCCCCCGCGATGTCATCGCGCCTTACTGGGGATTGGGCGAGGGCTTCTACCATGACGAGAATTTCCATCGCGTGGGTAATGGTTTGGTTCAAGACTACGAGGACCGGTTACCCCCTCCGCCTTGGAACGGGCTGGCGCTCAACAGTGACGAGGTCAAGACGGCTTACCTCAACTACGCGCGCCGTGTGATCGAGTACTTCCATCCGCAGTTCCTCATCACCGGACTCGAGGTCAACCTCGCTCTCGAGAGCGGCTCCTCCATCGTCTTCGATCAGTACGTGGAGCTGCAGCGTTATCTCTACGAGCAGATTCGCGCCAACCCGACCTACGACGATGTCAAAATCGTTGTGTCCTTTGCGGCGGAGTTCTTCATGTTCGACGAGCTCGGCGTGCCTCTTCTCGTGGACGCGCTGGCACAGGCGGATCTACCGGCGAAGCATTTTCAAGCGCTCGAACGTCTGATCCCCTTTCTCGATGTCGTCGGACTGTCCGTTTATCCCGCCAAGACCCGCTTTGGCACGCTCGCGATGCCGGCTTCCATGTTCGAAGACCTGTTCGAGAAATTGCGCGCCGCAACCGACAAACCCTTCGCCGTAACCGAGACAGGCTACCCGGCCGAGACGTTCCGGGTTCAAGACATGCTTTTCCCCAGCGATCCGGAAAAGCAGGCCCGTTACATGAGACTGCTGCTTTACGAAATGCAGAAGCAGGGCAACGTCGAGTTCGTTACCAACTTCCTCGTTCGCGATCCCGTCGCCTACATGGACAAGCTTCGCCAACGTTCGCTCGAAGATCCACCGTTCATCCATCCCGGCCTAGTCGAGTTTTTCCGATACTTCGAGCACATCGGTCTCTTCGATGAATCAGGCAACGAACGCTCGGCGGCCGAGGTCTTGCGGAGCGCTTTCAATCTACCTGTCGTACGGGAAAGTGAGTGGGTGACGCCGGTGGCTCTCGCCAGCCCAAACGGAGGACTCGTCGCCGTCGTCGGCGCCGATGAGTCGGGACAGCTCTATTACAACCTCAAACGAGGCGGTCACATCGTTTTGGAAGACTCACCCCTAGGCCTCACCGTGGATTCGATACCGCTAGGAACGGCGGTGACCCAACTCGAGTTGTCACAGCCCAAGGAGCTCATCGAGTCCTACCCGACCCGGGGAGCTCATTCCATCGCTTCGAACCACTATAACGAAGCGACCGTCTCGGTGCGAAGAGGCGGTTCCTCCGAGCCCGTTTTTCATTTGATACTTCGCCTCTATGACGATGGCTTCGCGTACCGGTACATCGTACCGGGCGAGGGGATGCGAACCGTGAGTGGTGAAGCGTCCGGCTGGACGATCCCTTATGGCAGCACCCTGTGGTATCAAGTCTACACCGACAACTACGAGGCTTACTATCGGCATGGTGCCGTCGGCACGCTCGAAGAAGACGTAGCCGGCCCCCTCACGGTCGAGCTTCCAGCCGGCGCTGGGTTCATCACCCTCGCCGAAGCAGCGCTTCTCAACTACAGCGGCATGACGTTCAAGCCCTCCCTCGGCTCGCACGTCCTGCGCGCCCAGTTCCTCCAAGAATCGAGTTGGGCCGTGAACGGCGGCTCCGCGACCCCTTGGCGCGTCGCCATCGTCGGCGACGATCTCGAAGTCCTGGTCAACTCCCACATGATTACCAACTTGAGCGACCCGCCCGATCCCTCACTGTTTCCACGGGGTTTGAACGCTCCATGGATCCGGCCGGGTAGGGCGGTCTGGTCCTGGTGGTCAGATTATCAATCCTCGTACTCGTTCGACGCCCAGAAACAGTACGTGGACTACGCCCACACCCTAGGATTCGAGTACATCGTGGTCAACGCCTGGTGGGAGCAGGGGTTCCCCGACGGGGGCAAGGACCAGTTCGAGCGACTCGCAGAGCTCGTCCACTACGCCAACTCGGAGGGGCGCAACGTCGGCATATGGGTTTGGAAAAGCTGGTTCGAGTTGGTAACGCCCACAGAGAGACATTCCTTTTTCGACATCGTCCGGGCAGCGGGAGTCGTAGGAGTCAAGATCGACAACGGCTATGGCCTCGAAAGCGAGACGGTACAAAGCGCTGGTCTTTATGAGATCATGTTGAAAGATGCGGCCGAACGACAGCTCATGGTCAACTTCCACGGGTCCAACAAGCCCACCGGTCTCTCCCGCACGTATCCCAACGAAATAACCCGCGAGGGATGCATGGGGCTCGAGCTCAACGGGCAAGCTTGGGAGTACGGCTTCTTCGTCAACCCCGAGCACAATGCCCTCCTGCCCTTCACACGCTATGTGCTTGGACCGGCCGACTACACGCCGGTGACCTTCGACGAACGAAAAATAGGCGCAACCACCTTCGCCCATCAGCTCGCTACCGCCGGTCTGTTTTCATCGCCCTTGCTCACCTATGCGGATGATCCGGTGCAGTTGATGGCGCAGATCGATGTGCTCGACGTTCTTCAAGCGATTCCCACCCACTGGGACGAGACCCGCGTTCTGTCGGTCACGATCTTAGGTACCATTGCCGCCCTCGCCAAACGGTCCGGTCCCGACTGGTTCGTCTTCATCATCAACGGTGACGAGGATGAACCTCAAACACTCACCAACTTGGACTTGTCGTTTCTGGGTGAACGCACTTATCGCGCCGTTCTCATCGGAGACGAGACCAAGACGTCATTTCAGAGGAGCGAGGTGTCGGAGCTCGCGAGCAACTACCCGCTCGATGTGGATCTCCTTCCAGGAGGCGGTTTCGTCGGCTACTTCCAGCCATCGGCTAACACCGACCGCAGTTTTCAGATGGGATTTACATCTTTGCCCCCGTCGTACGACGGCGACGGCTGGACGGCGGGCTATACCGCGCTCCAAGACCATGCCGATCTAGTGGCCCATTCCTTCCAGCAGGGAGTTCCTTGGCCGGAGGCTCTACTGAGCTCCGATGTCACCACCTACCCGCCGCACCTCCAAGGGATGTGGGAGTTTCTTCGTTCGACCGATGACGCAGCGATTCCCGGCCACGACCGCTATCTCATGATCAATCCCGTCGCCACGAGCTCCGAGGGGCTGGCTCCCTACTACGGGGAGGTTCCCGAAATGTCGCTCCCGGCTCCGTGGGGCAGTTACAGTTTCAACCACCCCGACGTCAAGACCGCTTTCGTCAACTATCTCATCGCCGCCATCGAGTTCTTTCAACCGAAGTACCTTGCCATCAACGTGGAAGCGAATATTTTGCTCGCCAAGCGGCCGGAGCAATGGGAAGCGTTCAAGGAGCTCAACGCCTACGCCTACATCACCATCAAGGGTTTGTATCCCGAGCTTACGGTTTTCTCCACGATCCATTACGAGCACATGTTGGGGCTTCACATCGATTCCATACTTCTAGAGCAACGGTTCAGAGATACCTACCCCAATATACTCACCCACGAAGTCAGGGATCTTCTTAGGTATAGCGACCTTTTGGCCCTCAGCACCTACCCCTATATGGTCGGTGGTCTCGAAGTCCGCGAAGGTTTCTACGACGATGCTTATGTCATCGCCGAGGACCTCGGCCTGCCGATTGCAATCGACCAAACCGGCTATGCATCCAGGAGCTTTGTCTACGAGCTGCTCGGGGTCTCCATCACCGGCTCGGAGGAGATTCAAGACAGCTTCATATCTCTTCTTCTGGAAGACGCCCAGACGCACGACTTCCGCTTCGTCGTCAACTTCGTCTCCACCGACTACGGCACGAATTACGGCAGCGATCCGGTGTTCCTCACCTGGGCCTACGCCGGCTTGTCGAATACGGACGGTACGGCAAAACCCGCACTCGCGACCTGGGACCGGTACCTTGGACTCACCTACAATCCCGAGCGAGGACAAGGTCCACCCGACAGGTTTCAAACGGCCGGAAACGTCATCGAAACAACCGTCAACGGCGACGATCGAGTCGAACTTCCTTCTGGAGGAAGGAGCCGTCGCCCGAGTTTCCATTCTTGCCGAAGACATCATCCGGGTCCGTATTAATCCGACCGGTAGCTTCACGACCCGTGTCAGCGGAGCCATTTCCGGTTCGCTCTCCTACACCGGGTCCGCGATTTACGACACCGAGTCCCACACTTACCTCCTCACACCCGAGGTGTCCGTCATCGTACAGAAGCAGCCCTTTGCGGTCTTCTTTCTGCGCTCGGACGGGACCGTGGTCACTTCCGACGACGAGGCTGCGGTGGGTTGGAACGCGGCCAGCGGTTTGATTGTGAACGGAAAATCGCGTTCGAGAACGAGCACTACTTCGGTTTAGGGCTGCGCGGTGGTCCGATCAACCGACGAGGCGATGTGTATTTCATGCGCAACTCCGATAACGGAGCCTACGGCGAAACAACCCAGCCTCTCTACTCGAGCACTCCGTTTTACTATGGCGAGCGAGACGGACGTTATTACGGAGTATTTCTGGACAATCCGGCCGAGCCCTTTTTCGACATGGATAGCGGGGGCACCGGCTCAATCCAGTTCGGCGCCCAGAAAGGCGAGCTCGACTACTACGTCCTTGCCGGACCCGAGCCCCGAGACGTCGCGCGGGCTTTCGCCGATTTGACCGGATATCAGCCTCTGCCAGCGAAGTGGACACTCGGTTATCATCAGTCCCGTTTCGGATACCAGTCTTGGGCCGAGCTCCTCGACCTGGCAAACACCTTTCGCGCCCTCGAGATTCCAGCCGACGCCTTTTATCTCGATCTCGACTACATGGACCGGCTTCAGCTCTTCAGCTGGAATCCATCCGGATTCGACGACCCGGTTACAAACAATCAAAGCCTCGAGAATTTGGGATTCAAGCGGGTGAACATCATTGATCCCGTCGTTCATATCGGCGATCCGCTTTGGTCGTTTCTCGACCAATCCGGATTCTTTCTCCAAGATGAGGCCGGCAACACTTTGGTGAACAATATTTTTTACGGAGACGTGAGCTGGATCGACTTCACACGCGCCGAAGCCCGCGATTGGTACGCCGACGCCCTCACGACGTTCCTCGCCGCCGGCTCGAGCGGAGTCTGGAACGACCTCAACGAACCGGCCCAAAACAACATGCCTCAGGCCATCTATGACTTCGACGGAGAACGTCGGAACGATCAGGAAGCGCGTAATCTCTATGCGCTACGAGAAACCTCTTTGACGTACCAGACCTTACTCGACGCGAGGCCCAACGAGCGTCCGTTCATCCTGTCACGCTCGGGTTATCCGGGCATTCAACGCTATGCCGCAAACTGGGGCGGCGATGCATGGTCCACCTTCGACAGCCTACAGGTGGCGGTCCAGATGAGTCTCCACATGGGCTTGAGCGGGCAGAATCAGTTCGGCCACGACGTCGGAGGTTTTCTCGGGTCTCCGTCGCCCGAGCTTTTTATCCGGTGGCTTCAATTCGGATCGTTGACGCCCTTCTTCCGCAACCATGCGATGAACACCTCGGACCCTCGTGAACCCTGGCAGTTTGGTGAGCCCTATACCACCATGGCCCGCGACATCATTCAACGGCGCTACCGGCTGCTGCCCTATCTCTATACGCTCTTCGAAAAGGCCTCACGCACCGGCGAGCCCGTTCTGGCGCCCACTTTTTTTCATTTCCCCGACGATCCGAACACGTTCGAACAAAACCTCGAGCTCATGCTGGGGCCCTATCTCCTCGTCGCTCCGGTCGTCACCGAGGGCGCCGTCACTCGAACCGTATATTTACCCGCGGGATCACGATGGTTCGACTTCGCCACAGGTCAGGAATACGCCGGCGGTACCACGGTCACGATCGATGCACCGCTCGAGGAGATCCCTATCTTCGTTCGAGAGGGAACCCTCTTGGTCACCGGTCCCGTTCTCCAATACGTGGACGAACCGGTCGCATCTCGAGTCGAGATCCGGGTTTATCCGGGTTCGGGAGAGTTCACACTCTATGAAGACGGTGGGGAAGGATTCGAGTATCAGGCGGGCGATCATCTCACGACTCGCATCCGCTCGACGCAGACGGCCCAAGGCATCGTCGTCACGATCGATCCTTTGGAAGGCGGTTGGTCCGCGTCTCCGCGGACTTGGCAATTGCGTCTTCATCAAATATCGACGCCACCCCAAGGCATCACGCTCAACGGCACGAACCTCGGGCCCTTTGGATCCGAGGCCGATTTCGAAGCGGCCGGCTCCGGTTGGTTCTATTCGAGTCTCGATCAACAACTTTTAATCGCCTTCCCCGATTCCGGAGCCGCAACGGTTTCGATTACAAAGTGAGGATATCCAACCGTGAATAGTCACCATTTCTCGAGAGGGTTAACACTCTTCCTTTTGATTTGCTGTGTCCCTGGTCCAACCCGGGCGCAAGTTGTTCCGACTCCTAAAGTAGGGACTCAAGACGCAACGAATCGAAACGAGGCGCGTTACGTGACGGTGTACCAACAGGACTTCGAGAACACACTCGATGGGGTGAGCTTCGTGGGAACGGGCACAACGGTTACCGAAACCGATGCCATGAGCGGACTTCGGTCGCTCCGGATCGAGGGCTATCTCACCGGGATCCGTATCGCGTCAGACATGTTGAAGCTTCAGCCCGGCGAAACCTACATCATCGAGCTCGACTATCAGTTCCTCGACGTGGGAAGCGAGTTGTTCCCCCTCCAGGTATTTGCGGAATGGAGTGGCCTTCAGCCCTTCGAGGGTTTTCTGGGCGGGCCGGTCAACGGTCTGTCGCCGGCATCCGGCCGCGATCGTCTTTCCGTTCGGATTGCCGAGGTCGAGGACGCGAGCATTCAGCTCTTGGGTTTCGGCTCCATGGTCATCGACGATATCCGCGTGTATCGGCACGGTCGAAGTGTCACCACCGCCGAGCTTCCTTTGATCAAGGCAGGATTTCCTCGCCTCGGGAATTACAATCTCTTCTCGACCTTCGCAACCGCCGCCCGGACCGGCCAATCACTCACCGAAGTCGAAGACCTGCTCGGCTTGATGGACCTGGTCACGGGTATGGAGATCGAGCACACTTTGGGTCCCGTTGGGGGTCCTGAGCGATTGCGGGAGCTCAATCCCGACATTTTGATCTTCCCTTACTTTCAGTCCTCCGTAACTCAGCGGCCGTTCGACGAGAACGAGCCCCTCGGCGGTAGTGCCGGCCTCCGTACCCTGTTCAACCGAGGACTCCGCGAGGAGTGGTTCATGAGAGGACCTACGGGCGAGCTCTTGAACGAACCGCTCTACCCGGACAACTTCCAGATGAACCATACGCGCTTCGGCCCCAGGGTGGAAGGGTGGAGCTATGTCAACTACGTGATGCACTACGTGACCCAAACCGTCCTACCTTCGGGAAAGTGGGACGGCATCCACTTCGACCAACCGGAGTGGTATCCCAACCCGCTGCTGGCCGAGGGTGATCCATTCCTGTCCGGCACCGGCCCATTACCTCCGGTCGATCTGGACGGGGACGGCGAGGAAGAATCGAAAGCCGAGCTTCACGAAGCCTGGAGCGATGCGTTCTATAGCTACTTTTCGAACCTTCACGACCGCCTGGGCTACACGACGCTATTGTTTGGAAACGTGGGTTACATTCCCGACAACCCGGCCGTTTTGTCCCACCTCAACGGATGGCAGCGGGAATTCGTACTTCCCTACTTCACCGAACCGAACGGGGACTGGGATACTTCCGCCGTCGGGGGCTGGTACCGCTTCGCCAACAACTATTTCACGGCTACCACGTTTGCTCGAGCGCCGCAGGTCATCAACCTGCAATTCACCGGCTATGGACTCGGCCAGCCAAACGGCAAAACGACCGCCAACGGGCTTGCCGATCGCGAGCCCGAGCTCGAGCCGCGCGACTTCAGACGCATGCGGCTGGGCTTGACCACGACTCTGATGAGTGACGGCTTCTTCGGCTATGACTATGTCAACAACACGACGGCTCCCGTTTGGTTCGACGAGTACGCGGTGGGTGGGACCGGCACTCCGGTCCAAAGCATGGAGGGTAAGGGTTACTTAGGTCAGCCTTTGGCATCGGCCACGGAGCTCCCCTACGGACTGGAGCTCGTCCTCAACTTGGATTTCGAGAGCGAGTTTCCGTCCGGCGTCGAGCTCAATCCAAACTTTAGGTTGACCACCGACCCGAGCGAAGTACTCGATGGAACGCAATCCATTGTGTTCTCGGCATCGCACGTGGGAGAGCTCCAAGCTCTGATACGAACGCCTCCCGGCCTACTCGAGACGGGTTCTACCTACCAGCTCGTGCTCGACTACAAGCTCGCGGATTATCAACCTCAAACCTACGTGGGTTTGTTGGCCGCGACGATTACCACCGGTGATGTTGGTCTCACAGAACCTACATCGAGCCGGAGCCACTTTCACGCCCGATATCAGCGGACCGGGACAGGAGGGGCGTCTCCGAACCGCCGTCAAGGTCGATCGCTCGGATTTCGCCGTCGAAGTCTATCTCCTCGACACCGCCACCGTCATCTTGGACAATATCCGACTCTTGAAAGGAACGGGCGGTGTTTATCGTCGTGATTTCGAGAACGGTATCGCTCTCGTCAATCCAGCCCCCGAAGCCCTGTTTGTCTCCCAGGACCAGTTGGGGGGGCCGCTCGGGCGAGCAGGCATACGTAGGATAACCGGCGTACAGGACCCTAGCTGGAACACCGGGCAGGCTGTGACGGACGGAATCGTCATTCCTTCCGGAGACGGAATCATTCTACTCGCCGACCCGATTCCGGCACCCGCGCCAGAACGGCCCCAGGGTGTCGCAGGATTCGCGCAGGGAACGGATATCCAACTCACATGGCAAACCTCGGGCGAATCCATTGCCGGCTATGCGGTGCACTACGGCGAGAACGACGAGCTCACCCGTTGGGCGGCCGCCGGCAAGATCCCCTTTCTCTCGATACCGGGCCTCGAGCCGGGAACGGTGTACACCTTTCGTGTGGCCGCCTACGACTACCTCGGAAACCTGAGTACGTTCAGCGATCCGATTCCTGTTGCGACCGAGGGTTTGCCGGACTCCAACCGTCCGGGCATCTTCGTGGGGAGCGAAAGGCCGACTCTCATTCCCGGTGGTTACGCCACCGTGAACGGGTCCAACCTCGGGAGCGCGGAAGTTTCCATCTCGAGTGCGCCCTATCCAGAGGAGCTTTCCGGTACCCGGGTCCTGGTGAATGGATTGGCTGCACCTTTGGTGGAGATCGCGCCGAGTCGAGTGGGATTTTTCGTTCCTTGGGAGATTGCGGGAAGTCAGGCGATCGTTCGCATTCAGAATGCCGGTGGGACCAGCGAAGACCGCCATTTTCCGGTCAGCCCGGCGACTCCGCTCTTGTGGAGCTGGGACGGGGAACAGGCCATCGCTATCAAGGAAGCGGAATTCGAGCTCGTGACCGAATACAATCCGGCTCGCGAAGGTGAGACGATCCTATTGATTGGCGCCGGTCTGGGACTCATCGAGCCGCCGCCCCGCAACGGGGAGCTACCTCGGCCGGGTGCCCGTACTCATGTGGCCCCTGACGTGGAAGTCGAAGACACTGTCGTCGAGGCCTCCGCTGAGATCTTCAACGGACTACTCGGCATTTACTCCATTCGCTTCACCGTTCCAGTCGGGACATTATCCGGAGCCCGCTCGGTACGGATTCGCATGGAAGGGATCGAAAGTAACACCGTCCGAGTCCCCTTCGAATAAGGAGGGCTAATTCGAGAACGTCAGCCCCGAAATCCAGATCGAGCGTTTCCCTTTTTCACGATTTTCCGCACCGGCCTCGTCGGCGATCAGGATCTGGGTGAGCTGCCGGGGATCTAGGCGACCATCTTTTTCTTTTTGAGGGTCGGCCTCGAGGTCGTCAAAATCGACTCGATCTGTTTCCATTCCTTCTCGACGTCGATCACGGCAAAGAAAGCTTCGCCGCCTTTCTCTTCGAGCTGAAAGAACATGGGCAGGGCACGATCGCTCTTTATCCAGAAGCTGACCGTCGTGTAATCACCAAGTGAGCCTCGCTTCAAGGACCTAGTGGCCCACTGCCAGCGGCCTTTTTTGTACTTGTAGCTCCACCGCATCGCCTTCTCAGCGTCGGTGTGACCCTTGTCGAGGCGAGGCGAGTCAGGTCCTTCGAAGAGATCGACTTTCCTCTTGGAAGCCCATCTGGTGTGAGTCCCCGACCGGAGCCGTTCCGGCGATTTGTCGCCGCCTCCCGGAGAGTCTTTATAGGGGCGCCAAGTGGCGTGGGCCACTTCCCCGCCGGCAATGCGCTGCCAGCTTTTCCAGCCGGGCTTGGGTCGAAGCTTGCCGTCCAGGAAGCCGATGTTCCGCCAAATTTTATTGCTGCCGTCTCCCTCGGGAATCTTCTTGTAGAGCTCGTCGTAGTCGATGGCGAGAAACCAGACGACGAAAAGATAGTCGTCGCGCTCGGCGATTTTGCCGAGGTCTTCGACATAGGCTTTTTGTAGCTTCTCGGAGCCTTCCATTTCCAGCTTGTACGCGGAAATGGATATATCTCGAGTCGAATATCCCGTCTCGCAGATTGCAATAGGTTTGTCCGTGTACTTTTTGACCCACTGGAGCGGGCTTCCTCCACTGGTCGGGCGGCGAGGGTAGGGCCGGACTGCCCATCTTTTCTCCAAAGGACGAGGCATAGGGATAAAAGCTCAATCCCAGGTAGTCGCCTTCCTCGACGACCGCCTTTGCCCGATCGGCCACCTTCTTTTCCATCAAAGACTGCAGGCCGAACGATATCCCGATCATGAGACGTGGATGATCCCGCTTCAGTTCCCGCCGCACATATTGATAGAGCTTCACGTAGCGCTTCCATGCGCCGTGGTCCCGGTTCCGCCAGCTCTCCTGCTTCTATCCCCAAGTTGAGGTAGTCGGGGCGGAACGTTTCCACCGCGCGCCGCGCATAATTGAGAAAAGCCTTCATGACGTCTTTGTCATCGAAGCGTGAGCCTTTGAAACCACCCGGCCGCTTCGAGCCTTCACTGGCAGGAGCGATGGTCTTTCGGTCCTTCCCAACGGGAGCAAGCCCAACGTAAACCTTGTGGCCGGCCGGGATCTTCCGAGCCGAGCTTTCCCACTCTTCTTGGATCTTCTTTGGGAAGGGCTTGTTCTCGAGCGCCTCTTTCCACGGAATCCCATTATCGAAGTGAAGCGCATAAATAGAGCCGTTGTCCACGATGAGCTGGTGGGTTTTCTCAGTCGCTTCTTCGCTGATGTCGTAGGGGAACGGGGTGAACCCGAATGCTGTCTTCCGGTCGGTGTCTTTGGCCGATGCCGCAGCGGCCAAAGCGAAAGTCAAACCGAGTAAAAACACAAAAAGGCGGTACGCTGACCTCGTCGATCCTCATAAACTCCTCTTTCCTGTTTGAGCCGTGTATTCGCCATTATACTTTGAGCCGCGAGGGCCGGCAAAAATTCCGAAGAGCCCGGCATCTGGTAAACTACCGCCCACACTATGCTTTCGTACACGGCCAAACGGATCGTTTTGCTGCTGCCGCTTCTTTTCGGCATCACGGTCGTCGTCTTCGGCCTCATGCAAATCATCCCCGGCGACCCGGCCGTTGTCCTGCTGGGTCAGGACGCGACACCGGAAGCGGTTGCCGAAATGCGTCGAGCTTTGGGCCTCGATCAGCCCCTCGCCGTTCAACTCGGCCGATACATGGCCAACGCGGCCCGCGGTGATTTGGGCGAGTCTATCTTTCGCAACGAGCCCGTTGTCTCGTCGATCGCCAGCCGGTTGCCGGCAACGCTCGAAATCGTTTTTTGCTTTGGCAATAGCCATCGCTCTCGGTTTCGTTCTCGGCGTTGCGGCCGCCCTCAAGCAAGGATCCTTCATCGATGTGGCGAGTATGTTTTTCGCTCAAATCGGAGTTTCCATCCCCGTTTTCTGGCTCGGCGTATTGTTGATGTTCTGGTTCGCCGTCGAGATGAACTGGCTTCCCGCCGTCGGGCGGGGCGAGCCACTGCTGTCGGCCATGGGGGCCGCTTTGGCCGGACATCCCGCGGCGCTTCTCGATTCGCTCCGCCACCTGGTGCTGCCCGCGTTGACGCTCGGCCTGCACAGTGCCGCGGTCATGAGCCGCTTGGTCCGTTCGTCCGATGCTCGAGACCTGGCGACAGGATTTTGTTCGCACCGCCTTTGCCAAGGGACTTCCCGGCTGGAGGGTGGTCTGGCTCCACGCCATGCGAACGCGCTCTTGCCGGTCCTGAGCGTCATCGGTTTGCGCTTCGGTGCGTTGCTCGGCGGTGCGGTCTTGACCGAAACGATATTCGGTTGGCCCGGACTCGGCCAGCTCGCCGTCACCGCCATTTCTCAGCGCGACATACCGCTCGTGCAAGGAATCATTTTGGTTTTCGCCCTCATGTTCGCCCTGGTGAACCTTGGGGTGGATTTGCTCACCGGTGCGCTCGATCCGCGCATCCGTATGGAATCGGAGGCCTGAGATAGTAAAAGCCTTGCCACGTCTATCTCTCGTTTTGGGCGCGCTGGTCGTGGGCACCATCTTGTTCATCGCCGTGTTTGCGCCTTGGTTGACGTCCGTCGCCCCCGAAGAGATGGACATGAGCAATCGCTTGTCGGGTCCGAGCCGCGGGCACTGGCTCGGAACCGATAACTTCGGCCGAGACCTTTGGACGCGATCGGCCTATGGTGCCCGGGTTTCGCTGACGATTGCTTTGACCTCGGTCGGCATCGCCGCCGTTTGGGGAACTCTCGTGGGTCTCGCTGCCGGTTACTTAGGTGGCTGGGTCGATATGTTGTTGATGCGGGTCGTCAATCTGTTCTTGGGATTTCCCCCGCTCATACTCGCTCTTGCCCTCGTGGCCGCGCTCGGACCGGGCACCGTCCAGGTCATCATCGCGCTCATTGCCGTTTTCTGGACCGAGTACGCACGAGTCGTGCGGGCGATCACCTTGTCGGAGTCGGAGCGCGAATACGTGGCGGCGGCACGAGCCGTCGGCTCTTCGGACCTTCGAATTCTGTTTCGCGAGATCCTCCCCAACACCTTGGGACCGGTTATCGTTCTGGCCACCCTCGGAATGGGAACGGCTATCGTAGCCGAATCGGGCCTCAGCTTTCTCGGCTTCGGTGTCCAGCCGCCGACTCCGACCTGGGGCTGGACCCTCGCCTACGGCATGCGTTTTCTGAGGTCCCATGTCTGGCTTTCCACGGTGCCGGGACTTTTCATCATGATCACCGTGCTCGGGTTCAATCTCTTCGGCGATGGACTCCGAGATACCCTGGATCCGCGAGACACACTCCGTCAAGCAAGACCGGCGGGTGGAGAGGCGGATACCGATCGAGAATCGAGTGCATTAATGGAGGCAGCTTCATGACGGACATGCGTCGCGTCGTCGTCAGCACTTTAGCCAACGGTGCGGAAATCGCCCTTTATCTTCACGAGCTTCACGGCGGAGCCGGTGACGGCCCCACCGTGGGACTCTGTGCCGCCATTCACGGGAACGAACGAACCGGTTCCGAGATAGTGCTCGAGATCGCGCGGCGCTTTGCGGGGCGGAAGTTCCGCGGCCGCTTGCTCCTCCTGCCCGTGGCCAACCCGCCCGCGTTCGAGGCCAATCGCCGGAATACGCCGGTGGATGACATGAATCTCAACCGTCTCTTCCCCGGCAACGATCGCGGTTGGTTTTCCGACCAGCTCGCCAACACCATGACCTCGGAGTTTTTGACCCGAGTGGATGTGCTCATAGACATCCACGCCGGCGGCGATCGCCCCACGGTCAACTACATTTATATAAGGAACGCCGAGGAGCTTTCGCGTGCCTTCGGATCTCGGATCCTTTACCGCGCCGATCCCAGCAAGGCCGGAACGATGTTCGAGGGAACCTCCATCTCGGTGACCGAGGCGAGGGACATCCGATCCGTGACCGTGGAGCTCGGCGGAGGCCTGATCGATCAGGCTCCCTACGTCGAGCGCGGGGTGCGGGGAGTGACGAATATCCTGAGCACGCTCGAGATGCTGGACGAGCCGCCCGCACCGCCGCCGGAGCAGATCGTGGTCAACTCGATTCAGACCATCCGCCCTCGCGTGGGCGGCTTCCTCGAGAGCGAATGTCCGCCGCTGGGCGAGACCATCGAGCAAGGCGCCGTCCTCGGCCGCGTGGTCAGTCCTTATACCTTCGAAGAGCTCGAGGTCATCGAGAATCCCGTACCTCAGGGCGTCATGATCCTGTCCCACCTCACCCGGAACGTTGTCCAGCCGGGAGACTACGGGTATATGGTCGGCGCGAAGGAGTAAGAAGCAAAAGGGGTCAGGCATTGAATTCTTGATTTCTCACATC
The DNA here is from genome assembly GCA_963722765.1 of uncultured Acidobacteriota bacterium. Classification (GTDB taxonomy): domain Bacteria; phylum Acidobacteriota; class Vicinamibacteria; order Marinacidobacterales; family DATDRI01; genus CAVROO01. Next base: position 176,780 of record CAVROO010000015.1, read on the forward strand.
CGCCCCTATCACCTCAAACGACTGCTTATCAAGAGTTTATCAGAATTCACTTTTTGGGTCAGACTTTGATATCTTGAAATCCTGTGAGGGTGAAGATGCTCGAATACAAGGGCTATACGGGTCACGTGGAGTTCGACGATGACGCCGGAATCTTTCACGGTGAGGTACTGGACACCCGTGATGTGATTACGTTTCAAGGAAAAAACGTCAAAGAGCTCCGGAAAGCCTTCCGTGATTCCGTTGACGACTACCTGGAATTTGTGCCGAGCGGGATGAAGAACCGGACAAACCGTTTTCGGGGCAATTGAACAACAAGGCAAGAGCTTGAATCACCTCATCACGGAAAAACTCAACCGCGCGAGCTAATCAAGGCGTCTTTGCCTCGGCCAGGGCACGCTCCAAAAGCTCGGATATCTCGAGAGTCTCTGCCATCCGATGAAGGTAATCGAGATCGAGACGATCGCCCTGCACTCGTAGGACTCCCAGAACATCTCTCCACTGGCGGTCGGAGACCCCACCACCCAGTCGATACCACTCGAGCTTGGCTAGGATCGTGTCCTCGGCGGTGCAGAAATAGGCGCTTTCTTCTGGTTTTTCGGAAATCCCATGCCGGACTCGACGCTCGAGCTGGGCATGGTCGAAGGGGCGCTCCTTAGGGATGAAAATATCGACCTTGAACATCGTTTCGAGCTGAATCACGTTGAAGTGCCCCCGCCTTGCAGCAGCGTCGCGAATGGACTCGGCGTCCACGTAGAACGTATCCCGCAGCGCTTCCGCAAGCGGTTCCGCATGCTCGGAACGAAGCTCCACCACCAAGTCCGCGTCGATCGTCGCGCGGACCACACCGTGCAGGGTACTTGCCAAGGAGCCGCCGATGGCATAGCGCACTCCCAACTGTTCGAGTACTTTCACGACTTCAAGAGTGACTCGAATCGATTCAGGAAGCATGTTCGTCTAACGGGCCATAGACCCTTTTAGCCAGCTGAGGTCCTAAGAGCAGATCGGCAAGGAGCCGACGGAGTCTCTCCTCGGATGCGCTCGGGTACCTTGAGCGAAGGCCGCTCATAGCCAAGAGCCGCAGGCTCTGGTTCATCTGATCCATGACCTGCAGCTTACGCCACGCCGGTGCCTGACGCATGAGCTCGATGTGGACGCGCTCCGTCTCCGGGAGGTTGTCATTGACGCCGTCTGACCGTTCTATCCGCATCACAAAATTCCGACCATTACCCATTATTGCCGCGACCGGTCACCCATACAAACGGGTGGCACTTGTACTGGTGCCTACTTCTCCACCTTCACCGTCTTCGTATCTCGTCCGCCTGTAGGGACATACGCTGAAACGGTGATATTCGAATGGCGCCGTTGCCCTGATCGTCCAGGTGGCCTTGGCCGGTCTCGACGGCTGGCCGTCGAGATGGCCAATGGAGACCTCGGGTCCGCCGACGACCAAATCCCCACCACCGGCATCGGACAGCGTGACTTTGACCGGATGGCACTCGCTTCAGCTTCTTCGCCATCTCCGTGGCGGTGGGAATGTAGCCGGCGTTTCCTACTTCAGCCACGACTTTGTAGAGTCCGTCGCCGAGAGGCGTGGTCTTCACGTCGCCGATCTCGATCCGAGGCATCACCTTAGCCAGCAGCCATATTGAATTGGAACTGGCGTTCGGACTCCTCCTCGAGATATTTCCCGGGAGGCGGGCTGCTCGTGGTGTATTTCTTCCAACCACCGATCTCGACCTCGCCGAGCTGAGGGTGCTCGAAAGGTGTCCAGTTGACGAAGAGATCCCCTCCAAAGTGCTTGTCGTTCCAGTCGAGGCGCTCGAAATCGCTGATCTCCCCGTCGCCGTCAAGGTCGTTGTCGAAGGCGCAGCGCCATTGCTCCGAGGCATAGGAGATCATGCCCATCAACTCGTAAGTGGTCTCGATAGTCCCGCCGTAGGCGTGGTAGGCGTAATCGATGCCTCCCTCGGCCATGGGGTCGATGCGGAGCTCCGGCGGCATCATGGCACCACTTCGACCCCCCTCCTCATCCGCCGGTCCTCGTGGATCGTTTTCGAGCGTGCCGTCCGGATTGCGCCAAGTCTGGCCCGGCTTGGTGTCTTCGGTGCCGGGAGGGTAGCGCCAGTCGTACACCGACGTGGCGAGCCAGTATCCGCTGGCGTCGAGAATCATCGCTCCCACTACGCGTAGGACTTCCAGATCCTTTGTCGGGAATCGTCGAGTCGTCATGCGCCGTGGAGGGTCGCAACACCACGCCGCCCGAAGAATGGTGGTTGATGTAGGCAGCGATGTTCGGGTGCTCATCGAGAAACTCGACCTCGGTCCGGATCTCTTGAACGACCATAGGGTAGGGTCCCGAGCCCCTCTGGATGTACTCGGGCTTCCAGTTGCCGGGGTAGTTCCGGTTGGGATCGACTCCACCCTGACCGTCTTCGTTGTACCGCCCATCACCGTCGTCGTCTTTGCCTTCCGCCATCACACGGTAGAACGTACCGTCGAGCTCACCGGGACGGCGGCGCACCATGAGACGGGGGTCCTTGCTCGAGATTTTCCATTCGCCGTTCGGATCTTCGACGCGCATCCGAACAACGTGCCCGTCACCATTGAGAGTCATCGTCCGCGTCTTCGTCTTTCTTGCCATCGCCGTCCGAGTCGCCGGGTACCGCACTTAAGCTGCGCGCATTGTGCGGCGTGGTGAGGTAGCGCTCGGCGTTATCCGGCATGAGACGGGGGACGAAGTAAATCAGGTAGCTCGATCGACGGCGTCGGTGATAGCCTGATCCTTGCCGTAACCTTCAAGCAGGCGTTTGATGGAGTAGATCACGCCTTCCGTGGTCACCACCTCACTCGAGTCGATGCTTCCGTTGATATAGAGGGCGGGCTTTTCCTCCGGGTTTGCCCTTCTTCTCGTTCGTCATCTCGAGAATCCACAGGTCTCGGCCCTCGTAGCTCTTTCCGAGAGAATAGAGCTTCGTGAGATCCGGGACTTGTCGGCCGCTTCCTTTGAGGAACGCCGTCATCTCGTCAAAGAATGATACTTGTCGGAGGTGTAGGAGAGCTGAGCTACCGCAGGTACGGTAAGTCCTAGAATGAAAGCAAACAACACTAGTCTTTTCATCGGGTACCCCCTAACTGCTTTACTTGACATCCCAAATCGAAGGAAAGAGCTCCGACCGCGGTAGGGCATCGCCGCCGCTCCATCCGGCGGCCGAGCCGTCGCGCCGCCAGCAAGCACCGCCATGAAGAAGCCCCGTTTCCGGATCGCGCAGCACACCGTTCATTCCACCCGCCACGGTGCGGACACGTTCGATGTCATGTCCCATCTGTTCCAGTGCCGCGGTGACTTCCGGCGGAAAGCCTTCTTCCACGTTGAGCGCTCCGTACATCATCGTCCAGGTCCGTGGCGCTTCCACCGCTTGCTGGATGCTCATGCCGTGATCGATGACGTTCAAAATGCCTTGAAGAACGGTGGCATAGATCCGCGTTCCTCCCGGTGTGCCCAGAGCAAAGTATGGTTTTCCGTCTTTCAGCACGATCGTCGGCGACATGCTGCTGAGCTGGCGTTTCCGGGGCGCGATCGCATTGGCGCGCTCGTAGCCCGGTCGCGGATCGGGGTCGAACAAGGCCATGGTGTTGTTCAAAACAGTCCGCTTCCCGGGAGCTCGCCCGGCAAGGCGACGCAAGATCCGAAAGCATGGTTGAGCGTCTGCGTCATGGACACCACGTTGCCGCGGTCATCCATCGCTGTTGCGTGCGTCGTGTTGACGGACTCCACCAGAGACTGCCCGAGCGCCACGGCCGGAGTCGCTTCGAAAATGCCCGGGCTTGAACGTTCCGGCTCCGCGACGGATCGATCTCGGCTCCGGCGGCCTCGCTGCATAGTCCTTATCGATCAGCGCCTCGTACGGGCGGAGGAGGATAATCGAATAGGAAGGATCACGGTGCGCGTAGTCGGGGTCTCCCATGTAGGCGTCACGATCGGCCCAGGCGATCTTCATCGCCTCGGCCATGAGGTGAAGCGTTTCAGGCGTGCCGAAACCCGACGCGGTGAAGTCGAATCCTTCGAGGATGTTCAGTATCTCGACGATGTGCGTACCGCCGGAGCTCGTCGGCGGCATGGCGATGATTTCGTAGTCGCGGTAGGTGCCACGAATCGGCGTCCGCAAGCGTAGTCCTTGCTCTTCTGAAAGATCATCCAGACCTTTGCCGTAATACCAAGCCAAGTCCTCCATCGATAAGATTCCGCCGTTCTCGCGCACGTACCGGACGATGTTGCTCGCGATGTCGCCTTGGTAGAATCTTTGCCCCGCCGCTTCCAACTGCTCCTCCGAAGGAGGCCCTTTCGGGGCCGCATCGGCCAAGCGCTTCGAGCGTCGATGCGTAGGCGGGTCGGCGTCAGAAGCGTTCCCGCTTCCGGCGCCTGCCTTCCGGGAGAAACTGCTCCGCCCAACCGGGAAAAGGTCCACAGCGTTCCTTCGGATCTCGTGATGGTCAGGGCCGCCGCGGGAGATAGATGAACACCGTTTTTCGCGAAGTCGATGGCCGGTCCCATGAGCTGACGCAAGTCTGAGCTTTCCGCTCCCGTGAGTTCTTGACCGCCCAGAGCCAGGCCTTCGAGATTGCCGGGCACACCGATGGCCTTGAATCCCGTTCGGTTCTCTTCATCGACGACCACATGGCCCGCTTCGGCTTGCGCCTTCTCGTCATCGGGATGCTCGAGCCGATACATGTCCGGCGTGGCTTCACCGGGCGCCACGGTGTAGTTATCGAGCGTAATGGCCTCGCCCTCTTCCGTATAGAGATTGATGAATCCCGAGCCGAAGGGACTCGACATCGCCGGCTCGACAACGGAAAGAGCGAAGTAAGCCGCCACGATCGCATCGACGGCGTTGCCGCCCTTGGCCAAAATCATCTGCCCGGCCGCCGAGGCAAGCGGATGATTCGTGGCGATCACGCCACGCGAGGCGACCACTGATTGCTTGAAGGTGGGTGAGACACCCGGCGGCTCGTTGACAGAGGACTGACAGGCAGAGACTATTGAGCTAACGACAACTAGAGCGGCACAAGCGTGGCGTTTCTTGACCATAGAGATTTCCTCTTACTGCGTGGGTACGAGTCGTTCCAAGTCTTCGAACCAGTTGAGTACGATGTGAATCTCTGTCGGCATGATTTCGTTCTTTCGAATCATTACAAACCGCTGGCCGTCCGACGAAACGTCATAGCTGTTGCCTGCGCCCGCACTCGAGTGAAAGGGTCCTTCGAAGAGAACCTGTGGATTCCCTGCTTTGAATTCCGGTTCGGTCTCGATACGTACCGACATCATGCTGTCGCCGTTCCGATAAAAAAGCTCGCGCCCATCCCCGGACCATTGAGGTTCCCGACCGCCCCGCACCGATATCGAATGTTTAGAACCAAGACCTGGATAAGGCCGGACATAAACCTCTTCTTGTCCGGACTCATCCGATACGTAAGCTATCCAGCGGCCGTCCGGAGAAAAGATCGGCGAGTGTTCATCAAACTCGGTAGCGATCAGAGGTGACTCGGACCCGTCTTCTTTGAGATTCATGGCCCATATGTCTCGAGGGGCGTCTCGAGGTACCCGATAAAAAGCCAGGATATCGTCGGCGGAAATGGAAGAAGCCAATTGAAGCCCGCCTTCGATGGTCGCCAGGCGTTTGGGAGGATTACTACCGTCCGCCGGTGACCTGTAAAGGTTGGAACCGTCAGAGAACACGATCTCTTTGCCGTCAGGTGACCAGACGGCCTCCCCAAAATACGGTCCAAAAGTCAGTCGCGTGCGCGTTTCCCGCGCGAGGTCATAGATCCAGATGTCCGTCCCTTCTGCAGTCGCGAAGTTCGCGGCAACACGAGTACCATCCGGTGAAATCCGGGGGTAGTCGAAAGCTGTTTCTTTGGCGATGAAAGAGACCCGACCTTGGCGATCCACCCACACGAGGTCATAGTCCACGGGAGATGAACCCGCGGCAAAAGCGAGCGTTCCCGTCTCAGAGACAGAGTAGTAATGGACGGGTTGATTTGCTGCCAGTTGCGTGACGAAGAGTCCATCTTTAATTGGAAACGGCTCACCAAGGACTACAACTTTCGCGGGATCAAAGTGGACTCCGCGTAGCGACCCAGACTCGGCGAAAAGCAGATGGCCGGAGGGTAAGAATTTTACCTGTCCGGCTCCTCCGATGTCTCGCATCGGGTATTCCACTTCCTTGGTCTCGAGAGATATCACAGCAAGCTGCGAACGGCCGCGTTTCCATCGGGTTAGAAGAAGCTTCTTACCACCCGGCAGCCGGTCCGGCCACTGGAAGAACTCATTCGTGCCTGGAGCAACGACGGTTTCAGGAACTCCACCGTCGGCAGAAACCCGCAATAATCCATAAATCCAACCGCTGAAGAGGATGCGGTTATCGGGACACCAGAGGGCGCCGGGATCGAAAGCGGGCCTGATGAAGGCCGGTGTTTCGCAGATCGTGTCGGCCGCACCACCGGTGATCGACACTTTTTTCAAACTCTCATTGGCAAAGAATCCGATCCATTGTCCATCCGGCGAGAAAAATGGGCTGGAAGCCCCCTCCGTGCCCGGCAGAAGTTGGGCTTCGAACTCACTCAATTCCCGCACGTAGAGCCGGCGGTCCGATCCCTCTCGGACCACATAAGTGAGTCGCCGGCCGTCGGGAGAGAGTGAGAACGGAAGCGACGGTCCACCCAGTACTTGACCTTCCGGCAATGAGATGGTGAAGCGGGTCGGCGGCGGTGACTCGGGCGGCGGAGAACGTTTGATGAACCACGCAAGGAGTCCACCGAGCATAACTCCTATCAATAACAGCAGACCCGAAAGCGCGGGTCGAACGGAAGGTTTTTGTCCGACCAACAAACCGGCAGTTTCATCTGGAGGCCCCGTGAGCACATCTTGAATGTCCACACGGACATTACCGATGTCCTGAAGCCGGCGAGTTCGGTCTTTTCGCAGGCACCGACGGGTTATATCTCTGACTCTCCACGGAACAGCCGCCGGTAGCGTCCTCCAATCCGGATCTTTGTCGATAATCGCCGCCAACGTATCCGTAACCGTTTCGCCATGAAATGGTTTCTTTCCAGTGAGCGCCTCATAGAGGCAACACCCAAACGCCCAAATATCCGTTCGCTTGTCGACCGTCTTCCCGCGAGCCTGCTCCGGACTCATATACGCCGCCGTACCCATGATGGCACCAAGGGCTGTGCCTTTCGTCAGCGTCGGAGATTGCGACGAATCGGCGGCCGGCTCATCGTCTTCAAGCGCCTTAGCCAAGCCGAAATCCAGGACCTTGACCAGGCCGTCCGGTGTGATCTTGATGTTCGCCGGCTTCAAATCACGATGGATGATGCCCTTCTCATGCGCCGCTTCGAGCGCTTCGGCGATTTGTTTGAAAATGGGAAGAGCTTCGTCTACGGGCATCGCTCCTTGGGTGATGCGCTCCGCCAGCGTTTCACCGGGCACTAGCTCCATCACCAGGTAGCGAACGCCATCGGATTCCTCGATGTCGTGGATCGTAGCGATGTTGGGATGATTAAGTGAAGCCAGCAGTCGAGCTTCCCGCTCGAAACGAGTCAGGCGTTCGGGATTTTGCGTGAAGCCTTCGGCCAGCACTTTGACCGCCACGTTCGCGACCGAGTTTGGTGTCACGGGCTTTGTACACCTCGCCCATGCCACCCGCACCAATGGGCTCGACGATCTCATACGGGCCGAGTCTCGTACCGGATTCGAGAGGCATCTCGAGTCTCGCTGGCCTTTCGTTTACCGACAGCGGCCGGGTCCACGAAGCCGCCATTTTACATCGTGACAAATTCTATGGTGTTTGGGCCGTGTACTCAAGCCTGCCAAACAATCCAATGCGTCGCCCAAACATGCAGGATCCTTTGGCAACTCTGGACCGATTCGAGTGTAGAATTGCTGTGGCGAGCAGAATGCCTGGCGGTAGGAGGTAGACCAATGACCAAGAGAGCGAAAAGCTGCAATAAAGAAACCGCCAAGCCGTCCGGCATTGCTGAAGGATATCGCTTCGACGGGCAAGATGAGGTCGTAGTCCATCGTGAGGGCGACCGCGTCATTTTGGAACCGAAAAAGAAGGCATGGAGCCAAGAGTTTTTGGACCTCGCCGGTGCCGCAGAAGATTTCCCCTACACAAGTTGAGCACTCTTTTAAGTGTCACTTTCCGTAGCACTTACTGTGGAAAACTTCGATCACGTGATCAATCGAAGCCCGTCTAATACAAATGGGTGGCACTTGTCATAGACGTTTCAGCTGAAACGTCCACCCCTGAAGCGTTACCTTCCGTAACACTGCCTGTGGAAATCCGCGAACACGTGTTCGCGCTCAGGTCTGTACAAAAGGGTGGCACCTGTTGTTGTCGCTTTCGCTCTTTCCCTACCCTTCGTGTTACTCTTCCACATCATCAAACCTTGGCCAGCAACGCCAAGGGGCCGCCTTTGCCTAGATTTCGTCTTTTTTCCTCTCTCCATAGACAGTCGATTTGTCGATACAACACAACCCAAAAAGGAGGTGCGTCGATGCCGAAGGCAAGACTCGTTCTGATGCTGTTTTTGGCTCTATCCATTGTGTTCCCGCTCGCCGGCTTCGCCCAGGAAATCGACCCCGATGCTTACACCCAAATGAAGTATCGCTTCGTCGGGATCCAGGGCAATCGGGTGAGCGCCGTCGTCGGTGCTCCGGGAAACACCCATGTCGCCTATGCCGGTGCGGCCTCGGGTGGAGTCTGGAAAACGACCGATGGTGGAATCACATGGGAACCCGTGTTCGACGATCAGCCGGCCCAATCCATCGGCTCTCTCGCCGTCGCGCCGTCCGATCCCGAGATCGTGTGGGCCGGAACCGGTGAGACCTTTATTCGCAGCAACGTATCCATCGGTGACGGGATCTACAAGTCCGTCGATGGAGGCAAGACCTGGAAGAACATGGGTCTCGGAGAAAGCGGCCGCATTGGAAGGGTCGTCATCCATCCCTACAATCCCGATATCGTCTTCGCAGCCGCCATGGGACACAGCAATGGACCCCAGAAAGAGCGCGGCATCTACCGAACCACCGATGGCGGCGAAACCTGGGATCACGTTCTCTTCGTCGACGAGAACACGGGTTGCGCCGATATCGCCATGGATCCCAATAACCCAAGGATACTCTTCGCCGGGACGTGGACCCTCGAGATCAAAACCTTCGGGCGATTCAGCGGCGGACCGGGAAGTGGCGTTTATGTTTCCCGGGACGGCGGTGCCAACTGGAGCCGCATCGAAGGCCACGGACTTCCCACCACGGAGATGGGAAAAATCGCCGTGGCTGTGGCGCAGAGCAATTCCAACCGTGTCTATGCCATGATTGAGACCGGCGGCGAGGGCGCCCTTTGGCGTTCGGACAACGGCGGGCGAAACTGGGATCTTGTCAGCTACAACCGTCTGATCAACGAGCGCCCTCATTACAACTCTCGGATGGCGGTCGCACCGGACAACGAGAACGAGATCTACTTCCCCTGCAACAGCGTGAACTACACACTCGACGGCGGAGACACGATCCGTTCCTCGCGGGGACAAAACAACCCGGGTGGCGACGCCCACGACTGGTGGATCGATCCAAAGAATCCGGACCGGATGATGGTGGGTAACGACGGGGGTGTCAGCATCACCACCAACCGGGGCCGGACCTGGCATCGGATCCGACTACCCATCTCCCAGATGTACCACGTGGCCGTCGACAACGACATTCCCTATAACGTCTACGGTAACCGCCAGGACGGACCCTCGATCCGAGGCCCGAGCAACAGCTTGAGCGGACGCAGCATCCCATCGACCCTGTGGCATAAACGTCGGCGGCTGCGAGAGCGGCTTCGCCGATCCCCGACCCCGAAGACAGCGACATCGTCTGGGGCGGATGCTACAACGGCGGTCTCGAGCGCTCGAACGTCAAGACCGGTCACGATCACATGGTCGATGTTTGGCCCAAGAACCCTCAGAACTCACGCGCCCTCGATCTGAAATATCGTTTCAACTGGACCTTCCCCATCGTCATCTCTCCCCACGACAACAATAAGGTCTATGTCACGAGTCAGGTCGTTCACATGACCACCGACGGCGGCCGAAGCTGGCGGGACATCAGCCCCGACCTCTCCCTCGCCAACGAGGAGCACCTGCTCGATTCGGGAGGCCTCACGTTTGACAACCTGGGTGTCGAGTACGGGGACCTCATTTTCGCTTTCGCCGAATCACCTCTAGAGGCGGGACTCCTTTGGGCGGGGACCAACGATGGACAGGTCCAGGTAAGCCGCGATGGGGGCGCCAACTGGACAAACGTGACCGGTAACATCGAGGGCATGCCTCCCATGGGAACCGTCAGCAACATCCACGCGTCCAGCTACGACGCCGGCACCGCCTATTTCTCGATGGACTATCACCAGATGAACGGCCGCGATCCCCACATCTACAAGACCGAGGACTACGGCCAAAGCTGGAAGTTCATCAGTGGCGACATTCCAAAGAGCGTGTTCAGCTACGTCCACTGCGTGCGCGAGGATCCCAAGCGCAAGGGTCTGCTCTATGCCGGAACGGAAAACGCCGCCTACGTCTCGTTCAACGACGGGGCCAAATGGATGCCCCTCCAGAACAATCTTCCCCATGCACCGGTCCACTGGCTCGAGGTTCAAGACAACTTCAACGATCTGCGTGATCGCCACCTACGGTCGCGGCTTTTACATCATGGACGACCTCACGCCCTTCCAGCAGCTCACCCAGGAGATTGTCGACTCCGATGCTCATCTCTTCGAGCCGCGTCAGGCGTACCGCTTCCGGGAGGTGAACCTTCCCTTGAACTACCGGGGGGATCTCTGCGACGGAGAGCAATCCGCCCTACGGCGCGTCCATCAACTACTACTTGAAATCGAAGCTCGACGGGAAGGTGAAGCTGACCTTTGTCGATGAGAGCGGCCAGGTGATGAGAACCATGGATGGACCCGCCGAAGCAGGCATCAACCGCGTCTGGTGGGACCTCCGTCACGAAGAGGCCAAGGAAGCCCGGCTGCGCCTCCGCCCGCCGGGGAACCCAAAGGTGGATTTCGATCCGGACGGAAAATTGACGCTCGAGAACTATGCACTCAACCGGGGTCTTTTCGGGCCGCTCGTCCTGCCTGGAACCTATACGGTCAAGCTGACGGTGAACGGCCAAGAGATGAGCAGCAAGCTGACCGTGGTCAAGGATCCTCGCAGTGAAGGTACCCTGGCCGACGTCCGCTCCCAACACGAGCTATCGATGAAGATCTGGAACGACATCAACGACGCCGTCGACGCCGTTGACCTCATCGAGTCGATGCGGGTGCAGCTCAAGGATCTTCTCGAGCGGCTCGAAGCCGACGAGGGACAAACGGACGCCGTGATCACCGCCGCCAAGGAGCTAGAGACCAAGCTCACGGCGACGGAAGACAAGCTCGTCCAGCGGGCGCTGGCGGAAGGAGACCCGAAATCGTTCCGTCTGATCCAAAAGGTCTACGGACAGCTGTCTTTCCTCGCCAACACCGTCGGCGGCGGATCGGCGGACTTTGCACCTACCCAACAGGAGATAGCGGTCTATGAGGAGCTTAAAAACGAGAAGAGTCTTGCTATGAACGAGCTCCAAGGACTACTCGATCGGGACATTCCCGCATTCAACACCATGCTTCAGCAAGCTAACTTCCACGGCATCCTCGCCGTGCGATAACAGTGCCTCGCTGCCCCGTGTGCTTCCCGGCGCACGGGGCGGCGGCGTCATTGCTTTACCAACCGAGCGTCGATGATTCGTTGCAGGATCTCCCCATAGGAGTCCCAGCCGGTGCTCCGGCGATAGGCAGCCTTCGTTTTGTGCGCAACCACCATATCGAGCTCCGGCAGCACGGTGATGTACTGGCCGTAAAACCCGCTGGCATGGTAAGCGCCTTTGAACGGTCCCGTGGCTTGAGGTCCGTCCCAGATCCACCACATATAGCCGTAGCCGAAAAAGCGCTCGCGCCGATAGGGTGGGTTCATTTCGTCGAGCGGCGTTACGATACTAGTGATACGTTTCGTCCACGCTTTCGGCACAATCTGTCTTCCGTTCCAGTTACCTTCGCGCAACATCAAGTATCCGATACGGGCCATATCCCTCGTCGAAAGCACGAAGTGATACGCCGGATAACGCGATCGTTCGAGATTGCCGCTCTTGCGCTGTTTCCAACGGTCGAAGTCTTGCATTTCAATGGGACGGGCGAGGTCTCGCTCCAATGCATCGTAAACGTTCATGCCCGTGAGCATCTCGAAGATAGCGCCCGCGGCGTTGAAGTCCCAGTTGTTGTAAAGCATGTACTCGCCGGGCTTCTGTGAGCCTCGTTCGGGTGCATCCGCTGAGTTATCGCCGCCGTTCGAGGCCGGATGATAGACGCCCGACCGGGCGGTGATGAGATGATGAATCGTTGCCTGCTTTTCGATGGGCAGCAATCCCCCGTTGTCATCGAAGTGAAGCTGCTCGAGCGTTTTCTCCAGATCTGATCTTTCCATTCTCGACGTACTTCCCGTAGAGCATGGCCAGGATGCTCTTTCGAACGGAAGCCACGTAGCTGAGCTCCTCCACATCACCGTACTCACCCACGACCTTTCCGCCCACGACCACGAACAGCCCCGTCGTGTTCGACTCTTCCACGATGTACGGCAAAAGGCCTTCTAGCTTTGCCGTCGAGTAACCCGCGTCTTCGGCTTTTTCATAGTACTCCCACTGCTTGCCCGGAAAGACGACGTCCGAATTCTGAGCATGAACGCAGGCCTGGGCCGCAAAAACGACGACAATCGATATCAGGACGACTCTTGTGTACTTCCGCATCTCGACCTCTTGTCCTAATAATATTGATTACCTCGGCAACCGCGCTCTACGATAGCAACAATGTTATAGCGTGTCGATTCCGGAATTACTACCTCGTACGCGCGCGCAAGCAGCAAGTTGGACACGTTGACGCAAGCGATCAAGAGCAGGAAACCGACCGCCCCAAACAAAATGAGTAGGCTCTCGCGCGTTCGGAGATCAACCAGCCATTCCTGCAAAGGCTCGACGGTTACACTCCAACCTTCCTCAGTCTCCGGGTAAACCTCAGCGATGCCAGCCGCGACGGTTTCCATCTCGGCGCGAGACTGCTCAATGGTGGCGTTCGATTTCAGGCGGGCGACGACCTTCAAGTAGTGAGTGTTTCGACCTGCTTCGCGTCGATCAAGGGCGATAGGCGTCCACAATTGATATCGGTCGGCGCGGAACCGGAATCCGGACGGCAAGACTCCGACAACGGTATAGGTTTCGCCATTGAGTGTGACGGTCTTACCGACGAGCTTTGGGTCGGCTCCGAAACGACTCCGCCAGAGGCCATGGCTGAGAACAACGACCTTTTCGTGTCCCGGTCGGTCTTCTTCGGGCAGGAAAGACCGGCCCAGTGCGGGCTCAACCCCGAGCAAATCGAAAAAGTCGGCCGAGACACGTAAGCCGGAATACTGCTCGGGTTGGTCCACATTCGAGAGAATGAAACGGGCGGCGGCCGTCGCACAGATCCGGTCGAACACGGTCGCCTGGCCGCGCCAATCCAAGAAGTTGGCAGGCGAGACATTGCTTCTCAGCCCCTCGGGAGGTTTTCTCCCAGACCCAAACGAGGCGGTCGGGATCTTCATACGGAAGCGGACGCAAGAGCACGCGTCCACAACACTGAAAATCGCCGTGCCGGAGCCGATGCCCATAGCGAGAATCAGCGTCGCGACGATTGCAAAACCGGGATTATTGAACAAGATTCGGCTGGCGTATCGAAGATCCTTCCAAAGCGTGTCCACGGAACTACCTCCTCGCCGGAGCGGGCAAACGAGTGCTTTCCAAGTGTGTAGACGAGATCGTACTCACCGGCGTTTACTGAGAAGATCTCGCGGGTTGACTTCTTGCCCGAAGCCGTGAGGAAATGAGCAAAGAAATAGGAGGACCGATGCCCGAATCACCTGACTGGTTGGAATCGCTCGTCGAGCAGGTAGCCGACTGCATGGAAGGACATGGCCCGGCAGGTTCGGTGCAATACCGTTGCTGGACGGAAGAGGAAGAGGATGAGGCGCTCTGGGAGATACTCGTCTATCCAACTCCGATTGAGTTGGTCGGCGGCGCGGTGGACGGTACGGTGGTATCTCCAGGATTCACCCTGGACCTACAGGCCCTGAGCACCCTCTTCGAGGAAGTCGACGCTTTCATGTGGGAAGCGGAAGCTTTCGGGCCCGACGACACCGAAGGTCCCAATGTGTCCATCGAGGGAACCTATCGAGGTCATTCCGTCTTGCTACGCCTTTTGAGCGAAGCACCGGAAGACGAGGAGCCGGGTCTGGAGCTCGAGATAGAGTCAAAGCCGGAGTAGCCCTATCGATGCGCCTCAACCTGATTGCGGCACTGTTCCTTTCTTGCTGGGCCGCCTCGTGCACCAAGGTCCCGGAAACGAAGCCCAATGTCCTTCTAATAACCCTCGATACGACGCGAGCCGACCACCTTAGCTGCTACGGCTATGAGAACGCTGAGACGCCAAACCTCGACGGTCTCGCGGAGTCGGGGGTTGTTTTCGAAACGGCCGTTTGCCAGTCTCCTCTGACACTTCCGTCACACGTCTCGATCCTAACCGGCACCTACCCGCCCTTTCATGGTGTCCGCGATAACGGAGGCTTCTACCTCCGGGAGCAGGCCGTGACCCTCGCCGAATTGCTCCGCGACCAACGATACTCGACGTCTGCTTTTATCGGCGCCTTCGTGCTCGATGCCCGCTGGGGACTGGCCCAGGGATTCGAGGTTTATGACGATGCCTTTGGCTTCGAGACCCAAAGAGCCGTCAATCTAGATTCGGTTCAACGGCGGGGTGAGGATGTGGTCGAAACCTTCTTCGACTGGCTCGAAGGCCGACCCGACGAGCCTTTCCTGAGCTGGCTTCATTTTTATGATCCCCACACGCCCTACGATCCACCCGAGCCCTACCGGAGTCGCTTTTCGGAGTCCCTCTACGACGGAGAGATCGCCTACATGGACTCACAGGTGGGTCGCGTGCTCGATCGACTGAAAGCCGAATCACTCCTCGACCGAACGCTGATCATCGTGGTGGGAGACCACGGTGAGAGTCTCGGCGAACATGAGGAGAGTGGTCATGGTTTTTTCGTTTACGACGCAACGGTGCTCGTCCCTTTGATCGTTCGTTTCCCCTCATCTCGATACGGCGGAAAGCGGATCGCGAACACCGTGGAGACGGTCGATATCGTGCCGACGCTTCTCGAAGCTCTGCACGTCCCCCTGCCGGGAGGTGTACAGGGGCGTAGCCTTCTTCCTCTGATTAAGGGTGAAGCCGAGGAGATGAGGTCCTGGGCTTACTTCGAGACCTACTTCCCTCTTTACCGCTACGGGTGGAGCTCTCTATGCGGAATACGCAACGACTCGCACAAATTCATCCTGGCGCCGAAACCCGAGCTCTATCATGTAACCGAGGACCCGCGTGAGCAGGAGGATATTTCCTCAGAGCATTCAAAGATGGCGGAAGAGCTCGAGGTGCGGTTGAGACGAAAGGTCGAGACGATATCCGCAGAGGGATCGACTTTTGAAACACCCAACCTCCTCGACGAAGAGGCATTGGAGAAGCTCACCGCTCTCGGATACGTAGGGGGCTTTCATCCAGCGTTCGATGAAATCGACATCGAATCGCTCCCTGATCCGAAGGACAAAATCCGTATCTACAATCGAATCCGCGAAGCCGAGGCACGATTTGCCGAAGCACGATTCGATGAAGCCTTGGACTATGTCGGCCGAGTGATTGAAGAGGATCCGGACGTACTTCAAGCCCGGCAGGTACGCGCTCAAATCTATTCGAGACAAGGCGAGTACGAAAAGGCGATCGACGATTGCCGGGCGGCACTCCAAAACGACCCGGAGTACAAGGCGGCACTTTTCACGCTGGCTCACGCTCTGCGAATGGCAGGGCAGTACGAGGAGTCCGTCGTCACCTATGCTAAGCTCGCCGATCTCGATCCAAACGACTACAAGCCGCCGCTCAATATTGGAAGGATTCGATTGCAGCGCGGCGATGTGGACGGAGCCGTTTCCGATTTGGAGCACGCCATCGGTTTGGATCCCGAACGAAGCGCCATGGCCCACAACCTTTTAGGAGCAGCGTACATCCAGAAAGGGATGTTCGAGCAAGCTACTCGTGAAATCCAAAAAGCCATCGAATTGAGACCTTGGATCAAAGACGCTCACTACAACCTGGGCTTGCTTTTTGCCGGCCGAGGAGACTTGCAGCGCGGCATCGAGGAACTGAAACGCGAGCTCGAGCTTTATCCGGATGCCTATCTCTCCCATTTCCATCTAGCTCGCTTCTACGATCAATCCGGGGAGCACGAGCAGAAGCTCAGGCATCTGCTCGAAGTTATCGAGCTCAAGGACGACTTCGCCGTCGTGTACCTAATGCTCGGAAAAACTTACTTGGACCTCAACCGTAACCTCGATGAAGCCATCGAGCACACGCGGCGTGGGCTCGAGCTGGACCCGAATGCCGAGTTCGCTGCGTTCGGCCATTTCGTCTTGGCGGATTTATACGAGCGGACCGGGCAGCATAAGAAGTATCTGGAGGAGAAACGGAAGGGAGAGGCGCTCGAGAGAAAACAGGCAGGCCCGAGCTAGCTAGCTCCTAGTTGTCCCAGTCGATTTCAATTTCAAGCGCCGATACCAAAGCACGATCGAGATCGCAAATTTTCTCGTGATCAAGAGTGCCGACATATGAAGTCAAGGCGGACTTCGGAAGGCTTATGAGCTCATCACAGTGTATGCTGCTTTCGTGCTTCATACCTTCCTTCACGCCGATGGAAACCTGCGTGGACAGACCATGTTGTTTAGAGTAAACAGGCGCACAGACAACGGTTGAGAACTTTGATTCGATCAGAATCTGACGGCTGATAATGACGAACACCCGAGACCTCTTGGGGTCGCGGGCGGTAGGCTTTACGACACGATACAGTTCTCCGCGTCTCAAGTTTCCACCTGATAACTCAAAACGTCCTCGGCCTCCGCGTTGAGTCGATCTGCGTTTCGATTGATAATCTCGAGGTCTCGGAGATCTCTCTTGCGCCGACTCATTTGAACGAAACGCTCACGTAAGAGTCGTTCGATCACCTCGGATCGACTCTCCTCACCGTTGGCGATTTGATCAACAGCCTTTACGATATCTTCAGATAGTGTGACTGATGTCTTCACTTTCATACTACTATTATACTCCGACAATCGTACCTGCCCCAAATTCAACACGCGTGGGCTTGAGTCAATCGAAATCGAGACGACGCTAATACCCAAGCGCACTCGTCTCGCGCCGGACATCACCCGCCGCGAGGAGAACTCCCGTTTCAGGGTCTCTGTAAGTCACCGTCAAAGCACCGGTTCTCCAGTTCCACAACCCCCAGGACTCGACTTGATGTCCAAGCCTTTCCAAAGCCTCGAACGTTTCTTTGGGAATCCTTTCTTCCAAGGCGAGACGGCCCGGGGTCTCGTTGACTTCGTGGCCGGTAATGGGGAAGTTGTAGCTTCCGAAGCGCGGCTGATCGAGCGCTTGCTCCGGCGACATCCCCCAGATGACGACGTTCAAGAAAACCTGAAGGATTGCCTGAAGTTGCTGTTCCCCTCCGGGAGTGGACAAGCCCATGAAGGGCTTTCCGTCCTTCATGACGATGACCGGTGTATTGGTGTTACGCGGCCGTTTCTTCGGGGCCATGACGTTGGCCAGAGCGGGATCCAGGTTGAGTTGTTCCATGCGCCGCCCGAGACCGAAGCCCCAGCCGGGGATCATGGGGCTCACCATGTGACCGTCGCTCTCCGTCATGGAAAACAGGTTCCCCTCCGAATCCATGACGTTCAGTGAAGTCGTGTCCTCAATCGTGCGGGTACCACCGGGTTCCGTGTGACCCGAACGAGCAAAGACCTTGGGGGAATCGGAGGCTACACTTTTCATGGCAACGGGATCGCCCCAGGGTGGCATGTCGGCAAAGGCCTTCGCCTCATCGATGAGCTCGACTCTTCTTCGAGCATACTCTTTCGAGTACAACGCCTTCGGCGTGTCGACGAAGGCGGGGTCGCCGATATGTTTGTGACTGTCGGATATACCGAGATTGATAACTTGAGACAGGACGTGAATATATGCGGGCGTGTTGTAGCCCAATGTCTCGAGGTCGAAGCTTTCGAGCATGTTCAGGAAAAGAATCATCCGTGGACCCTGCGACCACCCGTCACAAACGAATACGTCATAACCGCGGAAGCGGGTGGAAAGCGCCTCCATCCATTTTCCCTCGTATCCCGCGAGATCGTCGTAGGTCACGAGCCCGTCTTCGAATTGCTCATAGAATGACGCGGCGTCGCGTGCCGGCTTTCCTTTATAAAAGGCATCGCGCGCGGCCAGGATTCCTTCGGAGCGTGTGCCGCCGGCGGCGACCGCCGTTTGCTCCGCTTCCATCATGGTGCGAATGAGCCGGCCCAGATCCGGGTTGGCCATGACGTCACCCACCTGCTGCTTACCAACTCCGTGCTGGAACCAGAACTGGACGTTATAAGGGAACCTCTGAATATCATGTTCGAGTTCATCGAGCAGATGTTTTTGGTGCTTATATAAATGATAGCCACCTTCAGCGACCTCGAGAGCGGCCCGCGCCGCCTCCTCGAAGGAGAAAGTGCCGTACCGATCTAGAGCTGCGAGCCAAACATCTACATCTGCCGGGAGAAGAGCCATGTTAATGTCGGTTTTGCCGTGCTCTTGAAAATACTCCAAGGTGGCCTTAGCGGGCGTCGTTCCGGCGCCGACCCGGGTGATGAGCTCGTTGTCACGGGCACTGTAGAGTATCAAAGGAGCCACCCCCGTCCAGCCGGCATAGCCCATCTTGGTAACCTTGAGTGCCATGGCCGCCGCCACACCGGCATCGAAGGCATTTCCACCCCGGCGAAGGCCTTCGATCCCCGCCATCGTGGCCAGATAATGTCCGCTCGAAACGACTCCGTGCGTTCCCATGATGCGGGGGCGCATGGACTCGAAGCTGTCGGGACCGTAGACATGCCCGTAGCTTTTAAAGGGCACCACGGTGTCGATCAGGCGTTTTTTCGCGTTTTGGCCCGCCACCGGAGCCGCGGCAACGAGCAACAGAACGAGGACATGGATTGATCTCATTCTCACGATTCACCCCCACGCTCAACTCGGTGAGTCACCCGGACCTCCCGTTCGTCCAACCGGTCGACCATCGTTTCGTAGCGGGAACCGATGAAGAGTTGCTCCGGAAAGACCACTCCCTTATCGTCGAGCTCTCCATTCGCGATCATGCGTGCCGCAATCGTAGCGGTGTAGCCCGTCGTACGTCCCATGGCGGTATGACGCTTATCCTCGTCAAACGCATCGATGAGCTCGAAGATGTGTTTAACCTCCCGGCCGTTCTTCGTACCTTCCACAATGACCCGCATCACGAGGAGATCGCCGTCGGGTCCGAGTTTCAGGTGAGGTCCGAGAAGCTCGAGCAGAAGATCACGGGGAGCGATCTCGACGTCTCCTACTCTCATCGGATCTCGGCCGAGAAGACCACAATCCCTCAAGAACAACATGCGCTCGACGTGTCCGGGATAGCGAAGCGTCTTCTCGAAAAGATCATTTGTGATCTTGCCTCGCATCGTCAGGGACAGGGACGCCAGACCGTCCGTGTAGTAGGCCTCCAGAGGACCGACGGGCTCGTCGAACGAGATGGTCTCGAGTCCGGACATGGGCTCGACGGTGATCTCCTTTCCCGCTTCGATGATCGCTGCCGGCCGAAGACAAGCATTGAGAACACTCTCCATAAGATACACGGTCTCATAAAAGAGCGGGGGCCGTTTCCGCTTCGGAATTCCACCCACGTAGATGACGCCGTTTCGCGTTTCATCGAGGAGATCCACGCCTTGCCCCACACAAAAGTTGCTGATGCCGGGGGCGACACCGCATCCGGGAACGATGATACATTCGGCTTTCTTAGCCTCACCGTCGAGCGCGGCGCGTCGGTCCGGTCCGGACCCGACGAGATCGACCAACGAAGTTCCCGCCTCGACGGCCGCTTCTACTAAGGCCAAACTGCGCTCGTGCGGGAGCCCACCGATGGCAACGTTATGTTCTCGAAGCACTTTTGCGGTCGCCGTCCGATCGGTCACGTCCACGACTCGGGTGGTCAAACGATCGCTCGCGGTCTCTGCCAGCGAGCTCTCGTCGACGTCACACAACGTGACCTCGGCATCGATCTCAGAATCGAGGAGATCCTGCACCATCACCCGTCCCATCATTCCCGCGCCGAATACAGCGTACTTAGGCATTTGTCTCTCTCCCTAGATGAATCCAATGAATAGATACATCACGACCGCCACCGATGCGACGACCAAGGCATACGGAAGCTGGGTCCTTACATGATCCATATGGTCGCTGGCGCTTCCGAGCGACGACAACACGGTCGTGTCGGAAAGCGGTGAACAGTGATCGCCGAACACCCCGCCTCCTGCGACCGCTGCGAAAGAACCAAAAACGAGAAGGTTCATCTGCTCACCACTTGCCTGATAGGCCAGCGGAAGCGCGATGGGCACCATGATGGCGTAGGTCCCCCAGGACGTTCCCGTTGCAAAACTCACGACGGCACTGATAAGAAAAAGCAGGGCCGGCAAGAGACCGGGTGACATCCAGTCCCGGGTGGCCTCCACGATGAACTCGGCCGTGTGCATCTCGTTGCTCACCGTGTTGATGCAATAGGCTAGGGCCAGGATCAGAACCGCGGGTATGACACCTTTCATGCCCGCGTAGACGGTTCGCATGATTCCGTTCCAATCGTCAACCTTCTGCAACCAAAGGATGACACCCGCCGACGCCGCACCGAGCATGAAGCCTTCGAGCACTTTGCCGGTACCGGTGACTGCAAAAGTAACTACGTTGGTCACAACAATAAGCAGTACCGGAACGAGGAAATTTAGAACGAGACTCGCTTTTCCGGCCGTCGAAGCTTCGAATCCGTCAACTCCCGCCCCATCATAGGAACGGCTCCCGCACGCAGAACTTGGCCGGTCTCTCCAGCCCTTTCCTGCGCCGCACGCATGGGGCCGAAATCGGGGAGAATCTCCGAGGCAAACAAAAAAACCGCCACGACCGAAAGGAGGGGGTAGAAATTGAGCGGGACGCTCCGCAGAAAGAGGTCGATGGCGGCCTCTTTGTTCTCGATTCCCGCCGAGCCGATGGCCAGTCCGGCCAAATAAGCGGCCCAGGCGCTGATGGGTACGAGAACCGAAAGCGGCGCCGATGTGGAATCACAAATGTAAGCCAACTTCTCGCGTGATATCCGGTACTTATCGGTGAGGTCCCGCATGACCGGTCCCACGAACAGGGGACTGAAGTAATCGCTGAAGAAGATGACCAGGCCCAAGGACCAAGCGAGAAGTCCGACCTGACGTCGATTGCGGGCCCATCGTCCGGCCCGAAGCGTGAACAGATTCACCGCCCCGCTTCGTTGAAGAAACGCAACGAGCACACCGATACTGAGCTCGATGCCACAGACCCAGACGAAAGCCTCGTTGCCCAGGGAGCGCGTGACGAGGGACGGAAAGCCCTGTATCCCCTGCCCCATCAATAAGACGCCCGCCAAACAGGCGAGAGCCAAACTGATGACCGCCTCGCGGGTGATGAAGGCGAGGACGACCGCAAGGACGGGAGGAATGACCGAGACCCAGCTCGCTTCCATGGCTGGGCAATTATAACCGGCCCCGCCTTTCTTGCATTTATACAGTGATCGATTTATCCTCCCGACCACTTCTTCGGTTCACTTCTCCAACATAGGAGGAACAATGAGATCTCTTGGAACATCTTTAAAAATCATGGGTTTAGTTACGGCAGCGCTCATCGCTGGCTCGACCTTTCTAGTGGCCCAAGACGACGCGCCCCTTACACCTAAGAGTTCGCCGGGATCACCCATAATCGTAGATTCCAGGGCGCCGGAAGCCAAGGCACTCCAATCGCTCGAGTGGCGTCCCATCGGCCCGGCCAATATGGGCGGGCGGGTGAGCGACATCGTCGGCATTCCGGGCGACACAAAAACGTTTTACGTAGGGGGAGCCGACGGCGGTGTGTGGAAAACAACCAACGCCGGCACCACCTTCGAGCCCCTTTTCGAGGACCAGCCGGTCTACTCGATAGGAAGCCTGACTCTGGCCCCATCCGACTTCAACATCATCTGGCTGGGAAGCGGCGAGGGCGATCCCCGGAACAGCGTGTCTTACGGCAACGGCGTGTATCTTTCCACCGATGCCGGTAAGCATTGGAAGCACCTCGGTCTCGACGACACGGAGCGCATCAAGCGCATCGTAGTGCATCCTCAGGATCCGAACGTCGCTCTGGTATGCGCTCTCGGCCACCAGTGGGGCCCGAACGACGAGCGGGGCGTTTTCAGCACAACCGACGGCGGAGAAACCTGGGAAAAGGTTCTCTATATCGACGAGGATACGGGCTGCTCGGACCTGGTCATGGATCTTTCCAATCCTCGATACCTCTACGCGGGTATGTGGACCTTCCGCCGCAAGCCCTGGCGCTTCGACGGAGGCGGAGGCGAGACCGCGCTCTACAAGTCGGTTGACGGCGGAAAGACCTGGACCAAGAAAACCAAAGGGCTACCCAACGGCCCTATGGCCCGGATCGGTCTTTCCATCGCGCAGAGCAAACCCCACATTGTCTACCTGGTGACGGAAGCGAAGGATGAGGGGACGCTCTTTCCGTTCCGACGACTAT
Organism: uncultured Acidobacteriota bacterium; assembly: GCA_963722765.1. Classification (GTDB taxonomy): domain Bacteria; phylum Acidobacteriota; class Vicinamibacteria; order Marinacidobacterales; family DATDRI01; genus CAVROO01. The sequence goes on from CAVROO010000015.1 coordinate 199,624, forward strand.
GGTGAGTCTTGGCGCATGGTCAACGACGACGCCAACATCAACTTTCGGCCATTTTATTACAGCGATATCTTCGTCGACCCGAGCAATCCGGAAGTGGTCTACTCACTCTCGGGAGGTCTTTTCAAGTCCACCGATGGCGGGAGGAACTTCGACCGTATCGGCCGAGACGTGCATGGGGATCACCAATCGTTTTGGATCGACCCCATGGACTCGGATCGGGTTCTGAGCGGCAGTGACGGCGGGTACCAGGTCTCCTACGACGCAGGGGCAACCTTCGACATCATTAATAACGTCGTCCTCTCGCAGTTTTACCAGGTCTTCTTCGATGACCGGGACCCCTACTACGTCTGCGGCGGACTCCAGGACAACGGCAACTGGTGCGGGCCCAGCCGTTCCTTGAATCCGGCAGGAATCCGAAAGGACGACTGGTACACGGTGTCGGGCGGTGACGGATTTTATGTCGTGCCCGTACCCGGCAAGCCCAACTTGGTGTACTCCAACTCCCAGGGCGGTCCCATCAACATCACCGACATCCATTCGGGCAACACGCGCCGGATTCATCCTTACCCGAGGAAGGCCGGGTCGGCGGGCGATGCCATCGTCGATCACAAGTATCGCTTCAACTGGGACGCTCCCATCCACATCTCGCCTCACGACCCCGGGACCGTTTATTACGGCGGTAACGTCTTGTTCAAGAGCACCGACTACGGCCACTCATGGGAGAACATCAGCCCCGACCTCACCACCAACGATCCGGAAAAGCAGCAGTCTTCGGGAGGCGAAGTCTACGTTGACAACACGGCGGCGGAATTTCACTGCACCATCCTGACCATCGCCGAATCACCCGTCGAAGCTGGGGTCATCTGGGTAGGTACGGATGACGGCAACATCCAGGTGACGCGCGACGGCGGTACAACCTGGACGAACGTCAAGGACAAGATCAAAGGGTTGCCCGCCTTTTCTTGGGTGGCGAAGATCGATGCGTCTCATTCCGAAGGAGGCACCGCCTACGTTGCCGTGGACCAACACCGCAGCGATGACTTCAAGCCCTATGCTTTCCGAAGCACCGACTACGGCGAGACATGGACATCGCTTTCCGGTGATCTTCCGCAAGACGACTATGTGAAGGTGATCCGCGAAGATCCGAAAAACGCCAACCTCCTCTACGTCGGCATGGACCGAGGCATCTTTGCCTCTTGGGATCGCGGTCGGGAGTGGATCACCATTCGGAACAACCTGCCTCCGGTCTCGGTGCGGGATATCAAGATCCACCCGCGGGAAAACGATCTGATCATCGGCACCCACGGTCGCGGCGCTTGGATCCTCGATGACATCACGCCGCTTCAAAATCTAGGTGAGGCCATGAAGGCCGACACTCATCTCTTCGATGCTCGGCATGCCACTCGGTGGCAGGCCTGGCGCAGCAACGCATCGCTGGGTCAAAGAACGTTCGCGGCACCGAATCCGCCTGACGGAGCCTTCATTAATTATTACTTGAAGGGCAAACCGGAAAGCCCAGTCAAGATCACCGTCACTGACGCCGGTGGGGCAAAGGTCGCTGAGTGGACGGAAAAGCAAGCCAAGCCCGGCGTGAATCGCGCGGTTTGGAATTTACGCTACGAAGGTCCGGCACCTTTGGCAAGTCAACCGGCACCAACGGGGTTTTTCGCCCGCTTTGCTCGGATGGGTCCGCCGGCCATGCCCGGCGAATACACGATCAAGCTCCGCGCCGGTGAGGCGGAGCACACCACCAAGGTCAACCTCAAGAGCGATCCGCGGATCGAGATGTCCAAAGCGGACTATCAGGCACAGTTCGATGCATCCATGAAACTCCGTGATCTCGTCACGCAAGTTCACGGTGCCATCGATACCACGGCTACGCTACGGAAGCAGCTCGAGGGCCTCGAAGAGGCGCTCGAAGCATCCGGCAAGCAGGACACGGAGCTGGTAACGGAAGCGATTGGAAGCGCCCTCGAAGAGATCAAAGAGCTCGACAATCGATTGCAGCGTCCGGTGGCGGGATTGGGCTACCGCCAGTATCCCCGTATGCGGGACGAGCTCCGCTCGCTGAGCTTTTCCATCATGGGCTCGACTTCACCGCCGACGGAGCCACAGATGACGGTGCTCAAAGAGCTCGAGCAGGATACGGATCAGCTCCTTTCCGACGTGGACCAGCTGATCGGAACGACCATTCGAGACCTCAACGAGCTGCTCGGATCGTATCCCAAGATTATGGTGAAGTCGGAGGGAACCGAATAGAGAACTCGAGAACTCAGAACCCAAGGACTCAAGAATTTAAAGGATCTCGGGCGCTTCGCGCCTCGAATCAGGAAAAATTAAGCATGGGCGGGTTTCGCGGCTGCGATGCCCCTCCACCCAAAAAGATCGCCGGGATCACCCGTAAACGTGGGTACCAGGGCGCCCGCCCTTATTCTTTGTCGGGGTCCGCTTGAATGGGTTCGCCGAGGCGCTTTCCGCCTCGGGCTGCGTCGCGATAGAGGATATCGTAGCTCCGGCCCGGCGGCATGGGAAGCTTCTTCACCAGGCGGTTGTATTGCTCCAATACCTTGGGCACATAGTCTGCGGTCTCCTGAGCGGTGCGACTGCTCCCCGCCCGGTAGTAGCCGGCGTTGATCGGTCCCCCGTTGTACTCGGCGAGGGCCATTCCCAAGTCGTTGTAGGTCAACATGAGAACATCCAAATAGAGCGCCGCCATTTCGGTATTGTGTTCCGGATCGTAGAGCATCTCTTTCGAGTAATCCCACCCGAGCATGCCGGCGAGCATGCGTCCGGTGGCCGGCCAGATTTGGTAGAGACCCCGTGCATCCGCTCGGCTTCGGGCTTTGGTGTTGAACTCGCTTTCCACGATGCCTATCGAGAGAACCAAAATGGGGTCAACCGACGGGTACTTGTCGGTAACGTCGAGAAGCAGCGCGGCGTAGTGATAGGCTTCAGTGAGACTCAGGCTGTCGTTGACTCTTAGAATCTCGTCTCGCATACCCAACAGAAGCTGGCGTCGCGTGGCGGAAAACTCGACACCGGATTTCAGTTCCTGCATGTCGGCTTCCATCTTCGCCACGGTCTCCTCGAGTTTCTGCTCGACCAGTGCCGCTTTCCGAAAACCCGTGAAAGCCAATGCGATGGCAAGAAGAAGAAGAAGGCTGGTGCTAAAGAGCGCCGTTGATTGCCAAGGGACTGCGCGCTTGGGTAATGCACGTCTCGGCACAGGCGTTTGACTTTTCCTATCTAACGGACGTCGTGGAAGTGGGGTTCGCTTTTTAGGAGAGAACTCGAAAACACCGCCGCGTTCCTGGCTTCCGTCGGCCATAGAAAGACCTCCCGGCTGGAAACAGCCTTCGAGATGGGACAGTTTGTTTTTGTGATTCCAGTATGCAGTCAGAGGTCCTTTATTGCAAGAAGAAAAGAATCGCGTCGTTATTCATCCCGTAGCACTACCAACGGGTCGAGTTTGGTGGCGCGTCGACACATTGGAACGGAACTTTCCCCTTCTCGAATTCGTTTCAAGGGGCATGGAAACAATGTGGAGAGACATTCAGTTCGGTGCCCGGATGCTCTTGAAAAACCCAGGGTTTACAGCCGTTGCGGTCCTATCCCTGGCCTTGGGCATAGGGGTCAACTCGACCATTTTCAGCCTGGTCAACGCCATTTTGCTGAAACCCATGCCGGTGGCGGAGCCGGGACAACTGGTCGAGGTTTACTCCGGGGTCGAGCAGTTCAAGTACTCCGTTAATTCTTATGCGGACTATGTCGATCTCCGGGACGAGAACGACGTCTTTACAGGACTGGCCGCCCACTCGATGATCGGGGTGACCTACACCCACGAGGGCCAGTCCGAGTTGGTCCTCGGCGAGATCGTGACGGGCAATTATTTTCAGGTGCTTGGTGTCGAGCCTCAGCTGGGTAGGTCCTTTTTGCCCGAAGAGGATCAAACGGAAGGGACACACCACGTGGCCGTGGTCAGCCATGGCTTCTGGCAAAGACGTTTCGGTGGCGACCCGTCGCTCCTCGGAAACGAGATCCGTATCAACGGAAAGGTCTACACCGTGGTTGGGATCGCGCCCGAGTCCTTCACCGGGACTATGCCCGGATTTGCTCCCGAGCTCTGGGTCCCCACGATGATGGCCGAAGAAGTCGATTCCATGGGCATGCAGGACGTTGACAACTCACCCACCGGCGATACGCGTCTCGAGAAACGAGGAACCCGCTGGCTCTTCGTCAAAGGTCGCCTCAAACCCGGTGTGACCCGAGAGCAAGCCGAGGCTCAGCTTCAGACCATCATGGCGAGGCTCGAAAAGGAGTACCCGGAGTCGAACGAAGAACGTACCGTCAACCTCATGCCCGCAAGCGCGGTGCGTCTCCACCCGATGATTGACGAGGCATTAACGCCGGCGGCTTTGTTGATTCTCGCCGTGGTGGGTCTCGTTTTGCTCATCGCCTGTGCCAATGTGGCGAACATGTTGTTGTCGCGCGCCTCAGCGCGAAAACAAGAGATTGCCATCCGTTTGGCTATCGGCGCCGGCCGTGCCCGACTACTCCGCCAATTGTTGACGGAGAGCCTCTTGCTGTCGGCACTGGGAGGCGTTTTCGGAATAGTCCTGGCTCAGTGGACCTCGGGTTTGATATTGATGCTCCGCCCACCCAGCCCCGTTCCGATCGAGCTCGATCTCGGATTGGATTCCCGAGTGTTTCTGTTCACACTCACCATCTCAATCCTTGCCGGTCTGGTCTTCGGACTGGCTCCTGCCCTTCGAGCCTCGCGGCCCGACCTCGTTCCGGCGCTCAAGAACGAAGCCCGCTTCGAGGGAAGTGAACGCCGATTCAATTTGAAGAACGTTCTCGTCATCGGTCAAGTCGCGGTCTCGATGATCCTCTTGATCGGTGCCGCCTTGCTCGTGCGTAGCCTCCAGAACGCCCGCACGACCGATGTGGGCTTCGAGCTCGACCGTCTTGCCGTCGTAGGCATCGACCTCGGTCTTCACGACTACTCAGACGAAAGGAGCAAGGTCTTCTATCGAAGCATGCAGGAGCGGCTCGAGGCCCTACCGCAAGTCGACTCGGTGACGCTGACGCAACGCCTCCCGGTGACGGTGGAGATCAGCATGACCGGAGTCTTTATCGATGGGCAACAACAGAGTCCGGATGACGATGCTTTCATCCTCGATTACGCTCGGGTAGGACCCAATTATTTTCGAACCCTGGGCGTTCCGCTCATCGAAGGTCGCGATTTCAATACCGCCGACGCAGAAGGGCCGCCCGTTGCCATCATCAACGAGACCATGGCGCGAACCTACTGGCCCGACCAGAGTCCGGTCGGTCAGAGGTACCATACCGACGGCCTCGACGGTCCCACCGTCGAGATTGTGGGCGTCTGCCGGGATTACGATGTTCGCACCGTCGGTGACAAACGCCCTTATCTCCATCAAGCCTTGAACCAACAAGAATTTACGCGTGCCAGCGTGGTCGTTCGGACTCCCGGTGATCCGGCTACCATGGTGGGCCGGCTCAGGCAGGAGCTTCTCGCCATGGAGCCGAACCTCATCTTCCTCGAGGCCGACCCGATGACGAAGATCATCGAGGTGACTCTCCTCCCGGTCAGCCTCGGCGCCATACTCATCGGCGCCTTCGGCATCCTTGGAATGATCCTTGCCGCCGTCGGCCTTTACGGGGTCATCGCTTACTCCGTAAGTAGACGTCGCCACGAGATAGGCCTTCGTATGGCCTTGGGCGCAGAGACCGGAGAAGTTCTCAAGATGGTCATCGGGCAAGGGATGGTCATTGCCGCGATTGGAGTCGCATTGGGACTCGTCGGCGGAGCGGCGGTAAGTCGTGTACTTTCAGTGGCCCTCTATGGGGTGAATCCCATCGATCCGCTGAGCTTTGGGGCGGCGTCGATTTTGCTCTTGAGTGTGGCGCTCCTCGCCAACTACATTCCGGCAAAACGAGCTACCCGAATCGACCCGATTATAGCTCTGAGATACGAGTAACTGCGGAAGAAGGAACGCCAAGGCACAAAGGCGCCAAGACGCCAAGTTCCCAAAGGATGACGAGTTCCGTCGGAGGATTTCCTTCTACTTTGATTCTTTGCGGCTCCGCGTCTTTGCGTTGAGTCTTTTCCTCAGTACGGGATCTCCCCAGTCTCCTCAGTGGGGATACCGCAGAACTCCCCGTAATCGACCAGTTCTCTCGATGTCACGTGATGTCCACAGAGCCCACAGTCGGGATCTTTACAAAGCTTCAGCTTTCGAAAGTCCATTTTCAAGGCGTCGAAGAGCAACAGTTTTCCAATGATTGGGTCCCCTTCCCCAAGGATGAGCTGGCTGGCTTCGAGCGCCTGTGGAGTCCCAACGACACCAGGCAGGACTCCTACTTACTAACTAACTCCTGACTGCTGTCTGCTTACTTGGCTAGATGAACCCGAGCGCCCACATGGCGCAGACGGCAAGGGAGGAAAAAATTCCGCCAACGACGGTGGCTCCGCCGTAAATAATCCTAATGATTTGCTCTTAAAAACAGGGTGAGCGGATGAGGTCTTTGTCTCCTAACCGGTGTTTCTCGCCGGGAGTTGGCCTTGCGGAAAGACCGGTTCGACAAGATCGGGGTATTATCAATCAGGATCTCGCAGAGCCTCCAGCAATTGACTGATCAGTTGTCGAACCTGAAAGGGTTTCTGGATGAATCCCGTCAATCCCTTGCCCACAAAACGACTCGTAGCGTCTTGCTCTGTATAGCCGCTCATCAAGATGACCTTGGCTTTGGGGTCGACACGGCGAATTTCTCTGAACACCGCCTCGCCGTCGAGTTGCGGCATGGTCATATCAAGTAGAACGGCCGCGATGTTGTGACGACGTTCCCGGTAGATCCTGATACCTTCCAGCGCATCTATAGTGGTAACTACCGTGAAGCGGAAGTGCTGCAGCATTTGACTGGTTGTGCGAAGGACGCTCTCTTCATCATCGATGACCAATATAGTTCCTGTTGCTTGGCGGGAAGAGGTTAAACTCTCCTGCGGGGAGCAGCCGACGGCGGTCCAGTCGGTAGCAGGAAAAACAACCCGAAACGTCGTTCCTTTCCCTGGAGTGCTCGATACCTTTATGGCGCCTTTGTGTCCGCGGACGATTCCCAAAACGGCAGCGAGTCCCAAGCCTCGTCCAGCGAATTTTGTTGTGAAGAAGGGATCGAAGATCTTTTCGATGTCGGAAGGCAACATGCCGACTCCATTATCCGACACCGTTAAGTAGACGTAATCACCTTCCGGCAACTCTTCTTCGATAAACATTTTCGTCAAGTATTGACGGTCGGCCTTCATGACTCCGGTGCGGATGGAGATAAGACCGCCTTGCTTTCCTATGGCTTCTGAGGCGTTCGTGATCAAGTTCATGACGATCTGGCGGATTTGGGCCGGGTCCGCCTCGATGGCAGGAAGTTGAGATGCAAAGTCGTACTTCAATTGCGCGTTCTTGGAAACAGATACCTCGAGAAGCTGTGCAATCTCATAGACAAGCTGCGAAAGGTCGATCTTCTCGACTACAAATTGGCCCTTTCCCGAATAGGCCAGCATCTGGTTCGTGAGCTCGGCGGCGCGAATGGCCGAAGTCTTTATCTGTTGTATGGTGTCGCGGACGAGGGATTCCGGCGTCAACCTCATCAGTGCCAAGTCGGCGTTTCCCAAGATGCTCGTCAGCAGGTTGTTGAAGTCGTGAGCGATTCCACCGGCAAGAAGACCCAGGCTCTCGAGTTTTTGAGCATGCCGGATCTGCGACTCGAGTCTCTTGCTCTTTTCCTCGGCCCGCTTGCGCTCCGTGATGTCCCGTGTAACACCCAGGAATCCCACCATGTCCCCCTCGGAGTTCCGGAGGACATCAACGGCCGTCTCGACGGGAACGGTCGAGCCGTCCTTTCGTTTTACTTCCTGTTCGAGGATATACGGCCGTGAAGTTTCCCGACGACGCCCGGTCTCCTCGAGCTTCAATAGATCGTCATGAACGGCTGAACCGTCCGCCAAGGATGTGGGGGGCAGAAGTTGATCGCGGGTCAGATTCAGCGCCTCCTCGGGGGTATAGCCGAGAATATCTGCAACCGATGGAGTCATGTAAGTAAAACGACGATCGAGATCCATCGTCCAGATGAGATCCCTGACATTTTCGGCCAATAGGCGGTATTTTTCTTCGCGATCCTGAAGCTCCTGGTCGGCTCGTTTTCGTTCCGTAACGTCTCTGAAACTCCAAACGCGGCCGACCTCCTCGCCGTCACGAATGAGTGGGCGGGAGAATCGCTCGAAGGCCCGGCCGTCCTTGAGGCGAATCGAATCGAGGCTCTCCGCAGAGCTGTCATAGACCTCGGCAATCCTCGCCTGGAACTGTTCCGGATCTTCCAACTGCTTGAGAGCAATTTCGATCAAAGGTTGTTTGTGCTCGGTGGATGACAAGACGGCCTCGGGGATCCTCCACAATTCGCCGAAGCGGGAGTTGGTCGTTAGCACGCGACCTTCCTTGGACACGACGATGATACCGTCTGCCGTAGAATCCAATGTGGCACGGAGCAGTTCTTCGCTGTCTCGTCGTGTCGAGCCGGTGTAACTACGTTCCGTCTCCATTGGGCTTTGGTCACCCATGATCGTCTCCCGCCTGAAATTGGATATCGGTCGGACGACTCGACCTCATTCTGTCCTGAGCTTTCATCATCCCCTCTTCGGGTTAGTGAGACTGTTTGTAAAAAGGCTATGCGAAACCTCGATGATCTGCAACCTAGCGGTGAAACGATAGGTGGCGAGACTTTAACATTTGCGGTCCTGCCTCGAGCGATTTCGGGATCTAAAACTCCGCCAGGATTGATTTTCAGAGGTTCGAAGCAGTGTACACTGGAATCTCCAGCGAATCTGTCAACTTAACAAACGATAAGTCTCGGAGAGGTTGCGGTGCACTCCAAACAGAGAACGGTAGACTGCCCGCCGATTACATTCCGTCAAAACTCCAAGCCGGCGTTGACTTTTGGCTTAAATGAATCCGAGCGCCCACATGGTACAGACGGCAAGGAAGGAAAAGATCCCGCCCACGAACGTGACGCCGCCGTAGCTGAGGATGGCGTCACCCACGTCCAGCTTGGTCAAAGAGGTACAGACCCAGAAATAGCTGCTGTTGACGTATTTAATGATGACCGAACCGGAGGCGCCGGACAGCATGGCCGCTTCCGGCGAAAGATGGAGTGTCGCGAGCATGGGCGCCACGAGTGAACCGGCAGTGATAACCCCTACAGTGGTGGAACCGGTGATCATGTTGCCGATGACGCCGATGATGAACGGTAAGAGGATGGATGGCAGGCCATGCTCGGCAAAAAACTGGGCGATCGTCGTCACGGCGGGGGTTCCCTTGAGAATGGCGCTCAGGGATCCACCTAATCCGGTTACGACCAGGATCATCGCCGAGACGCGGAGGCCGTCCTCCACCCACTGGTTGGTGGCCTTGGCGCGATCCTCCTTCCGCGTAATGTTTCGGTAGGCCAGCCACAAACCGATGGAGAGTGCGACCACCGGCCACCCGATATAGCTCAGGACTTCGAGTATTGCGCTGCCCTCCGGGAGAACCAGCTTGGCCACGCTTTGCGACGAGATTAAAACGATGGGAATGGCGATGGGCGCATAGGACCGCAAGGTTCCAGGCAGTTTCTCGGTCGACTCCTCGTCGAGGAACGTTTTGCCCGTAAACTCATCCGACGGCGGCGTCTTCACGCGGGGACCGATCACGTACTGGCCCCAAATCCATCCGGCCAGCGAGCCGAAGAGGCAAGCGATGCCCCCGAATATGATGACCTTGCCGATGTCTGCTCCGAGCAGCGCCGCGGCCGCGAGCGGTCCGGGCGTCGGCGGGACGATGGCATGGGTGAGTTGCATAGCGCCCACGAGTCCCGTCGCCATCAAGCTGATGCTGACCCCCATGGCCTTGGCCGCCGAATGCACGAGCGGATTCAAAATGACGAAGGCCACATCGGAAAAAATCGCTATCCCGAGGACAAAACCCGCCAGGGTCAACGCCAGGGGCATGCGTCGCGCGCCCACCAATCGCACCATGGAGCGGGTGATCACTTGAATGGCGCCCGTGTGCTTCAATGCTTCCGCAATGATGGATCCCAGGACGATGACCACACCGATCTTTCCCAGAGTCTGGCCGAATCCGGCCTCGAAGGCCTTCATGAAGTTGTTGCGCTGGATGCCGGGAATGATGCCGAAGAGCAGAATGGGCACCAGTAACGCCAGAAAAACGTGCCATTTCCATTTGGTTATAAAAAGCAGCAGAAGGAAAATGACCACCGCAAAGCCGATGAGTGTCCAGAAGGGACTCACTGCAACCGCGGTCGTTCCGTCCATCTCCGGTCTCCGTTGTTGAACCCGCTCACAAGAAGTGATAGCTTTCAATCGCACTCGCACGTTCGACGGCACAGATTATCTCAAATATCAGGCGCTTGCTACACGTTATGAAACCAAAACTATCTTTTCACGGCGGTGTCGGCACGGTCACCGGTTCCCGATACCTTCTCGAGACCGGTGACATGAAAATCCAGATTGATGCGGGCTTGTTTCAAGGACTCAAGAAGCTCCGCCTCATGAACTGGGAAGGGCCCCAATTTGAACCGAGCTCGGTCGATCACCTGATTCTCACTCACGCCCACATCGATCACTCCGGCTATCTACCTTGGCTGGTGAAGAACGGTTACTCGGGGCCGGTGCATTGTACCGCGGCTACGTCGGACCTCGCCGACCTGATGCTGAAAGACGCGGCGAAGATACAAGAGGAAGAAGCGGAGTACGCCAACAAGAAGGGTTTCAGTAAGCACAAGCCCGCCTTGCCTCTTTATACGAGCGGTGACGCTCTGGCCGCGATCGAGCTCCTGCAACCCATCCCCTACGAAAAGTGGATCGATCTGGGAGAGGGAATCAAGTTCCGCTTCCTGAACGCCGGTCACATTTTGGGCGCCGCCATGGTCGAGATGAAGCTGCCTATCGATGGCCGCGAGAGAACACTCGTCTTCAGCGGAGACGTGGGACGATTCGACGTTCCTCTTCACTCGGATCCGTCGCCCCCGCCGGCCGGCGATTTCATGGTCATGGAATCGACTTACGGAAATCGGCTGCACGACCATAGCCCGATCGGTGATCAGATCCTGGAGCCCATGGAAGAGATTTTCGAGGGGGGCGGAACGGTTTTGATTCCGTCATTCGCCGTCGGGCGGACTCAACTCGTTACACTGATCCTGCGAGAGCTCATCAACGAAGGGAGGCTCTCCGACATCCCCATCCACATCGACAGCCCCATGGCGGTGGACGCGACGCGAATTTACAGCCAGCACCTGAACGACCTGAGCCTCGACGAAGATCTGGTGGAGGACGGTCGTAGCCGGCTTTTCCCGCGAAACGTCCAGTTTCATCGGAGCGTGGCGGACTCGAAGAAGCTCAACGAGCTTTCCGGGCCACGGATCATCATCTCGGCGAGCGGGATGCTCACGGCGGGCCGAGTTCTGCACCATCTGAGTCGGCTCTTGCCCGAACCGGAGAACCTCGTCATGCTGGTCGGCTATCAAGCGGCCGGCACCCGGGGGCGGTCCCTGCTCGAAGGCGCCAAGACGCTGAAAATATACGGACATCAGGTCCGAGTGCGGGCCAACTTCAAGACGGTAAACGGTTTGTCGGCGCACGCCGATCGGGACGAGCTCCTGCGCTGGGTTGGCTCCAGCGAGTCGGTGCCGCCAACGATATTTGTCACCCACGGGGAGCCCGAACCCGCCGGTGAACTATCAGAGCGGATCGAAAAAAAGTTCAGTTCAAAAACCATCATTCCGCACCTTCACGACGAGTTCGAGCTGGCTGAGCTGGTAAGATAATAATTGACAATTATTATCGTTTAGTATATATTCGCGATTGGTTGACTTATTATGATCGCGAACGAGATCGAAACCTATGAAAAGCTCTTCCATGAGAAGGGCTTATCTCTAACCATCCAGCGCCGGGTGATCCTTCAGGAGCTCCTCGGTCGCAAGGACCACCCGACTGCGGATCAAGTCTATGAATCCGTCCTGGAGCGGATTCCGGGACTCTCCAAGGCAACGGTCTACCGGGTCCTCGACACGTTGGTTCAAGTGGGAGCAGTCAGAAAGGTCTTCCACACGGATGCGGTCGCCCGGTTCGACCCGATGACGGCTCGTCACCATCACGTGGTTTGTGAGAGCTGCGGCAAACTCATTGACCTCGAGGGGAGCGACATTCCCGACCTTTCCCTTCCGGACCTTAGGAAATTGAACTTCCAAGTTACGGACTATTCCATCAACTTTACCGGCATCTGTTTCAGATGCCAGGAAAACATCCAATCATAAGGAGAACAAACATGGCAGAGCTCAAAGGATCCAAAACCCACGACAACCTGAAGGACGCTTTCGCCGGCGAGTCCCAGGCCAATCGACGCTATCTTTACTTCGCAAAAGTTGCCGACATCGAGGGCTATCCCGAGATCGCCAGCAACTTTCGGAGACCGCCGAGGGCGAGACCGGACACGCTCACGGTCACCTCGACTACATGAAGCCGGTAGGTGACCCTGCAACGGGTCTTCCGATCGGTGAGACCGACGCTAACTTGAAAGCCGCCGTGGCCGGTGAGACGCACGAGTACACCGACATGTATCCCGGCATGGCCAAAACGGCTCGCGAAGAGGGCTTCGGGGAAATCGCAGACTGGTTCGAGACACTCGCCAAGGCCGAGAAATCGCATGCCGGTCGCTTCCAGAAGATGCTGGACAGCATCAGCTAGAAACTTGGCGGCCAAAAAGTGACCGAGCGGGCCGGAGCGCTTTATCCGTCTTCGGCTCGCTCATTGCCTTCCAAAATCACCACCCCATGAATGAAGAAAAAGAAGAAAAAAATGTTTCGTACAAGCCCACGGACGGGCTGAGCTACGATCCGGAAGAGGATCGCTACTGGAACCGCGAAGCGCTCGACAAAGAAGTCACCCGGGCCTTCGAAATCTGTCACGGCTGCCGGATGTGCTTCAAATACTGTGACAGCTTCCCGATTCTTTTTGATCTCATCGACAAGAAATACGACGGTGACGTGCGGAAAATTACGCCCGAAGAGACCGACCGCGTCATGAACGCGTGTTTCCAATGCAAGCTTTGTGAAGTCCAGTGCCCTTACACTCCCCGTGACAGCCACGAGTTCCAACTCGATTTCCCGAAAATCGTTCACCGTTATCAAGCTCAAAAAACGCGCCGGGAAGGCTCCAAGCTTCGGGACAAGCTCTTGGCCGATCCCGACGGGGCGGGCTCGATGGCTCGAGCCAGTTTCGGACTCGCCAACACCATGAATCGGGTGAAGGCGCACCGCTGGTTCATGGAGAAATTCCTGGGCGTTCACCGGGATAAGCTCCTACCCGACTTTGCGTCCTCGACGTTCGAAAACTGGGCGAAGAGTCAAGGCCGCCTGCTCGACAAACCAACCGGTACCGCTCCCGAAACCGTTTTATTTCAAACCTGCTACGTTCAGAACAACGAACCGCAAATTGGACGGGATGTCCTCGATGTCATGGACCGGAACCAGGTCAAAACGGCTTGCGTGAAGGGACTGCAATGCTGCGGGATGCCGGCCTGGGAGCACGGTGATCTCGAAACGATGAGGAAGCAGGCGTCTCACAACCTGAATGTTCTGATGCCTTTCGTCGAATCGGGCGCGAAGGTATTGGTCATCAATCCGACTTGCGCCATGATGATGCGCCGGGAGTACCCCGAGCTTCTTCCCGAATCCGAGCGCGAGCGGGCCAAAAAGCTCGCAGAGGCCGTTCAAGATCCATCCGAGTTTTTGTGGTCTATTCGGGACGAAGAACGATTCAATACCGATTTCAAGAGTACACCGGGGGGCGCCGTCGCCTATCACGCACCGTGTCATTTGAGAGCTCAGGCCGTCGGCTTTCGGGGCCGCGATTTGCTTCGAAAGATACCGAACGTCAAACCGAAGCTCGTTATGGAATGCTGCGGGCACGACGGTACCGCCGCCATGAAAGTGGAGGGCTTCGAGTACTCACAACGGGTCGGCAAGAAAGCCTTCGCCGAGATGCAGGAGCCGGGCGCCGAGGTTTGGGCGACCGATTGTCCTCTAGCAGCCATCCAATTCCAGCAGCACGCGGGAGTCAAGCCCATGCATCCCATGTCCATTCTCGCTCGCGCCTACCGCAAAGATGGATTTCCCCAGCCCGTGGAGAGCAAATCCAAGACGGAGCAATCATCATGAGACCCATTGTGCGTGAAGAGATCCTCGACTATGTCACCTACAGCGAAATACGCGACGAGATCCGCGACGAAGTCATGAAACACAAGGACGCCCGTCGGATCCACCTGGGTGAGCACTTGACTTTTCTCTTCGAGAACCGCGAAACGGTGCGATATCAGATCCAGGAAATGATGCGAGTCGAGCAAATCGTGAAGGAAACGGACATCCAGCACGAGATCGATACGTATAACGAGCTCGTCGGCGGTCCCGGTGAGCTCGGCTGCTCCCTCCTCATCGAGATCGACGACCCGAAAGAAAGAGACAAGCTACTGAGCGAATGGCTCGGCCTACCGGAGCACATCTATCTCGAGCTCGAAAACGGCGAGAAAGCTTACGCCGTATTCGACCGACGACAGGTCGGTGACACCCGGCTTTCATCCGTTCAGTATTTGAAGTTCGACACGAAAGGAACGTTGCCCGTCGCCGTGGGCTCGGGTCATCCCAAGCTCACCGACGAGGTAAAACTCAATGACTCGCAACGACAGGCGCTCGCGCAGGACCTATCGGATTGACGTTTAGTCGGTCCGGCGACGCAATACTCAAAACAATCAGGAGGCAATAATGACTCAAGTCACACTTGGTGGTAATCCGTTCAAAATGTCTGGCGATTTGCCGGCGGTTGGTTCCAAGGCGCCCGATTTCAAATTGACGAATACGGACCTCGGCGACGTCTCGCTCGCGGACTACGCGGGGAAGAAAGTCATCCTCAACATCTTTCCAAGCCTCGACACGCCCGTTTGCGCGGCGTCGGTCAGGAAGTTCAACGCCGAAGCCAACAATCTCGACAACACGGCGGTCTTGTGCATCTCGGCCGATCTACCTTTTGCCATGAAGCGGTTCTGTGGAGCGGAAGGTCTCGACAAAGTCGTTCCCCTTTCCGCCATGCGCAATCGGGACTTCGGAACCGACTACGGCGTGGACTTGGTGGAAGGTCCCCTGGCGGGCGTTTTTGCGCGGGCCATCGTCATCCTGGATGAAAAGGGAAACGTGACCTACACGCAGCTCGCCCCGGAAATCAAGGAAGAACCGAACTACGACGAAGCGTTGGCGGCAGTGAAGTAGACGCAGATTTCGGCCGTCTGCTGACTGCTGTCTGCTTAGAGACCGGCAAGGGCGAGAATGAAATCCTGTCGCCCTTGCCGATCTAAAAGTTACCCCCCGATCCCATCCGCGCTTACATAGGAATCAAGAGCCTTGAGCTCCTGAGAGAGGTCTTCCACGATATGATGGAGCAAGTGCCGGACAGAGAGTATCCCCTGGACATGATGCTCGTCGTCCACGATCGGCAAGTGGCGAAAATGACCCGAGTCCATCATCGATAAGGCTTCGCTTGGATTTGTGCCCGCTTTGGCCACCTGGACCGAACTGGTCATGACTTCCGAAACCTTCGTCGTGTCACAAGGTAAACAATTCTTCGCTACGCGCTGCAGTATGTCGCGCTCGGTGACGATACCCTCGATTTCGTTGTCCTTATCCACAACGACCACGGCGCCGACTCCAAACTCCACCATTCTTTCAACCGCCTCGAGCACGGTCGCATCAGGCGAAACGGTGATCGCCGGAACACGAGCTATTTTAAGTAAGTTCATAGAAAAAGCCTCCGATTGAGCCCCTGCAGAATATCAAAGGTGGCCGAGTGG
Organism: uncultured Acidobacteriota bacterium; assembly: GCA_963722765.1. Lineage (GTDB taxonomy): Bacteria > Acidobacteriota > Vicinamibacteria > Marinacidobacterales > DATDRI01 > CAVROO01. The sequence continues at coordinate 215,586 of CAVROO010000015.1, forward strand.
AGCAAGGATCCGATTTGAATCCAGATGATGGCGGCGTAAGCCGCCCTCCTACCCCATTCTTGAGTTCTTGAGTCCTTGGATTCTTGAGTTCGACACCGCCATCCCAGGTGAGCAAAATCGCTCACCTCGGGGGCTTTTCGCCGTCCAAAGGATGACATTTCCTTCCCCTTGAATCGGTTAAACGAATCCCGGGCCGGAAGTCGCGAGCATTGAACCCGTTTTCGCCTTCTCAGTCCCGAGTCCCTCCACCATTGCATGGCACGCCACTTGCTAGCTTCCTGTCGAGATGTTGCCGAATAGCGTGACCAACCCGCATAATTCGCCCCTTTGCACCTCGAAGGGAGTGGGTGAGGAACGCCTAGGGCAATTGAATCAGACGAGGCGTTAGGGGTCTTCTGAACGATGGAAGGGATCAAGGTTCTTCTCGTGGACGACGAGCAAGAGCTCGCCGAAACGCTGGCCATGCGTCTCGAAACGAGGGGTTTCCAATCCGAGGCGGTGTTCTCGGGCGAGGAAGCGCTCGCCGTTCTCGTGCAACGAGAATTCGACGTGATCATCCTTGACGTCGTCATGCCGGGTAAAGACGGAATCGAAACACTCCAGGACATCAAGTCCCGAAAATCCCTTGACCGAGGTCATTATGCTATCCGGCCACGCCAACATGGAGATCGCCATCAAGGGAATGCAGAACGGTGCATTCGATTTTCTCGTCAAACCTCCCGACATGGGCGATCTGGTAGAGAAGATCAACAAGGCTTACAAGCACAAGATCGAGCAAGAGGAGCGAATTCGAAAGGCCGGATTCGTCAGAGAGCAATTGGCGGAGCCGCCCCCGCTGACAAAGCGGAACGAGCCGCCGAGGTTCCGAAGACCACTCTAGGGACATTGCTCGTCATTGGGAAGGATAGCGACTTCTCGAGCGAGCTGATTCGGTACGCTCTCGACATATCCAAACGAATGTCTTACGAGATCCTCGCCATGAACGCCGCGGGCTTCGACAACGAGTCTTTCCGGCTGTTTCCCGCAGCGCGGGAGAGAGTTTGCGAGGATTTCAAGGAGATCTCGGAGAAGAACGCCGCCTTGTTCAAGCAGGCAGCCGACAAGGAAGCGGATTCCATTCAAACACCTCGTGATGCTGTGCGAGCAAGACGAAGCGATTACGCAGATTCGAAAAGAAATCGGAGACATCGACTACGTGGTTTGTGAGTGTCGACGAAGACCCGGATCAACCGAAAGGTCAAATCGTCGCCTACACACCTATTTAGCAGTCACTTCTTTTTCCACCGGACGAACGAGCGAATATGGATATCGAGTTCTACTTGAAACTGTTGCTCATCTTTTTCGTCTTTTTTCTGACCTACCGGTTTCAAGCCGACAACCGCAGAACGAAAGAGTAACGTACCCAAAGGCACTCGTATGACTCCCGAAATGATCTTGACGATGGTCGTTCTGGCCTTCGCCGTTTGGCTGTTCATTTCCGAATGGGTTCGCGTCGACGTCGTGGGCATCATCATGATGGTTCTGCTTCCTCTGCATCGGCTTGATCTCGCCGCGGGAGGCCTTCGTCGGATTGAGCAGCAACGCCGTTTGCTCGATCATCGCCGTCATCATCATCGGTGCCGGGTTGGACAAAACGGGAGTGATGAATCAAGTAGCCCGCCCCATCATCAGGCTCGCCGGCAAGAGCGAGAAGCGGATCATGGTTCTCATCTCCGGCACCGTGGGCGTGATCTCATCGATGATGCAAAATATCGGAGCGGCGGCTCTGTTTCTGCCCGCCGCACTACGCATCTCGAAACGGGTAGGGATTCCCGTTTCAAGAATCCTGATGCCCATGGGCTTTTGCGCCATCATCGGCGGCACCCTTACTCTCGTCGGCGCCAGCCCCACCATTCTTTTAAACGATCTGTTGGTTCTGGAGGGCAAGCAGCTCGAGCCCTTCGGCTTGTTCACTCAAACACCCATTGGGATCTGCCTCCTGGGCTCCGCACTCGCCTACTTCGCCGTCTTCGGTCGCTGGGTTCTTCCGGCGGGGACCGGGGAAGCGGACAAAGGTGTCACCGCCGCTTTGATGGAAGAGTATCGAGCACTCGAGACCACCTTCGAAATCCATTTACCCGAGAGCTATACAGACACCAAGACCATCGGCGAACTGGCGATTCAGACCCGCTTCCTCGTCACCGTGGTCGCCGTACATCATGCCGCCCAAAGGGAGCACAACTACGTGCCGCAAAGCACCGACATCATTGCGGGCGGTGACGACTTGGCCGTGGTGGGCAAGGAGCGCAACATTCGCAAGCTGGCGGAGGAGATGCGAGTGGGAGCTCAAAGACGGATTGGATGCTTTCGCCGAGAGCCTATCCCGCACCAACGCCGGCATGGCGGAGACCATCGTCTCCCCACGATCGGAGATCATCGGCAAGACCATCAGAGAGTCCAATCTGAAGGGACGGTATCAGCTCAACCCCATCGCTCTCGTTCGCGGTAAAAAAGCTTTCTACAGCGGCCATACCCAGATTCCACTAAAGATGGGAGATACCATTCTTATGCAGGGTTTGTGGGAGAAGTTTCACCGTCTGAAAAATCTACCGCAACCCCGCGTTCTGACTTTTTCATCTCCCTTGGAAGGCGAGATACTTCGCCCGCAAAAGGCCAAGCTCGCGGTGTTCTGGCTGGCCGTTGCCCTCTCCCAGATCATCTTTTTCAAGGTGACCCTCTCGGTGGCACTCATGTCCGGAGCTCTGGGCATGATCATCACCGGTGTCTTGTCCATCGACGAGGCTTATCGTTCTGTCGATTGGATGACGGTTTTCTTGCTCGCCGGACTCATCCCGCTCGGCATGGCGTTCGAAAAAACGGGTACAGCAGCCTTTATTGCCAACGGCATCCTTCAATTGATTGGCGAGCCTTCGCCGATCATCTTGTTGGCCGTCGTCGGCATCATGACGTCGTTTTTCACCCTCGTCATATCCAACGTAGGAGCGACGGTGCTGCTGGTGCCCTTGTGCATGAATATGGCCGTCATGGCAGGCGCAGACCCGCGGATGGCGGCTCTCGTCGTAGGGCTTTCGGCCTCCAATACGTTCGTCCTTCCCACCCATCAGGTCAACGCACTCATCATGAGACCGGGAGGGTATAGGACGGTGGACTACGCCAAAGCGGGAGCCATCATGACCATCATCTTCCTGGCTGTGGAGCTCACGGTCATTTACTTCTTCTATGGGATTGGCGGATAATGGCGGGGTCCAATTTCCCGATAGACAACCGTCACAAAGGCCGTTCGCGGCGGCGCCAAAAGTGGGAGGACTAGCCATTGGCTATCGTCAGTGTTTTCAGCGGTTCCTACTGTCACGGTGAAGAAATCGCCCGCCTGGCGGCGGAAAAGCTCGGGCTCGAATCCGATCGACGACATGCTGCTCGCCGAGACTTCCAAGCGGTTCGACATCCCGAAAGAAAAACTGCTTCGCGCTCTCCACGGCCCAGCACCTTTTTGGAACAACTTCACGCACGAGAGGGAAAAAAACGTCGCCTGCCTGAGGGTGGTTCTGGCCGATCTGTTAGCCTCGGACGGGAAGCTCCTCCAAGGGTATGCCTGTCATCTGATACCCGAATACCTATCGCATGCACTTCGTGTTTGCGTCATCGCCAACTTCCCGTATCGGGTCGAGCGAGCCCAAGAAGTCACCGGCAAATCGGAGCGCGATGCAGAGAAGCTCGTTCACAAAGACGACGCCGAGCGCCTCCAGTGGACCCAGTTCCTCTTCGACAAGGGACCGTACGAAGAAAACCTCTATGACCTCGTCGTCCCGATGCAGGAGAAGTCGGTCGAAGAGGCCGTCCAGCTCATATGCGACACGGCCCAGAGCGACCCCGTCCAGACCACTTCCCTTTCCCAGCTCGCGGTGCGGGACGCTAAACTAGCCGCCGAGGTTCACCTCGCCCTCGTCAATGCAAACCACAACGTGGACGTCACCGCCAAACACGGAGATGTCACGATTTCCATCAACCGCCATGTGATGAGGATGAAACCCTATCAAGAAGAGCTCAAGCGGTTAGCTCAAAAAGTACCCGGAGTCAGCGGAGTCCAAGTTCAACTGGGGGCCAAATACCGAGCCCCGGCGATTAATCCCATGGCAAATGTAGAGCTTCCACCCAAAATCCTACTCGTGGACGACGAAAAAGAGTTCATCGAGACACTGTCCGAACGGCTACAGACACGTGATCTTTCGCCCACCGTGGCCTACGGCGGAGAAGAGGCGATCGATCTCGTCGATAAGGATCAGCCCGACGTGATGGTGCTCGATCTCATGATGCCGGGGATCGGCGGTATCGAGACCCTGCGTCGGATCAAACGCTCGCACCCGAACATCGAAGTCATTATCTTGACCGGCCACGGTTCAGAAAACGAAGAACAGTTGGCGGCGGAGCTCGGAGCCTTCGCATACCTGCAAAAACCCGTCAACATCGACCGGCTGGCCCAGGTCATGAGGGACGCCTACCGGAAAGTCAACGAGGCCCGGGAAGAAGGCTAGATAGCCACGGATTCGATCTCATTCTCACCCGTGGCGAGAGAAGTCAGAATTCAGAACCCAGGAGTCAGTAGGGTGGTTGCAGCTTCCGCCTTCGCTAAAGCTACGGCGGACAGGTCGCTGCATTCCGGAATTCAATAGTTTTCGGAGTTGATTTGCATTTCGAAGAGAACCTGCCCATCAAGCCACCTACACCGGTGCCGACACCGGGCAGCGAAAAATCACATTACCGGGGCCTCTGGAGATTCTCGGTCATCGTCACCTCGCTAGTGGCCATCGTTCCCCTGCTGGTTTTGACCGTCATCAGCTATCTGAACGACCACGAGTCCTACCGCGTGGAAAGCGAGCTCGCCGTCAATCGAATCCTCACGACGACGAGAGGCACTCTCGAGGGCGCCCTCCAAGAACGGCGGAACGCCATGTCTCTCATCCTGAGCGAGAACTCCTACGAGGAGCTCTCGGAGGACGAAACACTCACGGCGACATTCCAGCATTTGCAGGGCGCCTTCGGAGGTTTCGTAGACCTCGGCCTCATCGACTCGGACGGAAACCAGAACTCCTATGCAGGGCCCTACGATCTGAAGGGGAAGAACTATCAGGGGCAAGACTGGTTCCATGAAGTCCTGCTGCGCGGCACCTATATCAGCGATGTCTTCATGGGCTACCGCAACTTTCCCCACTTCGTCATTGCTCTCCGGCACCAGAAAGACGACAACGACATCTTCATGCTTCGAGCCACACTCGATATGGAGCTGATCACCCGGCGGATTTACGATCTGGAGCTCGACCGGAAAGAGGATGCCTTCATCATCAATCAAGACGGAGTGCTGCAGACGGATTCTTCTTTTTACGGTGACGCGATGAACAAGGCGAATCTGGAGATACCGCCTCATTCACGCAAGTCCGAAGTCATCGAAGAACGGCATGACGATGGGAATTGGAGCATCTTTGGATACGCCACCATCGAAGGGACACCTTATAATCTGGTGGTCATTCGACGCCAGCTCGATCCTTTTCGAACGTGGTTGACGCAGCGATCCACCATGATTTGGTTCCTGGCGGCCAGCATCGCTTTGATCCTGGCCGTCGTCCTGTTCAGCTCCCAACGCATGGTGGCCAGTCTGCGTGAAGCGGACGCCCGACGAGCGAAGGCGCTACACGATCTGGAGTACACCAACAAGCTCGCGACCGTGGGACGAATGGCCGCCAGCGTCGCCCACGAGATCAACAACCCTCTCGCCATTATCAATGAAGACGCCGGTCTGCTCAAGGACATGGCTACGTTCTCCGAAGATTACCCGCTCAAGGACAAAACTCTGAAGCTCGTCGCTTCCATCCACAGATCCGTGGAACGCTGCAGTGGTGTGACGCATCGTCTCCTCGGATTCGCCAAACGGATGGAAATTCGAAAGGAGCAAATCGCCCCCAATCGCCTCCTCGAGGAGGTCGTCAGTTTCCAACGAACTGATATTCTCCATCGGGATATCCACGTGGAGTACATTTTTCCCGACGACGTGCCTCACATTGAAAGTGACCGGGGCAAACTCCAGCAGGTTTTTCTCAACATTTTTAGTAATGCGCTGGCGGCGGTCGATGACGGAGGGCACATCGAGATCCGAATCACCCAGGTTGACAGTAATCACATCGCCGTGGTCATCACCGACGATGGGTCGGGCATCAGCGAGGAAGATTTGACGCACATCTTCGAGCCCTTCTATTCCACCAAGGGAGAGTTCGGGACAGGTTTGGGACTTTCCATAACTCGCGATATCGTATCTAAGCTAGGAGCGACTATCGATGCGCATAGCCGCGTGGGTAGAGGAACGAGTTTCATTGTTACTCTGCCCATCAAATCAAAGGAAATAGGAGCCTCTGGTGAGTAATCTTCGGGTTCTACTCGTAGACGATGAGGAGGAGTTGGTCTCGGCCCTCGTCGAGCGCCTGGGTTACCGCGGCATCGTTGCCGAGTATGCTCTGACCGGGCATATCGCCCTCGAGAAGCTCCGGGAGGGAAACTTTGATGTCGTCGTTCTGGACTTCAAGTTGCCCGGAATGAGCGGCGTCGAGGTGCACCACATCATCAAGAAAGAACATCCCCATCTGCCTGTAATCTTGATCACCGGTCACGGCGCTCCGCCGGAGCAGGTTGGCGATAAACCGAGCGAACTGAACGACTTTCTGGAAAAACCGGTCGCGCTCAATGTGCTCTTGGAAAAAATCAAAGAGGTTACCGGGAAATAGTTTGTCTCATGACAAAAGACAAGCGCGAACGAATCCTCCGTGACCGAGAGCTCGGTTTTTTTGGATCCGTGACCGCATCCATATCCCACGACCTGAACAACGCCATGGCCATCATCGAGCAAACGGCCGGCCTGCTCGACGACCTCATCTCGGGTTCCGACGATGAGGGAGCGGTCGGGAAGAAACAACTCCAACGCATCGTCGAGAAGATCGAAAGGCAAACCAAGCGCGGCGCCGCCATCATACGACGGATGAACACCTTCGCCCACAGCGTCGACGATCCGGAAAAGGACCTCGAGTTGGGTCAACTCGTCACCGATGTTATCGCTCTGTCCAACCGTATGGCCGAGCGACGTCGCGTCCAGCTCGAAGCTATTGCCGCGCCTAGGACCGTCCCTATCAAAGCGAATGCATTTCGGGCGCAGCAGGCGGTCTACTTGTCCATCCAACAGCTTGTTGCTGTCGTGCCGGAAGGCGACAAGATCGCGATATCCGCGGCGATGGACTCGGAAGCCTGTGTCGAGGCGGAAGGGGCCGCGGGGGATTCCTCGCAAGAAGTCGACCTCACCTACCTGGCACTCTTGATGGAGGAGCTCGGCGGGTCGGTCGACTCGACGATCGCGGAAGGCAAAGTTTCCATCCGACTGACGTTTAAAAAGTAGGCCAGGCGCCACTCAGAACTCAGAACCCAGAACTCAAGAATTGGATAAGGAGGACGGCCCCCTCTTTATACGAGGCTCATCGCCGTCGGCATCAGGATTTTCTTGTCCGAGCCCGTACCCGCGCCCGTGCGCGAAGTCGATACCGCCGCTCAGCTTCCAGAAAACGGGATTTACTTCTCGCTCGTCCGGCGAACCACATGATGGAGCGGGCACTTCTCTTCCGTCGAATCCTCGTGCGCCGCGGCGTGGATATTCTCGAGTGCAACCGCCTGGGTCGGGTAGATGTTCTTCCTGTCGATGGCATCGTAGAGATGAAATCGTTCCAGTTGGTCCAGGAGATTTTCAGTGAAACCACTGAAGGAGAACCCGAATCCTTTTTCTTCGAGGTGCGCCAAGATACGCTTCAACTCAACTGCACCATGCTCGTCGATTTGATTGATCCGGTGACAGGCAAATAAAACGTGCCTCAAATGGGGCATGTCTTTCACGTGCTCGCCAACGATTTGTCTCAAGTACTCGGAGCCTGGTTGATCGAGTGGGCCGTCGAGGCGAAGCGCAGCGATGTGCACGCATAACGCCAGGTCGAACCGTTTGGCATCCCTCAGCGATCCTTCTGAATACAGGGAAAGGTCCGCCACGTGTGGACTGACATGCTCGAGAGGACAGTCCGACTCATCCGAGCCCTTGTGCGCCGAAACGTACACCCGACGAACGGCTTGGATTTGTGTCGGATAGATGTTTTTTTCTTCGATGATCTCGTAGACCTTCTGTTCTTTCAGTTGATCCAAAACCAAATCCGAAAAGCCGCTGAAGCAAACCTCGAGCTCGGAGTCCCGGACCCACCTCACCAATTTACCCAGGATTTCTCCACCGTGAGCGTCAATACGACTGATCCTATGCCCGGCAATGAAGATGACCCGCAGTTTGGGCAACTTCGCGGCAAGGTTCTCGGCTTTCTCCAACAAGTAGTGGGCCGTCGACCTATCGAGGGGGCCATCAAAACGAAGCGCGGCGATGTGCTCGCACTGCGCGAGGTTCCAACGATGGGCATCTCGCAAAGAACCGTCGGAATGCAGTGACAATTCCGCTACGTAGGGTCGGAGTGGCACGAGAGGACAATTTTCCTCGTCCGCGCCCGCATGGGCCTTGGCATAGATATGGCGGATGGCAAGCACCTGGGTTGGGTAGATGTTTTCCTCCTCGATGATCTCGTACACACCCATTTGCCCGAGGCTCTCTTGAACATCGTCCGCCAGACCACTCACAGACACCCCATACTCCGAGTCGCGGAGCCAGCGGACGAGTCTCCCAAAGGCTTTGGCTCCCCGGTCATCGATATGCGCGACGCGATGGCAAGCAAAAAGAACATGCTTCAACTGGGGCATGTTGGCCACCCGCTCTTCGACCTTTTCTACCAGAAACTGGGCGGTAGCCATGTCGAGCGTACCCTGGAACCTTAGAGCGGCGATGTTCTCGCACTGACGGAGACCGTTGAGACGGGCGTCACGCAAAGTTCCGTCGGGATGCAATGACAGTTCCGCCACATAGGGTCGAAGCTGCTCTAAAGGACAGTTTTCCTCGATCGAGCCGGCATGGGCCTTGGAGTAAAGCTGTCGGATGGCGAGAATTTGGGTCGGATAGATGTTTTCCTCGCCGATAACGTCGTAGAGGTGAAACCGTTTCAGCAGATCCAACACCGTATCGGAAAAGCCGCTGAAACAGATCTCGAGATTGGATTCCCGGACACGCTCGATCATGCGGGAAAGTGTTTCCACTCCGTGGGAGTCTATTTGGCTGATGCCGTGTGCAGCAATGAGCACAACCTTCAATTCCGGCATACTGAGGAGCCGACCGTTGACCTTATCCTCCAGATATTTGGAGCTCGCCAGATCGAGTGAGCCGTCGAACCGAATAGCGGTGATGTGCTTGCATTGTTTTAGACCGTAACGTTGCGAATCTCGAAGCGATCCGTCCGCGTGCAGAGAAAGCGAAACGACTTTCGGCCTCATGATCTGGAGCGGACAGTCCTTTTCGGTGGAGTTCACATGAGCTTTGGCATAAATGGCGGCGACGGCATGTGCCTGGGTGGGAAATGTGTTCTGTGCGCCGATGCGCTCATATAGCCCAGTTCGCATGAGCGCGTCTTGCATTTCCTCTTTGAGACCGCTGAAAGAAACCTCGTAACCCGCCTCCCGCAACCGCTCTACCAGTAGGCGGAGCATATCCTCCCCCGAAGCATCCATTTCGTTTATGCCGTGGGACACGATCGAGAACGTGCCGGAGCTCCGGCATCTCCGCAACGAGCTCGAGAACCTTGTCTTCCAAGTAGCTGGTATTGGCGAAATTGAGAGGACCGTCGAAACGAATCGCAGCAATATGCTTGCACCGTCGCAATTGGTGCCGGTCGGCGTCCCTCAGTGAACCATCGGGATGGAGGCTGAGCTCGGGCACCGGCGGCTTCATCGTGCGGTAGAGGTATGCGCCCAGAGACAAGACAACGCCGAGAGCGATTCCCCATTCGAGATGAGGGGCAAAAACAAGGGTCGCGACGAAGCTCGCGACACCGGTGAATCCGTCGAACCGTTGCGCCCTCCAGGCGTGGATGAAGCCTTCCGTGTTCAGCAAACCGATCACCGCCATCATGATGATGGCCGCCAGAACGGCCTGCGGAAGGTTGTAGAGTAGCGGCGTAAAGAACAGCAGCACGATAACAACCACACCGGACGAGAAAACATTCGACAAGCCCGTTTGGGCGCCGGCCTGCAGATTCACCGCAGAACGAGAGAAAGACCCTGACACAGCGTAGCTTTGCGCCATGCAACCGATAATGTTCGCCAGCCCCTGTCCGATGAGCTCCTGGTCGGGGTTGAGCCGTTGGTGTGTACGCGCCGCCATCGCTTTGGCGATGGAAATGGCTTCCATGAACCCCAGGATGGAGATGATGACCGCCGCAATGAACAACCGGCCCGCAGCACTCCAATCGATGACGGGAAGAGATAACGCAGGCAAGCCCTCGGGAATTTCTCCGACAACCGCTCCACCACCAATCATGGTGATAGCCTGCTCATCGAGCTGATTGTTGCCAACCTTGACGCGCCAAACGGTCCCGACCCTCTCCCGATCCGAGGGCCGCTCTCCTCTGAGGAAAAAATCGAACCCGTTGTCATGACCAAGAGAGCTCTTCGCCGCTTCGAAACGAAGACCACGGAGCTTTTCACGGAGCTCGCTTTCCTGGTCTTTCAACTGACCCACCCGAAGATCGAGCAAACCGGCGGCATGGTGAAGCGCTAAAGCGTTACCGGACCGTGGTTCGGCCGGATCGGCTCCCGTCCAATCGAAAGCTCCCTCTCTTTTGGCGTGACAGTTGACGCAGACTTCCCGGTCCACATGTGCCGCAGCGTCTCCCTCTTCGAGAGCTTCGTTACCCCGGGTACGGAACCTCTCGATCTCCTTCCTTTCGCTGACTGTCACGTTGAAAGCCTCAATGAGCCGCCTCGTTTCAGGGGATACGATTTGGGCTGCCGACACCGCCTCGTTTCGCTGAAAACCCGTTATCCACGCCAAAAAGGTGGTCAACACAACGGCAACGAGCACGTTGGGGATTCGGGGATTCAGTTTCTTGAGCCCGATCATGATGACGAAGGCCAACACCGCCATACCGAAAGTCGGCCAGTGCGTGTAATCGATCGCAGCCGCGACAACCCGGTAAACCGTCTCGTAGTGGTGGTCCGCGCCGTCAACGTAGACACCGAAGACTTTCGACAGTTGAGAGGTGGCGATGATGAGAGCTGCAGCGTTGGTGAAGCCGTTGACCACGGGATGGGACAAGAAATTGACGATCAAACCGAGGCGAAGGACACCCAGCGAAAGTTGAAAGAGACCAACCAACAAAGCGAGCAAAACGGCATAGGCAATGTACTGCGTGCTACCGGCGGCGGCCAGCGGCTCGAGGGCGGCCGCGGTCATCAGAGAAACGATCGCTACCGGGCCGGTGGCGAGTTGGTGGCTCGAACCGAAAAGCGACGCCACCATGGGCGGTAGAAACGCCGCGTACAGTCCGTAATATGCCGGCAATCCGGCAAGCTGCGCGTAGGCCATGGACTGAGGAATGAGCACGAGGGCGACCGTAACTCCCGCTACGAAGTCGGACCGCATCGTGGTCGCATTGAATCGCTCGAACCAGTTCAGAAAAGGAAATAGTCGTTTGAGGAACGCCATCTAGAACGCCTTGTCAGGAGAAATTCAAATTCAGTTTTCACACCTATTGAGAGACCGGTTCCCTACCGTAGAACGGTAGAATCCTTGATTGTATCGGATCCTTGTAGAAAGGGAAATATAGGGACTGGTCCGTTTTTTCTTTCTGCCAGATTCAATGAAAAAGGGGACCTGTCCCTGTTTTCACGTAGAAAAGAGTCGTGAGAACTGTAACCTTCAAGTCTAAGACCTTCACGTTGGATCGCGAAGCGAATAAATAGCGAAAAACAAGTACCGAAAAACAAGTACCACCCTTTTGTTGACGTTGGCTCTCAAGGGGTTCTAAGAGAAAATAAAACGAAATTCGACGTTGGGGATTAGGTCACATTTGGGGCAATTGGCTCAGGATTTTGCGGAATCCAACACATACTCCCACTGATTCAACCTATCGAGCGGCCTGCCACTAGCACCAGCGATTCAGATAAATCCAAAAAAAACAATAAAATACCGACTTTCATTTGACGAGTGCAGATCTCGGCACACCTCTTGCTAAACCAATAAAACGGATAGAAGCCATAAAACATTGGAGGGAAAATTGAGTACTAAGTTGCTAACAACGGGTCAGGCCGCCAAACTATGCTCGGTCACGCCCGATACCGTGTTGAAGTGGATCCACTCCGGCGCTCTAGCCGCCCGGCGAACCGCTGGCGGACACCACCGGATCGACGAACAAGAACTAACGCCCTTCCTGGAACCAACCCAACGTCCAGATGTCTCGGCTATTGAGCTGGAACCAACGAATGGCCCCTCGGAAAGTGTATCCCGCTACTGCTGGGAGTACAACAATGAGGTGGACACACCAGAAGGCTGTCGAGACTGCGTGGTCTACCAATTGAGGGCTCAACGTTGTTACGAAGTCGCGAAACTCTCTCCCGAGCTCGGACACACGAAGCTCCACTGTAAGGGCAACTGCATAGATTGCGAATACTACCGGCGCGTCCACTTACAGGCAACCAACGTCATGGTGGTCACCGATGATTCCGATTTGATTGTATCTCTCGAGCGACAGACATCGGAGGCACCTTACAACATGGAGATCACGAACTGCGAGTATTCATGCTCGGCATTGGTCAACACCTTCCGACCCGACTACGTGGTCGTAGATTGCTCCTTCGGTCCCGAGAGAAGCAGCGACATAGCCAACCATCTCATAGAGGACCCACGGCTGCCCCACGTCCGCGTGGTGATGGCCGCCGACGAAGCCAGCTTTCCGGAGGGCTGTAACAAGAACGTATTTGCGCGGATCGAAAGGCCCTTCCGCGTCTCGGATATAACCGGCTGCATTTACCGAGCTCAGACCAACTGAGCTCCAACCAAGGCCAGGAGCAGGAGCACCGATGACTGAGGAAATGAAAGTCAATGAGAGCACCATCCGGGTCGTCAAAGGCGACATTACGGATGCCGAAGTCGAAGCCTTCGTCTTCTACGCGCAACCGAATCTCAAACTGGGTACCGGTTACGGCAATGCCATCTCGGTCCGAGGCGGCCCGAGCATCCAAAAAGAGCTCGACGAGATGACGACCCCGGCGGCGATGGGAGATGCCGTGGTGACCGAAGCCGGCAAGTTGAAAGCCAAGTACATCATTCATGCCGTTGGTCCAGCTTTCCAAGAGGACGACATCGAAGGAAAGCTACGAAAGACGGTCGTCAATTCACTCAAGTGCGCCGTGGAAAAAGGGATTCAGCAACTGGCCTTTCCTCCCATGGGAGCCGGTTTTTATGGAATCCCCCTCGATCAGAGCGCGAAAGCTACTTTGGGCACCATCAAGGACTATCTCGCAGGGGAAACGAAACTCAAAGAAGTGGTCGTCTTTGCGATGGATAGTCGTGAATTGAAGCCCTTTCAAACCGAGCTCGGTGCCCTATCTGAGAACGGAGGTAGATAATGACCGAGAGTGCGCTACTCCACTTCACAAAGCACACGTTGCATGAAGCAGCCCTCATCACTATGACGGTGGTCTACACCTTGCGGCTGATCTGGTTCTTTCGCTGGAAGCCGGGCAAAGAGCGACAACCCACAACCAACAAGCATGCGCCGCCGGAGGCGAGCCGCCGGAAGGGCATCCTTTATTCCTGGGGGATCATCGGCATGCCCTGGTCGATGGAGAGCTCGAGGACGAAGCTCTTCCTCTACACACAATTCGTGGTGTTTCACCTCGGCGTAGTGGCTTCGATCACGCTTGCTTTCTCCCTCTCTTACTTCCCGAGCCTCATGGAGCCCGCGGGAGTGGTGACGGTCTTTCGGGTATTCATTGGTGCGGCTTTCCTGGTCGGTGTGATGCGAATCATCCGCCGGATGACGAGCCCCGTCATGCGCGCCATCAGCTCACCCGACGACCACTTCTCCCTGTGGTTGCTGACGGTCTGGTTCCTCTCCGCCTTCCTGGCGGCACCCAACAATACGGCAAACGGCGAATGGCACATGATCGCGTTTTTCATGCTGACCTCCTTCTTTCTGGTTTACGTGCCCTTCAGCAAGATCTCGCACTACCTCTACTACCCGTTCACGCGAATGTGGTTCGGCAAGTCCATGGGATATCGCGGCGTGTACCCACTGAAGCGCGGACCGAAGCCCGATTATCTCAAAGCGTAGAATTGAAAATCTGATGGCTCCAAATAGAGACTGAGAAGGAAATATGAGCGAAACCAAGCGATCGCAAAAAGCGGAAAAGTTCATCGAAGAGATGGGAAAAAGACTCAACCGCCAGATGGTAGGGTCTCTGCTCGCCTGCGTCCATTGCGGCATGTGCGTGGACTCGTGCCACTATGTCCTCGCCAATCCAGAGGATCCGACCTTCGCACCTCCTTACAAGGCGGACCAGATCCGGAAGATCTTCAAGCGGCACTTCGATTGGACCGGCCGGGTTTTCCCCAAATGGGTCAAGGCCGACACGGTGGTGACCGACGACGATCTCGAAAACCTCAAGGACACGGTCTTTGGTAAGTGCACCAACTGCCGACGCTGCTCGATCAACTGCCCCATGGGCGTGGACTACGCGACCTTCAACCGCATGGCTCGGGGCTGTCTGGTCTCGGTCGGTGTCATGCCTGAAGGCGTGGCCACGGTCAGCAAGGACCAGTGGGAGATCGGCAACCAGATGGGCGTCCTCAAGGAGGACTATCTCGAAACCTTGGAGTGGCTATCAGAAGAGCTCGAGGACGAGTACGGCGACCCCAAGGCAGCCATCCCCATCGACAAGGAAGATTGTGAGATCGTCTACACGATCAATCCTCGCGAGATTAAATACGATCCGCGCACGATCTCGGACGCCGCCAAGATTTTCTACGAGGCCGGCGAGAACTGGACTATGCCGAGCGAGGGCTGGGACATGACGAACTTCGGCCTTTTCTCCGGAGACGACCACCTGGGTGGCGCCGTGGCCGGACGGGTTTACGAAAAGTGCGAAGAGCTCCGAGGCAAGAAACTGGTTCAATCCGAGTGTGGTCACGGCTATCGATCTACGACCTGCGAGGGACCGAACTGGGCCAAGAAAGACATCCAGGCCTTCGAGCTCGAAAGCTCCGTCAACACGATGCTCCGTTACATCAAGGAAGGGCGCATCAAAGTCGACAAGACCAAGAACACCACACCGATCACCTTTCACGATTCCTGCAACAACGCTCGAAGCTGCGGCTTGTTCGAGGAGCCACGGGAGCTTCTGAACCTCGTCGTAACCGATTTTCGGGAGATGTACCCGAACCGCTCCGAGAATTACTGCTGTACCGGCGGCGGCGGCGCCATGTCCATGTCGGAGTACACGCCGCGGCGGCTCAAATCGGCCAAGATCAAAGGCGGACCAGCTCAAAGCGACAGGCGCCAAAATCGTTGCGACCTCGTGCCACAACTGCGTGGACGGTCTCGCCGACACGATCAAACATTACAAGCTGGATATGAAAGTGGTTCAGCTCGTCAACCTCGTCGCCGACGCTCTCGTAGTCGAAAGAAAGCCGATCGAGGTTCCGGACGACGCAGAAAAGGTCGCAGTACCGGTCGCCGCCAAGGAGCTCGAGGGTTACAAGATTCTGGTCATCGACGACGAGCCGGATGTTTGCGACTTCCTCTCCATGGTCCTCGAAGATAACGGAGCCACCGTTCTCACGGCGGAGGACGGCATCCAAGGTCTGGAGCTCGCCCGTCTCGAGAGACCGGACCTCATCACGCTCGATCTCTCCATGCCCGGCATGGACGGAGGCAAGGTCTTCGAAACCCTCAGAAAGGATCCCGAGCTGACCGACACCTTGGTGTGTATCGTCAGTGGAAAGCCGGAGCTTCGGAAACTCATCTACGAGCGTCCGGTGCGTGCTCCGGAAGGATTCATGGACAAGCCCATCGAGGAAGAAGCCTTCCTCATGAACGTCCGCAGAATCCTGGAGCTGGCGAAAGAGAAGAAAAAGGAAGAAGTACCTCTCAAGAACTAGAGCGACCGGGTGTCCCTGGAATTTTTCAGGGACACCTACACCCGATCCCTTGTCATATAAAAAGGAGGTGGTGATGGAGACTTCCGTGCTTCCTTATGAAGAGTACTTCGAGTCCATGCCTTCTTATCTCACCGTTCAGGATAGAGATTTTCGTATCGTCAAAGCCAACAAACGGTTCCGTAACGACTTCGGCGATCCGGCGGGACGGTACTGCTACCAGGTTTATAAGCATCGATCCGAAAAATGTGAGGAATGCCCCGTTGAAAGGACCTTTCGCGACGGCGAGCGTCACGGTAGCGAAGAGGTGGTTCGAGCCCTCGATGGAAGAGACGTCTCCGTCATCGTCTATACCACTCCGGTCCGCAACGAAGCCGGAGAGATTACCTCGGTGATGGAGATGTCTACCGACATCACCGAGATCAAGCTGCTGCAAAAGCAGGTCACCGAAAGCCGGGAGCGGTATCGCACTATGTTCGAAGAGGTGCCCTGTTACATCTCCATCCAGGATCGCGATCTCACCATTATTGAAGCCAACCGCCATTTTCGGGAGGCTTTCGGCGAATGCTTTGGATGTAAATGCTATCAGCGGTACAAACACCGAGCGGAGGAGTGTCTGGACTGCCACGTCAGACGCACCTTCGAGGACGGCCGGGTACACACGCGGTGAAGAAGTCGTCACGTCACTGAGTGGTGAGCGGATCAATACACTCGTCTACACGGCTCCCATTCACAACATTAAAGGCGAAATCGAGAGCGTGATGGAGATGAGTACCAACATCACGCCCATCCGGCAGCTCCAATCGCAATTGGCGTCGACCGGGCTTCTCATCGGCTCCATATCGCACGGCATCAAGGGTATGCTCACGGGTCTCGACGGCGGCATTTACATGGTCAAGACGGCCATGGAAAAGAACAACCCGGCACGGCTCGAGAAGGGTTGGGACATGGTCCAGCGTAATGTGGATAAGATCCGGAACATGGTCCTCAACATCCTCTACTATGCAAAGGAGCGTTCGCCCAACATCGAGACCATTTCGGCCGTTGACTTGGTCCAAGAAGTCATCGAAGTCATCGAGCCCAAAGCCCAGCAACGAGGCGTGGAAATTCGAACGGAGCTCGACGGCGATGTGGGTGAGCTCGAAGCCGACGGTAAGGCGCTCCGGGCGGCGCTCATTAACCTCGCGGAAAACTCCCTCGATGCCTGTCGAGTCGACAAAAAGAAATCCGATCACGAGGTGTCGATCGGCCTGCGGGGTAACGGAGAGCTCGTTGAGTTCGAGGTCGCCGACAACGGTATCGGAATGGACCAGGAGACACGGGAAAAAGCATTCAGCATGTTCTTCTCGTCCAAAGGAATCGAGGGCACTGGGCTCGGCCTCTTCATCGCCAACAAAATCGCGTTGAAGCATGGCGGGAGCATCGTGCTCGAATCCGAGCTAGGAAAGGGAACCCGTTTCGTGGTAAAAATCCCCAGAAAGCACACGGAAAGCCAGCAGAACTAAACAGGGGTAAATGGATGAGCGGAGACAAAAAGACCATCCTCGTCGTTGATGATGAGCCCGACATTCGGGATTTCATTTCCACATTGTTGGAAGATAACGGCTACGCCACGATGACCGCCGTGGACGGTGGGGAGGCCCTCGACCGGGTCAAGGAGCACCGTCCTGACCTCATCACTTTGGACATCACGATGCCGGAAAAGAGCGGCGTCCGTTTCTACCGGGAAATGAAGGAAAGCGACGATTGGAAGGACATTCCCATCATCATCATCACCGGGATCTCCGGCGACTTCGAGAAATTCATTTCCACACGAAAGCAGGTCCCGCCGCCGGAGGGCTATGTCGCTAAACCCATCGAACCAAAGGAGATTTTGGAGCTCGTCAAAAAGTTTACCAGCTGATTCAAAAGGCTTAGAGCTCGGCGCCCGGAAAATCAGGATTTCAATAATTCCGAGAATTCAAAAGCCTAAAACAGAGCGACCACGAATCCCGTGCGCTCTCTGCCCCAATCCTATTGTGGGATAGTGCGCATAGGTCTAGAGCTAAACGTTCCAACCTTTCGTCTTATCCTACCCAAATAGTTCAAATTAATCACTCGATTGCCCGTTTTATAGGGCGTCTGTAGTGGTACGAATCTTGCCCTTCCTTCTAGGTTAATCGTTTGTTCCGCCCTCTACGACCTGCCGCCACCCGGTACGTCGATTGCATCTTTCCGCAGTTCGATCCTTGGGCGGCCCTTACACCTAAGTGTTCGCTGGGATCACCCGGAAACGCAAGTTCCAGGGCGTCTCATGACGGGAGAAAGGGATGTTAGCGAGTGACAGCTGGGATTGGCAGGTCGGAAAAAAGCTCATAGCCGACCTCACAAAGATCAGAGAGCCAGTTCAAGAGAGTCGATGAGCTCGCCGTCAGCCACGACGGCGAGACAGATCGCGGTGCCGGTTCGGGTGGAGGACGGTTCTTTTACCGACTGCGTCAACGGAGAGGCTTGGCCCGAGACCTTCGAGCTCCTGTGGTACCTCCGGTTTACGCCTTGGGGCCAACTGATCGCTCTGGTAAGGATCGATGACGAGTGGACAGTGGCTCTCGACGGCGCGCCTTGGGAGAACCGATTCGAGTACGCTTGGAATCCCGGTTCAGCGCCGAAAGGGAGTCCATCAGTCGTCTTGTACAAGCAGGACAACAAGTTCGGCGTATCCATCAACGACCAGGCTGTGGGCGGAAGGCTTCGTTTCCATCCGCGACTACTGCTTGAGCCCGGACGGCAAACAGGCGGCGGCGACGGTCCAGATGGCAGCCTTGAAGGAAGCCGATATCTTCGGCTTCTTCGACGGCGTCTGGTCGGTGGCGGTCAACGGCAAACTCTGGGACAAAAAGTACATCAATGCCTGGAATCCCGCGTTCAGTCGATGACAGCAGTGCCGTGGCCGCCGAAGTCCGAACCGACATCTGCGAGTATTCGTTGGCGGTCGATGCGAGCACCTGGTCCGAAACATACGGATGCGTCTGGTCTCCGATCTTCCGCCCCGGTACCACAAGGGTGTCGTTCCGGTTCGTGAAGGCGGCACCTGGACGCTCGCCGAGGACGGCGGATCCTCTGGGAGCGCCGCTACAACATGCTCTGGGGTCAGAAGTTCAGCCCCGACGGGAAACGAATCGCCGCCGTCGTATCTCCCGAGTTCGGTCGATGGACCATCGCCGTGGACGATCGTCCTTGGGACGTCACGTTCGGCGAGATGGTGCTCGGCACCCGTTTTTTCGTCCGGACAGCAGGCGCGTCGCAGCCATCGTCAAAGACGACAACCGATGGACCATTGCCGTGGACGGGAAACGGCTGGAGACGAGGACTTCGAAATGATCTGGGATCCCGTCTTCAGCCCCGACGGCGAGCAGGTTCTGGCCAAAGCGGAACAGGACGGTCAGCTATTTCATCGTTTCGTAACGGCAAGGTAATCGAGCAAGTCTTACGAGGAGCTTGGGAGCCCGATTTCAGCCCTGACGGACAAAAGCGTCTTGCTGAGATATGTGAGGACGGAAAATACTATCGGCAGGTCGTGCCGGTCGAGCGATTTGCCTCCGCTGATTGAGAGAGGTTTCGAGAGGAATACGACGCATGTACGAGTTCGCTAGAGGGCCATTGGTCTGGATCGCGTTTCTCATCTTCATTCTCGGCGGCTTGTACCGGATTATTTGGCTGATCCGCTTCTCCAAGAAGGACAAAGTGGTTCATCCCTACATGAGCTTGAAGCACGGCCTCCGTTCCCTGCTGCACTGGAGCGTTCCCTTCGGGGCCCACAACATGAGGCTGCGGCCCTTTTTTCACCGTGGTCTCGTTTCTTTTTCACATCTGCCTTGTTGGTCACACCCCTTTTTGTATTGGGCCACACGATGCTCTGGAAGGAGTCCTGGGGAATCGATCTGTGGAGCCTCCCGGAGGGTCTCAGCAACGCTATGACCATCATCGTGGTCTTCGTGGTGGTCTTTTTTGCCCTGCGCAGAATTGCGCATCCTGCGGTCCGATACGTGACATGGAGCGACTACATGCTCCTGCTGGTCGTGGTCGCGCCCTTCGCACCGGCCTGCTGGCCTACTATCAGGTGTTCGATTACAAGACCGTGATCACCATCCACATGATCGCCGGAGCGGTTTGGCTTGCATGGTCATTCCATTCACGCGCGTCGTCCACATGCTCTTCTACCCGTTCACTCGTGCCTATATGGGCAGCGAGTCCGGCTATGTCCGGTCCGCCAGGGATTGGTAGAGCGCACGGGAACTCGCAGGAGGATAGGATGAGGAGTCTTTCACCACCCAGGTCGATGACCCAGGCCTCGACGAAACCATCAAGAAACTGACTCCGGAGAAGATCGAGCGGGTCGTCAAGCACGTGATCACCAAGGAGTCCGCGGCGCGGCTCCAAGTCTACATTGAAGACCTGCGTCCATTGCGGTCTGTGCGCCGAAGGTTGCCACCACTACCTTTCCCGAGATCGGGATCCGGCGTTCGCTCCCGTGGCCAAAGTCAAGGACACTCATGTGGGAGTTGGTCAAGCAGAAAGGGCAAGGTCGACGGGAAACCATCCGGCGAATGGCCCGGATCGCCTTCACCGAATGCGGCGCCTGCCGCCGTTGCAGCATGTATTGCCCGTTCGGAATCGACATCGCCTATCTCATCATGACGGTACGCCGGATATGCAGTCTGCTCGGCGTCGTTCCCCAGTACCTGCAGGACACGACCAACAGCCACTCTGCCACCCAAAACCAGATGTGGGTGCAGCAGGACGAGTGGATCGACACACTGCAATGGCAGGAGGAAGAGGCCCAGGACGAGATTCCCACGCGCGCGGATCCCCCTCGAGAAAGAAGGCGCCGACATCATGTACTCCGTCATCGCGCCCGAGCCCAAGATCCTCGCTCAGCTGCTCGGCAACATTTCCCTGATCATGACGGTGGCCGGTCATCGACTGGACCATGCCCGCCACGGACGGCTGGGACAACAGCAACATGGCCATGTACTCGGGCGATTTCGAGGTCATGAGCCGAGTAGAGAAGCTCCACTGGGAAACGGCTGCGCGACTCAAGGTCAAGAAGAGTCGTCATGGGTGAGTGCGGCCATGCCTTCCGCGGCGCCGTCTACGACGGCCCCCGCTGGCTGGGCTGGAAATTCCCTCCCATCCCGATGGTCCACGCCATCGAGTTCTACTACGACCTGATCTCGAGCGGCAAGATCAAGATTCGAGGAGAAATTCAAGGAGCCCATTACGATCCAAGACCCATGCAACACGGTTCGGGGTCGTGGTCTCGGTCACAAGCTCCGCTACGTGATGAACGCTCTTTGCGAGGATTTTCGCGACGTGTCTCCGAATCAGGAGCACAACTACTGCTGTGGCGCCGGCGGCGGCACCATCAACTGCGGCCCCCCCTGGAAAATCGATCGGATGCTGAGCACCCGCGTCAAAGCCGAGCAGTTTGAAGCGACCGGAGCCGAGTAATCTGCACCCCTTGTCACAACTGCCACAGCGGTATCGAGGACATCGTCGGTCACTACAAGCTCGGCATGCACGTGAAGTTCATCAGTGAGATCCTCGTCAAGGCCATGGAAATCCCCGAGGAGCTTCAGGCTTGAAACAAGAGAATCGACGGAAGACATGATGAAGATCAAAGGAAATCGCCGAAAAAGCACTTGGATCGTCCCGCTCGTGGCTCGTTGCCGCCGTCGCCGGCCTTCTGACCGGATGTGCCCACGGCTCAGCGGAAGAGGTCATCTATCGAGCCGACGTCGTCACTATCGACGGTCTGTCGGCGTTCGGTGGGCTCGAACGACCGCCGGTGGCCTTTCCGCACGACCAGCACGCGCAGGCGCTTGCGGAACGGGACAAGACTGCGAGACCTGCCATCCGCGTTTCCAAGACGGACGCCTCTCGCAAAAGTTCTTTCGGCTGGCGGACGAGGACCGAGACACCGTCATGGACATCTACCACCTCGAATGTGTGGCCTGCCACAACGAGACGGCGGCAGCGGGACTAAAATCCGGTCCAACGATCTGCGGGGACTGTCACGTGCGGCAACCACGCTTGGTCTCGACGCGCCAACCCATGGGCTTCGACCGATCGCTTCACCACCGTCACGTGCAACACCTGGGACAAGAGTGCGAGCGGTGCCACCACGAGTACAACGAGGAAACGAAGCAAATCTACTACGCCAAAGGCAAGGAAACCACCTGCCGCTACTGTCATCTTTCCAAGTCCGTACGATGAGGTCCCGTCGCTTTCCGAAGCGGCACACTGGGCCTGCGTGGACTGCCACTTCGACCTTCCCGACGCCGGGCCCACGGATTGCCAAGGGTGTCATGACTCGGAGCGGCAATCGCAGATCGCTCGCGTCGAAAATCCTGCCCGTCTCGACCGAGGCCAGCCTGATTTCGTGCTGCTCCACGCACCGGTGGAAGAGCTCGAAGCGAGCAAGCTCCGAACGGTTCCCTTCCCTCACATCGAGCATGAAGACATATCAAGACACATGCAGGTCTTGTCATCACAAGAGCATGACGCCCTGCGTGGAGTGCCATTCCTTGGGCGGAAACGAGAAGAGCCAAGGCGTTACACTTCAGCAGGCGATGCATTCCATGACCTCCGAGCACAGTTGCGTAGGCTGCCACAATCAGGAAAAAGCCGCATCGAACCTGCGCCGGTTGCCACGCATTGATGGAGCAAGGGCGCCTGACCGAGCACGCCTGCACCGTCTGCCACACCGGACCTCTACCGGCGGATCTGGCCGCGTCGGGCGAGAGCTTCACGGACATGGCCCAGTTCAGGCCGCAACCGGAAGAATCCCGCCTGTCCTTTGCGGTTGAAGATGTTCCGGAAACGGTAACGATCGGCACACTTTCAGACAAATACGAGCCGGCGGTCTTTCCGCACCGGCAGGTGGTGAACAAGCTCATGGAGCACATCGCCGATAGCAAAATCGCGACTCATTTCCATGGTGACGAGGATGTGGTCTGCCAGGGTTGCCATCATCACAGTCCGGCGGGTCAGAAACCACCCTTGTGCGAGAACTGTCACGGGGCGCCCTTCAATGAGACCGAGCCTTTCAAGCCGGGGCTCTTCGGCGCCTACCATCGCCAGTGCATCGGCTGTCACGAGAGCATGCAAATCGAAAAGCCTGCGATCACGGACTGTGCCGGATGCCATGCCTTGAAGCCGACTCGAGCGGCGGATCCTAAGGGGTTACGAATGAGTAATTCACGAAGGAAATTCCTGGGTTGGATGGCCGCGGCGGGAGCCGGCGCCGCGCTCCCCAAAAAAGCGGTCGCCCAGCACGACGCACTTCGAAGGATATCCGGATAGCTACGGTGTGCTCCACGACACCACCCTATGTATCGGTTGCCGCTCCTGCGAAGCGGCTTGTAACGAGGTCAACGACCTTCCGGCTCCGGACCGACCCTTTGACGATCTCACTGTTCTCGAGGACAAGCGCCGCACGGACGCCGCCGCCTTTACGGTGGTCAATCGATACCAGCCGCACGAAGGCCCTAAATCTCCGGTCTTTCGAAAGTCACAGTGCAATCATTGCCTCGAGCCGGCCTGTGCCTCGGCTTGTTTCGTGGGAGCTTTCACCAAGACGCCGGAAGGTGCCGTCGTCTACGACGCTTCTGTCTGTGTCGGTTGTCGTTACTGCATGATCGCTTGCCCCTTCAACATTCCCACTTACGAGTACAACGAGGCCTTTGAGCCGCGGGTCAGAAAGTGCACCATGTGCCACCCGCGCATCGCCGAGGGGAAGCTACCCGGATGCGTGGAGGCCTGCCCGATGGAAGCCTTGACCTTCGGAAAACGGACCGAGCTCCTCACCATCGCGCGGGAACGGATCCGAAAATACCCAGACCGGTATATCGACCACATCTACGGCGAGCATGAGATGGGCGGCACGAGCTGGCTCTACATCACCGGCGCGCCTTTCGAGGATGTCGGGATAAGAACCGACCTCGGAGCTGCTGCCCGCACCGGAGTTCACCGGGGGAGCGCTGGGAATGGTGCCCATGGTCATCGGAGTATGGCCGGTGCTGCTCGGCGGTATCTATTTGATGAACCGCCGTAAAGAGCAAACCTCCGAATTGGAGAAGAACGCCGCCGTCGATGAGGCGGTGGCGAAGGCCAAAGCCGAAGCGGACGAAAAAGCCGCGCAAGCCGCAGAAAAAGCCAAGAAAGACAAAGAAACGGCCGTCGATAGAGCCGTTAAAAAGGCACTCGAGGAAGCTGCCAAGGAAGGCGGAAAGACGGAGGCATGATGTCGGAAGAAGCAGTTGCCGTCGAAAGGCCGTTGCTCAATCCCTTCAACGTTGTGGCGGGGCTCATCATCTTGATGGGTCTGGTATTGACGTTCCTTCGCTTCACCAAGGGTTTGGGCACCGTCACCAATCTCGATGACACCAATCCCTGGGGAATGTGGGTGGGTTTCGACCTGTTCACCGGTGTCGCTCTGGCGGCGGGCGGTTACGTGACCGCCGCGGCCGTCGAGATCTTCGGAATGAAGAAGTACCATGCGGCGCTCAGGCCCGCCATCCTGACCGGATTCCTCGGCTACGCCCTGGTTTGTTTCGCCTTGTCTTACGACGTGGGAAGGCCGTGGCGACTCATCTATCCCTTTTTCGTGAGCCAGGGCGTGACCTCGGTGATGTTCGAGGTAGGCGCCTGTGTGATGCTCTACCTTACGGTGCTCTTTCTCGAGTTCTCGCCGGTGGCCCTCGAATGGTTGGGACGCAGCAAGCTCAGAAATGTGGCTGGTCAAGTTGACGTTACTCCTGACCTTCCTGGGCGTGGTTCTTTCGACGCTACACCAGTCTTCGCTCGGTGCCATGATGCTGATCGCCCCCTCGAAGCTGCACCCCCTGTGGTACTCGCCCTTCATGCCCATCTTCTTTTTCGTCTCGAGCATCGCCGCCGGACTGTCGATGGTCATCTTCGAGGCCTCCCTCTCGCACAAATACTACGCGTACAAGATGGATGAAGAGCACAAAAAGAGCCGAGACACGGTAGCTCTCGGCTTCGGCAAGGCGGCCTCGATGGTTCTGGCCGGATACTTCGCCATCAAAGTCTTCGGCGTCGCCCTGGGCAATCACTGGGACTTACTGTTCACGCGCTGGGGGCTGTGGTTCCAGGTCGAGATGCTGGGATTCGTTTTGCTGCCTTGCTTCCTGTACGCGGTGGGCGTTCGTGACCGCAATGTGAACCTCATCCGACGAACGGCCCTTTTGACCGTCATCGGAATCATGGTCAACCGGCTGAACGTGTCCCTCATCGCCTTCAACTGGTTCTTGCCCTGGGAGGAGCGCTACTTCCCACATTGGGGAGAGATCGGGGTTACTCTCTTCGTGCTCACGGTCGGCATCGTCGTATTTCGATTCATCGTCACACGGATGCCCATCCTGTACGAGCATCCGGACTATAAAGAGGCTCACTAAAATAGAACTCGAGAACCCAAGAACTCGAGAAATCAAGTAAGATAAGAGGAACCATGGCGGAAGGAATCCACACACTCCAGGAATTCATGTTCCAGACCAAGGGCATCGTCTATCTGCTGGCCATCGCCTACCTTCTCGCGTTTACCTGGTTCTGGAAATTCATCAACACGAAGAACTCCGGAGAGTAAAACGATCGCGGCTTTGGAATCCAAGCCATTCTGCGTTAGTCTGCGGCTCATATGAGCCTTCCCCTCGCTAAAGCGCGCTACCTGAATCTCGCCACGTTCCGGAAGAGCGGTGTCGCCGTCGAAACTCCCGTGTGGTTCGCGGAGATCAACGACCGACTCTACGTCTTCTCGGCCGGAAACGCAGGCAAAGTAAAACGATTGAGAAACTCTCCTCGTTCCCGCATCGCGCCCTGCGACATGAAGGGTCAAATCCTGGGCTCGTGGCAGGAGACGGAGTCCGTGCTCGTCAGCGATTCCGAGGAGGTGAAGCGCGCTCACATCGCCCTGCGTCGCAAGTACGGATGGCAGATGGCCCTAACGGACCTTCTTGCTCTACTGTCGGGAAGACTTCAGTCGCGAGCGTATATCGCGATCTCACTCAAAGCGGAAACGCCAGACACGGGGAAGAGTGCAGCAGGGGACTAGCTCTCCGAATCAAAAAGGCGCGGCGGCGACGTCATCTCGGACTACCACCATCTCGATGTCGTCGCGTCGAAGAGTACCAACGGCGAAAACGGAATAGACTCCGTCCCGGAAGAAACGGTTCTCACGAGAAACAGCGTTCCGTTCTCGTGTTCCGGCCCGCTTCAACTCCAGATCATAGATACCCTTGATCCACATGGTGACACCTCGGTTGGACGCGCCCGCGTATCATATCCACGACCGCGAGCGCTATCAAGGCTATCGCAGACGAACTACTGGACCTCTAAATAGTCCTTGTCCGGAAGCTTCGGGAAAGGGGCATGAGGCTCCGCCTGATACCAATAGGCGACAGAGGCGATGTCGTCTTGGAGGGGCAGATACTTCCCTCCCTTCCTCCACCCCAGGGCTTGGATGGTCACCCGCAGGTCCTCCTCGAATCGGACTGGATCCATGATGTGCCATCGATACAAGCCGAATCTCTGCTGCGTTTTCCATATACCATCGGGTTGAATAACCTGGGGCATCCCGGCAAAAGGCGTTGTAAACTCTTGGTACTGCTCGGTCTCCGGGTTTTGGAAACCGTAGGAACCACAAAAATAGTCCTCCGTTCCAGTACCGCAAATCGTTGGAAACTCCTTGTCTCCGTCGATGAAAAACTTGATCTCGCCTTCGCCCCACCAGCCGTTGTTGTTCACCCCCCAAGCCATGTAGGTGCCTACGAAGTGTCCCCAACCTTTGACGCCGTCCAGGATCGTATAGTCGGTCTTGTAAGGTAAAGGATTGACTCGCCGGAACTGGGCATGGAAATAGGCGGCATCCTGAGGAACGCTGGTAACCGTGTAGTTGATTTGATAGAAGAGTGTCATCTTCTCGTCGTCCAAGTTCTCCATCGTGATCTTGCACGACTTACGGAAGGGCATCACCCAGTAGGAGTTGAACGCACTGCCGGGATTGACGGCAACGGGCAGTGACGAGATCTTGAGCATACTTGCCCCAACCGTTGGCGAAGAAATCTCCCACCGGAACTTCGACGGACGGCTCCGCCTCCCCATCCCAGTAGATACGTAGAATGGAAAACCGCCAATGACCGGTCGGTGTCATCCAAATTTGTTGAATGGCTCCAGAACCGTTGATCTCGGCGAGGGTGAACGTCTGTTTGGATTCGATGTTAACGGAGGGCGAAACTTTCCAGCCCTGGCCAAGGTCGCGGGAGGCGCGAGAACCCGTGCCCTCGGTCGCCATACCCCCCTGTCCCTTTTCCCCAGTGAAACTCTCGGGGCTGATCGACCTCGTTTTTGCGTGGGACAGGCGGGGCAGGTTTCCCATATTCAGGTACAGGCCATCGAACTCCGACGTCTGCCCCTGGAGAACGGACCCGAGAAACGCGCTGATGGAGATGAGCGCAAAAAGAATGAGCAGGGCTTTCATTGACTCTCCCTCCTTTATCGCAAACGAGACCGGGCCATATTGTAGGCCAGGTACGCCTGGCAAACCACGTCTTACCCGTCCCGCAATTCCTTCCACGGCGGTGTTTGAAAAACGCAGTCGTCCGCCTCCTCCTCCATCCGCCGAAACAAAGGCGCCGGCAAGGTGAGCGTCACGATGTCGTCCCGAAAGCGCTTGCGCATGACCTCTCTGCCGTTGAACGCCCTGCATGCCCAGCACCGCTCTAGGAGACTCGAGGTCGGCCTGCGCGTAGGCGAAGGCGGTGATGCTGGTGCAGTCCGGGCCAGGCGGAACCTGGACCGGATCCGTTCCCTCCATGACCGAGCCCGCAAGCGTAATCAGCCCGGAAAGCTCCAATGGATTGACGGGGAAGATGACGACACGCACGTTCTCCTCCGGGGGAACAAGGTGCAGAGGTTCGAAGAGCACGTACTCGTGCGGATTCTCGTAGCGAGGCAGACCGTGAAGTAACCATGCCTCAGCCAGTCCGTAGCTGCAATGCCGGCGCTCACCGTACTCGTACAAGTGTCGGAAGCGTTTCGGTGCGGCATTCATCCGTTTCTGGTAACGAGCTTGGTCGCGGACCGATTTCAGTCCTTTGCTGAAAACAGCTGCGTAGGTCTCGAGATCCGATGTTGCGAAACTCGGATCGAGCCCGAGAGCGGCTCGGCCACCGTCGCAGGCGATGGTTTTACGACTTCCGCCGGTGATCTTCCCGCGACGGCACGCATGAGCGAAGAGATAAAGAGTGCAGCCGAACTTACCCTCTTTGAATTGTACGACGTCGGCGGGAAGCATGTCACTCCAGACCACGGCCACCGGCTCGAACTCCGGCCGCAGGTTTCGTACGATCGCGCTCTCCATACTTGCCTCCTCTGTTGAGCAGCGTCGGGACCACGAGCATACATCGGACCGGCAAGGCACACCAACCGGTCGAACGACTCTACTTCTCTATCGCCACTCTCGAGGCAAGAAACGCGAGGACCAAGCTGACCGGAGTAAAGATCAGCGTCTCAACCGAAGAGCTCGAGGCGAGGTTCCCGATGATGTTGAGGGTGAAGTAAGCGAAAACAAACCACATGCCCACATGGACGACCTTGCCGAACCTGGACACTCTCACATAGCCGACCCTGGCGGCAATGATGAGGGCAAAAATGATTGTTACGACGAGAGACGTCGTCTCGAGCACGACCAGATTGTCCGATGAATCCGCAATCCGTCCACCCCATACGACTCCGGATGGGACGATCCCTAAGATGACGAGTACATGGAACACCGCCAATCCGCCCAAGATCGCCAGAAGCAGGATGGCAGCCAGTTTCGCGCTGATCAACTTTTTCATCTGTGTAGGGCAGCGTCGTCAAACCGGCGACCTTACTCAAGTCTCTCGCGTATCTTCTCAATTTCTGCCGGCGTGAACTCGAATGGTAGAAGCGTATCACGAACGACGAGCGCCTGACCGGGTCTGTCCGGTGAAACAAGAGCGAGAACCTTAGTCCCGCTCTCATCTAAGAACAGCGGCCCTCCGAGCCCGGTCCGGCCCACAAAGGTTTCCTGCAGTAGTTCACCCCAGGGACTCCGTCCTCGCAGCTTGTATTGAGTGTTCTGTCCATCCTCGCGAGCAGAGTTTACCGTCAGCTCGACTTCCGTGGCTTGTCTCGAACAAGCCTTCGCAACACGCAACTCTCGGAAGAAACCGAAAGGCAGATAAAAGAACGCTCCACCAATCCCCACACCGAATACCGCAAAAACCGCTACGTAGGCCCATCGAAAGGTGACGACGTCCCGCCCCCATGAAAGCGAAAACGTGGAAGGATCCGACGGCAGATAGCGAACGAGCGGATCACGCCCCGTATCAACGGATCCAAAGATGGTGTCGAACGTGATGCTTCCCGAGTGTTCTTTTTCCTCAGCGTCCAGAAACTCGACATCCAGATCGTAACTCCGGAAGATAAGATACTGTGAGCTCTCTTTGCCCTCGACGCTGGTCGCGAGCGCCGGCTCACCACGCTCCCATACACGCGTGTCTCGGACTATGGTCACCGCTTCGCTTCCGGCAAGTCCAAAACCAAGAGCGAGAGACCCCAGACCGGCAACGAGGAGAACAGCGGTCAACCGGTGTCTCCCGCGAACGAACGCTGGACTGATAGTGTACGGTGGTCCCGGCAGTATCATCCTGACTCCTTCCTTCTGCTTCGGCTGATCATGGAAACGCGGTTGAGCCCTTCATTTTCAGACATCGCGATGAAAGAGCTTGCCGAGGCTCTGTTTCAACGCGAACTATGCACTCTGAGCTTTTAGGGAATACCGTCTAAAAATGCGACCGGCGATTGCGATGGATGAATGGAAAGTGTCGTTACTATGAAATCACTTGAGCCTGACAGCTCATTGCCAGAATCCGCATGTCATGGCCGGCGGGCAGGCGGGCTCGGAGTTCTGGGACGAGATCGGTACTCAGCGCCGGCGGTACTTAGCCGAGTATTTTTTTGATAGCCGAGAGCAAGTTTTCCTTTTCGATGGGTTTTTCGAAGACGGGTACGGATTTACTGACCGCCACGTCCCGCCCGGCCATACCGCTGATGACGATGACGGGGATGTCCTTGAACTCCGACTTGTGGTGAAGCGTGCGGTAGAGACCGGTTCCGGTTTGCTCCGGCATTTGGAGGTCGAGAAGAATGAGGTCCGGCCGCTCCTCGGCGACACGGTCCATCGCCACGTTACCATCCTC
The DNA here is from genome assembly GCA_963722765.1 of uncultured Acidobacteriota bacterium. Taxonomy (GTDB): domain Bacteria; phylum Acidobacteriota; class Vicinamibacteria; order Marinacidobacterales; family DATDRI01; genus CAVROO01. The sequence goes on from CAVROO010000015.1 coordinate 245,970, forward strand.
GGCGGATCTCGTCTCGTACCCCTCGTCTTCCAAATAGCTGGTCAGGTATTCCCTCACGTCCGGCTCGTCATCCACTATTAATATTTTTTTTGGCATTAGGCCGCTCCTCGGTACTTCAATTCACTTTTTTCAACAACTTGAGCATTTCCCCGAGCTTGGACGGCTCCGCGTCATCGATTACGCGATGCAATTCGCTTCGCAGCCTCGCGCTGTCCGTCTGAATCCGGTCTTCCTCCACATCGACGCCGAGCTTCTCGCAAATGACGTTCACATAGCGATCTGGATCCACCGGCTTTCCAATATAGAACTGGGGTCCATCGATGACTTCTCCGGAGAAGATGTCCGTGAAGTCCCTTTTTCCGAGATCATCGTGGGCGTGAGAGGTTACGACAGCAACGGGTATATCACGCCACTCCTGTCTTCGTCGCAGGTCGTGAAGGAAACGAAGGCCCGACTTCTTGGGCATGACGAGATCGAGTGAGATGAAATCCGGAATCGACGTCTCTACCCGTTCGAGAGCCTCGACCCCGTCGGCGGCGGTGACAACGTTGAATCCGGCGTCTTCCAGGACGGTGGAAAGGAACTCCCGGATGTCTTCTTCGTCATCCACCACGAGTACGGTTTTTTCTTCCGGTCTTGCCATGATGTTCTCCATTTTAGCGATCACAGCCTCCCTTATATTATCCTATGACGGACTCGGAAGTGAGTCGCGGGGCAGCTCGATCCGAAAGGTCGAGCCTTCCTCCCTGATCGAATCGACACGGATTCGCCCTCCGTGCTCTTGAATGATTTTCCGAGTGACCATGAGACCGAGGCCCGTGCCTCCCATTCCCTTGGTTGAAAAAAAGGTTGTAAAGACCTTGTTTTTGATATCGCAATCCATTCCCACCCCGTTATCAGAGACTTCGAAGAGGATTGTATCGTCTTTGTCCTCGACCGTGATCGTAACGGTGGGCTCTTCTTTGTTCGACGATTGACAGGCATCAATGGCATTCGAGACCAAATTCTCCAGACAGGTTCGCATATCCTCCGGATCCATGTCGGCCGGCTCGATGCTCTCGGCCGGCTCAACTGCAACCGAACTCCTTTCTTTCGTGCCGCGTCTTTGAACAGATCGAAGACTTCTTTGGCCACATGGTTGGGATCGGTCGGCTGGACCTCGGGCGTCTTTCCCTTGGAGAAACTGAGAAATCCCTTGACCAGCACCGTGATACGCTCGACGTTTCGCTCGAGCATCTCCCACCCGCGGTTGGTCCGTTCCGTCGAGCCCTTCTTGATTCCCGACTTGATGACGTACATACCGCCCTGCAGTCCGGTGAGGATGTTCTTGATTCCGTGAGCCAATTGGGCCACCGTGCTACCCGACGGCGGCAAGCCGCTCGCTCTCGAGCTTTTCCTTCTCCAGTTGTTTGAACTCCGTCAGGTCCTGCAGAAACGCCGCCGTTCCGATGATCTGCTCGCCTTCTTTGAGGACCGTTCCCGAAAGCCTCACGGGAAGGGTCTCGCCATCGGAACTCGTCACCGTGGTCTCCGGCAAGTGGAGCGATCTCTTCGTCTCTCGGACGGTACTCAAAAACTCCTCGGGCAGAAAGTCCGAGATTTGTTTCTTGCCGATGCAGTCGAGAGCTTTGACTCCGAACATCTTCTCCGCCGCGGGATTGAAGAGGTTGATCGTCCCCGTCGCTTCTCCCGCAATCAGAGCGTCCATGGCGCTTTGTGTCAGCTTGCGGCGGAAATGACCTTCTCGCAGGAGTCTCTCCGAGAGCTTTTCCGCCTCCGTCACATCGACGGCCATCTCGATGACGTGCTCGAAATCTTTGCCGCTGCTCGAAAGCGGAGCCGTTGAAACGACGTAAAAGGTCAACTCGCCTTTCTTGTTGATACCTACTTGCCGCGAGGTGTAAGAGCCCCCATCGGCGAAAGTCTTGAGGGCCGGACAGTCATCGCATTTTTCATCACATTGTTTGAGAAGTCGGAAACATTGCTCACCCTCCCGGTCACCGAAGGTCCGTCGAAGCATCTCGTTGGCGCGAACGACCCGGAGATCCCGATCGATGACCGCGACATAACAAGGCACCCTCTCGAACAAAAGGTTGTACTGTCGTTGCAGGAAATGCGATTCGGTACGTCGTAGGACATCTCGATGACGTGAGTGATCTCGCCTTTTTCATCTGCGAACCGGCGCGATATGGACGACATAGTGAGCGGGATTGCCGTTTTTGTCGATTCCGTTTGCATCGCTGATTCGAACCTCGCCGTCTTCGAAGGTCTTCGCCGTCATGCAGTCCTCGCAGGGCGTCGTGCCTTTCTTATAGACCTCGTAACAGTATTTCCCGTCGGCTTCGCCGAAGACATCAACGAAGCTCGAATTGGCGTTCACGATTTTGAAATCGCGGTCGATCACAATGATATTCGAGGGCACGTGTTGAAACAGCTCTCGACCCATCCAGTCGTGAACGTGAGCCGGTACATCAGTGGTTGTCGTCATGGTTCTCCGATAGGACGCCCCTCACCTTGGCCAGAAACTGCGGCGCCGTGATAGGCTTTTCCGCGACCCCGTCCGGCTCCGGAAGCTGGGTTCCGTCCGGCAACGTCAAATAGTCAACGTCTTTCAGTTCCTTCGACAAACTCAGGCCGCTCGTGATGAGAACGGGAATACTCGCGAGCTCCGGATCGGTCTTGAGCTTCTGATAGAGCGAGAATCCCGACTCCCGCGGCATGAGGATATCCAGACAAACAAGATCGGGATGCTCCTTGCGTATGAGCTCCAATCCGTCAGGCACATTGGTTGCCGTAAACGCCACGTATCCGCCGTCTTCCAAAGCGGTTTGAAGGTAGAGGACGATATCTTCCTCGTCATCGACGAGCACTACTTTCCTCACACCCAAACTCCCGTTCCCATTCACGTTCACGTTCCCGTCTTCTACTTCAGTCTCGCCCATACCTCATCATCAATGGACGGTAGGTTCCGGTGGCAATTCGTGCACCGGGCGAAATTTTCATTGGGCTCGGAGAGCGTTGATTTTCGCTCCTCGTGACAGTTGATACACAGCTCGTGCATAGCATCCATGTACCCCGACGCGTGATAACGTTTGGCCGGGTCCTCGACGTTGACTCTCGAGCCCTCCGGGCGCATCCCTTTGTGGCATTCGAGACAATCCGGCGTGTTCGCTCGTATCTTCGGCAGAGCGGGGTCCTGATGGCACTCGGAACAACCCTTGTTGCCATCATGCCGCCTCACGTGCAGACTATGATCGAAAATATCGACGGACAAATACATATCCGAATGACATTCATAGCACCGGGTCCCCTGGTCGAAGGGTTTGTTCATATGATGGCACAGTACGCACGATGTGTCGGGCTCGTCAGGCGCGCCTAGTACTACCGAGTGATGGTCATGGTCAAAAAGGACGTAGCGCCCGTCACGATTCCCATCGACCATCAAAGCATTCACCGTCATACCGTCGCCGCCGTCGAGCTCAAATAGCGTACCGGGACCATCCGGATTCGCCATCCGGTGCACTTCGACGACCCTTGCGTTCGTGGTTGGGGTTTTGACCGGAGAGACACCGTAGACCGCATCGTCCGAGAGCAAACCGAAGGAAAGAGCTATCGCCAGGACAAAAGCGAAGGAAAAAACGCGCATCTCGCCGAACCTCTGTCCGTTGAAATACAAAGCGGTCCAATCCGTATGGTCGAGGTATCCCGGCTCCCAATCGTCGCTCGCTTGTTTTTTTCTCACTCCTTCGAACAAGCCGAAGTGCTCCACCGCAAAGAGATACACGAGACCGGCGCCCGAGAGGATTCCCAACGTTACGGCCCACTCCGTCCAGGCCGGAAAGTAAAAGGAGTGTGTCGTGCTCAAGGTCGCGAGCCCCGCAACGTTCACCCGGTTCAGAGACATACCTAGGGTGGCGCAGGCGGCAACCCAGAACATCACCATGGGGCTCGAGCGATATTTTTTCTGAGACAAAAACGCGATAGGAACGACCGCGCTCAGCAAAATCTCCAACCAGAAATTGGTCGCGTCCCAGCCTCTTGCGAACATCAAGCCCGCCTTCCCTGCAATGAGAATATCGGCGAACCGAACGACCAGATAGACTCCAAGCAGGTAGACCGAAATACGTCCGAGCCCGGAGATCGCCTTCATCGGAGGCTTAGCGTCGTAGAGCCAGTGAACAAAGAGCGTGACCAACGAGATAGTCAAGCAACCGATTCCCATAGCTGTGATGAAGAAGAGAACCGGCAGGAGATCGGTGTGCCACAGAGGATGGAGACGAAAAGGCGTAGCCAAAAAGAGCGTTCCGAGAGACGATTGGTGGAGCGTCAACAGGCTGATTCCAGCAATAACGAAGATGAGCGTGAACTTTTCGAGGGCTGCGATAGCCCGCTCCCACTTGTAGCGCTCGAGAACGGTGTGAGAAAACTCGAACGACAACACGACGAGATAGAGCATGATGCACCATGCCACCTCGAAGAGCACCGAGTCGATCTGCCAGTAAAAAGTGGGAAAAACGATACGCCACCAGATACCGATATCAAAGGTCAAACCGGCGCCCACGCTGCTGTAGCACAGCAGGCCGAGCAGGACCGCGCCCCGAATGAGTGGCGTAAACTGCTTCCACTTAAAGATGAAAACGAACATAGCGAGGGTGAATCCCGCTCCGCCGATGGCAACCAGCGAGACCACACCCCCGCCTTTCCACAGTCCCCAGGGAAGGAGATCGGTCAATGCTGTTACAGAACCGGGACCGTGGATGATTCGCGAGATGACGACGGTCAAACCGAGACCGGCGAGAAACCACAGCAACGTTTTGATAACTCTCAGCTTCATGGCTATTGCTCTTCGTGATTCTTGTCGCACGCTTTGTCTTCGGAAGGCTCGGCCGCTGCGGCGGCGAGCTTCTGACGGCGTTCGACGATCCAGTTGATGCCACCCATGGTCCCAGCCATGAGCACGAACACCAACGGCATCTGGTGCAAAATCTTCGTGGTGCGATGCGGCATGGGCGCCGTGTCCTGTATGGGTGTCGCCAGGTCGGTCAGGTTGAGATCGACATCGGAGACGTACAGAACTGATGTGCCGCCGACCTCGTTTTCGCCGAAAACCTTATGAACATATTTGTCAGGCTCGGCGTCCAGGCGACGGTGCGCTTCTCGAAGGAGGTCTTCTCTTTCACCGAATATCGTGGCTTGAGTCGGACAGGCTTCCACACACGCCGGCACGGCGCCCTCTTGGACGACTCTTTCGTAACACATGTCGCACTTTTGAACGTAAGGTACGGTGTCTTCCCAGCTATAGCGAGGAATCTCCCAGGGGCAGGCAATCATGCAGTAGCGGCAGCCGATGCAAATGTCCTTGTCGTAGATGACGGGTCCCTCTTCGGTTTTCTTCAGGGCGCCCACGATGCAGACCGAAACACATTCGGGATCGACGCAGTGCCGGCATTGCCGGCGGATGAAATGTCTCTCTCCGTCTTCGACCGCCGGTACGATCGTCGTCCATCGTGAGCTCGACAGATCGTCGATTCGCTTCAACCAACGCCAGGGTTTTTCCTTGGGAAGTCCCCGCGTCTGCTGACAGGCATCGACGCATTTTTCGCAACCGATGCACTTGGTGACATCGGTCAATATCGCCATATTCTTCCAGCTCATACCGGCTCGCCTTCCTTGCCTAGAGCGATGGCTACCCGAGTTCCGGAATCCGGAGCCAAGTGCCAGCCCATCTCCGATACAAGTTGAGTGGTCGAGAACAAAACGACATGGCTCAACTTGGTGAAAGGGATCAAAATGAAAAGGAGGTTGCCGCTCATCACGTGCACGAACATGGTGGTGTCGGAGGAGAAGGGATTCCCGGCCGGATGCATGGCCAGAAATCCACTCACAAACGGCACGATAATGATGAGCGGCAAAAGGTAATCCTGGACGCGGCTCAAAGACCTCGAGGCCTGCGCCGAAACCCTCCTCACCAAAAGAATCAGCGCCGTCGCGATCGCAACGAGCGTCAACACATCAGCCCACCCTTGAGGGATGCCGGGCCAAGCGAGACCCAATCCTCGCTCCCAAAGCAAGATGTGGGCGCCCAGGAATATGGGAACGATGAGGATGCTAAGGTGGAAAACAAAGGAGGTCACCGTGAACAAGACCTGGGCTTTAGTGACTTTCCCGAAAGGAAAGAGCCACTTGAGCGTGTCTTGGAAAATCCTCTTCGCAGGCACGGTCTTGTCCTGTGCCCGGCGCGACAAGGCGACGATGCCGACGATGTTGAGAATCATCAAGCGGAGAAGCCCGAGCAGCATCACAGCAAAAGCGAAACGAAAGGCGGGGCCCCGCGCCCATTCCAACCAGTACTCCATGTGAATCAGCTATTCCTCATTCGCTGACGGGGCATAGCCGCAGCCAAAAGGTTGTCCGGCTCGTCGCGATAACTCTTCTTCCGGCACAATCGGTTTTTGGCCATTCGGCAAAATGATGGCTTTCAGCATCAAGTCGTGGAGCCCGGTTCGTATCTTGGGCAGTCCATGATCTTTAATGATCTCATCTACCTGTTTCTTACAATTGGCGCACGGCGCAACGACGTAGTGGGCGCCGGTGGCTCTGATTTGATCCGCCTTGGTCTTTCCTCCCACCAGGGTGCGGAAACTCCGTATCTCGTCGATGGAAACCGTTCCCCCTCCGCCGCCGCAACAGTAGTTGTCACAGCCGTGAGGCGTCATCTCCACGAAGTCTTGACAGATGTGGCGGAGGATGACCCGCGGCTGTTCGACGATCCAACCTTTGCGCGAGATGTTGCAGGGATCGTGGTAAGTCGTCTTCTCTTCGATGGCCCCTTGGATCATGTTGAGCTTGCCCGAACGGAACATACTCATAAGCCAGTTCCATGATGTTGATGACCGGAACCTGCCTGTCTTTGGGAACGAAATTCGCCATGCCTTCCTTGGCGGAACGCGATGCATGCCCGCACTCGCCGATGAGCATGTACTTCCCTCCCATGCGATGGATTTCGTCCACTTGAGCGTTGATGATGCGGTCCCACATCCGGTCGGAGTAAAAAAGCCCGTAGTCGATTCCGTCGAAGTTGCGGGAGCCGATGGTCCAGGAGACACCGGTGGCATGGAGCATCGCCGCGTTTCCCATCAAGGTGTCCGCCTCGAGAAGATAGTCGGAGACCGCCGGGAAAAACACGTACTCAGAGCCTTCCACATCGATAGGGAACTTGATCTCGGCCCCCGGATAGATCTCTTCGAGCTCTTCCTCGAGAAACTCACAGGTGTCCTTCATGGCGGGGATCGGGATTGCGGAGGTATTCTTAGTATCCCCCTCGAGCTGCTCCCGGGTGGCAACAACAAGTGCTTTGGGAGCGATGCCGATCTCAGCCAGGACCCATCGGGCCAGGTGGGTGACAAGGCCATGATCGATACCCATGGGACAGGAATATTTGCATCGCTTACACGCCGTACATCGGTACGCGGCTTCCGCCAACCGGTCGATGTGCTCGTTGGTGAGGCGGAAGTAGTCGAAGAGCCGAGCTTTCATCTGTCCCGCCAAAGTGAAGTACCGTCGATACACTTTGAGCAGGAGCTCCGACCGGTTGCACGGAATATCCTGCGGGTCTCCCGACGCCTGATACACCTGACAAGAAGCGGTGCAGACCGAGCACTTGGCTCCGCAACGCATATAGGATCTAGGACCGGCCCGTAGTTGGAGTGATTCAAGATAGCGGCAAAAGCCTCCAGAAAGCGTCGGGGCCGTTCTTCGAGCTTGATGGGCTCAACGTAGTAGGCGTATTTGGGTTGTTCGGCGGCCCGTGGTCGAGTCGGACCCTGGTCCGCTTCTGTTTTTTTCACCTCTTGCTTCGTTTCCACCTGCGTGTCTGTCTGCTTCTGCTCGGATACTGGCAACTGGGTACTCGTACTCATGGAAGCCTCGTTATTCCCTTTCCTGTGGCCGATGGATTAACACCGGTTTGACCGTGTTCGGAGGACAAGCGTCCCGTCCCCGGTACCAACCGGCCTTCGATGAACAGCTCTAACAACTCCTCAACGCTTCCCGACACCCAGGACAACACCTGGATTCCGCTCGCCCGTAGAAGGTCCTCGAACGAAGACCGCAAGCCGCCGCAGATCAAAGCTCCAACACCTTGGTCGCGAAGCAGGCGGACCCTATCGAGGGCTTCCCGGGACTGAAGAGCAAAGCCGGCTTTTTCGACCACCTTGTTTCTCCGGATCGTGAAAATGGTGATAGCCGCCGTGGACTCGAAGCACGGAGCAACTTGACCCTGATAGTGCGGAATCGCAACTTTCACAGCGTGTCTTTTCACCTCTCGCCGGCTTGTTATAGCAATTCGGAGGCCAAAGACAGTCTAAATTGTTTAAGCTATTGATTACAAAGGGATTAGAGCTCGACAGGGTGCGAGGAAAACGAGGCTGAAACAACTCATGAGTGAAACACTGTTGCGCAATAGTGTTTCGCAGATGAAACAGGATCGATTCGGTGCTGCAGGGACACGTCTAGTCGCGAAGTTATTACCGGGGAGGCCCGAGCGATTCAACGACCCGAGATGTTCCAGGAAGAGTAACACCCGAAGGGCGATGGCGCTCGACTCGGGCACATCAGTACGAATCAAGGAAGCGCTCCGAGAGCTGCGCCGTCGTCTCGGAGCCGTAGAGACGCTCGGCTGAGAGGTAGACGAAGCTCGGTTTCGGATTCTCAGGATGTCTTCGACGCAACTCGTTCATGAAAAGCATCCGCAGGGATTGGTTCAATTGATCCATCAGCTCCAATTTCCGCCAAGGAGGAGCCTTTCTCAGCAACTCCAAAAGGGCACTCTCCGCATCCGGAGTCGTATCTGTAACCGTCAAAATCCGTTTCATAACCGCTTAGAGGATTCTACAAGATTGGGATTGGAATCGTTAGCGTCGAAACGCCATGAGCTCGGGCCTGAGCTCATCGATCCGTCCACCATCTCCAGGAAAGTCTGGACTTCAGGCGTACTGAACCCACGCAGATCGTCTATGGCACCAGGACGTATCGACTGGTAGTAGACCCGCACCTCGACCACAACCTCCGATGTCGCCAGCGCTTTGACTCGGTAGGTTACGACATCCGAACCTTCTTCGGCGCTGAACGACGAGTCCCGCGCCGCTTCGCCCATGACTTCGACGTCCTTTCCCAGCTCGTGGCCGCTGGGGTTGAATCCTCGGGGCAATAAACGATTGTCCTTCACCGCCTGGGCGGCATCCAAGAGACGGTGGGTGGGCTCACCCTTCCCGTTCGCCGGGACAATCTCATAAATTTGAACCTCGTCTTGCAACTGAATGACATCATGATGAGGCTCATAGGGCCAGCTTACGGTACCTTGGACGATTCTGCCCTCGTCGTTGGGCTTGCCACTTTCGAAAAACACACCTTGGGATGCGTCCATCATGCGGACGTGAATCCAGGCTCGCCGTTCGGGATATCCGGAGGGAAACTTGTGCCCCGCTTTGTTGACCAGCTTCACCTCGACTTCGAGGAACTCTCCGACAACACGATGGGTCAAGGCGAGGTCCAAGGTCTGGTTCTCGAGCTGCGCGCGGGTTTTCCCGATGGCTCTCTCCAAACCGGAAGTATGCAGCGGGAACTTCTCTTTCAGGAGCTCGAGCATGAAGACATTGCCTCCAACGATCTTGTGATTCCACACGGGAGCTCGGGGCGGCAGCCACGGCGGCATAGGAGCGATCGGTGTTTGGATCGGGATGGGTTCCATGTGGCAAGACTGACACGTTCGTCCGGAAGAACCATATTCCGAGACCCGCCACTCACTGTAGATCACTTGTTCCGGAAACTCGCCGATCACTTCCAGATCCTCATCGAAAACCGGCGTATAGAGGTTGTGACAAGATCCGCACAGGCCCGGATTTTCGATGTGTGGGGAGTAGTTTGGGATGAAGCCGGTACGACGCCACATTGGAGGCGGGAAAGGATTCACGTAGGGACCGTAAGCGGCTGGTCCCCGGGTCACCTCGAAATGCCCACTCAGTCCGGCCCGTGTACCGAGTCTGGTATCATCGATCCGGTGGCACACCAGGCAAGAGACACCTTCCAAACCGGAGGGGTCCCCGTACAGGTCTCGACGAGAGTAGTCGCTTTTCCGGGCCCGGGCTTCTACAATCCCCAAGGGTGCGTGGCAGGTCAGACACTCTTTCTCGATGAGGTCTCGTGCTCCCGGGCGCACGGCCACTTCCACCGACATCTTGGCTCGCCAATACGGATCGTGGGCGGAAAAAGACATCATGGAATGGGCCCATCCGGTAAAAGGGCTCACATCCCTTCCTCGGTTGTTGAAGAGATAAGGACTCCCACCGTGGCACATTTGGCAGATCCCCGAAGAACGAGCCGCGGCACCGACTTGCGCCCAGAGTGGCTCGTACCCACCCGTGAGGAGTCCGAACAGCATGACAATGGATATCCGTTTGAGCATGAGCTATTCCCTCGCGCGCCTGTCTCTCTATTAAGACATCTCGGACACGGAAAACTTGTGCTTCGACCTCTCAATGCAAACATCGCGAGACATCCACTTCGACTCGATGGTCGAAACGGTTCGACCATTCCGTCGAACTCCCGCTCTTTGGCTCACGTGCGGAGGGTGCTTCAAAAACCCACAAACCATTCAATAATAACGGTTTAAGCCGCCAAGCTTTCGGAAGCCGCCTTTGGCCCGGACCTTGCTCTACTAGCGAGCTAGTTGACAACAGAGAGTCGACCACGAAGAAAGGAGCTAGAAGGAAATGAAACATCTGAAAATGCTAGCTATCACAGCGATGGCCGTCGTTTTTGCAACGGCAGCGGTCGCACAGTCGGCCCAGTACCAATGCCTCTCAGAACGGGCCAGCCCTTGGCCCACAGGCATCCGGCCCCAACGGCAGCTGTTCCTGTACGTGTAATTCCGGTATGAGCGACGGAACCGGCAACAAGCAGGTCGGTGGCGCCGCGCAAGGCTCGCGAGGCTCACAAGGCAGTGGCGTTTGTACCGGGACGCCTCAGGGCCCGGGCGACGGAACCGGAATCGCGGACTGCGACTGTGTTTGCGACGGCTGCGGGGGGCGGAAAAGGCATCCGCAACGGTGGCCGCAACGGCGGCGGCAACGGACCTCAGCCGGGTACCGGGGATTGTGACGGTACCGGGACTCCCGGTACTGGGACGTGCCCCAATCAATAATAGTGAATCACCGGGCGGTCCCAGAAAAGGGGCCGCCCAACTATTCGTAGCGCAACGCCACAATGGGATCGACCCGGCTCGCACGGCGGGCCGGGATGAAGCACGCCAAAAAAGAGGTCACCATCAGGATGACCGACACTCCGGCAAAGGTAAGAGGATCGGTCGGACTGACTTCGAACACCAAGCTCGATATGAAACGGGTGAGACCGAGCGCGCCGAAAAGACCGAGACCCACACCCGCTCCCGCGAGAATCATTCCCTGCTTGACGACCAGGCTCAATACATCCCTTCTCCCGGCTCCCAAGGCCATTCTCGTCCCGAACTCGCGGATGCGCCGGCTGACGGAGTGGAAAACGACTCCATAGACTCCGACCGCGGCAAGGATCAAAGCGACGGTCGCGAAAACTCCGAGCAACAATGTTCTGAAGCGCGGCTGCGCCACCGAGTCAAACAGCATGTGTTCCATCACCTGGATACCGAACACAGGTAAGTCCGAATCCATCGCCCCGACTTCGGTCCGAACGGACGCCACGAGGCTCGAAGGCTCGGAAAGGGTCCGGACCACGAGGGACTGCCAGCCGACCGGATCCTGCAGGTGAGGCACGTACACCGCGGGCGGTGACTCGCGCTCCGGTCCGAAGTGCTTGACCGATCGCACCACCCCTACGATCTCCCGCGAGACCCCATGTGAGCTCAAACGTTTCCCTACCGGATCTTCATCTTTCCAGAAGCGGCGGGCCATGGTCTCGTCGATGATGGCGACCGAGGGAGACTCTCCATGATCGCGATGGTCGAAGTCTCGTCCGGTGAGAAGCACGATACCCATGGTTCCGAAATACTCGGGGCTGATGCGCCGATATTCCGCGCAAGGTCCCGCTCCCGGAGGAAAGGGTGGACGAGCATCGATGGTAAAGGCGTCACAGGAGTGGCCGTTGGCGAGAGGCAGGTAGTTGATGACCGCCGCCGACTCGACGCCGGCAAGGGCCCGGACGCGCTCCAGCAAATGCTCATAGAAAGCGCCTTGACTTCGCGGCTCGGGGTAGCGGGTCGGGGATAGACTGAGATTCATGGTGATGACATGGTCGGTCTCGAATCCCGGGTCAACATTTTCCAGGCGCAGAAAGCTCTGGATGAGAAGGACGGCGCCGACCACGAGGACGAAAGCCAAGGCCGTCTCGAATACCACCAGCATGCGGCTGGTCCGGCCGTGACCCAAACCACCGGGCGCAGCCTGGGCACCCTCCTTGAGGGATTCCTGAAGGCGGAACTTCGACATTCCGAGCGCTGGTATGAGCCCGAAGAGCAAACCGGTGGCAAGGGATATACTCAGGGCAAAACCGGCGGCTCTTACGTCCACACCCACACTGTCGGCACGAGGGATGCTCTCCGCCGCCATGGAAACTAAAACCTCTGTCGCTCCGACGGCCAACGCGAAACCCAAGATTCCGGCAAGGAGACCGATGAGCAGGCTTTCGGTCAACATTTGGCGTATCAATCGACCGCGGCCTGCTCCCAGCGCGGCTCGAAGCGCGAATTCTTTCTGACGCGACGACGCCCTTGCCAAAAACAGGCTCGCTACATTGACGCAAGCGATGACCAGCACCAAGCCGACCGCAGCAAGCAAGACGACGAGCGCCACCCGGACGTCGCCGACCCATGCGTCATGGAGGGGCTCGAGTCTCACCCCCCTTCCGGTATTGGAATCGGGATAGCTTTTTTCCAGGTTTTCGGCAATCCCGTTCATTTCAGCCTGAGCGCGATCCGAAGCGACACTTTCCGTGAGGCGACCGATCGACCGCAAATAACGGCCGCTACGGTTTTGACCTGCAGCATCGATGGCGAGCGGTATCCACAACTCAGGCTCTCGACCCGATGAGATTTCGGGATGCCTGAAATCTCGAGGCATGATGCCCACAACCGTGTGCTGGAGGGCATTCAGGATCAGTGTCCGGCCGATGATATTTGGGTCCGAGGCGAACCGGCGGACCCACAGACCATGACTCAACACCACGAATCGGTCGTTACCCGGTCGATCTTCTTCCGGTAGAAAGGACCTCCCCAACTCGGGCTCGATCCCGAGGAGGGGAAAAAAAGCGCTACTTACGAACGCGAGTCTCAGCCGCTCCGGGCCGTCCGGTCCAGAGAGTGTCACGCCACCGCCGGTCCACGTAAATGCGGCCATATCTTCGAAGACCCGGGTTTGGCTCCTGAAATCCAGGAAATCCATTTCGGATAGATTGGATCGAATGTTGCCTGCCTGTTGCGAGGTTCCCCAGATCCGAACCAGTCGCTCGGGCTGAGGATAAGGTAGGGGACGCAGAAGAACGCCGTCGAACAACACTAAAAACCGCGGTGTTCGCCCCTACGCCCAGTGCGATGGTGAAAACCGCTACGCCCGTAAACGTTGGGCTTCGCACCAGTTTCCGGGCAGCGTATCGAATATCACGCCAAAGGATTTGCACGGGTCCACCTCAACGAAAGCCCTTTCAGAAAAAATACCTCAACCTGAGCTCGAATCGGAAATCATTCCGCTTCTCTCCGAACTCGGTGTTCCGTCCTCCCACCAGGAAGACGGTGCGTCCCCGAAGAATCAGGTTGGTCATGAAACTGTATTGGATCTCAGGGATGAGCTGGAAGCTGCCGTCTTGGAGGTTGACGATGGAAGTGAGTCCCGGCGTGAAGTAGACGATACCGAAGGAGTCTTTCTGGATGGCTCGGAGATAAAGGTAGTCCTTTAGAGGGCTGGGAGTGGCAAAGGCATCACGCGACAGTTGATTCAGCGCCTGAAGGAGGGATCGGATTCTCCGGCGAGGAACGCCTCATACGCCGGCTCCACCAGGCCGAGAAACTTCTGGAGCTCGTCCTGCCGCAGCCCGGTTCCGTTGTGGTAGTACTCCGCAATCAATGTGATGAGGTTCTCGGTCAAGTATCGGACACCCACGAGTCCGCTCAAGACATCGGAAGATTCAGAGGCGCGATTCGGTCCCATCGAGAGCTTTTTTTCCAAAGTCGGTAATCCACGCCAGCTCTCCGTGAACTTCCAGATTGGATTTGAGATTCCGCGCAAAATCCAAGCCGTATCTCGCGGTTCGGCTTCCTCCTGTGAAAAAGACCAAGTCCACATCCGTGTCCAATAAAAGCAAATACAGTTTGGCGGCAAAATTGAGGTGATCCGGGCTCGCCGAAACTCCGGTTGACGTCTTTCGTGACCGGCAAAAGCACCGGCGTGAAAGCGACACTCTTGAGCGGCCCGTCGAAGCTCTTGTTGAGATCGGCCTTCACGACATAGAAACCTTCCAGGGGCTCCTGAGGATCTTCCGGATCTTTGAGACGGTCCACAAAGGCGACGGGGTTTCGGGCATAGCCCGTTCCCCACCGGGTCACGATCTTGCCCACATCGAGGGCAAAGCTCAATTTGGGTTTCAGAGATACGTATCCCTCCAATAAGCTTGACTTCGCCATCCCACCCCAGGTCGTCGTAGCGAAGTAAGCCTTCGGCTCTCGCGAAAGCAGAGAAGATCCCTTTCTGGTAACCACCTTCCAGACGGATTCCAAGATTGTATTGTCCGAGGACAACCGGTCCTCCATCTCGCTCAGCGAATTTGAGCTTGTAGAACGCGGCGTTCCGGTCCAGAACGGACAAAATGGGCTCGAGCTCGAAAAAGCCGCCGAGGGTGTAGGGCTTCTTTTCGATCTCCGAAAGGTCGAACGCGTACTCTTGTTCTTGTTCTTGACTCGAGTAAACCGGAGGTGAAAAAACCGCTGCCCCGGCGAGAACCACCAGGGCAACGAAGGCACCTTCTCATCTGAGGGATTCCACTCGGGGCAAGAAATTGAGAGTGAAAGCCTCGTCGGGAAGGTCCCTTTTCTTGATATTGGCGAAGATCATGACGGACTTATAGCCTTTTTGGAGCGGACTGTCCGTCTCGACGACCGATGGACGCCGGAGGCCCCCATCGAAGGACTTCATCTCCTTGAAGTGAAGGGTCTTCACGAGGAGTCCGGAGGAAGCGAAACATTCGATCTCGATGGGCACCAAGACTTTTTTGTCCACGGTCATCTTCAGACGAGTCGTAGGCGACGGTTTCGGTTTTTGCCTTGAGCTTCAAAAGATAAGTCTCGTCCGAATCCTCCATCTCGCTCGACCTCGTACTCGACCGATAGTCGAGGCGTAAGATGTCGGAGTTGTTGAAAACTCCGCCCACAACCGATTGGAGACTGGTAATCCTTATGGGTTTCCCCACATTAGGAATGTAGAGCCACATGTTGTCTCCGAGCCTCAGAGTGGCGCGGCCCTCCTCGCTGGCGGGAGACACGAACAACGAAACGACCTTGTCGTTACCTTTCTTCAAGTGAACATAGAATGAACTCCCGCTTGGTTCCCGTCCGGCTCGATGTTGATGAGCTTTCGGTAGGACTCGAAGGACTCGGGCATCAAGTTTCGGTCCACTTTCTCGAGAATCTCATCCCCGGTTTGTGCCAGGGACAGGCCGGAAATCAACATCGCTCCACATAGGTAGAAGAAAATTCGCTTCATGATCTTCCTCCTTATCAGACGTGCCGGAGTGCATCGATGGGCTCCATCCTAGAAGCCTTCCATGCCGGTTGGAGGCTGGCGACGACCGCTACAGCAATCACGAGTAAGGAAACCGTGACCAGTTCCCCGATACCCAAGGTGGGAGCCAGCAAAAGGTCCTCCTGGCGTCCAAAGGCGAACCCGATTTTCCACAGGTTGAGAATGAACACAATGATCGATCCCAAGATGGTGCCCGACAAAGCACCCATGACTACCCAGAAGAAATCCCTCCGTTACATAAAGGGACAGGATCTTGGACGGCATCGTCCCGATGGCGGCGATGGTCCCAATCTCCCGGATTCGCTCGTAAATCGCCATGATCATGACGTTCATGATGCTGATCAGATACGACGGAGACCAGCATGAGCTTCACGAAGAAGGTCATGACGTCGATCATATCGGCGATGTTGGAGAACGGAGAGAGTCTTTCCCAGGTGTGAACTTCGAAAACGGGCCGGCCTTGCTTGTTGAGCTGCTCCGAGAGGGCCGACTGCAATCGGCGATGCACCGCATCCAGTCGGGTGAAATCCTTGACTCTAATTGCAAATTCACTCACTTCATTATTGGTGATCCGCAAGAGCTCCCTGGCATCCTCGATGTGCATGTACCCGTCTCTGCCTCCCGGGCCGGTGGCGCTCTCCAGAATGCCGCCCACAACGAAGTTTCCGCCGTTGACCGATCCATCACGATTGGTGGCAATCACCACGACCGTGTCGCCGACCTCGACCCCCATGCCCCTGGCCAGGAGGACGGGGATCAACAACTTGCCTCTGTCGAGAGAGCTCGGTTCGGGCTCTCCCTCAATCACCCGCGAGAGCAGCAGCGGACAGGTCTCGAACTCCTTAGCCGGATCCACACCGTTGATCCTGATGTTGGTCGTCTGCTCGTAGTTGCTGAAACCGGCGCCAAACTTGATGCGCGCCGAATAGGACTCGATTTCGTCACTTTGATCGAGAATCTCCTCTACCAGCTCGACCTGTTTGGGTTGAAGGTTGAGATGGAGCGGGAGGTTGTCGATGGAAGCCAGATATCCTCTCTTATGAATCTGGAGCGTGACCCACAAAGGAGTCGGTGATTTGGCTGACCATCATGTTCTTGAAGGAACCGGTCACCGCAACAAAAACCAGACACAAAGACCATGCCCGAAACGATCAGAGCCATGGTCAGAAGGGTTCTTCTTTTGTAGCGAAAGAGATTCCTCAGGGCGATCTTGAAGATATTAGTCATGGGCCCTTCCTCTCCTTCCGAGGCTTTACCGGTCGGCCGGCCAACTTGCCGTCTTCCAGGGTGTAGACGATGTCCACTTCTCCGATGATTCGCGTGTCGTGAGTGGAGAAGATGAACGTGGTACCGAGCTCGTCTTTCATTTTTCTCATCAGATCGATAATCGCGTAGGCCGAGTCATGATCCAGGTTGGCTGTCGGCTCGTCGGCCAGCACCAATTTGGGGCGGGTCACCAACGCCCTGGCTACAGCCACGCGCTGCTTCTGGCCTCCCGAAAGCTGATCGGGTCGTTTGTCCTTCTGCTCCGCCATTCCGACTGCCTCGAGGAGGGCGGCGACCGATTTCCGCCGCTCGGAGGGAGGGCGGTCCTGCACCATGACCAAAGGATATTCGACGTTCTCATAAGCCGTCAGCACGGGGATGAGATTGAAGTCCTGGAAAATGAAGCCGATGTTTGTCTCCCCGAAACTTCGCGCCCGCTGTGCGATCCAGGTGGGACACGTCGACTTCATCGACGAGAAGACTTCCGCCGGAGGGTTTATCCAGGCATCCCACTAAATTGAGTAGGGTGGTTTTGCCGCTCCCCGAGGGTCCCACAAACGAAACGAGGGATCCCTCCTCGATGGTGAAACCGACTCCTCTCAAGGCTTGGACCTCAACTTCCCCCGTTTGGTAGCTCTTAGTAACTTTTTCCGCAACGACCAAGCTCATGAGTTCACCTCTCGCCGGCACTTTTTGCTTCTGCTCCAGCGCGATACTGGAACGGGTGCGGCCCCAACAACCGGTCGCGTCCGGCCGACTCGAGATCCGCGGGCACACATGAATCCCTACTCCTAGGAGGCACGGAACAGAAAAAAGTTCCGGCCCGGCCTCACAGACCGCCCCGAGCAGACGGCAGGCTTCCCCGAGAGCACGACGTGGTCTCGGCACGATTGCACATTCTCGTTCATCCCACACTCATCATGCAATACGGGATTTCGGGCCAAAGAGTGTCTATCAGCCTTCTGACTCATGAATTGACATCTAGTTGGACACAATCCAGACGAAAAGCTTGCGCTAGAACTTATTGAATCGAAGCGCGACTTCGACACAAACGTCGCAGACACTCGACCATTTGGTCGAGCTCAAGACCATCCTTCACGAAGGCCGGGGCCTTCACAAGGACGAAAAGCTTTTAAAACCAAGCCATTGCGATAATCTCATCTGGGGAACCTCCTGGCCCGTTCTTTGCTCTAACAAAGTAGCAAGGCGGTGACACACCTGAGAAATCCAATGAGATCGCCCAGGGCTCACCGCTGGAATAGGAGAAAAAATGAAAAATGGAAAACTCAAAGCTCTAGCGGCCACGACCGCGACGGGTTTCTTCCTCCTGGGTTTTGTGGCGTGCAGTGACTCCGCAAGCCCCACAGCCGCAAGCCCGGCATTGACGACGACGACCACCACCACCACGACGGGTATCGCTTCGCAGGCAACTACAGCCGATATCCTCGCGGCAATGGAAAGAACCATCCAAGATGAGTATCATGCTGAGAACATCTACCTCCGAGTCATAGCCGATTTCGGAGAGGTTCGGCCTTTTGTCAATGTCGTCAACGCCGAGGAGCGTCACTCGGAAGCGATTGCCGGACTGTATCGCAACCGGGCGCTGGAGGTGCCCGCGAGCCGGTGGAACCTGGACAATGTGCCTCGCTTTGGATCCGTCACTGAGGCGTGTGCGGCCGCCGTTCAAGCGGAGAAAGACAACATTGCTCTGTACGATTCTTTCTTTGCGATGGATCTACCCAATGACGTGCGGAACGTCTTTACCAACAATCGCTTCGCATCGCTCGATAAGCACCTGCCGGCTTTCGAAAGCTGTGCCGGCAACTAACGTTCTTGAAAGCACTGTTTGTAACATGAAAGACTGATGATGGCTTTTGGGAGTGGTGCCGGGTAATGTCTTTAGAGCCCGGGACTCGTCTTGGAACTTACGAGATTCTGTCCCCCATGGGAGCGGGAGCCATGGGCGAGGTCTACAAGGCTCTCGACACCAAGCTCAGCCGCGAAGTCGCTATCAAGGTCCTTCCAGAAGTTTTTTCGAAGGACAAGGACCATCTATTTAGATTCGAGCGCGAAGCCCGGCTTCTCGCTTCGTTGAATCACCCCAACATTGCCGCCATCTACGATCTGGAGAAGGTCGATACCACACGGTTCCTGGTGCTCGAGCTCGTACCCGGGGAGACCCTTGCCGATAGGATCGCTCGCGATCCCCTCCCCGTCGAAGAGGCACTCCCCCTATTCCGACAAATAGCGGAAGCTCTCGAAGCCGCACACGAAAAGGGTGTTGTCCACCGCGATCTCAAGCCCGCGAATATCAAAATTACGCCGGAAGACAAGGTCAAAGTGCTGGATTTCGGCCTGGCCAAAGCCATCATGGAAAGTCCGAGCGATTCGGTCGAAGCCGAAGCTCCCACAATGGCTCGAGAGCACACCCACGCCGGTGTCTTATTGGGAACCGCAGCCTACATGAGTCCCGAGCAGGCGAGAGGCAGGCGCGTCAACAAGCAAACCGACATCTGGGCCTTCGGTTGTGTCTTTTACGAGGCCCTCACCGGCAAGAGTGTTTTCCCGGGACAATCGTTGTCCGAGGTGATTGCCGAGGTCCTGAAAGAAGAGCCGGACTGGAGTGCACTCCCTTCGACCACGCCTTCGAACGTGGTGGTTCTCCTGCGACGCTGTATCCACAAGGATCCGTCTCGGCGGCTCCATGACATTGCCGACGCCCGCATCGAGATCGAGGATGCCCTGACGGCACCGACACGAGACCTCGAGAAGCACGAATCGGCGCCAACCACTAAATCGTTCCGGCTACTACCTTGGGCCGTTGCCGTTTTGATAGCTACCGCAGCGGGATTGTCTCTGTGGAATCTCGCGCAACAGGAACCTCGAGCGACACGTCCCGTCTCTCGATTCACCATTCCACTCCATGAGTCTGCAGATCCGTCGCCGGGTGGCCAGATGATAGCAATCGCGCCGGACGGGACCCGGCTCGTTTACGTAGGGCGGGCCGATGACCACCGGCAACTCTTCCTGCGCCGTCTGGACGAGTTCGAAGCCACCGCCGTGCCTGGTACGGATGGAGCACGCTTTCCTTTCTTTTCCCCTGATGGGGAGTGGGTGGGATTTCTTTCCGACAATCAGTTGAAAAAGCTCTCCCTCCAGGACGGTATCGCCCAGACTCTTTGCCCGGTCGAGTCCTGGGCGGGGGGAAGTTGGGGAGCTGACGGTCACATCATATTTTCTCAGTCTCCACGCGGTCCGCTGTACCGTGTTTCCGCCTCCGGTGGTACGCCGGAGACCATCACAACAGTGGATAGCGAGACGGGGGAACAAGGTCACATCTGGCCGCACATCTTGCCGAGCGGGCAAGCCGTTCTATTCACTATTAGGCTGAAAGGGAGCCCGGATAAGTCGCCCGTCGCGATTCAGTCGCTCGAAACGAACGAGCGCCGGATTCTCACCGAAGACGGCGTTTATGCACGGTACACCTCGAACGGCTATATCATCTTTATCCGATCGGGATCGTTGTTGGCGCTGCCATTAAATCTCGACCAGATGACGGCCACCGGCCCACCCGTCCCGGTGGTCAACGGCATTCCATCGCCTTCCACGGTGAGCCCTGCACCGTTCGCGCTTTCCGACACCGGTGTGCTTGCCTATATTGCCGAGGCGGCGGACCACAAAGACATTCTGCTGCGCGTTGACCGCAACGGCACCGCCGAACCCTTGAGTGACGAGCTCGACAGCTTGGCTGCGCCACGTCTCTCACCTGACGGCAAACATGTATCGCTTACCGTCTCGGCAGGATCGAGAAGCGATATATGGATCCGAGACCTGGAACGAGGCACATCGACACGATTCACATTCCAGGGGAACAACACCGATGCGGTCTGGTCGCCGGACGGCAAGCGTCTGGTTTTTGCTTCGGACCGGAAAGGCACCTTCAACCTGTTCTTGAAGGACGCAGAGGGGACGGGTGAAGCGGAGCAGCTCACGGAGAGTGAATACCCTCAGTTCCCCACAAGCTGGACTCCCGACGGCCAAGCGGTGGTTTTCATGCAGCCCCAACCGTCCCGGCGTTACGACCTCTACTTGCTTTCCCTGGAAGGCGATCGTAAGTCTCAGCCGCTCTTGGGCACCACCTTTACTGAGCGTCTCGGGATTTTGTCACCTGACGGCAAATGGCTCGCCTACGTCTCGAATGAATCGGGACCGGGTGTATATGTACGCGCCTTCCCCGGCCCGGGGTCCAAGTGGCGCATCTCCACTGAAGGCGGCACCGCGCCCCTATGGTCTCCGAAAGGGCTCGAGCTCTTTTACCGGCAAGAAAACAAAATGATGGTCGTCCCCTTCGTGGCCGGAACCGAGCCCAGGCCTGGGAAGTCGAAGCTGCTCTTCGAGGGGGAGTTCGAGGAAAACAGCCTTCGGACGCTGAACTATGACGTCACTCCCGACGGCCGTAGTTTCGTCATGATTCGGAAAGTGGACAAGCCGGTGTCTCCTCAGATCCACGTCGTGCTCAATTGGTTCCAGGAGCTCGGGCAGAAGGCGCGACCGGAAGGCGTCGGTAGAAACTGACTTCCCACCGTGGCCGCAATGTAAGGTTGTGTTCAGCGATCCAGGAAGCCCTTTGCGAATTCCAAGAAGCACCAAACGTCCGCGAAATTGGTGACCGTCCCGACGGAGATTCGAACCGCGCCGGTGCTCTCGTTATCGATGCACATCCGAAAATCTTCCAAAGTCAAGTGGTCCTGGCCCATGAAACACGTCGAGATCTCCGATTTCGACAGGCCGAGGGCCGTTTCTCCCGCACCGGGGTTACAAAAACATCCTGTGCGAAGGGAGATGTTGAACCGGTTGGCTTCTTCCTCGATCTGGAGGTGATCCAAGACTTTTCCGGAGGAGTCGTAAAAATTGACGGTCACCGCCCCTCCCCGCCATGCAGTGTCAGCGGGGCCATAGAGACGAACGAGAGGCCCACCGTTTTTATGATGGAGAGCCATCAGATTCTCGAGCAACCAACCCGTGAGGCAGCGTACTCTCTCGTGGATGACGTCCAAACCGATGGATTCCAAATGGCTGAGCCCCATGTCCACTGCGGGCAAGCTCAAGTAGTTCGCCGTGCCGTCCTCGAAGGCCGCCCCGCCGCCCGCAAGGAAATGTTGTTCGGCTTGGACCGACGCGACGGTAATGGTGCCCCCTGCAAACCAGGGCCGGCGGAGCTTCCTTAGCGCGTCCTGACGGGCAATCAAAGCACCCACCCCCGTGGGATATCCAAACATCTTGTAGAAAGACAGTGTCACGAAGTCGGGATGCCACTCGCTCAAGTCCAAGCGGTTGGTGGGCACGAAGGCGGCGGCGTCGAGAAGAACGTCCCAACCTTTGTCTCGAGCTTTCGGGATCCAAGCCAGGGGATGCTGCACCCCCGAAAAATTGGATTGAGCCGGGTAAGCGAACAAGTTATGACCGTTCGGTCGTGCGCCGTCGAGCAGTCGATCCAAAACAGCTTCATCGACCCGCATCTCGGGAGGCGGCATCGGGACGTAAGTCGTTGTGGCGCGCCGAGTCCGGGTGAACTCTCGAATGCCGTTCACCGAGTTGTGGTTGTCGAAGGTGAGAAGAAACTGATCGTCCGGTTCGAAGGGATAGGACTCGCCGACCAGCCTCAGAGCGCCACTCGCATTGAGGGTGAAAATCACAACGTACTCGTCGGGCGAAGCGCGAAAGAAATCGAGAACATGCCTGCGGCACTGTTCGACCAGTCGCGTCATCGCCATGGAAGTGGGGCTGGTAGAGTGAGGATTGCCAAAGACGCCATGGGCCAACAGAGCTTGGTGCTCCCGGATCTGCGAGTCCGCGTACAGACCTCCTCCGGTGTAGTCCAGATAGATATGTCCGGCCGCGTCGAGGCGTGCGTATTCCTTCGCCCGCAACTCGTCCAATTTTCGAGTCCTCTCGTATTCAGGATGGGCCTTCTGGAATCGAGCGTGGGTCTCCCCGAAGGCACGGCTTTTCAAATCAAACATCATTTTGTGACTCATTAGACGAATTCTTGAAGGGAAACTTCCCACTCCTAGATTTTGGCAGTAAAAAGATGTAGCCGCCGAGGGGAAGATTATCTTCGGCTGTTTGGAGAGTCAAGCCGCGCCGCGATGACTATGTGTTCACGCTACGCACCGGCGAAACCTGGGTTGCCAAAGACTTCGGCTCAAAATTATGGATTTTATCGAGTTGGTTATTGTTTTTATCGGTTTAGTTCCTGTAAACCATTCCCCAAAAAAGACTTAATGAGCCATGTTCCCCAACGAAGTGGGCACTAGCACTCATTCCAGTACCCCTTCTCCTGAGGGGGCCTCCCCGCACGTCCTCTGTAAACTGAAGGTACACAACAAAAACCAGCTCTGTGTGCTTCCATGGCACATGTCTTGCTTATGTTGGAAAATTCCTAGCGGAACTATAGGAGTTATAGGAGTTAAGGGAGTCACACGATGAAAATCAGAACTAGAGCTCGGTACTCGCTCCGGTTCATGATCGCGCTTGGAAAGCTCTCGTCGAACGGAGAGCCCGTCGGTCTGGGTGACATCTCCAAACACTCGGGAATCTCCCGCCGCTACTTGGATCACCTCGTGGTTCCCCTCAAGAACGCCTGTTTGATTCGAGGCCGCTCGGGTCGGGCGGGAGGGTACGTTCTCGCAAAGACGACGGACGAGATCAAGCTCGGCGACGTCATCGAGGCCGCCATCGGCCCGATGGCGATCACGGACTGCGCCGTGGAACCCGAGCAGTGTATTTTCAGCGAATTTTGTAACTGCAAGGACCTCTGGTTGCTCATCAACCGCCGAGTCACGGCAGTTCTCGACGAGTACACCCTGGCGGACATGTTGAGCACAGCCTGGCCGGCGAAAGTACAGGAAGAATTGCGCAAGATGGACGACGAACGCAATCTCGTGAGACATTAACCGAAGAAGAAACAAAAGGACGGAGCGCAATGGGTTTGATTCTGCTTGTCACTTACGCTTGTTTGGCGGTATTCGTCATCGCCGTGGTCTCGCGTTTTATTAAGTACGCAACCTTGCCCCTCCACCTTCGATGGGAGCTCTATCCGGTCGCGCACGAAAAAGGAAAGGCCCAGTACGGCGGATCTTACCTCGAGGAGCTCGATTGGTGGACGAAGCCTAGGGAAAAGTCTCTCACGGGCGAGCTCAAGGTGATGGTTCCGGAGATTCTGCTCCTGGCCGGAGTCCATGAGCACAACAAGAAGCAATGGTACCGGTCCTTCCCGTTCCATTTCGGTCTCTATATACTATCCGGACTGATCGCCCTCCTTCTCGTGGGGGCCATCGCAGGAGCGGCAGGAGTCGAAATCTCCGCAGCGGGCGGAACCTTCGGTCGTGCGATTTACCACTTGACCTACGTGGTCGGCTGGGGAGGATTGATCCTGGGACTGCTCGGATCTATCGCCCTCACGGCTCGCCGCGCTTTCAACGAGGACTACCGCGAGTACACGAAAAACGTGGATTTCTTCAACCTCGTCTTTTTTATCGCGACCTTCGGCGTGGCGATCGCGGCACACGGGTCGGGCGATCCGTACTTCGTCGAGCTGCGCAGCTACTTTCAAAACCTTTTGACTTTCAATTTCACATTCAGCGGTGGGCCGCTCCTGGCGGCCGAGATTGTTCTCGCTTCTCTACTGGTGGCTTACATTCCCCTCACGCACATGTCCCATTTCTTCACCAAGTGGTTCATGTATCACGACATTCGATGGAGTGACGAGCCGAACGTTCAAGGGAGGGAAGATCGAGAAACAAATTGGCAAGAACCTACAGTACCCCGTGAGTTGGGCGGCGCCTCATATCCGTGGAGACGGCAAGAAGAATTGGGCGGACGTTGCGACATCGGGCGTCGAGGAGGACAGAGTAGAGATGAAACGGGTCAAGATCGAGGATATCTCGAAGCCGTCGGAGAAGCTTTCCGAGCTTCATCAGGAAGATTTCAAGCCCTTTCCCGCGCCGATGAAGGAGCCGGAGTTCCCTTCCTTGACCGAGACAGCGTGCGACCGTTTCGAAGCGACGCTGGATGACACTATCGCCCTATCTCTTCCCAAGCCGAAGAACAAGGAGGAAGAAGACGAGCTGGTGGCCAAGTTCCTCTCGGGAATGGAGAAGCTCTTCACCAAGGAGAACAACTGGACGTTCCTGCAGCCTCTGATGCTGTCGATGGAGCACTGCGCCACCTGCCATACGTGCTCCGAGGCCTGTCACATCTACGAGGCCAGCGGACAGAATCCCATCTACCGGCCGGCCTATCGTTCCGAGGTCTTCCGGCGTCTCTACAAGAAGTACGTCAAAGGCAACGGCGGCCTGCTCGCGGGATGGCAGGCAGGCGAGATCGAGCTCAACTGGACGACGGTGGCTCGCCTGGCCGAGCTGGCCTATCGGTGCAACCTTTGCCGGCGCTGCGCGCAGACCTGTCCCATCGGCGTGGACAATGCCCTCATCGCCCATGAGATCCGGAAGCTCTTCAGCCAGGAAATGGGTATCGTGGCGAAGGAACTGCACGACGAACGGGTCGGTCCTGCAACTCAAAGTCGGCTCATCCACGGGCATGAACCCCGCCGTGGTCAAGGACAACATCGAGTTCATCGATGAAGACGTCTCCGAGAAGACCGGAATGAGCATCGAGACCCCTTGGGACAAGTACGGTGCCGATATCCTGCTCATCCACAACGCCGGTGAGATCATGGTCTGGCCGCTCAATCCCGGTGCGTTTGCCGTGATCTTCGAAGCGGCCGGTTTGAGCTGGACCATGTCGAGTGAGATCGCTCGGCTATGACAGCATCAACTACGGTGTCTGGTACGACGACGTTCAGTTCGCCCGCGTCGCCATCAAGCACGCCGAAGCGGCGAAGAAGCTCGGCGTGAAGAAGATCGTTCTCGGCGAGTGCGGACATGCACACAAGGCGCTCACCGTCATCGCCGATCGCGTGCTGACGGGAGATCTGAATATCCCTCGCGAGAGCTCCATGGTCACGCTTCGACAACCTCATCAGCGAGGGACGGATCAAAGTCGATCCGAGCCGGAACGACTTTCCGGTTACGTTGCACGATCCCTGCAATATGGTCCGGCTCATGGGAATCGTCTACCCGCAGCGGCGGGTCCTCAAGAAAATCGCCCCCCGCTTTCGCGAGTTGACGCCCCACGGCGTAGAGAACTACTGTTGCGGCGGGGGCAGCGGCTTCGCTATCATGTCGGGCCATAACTTCGGCGACTGGCGTGCACAGATCGCCGGACGCAAGAAGCTCGAGCAAGTACTCAATGCTTTCAAGGACGAGCTCGACCCATCGATTCAAAAGTACCTTTGCGCCCCTTGCTCCAACTGCAAAGGCCAGCTCCGCGACATCATGGCGTACTACAACGTCTGGGACGAATACCGAATTCTCTATGACGGTCTTGCGGAGCTCATCGTCAACTGTATGGAGGATGTAAAGCCCGGATTCATCGAGTGGGAGTGGCATTAGACGCCGGCCGGCGACTTCCCCATCGTAGTCGAGGAAGAAGTTAGAACCATCACCACCAATTCGAACGAAAAGGGAAGGACGAAGGATGAGTCTTTTTGAAGAAGGCGACGGTCTTCGAACCAAACTGGACAAGGTAGAAAACCTCAAAGATGACGGCGGACTGGTCGAAGTTGCGTGCAACGACGAGACGGCGCAGATACGGCTGCTGGCTGTTTCTCGAGTCAACGACGATCAGCAACTGCTGAAAATCATCCAAAAGGCCAAAGAGCTCGACGTGCGCCTCATCGCTGCGGAGCGCATCTCCTCTCAAGAGCTGCTCGCCGACATCATCAAAGGTCGGGAGAACATCGAGCTCATCGGGGTCTGTTTCAGCCGTATCACCGACAAGGCGCTCATGGAAGCGATTGCCCATGACACGAGCGTCAATCCGGTCGCCCGCCGCATGGCGGTCGAGTACTTCGCGGATGAATCGTACCTCTCCGATGCAACCAGAGCGGCGGAACAAGTAGAAGAAGAGCGAAAAACCCCTCAGGCCGTCGAGGCGTTCATGGAGGCCTACGGCGGCGGAGTCGCCGGCGTCCGGGCAATCGCTCGGTTCCGCCGCAGCGAAAAAGCTCTCAAGGCCCTGGGAACCATCGCCGGTATGGGAGGAGAGGAAGGTGGCCTCGCCATCGAGTACCTCTGCCAAGGTCTCGCCAGTCCGAATCCCACACTCAAACAGTGTGCGTCGGATGAACTGGCCGAGCTCAAGAGTCCCGAGCTCGTGGCCGCCCTCGTCCGCAGCCTGGACAAGCCCGATCTCCGCGACCCGATCCGAGAGCTGCTGAAGCGAATCGACACCCCCGAAGCACGAGCCGCATTGGGTCAAAACGGCAAATCCCATTGACTGCGTCCCGAGGAGATGATTTGATGGCGAAGAAAATTTTAATCATTGACGACGAGAAAGACATGCGCGTCTACCTCGGCACCCTTTTCAAAAAAGCGGGTTACGAGACCGAAAGCGCTCCCAACGGTGAGGAAGGATTCACCCTCGCCAAGTCCTTCGGGCCGGACCTCATTACTCTCGATGTGATGATGCCCAAAAAGTCCGGTATGAAAGCCTATCACGACCTGCGCACTTCGCCCGAGACGAAAGGGATTCCTATCATCGTCCTGACCGGCTTGACGAAACAAGAGGATTTTTTCGGCGAAAACCTCGGTGACATTCCCCGACCGGAAGCCATCGTCGAAAAGCCCATCGATAGGGACAAATTTCTCGAAAAGGCGAAGCAAATCATGGGCGCCTGAACGGTCAAGGACGGTGAAGGAGGCGATAAAAAGGACGGACCGTCAGCCGGTAGCTACGATCCCGGCCGGCCGCCCCGCGGGGCTCGTCTCCTACTTCATCGGAGCCGCCGCCATATCGGTGGTCGTGGCGTTTCTCGCCGCCAAGGTTTCGCCCATTCTCGTTGGAGCCGTCCTAGCTACCTATCTGACCGTCGCCGCATATTTCCTCTTCGATACGCGCCGAAGGCTCTTCACCTACGACCGCTGGCGGGACGTGATGCCCTGTCATCTTTCCGTTCAGGACGCTTCACTTCGCATCATCGACACCAACGATCTCTTCCGCCGTAACTTCGGAGACCGGGAAGGGGAATATTGCTATAGAGTCTACAAGGGCGAAAGCGCTCCCTGTCCTGATTGCCCCGTGCTGCAAACCTTCGAAGACGGAAAACTGCACAGCAGCGAGGAAACGGTACTCAATAAAGACGGTCAGCCGGAGCAAGTGGTGGTGACCTCGGCGCCGCTCATGGACGACCAGGGTCGGGTGAGCGCGGTGGTGGAAATGTCCACCAACGTGACCGAGATCAAAACCCTTCAGGATAAGCTCGAAAGAACCCACCGCGACTACAAAAGGCTGTTCGATCAAGTCCCTTGCTATATCTCCGTCATCGACCGCGATTTGAAGGTCGTTCAGTCGAATGCTCTATACCGACGTGATTTCGGGTCCAGCGACGGCAACGGCAACGCCGGCTTCTGCTATGAGCTCTGTAAGAGCCGAGAAAGGCCGTGCCCGGACTGCATGGTGAAGGAGACCTTCACCGACGGAAAACTCCATACCAAGGAAGAGACTCTCAGAACCCGGGACCACCGCAAGGTGGATGTCGTAGTCCATACGATGCCGATCAAAAACTCTGCCGGAGAGATCTCGGCCGTCGTGGAGATGTTCACCGACATTACGGAGGTCAAGCGGCTCCACAAACAGCTCTCTTTGATGGGCCGTGCCGTCGCGGGAATGGCTCACCGGATCAAGAACATTTTGATGGGCCTCGAGGGAGGGATCTTCGTCGTCAACACGGGAATGGAAGAGGACGACAAGAAGCAGATCGCCGAAGGCTGGGAAATGGTGGAGCGGAACGTCAAACGGGTCTCGAACGTGGTCATGGACCTTTTGTACTGCTCCAAGGAACGCGTGCCGCGATTCAAGGACGACGTCAATCTCCACGAGGTTCTCGAGGACGTTCATCAACTCTACAGAAAAAGAACGATGAACGAAGCTATCGAGATGCAACTCGAAACGACCGGGACTCCCATTACCGGTCGATTCAATCCCGACGGAATCCACAGTCTCCTCTGTAACTTGGTCTCGAACGCCATCGACGGGTGTCGATTCGACTTCGACGAGACAAAGGACGGCCACACCATTACTATGAGGTGTGCTCTCGACGATGAGGGCGCCACGGTAATCGAGGTGGAGGACGACGGCGGCGGAATTCCGGAGGAGTTCAGCCAAAAGGTGTTCGAAGACTTTTTCTCTACCAAGGGAACCGAAGGCACGGGGGTGGGCCTTTTGGTCGTTCAAAAAGTGGCGCAAGAGCACGGAGGAAACGTCAACTTCACGAGCGCCCCCGGCAAGGGAACGAAGTTTCGCATTACGATTCCCCCCGTCGCCCCATTCTGAAGAGCCTTTCTCGCCCGCGCTTTTGCGGTAGTGGCTCGCGATCAGTTAAACTTCTCTCGGGAGAAACACCCAGAGGCCGGCCGCAACGGAGGTTCAGATGAGCAAGAAAGTTCTGGTCGTCGATGATGAAGCGGATGTGCGTAAATTCTTGACCGCCGTGCTTCACAAAGGCGGCTACGAGACGGTCACCGCCGAGAATGGCTCTCAAGCCCTGGAAGTCGCTAAAAACGAAAAGCCCGATTTGGTCTGCCTCGATCTCGACATGCCCAAAGAAACTGGAACAGGCTTTTACCGCAAGTTCTCCCGCGGAAAGGAATACGAGGACACGCCGGTGATCGTCGTCAGCGGCCTAGCCGGCCGCGACCTAGCGGTCAAAAAATGCGTGGCCGTTTTCGACAAGCCCATCAATCCCGAGGAGTTCCTCGCCGCGGTCGAAAAAGCCCTCGGCGAGTGAGCCCGCTCGCCAGATTGTGGACCGAGAAATAGCGCGAGTCGTCGTTATTTCCCGACCTCCGAATAGGTGTAGGAAACACCATGCCGACTACAGGACACTGCCGTGCAGGCGCTCGACGGTCTGTATTGCGCGTGTACCCCCCCCCTTTTTTCGGCTTTTACGAGAGACGGTGAACGTCTCCAAAGGAGTGAGCCATGCAACAGGGAGAAAAACTCGTCATTATCGGATGTGGCGGAGTGGGTGGACCGGCGGCCATGCTTTCCAAAAAGCTCATGCCGGACGTGGATGTGACGGTGATACGGGAGGAACACGCCTTCGTCGTGCGGTGAGCCCTCCCCCACGTGGTGGCCGGTCTGGTCACCGGAGAGTCCATTGTGAATCCGGACAAGATGTTCGCGGACGCCGGGATTCATTTGCTCGTCGAGCGGGCCGAGCACGTGGACGCAGCGACAAAAACGGTGAGGCTTTCGGACGGAAGACAAATCCCGTACGATAAGCTCGTTCTAGGAATGGGAGCGAGTCCTCACCTTCCCTCGATAGACGGCACCGACCTACAAGGGGTCTTCACCCTCAGGTCTCTGCGCGACGCGGAGAAGATACGGGCTTTCATCGAAGAGAACAAGCCCCGAAGGCTCGTCTTTGTCGGGGCGGGCTTCATCAGCCTGGAACTGGCCACCCTCCTGTCGACATCCCAGCCCGGCGGGTACGAAAGTACCGTGATCGAGCTCCTAGGCCACCCACTGCCTCTGATGCTGGACGCAGATATGGCGGTGAAAGTGCAACAGTACCTGGAAGACAACGGCCTGAACATCAAATTGGGTGAGAAGGTCATGAAAATCTCGGGCGCCAACGGTTGCGTCTCGGGCGTCGAGCTGGCCTCCGGTGAATCCATTCCCGCGGACATGGTATTCGTCAACGCAGGAGCGAGGCCGAACCTGGAGATCGCCGAGGCACTGGGCCTGGAAGTGGGAAGGTTTGGGATCAAGGTCAACCATTTTTTGGAAACTTCCAACGCCGACGTGCTTGCCGCCGGGGACTGTGTGGAGAACCACCACTTCGTCACCCGGAGACCCGCGCCCATCCAGTTGCGGGGACCGGCGGTCATCCAGGGGCGTCTCGTGGCAAAGAGGCTGGCCGGTTACGAAATTCCCTTTCCCGGTGTGCTCGGCAACAGCTTGGTGAAGCTTCTCGATCTCTACATTGCCTCCACGGGTCTTACGGAGGAGCAGGCTCGGCAGGAGAACTTCGATACTGTCTGTTCAACGGTGGATTCCAGTAGCAGGCACGGGATGATTCCCGGCGTCAAGCCCTGGACCATCAAGCTCGTATTCGACAAGAATAGCCAGAAGCTCATTGGAGGACAGATACGTCAGCGACAGTGAGGGGCCGGCGAAGGAGATCGATGCCGTGAACGCCTTGATCCTGGGCGAAGCCACCATCTCGAATCTGACCACCCTCATGTGCGCTGGAAATCCGGACTGCTCCCCCGAGCCCAGCAAGGAGCCTATAACCATCGCGGCGGAGCAGGCTCTTCAAAAACTCAAAAAATGAACGGATAATCCTGAGATAGCAAAGAAGGTGAACTCGATGACGCTGATGGACTCGAAGAAAAAAGAAGAATGGGAGGCAATCCTGGATCGTTTCTCCCAAGATGCCAAGATGACGGCTTGTCTGATCGATGATAAGGGAAACCCGCTGCTTTGCCGTTTCGACAGGTATCCCCTGTGTCAATCCATCAGAGACAATCAAGAGGCGGCTACATTTATATGTAGCCAAATCAATGTCGCCATGCTCGCTGTAGTCCAAAAGACGCGACGTCCGGAAGTCAACGTTTGCGATGTAGGCTTGTTGCGAGCGGTCATACCCATTTTTCGAGACGACACGCTCGTGGGCCAGATCGCGGCCTGCGGGTTGGCTTCGACAGACGAGGAGATCGACACGTTTCTCGTGGCAAAGCAGCTTGGGATCTCCGAAGAGCGCGTTAAAGAGTTGGCACGAATCCACGCCGATCGGCTCCGAGGAAGAGATCCGGCGGCTGGCCGAACGCCTATATGAAGAACTGAATACATGATGACGAGAGGTATGCAGATGAAGAATGTCGCAATTGTGAGCTGTGGCGCTTATGCCGACAGCGGCTACGGATGCCCTGGTGAGTGGCGGTGCCTGAAGGCCGCTTCGTTGGGAGAAGGTAGTTTCGATGAGCCTTCCGCTGTAGTCTCTTTTGTCACCTGCGAGTGCCCCGGCCGAAGCGTGGCGCCCAACTTGGCGATGGCAATGAAGCTCTCCGAGATAAAGCCCGACGTGATCTACTTCAGCACGTGCCTGGCAACAGCTAAACCGGATTGTCCCTACGTCACTCCAGAGGAGTTGGCAAAGGTCGTGGAAAACAAGACGGGTGTCAAAGTGGTGCTGGGCACGCACGACTACAAGTAGATTGCCGGCTTTTCGACTCTTCCCGACAGTTCGTCTGTCGATACGACCTGTCGGGGATTTCGGTGAGCGACGCCTTCGCGCTCTATTTCCTTTTTAACATTCTCGACGTAGGTTTTTCCCCACGCGATATTCGCGGGAGCGGAGAGTTATCCTCGAACCGCATATAAAACAAACAAAATCAACCGGATACAAAGACACTGTCTTGTCTTCTCAAGGCGCTTGTTTGGCACGCGTCGTGCTCACACCTCAATCAGCAAATGAAGACCCGAATCTATGGACAGCCCTTACTGTGAACGGTGAAACCGTCGGATTCGCCTCTGCTCGGGTCGTGCTCATCGACGTCTCCGGCGGCCGCCCCTTCGCTTATTACGGCTCAGGCACCTATTATCATCGCTCCCCGCCGGTTCGGTGGATAGGCTCAGACTGAGACTCCCTCTCGACTCTGAGTTGTGCTACGCTTCTCTATCTAACCTGGCAGCAGATAGGGAGGCCTTATCAAGTCCGTATCCTGGAGGAGTACCGTCAACACGCTGCATCGCTCGATTGCCGCTGATAACAACTTCGAAGCCCGCCTGAAGAGGATCGCGGAATCATTCCTCGACCATCCCTACAAAGCGAATGGTCTCGTCGGCGGACCGAAACAACCCGAAGAGCTGGTTATCAATCTGGAAGCTTTCGACTGCGTCACGTTCATCGAGAATGTGATGGCACTGGCAAGGAGTCGATCGAAGAAGGGCTTCCTCGATGAGCTCACGAAAACTCGCTATAAGAACGGGCACGTAAGCTGGCCATCACGCCTTCACTATTTCTCCGATTGGATGAAGTGCAACGAGAAGCGCGGCGCTATCGAGATCCGTACCCGAGGCTCCGGTTCTCACGCCATCGAAAAACACGTTGGCTTCCTCGAAGGTCTCCGCACCCGGAGCGTTCGTTTTCACATCGTTCCTAAAAAGAAAATCAAGCTCGCTCTCCCGCGGCTCCCCAGCGGCTCGATCGTCGCCTTTGCCTCGGTTCGTTCGAAGCTGGACTTTTTTCACACCGGGTTCTTGTTCTACGATTCCCGATCCAGGCCGTCGATCGAAGATCTAATCCTGTATCAGGCACGTAAAAACGCCGGCAAGGTCATCGCCCAACCGCTCCAAGAATTTTTGAAGCTAAACCGTATGAAAGGTATCGCCTTTGCGACACCCTCGAGACCGAGTCGTTAAAATGAATACCGTAGCAGCCATCGTAACCTGGTCCGGTGCGGCTGAAGATGCGCGGACGCTGGAATCTCTGAGGGACTGGAAACGAATCGAAGCCATAGGGCTCGCCGTGAAGCCGGGAGTTAGTGGTCCGAAGGAGATCCAGACGACCGTTGATGTGCCGACCCTGTGGACGACCTCATCCGTCCTCGACATCTTGAAGTGGTTCGACCGAAATGGTGCGGATCACTTGCTGTGGGTTTTACCCGGTTCACCGGTCTTGCCGCCGCTGGGCCTGGACCGCTTGTGGTGTGCCGCCAACGATTCCGATGCAGCCATCACCTACGGGGACTACTTCGAGCTTCATGCGGATGATTCCACGAGCTACCACCCCTTGATCGATTACCAAACGGGAAGCCTGCGGGACGATTTCGATTTCGGCGCCGCCGTCCTCTTGAGCCGAAAGCACCTGAAAGGACTCGTCAAAGAAATCGACGAGGCCAATCCTGATCTCGAGTACGGAGGATGGTACGACCTCCGCCTCAGGCTCGCCGAACGCGGCCCCAGGCTACATCTTTCGGAGCCGGTCTACTTGATGCCCCCTATAGATCAGCGAGCAAGCGGCCAAAAGGTCTTCGACTACGTCGATCCCGGCCGCCGAGAATTCCAGGTGGAGATGGAGAAAGTGGCAACGGAACACCTGCGGCGTATCGGCGCCCTTCTCGAGCCGCCACCCGAAGTCCCGCTCGAAGAAGATGGACCGTACTCGGTCGAAGCCAGCGTTGTGATCCCCGTCAAGAACCGAAGTCGCACGATTGCCGACGCCGTCCGGAGCGCCCTTTCGCAAGCAACGTCCTTTGACTTCAACGTCATCGTGGTCAACAATCATTCGACCGATGAAACCACCCAAATCCTGGGGGCGATCGCTTCCGAAGACGCTCGGCTGGTGCACCTCGTTCCAAAGCGACGGGACCTTCTGATCGGGGGTTGCTGGAACGAGGCCATCTACTCCCCTCATTGCGGCCGCGTTGCCGTTCAGCTCGACAGCGATGACTTGTACGACGGAACCGACGTTCTAGAGCGGATCGTACACACGTTCCAAGACCGATCGGCGGCCTTGGTTATCGGTTCTTACACCACCGTTGATTTCGATCTTCGCACCCACCCTCCCGGTCTCGTCGACCACCGGGAATGGACCGACGGCAACGGGCACAACAACGCTCTACGTATCGCCGGACTCGGTGCTCCTCGGGCCTATCACACCGCAACGTTACGCAAGGTAGGCTTTCCCAATGTGAGCTACGGCGAGGACTATGCTGTGGTGCTGCGCCTCTCGAGGACCCATCGGGTGGGGCGCATCTACGACACGATGTATTGGTGCCGGCGGTGGGAAGAAAATTCAGACAGCGCCCTGTCACTCGAGACCGCGAACCGTTACGCATCCTATAAGGACCGTCTTCGGACCATCGAGATAGCGGCGCGTCAAAAATTGGTGAAAGACGCACGATGAACTGGGAGACCGTTCTACTGGACGAAGACAATTCCGCCAAAAACCGCCATCGATTTCCTCAGCGGATCGACGATCTAATAGAACATCAGAGAAAACACTGGCGCCGGTTTCGCGAGGGCGAAACATCTCTCGGAACCATGAGAAGCAAGCAATTCGTGCGGGAGGGCGCCCGTATCGTCGTTCAATCCAACCCAGGACGACGTGCGTCGGTCCATGCCAAGGTCGACCCGGCCTCCGTTTCCCGGCGTCCTTGCTTTCTCTGCCCCGAGAATATCCCCCCCGGAGGAAAAGGGGATCGGCTTCGGCGACCTCGTCATTCTCCCCAATCCTCATCCAATCTTACCCCGTCATTTAACGGTTCCGGCTCGAGACCACCTTCCTCAGAAACTTGAAGGTCGCGTGGAGACCTTTGTCGATCTGGTCGCCGCGATCGGGTCCGACATGCTGGTCCTTTACAACGGCGCCCGATGTGGGGCCTCCGCTCCGGATCATTTCCACTTTCAGGCCTGTAGCGCTGTTGGAGTACCGCTACTCGAAGAATGGACCGAGGCGACTGCAACAGATGAAATCACGCCCATCACGAGTTTCGGCCGTCGCATTTTAGTCATCAAGAGCTCGGAGGCCCGAAGAACCGGCACACTCATCAAGACTTCGCTCGAGGCACTGCGCTCATTCGGGAGCGGCGATGAAGAACCGCTCTTCAATATGATATCCGTTTACCGGAGTGGATTCTTCATGGTCTATCTCTTCCCGCGAGCCAAACATCGTCCCGACTGTTATTTCGCTACCGCCGACTCCGGATCTCGATCAGTCCGGGTTCTCTCGAGATGGCCGGGATCGTGGTCGTGGCGGACCCGGAGCATTACGAGCATATCGATGCATCGACTGCGCTCGGGATCTTCGAAGAAGTGACTGTCGAGGAGCACCAAATCAACGAGCTCGCGGCTGCCGTAAAATGATCCGGAATGTGAATAGATCACTGATGCATACGGTCTCCGCGTTCGATATCATTACGTCGTCATGAAAGCAGACGATGAATCATCGTCGCCGAGCACCTCGGGGCGTTTTTTGCGAGTTCCCGCCCATCCCGATCGCCTCGAGATCGAGCGGTCTCGGATTCTCTTCACGATCCTGACGGCGGGGGCCTGTATTTTAGGCATCATGTTCATCTTGAGCCCTTTGTGGGGAGAAAACCCCCGCCCCTTCGTCGTCGGCTACGGCTTGACCTTCCTCATTCACCTCGTCCATATCGGGCTCGTTCGTAGGGGAAGTACTTTATTTGCGGCCCGAAGCATTACCGTCGTCTTTTTTCTGCTCATTACCACGTTGATTTACAACTTTGGGAGCATTCGAGGGCTGGGTGGCTTCGCCTATCCTCTCGTCGTGCTCTTTGCGGGTCTGACTTGGAGCCCCACCGCCGCGGTTGGAATCGCGGTCGCGGCATCTGTGTCTGCGCTCGCCATGGCCTTCATCGAATCCGCGGGTCTGAAAACGGTGGTCGAGCCTCATTCTTCTGTCGGCGCGATCTGGTCGATCCTAACGACCTCGGTGGTCATGACGGCGGTGATGCTCTTTGTGGCCCTACGAGTCATCCGAGCCTCGGCGGACGAAGCGGTCGAGAGCGAGCGCAAAGGTCGAAAACTCCGGACCGAATTGGTTCCGGGCCCAACGGATGGAGTCTCTCGGAAAGCTCGCCGGCGGGGTGGCTCACGACTTCAACAATCTGCTGACGGGAATCATCGGGCACGCGGAGTTGCTGTCGCTCAAGGCCAAGAACGACACAGAGTTGGCAAACCACTCCAAAATCATACTCGACACCGGCCAGCGCGCCGCGCGGTTGACCCGGCAGCTTCTGACGTTCAGCCGCCGGGGGGACCAAACACTTCAACTGACATCCGTCAACCAATCGATTGAAAACGTCGTGTCGATCCTGGAACGAAGTATCGATCGCCGTATCACCGTGGAAACTCATTTTACCGGCGACCACGATCAGGTGCGCGCCGATCCGGCTCTTCTGGAAAGCGCCTTTTTGAATCTAGCCATCAACGCCCGAGACGCCCTGCCCGAGGGAGGTCGGATTCGATTCGAGACCGACTTGGTGGATCCCCCTCCCGTGATCGTCTCGCTCATGGACCACCAAAGCACGGATCCGTACGTACGCGTTCGAGTTTCCGACAATGGAATTGGTATTCCATCGACCGACCTCGACCGCGTCTTCGACCCCTATTTCACAACCAAAGAAAGGGGAAAAGGCACGGGTCTCGGATTGTCAGCCGTCTACGGCACGATCCGCGACTATGGCGGAACTGTCAACGTGAAGAGCCGAGTCGGCACGGGGACCGTTTTTACACATTTACCTGCCCGTGGCCCACGGAACCCCGAAGGTTTCAAAGAACGAGACCAAACCGGCACAAGAGCCCAGTGCTCATCCCCGGTGCGTCCTCGCTATCGACGACGAGATGCCCGTTCTCGAGCTAGTGCGGGAAGTGCTCGAGGATCTCGGGCATACCGCTACTGATGGCACATGACCCTCACGAAGGATTGGCTCTCTTCGCCCGCCGCGAGGATGGAGATCGACCTGGTCATTCTCGACATCATCATGCCAAAGATGTCGGGTCCTCAAGTATTCGAGCGCATCCGCGTCCGCCGTAACACCCTTCCGGTCATTTTGACGAGCGGATACACCGACGAGTCGCTCGAGGAGCTCTTGAAACTTCCGGCAGTTCGATTCCTCCAAAAACCGTACCGGCGAGACGAGCTCGCCGCGTTGGTCTCCGAGCTCGGCAGGATACCGCCACAAACTCCTCGCCCGAGAACAGAAACATGATCGCACCCCGGTCAAAGGAGCCCACCATCGCCGTCGGCCTGCTGCAGGACAAATCCTCCCTCTCTTTTCGTCTAACCGGCGCCTTTAAAGACGAGTTCGGCAACACTTTTCCCGCCGGTGAGTACCGAGTGACCGCGAGAGACGGTGTCGTCCAATGTGTCGGCGCCCATTCGGCCGAAACAAAAGAACTGGTTCTGACTCCCGAACATCTCGCTGAGGGTCGATTTTGTCTCGAAGCGACGATCGGCATCGAGTTTCATTGGCAACAAAGCGAAATTCAAACCTTTTCCGATGGACTCCGAATCGTGACGTCCTCCGAAGACCGACTCACGGCGATCAATAACGTGGCGCTCGAAATCTACCTCACTTCCGTGATCTGCTCCGAGATGGATGCAGCTTCACCGCTCGAGTTGATCAAAGCGCATGCCGTAGTCTCGCGGAGCTGGCTGCTGGCGCAATGCGACGCGGGTGAGAACCCTCGCGACAGAGAGACCGCGGCGAACGAAGGCCAAAGCGAAAGGATTCGCTGGTACGACCGGGAGGCGCACAAAGTTTTCGATGTCTGCGCGGACGATCATTGCCAGCGGTATCACGGCGTCGATCGTGTACGTTCTCCCGAAGCCCATCGAGCTATCCGGGAGACGCGAGGACGAGTCCTGACCTTTGGCGGCAAAGTTTGCGACGCGCGTTACGGCAAGTGTTGCGGCGGTGTCACGGAGGACTTCCGAGTGGCATGGGCCGACGAGCTCGTCCCCTACCTCGTTCCCGTTTTCGATGGTGCGGAAAATGGTCTACCCTCTCCGTCCCTCCGTGAAGAAGAAGCCGATGCGGACGTTCCTCGACAATCCACCGGAGGTTTACTGTAACTGCACCGATGACTCCATCTTGGAGCAAATCTTGACGCCTCACGATCGTGAGACGCGGGATTTTTTCCGCTGGCAAGCGACATTGAGCGCGCCCGACGCCGGCGAGCTGGTCGCGAAGAAACTCGGTGTGGACCTCGGTCGCATCGTCGCCCTGGAACCGGTGGAGCGCGGTGCGTCGGGTAGGTTGAAGCGACTGAAGCTTGTGGGCGAGGCGGGAAGCCTGGTCATCGGAAAGGAGCTCGAGATCCGCCGGGCTCTGTCACCCAGTCATCTTTATAGCTCGGCTTTCGTGATCGATATCCAAGGGCCCCCGAGCCGGCCGGACGCGTTCATCCTCAAAGGTGCCGGATGGGGCCACGGCGTCGGTCTTTGCCAAATCGGCGCCGCCGTGATGGCTTGGCAAGGCAAGAGAGTACGAAGAGATCTTGTCGCACTATTATCCAGGAACCGACTTGGAGCAAGTCTATGAGTAGGCCAGGCTGTCCGCCTCCGCCAAGGCTACGGCGGACCCGCCGAAGCCATGGCGTTAATCGACGGAAGGCGAAGGCGGGTGCCTGGCAAGATTATACACAAGAGGAGAGATGAAGATGAGCAGAGTATGTTTTTCGTTGTTCCTGTTGTTAGCACTCCTCGGATCGGCTGCCTCGGCGGAGGAGCCCCACAAACGAAGATCTACTGGGGTGATGAAGTCCCGAACGACTGGAACGGTCAATGGCCGGAAAAGTTCCAGACGATACCCGAGAAAACCGAATACACACGGACGACCTCGACTTATCAGATGCACGAGTTCATCGACGTTCTCAAGTGGAACAGTGAGAACGTGCACGTCATCAATATGTTCATCAGCACTCTCCGGAAAGTCGGCGCGGCTGTCGTTTTGGCCAATCCCCGCGTAACTTCCGCCGAGGAAGCAAAGGCATCGGGAAAGCCGGTCATCTACCTACAGGGGACCATCCATCCACCTGAATCGGAAGGAAAAGAAGCGCTATTGATGCTCATGCGCGATATTCTCCTGGGCGACAAGAAACATCTCTTGGACGACCAAATTCTCATCATCTGCCCCGTCTACAATGTAGACGGTAACGAAACCTGG
Organism: uncultured Acidobacteriota bacterium; assembly: GCA_963722765.1. Lineage (GTDB taxonomy): Bacteria > Acidobacteriota > Vicinamibacteria > Marinacidobacterales > DATDRI01 > CAVROO01. The sequence goes on from CAVROO010000015.1 coordinate 285,835, forward strand.
AGCACCAAGGACGGCACTCCCCATATCATCGGCACCCGCCGCAACGCCCTCGACTTCGACTTGAATCGAGACGCGATCAAGCTCGAGACCATCGAGGCCAACGGACTCTATGGGAACGTTCTCAACGCCTGGGATCCGGTGTTGCTGTTCGACGCTCACGCCATGGGTCGGGTCAAACATGGGTATTCCATCGTTTATGCCACATCGACCGTGCCGGCCGCTCACCCGGCTCCGCGAGGCTACGTTTGGGAAACATTATTTCCCTCCATCCGTGAGGCAATTCGAAACAACTTCCATATCGAAACCTTCTCCCACTGCATGTATGACGAGGAAAACTGGCCTCCCACGGTGTGGAGCCACGAGCTGGCCTACTGGACCACGGAGGGTAAATTCCTGGCCGCCGCCTACGGATTGAGGAATCGGATGTCGATCCTGGTCGAGACACCCGGACATCCATCCTTCGAGCGTAAGATCTACGCCCAATACGCACTGATATCCGAGCTACTCGAATACACGAACAAGAACGGCCGAGAGATGGTGCAGATTTGCGAAAAGGCCGATGAGGAAGTGGTCCAGCAGATCAAATCAAAAGCCGAGTCCGGACAGCTCAGCAACTACGTCGAAGGAAAATACGAATCTTGGGGCAAGGTAGAGCTACTGGCCTACGCCAAAAACGAACCGGAGTACATTCCCGGAACCAGCGTTCTCGAAACGGTCCCCAGCCATGTCGCCGGGCCGCCGGAACGTATTCCGGGCGTCGAGCACATGACAAAACCGGTCGGAACCAAAGAGGCCATGGTTCCAAGGGGCTACCTCATTCCCGCCGAGCTCGGCCATCTGGTGGAAAAGCTTCGCACGCAGAACATCGAAGTGGAAGTTCTGACCGAACCGCTGGTCGTCGAGGGAGACGAGTTCGTCATCGACAAGATGTACAAAGCGGAAAGCAGCGGCTACCAGATGACACGTCTCGATGGCGGATTCTATCGCTCGAAGAATAAGGAGTTTCCCGCAGGAACTTACCGCGTCAACTTGGCCCAGCCCTTTGCGAACCTGGTGTTTTATTGCCTCGAACCTCAAGTTGGAGACGGATTCGTGGGATGGGGACTTCTGGACGATTACCTGAAGTCCATCGGCATCGAGGAAAGAAGCGTGGTCTATCCAATTTTCAAGTACCTGAAAACCGTAGAGCCAGAAGACTAGATAGCTTCCCCTTTCGGGCAGGCCCGGGAGTGCTCACAGCTTTTGGGTCAGCCCGACAAAGATGCTTTCCAAGCCCGCCAAGTTATATTAAACCTATACTTACTGGGCTACTTCCGATACTTCTCGAACCACGCCAGCACGTGCGCCACTTTGGTAATCAATTGGCTGGGACGGGCGGAGATGTTGTGCGATGCGCCGGGGATCTTCACCAACGCCGTATCGACTTTACGGAGCTTCAGAGCATGATAAAACTGCTTGGACTCTGAAAGCGGCGTGCGCAAGTCGGCCGTTCCGACGAAACACCATGCTCGGCGTGCTGACATTTCCCACCAACGAAATGGGTGAGTACTTCATGTAGGCCTCGGGATTTTCCCACGGCGAGCCAGGGTAGCGGTAGTTGTGGTAACCGTAGTAGTTGTCGGCCACGAGCACCTTGCTGTACCAGTTGATGACCGGCTTGCCGACGGCCGCCGCCCGGAAGCGGTCGGTCTTCCCAACGATCCAAGCCGTCATGATACCGCCGGCGCTTCCCCCGGTGACAAAAAGATTGTCCTCGTCGATGTAACCTTTGGCGATGACCGCATCGACTCCCGAAATGAGGTCGTCGTAATCCTGTCCGGGATAGTCGTGGTAGAGAAGATTTCCGAACTCCTCGCCATAGCTCGTGCTTCCCCGCGGATTGGCATAGAGAACGACATAGCCTGCCGCAGGCGTAGAGCTGAATCTCGGCGGAAAATCGATCGCCGTAGTTACGAGATGGGCCCGCCATGGATCTCGAGGATAAGAGGATACTTCTTGCTCGGATCGAAATCCGGCGGGGTCACGATCCAGCCTTGAATTTTCCGTTGGTCAAAAGAAGACTCGTACCAGATCTCTTCAACCTTCCCCAGATCTCGAAATCCAAGCAGGTCCCCGTTGAGATCGGTCAGCCGATCGATACTCTTCTCGAGCATTCGTCCCACGGCGACATCCGCCGGGTGCTCGGGGCGCGTCATCATGAAGGCAAAACATCCGTCCGTGGCGACAGAAAAAGAACCTCCACCATAAGGCCGGCCGAGAGATCCGCCGCCAAGGCTCTCGGCCAAAACATCCGACCTCTCCGTCCAGAGAGGCATAGCCGAGCTTCGTATTACCCTCATCATCATACTGAAAGTAGATTCCCTCCCCTTTCGCATCCCAACCGGCGAGGAGACACTTCGATCGAGATCCGAGGTGACGACCCGCTTCGCGCTCCCGTCACGATTCATCACGTAAAGACTGGCCACCTGATAGGTCTGAACCTTATCGTCAAAGCCGACGTAGGCGATCTTTTTCCGTCCGGAGAAACGGCGGGGCTGCGATCCGGCCCGTTTCGTTCGGTGAGAGCTCGAATAGTCTCCGTCACCGAGCGACACGGTATAGATCTCCGAGTTGACGAACTCATGTTCCCAATCGGGGTTGCGGTTCGCCGAAAAAACAAGAGATTTCCCATCCGGAGTCCAGACCGGAGCTCGCGGTGGTGGAACGAGCCCGAAGTCACCTGCCGCGGCGTCCCCCTTCGACGGGCAGAACGAACAAGTGATTGTAGCCGGGCTCGAGGTAGCCCACACCGTCGGCCTCGTGCTTCAACCGCGTGATGACGCGGGGCGGCTCCGCCCATTCCGCACCCTCCGGTTTTTTCGGCGGCCTAACCAGTTGGGGCGGATCTTCGGGTACGAGCATGGAAAAGGCGATGTATTTCCCGTCCGGCGACCAACGAAGTCCTCGAGGGGATCGGGACAATTGGGTCAGCCTGGCGGTCTGCCCGGTATCCATCCAGCGCAAGAAAATCTCCGAGCCTTCGTCCGTTCGCGCCACGTAGTAAGCAGTTTTCCGTCCGGAGACCAGCGCGGAGAGGACTCGCTTGCTTTCGCCGGCCGTCAGCCGGCGATGGTCGGAACCATCGGAGTTGATGGTCCAGAGCGCCGCCCGGCTGCGGTCTTTCATGATGTCCATCGAGTTCCGCACATAGATGATGCGATTGCCGTCCGGCGAGATCTGCGGATCGGAAGCGAACTCCAGTTGGAAAACATCCATATCGGTGAACGAACGCGGACTTTCACCGAGTCCGGGTCGTACAAAAATCATCGAGAGCAAGCAGCAGACTAGAGCGAAACGTAGCTTCATCGAAAAGACCTCCTTACCGAGCAAATCACGAGACATCATCTTAAGGTCCAAGTCTATCGGCTCGAGGGCTCGGAATCGAATGCCCGGCCGGCTGAACTGCGATATGATACCCTGCTTTCAAAACTCAATGAGGATCCTTTATGAAAATAGAAACGTTTCAATTAGAGAGGCTCTTATCAGAGTGGCAAAATCAAGTCGAGTACGACCTCAGCGACACCGGCGTCGAGTCCTTGCGTCTTCACGAGTTGGTAAGCCCCGAAGAGCTCGCGGCACTTCATGAATCCGTTCATTTGAGATACATCCAGACCAACGGCGTCCCATCTTTGAGGGAGGCCATCTGCGATCTCTATCCAAACTTGAACATCAACCAGGTCCTGGTGACCAACGGTTCCTCTGAGGCGAATTTCGCGACGTTGTGGAGGCTCGTCGAGCCCGGTGACGAAGTCGTGGTCGTCCTCCCCAATTACCTACAAATTCCGGGCATGGCTCGGAACTGGGGCGCCACGGTCAAACCATGTACCTTGAACGAAGAGACCGGTTGGGCCCCCGATTTGGGCGAGATCGAAGCCCAGGTCACATCGAAAACGAAGCTGATTTACGTCACCAATCCCAACAATCCAACCGGGGCCATCTTGAGCATCGAGGACATGCAAGCCATCGTGCGCGTCGCCGAACGGGTGGGAGCGTGGATCCTGTCCGACGAGGTCTACCGGGGAGCGGAGATCGCACCGGAGATCTCGCCCACATTCTGGGGGATGTACGACCGGGCTCTCGTCGTATCCGGGCTTTCCAAAGCCTTTGCCCTACCCGGGCTACGCATCGGATGGGTGGCGGGCCCCGAAGAGCTCATTCGTGAAATATGGGGCTACACCGACTACACGACCATCACGACCGGGAGCAATGAGCACCGCATTGGCCGAGCTCGCCTTGCGCCCCGCCACGCGGCAGAGGATTTTCGAGCGGAACCGCGAAATCGCCTCGAAGAACCTAACCGTTTTGACGGACTGGCTGGGAAGCCACGCCGATATACTCCGGCTCGTCCCTCCCCGGATTGGAGGCGTAACCTTTGTAGGATACGAGCTTCCCATCAACTCGACGGAGTTGGCCATGAAGCTCATCCATGAGCAAAGCGTTCTGATTCCGCCGGGCGAGGCCTGCGGACTCGACGGGTACATGAGAATCGGCTATGGCTCCAAGAAACTACCGGCGGCCTCGAGAGGATTGGTAAGGTCCTCTCCGAGCTTCGGCCATAGGGTGGATGTCATGACGGAAAAAAGCAACCGAACGATCGGCAAGGATGAAATGGAGCGCATCCGCGCCGCTTTCGAAAGGGCAGAGGCAAGAGCCGCATCCGGACCGGCTCGACGGGAGCGGCCGATGGAGGATATCTTCCATGGAGATATCCCGACCTTCATGGAGCTCCCCCTGGCCGGAAAGCCAGAGCAATTGAAGGGCGCCGATGCCGCGATCCTGGGCTTCGGGTACGAAGGCATCACCGCCAAATCACCGACACTCTCGGCCCCCGCCACCGTCTCGCGTCCCCCGGCCGGCTCGGTCTACTGGAGGATGGGGGCCGACCACGCTCCGGACGCGATACGAAAGTACTCGCTCTATTATTCGATTCATCACAACCGAGGCTATTATCCGGAGATCGACAAAGACCTGGTCCTCCTCGATCATTTGTCCGTCAAAGATTATGGGGACGTCGAAGTCGTACCCGAGGACACCACGGAAACTCTGAGGCGCGCCGAGGAGAAGGTATCGCACATCGTCGACGCCGGCGCCGTGCCCATTGTTCTGGGCGGCGACCACACCACGCCCATCCCGATTTTACGAGCGATCTCGAAGAAGCTCGACCATCCGATGGGTCTCATCAGCTTCGATTCCCATTTCAATCTATCCGATACCCCCGAGTGCTGGGCTTCGGTCGAGTGGGCAAAGACCTTCGAGCTGGGTAAAGTCAGTCCGAAGAACTTCGTCTTTATCGGCATCCGATCCAACCGCAACACCATCTTCGAAAGATATGTTGCCGAGGAGCTGGGAATCCGCTACTTCACCATCGATGAGGTCAAGGAAAAAGGAATAAGAGAGGTCGTCGGGGAGGCCATGCGCTTGGCAACGGAAGGAACGGACGGAATTTATGTCTCTCTCGATATCGACGTCATGGAACCGAGCCTGGTCCCTTCCCAGAAAGCGCCGGAGCTTTGGGGACTCACGGTGGATGAGATGATGACGGCCCTTCGAGTGCTCTCTCGGAAGAAACTCGTCGGCTATGACGTCTGTGAGATGACGCCCGACTACGACGTCAACGGCATGGGAGCTCAGTTCTGTGCCCGCACCGTCGTCGAAATCCTGGCCGGAATGGCGCTGCGGAAAAAAGGCTAGAAGAAAGAACTCAGGACTCAGGACTCAGAACCCAGAACTCAAGAATGGAATAAGGAGGGCGGCTTCCCCTCCTGCGTCGGTTGCGGATTGACCAATCAGCCAACCGACTCCGTCGGGACTAGCATAAGCGCAAGCTAGGGCGTCGCTCCCTCAAACGAGGTTAGTCGCCGCCGCATCAGGGTTTTTGTCGCTCGTTGCTACCCTACCAGAATCAATTCCGTTTGCGGGCTCGAAAGAAACTCCGCCCCATCCTTCGTGACGATGACCATTTCCTCGACGGTGGCGATGCCGCGACCTTCGACCGTAAGGCGCGGCTCGATGGTAAAGACCATGTCCTCCTCAATGACCTCGAAAGGTTTGTTGGCGTATTTCTCCCAAGCCGGTCCCAGTAAAGCCGTCCCATCATGGGCGAAACGGCCGACCTGGTGCCCCAGGCCGTGCGGATATTCTTCGTAGCCCTGGGAGACGATGTGGTCGCGGGCGATCCTATCGATCTCGACACCCTGAACGCCGGGCTTCAAGGCCCGCCGGGCCATCTCGATGGCGTTGACGATGCGTGTCAAATCCTTTCTGGACCTCGGGCGGTGCCTCGTGTCCCCCTCCTCGAGAATGTAGAATGTCCGCTGCAGGTCGGAAGTGTAGTCCTCGAATTTCACGCCAAAATCCATGTTCAGGATGTGGCCGCGTTCGACTTTGCGATCGGTCGGCATGTAGTGGGCCCCTGCCGTATCCGGTCCGGTAAAAACCGCCGGACAATGGCTCCGGTCCCACCCGAAACCCAGGCCTCTCCGTTCGACTTCTGCGATCATGAAGGCGGCGATCTCTTTTTCGGTCCGTCCGGGCTCGATGAAATAGGAACCCAATTGAAAAGATATCCTGCGTGTGCTCGATGGCTTTTTTGAGACGCTCGACTTCGGACTCGGTTTTTCGTGCTTTCAGGCTGGAAGTGATCTTCTCCGACGACATCAACCGATCCTCAAATCCGATCTCGGATAAATGATCATAGGGTCAGATACATCCCATGCGTCAAGCCGTCGCAGACTTCGCTGGTTTTGGAAAAGTTGACGGCAATGGAAGCCGGGACGACTCCTTGAGGGTCTGTAGCAGATGTTCTTTGATCCCCTCGACATAGCCTAAGACATGCTGATACACACCCAGATCTTCGATTGACTCCTTGTCCATTTGGCCGATGATCGCGTAGGTCTCCGGCGCGGGTGTCGAAACGATGAAGGCCGAGTGCCAGGTCACATCGATAGTGGACAAAAAATCCAGCATGGGATCGTGCACGATGCACTTTCCCGCACAAAGGTGATCCAGCAGTCTATATCATATTCGTTCAAAATCTCGATGGCCTGTTCGACTTTTTCTCTGAACCAACATGATGACTCCTTGCTATTCCTCCTGTTCTTTGAATCTCACCCGCGAACTTGTCTGAAGATGATGAGAACGATCAAGGCCACAAACATGTGAGCCGCCAAGGCATACCAGACATATTCTGGCTTGCCCATGTCAATGAAGTACCTGAAAGCGCCGTGTAGGTCACGCCGCTCAAGGCGCCCCGATCATGACCGCCAGAAAGTTCGTCCCCATGTAGAGCCCGGCCTTCTCCTTGGGCGCGATCCAGGTGATGTACTCCTGGATCCGGGGCGAGGACGATCATCTCGCCCACGGCAAAGAGGAAAATCCCCAGGAAAATCACGGCCGGCGTCGCGACATTGGCGAAGCCCATGACCACGAATCCGACCGCGATCACGAACAGGCCGAACAAGAAAGGAGGCATGGCCTTGAAGCGCTCGCAACCCGGGAGACGAAGACCTGAAAGATCATGATGATCCAGCCGGTGTGCGAGATCGTCTCGCCCAGCATCCGGCGCACGCCGTCCTCTCCTCGTGGGAAAGAAATTGTCGGCGAACGACGGTACCGAGGACGCTCCGCATGCTCAGATAGAGCTGGGCCGTGTCGAGATTGCTGTCGACATAGAGGGCGCACAGGTTGAAGAAGGCCCAGAACGGGATCCAGAAGAACACACCCAGCAGGACCAGGAAGAGCGTGAACTTGAGGTCGGAGAGGGCGACCCCGATGTCTTTGAACTTCTGCCCGAGCGAGCTCGCCCTCGATCTCCCGCTCCGGTTCCTTGTAGAAGAAGATCGTGATAAGCAGCATGACCCGATGCAGACGGCGGCGGCCATGAAGGCGTAGTCCCAGGAGATGGCCCGCAGCTTGCCCGGCCACGATCGGGTCCGAAGGAACCGCCCACATTGACCATGGCGTAGAAGATGCCGAAGCCCAGGGTCTTGTTGGTCTTGTCGGTCACCGCACGGACCGTGCCGGCGATCAGGGGCTTGAAGATCCCGGCGGCCAGGCCGATGGCCAGCATGGTCAGGGCGATCCCCGAGAAGGACTTGGTCAGGATCAGCAGCAGGATCGAGGGCAGGTAGGCCAGGTAGGAGACGATCAGTACCTTCTTGAAGCCGTAGCGGTCGGCAAAGGTGCCGGAGATGACCGGGATGCCGTAGGACAGCAGCAGGAAAATGCTCTGGACGATCCCCAGCTGGTCCCGGGAGTAGCCCAGGTGCTGCCATGTAGATCCCGAAGCCGAAGTAGATGCCGTAGTAGGCAAAGCGCTCCAGGACTCGATCGAATTGGCGACCCAGAAGACGGGCGGAAACTTGGTTCTTTCTTCCATAGCTACCTCACTAAATGAAAGAGACTGGATTCCAGGGATCTACGATTCCGCGGGCAATGGTATTCGAAAAGAGGGTGAATGTGAAAGGGCTAAGTCTGCCGGCCTCCATCTTGATCCAAGCGGAAGCCGGAATTCTCCGAGCGATCGGGGTGCCGATAGGCTAAAATGCCCACCATCAACCGCAGCCGCCGCCCACCGCTTTCTTTTTCTCGATCTTGACCTTCGGTGTGAACTCGATATCTTCTACTAAGTGTGCGTCGGGATCGGCTCCCGGTTGATTGGAGCCAAGGGCCGCCTTGAACACGTGGCGAGGCGCTTCTGGCCACCTTCCGTATCTTCGATGACGCAGTCCTCGTGTCCCTCGTGGCCGAAAACATCGAGCCAATGGTTGATGCCGCCCTCCAAAATGTAGACGTTCACCACGTTTTGTGCTACGAGCATCTTCCAGGCCTCGGTGGCCCGTTCCTCGTTGTTCGACATCAGAACGATGACGGAGTTTTCCGGGAGGGTGAGGAGAGCCAGGGTCCGCGGGCCGTCGAGCTCGCTCAACGTCCGACCCGTTTGGCGTCCGTCAGGTGGAAGACGTTGAAGTCCGATTCGTCCCGGATAGTCGAGCATCATGAGCACGAGCTGGTCGTTGTTCATCAAGCTCAAGAGCTCTGCCGGGATGGATGTACACCTGTCGCTCGTCGAGGAGACCTGCTTGTCCGGTCGCCATCTCTCTCCCATCGGTCCATGGCCGTGGGTTGGCCGATTCCCATAACGAAGAACGAGGCGACCATGAGTCCGGCGGCCAAGGCGAGGCGCGGACCGAGCCATGCCGCGGCGGGGTCTTCTCGGGTTTCTCGTCGCCGAAGATCGCCTCGAGTTTCTCCGCCCCCCAAAACATGAACAAGGCCATCAGCACGACCGGCAAGCACAACTATACCGGTGGGAAGCCCGAAAAGCTCGGGTAAGGTGAAACGCCCCATGAAACTCGAGTGGAAAAACGCGGCGTATTGGTTCACCGTCTCACCGAAGAGGAATACGCCGATTGCCGATCCCAATAAAGAAGAACATCCCGTCGATCTTCAACGTGGCGAGGCGGCCACGATGGACGTACCCGGACAGAAGCCGCCGATGATGAAACCGACGCCCATGATGAGGCCGCCCACGATACCCGGCCAAAGGTAGGTCGGGTTGACCCATACCCGGTTGTAGTCGAGAAGTCCCAAGGCCCGACGCCGCGAAGATCAGGACCATCGCGGTCACGATGGCGGTGAACATGACCTTGAGAACCGTCATGTCCTTGAAATAAAACTGTGCTGCCAGCTTCCGCGAGTTCCCGAATCCGGCGATTTCGAGCGACCCAACCGAAGCCCACTCCGATGAGCAGGTAGACGGTCCAGGGCGCCGGCGTTTCCTAAAATTGCTTCAAGTGGAAAGGGTGCCATGATGATTTCCTCCGCTCACCGATCTTAGGTCCAAGCCTTCCGAACGAAATAGGCCAAGGCATAACCGCCGGCGAAAACCGCGAACATGAAAGCCCAGCTTCCCACCGACAAGACCGCTCCACCCGATAGCGCCTGCCCCGACGTGCAGCCGCGGGCCAAGCGCGCGCCGTAACCCATGATGACTCCGCCAACCAGGGCCATCGCCCAGCGCTGCTTGTTCGAGATACCAGGCCCCTTGTTGGTCTCGAGCTTGAGTCTGGCCGTTTACCAATCCCGAGAGGAATCCTCCCAAAACGGCTCCGATGGTCACCATGACGACCCAATGATCAAGCGGGTGTTTTTCTCCTCGGGCCATGGCGATGAGGTACGGGAATACGATCCACGTGCTCGGGCGCCACAACGTCCTCGACCGAAACCAAAATACGCTGGATACCGCCGGAAGCGCCCAAACCGTTTCCGGTTAGGAAAAACGAGGTAAACAACACCAGACCGAGCAAGACCCCCGCGAAATAGGGGTTGACGTAGGGTCGGCTTCTTGTTCAGGCTTGGCTTGGCTCTTGTCGTTCGACACCTGATTCATGATGGGATCCTTTCGTTTCACTGTCTTCATGAACGTCTTCGCCGTCCGCGGCGACGTCTTCCCAGCCAGTCACCATGGCTTTCATATTTGCCAAGGTTGTGTGGCCGGTGGTCGTCAAATAGATGTGCATGATGAGAAACGCCGCAAACAACCATGCTACAAGGGCGTGAAGGGGCGCCACGAAGCTCAAACCGCCGATATCCTCCGCCATTTGCGGCCAACGCTCGGCGCCCCAGATCATCACCCCCGTCAAAACCTGCAGCGGCAGGAGAATATTCAAAATGGCAAGGTACGTCACCTGCTGCAGCGGGTTGAGCTTCCTCTCGGGCGACTTTCTCGAAGGGATGAGGCTCGCCTCTGAAGATACCGCCGACGTAATAGAGCGATCTGTTGAATGGCTTGGCTGAAAAAACCCTTGGGCTCGGGTAAATATTGTCGGATCTGGCCGCTGGCAAAGTGGAAAAAAGCAGACAGAAGCGCATTAATGACCACGACGAAAGCAACGATGTTGTGGATCTTAACCGCCGCGGCAAATCCCAAGATGCGCACAGTTCCCGGCATGTGGATTTCGAGGCCCGTGATAAGGAGCAGCATGATGGCAAGGGACTGGAGCCAGTGCCATAATCTCTCGTAGCCGGAGTACATATAAACTCGCCGCACCTCCGACCCGGGGCATGAGAGTTTTTCGCACGCAGGCGAAGGCCGGCGTGGACGGCAACACCCATCAAAACACCCAGCACCGACAAAAGCCCCAAGACGTTGGCCCACCACACGCGATCGTGTCCCAGAGACATAGAGACCGGAAGTCGCCGTGCTCGGTTGATAATAAAGCTGCCCCTCGTCGTTCCGAAAGATCTCGCCGTCGAGAGAGACGTTGGCATCCCCGACGAGCACCGGTTCGACGCCGCCGGGAACATAGGAAGACAGAAGCATGGGCTCCGCGAGTCTCGATCCCTTTTCATGGCACGTTTGGCAGTCCTTGGTAGCCCAGACTCCGGTCGCCACGTCGTGATGGACTCCGTACGGCTGAATCTCTGCCTTGATCCGCGGCTCCTTCAATCCCTGTTTCACCAGTCGGCCCCGAATGAGCTCGACTTTCTCCGGCGTGTCGAGCTTTAGCTCTTCCCGACTCAACTCACCGTCCTTGTCGGCATCGAAGGATTGGAGCACTTCACTGGCATAGCGCTCACCCTCGAGATAGACAGCCTGGAGGTCCCTCATCAAGACCGGACGTTCCGGAGCGCCAGCCACCCAATACCAGGCGCTAATCAGATTGTGGGGCACCAAACGTGTGGCTCCGTCGACTTCATGCCTCGGCAACAAAACGGGCCGGTACCCTTCGATCAAAGTATCGACCGTAGCGAAGTCTCCCTCGACGCCTCGGCACTCGATGGAAGCGTTACTCTCCGGCGTAATCACCGTCCAATCGAATCTCCGCCTCGCCGGAGAATATAAGGACGGAATGTGACAGGATTCACAGGCGAGCACCGAAAAATGTCGTTCCTTGTACGGCAACCACTGGTGAGTGACTTCGGCGCGATGACAAGATTCGCAACCGCGCATCGATGCAGCGAGCTCTGGAGCGAGTGCACCTTGGGTCACTTGGCCCTTGGCGAACTGGTGGCTAGGCCGATAAAGATATTCGCTTATATCCATTCGGCGGGCATCGAACCTCAAGTGGGACAGTGAGGAACGGGCTTCCTCCCGAACGTAAACGGGGTTGTTGAGTGAATAGTGACAATCGGTGCACCCGACGAGTCGCTCCGAATGAATATCCCAAGCGCGAGAAAGATCCTGCTTTCCCGCCAGATTCATACCCGAGTCCCGAATACGCTGCGGCGACCGGATCTGCCCCGTCGTCTCCGTTCCCCAATGGTCGGGTAGGCAACCGGTCGTGATGATGGGTACGGCCGGATTCACTTGGACCAGACCATGGCACAATCCGCAGTTATCGTCCTGCGGGTCTTGGATTCTAATAAATTCCTTCTCGAGATGACCGTCTCGATCGAAGGCCTCGGCGTTCCACCGCCAACCACCGGACTCCGTAGCCTCCACGATTCCCGTTCCCTCCAAGGTGGCGGTAGCGGACCAACGGAAATCTCCGGCAGCGAGAGCCTTCAGTCGTTCATCGTTGTCGGGATTAGGCGTGTGGCAAAGAAAGCAATTCATCTCGACGCCGCCCGACTTTCGCCAGTCCCATACCGTCACTTCCCCGGTCTCGGGATCTGCGACGTGCGTCTCCGGATCGGCCTCTTCTCCAGCTTGGAGCATATCCAAGGGAAGACCATCACGACTCGACCATGCCGGGCCGCCTCCAACGTGTCGGGCTCCGATCAGTTGGATCCAAGCTGCGGTTCCGAGGTCAATTTGCTCGTCACCGGCGGAGCTCAGGTAACGATAGATGAGAGGATTCCAACGACCGAAAAGGCCCGGGCTGGTATCCCAAGGTCGCCCACTCTCGGTTTGCCCGGGAGGTCCGATGTCACGAAGACCCACATCGGAATGATAACTATGATTGGCAATGAAGTCTGTATCGTGGCAGTTTCCGCAAGTCTGCATCGTTGAAACGGGACCGCCGGACTCGAGAACGTGTTCCCCTTCCGGGTCGAGAAATCGGAAGGTAGGATGCATCAGGTTCGTTTTCTCCGTCTGTCCGAGAGACGGGCCCGCACCGACCATCCAAATCAAGATCAAGGCCACCGCCATCCCAATACGCTTCATGACCCCGCCTCCACGGCCGCAACGTCTCCCAACATTCTTTGACGTCCACCCCAGTGAATGGGATCGCCCTCGTAACCCAACGCTTTCCAGTCCAACCGGCCTTCGTCTCCGTGACAGTCCATACACTGCAAAGCGTTTTCTTTGGGCGCAACCATGTGCGTCAAGGTCCAGAACATCTCGGTGGGTGCGAAGTCGTACTCGCCGCTATAAGCAAGGCCTGTGACCTCCGAGCCGAGCCGCGCGGCCTTGTCCCAATCGAACTCCGTCCAGTAGCCTCCTTCACCGGCAACCTTTGGCTGGATGAAGTAGTTAAATTTCTTGTCGTAAATCTGGGTACCCCTGTGAACCTTGAAAGGCCAAATCTTTGCGTTCGCGTCCGTTATGTCGCCCAGGGGCGGATTCATAGCTGTCGTTGCCGTTGGATCAATGGTGTCGCCCAAGAGGTAGCGGTTCACCATACCGTTGTACCAGTAGTACTCGGGCCGCAACTCTTTCTCGTAGACGAATCGGCCCTTGATTTTCAGATACTCGTGCAGGCTCTCTTTTTCGTCCAGACCCGCCTCGGACCAATCCCAGTGTGTCTTGGTGGCCTCCCTCAGCGCTACGTTGGGTATGTGGCAGGTCACGCAGGCCACCGCCTGATAATGAATGTTGATGCGCTCGTCTCGATGCGCGGCTTCGTCGTGGCAGTCGACACAATTGAGATGGTTCTCCGCATCCGCACTGACCGATATGGCGCGACCCCGGATGACATGGTTCTTCGACTGGTGACAGTCGATGCAAATGAGCCCGTGTTTGCCCATGTGAACTTCCAAGCTTTCCCTCGGATTGGTCAAGCTGGAATCGAGGTCTCCGTGTTTGACCGCGTCACCGCCTCCGCCCCGGAAGTGACAGCTCCCACAGTTTTCCCGCTTCGGCCATCCGACGCTCTTGGCCGCCGCCGTCAGATCCACGCCTTCCACCGGCATCCCGCCTTGGCCCTTCTGATACGTTCCCGACCAATCGTGACAAACCAGGCAATCCACATTCGCGGCATCGGAAAAATCGAAGCTTTCGTCCACCCACCCGTAACCGGCATGACAAGACGTACATGCGGGCCAGTTGCTCTGGACACCGATGCAGAAGTTATTAATGAGGTTCTTCTTGCCGATCCGCACGGCCTCGCTACGTCCGGGAAGGAGGACCGGCTCACCCTCCCAGTTCCAGTGCGCAGTATGAATCACCTGCTGGGCCGCATCCGGGTGGCATTTCAAGCAAGCCCGGGTGACGGCCGGACCGTCGGCGAGGCCACCGGTGATCAAACCGGAATGATCGGTGTGGGGAAGCCTTTGCGGCATCCCTGAATGAGGATCCAGTGGAGTGGGATCACCCTCCGGGAAGAACACAATAATGGGTATGATGAGCAATCCCAGGACAACAACCACACCGAGAGGGACCTTGGTTCGCGGATTTTTCATGTCTTCTCCCCGCAGGATGGTACTTCCTTCGTCGCGTAAATCGAGCGCATTTTAGCAGCTTTAAACCGGAACATGCTGGTCCGCTGATTCAGTTGCATCATTAATTAGATACATGCGCACCGGTTCAAGTTCCCAAAAAAGTACTCCATGTAAATTTAATAATATGAATTATTTACAGACCTACGGAGAAATTCGGAAGGCGGCAGAAAATTGCCGCAAGCACGATCGTACCGTAAAATATTCTTTTGGGGCGCCACTCGAGTGTTCCGAGAAACACATGTAGATAAGTAGACAAGAAGCCGGGTATACCCGTACAACCTGCTGGACCAACAAATTGAAAAAACTGTCGTTTGCGCTCGCGTTGTTCATCCTTGCCTGCATAGCACGGGAAGCTTACATACACCTCGCGGTCCCGTACAACGCCTATAGGGTTTACCAGGAGCGGGCGACCGCCATGGCCAAAGAGCGCCGGAGCGAACCGCCCTTAGCGTCAATCAGCGGAATCATGACTGACGTGTTCTATAGCCTCGAGACACTCGACCGTGAGACGGAGAACAAGGTTCGAATCGTCGCCGTTCAGTCGGTTCACTTCGAGCGAGCTCTCGCTCAAAACCTCGGTTCGGTCGAGGTGGCAAGAACCCGCCAGCACGTCATCATGATGCAGATGGGAGACGACTGGGAGATTTCCCAGTTCGAGGAAGACGCGACGGAGCTCACCACCGTCAAGGAAGCATTCGAGGCCGAGGCCCGGTAGGCCAGCTGTATTAAGCCCCACCTTACTCGATCGCTTTTTTCAAGAGATCGCGGTAGTAGGCGTAAACCGAGTAGGGTACGTCTTCCCGCACCCGGCCATCGGCAAGCGGTACGTATCCGCCATCAGCGAGGAGTGGAGGAACCTTTTCTTCGATTTCACGGCGGATGGCGTCTTTCCCCCGCCTCAATGCGTCCAGGTCAATGCCACCGATGAGTCGCAGATCGCGGCCGAACTCACGCCTCAGATCACGATAGTCCATGGCTTCGGTATTCACCTCGCAAGCCCACAGCCCGTTGAATCCCCACTGTAGAAAAGTCGGGATCAGAAGCCTCGCATTGGCATAGGTGCGCAAAATGATCGTTTCCACACCGTATCGCTCGAGAACATCGAAAACCGGACGATAGCTCGCGAGCACGAACTCTTCGTACATTTGAGGAGAAATGAGCGGTCCGTCGTTTCCTCCGATCGGCTCGCTGAAAACGGCGGCATCGCAATCGATATCTTTCAAAATCCTCTCGGCCATTTCGGCGGCGAAGTTTCCCCAGATCGTCATGGCGTCATAGACGAAACCCGGATCCTCGATGAGTGCAACCATAACCCGCGTCAACTGATCCCAACCGTACACACCCATCGAAAGAAAAAAACCGCGATGCACCCGCAACATGCGCACCGTGTCTTTCTTCTGCAAAGCCGAAGCCTGCTCTAGCCAGTCCGTCGGTAACCTCTTGGGATCGGTGGAATCAAGCCGCCTTTCGAGCTCTCCCAGTTCGGAGCGGTCGGCCGGCCACCGGTCCAAATCGGGGTGGGGCTCCATGTCGGGCTGGATTTCCTCCCGCGGGTCGGAGGGGAACATTCGAGACACTTCGGCATCCGGCCCCAAGCCCTGTCGACGCCAGGCCTCGACAACCTCTTCCCGGATGCCCTCCTCGAAATAGGGCACCCGGTCGGGTTTTTCATAGAACATGGTCTTGCGGAAACGTTCCCGATGACTCATCTCCGGATCACCTCGAATCTTCTCATTGACACCCAAGAGCTCGGCGCGATAGTTTCACTACGCTATGCTCGATACTATCCGAGTTATCGGTAAACCGCCACGAAGTATCCTGGGAGGAAGGAGTCCTCATGAATCTTGCTGAGTCCCCCCGAGTTCGAATGCTTACGGACGTCCAACTCGAAGAAGTCCATTTCGCCAGCCTCGAGATTATGAGACACACGGGGATGCGCGTGCTGGAAGCCGAGTGCCTGGAGCTGCTACAAAACGCCGGTTGCACGGTGACTGAGGAGAACCTCGTTCGGTTTCCCGCAGCCGTGGTGGAGGACGCCATCCGATCGGCGCCGTCCCGAATCGTTCTCTGCAACCGCGGGGGCGAGCCAAGACTTCACCTCGAGGGACATCGGAGCTATTTCGGGACAGGCTCCGATCTTCCCAACACCATCGACCTCGAAACGGGCGAAAGACGCACGTCAATGCTCTCGGACGTCGAGAAGAACGTTCGCCTCGTGGACTCGCTTCCCAATCTCGATTTCGTCATGTCGGCTGCGCTGCCGTCGGATGTTCCCGCGGAAACCTCGGACCGACACTCTTTCTTGGCCATGGTCAAAAATACCACCAAGCCCATCGTGTTCACCGCCTGGGATGAAAGAGGCATCTTGGACATCATCAAAATGGCACAGACCATCGCCGGCGGCCGAGAGAACCTGGCCTCGAGACCGTTCCTTTTCGCCTACCTCGAGCCCACATCCGCACTCCAGCACACCAAGGATGCTCTGCGAAAGCTATTGGCGATGGTGGACCACGGTTTGCCCTTTGTTTATTCCCCGGGAGCCGTCGAAGGCGCTTCCGTTCCCGTCACGTCGGCGGGTAGCTTGGCGCTCGGCAACGCGGAATGTCTGACCGGGTTGGTGATCTCTCAGCTTCGACGCAAGGGGACTCCCTTCCTGTTCGGCTCGGGAAACGGGCCTCTCGATATGCGCACCATGGTGGCCACCTACGGAAGCCCCGAGTACATGCTCCACTGCCTCGGAATGGCCGAGCTGGCGCATCATCTCTATAAGCTTCCCGTTTGGGGTTTCGCAGGCTGTTCAGACTCCAAGACACCCGATGTTCAGGCGGGAATCGAAAGCGGCATGTGGATTTTGTGGTCGGCCCTCATCGGCGCCAATCTGGTGCACGACGTAGGCTATCTGGAATCGGGGCTGACCGGCTCTCACGAGATGATCGTCTTGGGCGACGAGGTGATCGGGCTGGTGCGACGGCTCTTGAGCGGAATTCCTTTGACACCTGCCACATTGGCTCTAGACGTCATTGACCAATTGGGCCCCGGCGGCGACTACATCACCGCACCCCATACGACGGAGCACTACCGGAGCGTATGGTACCCGCGCGTTCTCGACCGGCGCCCCTACGAGTCGTGGGAGGGAGCGGGCAAACCGACCGCGGCTGCGCGCGCGCGCGAAGAAGCGCGAGAGAGACTCGCGCAGCACGAGCCGGAACCGTTGGCGAAGGCGACCCTCGAAGAGCTCAGTGGCATCGTCGCCGGAGCCGACGCCCGCATCAAGAAAGAGTAATCAAACGCTGAGAAAGGTGATACTCGAATCGGCATGGGTTGGCGCCATTCGACATTGCCGAAATCTCAAAGGACCTACATTTGGCACAACGGTGGAACAGGAGGCTACGCGACCTTAATAGTCCCTGATGAGTGAAATTGAATGCAAAAAGTAAACAATTTTCCAGGAGCTGAACGCTGATTGCTGATAGCTGATAGCTCGCGGCGAGCCGCGACACCCCTTTGGTTGCGGCTATGCCGCGTCAGGTTCTACCGACGACGGCCGGATCGGTGTGGTGGTCCTCGGTAACTCGACGAGAAAAGTAGATGACATCGGGCTCGAGATTCTGGAGACACTCTGACAGTCGAGTCCTGACCTGACGGCAGCTTCTACAAACGAGACCGTTTTTGCGCTATCGCCGCGGCTAGATCCGTCTCATCGACCGACTCCACTTTCTTCCAGCCGAGCTCGCGGGCTCGGCGGGCGGCGCCCTCGTCGAGACACCAGGCGGTCATATCGGCGCTCCAACCCGCTCCATCTCGTTCGTCGTCGAAGGCATCGACGTCATCCGCCGTGCGAAAGACACAACCCGTCAGCGGCAAGGCATCCATAACGATCCGAGCCGCCGGGGGGGTGGGCAGCGGTACTTCGACGATGTCGGCACCGCCGAGCTCGAGCCCATCGCCGAGTTTTCCGGACGGCATGGACATGACGATACGCTCGCCGAAGAGCGGGCGTTTTTCGAACCAGTCGAGGGTTTCCGCGAAACGAACAGCCGGGCCGATGGCGAAAAGCGCCGGCGGTTTGATGTCGGCCTTTTTCACCTCATCAGCAAGATCCGAGACGGTGGCGCGAACCACCCTTTGCCGAGATGTCGTTCCCCGCTCAATCATCGCCGCCGGTGTTTTGGGATCCATCCCGTAGGACAGCAGATTCTCCACGACACGAGGCAGGGCGGTGACCCCCATGTATCCGAGAATCATGGCGTGCCGATCGGACGCCAGAAGATCCCAGCGAGCCTGCGGGCCGCCTTTTTTGCTGCTCTCATGCGCCGTTACCATAGTCACTCGAACCACTTCCTTACGATGCGTCACGGGAATGCCGGCGTAGGCGGGAACGGCTATAGCAGCCGTCACACAGGGAATCACTTCGAAAGCGACACCTGCTTTCGTTAAAGCTACGGCTTCTTCCCCACCACGACCGAAAACGTAAGGGTCGCCTCCTTTCAGCCGAGCGACGCGCTTACCTTCGCGGGCCAAACGCACCAGGAGAGCATTGATCTCTTCCTGCGGCATCGGGTGATCGCCGGCTCGTTTCCCCACCGAGTGAAGGGATACCTTTGGAGGCAAATCACAGGGAAGCGCCGTCTCCGCCAGGTAGTCGTAGACAACGGTGTCGGCAGCCATCAGGCGATTCCTTCCCCGCAGGGTGAGAAGACCGGCGTCACCCGGCCCCGAGCCGATGAGGGACACGAATCCCGTTTGCTTGATCGGCTCCTCGGGCGCGTCGTGTGAGATTCCGTGGGCGATCGCTTCTTTGCCCTCCGGAGTTTCCTCCGGCGCGAGCCACTCCGCCTCTTCGTCGGCACTGGGAACCCGTGCTCGGATCCGCTCCTTGTCCACGGTCTCCCAGAAAAAACGATCGTAGCGCTCTTCCCGCTCGGAGCGGGAAAGCCCCATCTTCCGCACCGATGTACGAAAACGGGCTGCCGCCTCCATCCACTCGCCCCACTCGAGCCCAAAGCGCCTTTCCAAGAGCTGTCTCAAACGGCGGACCACGAAGGGCGCTTCTCCCGCCGAAGCGACGACCAACTGAAACGCACCTCGCTTCAGCCGGGCCGGCAGATGAAAGCTACAAATATCGGGCTCGTCCGCCACGTTGATCCAGAGTCCCGCCTTATCGCCATCCTCGAAAACCTGTTGGTTCACGACGCGATCGTCTGTGGCGGCGAATCCCAACGCGTATTCGGTAACCTCTCCCGATCGGTAGGCTCGGCGTTCGAGCTGAATCTCACCTTTCTCGGCCAACTCACGGAGAGACTGGATCGGCTCCGGGGCCACCACGGTGACATCGGCGCCCTCGGAGAGGAGTCCCTCCACTTTGCGTAAAGCAATACCGCCGCCGCCCACCACGAGGCAGCGCCGGCCCTCGACATTCAACATTACTGGATACATAGCGGTTATCTTTATAGATGATGCGGTCCCCCGCAACCTTATTCTTATTCTGAGTTCGGGGTTCTCGAGTTCTTGAGTTCTTGCGATCGCGACGGATGTTATCCGGTTTTCTCCGTCGCTTTTCCGCTAAGAATCAGCCACCGCACTCCCCCACCCAAATACTGCGCCGGAATGCCGTGGGCTTCGAGCACGCGCACCGTCTCCGCCGACCGGGTCCCTCGCTCGCAGACGACCAGCCAGGGACCACCGCCGAGCTCATCCAAGCGCTGCCGTATCTCGGCGACCGGTATCGCCGTGGTGGGGAAATCCGGAATGGGCCGGGCTTCACGCTCCCCAGGATGCCTCACATCGAGTAGCTTGGCTTGTCCAAGAGGCGCGTCCGGCGACGCCGCCACGATTCCCTCTTCGAAATTTTGGGCTGCAAAAGCGGTCACGGCCAGGGGGTCGAGCGCGGGAGCATAGGGAGGAGCGTAGGCGTGCTCGAGGTGGGACATATCTTCCAAAGTCGCGTCGTTCCGAATGAGCTGCGTCGCCACATCGACCCGCTTCGTGACATCGCCTTCTCCCACCACTTGAACGCCCAACAGACGTCGCGAGCCCGAACGGTAGACGAGCTCGAGAGCTATATTCTTTGACTCGGGCCAATAATGCGGTCGGTCCTGCGCCGAGACACAAACCGAACGAACGTCATCGAAACGTCTCTCCGCTCGTTCCCGGGTCAAACCCACGCGGCGACGTTGCAATCGAAAACCTTGACTGCTACTGCGCCGGCGATAGGAGGAAAACTGTCGTCTCGGCCTGAAAGAATGTTGGCCAGGGTTCTCCCTTGACGATTGGCGAGCGAGCCTAGGGGGAAAAAACAGGGCTCACCGGTGACCTGGTGCCGCACTTCAACACAGTCTCCGATGGCCCAGACGTGAGCCATCGAGGTAGCCAGTCGATCACTGACTGCAATCGCGCCGGTCGGGCCAATGGCGAGACCCGCGTCCCTGGCTAGCTGAACGGCGGGTTTCACCCCGGCGGCCACCACGGCGAGATCGGCGGTGAGTCGCTCCCCTTCTACCGTAACTCGGACGCCATCGTCATCGGCTTCAATCCGGTCCACGGGTGCGCCCTTGATAAATCGGACGTCATTATCCGCAAAAGCTTGCTCTACGATGCCGCCTGTTTCGACGTCGAGGAGCTCGGGAAGTGGCGCCGACTTGGCCTCGACGAGAGTGACCTCAGCGCCCCAGAGTGCC
Source organism: uncultured Acidobacteriota bacterium (assembly GCA_963722765.1). GTDB lineage: Bacteria > Acidobacteriota > Vicinamibacteria > Marinacidobacterales > DATDRI01 > CAVROO01. The sequence continues at coordinate 307,158 of CAVROO010000015.1, forward strand.
CCAAACGCCTCCGCGAGCTCGCAACCCACCAGGCCGGCGCCGATAATAATGACACTACCGATTTCTCCCTTGACCAACCCGCCGTGGAGCAGCTCTACATCTTGAAACTCATGGAAAGACCGAATCCGTGGATGATCCGGCTGATTGGGCAGCCGCTTGGCACTCGCTCCGGTGGCGAGTACGAGCTCGTCCCAGTCGAGGTCTTTCTCCTCGCCTCCCGAGCGGATCCTCAAAAGTTTGGCCGACGAATCCGCGGCAACGGCTTCCCATTCGGTCAGAACCTCGACTCCTTTGACGTCAGAGAAGTACTCGGCGTCGCGCAGAACGCCGTCTCCGGTTCGCCGGAGCGCATCCGCTTCCACGATGTCCCCCGAAAGCACGTAGGGCATGCCGCAAGCTGCATAAGAAAATATGTCTTGTTTCTCGACGACGGTGATCTGCCAATCGGGCTTCAGTCGTGCCAACCGACCGGCGCACCTCAACCCAGCCGCCGATGCACCGACGATGACGACTTTACGCGCAGAATCACTCATGGCTGGCCCTCAATTGGTATGGAACTTCAGATTCGCGCCAGGCACAGCCTGGCCTACATGCTGTACGCCGTCCCGTCCGCCGTAGCTTTAGCGAAGGCGGAAGCTGGCCTACACCTGCTCCAGATCCTCCCGCACGCTGATCGCTATCTTATAGAGACCGGTCAGGACCAGAGCACCCATTGCGTAGATGCCGAAGGAGATGAGCATCTCCGGCAGCGTGGGCCAGTATTCGACCACTTCGCCGAGAGGATTGGGAATGAACCCCGTAACCACCATCCCTAGTCCCTTTTCGATCCACACCGCCGAAACGACGGCGATACAGATATAGAACAGGGTGTTCTCGTTTCGGCGCATCTTGGGAATCAGCAACAGGACGAGAGAGGTCAGCGCAAGCACCTGCGCGGTCCACATCCAAGGTACGAGCGCCGACTTGCCCTCGAGACCGAAGAAGAGGTACTGGAAATGATGGACGTGCTCGGGAATATCGGTGTAGAGCGCCGTAAAGAGCTCAACGCCGACAAAGAACACGTTCATAAGCATCGCATAGGTGACGATCTTCGCCAAAGCTTGAATGGCTTCCTTGCCGGCATCGAACTTGGTGAACTTCCTAACAATGAGGCAAAGAATGATGAGCAAAGATGGACCTGAAGCAAAAGCCGATGCCAGGAAGCGCGGAGCAAGGATCGCGGTCATCCAGAAAGCCCGTCCCTCGAGACCCGAGTAGAGAAACGCCGTGACGGTATGGATGCTGACCGCCCAGGGAATGGAAAGAATGATGATGGGCTTGATCCACTTTGGTGGAGCCACGCCCTTCCTTTCCGCCCCGAAGGTCACCATCGATATCACGATGTTCAAAACGAGGTAGCCGGACAAACAATCATGTCCCAGAACAACATCGAGTTGGGCGTCGGATACAGCATGATGTTCATGGCACGCATGGGCTGACCGAGGTCCGCCGTGACGAAGGCAATGCACATGATAACGGCGGGGATGGCAAGGAACTCACCCAGAATCGTCAGCTTCCCGAACGCCTTGTAGTCGTGAAGGTAGTACGGCAAAACCACCATCACGGCCGAGGCCGCCACGCCGACCAGAAACGTGAGCTGAGCGATGTAAAAGCCCCACGGAACATCTCGACTCATCCCGGTGATGGTCAGGCCTTCGTTGAACTGCTTCCAGAACGTGAGGAGGCCGACCAGCGAGACGAACATCAAGATCACGACCAGCGTCCAGTACTGCCGGCCACCTGTGAATACTCTCTCTAGCATGACGACCTCACACTGTGTAGTAAATTTGGGGTCCTGTACCGAGGTGGTTTTTCCTCCGGATCGTGTACTTTTCTCTCAGGACCCTTGCGATCTCGGAGTTGGGATCTGTGGGATCGCCAAACACCAGCGCTTTTGCTCCTTGTTTTTGGCAAGCTTCAACACAAGCCGGCAGGAGCCCTCGCGCCAGCCTCTCCGCGCAAAAGTTACACTTCTCGACCACGCCCTTGGTGCGAGTGGGAAAATCGGCATGGATGTCGCCCTTGATAAAGGGTCGCGGGTCTTTCCAATTGAAGCTCCGAGAACCGTAGGGACAAGCCACGACACAGTACCGGCATCCGATACAACGGTGCTGGTCCATCATGACGATCCCGTCCTCTCGTTTCCACGTCGCCTGAGTCGGACAAACTCGGACACAAGGCGGACGCTCGCAGTGGTTGCACAACGCAAGGAGTGGCTGCCCTTTGAGCTTGTCCGGCGTGTAGGGGTGGTCAATGGTCGGGAAGACGTGCTCGTAGTTCTCCCTCCAGATCCATTTGACTTCTTCTTCGCGATCATCGATCTGGGGAACGTTGTGGGTGACGTGACAGGCATCGATACAGGCCTTGCAATCACCTTGTTCCAGACACTTTTGGGTATCGATCACCATGGCCCAGCTCTTGCCCTTCCAGGCCTCGGGTAAGGACTCCGTCTTTAGAGCCTGGCCCACCGATGCCGCCACGGGCACTCCCAGGCCGACACCCAAGGTACCCAACCCAGCTTTCTTGAGGAAACTCCGCTTGCTATCGTCCATGGTCTATTCCTTGTCGGCGAGTCGTACGGTGCCTTTTTGAGCGACCTCCGGCTCGACGTGACAATCCCAACAATAGGGAGTCACGCTCACGTAATTGTGGCAACTGTCACAGAAGTTGACCTTGCTCACATGGCACTTCATGCACGTGCCGGAAAGACTCATTTCGAATCTCTTCCCGGTGGTTGAAACATACACGCGTTGGCCGTCGCGCACAACCAAATCCCGCCACTGGTTCAAGAGATCCATGTGGGAAGCCCGCATATACTCTTTTGATTCGACGCAGCTCGTCTCGTCCTTCGGCAATCCGGGATCCGGTACGTAGCCCGACTTCCCCTCGATGATGGCGAACCAGAAGGGGAAGGTCAACAAGAATGAGGGCGATGACGAGCCCGGCGATGATCTTGCCCTTGTCATACATTTGCGGCACCCTCCATTAGCTCCTTGAGAGGTTCCAGGCGAAGGTTCAACTCCCGCTCCTTCGTTTCATCCTTCATGATCAACGCGTTCGCCAGCATCTCGTGAATGCCGGTCACCCCCACACCGGGAGCCCAGTAGTCGCACACGGTGATCAGTGTCGCGCGGTCGATGGCGCAGATGGCGGCCAGCATGTTCACACCGAACTTGTCTTGAACGTACTTCACCGCGGACCCGCGAGGCAGGCCGCCGCGTAGTCGCATCTCCATGTTCTCGTCGGTGCCCAATCCGGCGCCGCCTCCGCAGCAAAAGGTCTGCTCCCGAATCGTGTTCTCCGGCATCTCATAGAAGTGGTTGCAGATGTTCTTGAATGACGTAGCGGGGCTCCTCGAAAAAGCCCATGGCCCGCGCCGGATTACAGGAATCATGGAACGTGACCTTGAGATAGTCGTTCCGGCTCTTGTTGAAATTGAGCTTGCCGTGCTTGATGAGGTCGGCCACGAACTCGATGATGTGAACCATCTTCGTCGACTTGCAGTTCTCGAAGACGGTTCCCGTGATGGGTGACCGTGGGACCTCGAGGAAATCCGGCGGGCCGTTCATGGTGTCCATGTATTGATGAAGAACCCGCCACATGTGGCCGCACTCGCCGCCCAGAATCCACTTCACGCCCAATCGCTTGGCCTCGGCGTAGATCTTCGCGTTGAGACGCTTGATGGTCTCGTGGCTCGTGAACAGGCCGAAGTTGCCGCCCTCCGACGCATAGGTGCTCCAGGTGTAGTTGAGCCCCAGCTCGTGGAACAACATCATGTAGCCCATGCATGTGAAGGTTCCCGGGTCGGCCAGGAAGTCACCGGAAGGCGTGACAAAGAGGATGTCGGCGCCCTTCTTGTTGATGGGCACATCGACGCGGATGCCCGTGACCTCCTCGATATCGTCGGCGAAGAAATCCAAGGTATCCTTGAGGCCGTGGGGCTGAATCCCGAGGTGGTTTCCGGTTCGGAAGCAGTTCGCCACCGGCTCGATCACCCAGTTCACGTTCAAGCCGAGCAAATTGAGCAGCTCACGCCCCATCATGGTGATTTCCGCGGTGTCGATTCCGTAGGGGCAAAAAACCGAACAGCGCCGGCATTCGGTGCACTGGAAGAAGTAGTAGAACCACTCCTTGATCACATCCACGGTGAGCTCTCTCGCTCCGACCATCTTGCCCATGAGCTTCCCCGCCAGAGGTGAAGTCGTTCCGGTAGATGGATCGCAGCAGCTCGGCCCGCAGGACCGGCATGTTCTTCGGGTCGCCCCCGCCGATGAAAAAGTGACACTTGTCGGCGCAGGCCCCGCACCGCACGCAGATGTCCATGAAGACCTTGAAGGAGCGGTATTTGTCTAGACGTTCCTTGATCCCCTCGAGGACGATTTCCTTCCAGTTCTCGGGAAGCTGCCAGTCCTCGTCGGTAACCGCCCATGTTCGGGGATTGGGCATTCCCAGGTACTCCAGATGTCGTCCTTTGCCGGGGTAGATAAAGGAGCCGGGTCGAAAATCGGTCGGCGTATCCATCCAGTCCGTCTGGGGCGGGTGGAAATCGACCTTGAGCAGCTCGTCCTTCTTGTAATACTCGACTTCGTCCGGTTTCGCCTCTGCCATGCCGCTACTCCTTCGTCGCTGACTCGGTGTGCTCGACCGGGATTCCAGCTTCGATCATCTTGTCCCTGAATTCGTCTTCGTACTCCTCGTAGGTGTGCACCTTGACGGGGGCGTTCCAAGGATTGATATGCCGAACCATGCGATTGTTGTTGGCGAGGTTTCGGGTCGGGCTCAGAAAAACTCCTCCCATGTGCACGAGCTTGCTGAAGGGGAAGTAGATAAACAGCACCGAGACCAAAAAGACGTGGCCGTAAAAGAGCCAGTGGACATCCGGAGCAACCGGATTGAAACTGAGCAGCCCCATGCCGAGCTCTTTGACTGCCACGATGTCGGTCTTGATGAAGTGTCGCAAGATGGCGCCGGTGGTCCCTATTCCCAGAATCAAGAACAATGGAAAATAGTCATTTAGCAGTGAAATGTACCGTAGTTGCGGGTCATAGACCCTCCTGAAGAACAGGAAGATTACGGATACTGCCAGAAATAAACGTGCTCCCGTAAACGACCGGCACACCCACCTGGAAAAAACCATCCAAATTTTGAAGCAAGGTCGTCACGTCCGGAACCGGTTCCGTGAAAAACCGCATGTGCCGGAGGAATACGACGAGAAACGAATAGTGAAAAGCCAGTGCGCCTACCCACAGCCACTTGTCCGGTCCGTAGACGGCCCGTTCCTCCTTGAGCTCCATCCGCGTATTGCGGAACAAGGAACGGAAGAACAGAACTTCGAGCGCCATCCGGCCCACCACCCCGACGGTGTCGTGAGGGTTATCGAAGCGGCTCGATTTGATCCAGGGAAGAGACTTCTCCTGGCCGCAGGTGGTGGGTATCCGGAAAGGTACCGGCGACTTCGCCCAATCCACCACACGGTAAATCATCCCGCCGAGAAAAACAGCCATAGCGGCATAGGGAAACACCACGCCGAAGAGGAACTGAAGGCCCAAGACCTCCACTCCCAAAACGGCCAGCAAAAACAAGGCCGCAACGGCAACGAGCGACAAAAGGATCTTCATGGGCCACCACCTCTGGGCCGGCAAATCCCGACCAAGGCTCCGTCTCCTCCCGATTCCGGCTCATCATCGATGGAGATCAGATTCGCTTTTTTGAGTAACCGGTATCCGGTCCGTTTGACCTCGTTGATTCGGAGCTCGTAGAGCTTTTCGCGGCTCCTCGCGTAAATATCGAAAGCAAACAGAGCCAGTTGATCGATCTGGACTTCCAATCTCGCAAGCTCCGCCTGTAGCGTGGGGTTTTCGAGCTCCTCTCGAAGCTCCTCCCGAATCGCCTGCCTCAAATAGAAAACGAACGAGACCGCTTGCGAGGGCGAAAACTCCTGTACGGAGCGAACTTTGATGATGTTTTCCAGGTGAGTACAGAACCGATCGGCGGACACGTTTTCGGGCTCCCGAACCACTCGACGAGATCGTCCACGATCGCTCGAGTGTCGGCCCGAAGAGTATGTCCCACCGGGTTGGCGAACTGGTCCTTCTTCCGCTTAAAGAAAGCGGAAGTTCGAGACGCGTAGGTCTCGAGCGTTCTATCCAGCCACCTTTCTGCAATGGCGGCCTTTTTCTTCTGTAAGAGGTCTATCAACTTCATTCTTCGAACGCTACCATGGACACAGTCCACCAACCTTGAGAGACACGCATAACGGGCTCCGGCCCGCCGCTCATCCGAAAACTAGGATCGAGCAGCGATCCGGCTGAGACTCTGGTGCCTAAACGCAGCCGGTGGGCTTGGGAAGGCCCGCCACTTTACAGGCGCCCTTGGCAGGTCCGGACGGAAACAGCTCATAGACCTTGTTGAGCTTGAAGCCGGTCGCCTTGCAGAGCTTACGAATCATCGGAGCGATACCGTACTCGAGGTAGTACTCGCGGAGATAGTTGACCAGTTTCCAATGCTCTTCGGTCATCTCCTCCACGCCCTCGGTCTTGGCCAAGCGCTAACGCAACATCCTGCGTCCATTTCTCAGGCTCCTGAATAAACCCGTCCTCATCGATTTCGAGTGTAAATCCCCAACTGTAAAATCAGGCATTGCTTGTCCTCCTTCTGCTGAGTTACTTTGTGGACTCTTTCGAACCCGGGTCAAATTCCAAGGTGTGGACCGGACTGCCGGTCATCACCCTGACTTTCCAACGCTTTCAAGAACTCCGGTTGCGGGCGTATAGCCCCGTGCCACGGCAATCGCGAGTGCCTGCTGAGCTTCCTCGAGCTTGCCTTCCGCGTGGAGCCCCACCGCCATGTGGTAGTGGCCTCCCGCGTTCTCCGGGTCGATATCGAGAACCCGACGAAAGCAGGCCAGCATCTCTTTCGTGTCTCCCTTGTACATGCATCCAAGCCCCATGTTGAAGTGAGCCTGAACGAGCTCGGGATCGCAGCTCCAAGGCCTTACGATTGGCGTCGATACAACCGGCGAAATCCCAACGGGACAAGAAAACGCCTCCGAGATTGCTCCACGCCTCCGGAAAATTCGGTTTCAACTCGACCGCTCGACGGATCGCCTCCTCCGCTTTTTGGGTCATTCCTGCTCTTGAGTAGAGCCGTTCCCAGTCTCAAATGAGCCTCGGGAGAATCCGGACTCTCGGTAACCGCAGTGCGGAGTTGTTTGAGCTTTTTTGCATTCACTGGCGCTGGCGCTTTTTTCATCAGATTCTCCTTAACCTTCGGAGTCGAAGCACTCTCTCAAAGAACGGCTGAGCAACTCTCCAACTTTTCCCGGACATCGGCTCGAAACCGTTTTCAACGTATCGGCTCAGACCCTCGTGGAGACCGGGATCGGCCGCGAGACGTGTCAGGTCCGGAACCATAGGCAGCAAGAGCTCCGGCGTTTCTTCGGCGATCGCCTCGAGAACCTCCGGCGCGGTCAGAGCATTGGTTGCCGATTCGTCGTTCATGGCCCAAATCAAACGTCGCACGACTTCCTGCACTCTCTTCGGATGATGCCGTGCCGCGAGCGCGATTCCCCGCGTCGCCGTTTTCCTGATCTCGGGATCCGCGTTATAGCTCATTCCCACAAGATATCGAATCGCTGCGCGGCTCACTCTCCACGAGCTCTTCGAGCTCTCCGTTTGCGAGCCCACCGCGAACCGCTTCATGAATTTGCGAACGCAGACTCACGGCTCGTACTCCCCAGCCGCCGCCTTAACGAGCCCGGCCGCCCAATCGGGAGACCCCAGGGCATGGAGATGCGTGTACCCGGCAACGACGTTTCCGGAGCAAATACCGTCGCGACCTTCTCCGAGACCCGTTCCACGCTCGACCTCGAGAACCGTTTCGAAGCCATCACCTCGGTCTTTGATTTTCGAGTAATGAAACTCGTGTCCCCTAAGCTCCGTACCTTCGCTAAAGAACGGATTGGCGCCGTCCACCCGCGCCCGCACGTAGCCGTGGCCCTGAGGCCGGCGGGTTTGCTCCACGACGGCGGGAATCGCCCCGACCATGGGATACTCGGTACCGTCCTTCACCAAACCGCGCGACAAATACATCAGCCCGCCGCACTCCGCCCACACGGGAAGCCCTTCGTGAATCCGACGCGACAACAACTCCCGAAAGGAACGATTGAGTGAAAGCTCCTCGGCATGGACTTCCGGAAAACCACCTCCGGCATACATGGCGTCCATCGAGGGTAGGTCCTCGTCGGCGAGAGGCGAGATCGGAAGCAGATCGGCGCCGGCGGCTTCCAGCGCTTCGAGGTTTTCCGGATAGTAAAAGGAGAACGCTCGGTCCCGGAGAACGCCGATGCGCACCGTTTTCCCCGGTTGGATGCTTCGGGTCACCGCATCAACCTCGGATAGAGCTTTCGCCTGTTGAGCCAGATTCATAATGGCGGAAACATCCACGTGCTGTTCGACCGCTTCGGTGACCTTGGCGAGCGCCTCTTGTACGGAAGGATGCTCCACCGAAGTCACCAACCCGAGATGACGGCTGGGTAAATGCTCCTTGGAAAGCCTAGGAATGGCGCCTAAAACAGGCAAGCCAACGTCGTTCGCAATGGCTTCCCGAATCAGAGCTTCCTGCCGGCTCGTTCCAACCCGATTGAGGATGACGCCACCAATCTGAACTTCGGGGTCCAGGGCTCGGCATCCCATGACCTGTGCCGCCACGGTGCGGGTGACTTTGGTCGTATCCACTACCAGCACGACAGGTGCACCGAGGAGCTTGGAAAGCTGAGCCGTCGAATGAGATCCCTTCGCATCCATTCCGTCGAAAAGGCCTCGGTTGCCTTCCACCAATGCAATGTCCGCCGCCCGATCGAACCACGGAAGAAAGGATGGCTTCTGCCGGCATGAGAAAGGTGTCGAGATTCCTCGCCGGAGACCCGACGGCCCGGCCCAACCACTGGGCATCGATAAAATCGGGACCTTTTTTGAACGCGGCAACCGCGAGGCCCCGAGACGCCAGTGCACCGGCAAGCCCGAGGGACACGAAGGTCTTGCCGGTGTCACCCGCTAGACCGGCCAGCACGACTCGTGGAACGTGTCGTGTGCTGGTTCGTGTCACATCGGTCTCCTAAATCAATCTGCTCATCAATCGAGAGCAGACATCCCTCATGAACTGCCGTCTTCAATTGCTAGTAAAGTCCCGCTGTGGAAAGAGGCTCACCGTTTGGTCTCGGAGAGCTTCAGCCTGGATCTCGTCTCGGCTTCCCGCACTATTCCTCGGGAGGTAGAGTCACGTAGCTACCGCCGACGTAGGAATAGATACAGCGACCCGAGTCGATCAGTTGGCGGATCGCTTCTTTGCACATCTTCTTATTGCAGTCATCACCGAACTTTTGGATCATCTGCTTGGTCAGATCCATCGGCTTCAGATTTTTCTTTCCGTAGGTCTCTTTCACCAACGCAAACATAGCGTCGGCAACCTTGTCCGCGTTAACTCATCGCTCATGAGCTTTTTCCTCTCACATGGAAAGGGCGGAGCGAGGACTCGCCCCGCCCCATTTCCATTCTGATTCGCTACTCCGCAGGCTGGCGGATATGGACCGACCTTCGGTAGCTTTCCCCGGCGTGGGTAAAATCGTCGATGTGGTACTTGGTGAACTCGATGTCGGTCAGCTCGAAGAACTTCGGCCAACCGATCCGTTCGATCCACTCACCCATGCGCTCGAACTTCCGTGCGTTCGCCGCATAGACCTCAACGATGTTCTTCACCGCATCAACGACCTCGGGCCAGCGCGGCGGATTGTTCGGGATATACGGAATCGCCAGCTTCGAGAACTTGGGCTCGCTCCGGGCGTTGCTGACTTTGCCGCCGACCCAAATGGAAACTCCGTCCATCTCCGGGTCGTTCGAGCGTCATGGCCGGGCAGACGGTGTAGCAGTTGGCGCAGAACATGCACTGCTCTTCGATGACTTCCACCGACTGCTTTCCGTCGACCGTCGCCGGCCGAATGGCACCCGTCGGGCAGGAGGCAACAGTCGTCGGAATCTCGCACTGCGTTCTCATGAGGTCGTGCTTGATGTTGGGAACACGCCGATGCACGCCCAGAATGGCGATATCCGAACAATGCACGGCTCCGCACATGTTGAGACAGCAGGCAAAGGCCAGACGCAGCTTGCCGGGCAACTTCTGCTCCTCGAAATAGGGGAAGAGCTCATCCATCAAGGACTTCACCACGCCGGAGGCATCGGTTGCCGCCGAGTGGCAGTGCACCCAGCCCTGGGTGTGGACGGGATTGCTGATGGCGTTTCCGAGCCCGCCCACCGGATAATTCTCTTCCTTGAGCTTCTTGATCAGAGGCTCGACCTTGCTCTCGTCCGTGACGAGAAACTCCACGTTGTTGCGGCTCGTCCAGCGGAGATGTCCATCACAGAACTCATCTGCCATATCGGCAAAAAGCCGGATGGTCTCGATGCTGGCCAGCCGAGGCGTGGCGGCTCGGACGGACCAGAGCTTGTCACCCGATTCCGACGACGTGCATCAGAACGCCCGGACTGTGGATACTCGTGATACTTCCACTTCCCGTAATTCTTCTTGATGATCGGGGGAAGAAACTGCTCGTAATTTGGCGGGCCGATATCAGTAATTCTTTTCTTTTTCTCTGCAGACATTCGCATGTCCTCCTTATTCAATATCTAAGCGTTCCGCACCCGATCATGCGTCTGCTTCTTCTGCTTCGAAGAAGATGTAAGGATTGGTTCGAGGTTGAATAACCATCTCCGGGATCGGATCCAGCCCGATTTGCTCGAGGAAGTTCCCCATTCCGATCCTCTGGATGAACTCTCCGACCCGCTCCCGGTTCTTGCCGTGCTCGGCCCAGAGGTCCCAAATGGCCTCGATGAGCTCTTTGACATCCTCGAACGGAGCTTCCATCTTCACGAAAGGAACCATGACAGACGAAAGCAACGCTCCGCCGATGATCGGCGCCTTGGAACCGAGCAGGAGGGTGGCTCCGCGGTCCTTGCCGGGGGCCAGCGCCTTGGGCATCACGTTGATGCAGTGCATGCATTTGACGCAGTTGGCATCGTCGATGGCGAGCTTCTTGCCGTCCCAAGCCATGCAGCCCGTGGGGCAGCGATCGACAACGTCATCCTGGATGTCGAAGTCCGCCGTTTTTGGCGTATTCCGCAACGGCCTTTTGGTCGATCTGGATCTCGTCACGCCAGATCCCAATGAAGGACAGATCGGCGCGAGCAATGGACGCCACACAATCATTCGGGCAACCCGCGAACTTGAACTTGAACTTGTATGGGAAAGGCGGGCGGTGAAGCTCGTCCTGGTACGCCATGGTCATGTCATAGCAGGCACCCATGGTGTCGTAGCAGGCCCACTCGCAACGCGCCATACCGGTGCAGGCGCTCGGCGTTCGCAGGCAAGAGCCGGAGCCACCGAGATCGAAACCGATTTCTGTCAGGGCCTCGAACGTCGGCTCCAGTTCGTCCGTTTAGCAGCCTAAAAGAATGATGTCCCCCGTGGAGCCGTGCATGTTGGTGATGCCGGATCCATGTTTTTCCCAGATGTCACAGATCTTGCGCAGGACCTCGGACGTATAGAACCAACCGGCCGGCTGGTTGACACGCATGGTGTGGAACTCCGCGACCTCGGGAAACTCCTCCGGCAGGTCGTTGTAACGACCAATCACGCCGCCGCCGTACCCCATGACGCCGACGAGGCCACCGTGCTTCCAATGGCCGATCTTGTCTGCGTAGGAGCGCTCGAGCACCCCAAGCAGATCGTTGGTCATGGGATTGCCGGCGCTTTTCTTGATTTCGTTGACGAAGCTTGGCCACGGGCCTTTCTCGAGCTCGTCAAGCAGGGGCGTTTTCCATTTTTCTGTCATAACAACTCCTAGCTCCTTCCCTGAAAGGTAGTTGAGTAAAGGTGTCTCAATTCCGAATCCACAGAACAAAAGAGAACATAAAGGAAAAACGTACGCTCTCTTATCCTTCTCTCCTTTGGACCCAACACACCGGGGGGATATCAAGTACTGTGCCAACAATTCGCGCACTCAACGCCCTCTAACAGACTGTTAATACGACACTTAATAACGAGTCCGAAGCGGTGGGAGCCTACAGGACGCCCTAAGTGCGCCTGCTGCCCCAGGGATAGGCGATTTGGCTCAAAACCGAAGGCAGCTCAGGAGATAAGAATTCTCACGCACAGGCGGGAATCGACGCACTGAGAGGAGAATACAGGCAAATTTTCTAAATCGCTAAACGCGTTGATTCGAGAGCCAGCCGAGTCAACTACCGTACTCACCGGAAGAAATGGAGTATTTCTTCATTTTCCGCCACAGTGTCGTGCGACTCACACGGAGGTCGTCGCACGTCTTCCCAAGATGGCCATCATTGCGACGAAGGGCCGACCGGATGGTATCCGCTTCAGCCCATTTGAGTTTCGATACCTCGGATGGCGTATCGGTGGAGGAAACCACCGGAGTCGAGCTTTGAAACTCTTCCGGCAAATGGCGGACGTCAATCACGCGCTCATGACAAAGCACGAATCCATACTCGATGAGGTTCTCGAGCTCGCGGACATTTCCCGGAAAAGGGTGTCGCATGAAGCTCTCCATGACCGCGGGTGTGACTCCGGCAATCTTCTTCCCCCGTTTGGCATTGAACCGCTGGATGAAGTGCTCCACCAAGAAAGGAATGTCTTCACGCCGTTCGCGCAGAGGCGGCAAAGTCAAACGAACAACGGCGAGTCGGAAATAAAGGTCGTCACGGAACTTTCCTCCACTCACGAGCTCGGCCAACTTGGAGTTCGTCGCGGCCACGACTCGAACATTGCTGCGTGTGGTCTTGATTCCACCAAGCGGTTCGTATTCCCGCTCTTGAAGAACTCTGAGCAGCTTCACTTGGGTGGCCGGCGGCAGCTCGGCGATCTCGTCGAAGAAGATAGTCCCACCTTCGGCCAGAGCCAAACGACCCGGTTTGTCCCGTTTTGCGTCCGTGAAAGCACCTTGCTTGTAGCCGAAAAGCTCCGACTCGAAAAGATTCACCGGAAGCGTACCGCAATTGACCGCTACGAACGGCCGATTTCGTCTCAAGCTGAAATTGTGGACGGCCCGCGCCAGAAGCTCCTTGCCCGAACCGCTCGGCCCCTCGATGAGAACGGTCGCGTCGCTCTCGGCGATGTCCGGCAACAGGGCGAAGGTTCTCTGAAACGCCTTGCTCTTGCCGACGATGTCTTCGAAAGTGTACTGATGCTTGATTTCGCGACGAAGCTGTTCCAAGGCAGACAGATCGCGGAAGGTCTCGACGGCGCCCAGCAAATTGCCGTCGGCATCGCGAAGCATGGAAGTGCTCAAGCTGATCGGCACGGACTTCCCTCGGTTGTTCAGTATTTTGGCCGGAACGTCGATCTGCTCCCGACCGGACTCGAGGCTTCGATGTAGTGCACAACCGTGCTCACAGATATCGGCATGAAATACGTCGCTGCATTTGCGACCGATCGCTTTCGTGATGGGAACGCCGGTGATGCGCTCCGCCGCATCGTTGAATGAAGTAATGTGAAGGTTCTTGTTCAACCGTGAAAACTCCATCGGCAATGGAGCTCAAAATCGTTTCTAGAAACTGTTTATCCTGTTCAGGTTTCATTTGTTCCGCTCGAAGTTGCTCTTCCGTTAGTAGCCAGCCTACTTCTTTCTTCAATCAAGGCTGGTAAAAAATCGAAATTCACCCCTCCTACCCGTCCTATTTCATTGTACCGTCGATCTTTTCCGCTATGCAACATAGACACAGGCCTCAAAACAAAATAACACCGCTTAATATATGATTTATAAAATACTTACAGGATATTCGCTCTCACTCCGAATGTCTCAATAATGAAACACAAAGAAACAAAAAAAGAGCCCAGGGAGGAGGCCCTGGGCCCGAGCTTGCGAGACTGGGTTTACTTATTACGACGTCGCCGGTCACGAGATTCGACAGCTAAGCATCAACACCATCTTTGTCTTCTAATTTTTTCGGGAAACAAACGATGACACGCGCCTACCAAGGTGCAAGGACCCGATTCGGTCTTCCGATTCTACGATAGACGTTTCTGCTCGTGACGAAGGAGATCGTAGCCCGTCTGAACCTTGCCGAGGATCTCATCGTTCATTTCATCCACGGTAAAAGCGGCAAGGGTATGAGTACGGACGTTGCCCAGGCTGTTCAGACTGAAAGCCACCGTGGCCGCCGTTTTCTCGTCGGGTGCTTCCATGGTGAGCACGACGTCATAAGCTCCCAGTGTCCAGTAAATGTCATGGACCTTGGCCCCCATCTCCTCGGCCATTCTCGTAAAAGCTTTGGCCCGCTTCGTGGTCGCACCCAGCTGCTGAAATCCTTGCTGAGTGAAAGTGAGCAGACAAACAAATCTCGCCATGGTCATCCTCCTATCTAGTCATCCACCTGCCTAAAGGATCACCCTCCTGTTTTGATAATCCAGTAGCCCGCCTATTTGTAACCCTCAATCGGTATCCCGACCGAGGGCATCTTCGCTTCGACCGGAAGCAATCTCAAAAACTTGAGTCCCAAGACGAAGGCCAATCCAACGAACGATAGGACTCCCAGAGCTTGAAGCACCTCCCAAAAACTGAACGAATAGGATGCTATCCCCTCATTGATAACGGAGCTGGTTATTTCCATGCCCGGCAGAATTTCCGGCGGGTGTTCGAGGCCGGGAATCACAATGAGATACCTTTCGCAAAGGATACCGAAAACCACCAAGAACCGAACTGACAATGAGCCAACGGATAGAAGTGCCCGTCCTTCGAATGAAAAGGAGAATCGCCGGAACAATGGACCCGAACAGGATCAATCCGCCCCAGAACAGCCAACTGTGGAACCCGCCGAACAGAAAGTACATTCCGGCTTCATGCGATCCCGACAGGTACACCCGATGGAGGTTCTCGATCAACATGACGTAAAGGGCACTCAGAAGAAAAACCGGCAAGAGACGCCGCCCCAGCCACACGACGATTTCATCGTCCAAGTGTCGGCCCGTTGCCCGGAACAATCCGACCATGATGAGGATCATCAGAGCAGCGCCGGACGAGAGCGCCGCCGCTACGAAGCTCGGCGGGAGCAGGGGAGAGCTGTAAAGCTCCCTCGGGGCCAGGGCAAAGATAGCTCCCGTGCCGGTATGTGTCCCGATGGCCCACAAAACAACGGTCAACGAAGCGATTTTGGTCAGGGCGCCTTTTTCCTTGAACAAAGCCCAAAGGTAGATGATGCAGATCATGATGTGCCCCGAGTACAGAGGCGGGGTTGAGCGAGAACATGGAAGTCGGGTTGAAATAGGTGAAGGGCATGACAAACAGTCGATCGATCCGTCCCTGATCGGTGAAAATCGACAGGAGACCCGCCATCAAAAACAGCATGGCGAGAAAGGCGGCGATTCTCGCAAAGGGCTTGTACTCCATCTTGCCGAAGATGCCGTAGAGTCCCGACACGACCAGCGACCCGGCGGAGAGACCAATGTAGTAGATGGCCATCGAGATCTGCAGTCCCCATGGTACGCGGTTGGTCATCCCCGATAGATAGAGTCCGTGTGCATACATGAGGTACGTCGAGTAGACACCCGCCAATATCAGCGCCACGAAAACGGCCACGGTCAGATAAAAGGACTTCGACGTCCCCTCGATTCTTGCGAATTTGACCTCCATCGCACTACCTCACAATCACAGACCGATATAGTAGACTTTGGGATTCGTCCCCAGGTCCTCTCTCAGGCGTTTTACCGGTTTCTCGGCGATCAACCTGGAGACCTCACTATTCGGATCGTTCATGTTGCCGACCGTTATGGCCCCGGCCCCCACATTCTCACAGGCCTTGACGCATGCCGGCCTCATCCCCTGGTCCAGGCGATGGGCGCAGAAGTGCACGATTCCGTCACCCCATGAGATCTCTTGGGTCGTTCCGTGTTCGGCCATTCCGGATTCTCTTTGAAATTGAAATACCTCTCATTGTACGGACAGGCGATCATGCAGTAGCGGCATCCGATGCAGCGGTGGTGATCGACGATGACGATGCCGTCCTCGCGCTTGTAGGTGGCCTGCACGGGGCAAACCTGGGCGCAGGGCGGGTCGTCGCAGTGTTGCACAGCAGAATCATGGTCTTTCTCGGTGGATCGTCGCCGTCCTTATCCTTGATCCGCACCTTCCGGATCCAGTGAATGTCCTAGCTTCTCATCGCCGAAAAAGGCCACGTTGTTCTCTTTTCGGCAGGCCTCCATGCAGGCGTTGCACCGTCCCGGCATTTGGTCAGATCGATGACCATGCCCCACTTGAGACCGGTCAAAGGGCTTCGTTCGTGGGCATCGCCCGGGTGCAGCCGGTCAGCAAGGGCAGTCCACCCGCACAGGCAGTTCCCGACAACATGCCGCGGATTTCAGGAACTCCCGTCTGTCCATTATTCCCCCTCGCTTTCCTATTGGCGGCCGCCGGAGCCGTCTCCGGATAGTAGTGACAACCGAAGCAGTCGATCGTCAGATCGGCTATGTTGTGACACCGGTTGCAGAAACGCTCCCGGCTCGTGTGGCACTCCTTGCAGCTCGTCAGTCCCTTGGCTTCCCGGATCCGTAGCGGACGAATTCCTCTCGAATCTCTTTCAGGTAGTCCATATGGTGAAAACGCATGTATTCGGTATCTCGGATGCAGCTCTCGTACTTCTCATCGGGCCGCTCCAGAAACGGTGAGGGCCCGCGGTCACTGCGCGAGAGACGGCGCTGTATGCAATAGGGATCAATATGATGATGACCATTGCAACCACGACCGTCTTGTTACTCATTCGCCTTCCCCCCTGTCGAGCTCTCAGGTAGCCGGGGCGTCCGGTTCTCCCATCCTCCGGCCGGAATACTCGGCGTAGACCATGGCGGTAGTGCGATAGAAGATGTGGGCAAACTTGGAATAGGGCAGGTAAATCAGCAGCGCGAAGACGAAACCAGGTGGATGAAATAGGCGACGTGCCGGTGCGGCTCCAACCTCAAGTAGTGCAGCACCTCGGTGACAAACCCGGTAAACACGACCAATCCAAGCGTCAACACAAAGGCCAGATCGAAATAAGTACTGATGCCGGCCTTGTCACCTCTTTCGAGACGCTCCCAAATCATCCACACGCAGCCGACCAGAAGCGCCGTGCCGCCCAGTTGGCGAGCATCTTCCACGGACTCCAGAAGCTGAAGGGATAAACGAAGTCGGAACCGATCAGCGGATTGAACCTGGCGGTGATCACCCAGAAGGTGACCACGGACAGGGCGAGAAAGCCGAAGAAGACGAAGACATGCGAGAGGACCGCGCGGTCGACTTCGTGCACTGGGCGAACTTGTCGTGTCTGAAGATGCTCTTGAGCGCCGAAGCGATGGCCGATCCCAGTGATTTACCGGCGGACCGGCTCCCCTTGGCGGCGGCGCCGACTTTCATCGCCCGCCAGAAACGCATCGTACCTCCGACGATTCCGAGCAAGGTCAGGAAGCGAAGAACCGAAGAAGCTGTTCAGCAGCCAGTGGGGAAACCAAGGGAATAAGAGAACACGATGTCGCTCGTGTAGTGCGAGATCCCGAGAGCCATTTCGATCGGCTCCCGGACAAGAACGGCCAAACCCAAGAGTACGGCCGGCAGACCCAGAAGGAACGGAATGTACTTGGGACTGCCCACCCATGTCGCCGAGGAAACGGGGAACGGCGTAGTGGGCACGCTCTCCTGCCGGACCGCCGCCAACACATCTCCCGGCCGGGCGCCGCGCGGGCACCTCATCGAGCATCGTTGCACTGGTGGCAGAGCCAGACGTCCGGGTCCGCAGAGACGATCTTTCATCCCCCAGGCGGCCCAGGCCATTTCCTTGCGCGGAAACGGCATCGGCATCGGGCGAGAGCGCGCACGTTGCGGAACAGGTGCCGCACTGGAAGCACTTCTTGAAGGTTTCCCCGCCCTGCTGCTGAGCGTGCGAATGAAATCCAGATCGGGCTCGATCCAGAATCGGCTTGCCTCTCGGAAGTCTGCTCGGCAATTCCCACTGTCGATTCCCTCCAGGCACTTCTTTTAAACTCGCGAGCCCCGTGCTCTCGCCGGTTCCTCGCGGGCCACTCAGCCGACTGGCGGCTGCGTGGCGGCTGAAGGCTCCTCTCGAGTCGCCCCGGACAGCCGGTCGCTGCAAACTACGAGGCGATAGCTACATTCCCTTGAACGGGTTCATGCCGTACTCGTCGATCACTTCCAGCGAAGTCGTCGAAAATCTTCGGAAGTCTTCGTATTCGGAGATCTGCAGCTGGTGGAGCTCGACCCTTTCGTTCTCCATGGCCATCTGTTCCAGCTTTTCCCTGATGTTGTCGCCGCGCGTGACGGCCAGCTCGCTCCCCTTGATGAAGTGGCATTGATAGTCGTCCCCGTACTTGCAGCCGATCAGATGACCCCGTCGTATCCGGCCGACACGGCCTCCGTGACCCACACGGTATTGACCGATCCCAGGCACCGCACCGGGATCACCCGGACAAAGGGGTTGATACTGAAGGCGGTGCTGGCCCACGAGGTCCAGGGCCGGGAAGGCATCGTTCTCGCACAGGAGCGCCAGGATCCTCGGCTTCTCCTCGAACTCGTCCGGCACATCGACCGCCTTGATCATCGACCCCACGATGTCCACCGAGTAGTCCTTGAAGGAGACGATTCGCTCCGGGCAGGCGCCCATGCAGACCCCGCAGCGACGGCACCGAGTCGCCTCGGAGCAGCGGCGTGCCTTTCTCGTCCTCGTTGAGCACGCCGAAAGGACACTCCTCGGTGCAACGTTTGCACTGAGTGCATCTCTGCAAGAAGAAGTCGGGATAGGACTTGTCTCCGGCGCGGGGGTGGACCGCCTCGCCCCGCGAGGTCATCTCGACACACTGAATCGCCTTCAAGGCCGCCCCGCTCGCGTCTTCTCGGCTGCCGCAGCCGTCCATGGGCTGGCGGACGCAGTCCCGGCGGGGTAGATTCCGGTGCGCCGGCTCTCGTAGGGGAAGCAGATGAAATGCGAATCGGGAAAACCGTACTGAAGGATCGGCAGATCGGGTCCTTGCCGATAGGCGAGATTGAGGATTTCGGTTCCCTCGTGATGCTTCAGCGGCTCGACTTTCTCGGCGGCCGCTTTGCGTTGGGTCTCCGAATCTCCCTTTACGGCGGCGATCTTGGCGTCTTCGTAGGCTCGGATGGCCTCGCCGTCGGCCGAGTTGGGCACCATTCCCGCGGCCAGAACCACCAGATCCACTTTCACCTGGATCTGTTCGCCGGGCATGGTGTTCCTGACGGTGACGACGAGCTCTCCGTCTTCGTCGCGAGTGACGTCCGTCACTTCTCCCTTGGTCAGAAAGACGCCCGGGATCTTCCTGCACCCGGCGATAGAAGTCCTCGTACTGTCCCGGGCGTTCGCATGAACTCGTAGAAGATGTAGGCTTTGGCGTCTTCGTCGCTCTCCCGCAGATACAGGGCTTGCTTGAGCGACGTGAGGCAACAGATCGAGGAGCAGTAGGAATGGTGCTCTTTGTCCCGGGAGCCGCCGCATTGGATGAATGCGATGCTCTTGACTTCCTTGCCGTCGGAGGGGCGGGTGATGCGGCCCTGGTCCTTGACCATCTCCTCCAGCTCCACGTTGCGAATCACGTCTTCGAGCTTGCCGTATGGCAGATGTTTCGCGGGGCTCGGTGGGTTTCCAGCCGGTGGCCTGGATGATGGCGCCGACGCGGAACGTGTCCAGGACTTCGCCGCCCGGCTTGCCGTTCGGCGGCCGACTTCGAGCGTCACGTCGAACAGGCCGGGAGCTCCGGACAATCTCTCCGTGGCGGCCGACGTATAGACCTTGATCCGCGGATTCGCCTCGACCTCGGCGATGAGCGCCTCGACGCCGGTGTCCTCCAGCTCACGATAGGGCGGTTCGGTGGGAACCGATTTGTGCTGCTTCGCCAGCCAGCCGCCCAGCTTGTCCGCCTTTTCGACCAAACGGACTTCGTATCCGGCCTTCGCCGCTCCGAGCGCCGCCGTCATGCCGGTGATTCCGCCGCCGACCACCAGGATGGTCTTGTCGATGGCCTCTTCCGGCTGAAACGGTTCCGGCAGCTCCATCTTTTGGACTTTGGCGATGTACATGCGGAGATAGTCCTCCGCCATCATCTGCGTGTCCTCTTCGCCCGGCGGCTGGCACCACACCACATGTTCCCGCAAAGCGACACTTCTCCACGATCACGTCGTCGGGGAACGCATCTCCAGCATAACGGCGCGGGGAAATCCCGGCGATGACGACTTTGGTCAGGCCTTCGTTCTTGATGTCGTCATTGATGGCCTGCAGGCCGGGCCCTTCGCAGGTGTCCACGGTTTTGCAGAACGGCACGCTGAATTCGTCCGTGGCTACCTTGCACAAGGCATCGACGTCGAGCGCTTCGGCGATTCCGTAACCCGTGCAGATGAAGACGCCGATCTTGTCTTCCATGAAATCACCCTCGTTCGAGGCATTGAATCGCTTTCAGGGCGGCGGCCGTCGATTCTTTTGTCGTTCGGGACACGTCGCAGGGATGTTTGGCGCAACCGGCCGCGTAGACTCCGTCGACGTCGGTCGATCCATCGATAAAGCCGTATTCGTCATAGGTCAGGTCGAAGGGGATCTTGGCGTCGGCGGTGTTGGGCACCATGCCGGTCGCCAGAACCACCATGTCGAATTTTTCCTGCAGCTTCTCGCCCGACAAGGTGTCTTCCACTTTCAAGATCAGGTCCTTGCTCTCGGGGTCTTCGCTTGATCTCGGCCACCTTGCCTTTGACGAACGAGACGTTCTCGTCGTCGAGCATGTCGTAGTAGAACTTCTCCAGCGGCCGACGGTGCGAATGTCGATGTAGAAGACCGTGGCCTTGGAGTTCTCGTTCTTCTCTCTGAGGTATCTGGCCTGCTTCAGAGAAGCCATGCAGCAGACCGCCGAACAGTAGGGAAGGTGGTTCTCGTCCCTCGAACCGGCGCACTGCACAAAGGCCACGTTTTCGGCTTTTTTCCGTCGGAAGGCCGAAGGATCTCGCCGCCGGTGGGCCCGCCGCGGCGGCCAGCCGCTCCATCATCACGTTGGTGATGACGTTCCGGTGCCTGCCGAAGCCCAGGTTGTCGAGCTTGGTGGCATCATAGGGACGCCATCCGGTGGCCACGATGACCGCCCCGACCTCGACCTCGATCTCTTTCTCTTTCATATCCAGATCGATGGCCCCGCTGGGAAGATGTCGGCGAGTTTCGCGGCATCGGCGTCCGAGAGGGCTTCGCGATCGAGGACGTAGACCGGCGGGTAGGCCATGTCGTGCGGCAAATAGAGCGCCTTTGTCTTGTCCATCCCATAGTTGAAATCATTGGCGCGCTCGGAGGTCAATGATTCGGTCATGGAATCGTCCAGGGAATGCTCGCCGGTGACGTACCTCGGCCGTACTTTGATCTTGGCCGTGAACTTGCCCGCCGTGCCGGAGATCTCCTCGACTGTGGCCAGCGTGTGGACGGTGATCCTGGGATTCTGTCTGATCCTGCGGGTATTGATCTCGAATCCACAGGTCGGCGGGCACATCTTGGGGAAGTACCGGTGCGTGCGGACGACGCGCCCGCCGAGAGAAGCTTCCTTCTCCACCAGGACGACGCGATAGCCGACTTCGGCGGCCTCGACCGCCGCCGTCATGCCCCCGATTCCCCCTCCGATAACTAAAATTGGCCTTGCTTTAGCTTTCATAACGTCGTCTCTCGTCACATCTCAAAATGTTTTCATTTACAGCATCGATGCATCCCGACCCGTACATGTAAACAATGACGTCTCCATTGGAAAACCCGTGAAAATCCACCAACCCCAGAGAACTAAGGTTTGGGTTGGGTAATCGGAGATCTAGCCCGAACAAGGCAAGCTATTGAATGAAATTCAGCAGATGAAATGGGAAAGAAGAGGCGGGTCGAGGACGTCATATTTATATCTCCCTGTGGAACGGTTAACCGGAGCCGTGCACTAGGATTCGCTTATTCCTCGATAAGAGTCCAACCGCTATGTGTCTGAATATACGAAAGCAGAACCTTTGTCAAGCCTGTATCTTTTTTTTCTGGTTACTTATCGGTGCGAAGATCGCGTCACAAAAGCGATTTGAAGTGTACGTCGATTTCAGATATGAATTGTAGTTATCTATTTGAAATGGTACACACTTCGCGGGAACGACGCACAAAAAAATGGCGCTCCCGAGAGGGAGCGCCGTTTCATGGGACCGAGACTCTATCCAGGTGTTCCTAGTTTTTCGCTTGTTCTTGGTAGAAGCCCATCAGAATCTTGGCGACTTCCGGTCGGGCGAATTCCTTGGGAAGGTCCTCGCCGGCGGCCAACATTTCCCGAACTTTCGTACCCGAAAGCAGCACGAAGTCTTCTTTCTGGTGACCTTCCGGAGCATCCCGCATCATGATGACTTTGCCGAGCTTCTTCGAGTATGCCGTGTGGTCGGCTTCGAATATCTTCAAAAGCAGCGCACCTTCCGGCACATCCTTGTGGAAGATCGTCTTGCGCGTCGAAGGGACCATAGTAGCTACCCACTCCGGCGTGGTCGCGACCGACGATGAGGTGCGTGGCGCCCATGTTCTGGCGGAAGACGGCGTGCAGCACCGCTTCGCGCGGCCCGGCGTAGAGCATATCGAATCCGTAACCGGTGATCTCGACCGTATCCGGCTTGAAGTATAGCTCCACCATCTTGCGGATCGCGGCGTCGCGCACGTCGGCTGGGATGTCTCCCTTTTTCAGTTTGCCCAGCAACATGTGAATCACGGCCCCGTCGGCGCCGACACGGTCCATCGCCATTTTGACGAGCTCTTCGTGGGCCCGATGCATGGGGTTGCGGGTTTGAAACGCCACGACCTTCTTCCAGCCGTTTTTCTCGATGAGATCGCGAATTTGCATCGCCGTCCGGAAGGTCCCCGGAAAATCTTTCTCGAAGTACGAGAAGTTCAGCACCTGGATGGGACCGGAAACGAACGTCTTCCCGACCGAGTTGAAATTCTTCACGCCCGGATGCTCCGTGTCCGTGGTGGCGTAAATTTTCTCGGTCATGGCCTTCATCTGCTCGTCGGTCGCCTCCTCGATGGCTTCGACGTCTTGAATGGCGATCACGGGATTGCCGTCAACGTTTGGGTCGAGCAAGGCAATCCGCTTGGCGCCTTTGATAGCGGAAGCATCGGAAACCACGTTGACGATCGGCGTCGGCCAGAAGAGGCCATCCGTGGTCTTCATGTTCTCCGCCACCGACATCGAATCGGCCAAGTTCATGAAACCTTTCAGCGGATTGAAATAGCCGCTGCCCAGCATGACCGCGTTGGCGGCCGCTTGTGAGCTCACCAGCAACTTCGGAAGGCCTTCGGCTTCCTTTTGTAGCTCGGCGCGTTTCGCGTCATCCGCAACATACAAAGGATTCAATGTATCGGAACCATGCGGTTTAATCATAAGTCTCCACCTCCAAAGGATTTGAGCTATTGCTGAGACTTCGGTTCCGGGAGATTTCCAGCACCAACCGAGAGCCTCTCATCGATCTGAACCTCAAACAGCAAGAACCTCTTTAATCCGCCGTCGACATCCGCTCGTGGACCATAGCCAAGGTACGGTATAGCAAATGAGCGAACTTCGAGTACGGAAACGTCAGGAACAAACACAGCACCACACCCAGGTGCAAAACGTACGACCAACCGGCAACCTGCGGGGGCAAGACGAACCTGGCCGTCTCCACGAAGCAACCGGTGACAATCACTCCGAGCACGACATAGAGGAAAAACGAATCGAAAGTCGTTGTATTACCGGAGCTATTCCCGTCTTTGGTGCGATTGAGCCAAAGCCAGACACCACCCAACACCAGAGCGACCGCAGACAGGTTGCCGAGTATCTTGATCCAATGCGTCAGCGGCAGGGGCAACGGTTCTATGAACGGCGGGATATAGAGGACGACGATGATGAACGCCGACGTGATGGCCGCCCCGACGAATCCCCAGAGTAGGAAGAAGTGTCCCCACTTTCTGGGCCGAGCCGCACCACAAGAACCGAAACGTTTATGGGTAGCGATTTCCGTAAAGACGGGAATCAGGCTACCGATGAAAGACCCGGAACGACTGCCGTGGCTTCCCAGCAGATTCCAGAATCGCATGCCGCTCGCCATGGTCACCAGGGTCACGAAACCAGCGACCGGAAAGTACACGGAATAGATCATCCAGTGGGGAACGAAGTGGTCGAATCCAGCGTTGGGACCCACCGCGGCTATATGCTCGAACCGGCCCATCGCCGCTAGATAGAGGATCCAGAACACGATGGGAAGGCCCAACAACAAGGGCCAGGTTTTCCCCGCTTTCGAGACCAACGAACCCATGAATGTCGGTACGGCCAGATTTCTCGACCACGAGCGAACGAATCGTCTGCATGACGTCGCCCGGTTTGGCATCTCTTGGACAACGCACGGAGCAATCGTTACATTGGTGACAGAGCCAAACGGCCGGGTCGCGCGGCAAGTTGATCGCCGAGCCCCCACTGAGCCATGAGCATCTGCTTGCGTGGAAACGGAGAACCCTCGGGAGCAAGCTCGCATACGCTGGAGCAGGTCGCACATTGATAGCAGCGCGCGGCGCTCTCTCCCCCACGAGCTTTTAGCTCCTTGCGGAATTCAGCCGATGGTATTACGGCAGCTGGTGTAGCCATGTCGCTCCTCTCTCTGCTGGTCTCGATCGCCTCTTCGGGCCTCTAGAAGCCCTTATAGGGATTCGGACCTACTTCCTCGATGGTCTCGGCAAATTCCTCGAGAATCTCGGGGATGCGCTCGAACTCGTTGCGCGCCAGTTCAACAATCTTGACCCGCTCCGGCTCCAGAGTCAGGCGGTCCAGTGTTTCTTGCACATTGGTCAACCTCGTGTTGGCCAGCTCGGAGCCTCGGATATAGTGACACTGGTAGTCGTCACCCCTTTTGCATCCAATGAGAATCACGCCGTCGATACCGCGGGAAAGCGCATCTGCAATCCAAACCACGTTGACCGCACCCAAGCAGCGAACGGGTATGATGCGCGTCCACGGGTTCCACCCCTTGCGCAGAGCCGCGGCATCATCGAGTGCCGGAAGCGCATCGTTTTCGCACATCAGTGCAACCATGCGGGGTTTCTCTTCGTCTTCGTCCGGAACTTCGATGGCCTTGATCATTCCCGCCACCGCGTCGACCGAGTATTCGGGGAAACTGATGATGCGCTCCGGGCATGCTCCGAGACAGGTACCACAGCGGCGGCATCGGAGCGGATTGTACTCGGGTGTTCCCTTCGCGTCCTCGTTGATGGCGCCGAAGGGGCACTCTTCCGTACAACGCTTGCATTGCGTACAGCGCTGGAGGAAAAAATCGGCGATGGATCGGTCCCCGGCACGTGGATGGACGGCTTCGCCGCGCTCGTTCGCGTTGATGCATTGGACGGCTTTCATGGCCGCACCCCAACCATCCTCAACAGCCTGCGCCGCTTCCATGGGGGCCCGCAACGTACCGGCCGTAAAAATCCCGGTCCGCCGCGTCTCGTAGGGGAAGCAGATGAAATGCGAGTCGGGGAAGTTGTATTTGAGCACCGGCAGGTCCGGTCCCTGGCGGTAGTTCAAGTTCAAGATCTCGGTGCCTTCGTGCTCCTTGAGCTGACTCGACGACCTTGGTAGCATCCTTGACCTGCGTGTCGGACTCTTTTCTTTCGATCCGTGCTTTCGCGTCGACCAGGGTCCGAATCGCTTCGCCGTCGGCTGATACCGGCACCATTCCCACGGCAAGAACAACCAGGTCTCCCTCTAAAGCCACCTCGTCGCCCAGCAGGCTTTCGCGAAGCTGGACCTTCAAGGGTCCGTTGCCGTTACCCTCGACTTTTTCGACTTCGCCTCGGGTCATCAACGTACCGTCTTGCTCTTGAACGCTTAAATAGAAGCGCTCGAGCTGCGCCGGTGTGCGCATATCGCGATAGATGACGGCAGTCTCGACGTCCCCAAAATCGCGATGGATGACCGACACTTGTTTCAACGTCGTACCGCAGCATTCGGCGGAGCAGTAAGGCAAATGATTCTCGTCTCGGGACCCGGCGCACTGGATGAAGATCACCCTTTCCGGTTTCTTGCCGTCAGAGGGACGAGCAAGCTTTCCGCTGACGAGCATGTCCTCGAGCTCTTGAGACGTCACAACATTGGGCGAGGTTCCGTAGCCGAGATGGCCCAACTTGTTGGCGTCATAGGGTCGGGCCCCGGTCGCCTGTACGATGGCTCCCGCTTTGAATGTCTCCACCCCGGAAGGTGTCTCGAGCTCCACCGCGAATTGACCGGGCTGCCCGTTGATACTCTTCACCTTGCTCTGCTTGAATAGACGCACGTCCGAGTTAGCCTCGATTTCCTCGACGAGACCCGGAATGTGATTCGGATGGGTCTTGTCGTACGGCGGTTTGTCGGGCACGAGAATCTTTCGAGTCCACTAAACGGCCGCCCAGCCGGTCCTTTTTCTCGACGAGGACCACGGGATGACCCAGACCGGAAGCGGCTTTGGCAGCCTCGAGCCCGGCGAGACCTCCACCCACAATCAAAACCGTTTGATCGATGGTCTCCTCGAGCGGCGAGGTGAGCTCCATCTTCGATACTCGCACCAAGCCCATACGGAGCAAGTCTTCAGCGAGCATCTGAGTGTCTTCTTCACCATGCTTCTGAGACCAGGCCACGTGCTCTCGCAAACTGACGCGCTCCACCGCAACCTTGGTCGGGTCGAACTCGAACACGTCCGCCTTGACACGCGGAGAACAAGCCGCAATGAGCAGTCCATCCACAGCGCCTTCTTCGACGGCTTTCCCGATGGCCGTCACTCCCTCCGGAGAACAAAGGCACCCATGGGCCGTATAGGTCGAAGCACCGTTTTCCTCGGCAAGCTCTTCGAAACCTTCCACGTTGACGGCTTTGCCAATTTCACATCCAGTGCACAGGAACAGGCCGATGCGCTCCATCATGCTCTCCTTCCAGCTACCAGGGCCTTTGCTGCTGCTCCTGTGGCGTCACGAACGGAAGACGCAACGTCTTCCGGCCGCCTTGCCACGCCGGCGACAAAAATCTTGGCTTCTGCGTCCTCGAGGCCGAACCCGTCCTCATCCGTTTTGACATTGAAGGGGAGGCTTCCGTCGGTCAGATTGGATTGCATTCCGGTCGCGAGAACGACCAAATCCGCCGTGTCATCGACGAGCTTTCCTTCCTCAACGCGCTCGACCCGCAGTACGAGCTTACCGTCGTCGCCTTTGCTGATTTTGCCGACTTTGCCTTTGACGAGGTTCACTCCCTCGATGGCCCCAACCTTAGTGAGCACATCTTCGTTTCGCCCGGGAGTGCGTCGGTCGATGTAGTACATGGTGACTTCGCACTCCGGGAGTTGCTCCTTCACGTAGGTGGCCTGCTTCAGAGACGCCAGGCAGCAGATTCCAGAACAGTAAGGTAGGTGATTGACGTCCCGCGAACCGGCGCATTGAACGAAAGCAACCTTGGTGGGAGGCTTCCCGTCCGAAGGCCTTACAATCTTCCCGCCCGTGGGACCGGCCGGCGCCGCCAGCCGCTCCATGTTCACGTTGGCAATGACATCCTCGAGCTCTCCACCACCAAGCTCAGTAAGCTTACTGAGCGGATAGGGCTTCCACCCTGTGGCTAGAACCACAGCACCCACCTCGACGGTGGTCTCGGTCTCGACCGCCTCGAGGTCGATGGCGTCATATTGGCAAGCCTCAACAATCGCTTTCAAACAATCGGCTCGAACAGGCGCCTTTGTCGAGCACGAAGCGGTTCGGCCAGGCCTCGGCGTGGGGCAGGCGAATGGCGGGAACCTCCTGCATCTCCAAATTGAAGGGGTCGGCAACCTTCGAGGTGCATACCTTCGAGCATTCCCCGCATCCCGTGCAACGCTCGTTGACATACATCGGTGCTTGCGCGAGCGTGACCGTCCAGCCGCCGCCATTGCGATCCGCTTTTGCAATCCGCGTACTCGTCATCACGCGAACTCGGGGATTTTTCTCGAGACGCCGGATGTTGATTTCCATCCCGCAGGAAGGCGGGCAAAGCTTGGGAAAATACTGATGGCTGCGCAGGACACGGCCACCCACCGTAGGGTCGCGCTCCACCAAGATGACCTCGTTGCCGGCTTCTGCCGCTTCGAGCGCTGCAGTCACTCCGGCAATTCCCGCCCCTACCACAAGAAGGGGCTTCGATGCCGATTCACTCATGGGTTCCTCCCCGCTTCGGCTGCGGACTCTTTGACCGTCACCGTCGGCTCGGCAAAGAGCGCGAACCGCAGCCAGCGAAAGGCAAAACGAAGCAAAGCCTCGTCATCGCTCTTGATTTGCTCGACGAGCTCGTCGTCGAGCTCGAACCGCTTCATAAAACTGGATTCGGCGACGAACCGGCGAAAACTGTCCAGGTCGTAACAACCGGTATAGAACATCTCCATGCGACGGGGATCGAGCTGGCGTTTTCCGCCGATGAACCACGGATGGCTGACAATCTCGCGGAAACCCTGTTCGAGCTCTTCTTGAACGGGGATCCCCTCGCTCTGTTTCCATTGCTCTACGGTCCACTCCTTCTTCTGCGTACGTCCCTCACAAAAGTCGTCTTCGAAGAGAAAGTGAACCGGTTCGGGCTCGACGCCGGCACGCGCCGGAGGGATAGCCATTCCAATGGGGTACATCCGACAGGACCACGGCCGATCTTCATAAACGGTGCAACCCTCGTCCCCTACGAAGTGGCATTTTTTATCGGGCTCGTCGCCCATTTTGAGCATGACGACTGGAAGTTGGAGATCCTTGGTAAACGGCGTAAACGTATGCTCCTCCAGAAAGTCCGTCGTGGTCATGTTCAAGCGACGGGAGAGCCGCAACACGTCTAACGGTGTGAGCATGATATTTACGTCGGCGCAACAGCGGGTGAAGCAGGAAAGCTCTCGATGACAACCGAAGCAAAACGTTTGTCCGTCTTCGAGCTGTTTTTTTTCCCGCAAGTCCCCCGGAAGCTCGACTGTTTCCTTGGTCATGGTATTTTTCATCGCTGGCCTCTTTCGTTCTGAGAGGAGCCGTCAGTAGCTGTTGGCTAGCTGTGTCAGCTCTATGAAGTTGCTTCCTCGTCGTTATCGTCGTTTTCTATGATTCGATCTATGAGTGCGGTTTCGGACCAAACCGCGAGCGGCGAGGCGCTCCCGGTCCCTTTATCCGTAATCCGATAACGATAAGAAGCCTTCACCTCATACTGCTCCCACATCCAATCCCAACCACTGCGGTAGTACGAACAATCATTGTTGAAGCAAGCCCATTGGTAGAGCTCCCGCCATGCGGAGTTCTCGGGCATCTCGAAACGCTTCAAGGGCTGGTTACAGTGGGGGCACATGGGTCTCTCTTTGGGGTTCGACATGGAATCAGAGCGGGAAGGTAGCCCCGGGCGCGCTCTGCGCCCGGGGCCGAGTGCTAACGGACATTAGCCACCGAGGAGCTCGTGGTCACCGGACTCCTTGAAAAGAGGAAGGACCGGAACCTTCTCCACCGTCCATTTTCCTGTGGCCGGATCCATCTTACAGTTGACGAATACTTTCCACTCTTTGTCCATCTTCGGCATGTCGGTCCGGAAGTAGTATCCAGGCCAACGAGTCTCTTCACGGAAAAGAATGGAACGTACATGCGCTTCTGCCTGATACATGCGGTGCACATTTTCGTGGGCACGCATGAGCTCGTGCAGATCGCGGGCAGCCAGTTTCTCACCATCTTCCCTGAGGAAGTCGAGGAGCTCGAGCGCCTTTTCGAGGTTCTTCTCGGAAGTACAGAACTGAGCGGTCACCCCGCCGGCGTACTCGTCCATGAGCTTCTGCAGACGCATCATGAACATCTTGGGGAGAATGTAGTGGGGATTCACATCCTCTTGCGTGGTCTTGTCCTTGTTCTCTTCGAATGTCGCAAGGGGTTGCAAATCCTTCTTCTTCATCTCCTCGATGGCCGCTGCGTCGTAATTGGCCGCAGGAAGATTCTCCTTGACCACGTAGCGAACCATCGCTTTGCCGGCGATACGACCCTCGGCATGAGAGCCGGAGGAGAACTTGTGGGACGAAGCACCGGAAGCATCACCGGCGCAGAACAAGCCCTTTACGGTGGACATGTTCTCGTAGCCCCAGAAGTAATCCGCAGGTGCCAAGTCTTCCGGACCACACACCCAAGCGCCGGAAGCGCCGGAGTGGGAGCCGATGAAGTAAGGCTCGGCAGCGGCGATCTCGGAAGACTTCTCCTCCGGAGCCGTATTGGTCGCGGCCCAGAGAACAGCCTGAGAGATCGTCATATCCAAGAAGTCCTCCCAAGCTTCCGCCTCGAGCTCCTTGAGCTTCTTCTTGGCAGCCTTAGGATCACCTTCCGCCTCGGCGATTTTCTTGATGGCCTGCTCGGTACGCATGTAAATCGGGCCCTTGCCTTCCATCACATCGAGCATCATCAAGTAGTTGCGGAGGTTGGCAGGAACCGGCTTGACCAATCCGTAAGGCTTCCAGTTCTCGAGCTCGGGCCGACGGGTCTGCATATAGACTTCGTCCATCGCATTCGTCGCCGTCGATTTGAAGAGCAAGAACCAGGCGCCGACCGGACCATAGGCATCCTTGAAGCGAACTGGAATGAACCGGACTTCTTGACAGGTCAGCTCAGCACCGGCCTTGAGGGTGAAATAGGTGGAGGCGCCGGCATTCCAAGGCGGATACCAGGCGCGGCCCATACCCTCACCAGCGGAACGCGGCTTGAACACGTGCACCGCGCCACCCATGGAGACCAAGGTCGCCTTAGCTTTGAACACGTAGTACTTCTCTTCACGAACGGAGAAGCCAACGGCTCCCACGCAACGATCGCCGTCCATCAAAGGCTCGGTAATGAAAACGCGCTCGTAGATGTTGTCCACACCAATGGCGTTCTTGGCCGCCTCGGCAACGATGACCTTATAGGACTCACCGTTGATCATGAGCTGCCAACGACCCTCATGAACGTAGCCGCCATCCTTGTCCTTCCAGATGGGCAGGCCCCACTTCTCGAACAGGTGCACCGAGGAATCCACGTGGCGAGCAATGTTGGCCACCAGGTCCTCACGGGTGATCCCCATCAGGTCGTTGCGAACATAGTCCACATAGTCCTTGATGGTGTTGTCTCCGTCCTTCAACCCCACGTACTGGTTGATGGCGGACAGTCCCATGGCAACGGCACCGGAGCGATCCATGGCGGCTTTATCCACCACGGTTACTTTGAGACCGTTCTTCTTTGGCCCAATAGGCCGCCTCGACTGCCGCACCACAAGCGGACATTCCGCCGCCAAGGATGAGGAGATCAGTCTCGACCTCGACTGTTTCAAAGTCTTTCATCGTCATCCCCTCCTCTACTTCTTGGTCCAAACTTCAGGCAATCCACAGGATTCCGGCTCCGTGAAAAGAACCGGGCCGTCCAGGGACGGCGTGTTCGCCCAACCACCATCGGGCACTGCTTTGCCTTCCGGTGTGGTGCGAATCGGGAACTTGAAGCGCTTTACGGTACCGTTGCGGAACTTGACGGTCCACATGATGCTGTCGGTAGAGCGCATAGGAACCACCGAAGCGCCCATGGGCACGAAATCCGCGTACCCACGAACGTCAACGGCCTGGGTCGGGCAGATCTTCACGCAGTTGTAGCATTCCCAGCACATCTCAGGCTCGCGGTTGTACGCCTTCATCTTGTCCTTGTCGAGGACCATGAGGTCGTTGGGACAGATGTGTTGGCAGGCGGTCTTGTCGAGCGCCTTGCACCCGTCACATTTGTCCGGGTTTACGAAACTTGGCATTCTTCACCTCCACGGAAGTATGGCCAATTGGAACGATGAGCAACCGTGTCTCGGTGAGCGACCACGGCGGCCGATTCTTGGGAACTCCCTCTGGTCTCGTTGCATTTCCCGGGAGCCCTTTGTAGGGCTGATGTGATCCTCGAGGGCGTCCCGCTCTTGTATATTTCCTACCTCCTTCAGGTATTCCCGGTGCCCGCTCTTTCACGAACTGTGCCATCTGTCGAATCGGCATGTGGGTCCCCCATCCCTTTGACAGCAGAAGACTTGGCGCGAATGCAGTGCCTGGAACCAATGCAGTCGCCCGGAGGTGGGTGCGTATGCTCCCCCAGGGCTATGGGATTTGGCTCAAAACACTGTGCGCGCTTGCTCTTACCGGGTGTCGGCTCGCCCGACGATCGATGTTCTGTAGAGTTTTTGTACTAGACCGGACCGTTGCGAATGACCTATCCGCATTTGGTCCATTTGTTCTAGTGAAAACAAGCGGAATGCAAGAATGTGAAGCGGCGGGAAAGACTTCCTGGACAAGGGTGGATGGTAACCCATCCACCCTCCCTTGGGTTCTTGAGTTCTGAGTTCTGGGTTCTGAGTTCTATATTTGGTTAACTTCCGTACGGGTACATGCCCTTTTTCAACTCGCCAAGCTGCTCGAGCAATTTGTCGTGCTTGGTTTCGTCGGCCAGCAGATAGTCCAGGAGTTGCTTGTGGACCGGGGACCAGGCTTTTTCCTTGAGGTCTTTGGCCATATCGATGACTTCCCGCTCCATCTCGTCATGCTCTTCGATTTTGGCCCAGATCTCGCTGACATCTTCCGGGGTCAAGCTGACCGCTTCCCGGGTCAAGCTGTCGATAATGAACTGCTGAACCCGATGGTGCATCATCGAGTCCTGCCGTATGATTTCCATGACCATACGAATCACCGGATTTCCGGTGGACTCCATGATCTCCGCGGTCTGCTCCATGGCTTTCCGCTCGATGCCCTGCCACTTTTCGTAGACCTTCCACCATCTCGTTAACCCGCTCGGGTCCTTTCTTCGCCATTTTTGTCCCTCCTAGAATTAAAGCACTCGAGAAAAACAGGGACAGGTCCCTTTTTGGCAAAGCGATACGTGCACCAAAAACGGACCAGTCCCTTTTTTTCCCATCAATTAGCCGCTTGCACCAACCCGCAGAGTTTACGTCGACGCGGCAACTTATGGCAATCGAGTCGTCAGCCAACCGGTTCCGCTCGACCATCCAACCGAAGGAAATAGGTGAGCACTTTGGTGTCAGGCAGCTCGCGACCAAGCAACGCTTTCGCCGCCCGCAGATCCTCGATGTGGGTCGCCAGCTCGACGGCACTGTCCGCAACGTCTTCGAAGCCGTAGGCACCGCAGTCCTCGTGATTGACGAGGTAGATCTCCCTTGATCTGATGTAGCCGGTGAGATGCCTTCAACTGGCCGAATCAGGAAATCGCGCGCCGCGGGGTCCTTGCAGGTCGCGCCAAATTCAGTGCGACCCCGGCGACCCGGATGACATCGGCACCTTCCTTGTCCAGCTCTTGATTCATTAGAAACCGGTCCAAGGATTCGTGAATGCGAAAATCGATACATGCCAACCCACAGGCGCGACAGGTCAGATCGCTCATGGAGATTACCTCCAAATAGGAACTCAAGAACCCAAGAACTCGAGAACTCAGAACGGAAAAGGAGGATCGGCTCGAGCTTGCACCTAGCGTCTCGGCTTCTAAAAGCTACTGCGGACAGGGCGGTTGATAAGTCGCCGTCGTCTTCCGGACCTAACTGTCAAAGCTTGTCCACTGTCCGTACTTCTTCGAGCGAATCTTACAAGGCCCGCATAGTTCCGCTCCACCGTGAAACCGTAACGGTAGAAGAACTGGGGCCGGAAAAAGCCCGTGGTCAGCGAACGATATCCGGCCGTTCGGAGGCGATTGCACAGCTCTTCCAAGATGTCGCCCGCCACACCTTTGCGCTGGAAGCGGTCCGCCACCACAATCTTGTCCATGTGAGCGGTTTGTCCCTCCGGATCCACCTCGTAGAAGAGTCCGCCAATCAAATGCCCGCGTTCGTTCACCGCCACGAGAAAACGGTGGTCGGGCCGAAATTGCACGGGCAACTTTGCGGCCATGAAAAGTCCGTGCAGTCTTCCCACTTCCTTCGGGGAAAGGGCGTGGCGGATCCGATACGGATGGCCGTCCGCATCCTCCAAAGTGACCACCATCTCGCTCATGCTGCGATCCCCCGGCCTCAGCCGGCACGTACTCCGCTTCGTCCTCGGGGCGCAGATAGGGATAGGAGAGCCGGGTCAAAAAGAAGTTGACCTCAGCATCGAGCTTCAATTGGGCGCGTAGATCCGCCACCGCGTTGCTGAGCTCGTCCGGCGCCAATTCCCGTAGAACGTAGCTTCTGAACGATATCGGCCAAGCCCTCCGCCAGCGGGTCGATCCGACTCCCGAAACACCGTCTCCTGAAAAAATCGCGCCCGGACCTCGGGATAAGCTTCCTGAAGCCGGCCCAGATTGTAGGTCTCGTAGATTTCTTGATGCGTGCTGGCACGGGCGGGGATCGTCGCTTCCAAATTGATACGAGCCCATCGCCGGTAGCGTTTGGCCGCAAAGAAGAGCCGCATGGGTAGGAAACCCCGCTCCTCGACCGAGCCGACAAAACGCTCGAGCGCCTCTCCCATCGCGGTCGTTGCCTTCCACTTCGGCCTCGTCACGAGCATCGCGAAGGAGATCGAGTCCATCGGCCTCACCGACGACCTCGAGCACCGAGGAGAAGACAATATCCCAACCGACCAAACCGGCGAGGCGCGGGTGTTCCTTCTCGACACCGCGCACGAGCTCCTCCTCGAGCGCTACGAGCAGACCGGTAAACCGATCCAAAAGGCCTTCGTCCGGTAATAGAAACCAAGCGTGCGCCGGTGTGATAGTCGTGCATCGGCACGACGACATTCTTGGTTGACGGGAGGGCTTTTCGCGTTCGGTGCCATAGATCGACGTGGGCGCTCGCAGCGCTCCAAGCCGCGTAGGGCCAGAAACCGAGGTAACGCTCGTCGTTGTCTTCTGTCGCGAAAGACGCCGAAGGGCGCGGTCCAACGTCTCGCCGGAAATGAACTCTTCGGTCCACAGATCGTGCTCCGGCCAATAACCCCCGAAACTCTCGACCAGCGGACCACGCTTACCGGACTCACCGCAGAGAATCAGCCAGTCGATCTCGTCTTCGACCTCATCGGACGAAAGCTCGCGATTGAGGTTGACCGCCAGGTCAAACTGGTCTTGAAGTCGGGTACGAACGGCCACCCGATAGACGGACTTTCCATGCTCGGTACCGATACATCTCGCCCAGACACCATTGGGAAGGATATCTTCGAGTCGGATCGTCGTTCCGCCGGAGAAAAGAAATACCGCTTCCCGCAGAATGGGGGTCAGCTTGAACGCCGCAAGAAGACGCTTCCGTGCTTCTTCGTCGACGTCTTCCGCGAACTCGACCACATCCTCCCAACGGTACTCCAGCCCGGTTTCCGGATCGACGGCGATCCGAGAAGCCGACCCGAGCCAAACCCGGAATCCCTGTTCGAGCTTTCGCCGGGCTCGGGCACGCATGTTTCCCGACCTCCGTGCTCCCGGCATCCATGGACATGCGGGTCAGAAAACCGCGCAGCTCTGTGTACCGACTGGGATGAATGCAGCCGTACTCGGAAAGAAAATCGAGGAGCGCTTTCGCGGTCGCTCGAACCGCCGACGATGGCCTCGGCGAGTGTTACCCGCTCCTCGGCAACGCTCATGAACGCATCGAGACGTTCCTGCGCGAGATCGCGTTCCGACAATACGGCAATCGTCTCAGAATCGAGAACCTGCTCGGGCCCGGCCAGGAAAGCGTCCAGCATTTGCCGGTAGAGTCGAGGCTGCTCGAAGAAGGCAAGAATCTGAAAAGCCCGACGGAGCACTTCCGGATGAGGTGAGAACCGGGCGCGACGCAGGATCCGTCGCGCCACGGCGGTCACGTTGGTGTCCTCGAGGCCGAGACAATGCTCGATGACCCGGAGAGCGAGGATCCCGTCAGCAGGCTCTTTCGCTTCGAGAAGGGTCGCCACCCGGTGCATGTCCATGAGGCCGAGCTCTTTTTTAGAAAGCAGTTCCTCCACGGATTGCCGGTCCTCGCCCGTGGCGTCGTAGAACCCGGTGCGGCGATACCATTCGATATTCTCCGAAAGTTGACGGCGGCGGTCTCGGTGCCTCAATTCGAGAGGCGCGAATCGGACGAGCTCTTCGTTGCCGAGCCACAAACTCGGTGTTCTGAGAAGCACGCTAAGGTTGACGGGACCCCGACTGAAACGGT
Source organism: uncultured Acidobacteriota bacterium (assembly GCA_963722765.1). GTDB lineage: Bacteria > Acidobacteriota > Vicinamibacteria > Marinacidobacterales > DATDRI01 > CAVROO01. The sequence continues at coordinate 343,401 of CAVROO010000015.1, forward strand.
AGAGCACCGAGCCGACTTGGATTCGATCTCCGGCGTGCTTTCGTAGAGTCAGAGAAGTACCCGTTGCAGTCATCCTCAAGGAATCATTTTCGACGCGAAGGTTCGAGGTCGTGATCCCGAGTTTTTGGAAGAGCCAGTTGGGAACGGTGACCTTGACCTCGCCCACCGTCATCGTGGTCCGCCGGTATAAAAGCTCGATGACTTCTTTGAAGTTATTCTCGATTACTGTGCGCTTGAAAGTTCCTTTCGGTGTCAGCTCTCCCTGCTTTGCGTCGAAGTCACGGTCGATGACGGCAAAGTCCACGATGCGCTCGAAGGGCTCCACAAACGAGTTTGCCGAGACCACCAAAGAACGGAAATGGGTTTTCTTTTCCTCGCGGGAAAGCGCGGCGAAATCCAGTTCCTGGAACTCGGGATTGAGGATAGATGAGAGCGGTGTTGTAATGACGATGGTCGCCTACGAGAAATATGCGGCCCACCGAATCGAAATCACGAAAGAGGTTCTCGATCTTCTGCGGGGCGATGGTTTGCCCCTTGACGTTTTTGTATATTTCCTTTTTTCGATCGACGAGACGGATAAAACCGTCATCGTCCTTTTCCATGATGTCGCCCGTGGCGAGCCAGCCGCTTTCATCGAAGGAAGCCTCTCCTTCGGGCGGGTCCAGATATCCCATCATGACGTAGGGACCGCGAACCTTGAGCTCTCCATCTTCCGCGAATCGAAGCTCGATTCCGGGAAGCGCCTTGCCCAGAGATCCTTCCTTGTAACCGCCCGGTGGCGTCATCGTGATGCCTCCGGTAGCCTCGGTCATGCCGAAACCGCTCATGAGCTCGATCCCGTGTCGCTGAAAAAACCGAAAGATGTCCGGGTCGAGATAACCGGCGGCGGACAACCCCCAACGCAAGCGACCACCCGTCACGCGGCGTATCGCCTCGAGAATGCTCCCATCGTCGGCCAGCTCGACGTCTACTTCCTGCCGAATACGCTCGTAGAGCTGCATCCATTTCATGGGGATGCTGATGAAAACCGTCGGTTTCACCTCTCCCATTTGGCGGACTAACGTGTCGATGGCGGGATTTTCCGCAAAGCAGTACGTCGAGCCCCAAAACACACAGGCGGCAAGCTCCAGAAAGCGTCCGAACGTGTGAAACAAGGGAAGATAGCAAAGAAAGCGATCCTCTTCGCCTATCTCGGGAAGCGCCAAGGCTCTCGCAAACCTCTTATAGACGATGTTGCGGTGCGAGAACATGATGCCCTTCGGCATCCCGGTCGTGCCCGAGGTATACATCATGGTAGCAAGGTCATCGATGCGGACACCTTCCCGGCGGCGCTCCAAATCCTCCATGGGCACTTTTTCGGCCCGCTCCAAGAGTTCATCGAAATGCAGGATGTCTCCGGCGGACACCGCGCCCCGGTCGAGCGCAATCGCACGGCGGAGCTCCGGCATATTGTCCCGATTGAGAAGCACTTTCTGCATCTGTTCGCGGGTGGAAGCGACCACCGCACCCACGCCGGCATGTCCGAGAATATAGGCAACATCCCGATCGGTCGCGTTGGAGGGAATCATGACGTTGACGATGCCACCCGTAAGACATGCCAGATCGAGAAGAGCCACCTCGAGGCGGTTCTCAGACAAGATAGCGACCGGACGATCCTCGACATCCACGTCCTTCAGCACCGCGAGCAAGCCACGCGTCGTCTCGTCCACCCGCTCGGCCGTCTCACGCCAACTCAGGGTGCGCTTTCCCCCGTTTCCGGGAAGTTGAAACAAGATCCGTGCGCCGTAGCCGGTGGCTCGCTCGCGGAAGAGTCGGCCGAAAGTGAAATGAGAGGATTCCACGAGACGAAGAATCGTCTTCGCCCATTCGTCAACGCATCCGGGATCTGCGATGCGACGGAGTACCGTGTTACGGCGGAGGACATCGAGAAGTCTCCAAGCCTCCCGTTGCTGCTCTCGGTTCGATTCGGCACCGTCGCTTTCCAGCCTCGAGACGACCCTGGACGAGAGCCCTCGCAGAACCTCCAATGAAAGGTGTCCGAGCAGGCCGTCGGCGGTCCGTTCGGCCAGCAATCCAACCGCCCTCCGGTCCAAAGAGTCAAGTGAGCTTTCGGCGGTGGTGGTGAAGGCCTCCTCGAGGAGTCGGGCGGCTTCGGGTGGGCTAGTCCGGCTTATCTCCCCTATCCAGTCATCAACGGTTCGAGAATTCACGCTCTCCCTTCAAAGACAAAGCGAGGGCGACCCCGATGGAGCCGCCCTCGCGCGAAATGTGTAAAACGTCCTTCCCTACGGGTCGCTTTATTTCTTCAAGGTTCGGACGAACTTCGAACCGACCGACTTGGGACGGGTAATAGCCGTACCCACGGCCCGATTCCAGATCAGCTGTGAAAGCATGCCCATGGCACGACTCACGCTGAAGAGCACCGTATAGTACGAGAACTCCGAAAGCCCGTAGTGATTCAGAAGGCACCCGGATCCCGCGTCCACGTTGGGCCAAGGATTCGCGATCGGATTCTTCCCGGCCTTGACGCGCTCTTCGCTGTACTCTTCGAGCACCTTGGGAACAACCTTGAACACGCGATCGACGGTCTGGAACACCGGATCGTTGGGCATGTACTCGTTTCCGAACTCGTTGAACCCGGTGAAGCGAGGATCGGTCACGCGCAGCACCGCGTGCCCGTATCCGGGAACGACCTTACCCGATTTCAAAGTTTCGAAAGCATAGTCCCGAATTTCCTGCTCGCTCGGGGCTCCGCCGAACTTCTCCATGGTCTCGAGGATCCAGTTGAGACACTCTTGGTTGGCTAGACCGTGAAGTGGACCGGCAAGCCCGTTCAGGCCGGCCGAGACGGCGTAGTACGCATCGGACAGAGCAGACCCCACGGTGTGGCACGTATTGGCACTGACGTTTCCGCCCTCGTGGTCGCAATGAAAATGCAGATAGAGCCGCATCAACTTGGCGAAGCTCCCGTCCGGATCCGGAATACCGAGCATGTTCGCGTAGTTGCCACCCCAGTCGAGTCCGGGAGTGTAGGGAATCAAATCGCCCTTGTTGAAACGAATGCGGTAAACGCCGGCGGCGACACCGGGAAGCTTGGCCAGCAACTGGAGAGAGTCTTCGAGGGTCGGTATCCAGTACTCGGCCTTGGTCATGCCTTTGTCGTACCATTTGCGGAAAACGCTTTCCTTTTCCATCACCAAGATGGCGGTATTCAGCATGGCCATCGGGTGCGAATCTTCCGGCATGGCGTAAAGGACGTCCCACACGTAATCGGGGACCTGCGCCCGTTTGTCGTACTCGAGCATCATGTCCTTTGTGACGTCATCACCCCCGATCTCGCCGGTAAGAAGCAGATAGAAAGTCTGCTCGGGCCAGAGGTCCTTGATATCCAGCAACGGGCGTCCCTGGATGATTAGACCCGTGTCGGGCTCGACCAAAGACGTTTCACAGATCATCCCCTTGACGCCGCGCATACCTCCGTAGGCCTGGGCGACCGTGACCGTGGACATCTCGGTAGAGCCGAGTTCTTTGAGAATTTCCGCGCGCTCTTTGCGCCATTGCGGGACAAGTTCCTGAAGCTTGTCGAACAGCTTGGACATGGCACCCTCCGTGGTGATTTATGGCTGGCCGTACATCAAGATTTAAACACTCCTTGCGGGTCCGGACATAGTAACCGAAGGTGGGTAGGGTGTGCAAGATGTAGTCGGCGGGAAAGAATACAGAATACAGGAGACAGAAGGGGGAAGGAGGACGGCTCCCCTCCTACGTCTGGACAGGTCGCCGTCGTCATTGAGCAAGCTCTCGGGCTCTGATAGGCTCGTCGGAACCTGGCGGGTTGCCACCGAAGTGGATAAAGTACGCAATAGGTTATGTCGACGCTGAGTGAAAAACTGCGAAATTGCGGAGTCGTCGGCGCCGGGGGCGCCGGTTTTCCAACCCATGTCAAGGCCGACTCCCAGGTCGAACTAGTGCTCGCCAACGGGGCGGAATGCGAACCGCTCATTCACAAAGACTACGAAATCATGAAGCGCTACCCGGCGGAGATCCTTTCCGGTCTCACCCACATGATGGAATCCACCGGTGCGACAAGGGGCAAGTTCGGCATCAAGAAGAAAAACCAAGGCGCTCTTGATGCGATAAAAGGAGTGCTTGGTTCCAGACCCGCGGATGTGGACATAGTGCTTCTCGGAGATTTCTATCCATCCGGTGACGAATACGAACTGGTTCATATCGCAACAGGTCGATTGATCCCGCCCGGCGGAATTCCTCTCGAGGTTGGTTGCGTCGTCAACAACGTAGAAACACTCTACAACGTGCATCGCGCCGCCCAGGATATTCCCGTTACTCAGAAGCTCATCTCCGTAACAGGAGAGGTGGGCAAGCCGAAATCCTTTTGGGTTCCCATCGGCACCTCTTTCCGAGACGTCTTGAGCCTCGTCGGCGGAACCACGGTTTCTGACTTCGGCTTGTTTGTGAGCGGCCTCATGATGGGGAGCCTGACCTTCGATATCGACGACGTGGTGACCAAGACCACTGCCGGGCTGATCGTTCTCCCTCTCAAGCACCCGATGGTCGTCCGAAAATCCCAACCACCTCGAGAGCATGGACCGCATCGGCAAATCCGCATGCGATCAATGCAGCTATTGCACGGAGCTCTGCCCGCGATACCTTCTCGGCTACGAGGTCATGCCCCACAAGGTCATGAGAAGTCTGGGCTTCACTTTGACCGGCGCCTCTAACTGGAACCAGTGGGCCGAGCTTTGCTGTGCCTGCGGACTTTGTACGCTCTACGCCTGTCCCGAGGACCTGTTTCCCGAAAGAGGCGTGCGACCAGGGAAAGCGGGATTTGAAAGAACAAGGAATCAAGTTCGTCCAAAAGCAGGAGCTTCGTGTCCATCCCATGAAAGAGCACCGCCGAGTGCCTCTTTCGCAGCTCAGGCGCCGGCTGAAAGTAGAAGACTACGAGCAGGATACGCCTTTCAAGGATGTGGACTTTGCGGTATCGTCGGTACGCATCCGTTTATCTCAGCATGTGGGAAAACCGGCCACCGCTACGGTCCGAGAAGGTGAGTCGGTCCAGGTGGGCGACACGGTTGGTGAGGTCGAGCCCTCGGAGATGGGCGTGAACATCCACGCCAGCATCAAAGGGACGGTGAGGGAAGTAACGAAAGAAAGTATCTTGATTGAGGCGTAGGCCAGGCTGCGCCTGGCAAGAGAGAACTCAGGCAAGAAGAGGACTCAAGAACTCGAGCACTCAAGAAATCTAGAAGGAAACAGGAGGGCGGCGACGCCGCCGACTTCAGTCCCTGATGAGTGAAATTGAATGCAAAAAGTAAACAATTTTCCGGCAGCTGACCGCTGATGGCTGATAGCTCGCGGCAAGCCGCGATAACCCTTTTGGTTGCGGCTCTGCCGCGTCAGGATTTACAAAAGCGATTCTAATGGCGAAAAACAGTATCGGATTGATTGAGCTCAGCAGCATTGCCGCGGGCTATCAAGTCTGCGATGCCATGCTCAAAGCGGCGGACGTGGAGCTCTTACTTTCGCGAAGCATCTGCTCCGGAAAATACGTGGTCATGGTTCGTGGAGACGTGGCCGCCGTCGAGGCAAGCGTCCAAGCCGGAAGCCAATCCGGAGACTTTTCCGTCATTGATAGTTTCGTCATCGCGAACCTCGACGAAGCGGTCTTTCCCGCCATCCAAGGCGTGAACAAAGTCGAGTCGCTCGAAGCCCTGGGCGTCATCGAGGCGTTCTCCGTCGCCTCTCTCATCGAGGCGGCCGACACGGCGGTCAAGACGGCTCGAGTGGAGCTCATCGAGATCCGTCTCGCCATGGCCCTCGGAGGCAAGGCTTTCGTCACTTTGACCGGGAGCGTGGCGGCGGTCACCAGTGCCGTGGACGCCGGCGCAGCCGTCGTTTCGGAAAAAGGACTTCTCACCAACAAAGTCGTCATCGCCCACCCTCGACCAGAGCTTCTTAACGAAATGATCTAACTTGCTTCCTTTAGTCTCCTTAAATTAAACTCAAAGATTCGGCCGAAATGAGAAAAATCGTGCCTTGAGTCGACGACAATGTGTGAAAATTTTACCGTAGGCCTTCCGGGAGACGAGCTTCGCTCCGACCTCCGCGCCATTTACACGCCCGGGCCCCAACCTCTTGCGGTGACGGTCCAAAGCAAAGTGCAAGCCCTCTTCGGCCGCTCCCTTAAGAACAGGCCCGATCCGTTTGCGCCGAGCTCTCCGTCGCCACCGGAACGTTGGCCCTCGAAGACTTCGGCGCCCTGCCCTTCGTCGTGGCAGCGAGAATCGAAGCGGTTCTTAAAAAAGCCCATCCCGAAATAGGAAAAGAATCGCTACCAGATTTCGAAGAGCATTGCCGGACCACAACGACGAGGGGACGACTCCGGCGCAGCCGCCTCTATCTACCCGGCAACCAACCGAAACTCATATTGAACGCGGGAATCCATGGTCCCGACGGCCATCATCCTCGACCTCGAGGACTCGGTGGCCCCTCCCGAGAAGGAGGCGACCCGCTTCGTGGTCCGAAATGCCCTTCGCACCGTCGATTTTTTCGGTGCGGAACGTATGGTCCGCATCAACCAGGGCGAACCGGGGCTCGAGGATCTCGAGGTCGTCGTTCCCCACAACGTTCACGTGATCCTCATTCCGAAGGTCGAGAGCCGGGATCAGGTCATCGCGGTGGACGAACGCATTACCGCCATCGCGAAAGAATCAGGCCGACGGGACCCCGTCTTTCTCATGCCGATCATTGAAAGCGCCCGCGGGATCCTCAAGGCTCTCGAGATTGCCGAGGCATCGCCTAACAGCGTGGCGCTCACGATAGGGCTCGAGGACTATACGGCCGACATCGGCGCCCAGAGGACACAGGAAGGAAGAGAATCTTTCTTCGCCCGGAGCACCATCATCAATGCGGCACGGGCCGCCGGGATCCAAGCCATCGATACCGTCTATAGTGACGTGGCAAACGAGGAAGGCCTACGGGCGGCGGTGCGTGAAGCCAAGTCGCTCGGTTTCGACGGCAAGGGTTGCATCCACCCGCGGCAGATTCAACCGATTCACGAGGAGCTTGCACCCAGTGAGGCCGACCTCGAAAAAGCCAAGCGTATCGTTCGGGCCTTCGATGAGGCTCAGGCGAAAGGACTGGGTGTCGTCTCCCTCGGCACCAAGATGATCGACCCGCCGGTGGTCAAGCGAGCCGAGCATACGATCGAAATGGCCGTCGCGGCCGGCATCCTACGACCCGACTGGAAAGATCGCGAGGGCTCATGAGCGAGAAGCCACCACTTGTCGAGAACGCCGCCGGCCGCCTCGTTCCATCCCTAGTGAATGGAGTGCCGCAACAGCCTTTCCAGGGCGTGATGAAAGACCGCCCGGACCGGGTGAAGGCCGCTCCCCCGATCCGCTCTTGTTCCGACTACCCCACCGACGGTGACAAGCGGGTGGACGGAATCAAAGAAGCACTGAAGCGGGCGGGGCTTCGCGACGGCATGACGATCTCGTCCCACCACCACTTTCGCAACGGCGATCTTCTCATGAACCAGGTATTCGATGCCGCCGCCGAGCTCGGCGTCCGCCGTCTGCGTTGGTTTCCTTCCGCCGCCTTTCCCTGTCACGCACCGATGATCGATCGTATAAAGAGCGGTACCATCGATTGGGTCGAGGGCTCCCTCAACGGGCCTCTCGGTGACTTCGCGTCCCGGGGCGGAATGCGGGGATTGGCGGTCCTTCGCAGTCATGGAGGACGATGGCAGGCGGTTCAGGACGGAGAGGTTCACATCGATATCGCCGTACTCGCCGCACCCTCTGCCGACACCTTCGGTAACGCCACCGGGGATCGAGGTCCTTCCGCCTGCGGTCTCCTCGGTTTCGGGCTGGTGGACTCGCTCTACGCGGACCGCGTCATCATCGCCACCGACAACCTCGTGCCCTTTCCCTGCGTCCCCTGGCAAATTCAAGGCAACAACGTCGACTTCGTAGTGGGGCTCGATCGAATCGGAGACCCGTCCAAGATCGTCTCCGGAACCACCCAGCTCACGCGTTCGCCCGATCGGCTGTATATCGCCGAGCTGGCTGCAAAGTTCGTCGAGGCTGCCGGAATCATGAGGGACGGATTCAGCTTTCAAGCCGGAGCGGGCGGCACGGCCCTCGCCTTCGCGATCTTTCTCAAAGAGATGATGATGAAATCGAGCGTGAAGGCACGTTTCATTCGCGGCGGCTCGACGCGTTATCTCGTAGAGATGCTCGAGGAGGGGCTCACAGACTACATCCTGGACGGACAAACCTTCGACCTCGAAGGGGTCCGGTCCATGCGGGAAAACCCGGGACACCTGAATACGTCTCCCTTCACCAGCTACAACTGGCACGGCAAAGGAAATTTCGCGTCCATGGTGGACGCCGTCGTTCTCGGTGCAACCGAGGTCGACGTCAACTTCAATGCCAATGTAGTTACTCACTCGGACGGGAAGATGCTCCACGGCATCGGCGGCTGGCAAAACTGTCTGTTCAGCAAGTGCACCATCCTTCCCATCCCCGCTTTCCGAGACCGTATCCCGGTCATCGTGGACGAGGTGACTACACTGGTCGGCCCCGGCGAGCTGGTCGATGTCATCGTCACCGAACGTGGCATCGCCATCAATCCGGCCCGAACCGATCTCATCGACGCGACCAAGGGGTGCGGACTCCCGATCCGGCCCATAAGGGAGATCAAAACAGAAGTGGACCGGCTAACCGGTGGTCCCCCGGAAAAACCGGCGCAAAGTGACGAAGTCATCGGCGTCATTAAATGGGTGGACGGGACGGTCCTGGATTCGATCTACAGAGTGGACGGATAAGTAGGCCAGGCTGTGCCTGGCGAAACAGAGCGGAGAAGGAAACAAATGCGAGACAAGGTTCTTTCAATTTGGCCGGAGATCAAGTGGATTCAAGATGAAACCTTGAGAAACAAGGTCACCGACGCCTGGGTGTATGCGATCGAAAACAGTGTCCTCTCGCCCGAGGACTTGGACAACGTCCCCTTCTCCCTCCTGATCAAGGATTGCGGCGTTTCCTTCATGAACCACAAGAGGACCTGCGTCCAGCTCGCCGTGGAAAACGCTAAGATCATGAAGAAGAACTTCGGCAACGAGATCACGATCGACATGGATATTCTCATCGCCGGAGCTATTCTCATCGACATCGGCAAGCTCTTGGAGTACCAGATCGTCGAGGGCAAACTGACGACGAGTGACGCCGGAAAGATCCTCCGCCACCCGTTCAGCGGCGTGGCGATAGCCGATCGGTTCGATCTCCCGCCGGGAGTTCTCCACATCATCGCCACCCACTCCAAGGAAGGAGATCTGGGTAAGCGGACCGTCGAGTCCATCATCGTGCATCACGCGGACTTCGCGAGCTTCGAGCCTTTCAAAGCTTGAGCAGCAGCAGAAGAGCCGCGAATGAAATGAGTCCGAGATGAGTCAGAATCTCATAGAGAAAATTGCGCAGCGTTACGCAGTTCGGCTCGCCGAAGGGCACGTAGTTCAAAGCGGGGACTATTTATCCATCCAACCCGCCCACGTTTTGACCCACGATAATACCGGCGCGGTCATGTCCAAGTTCCGTTCCATCGGCGCGGGCAAAATGGCGAATCCGCGACAACCCATGTTCGCCCTGGACCACAACGTCCAGGACAAAGGCGAGGCCAACGTAAAAAAGTATGCCGCCATCGAGCAATTCGCAAAGGACATGGGCGTGGACTTCTATCCCGCGGGGCGGGGCATCGGTCATCAAATCATGGTCGAGGAAGGCTATGCTTTTCCCGGAACCATGGCCGTCGCTTCGGACAGCCATTCCAACATGTACGGAGGACTCGGTTGCCTGGGAACACCGGTCGTCCGGACCGATGCGGCCGCCCTGTGGGCGACCGGCCGTACTTGGTGGCAGGTCCTCCCGTGGCCCGGGTCGTTCTCGAGGGCAAGCTCGAATCCGGAGTTACCGGAAAAGACGTGATCGTGACGCTCTGCGGTCTTTTCAACCAAGACGAAGTCTTGAACCACGCCATCGAGTTCGCGGGATTGGGCGTCGGGCACCTCTCGATCGATGAGCGCCTCACGATTGCCAACATGACGACGGAATGGGGAGCCCTGGTAGGCCTTTTCCCCATCGATGAAAAGACATTGGATTGGGTTCGTCAACGCATCGATTTCGTCGAAAAACGCGACCATGACGAACACCCCCGCCTGACCCGTCAACGCCTCAGAGGAGCTGGAGAAAAACACTCTCGAGGCCGATCCGGATGCTCACTACGCAAAGACACTCACTCTCGACCTCACCACCGTGCGTCCTCACGTTCCGGGTCCGAATCACGTCAAGGTCATGACGAGCGTCAGCGAGCTCGAGGCGAAGGAGGTCAAGGTCAACAAGGCCTATCTCGTGTCCTGTGTCAACAGCCGCGTAGAAGATCTCGCCGCGGCGGCGGATGTGGTCCGCGGAAAAAAAGTCGCGAACGGGCGTGGAGTTCTATATAGCCGCCGCCTCGAACGAGGTACAAGCGGAAAGCGAGCGACGAGGGGATTGGCAAGCCCTCGTCGACGCCGGAGCGCGCGTGCTTCCCCCCGGTTGCGGTCCTTGCATCGGACTCGGTGCCGGACTCTTGGAGGACGGTGAAGTCGGGATCTCCGCCACCAATCGGAATTTCAAAGGGCGCATGGGTTCCCGTTCCGCTGAAGCTTATCTCGCATCGCCGGCCGTCGTTGCAGCCTCCGCTCTTGCGGGAAAGATTACCGGGCCAAAAAGCTATGATGCCCTCGAGCCCGTTCGCTCCATAGAAAACGCGGCTCGTGCTTCGAAAGCGTCCGAGGCCGTCACGATTCTCGAGGGATTTCCCGAGGAGCTGGACGGGAGAGCTCGTATTCTGCCACCAGGACAATTTGAACACGGACGGCATCTACCCGGGAAATACACCTACATCGACGACTTCAAGCCCGAGCAACAGGCCGAGGTGGTCATGGAGAACTACGACCCTGAGTTCCGAGCCGTTGGTGAAGCGCGAACGACATACTCGTCGGCGGTTTCAACTTCGGAACGGGGAGCTCACGGGAACAGGCCGTGACCGCCTTGAAGTATCGGGGTATCCAGCATCGTCATCGCCGGGTCTTTCAGCGAGACCTACAAACGCAACGCGTTGAACAACGGTTTTCTGCTCATCGAGGCCCCGGAACTGGTGACCGACCTCAAGGAACGTTTCGGTGACGAGAAACTGACCGTGAGAACCGGGCTCGAGGTTCAACTGAATGTTCGTTCGTCCTCCTTGAGCGTGGACGGCAAGAGCTTACGCAATTGGCTCGATTGGACCGGCCGCCCAGGAGCTCATCATCGAGGGCGGACTGGAGAACTGGGTCAAGAAGAGGTTGAAGGCATAAGAACTCGAGAACTCGAGGACTCAAGAACTCAGAATGGAAACGGAGGACGGCTTCCGCCTCCGCCAAGGCTACGGCGGACAGGTCGCCATCATCTTCCGGATTTACGTTCGTTGTTAAGGAGACAGAAGAATAATGGCTAAATACAAAGTTGCATGGTTACCTGGCGATGGTGTGGGCCACGAGGTCATGGATTGCACACGCATCGTGCTCGACAAGCTGGGTTTCGACGCCGAGTATATCCCCGGCGACATCGGTTGGGAGTTTTGGAAGCAACGAAGGAGAAGCGCTGCCCGAGAGGACCATTGAGCTGTCTGAAGAAAACCGATGTGGCTCTGTTCGGTGCGATCACGTCGAAGCCGAGGGACGAAGCGGCGGAGGAGCTCGCTCCGGAGCTTCGGGACAAAGGGTACGTTTATTTCTCACCCATCGTCCGTCTCCGCCAGATGTTCAACCTTCACACCAATATGCGGCCTTGCAAGGCCTACACCGGCAATCCTCTCAATCTCAAAGACGGCATCGATATCGTCATTTTCCGTGAGAACACCGAAGGCCTGTATTCCGGAGTGGAGTTCCACCCGGTACCCCAAGAGGTCTTCGACAGCTTAAAGAAAGCTCACCCGAAGATGAGCAAGTTCGAGAAGGTCAGTCTGGACGACATGGCCATATCCACCCGCATCATGACCCGGAAAGCTTGCGAAAGTATCGTGACTCAGGGTTTCGAGTTTGCGAAAAAGTTCGGCCGCAAGTCGGTCACCGTGGTGGACAAACCCAATGTCTTGCGGGAGACGGGCGGGCTCATGCTCCGCACCGCCCGCGAAGTGGCCAAACGGTATCCCGGGATCGAGCTTTGGGAGACCAACATCGATGCCCAGTGCATGTGGCTCGTAAAAAATCCTCAGGACTACGATGTCTGGTCGCCGAGAACATGTTCGGAGACATTCTCTCCGACCTCGCCGCCCAGCTCGTGGGCGGCCTCGGCTTCGCCTGCTCGGGCAATATCGGTGACGACTACGCCGTCTTCGAGCCCACGCACGGCTCGGCACCGAAGTACTTCGGCCAGAACAAGGTCAATCCCATCGCCATGATCCTCACGGCGAAGATGATGCTCGACTGGCTCGGCGAGACCGACAAGGCCAAGACCCTGGAAGATGCCGTGGCCGAGGTGATTCGCGAAGGGAAAGTCGGCACCTATGATGTGGGGCTCTCGAATACCAACATCGAGGTGGCGCAGGAGATCGCGGGGAAACTCTAAGAAGAATACGGAACTCAGAATACAGAAGACAGAAGGAAAGGAGGACGGCGTTCCTCCTCGTCGGGACAGGTCGCCGTCACCTTTCGGAATTAGCTCTTAAATACAGAGGACAAGATGGGCAAGACGATTTCAAGACAGATGGCGGAGTTTGCGGTCGGACTGAAGTACGAAGACTTGCCGACCGAGGTGGTCGATCAAACCAAGCGCTTCCTCTACGACTCCATCGGCTGCGCCTTCGGCAGTATGCACACCAAAGATGTCAATGCGATTCGGGACATTTACCGCGACATGGGCGGGAAGGAAGAGGCCACGGTCTTCGGCTTCGGCGACAAGATCCCCGCCGTCAATGCGTCGCTCATCAATGCACTCATGATCCGCGCCCTCGACTTCAACGACATCTACTGGAAGGAAGATCCGAGCCACCCGAGCGATATCATTCCCGCCGCTTTGTCCGTCGGCGAAGCGGTCGGCGCGTCGATGAAAGACGTCATCGTGGGAATCGTCCTCGCCTACGAGTTCGAGCAACGCCTCTGTGAGTTCGCCAAGCCGGGCGTCCGGGAACGTAAGTGGCACCACGCCACCTTGACCCAGTTCGTCTCACCCGTCGTCGCCGGCAAGATGCTCGGTCTTGAGCGTTGACGAAATGGTAAACGCCATCGGAATCGCGGGATGCCACAATCACACCATCGGTTGCCCCACCGCCGGAACACTTACCATGATGAAGAACACCGTGGACCCCATGGCCGTCCAGGCCGGAGTCTTCGCCGCCTACATGGCTCAGAAAGGATACTCCGGAACGGAAGCCGTCTTCGAGGGCAAGGAAGGATTCATGGATTGTTTTGGTCCCGATTGGGATACTGCCGATCATGACGGAAGGACTGGGAGACTCCTACCGCATCATGACCTGTTCCATGAAGGCCTTTCCGACCGAGGCACTGACCCACACTCACATCACGGCCACACTGCAATCGGTCATCGACAACGATATCAAGCCCGAAGACATCGACGAAGTCGTGGTCACCACCATCGCCCGTGCCTGCGACATCCTGTTCGATCCTCACAAGTACGAGCCCGAATCACGCGAGACGGCCGATCACAGCCTTCCCTATTGCGTCGCCCGCGCCATCCTCGATCGAAAAATCACGACGCAGACCTTCGCGCAGGAAAAGATCGACGATCCGAAACTCAAGGACATCATTCACAAGATCAAGGGTGAAGCGAGCCAGGAGTTCGAGAAACTGTTCCCGGAAAAACAGCCCTCACGAGTGACCGTTAAAACGAAAGACGGGCAATCACATTCGGTCTACCTGGAATTCCCGAAGGGCGATCCCCGCGAGCCCATGACCTTGGAAGACCTCGAGAACAAGTTCTGCTCTCTCGCCGCGGACCATTTCGACGGGGGAAAACAGAAGGAGCTCAAAGAAACCATCTTCAGCTGTGAAGAAATGCCGACACGTGAATTCATGCAAAGAATGATCGCGGCCTGACGAAATACCAGAGCCTTTTGGGTTGACGCTGCCTCCCGTCTACGGGATCATCGCCGCGTGGGCAAATCGGCGAACACCCTTCACACATCGAGTCCGCAGCCAAGTCGAACCTTCACCCCGACTTCGGCCCTGGCCGGAATCGCGTTTTTCTTCAGCGGGGTGTCGGCTCTCGTCTATCAGGTTGCATGGCAACGCATCTTGGCCCTACACACGGGAGTCGGGATCTACTCCATCGCCTTGATCGTGGCCTCTTTCATGGCCGGCCTGGGACTGGGAAGCCATGTGGGGGGATGGGCAAGCTTCAGATTGGGATCCGCAAAATCCCTTCGAGCATTCGCTCTTCTCGAGCTCGGCATCGGCCTGTTTGGACTCGGGAGTTGCACGCTCTTCTACGACTTGCTCTATTTACGCGCCTCATGGCTCTATGACTCCTTCTGGACATCGGGAGCTCTTCACTTCCTGGCTTTACTCTTCCCAACCACACTCATGGGCATGTCCCTGCCCTTTTTGGTACGGGCGACGGTCCGCGATGCCGACACGGCGGGACGCGTGATTGGTGATTTGTACGGAATCAACGTGATCGGCGCGAGCGTCGGCGCTCTTATCACTCCATGGATTCTTATCCGATTCTGGGGGATTCGAGGCGCGGTGACGACCGCCGCGGCGGGAAACTCGATCGCCTTCCTCGTCGCCGCCGTCCTCCTGTTGGCGCTCCGGCGGGGCCGTGATGTGCCCGCGCCTCGAGCGATCCAATCCGACTATCCCAGCGGAACGCCCGCTCAACCTTATACGATCTGGATGGCACTTTACGCCTTGAGCGGCTTTTGCGCCATGTCTCTCGAGATCGTGTGGTTTCGTCTCGTGGATCTCGGTGCAAAGAGCATGGCCTTTTCCTTCGGCACCGTGCTGGCGCTCTATCTGATCTTCTACGCTCTGGGAAGCCTCGTAGGAGCACGCCTCGTGTCCCGCATTTCACGACCTCTTTATGCCTTTCTCATCTGCCAGAGCGGGCTCATCGTCTATGCGGGAGCGGCCGTTTTTCTCCTCGTTGCATTGCCCCCCGACACCCCTTTCTACAGTTGGTTCGCAGACTATTGGGGCCGCTCGCGGGCCTTTGTGCTTTCCGAAAACCTGTGGTCGCCAACAGCGGTGAGACTGTACCTCGCGCTACCCACGATGCTCTTCGGCCCAGCGACGTTTTTGATGGGACTCTCCTTCCCTATTTTGCAGCGGGCCGTGCAGGACGATCCCCGAACGAGCGGCCGCAAAGTTGGATACTTGCAAGCGGCCAACATCGCCGGCGGCGTGACGGGAAGCCTACTCGTGGGGCTACTCTTGTTGAATCTACTGGGTACATCGGGCTCGTTCAGGTTTCTCATGTGCTGCGGTCTGATCTTCGTCGCCGTTGGAGTCCGCCGGTACGGTTTGCGGTCGTGGACGGGTTTAGCGGGAGCGTTTCTGGTGCTATTGGTGGTGATGTTGCCGACCCGCGCTGGATTATGGAACCGTCTACACGGTGTCTTCGACGGCAGCGCGATCGTCGGCGAGGACGCCACCGGTGTCTCGGCCCTCGTTCCTGAAGGTAACGGGCGCTATCGCGTGTATGTGAACGGAAAGAGTCACAGCTGGGTCCCGTTCGGCGGAAGCCATACACGTTTGGGGGCCGTACCCGCCATGGTCCACCCGTCGCCGGCAGACATCGCCATCATCGGTTTGGGCTCGGGCAATACCGCTTGGGCTGCAGCGATTCGGCACGAAACCCAAAGCGTCACCGTCTTCGAAATTTCCGGACCTCAACCCAAGGTTCTCGAGCGACTGGCCGAGTCTCACGCCGACGACCCCGACCTCACGCAACTACGGGAGTTCCTCGAAGACTCGCGCATTGAAATAAGGGTTGCGGACGGCCGGAAAGCACTCGAGTCCGACCGCAGACTATATGACCTCATCCAGGCCAATCCGTTGCATCCCGCAATGGCCTATAGCGGAAATGTCTATTCCACCGAGTTCTTCGAGCTTTGCGCCAAACGCTTGAAGCCGGGCGGTATCATGTGCACCTGGTCTCCGACGACCCGCGTTTACCAGACGTTCCGGAATGTCTTCCCTTATGTTCTCGAAATCGAGGACGGCGGCATCCTCATCGGAAGTAACGAATTGATTCCCATCGAACGTCGCGCCTGGCGGGAAAGAGTCCTTTCGACCCGGACCGCATCGTATATGGGAGGATGGAACCGCGCCCGCTGGCTCCTGGAAACCGTGCGCACCGTCAGAAAAGCGCGCCGTCCCGTAGCCAAGGGAATCAAGCTCAACTACGATTTGTTTCCTCGGGACGAGTTCATGGTTCCTTGACGCCTCGTCTAGCTTACGGGGTGTTCGGGCCCGGCTGGCTGTCGTTTGAGGAGCAGCGTGATCCCGCCGAGGATCATCCCGAGCAGCGTCGCGAAGACCACCCACGCGACTGCATTCCGAATCGGTACGATGAGGTACCCCATAAGTGGCGTGACACCCTCGCCGACGACTCCGCCCATATCGAGAGAGGACCTCGGCGCCCCTCCTCGAAGACTCGTTCGGGACTACCAGTACGTGATTTGCGGGGGCGCCGCCGGCTGGAGCGCATAGGCCAACCAGTAAGTGGGTATGACCATCAGTCGCGTGATCGTTGCGAAGATCAAGAGGTTCTTAACGAGCAGCTTGAAGCGTTTCGGCTCACTGCTCTTGCTAATGGCGAAAGAGAAAACTAATCCGACAATAAACTCATGGCAAATTGCAGGAAAAAAGGGGACATGTACTTTTTTGGGGAAACCGTCTTTGGCACCCTGAAGCGAACACGAGCCAACAAAGTCATTCCGTTAAGACACATAATCACCGCTTCATATAGGAGTGAATCACAGACCCTCTTCCCAAGAATAGCGGCAACTATCATGGCTTTTGTTGCGTCTGCCAACGCTGATTTCGCTCATTTATTGTCGCTTCAGGGTTAAGTGCTGATACAGCGCGTCGTCCTCGAATCCCAACTTCCGGTAGTACTCGCGGGTTCCTACGCTGGAGATTACCGCCAGGTCTCGGTAGCCGGCTTGGCGCGCAAGATCTCGAGCGCGATGAATGAGACGGGTTCCCAACCCGAGGTGCTGGGATTTCTGCCCACCTTTTTTACCAATGTTCACCGCAGCACCGTAAACGTGCACCTCTCGGATCAAAGCGGAGTCTTTGAGCTCATCGATGTACGACTCGACGCTCGGGAGACCAAGGCGCAGAAAAGCGACAATTCGATTTTCATCGGGTTACAAACTGGAGGAAAACTTCCTTTCCAATGGATGTTTCATAGGGGAGCTCATCGAGCTCGAGCTCTTCCAGTTCCATTCGGGAGTCGCGTATTTCGCGGGCCCGAATGTCGCGGCAGACCCACCCGCGTTTCTCGAGCGCGGCTTCCGCGACTAAGCGGAAGTTGGTCACCTTGTTGCCCACGAGGATATCTTCACCGGGGATATCGCGAATGACCCGGCTGATGCGACAGTAGGGCTCGACTCGCCGCAGGCACTCCGTCAGGACGTCAGTCAGCTCCTCTTCCGTATAGGGCCGCCACGTACCGGCTTCGTATGGGTTCATCAGTTCGGCGCTCTCGATGAGGCTGCAGGGATAGATCTTGAGCTCGTCGGGACGGAATCCAGAGTCGGCAAAGAGTTGCTCGAAATCCTCCACGTCTTTTTCGGGTGAAGACCCGTAGAGGTTAGGCATCCAGTGAGCCTGAAGCTTGAAACCTGCCTGACGTAGAAGCTTCATGGCGCGCCGGGTCATGGCAACGTCGTGACCCCGCTTATTGAGAACCAGCACGTCATCGGAAAGACTCTGGATACCTATTTGAACCTTTGTAGCTCCCAAACGGCGAATACGAACCGCTTCTTCTTCCGTCACGAGGTCGGGCCGTGTCTCGACCGAAAGACCGATGCATCGAGAGCGACTCTTCTCGTTCAGCCGGTGCGCTTCGTCAAGCTCGTTCCACGTTGCCGACTCGTCTTGGTGGAGCAACATACCCTGGTTCTCACCACGGAGGAATCCCGATACGATATCGTTATAAGGATTGGTCTCGAATCGGCCGTCCACGCCTTGGGCCAACTTGTGGAAATCCACGCGCCGTTCAACCCCTTCCTCGCTCCATTTCTCGATACCTTCGATATCGTTCATCGCGTCGAAGCATCGTTTGAGAAACCAGAGTTGATAAGACTCGGGGTAGAAGGACCAGGTGCCGCCGAGAACGATGAGCTCGATCTTGTCGAGGGGATGTCCCATGATATCGAGCGTTCCGAGACGCACCATCATTTGGCGGTAGGGATCGAAATCGTGGCGGGCGGCCCGCTGAGCTCCCGGCTCCCGGGAAAGATAACTCTTGGGCATCTGCACATCGTTCGGGCAGAAGATACATTGGCCCGGGCAGGGGTAAGGTTGGGTCAGTACGGTCACCGGCGTGACGCCGCTCAACGTTCGCACCGGCTTCATCCTTACCTTCTCGATAAAGGCGTCGGCTTCACCGAGCCACCCCTTCCGCTCCGCGAAGTATCGATATCCACGAATGATCTCGCTCTTCGAAAAAAAAGCGTTGCCGTTTTTAGGATGCTTGGCGAGGACACGGTGGAGCGAGGCCGGGTCGAGACGCAGACCCTCTTGGATCTCCTGTATGATGCCCAGGAGCTCGCGCTCGTGCTCCTCCGGTGAGAAGCTATACGGGGCGAGCCAGGACTCTCGTTTCATAGGAATCTGCCGTGAACCGCCGAACCATCTCTACGCTCAACGCCATCAACCGAGACTTCTACGCCGAGGTCGCCGAAGACTTCAGCGCTACCCGGCAGAAACCGTGGCAAGGGTGGACAGGTCTTGTCGACGCACATCGAAACGAAGACACCGAGACTCACAGTCCTCGATGTCGGGTGCGGCAACGGCCGCTTTGCTCGTTTTTTGAAGGATCATGTTTCAAGCTCGTTTGACTATGTCGGCATCGACGTAAGTGAACCTGCGCTCGAAATCGCCCGCAGCCAGCTTTCCGACCTCGAGGCTGCCCAGTGGATCCGCCACGATATCGTCGCAGCACGAAAGCGGAGCGATATCTACCTTCCGCAGCCCGCCGCCCGTTCTCGCTCATCGTCGCCTTCGGCCTCTTCCACCACGTGCCCGGCTACGACGAGCGTCTGGGGCTTCTCGCCGAGCTCGGCCGACGACTGGATCACCAGGGTATCTTGGCGATCTCCTTTTGGCAATTTGCCCGGTTCGAAAGATTCAAGAAAAAGATGGTGTCCTGGAAGGACTTTCAGGAAGCCACCGGCGTATCGGTGGACCCGTCCGACCTCGAGCCCGGCGATACCATCCTGACCTGGGGCAGCAATCCTCCTGCCTTCCGCTACTGCCACTTCATGGACCCGAAGGAGATATCCCGTCTGCTGGCTTCTCAACCGCTCGAGATCGTAGCCGATTACCGCGCCGATGGCGCCGCCGGCAACCTCAATCACTATTATTTGCTCGGGAAGCGTGGATAGCGCGGACGGTATCGATGGTATCGGCTTCCGTTGCAGTCTTGTCGGTGCGGTAGCGTTTCAAGCGGGCGAAGCGGAGGGCAACGCCACCGGGGTACTGAGCGCTCGTTTGGACATCACCGAAGGCAACCTCCACGACCAGTTCAGGACGGACGAAGACCGTCCACTCGTCCCGTGAGACCTCGAGCTCTTGGAGACGCCGCGTCTGCCACTTCAGTATCTCGTCGGTCAACCCCTTGAAGGTCTTTCCGAGCATGACGAAAGCGCCCGTTTCAGGATTCCGCGCACCTAAATGGAGGTTGCTGAGGCGGCCGCGCCGTCGCCCACCCCCCCACTCCGCCGCCAGCACGACGAGATCGAGCGTGTGAACCGGTTTCAGCTTGAGCCACCCGTATCCACGACTCCCGGCATCGTAAGTCGCATCCAGGGACTTGGCCATGACGCCCTCGTGCCCGGCCTCGAGAGCGGTCCCGATAAACGCACTCGCTTCATCAGCGTCGCCGATGACAGTCCGGGGAATGAGCAGATTTCGGGGCAGCGCGTCGGCGAGAGCTTCGAATCGCTCCTCGGCACGCCGGCCGAAGAGCTCTTCACCATCCAAAAACAAACAGTCAAAAAAGTACGCGCTCAATGGCAGCGATTCGCGCATCCGGGCGATGTCGAGCTTTCGCCCGAAGCGCTTCATCGTGACTTGAAAAGGATGGGGCAATCCGTTTTCTCGAAGAGCCAAAACTTCCCCGTCGAGAATGATTTCCCGAGCAGCGGCCGCTCTCACCGCTTCGACCACCTCGGGACACGCGGCCGTCACGTCGTTCAACCGACGAGTAAACACCCGGACTTCGTCGCCCGATTTGTGGACCTGGATGCGCGCCCCGTCCATCTTGACCTCGAACGCGGCCGTACCGAGGCGCTCAAAAACGGCGCCGACATCGTCGGCGGTTTGAGCCAACATGGGCTGAATGGGCCGGAAGAGCTCGACGCGAAATCGGCCCACCGCACCTTCCCTCAAGGCCGCCACCGCGACCGCTCCGAGATCACCGGAGACCATGACGGCTCTGCGTACTTCGCGACTGGAAATCTGGGCCGACCGGGCCAAAGCCTCCACCATAATGCCTTCGAGGGCTCCTTGACGGACCTCCCCCAGAACGAGTCGCGCAAGGAACTTCTGCTCATCCGACGTTCCCCGAGCGAGGACCTGACGCAGTAATTGCCCGCGCCTGGTATTGGAGCCGGCACCGGAGAATCGTCGTAATCTCACTGAAGATCTTATGGACCTCGGAAAGCTCGAGTGATGGAGACGGCGACGCGGTTTCAGGGAAAGCCTGTCGAACCGCCGCCGGACCGATACCGATCCGGCCCTGAGGCAGGGTTCCCGACAAATAGGCCACGCCGATTGCGATTTCGTCGGGCGCGAGGCGAACCAGAAGGCCGGCCAGCGCTTCTATTTTCTCCAGGCGGCGGGTCGTTCCGGACAGGCGTCGTGAGGTTTCAACCAGTTCGTGAAGCAGCATGTTTGATTTCTGATATACGGTCCGTTCCGAGTATACTTCACGCCGTTGAACGAACCCTGGCCCATTCAACTAAGGAGACCATAGGTGGCAAGTCGAGACTCCTGGAGCTCCAAAACCGGTTTCATTCTCGCCGGCGCCGGATCGGCGGTCGGCTTGGGCGCCATCTGGCGCTTCCCCTACGTAACCGGCGCCAACGGCGGTGCGATCTTCGTCATGGTCTTTCTGTTCTGCTGCTTTTTCATCGGATATCCCGTCATGGTGGCCGAACTGACCTTGGGAAGGCATACGGAAAAGAATCCGGTCGGCATGTTCAAACAGCTTTCCAGCGGCGGATTGACGTGGAAGCTGGTGGGCGGTTTATGCATCTTGAGCGGATTCACCATCTTTGCCTGGTACAGCGTCATTGCCGGTTGGATCGTAGGCTATCTCTACAAAACCGTCATGGGCCACTTCCAGAACGTTCAGAACCTGGATACGACCCAGGTTTTCGGCCAATTCGTCAGCGATCCGGTGACCGTCATGAGCCTCCACGCGCTTATCGTCGTCATGACGGGATACGTGGTCTTCCGAGGCATCAAAGGCGGCATCGAGCTCCTTTCGAAATGGCTGATGCCCCTCTTGTTCCTTCTACTCATCCTGCTCGCCATCCGATCCGTTACACTCCCCGGAGCGGCCGACGGCCTCGAGTTCTATCTAAAACCAGATTTTTCCAAGGTCACCGGCCAGATGCTCCTGGCCGCGATGGGTCAAGCTCTTTTTTCCTTGAGCTTGGGCATGGGCACCATGATTACCTACGCCAGCTACCTGTCGAAGCGGGAGAACATCGCGGCCTCTGCTTTTTGGATCACGTTCTTCGAGATCCTCGTATGCCTCATCGCCGGATTCGTGATCCTGCCGGCCGTCTCCGCCATGGGCAAGGACTTCGCGGAGGGGCCTGAGCTGATTTTCGTGGTCCTACCGTCGGTGTTTGGAAAAATGCCGGGTGGATATTTCTTCGGTGTGGGATTTTTCGTTCTGGTCGTTATTGCCGCTTTAACCTCGACGGTCTCCATGATCGAGGTACCGGTAGCCTATTTCGTGGACGAAAACGGTGGAGCCGAAAGCAAGCCGGTCATGTTCGTCGCGGGTGTGGCCTATCTCATCGGAACTCCAGCGGCCCTCGCTCAAGGTGCCAGCAAGTTCTGGTCGTCTCTACCGCTCATCGGCACCGACTACTTCACCATCATCAGTACGGCTTTTGGAGACATTTCGCTTTCCATCGGCTCGTTTTTCATCGCCATCTTCGTGGGATGGGTTTGGGGTGTCAGCAAGGCGACGAGCGAGATCGAGTCTCACGGCAACGTTTTCGCGGTCAAGCGGATTTGGGGCTTCCTCATTCGATTCCTTGCTCCCATCACCATCGTGATCGTTTTCGCCAACGTCATCTGGATGACTTTCTTCAGTAGCTGAGAGGCGTGAAACCCGCCGCCGGACCCTCCATCGATGCGATTCGGCAAGCGGCGGCCCGCATCCAGGACGTCATCATCCACACACCTCTCGTGCCGCTCGTGTCCCGCCTGGCGGATGAAGAAATCTATTTGAAGCCGGAGACGCTCCAGGCGGTCGGCTCATTCAAGCTGCGGGGTATTTTTTACGCCGTGGCGTCATTGAGCGAGGAGGAGCGCCGGCGCGGATTGAGCACGGTGAGCGCCGGGAACACCGCCCAGGCCTTGGCTTGGGCGGGCCGTCACTTCGGTGTCTCGGCGCGGAGCCTCATGCCGGAAACGGCGCCCCTCACGAAGATCGAAGCGGTTCGTTCCTACGGCGCCACACCGGTCCTCGTTCCCGTCGATGAGGTCTTCCGATACCTCCGCGAGCACGGTTGGGAGCAAGAGCCCTACGCTTACATCCACCCCTGGACCAACCCCGACGTCATGACCGGTCACGGAAGCATCGGCCTCGAAATCGTCGCCGACCTCCCCGACGTGAGCTCCGTTTTCGTTCCCGTCGGAGGCGGCGGACTGTCCGCCGGCGTGGGAAGCGCTTTGAAGGCTCTCAAGCCATCGGTGCGTGTTTTCGGTGTCGAGCCGGCAGGTTGCCCTTCTCTATATGCGAGCTTCCAAGCGGGAAAACCCGTGAGCGTCGAATGCCACACGATGTGCGACGGCGTGGCCGTGCCCTACATCACCGAGGAGATGTACCCCCTGCTCCGCGAGGTGGTGGACGAGGTGGTCCTCGTTTCCGAGGACGATGTCAAGGCCGCCATCAAACGGCTGGCACTTAGCGACAAGCTCGTCGTTGAAGGGGCAGGGGCGCTCTCTGTTGCTGCGGCGCTCACCGTTCCGCTCGAGAAGAGGGGAAAGAGCGTGTGCTTGCTGACGGGGGGAAGTATCGACGCTGCTAAGTTGATCGAAATATTAGGACAAGGCCCGGATTGACCGGGCCTTGTCCGAATCCGATTAACGAATCAACGGCGCAATCACCAGCGACACTACCGACATCAACTTGATCAGGATGTTGAGGCTGGGGCCTGCCGTGTCCTTGCAGGGATCACCCACGGTGTCGCCGACGACGGCGGCCTTGTGGGGCTCGCTTCCCTTTCCGCCCAGCGCACCCGCTTCGATGAACTTCTTGGCGTTATCCCAGGCGCCACCGGCATTCGCCAAGAAAATGGCCATGAGCACACCGGTAACGATGCAACCGGCCAATACACCGGCCAGGAAGTTCTTGTCGTAGAAACCCGCAGCGACGGGAATGGTCACAGCCATCAAACCCGGGATGACCATCTTCTTCAAGGCGGCCCCGGTGGCAATGTCCACGCAGCGGGCGTAATCGGCGCGGACACCTTCTTTGCCATCGAGCAACCCGGCGATCTCCCGAAACTGGCGGCGCACTTCTTCGATCATTTCGAAGGCCGCCTTTCCGACCGCTTCCATGGCAATCGAGGAAAAGAGGAAGGGCACCATGCCACCGATGAGAAGCCCCGCCAGCACCGTTGGGATTGAGGACGGAGACCGCCTCCATTTGCAGGTTCGCCTGCTGGCTGAACGCGGCCATCAAGGCCATGGCGGCCAAAGCGGCCGATCCGATGGCGAAGCCCTTACCTATCGCCGCCGTCGTGTTGCCCACGGCGTCCAGTTTGTCCGTCCGCTGCCGAACCTCCGGGGGTAGCTCCGCCATCTCGGCGATTCCGCCCGCGTTATCGGCGATGGGACCGTAAGCGTCCACGGCGAGCTGGATACCCACGGTGGCGAGCATTCCGAGACCGGCGAGCGCAATTCCGTAGAGCCCGGCCAGCTTGTAGGTCGCCACGATGGCGACTGCGAGGAGGATCAACGGCCACATCGTCGAGCGCATACCCAAGGCCAAACCGGCGATGATGTTGGTCGCGGCGCCCGTTTGCGACGCCGCCGCAACCGCCTGTGCGGGTTTTTTCGACTCGGAGGTGTAGTACTCGGTGATGAATCCGATGGCGATACCCACGGCTAAGCCGATAATCATCGAACCGTAGAGCTGCATCCAAACTTCCGGACAGAGCATCCTAATCACCGGAACGGCCACGACGAGCATGACGACGCCGGCACCGAGAGTGCCGAGATTCAAGGCCGCCTGGGGATTCCCCCCTTCCCTGGTCCTCACCGCGAAGGTACCTGCAATCGAGCAGAGGATACCGAAACCGGCAATGACGAGCGGGAGAATCACGTAATTCAAAGGGTTCGCTTCATCCACGCCGACGCTTGCTGCGAAAGGTATACCGAGCACCATGCCGCCGATGATGGCACCCACGTAGGACTCGAAAAGATCGGCGCCCATCCCGCAGACATCACCGACGTTGTCGCCCACGAGGTCCGCGATCACGGCGGGGTTCCGAGGATCGTCCTCGGGAATCCCGGCTTCGACCTTGCCCACCAGATCGGCACCCACGTCGGCGGACTTGGTGTAGATACCGCCCCCGACACGAGCAAACAAAGCGATCGACGAGGCACCGAGACTGAACCCGGAGAGTACCTGGAGGACCTCGTTCTGCATCGCATCGAGCCCGGTTCCGAAGATGTTGGAGTAGATGAGGAACAGCACGGAAAGACCGACAATCCCCAGACCCACAACCGACATGCCCATGACGGCGCCGCCCGAAAAGGCGACATTCAGCGCATCCGCCAGTGAGGTTCGAGCGGCCGCAGCAGCTCTAACGTTGGCTCGGGTTGCAACCCGCATTCCGAAAACACCGGCCAATGCCGAACAGGTGGCTCCCACCAGGAAAGACACGGCGACTAAAGAAGTCCCCTGCGAGTAATAGCCGACACCCAATAAAACAGCGACGGCAACGGCAAAGATCGCCAGTACCTTATATTCCCTCTTGAGGAACGCGATGGCTCCTTCTCGGATGTAGGATGCGATCTCACCCATGGCCTCGGTTCCTGTGTCCTGCCGGTTGACGTACTTCGCCTTGTACCAGGCAAACACAAGCGCCAGCACACCAAAAGCCCACATCCAGTTCACAATGCTGTGCACGCTCCACCTCCTTTCTTCCTCCGTCCGAAACAGACATTGGAAGCCCCGCATTTAGAATTAGGGCGCCGACGGGGACGGCGCATACAATACCAGGACGAAAGGCCCACACCTGAGCCTTTCAATGACGGGCGACTGGGCCCGCGGCATTCTACCGGAACCGGGCGCAAGGCCCAAACCTGATCCGGACAAGCTCGGAAAAGCTCGACGCGGCCCGATCCGGTGCCACAAAAGGCGGTTCCGAAAACACTCGCCTGGTGATAGACTGCCCGAGTTTTGGAAGAGCCCTTAGACACTAGCTACTCGAGCCATACTCCGCTCTCGAGCGGGGTGTATCACCTTTAATCACAGGGAGTAACCCAAATGGATGGATCGTTCGCGAGTCTCCTGACAGACAAGATCAACGAACTGTACGGACTCATCTACAACCCCTTCGCCATACCACTGGTTCTATTTAGTCGTCGGGGGCTGGTTGACGGTACGAACCGGATTCGTTCAATTTCGCCGGTTCGGATTAGCATGCAAGTTCGTGATGAAGGGCGCCTTCAAAAAAGACATCAAAGGTGAGGGAACCATCACTCCGTTCCAGGCACTGTTCGACGGCTCTCGCAGCTACGGTAGGAAACGGCAACATCGGTGGCGTGGCAACGGCCATCCTCGTTGGCGGTCCGGGGGCCATTTTTTGGATGTGGCTGTGCGCCTTGGTGGGAATGGCCACGAAGTACGCTGAAGCAGTGCTCGGTGTCCGCTACCGAGTGACCACCGAGACGGGCGAGATGGCGAGCGGTCCCATGTATTACATCACGCAGGGCCTTCCCTGGCCTCGGCTCGCTAAAGTCCTTGCCTACATGTTTTGTCTCTTCGGTGCCGCCACCGCCATGCTCGGCACCGGCAACATGGCCCAGTCGAATACCATCGCACGCACCTTCGTGGAAGCGGCCAAGACCAATTTCAACATGGACGTTCCCTACTGGGTACCGGGCATCATCATCACGGTTTTAGTGGGTAGGGTTTTAATTGGTGGAATTCGCCGCATCGCAGCCGTTGCAGAGACACTGGTCCCAACGATGGTTGTCGTCTACCTCACTTTCGGACTCATCTATGTGTTTTTCAACTTCGCACAAATTCCCGGTGTCTTCGCGCTCATTTTTCAGCACGCCTTCACACCCTCGGCCGCGGTGGGAGGCTTCATCGGAGCCGGTGTCAGACAAGCCATCGCCGCCGGTATCAGCCGCGGCGTACTCTCCAACGAAGCCGGGCTCGGCAGCGCTCCCATCGCCCACGGCATCGCCAAAGTGAACCACCCCGTCGAGCAGGGTGTGGTGGGGATTTTCGAAGTCTTCATCGATACCATCGTCGTTTGCTCCATGACCGCCTTCATCATTCTTTCTTCCGGATTGTGGACCGACGCGCTCTACCAAGGCGCGAGCGGAGATCTGACCGCCGCCGCTCTGGGGTCGAGCGTACCGGGAGCGGCTCTCGTCGTCGCTTTGAGCTCCTTCCTTTTCGGCTTCTCCACACTCATCGGGTGGTGCTACTACGGTGAGAAGTGCTTCGAGTTCATGTTCGGGTCGAAGATGATCGTACCCTATCGAATCGTCTTCACCGTCCTCATCATGGTCGGCTCGGTGGTATCCGTCCCCTTGGTCTGGGCCCTCGGAACGTTGCTCAACGGTTTCATGGCCTTTCCCAATCTCGTGGGTCTACTTGTTCTTGGCCCCGGTGGTCCGAAAGCTGACGATCGAGTTTTTCAACAAGAAGCAACCGGAGGCCTAACACTAGAAGAGGTCGATGGCATCTCAGGATCCTCCGGAGTCCGAAAAGCCGGTCGAGATCCCCTCATCAGAAGCTCGCCCCGGACACCCTCCGGGCTCTCGTAGAGGAGTACATCACCCGGGAAGGCACCGACTACGGCCTCGAAGAAAAGACTCTCGAGGAAAAGGTGGCGGACGTCATGAGACAGCTCGAGCGTGGAGAGGCGAAAATCGTTTTCGAGCTCGAGACCGAGACGGCTAACATCGTCCCGGCTCGATGACAACTTCGTGCTAAGATAAGAAATACAACAGGAGGCCAGCGTAATGTTCCAAGCCGAGAAGAACCAAAGAAGAGCCAAAAAAGGTCGCATCCCCGCCTATACGAATCTCCGCTGTCCCATGGTGGGCCACCAGGCTTCCTGGTGCCGCATGCTTTGCAGGCCCATCGGAGACAACGGCATCTGCGGACGTCCTGCTCCGCATCTAATTAAGAGCCACTACCAAGAGGCCATCGCGGCGTATAAAGCCAAGAATGAGGGCAAGGTCGCCTAGCGAACTCAGAACCCAGAACTCTGAACCCAGAACTCGGAAGTTTACTTCCGGATTCGGGCGAAGTAAACGTTCTGATTGCGGCGGCCGTTGCATGAGTGGCCGGCACAAACTCCATCCGTTAGATCCAGATCCCGAAGGTCCGTCCAAACCGCGTAAGCATATTCGCGGTTCGCGGCCAAGCCGATGTAGTCCCCTATAAAGCCATAGCGGTTCGTTGAAGCAGTTGTCGGTGGTTTGGGCGAGCGGGCCGACGCCCGGCCCTTTCCGTACGGCATGGGGCATTTCCTGCTGCATTACGGAAAATTCAGCCCCCTCCTTGCGGTCGCGCGCGAGTGAAAACCGGATGGTCGGCGGTTTGGGTATCGGGGGTGAGACGCAAGACACGCCGGAGCTCGAGGTCGGTCCCGAGCTCGGCGTAGTAGACATCAATCCCTTGAATGACCTCGAACGGGGCAAAATGGGGATCGTTTCTCGAGTCGTACCAGAGTACCGAGACTACGCCACTGTGGACGGCGATGGTGGACATGATCTGATACCCCCGTCCGGGGTAGTCCACGTTCCGGGGAGCGGACCAGTTCTCGCCGCCGTCGGTCGATCGGGTCACGATGACCCTCGATCCCTGGGAATCCACATCGAAAACATGAGCCACGGCAAAAAGGTGCCCCGTGTCCCGGTCGATGGCGGGATGAAAATACGAACTGAACCGGAAGGAACCGTCGCGACCGGCGCTGCCAAATGAGTGAACACCGGAAATGCGGTTCGGCAGGTAGGTCCAATTCGACGAGTCCGCAAGACGGTCGTGTAGCGCCGCGGTTCCCGGCGGCAGCCCGTCGATATCCGCCTTGAGGACATACATCACCAAGGCGTAGTTATCCTCCGAGTCGATGGTCTTGAAGATGACATAAAGTGTCTTTCGTCCCGTCACCGGGTGGGGCCCAATGAGTGGCTGATAACTTTGTGAGTTGATCGCCGTATCGAGAGGAACCGGTAACGGAATGCGCCCCCCGAAGCTCGACGCACCGTCCGCAGATACCGCAACATAAGCTCCGGGCGGAACGGGTGGATTGTCTTCGGACGTAAACAGGCGCCAGGAGGCGACGACGATCGTGGACTCCCGCGGCGCCGTGCGATCGACGGCAATCCAGTTCTTGTCGTCGGAGAGCCGGGCGTCGTTTTCCAATCCCAGAAAATGGGTTCTCTGCAATCGGCCGTCCCGATCCCGACGGGAGACGACAATGGCGCTCGGACGAGGATCCTCCTCCGTTTCCTCGGGCGTAAATGCCAGAGCGCAGGTATAAAGATTTCCATCGCGATCGAATGCCAACGACCGGATCGGTCTCTTGGGTCAATTCGACCTGCGTGCCTCCGGGTTGACCATAGGCACCACTCGTGACACTCGAGAGTCCGTGGTTCGGATCGCTGTCCTGAAAAAGCAAGTTCCGCCATCGCTCACCGGCGTTATTGGAAAGATAGAGACCGTTCCAGACTCTCTCGTTGTAGGTCACGTCGTCGAGAGGACTGTAGCGGTAGTCCTTGGCGCAAGCGGCGAGCCGTCCGTCCTCGGAAACGTCGATCCAGACCTCGCCTTGCGGCATGTTGTTGATGTCCTCGACGGGATTCGGAAAAGCGAGTGGGTCCTCACAGACCGCAGCCCAGGGCCGATCGTCCGTTACCTTAGTGACGAAGATGTCCTGGGCCTGCTGCATGCGGAAAGAAGCCGACGGAGACAGCAATAGCACAAAAACGAGACTGCATGCTTTTTCATTATTCACCGCCCGTTCCCGCTCACAATCCCTCCATTCGTAGAGGTTACTGCGGGAACACGAATCGTGGATGAGTTGTTTTATCCGCTACCTGATTCAAACTCACTACCGGCGGCGGCGTGGCGAGGAGATATCACTTCTTTTTTCGGGCCCGGGAGCCCAATTTCGCGCAGATTTCGTATCGAAAACAGCTCGTCACATGATCGTTGACCATACCTACGGCCTGCATGTGGGCATACATGATCGTGCTTCCGACAAATGTGAATCCCCTCTGTTTGAGATCTTTGCTGAGCGCGTCGGACTCCGGTGAGGTTGCAGGGATATCCTTCATGGTGCGGCGGCGGTTCTGGATGGGTTTTCCTCCCACGAATTGCCAGATGTATGCGGTCGAAGCTGCCGAATTCCTTTTGGACTTCTAAAAACCGCTTGGCGTTCGTGACTGCCGAGGCGACCTTGAGTCGATTACGGATGATACCGGGGTCTTTCAACAAAGACTCGATCTTGCGCTGGTTGAAGCGGGCCACTTTGACCGGATCGAAACCGGTAAAAGCTTTACGGAAGTTCTCCCGTTTATTGAGCACTGTTGACCAGCTCAGCCCCGCTTGCGCTCCCTCGAGAATCAAGAACTCGAATTGCTTTCGGTCGTCATGGACGGGCACACCCCACTCCGTGTCGTGGTAGTCGATGTAGAGATCGTTGACACCTTCGGACCAAGCACATCGGCGTTCTTTTTTCATTATCACCCCGGCGGTATCATAGCGTGGCGAATTGTGAGGAAACAAGATGAGGTATCAAACGATCGCGTTGATGGCCGGCTTGCTGCTCGGCTCCGCCTGGGCCTGTGACACCCGTGAGCTCCTAGAGATCTCCGGCGAGCTTCGTCAGTGGAACCCCGTAACGATCACGGTCGATGGCCCGCTCACGAATGAGCTCGACGATCCCAATCCTTTCGCCGACTATCGGTTGGACGTTACTTTCCTTGGCCCATCGGGTACCACCACCGTTCCCGGCTACTACGCCGCCGACGGTAACGCCGGCGAATCGAGTGCCGAAGGAGGTAACAAGTGGAGGGTCCACTTCACGCCCGACGAGGTCGGCGTATGGCGATACGAAATAGCGTTTTGGAACGGCGAGGATATCGCTGTATCGGACGAGCCCGAAACGGGCACGCCGGCGGGCCTTCATGGCGTGAGCGGGTCCTTCAACGTTCTCCCTACCGACAAGGTTGGAAGGGACTTTCGCAGCAAGGGATCGCTTCGCTACGTCGGCGAGCGGTATCTGCAATTCGCAGGGACCCGAGACTGGTTCCTAAAAGGCGGAACCGATAGCCCGGAGAACTTCCTCGCATACGTTGACTTCGACGGCACCTGGGACCGGGCAGAAGGTGGAAATCGTGTCAACGACGATGAGCCCGTGGCCCAAGGGTTCCTTCACACTTACGAGCCTCACATCAAGGACTGGCAGCCCGGAGATCCGAGCTGGCAGGGCGGGAAAGGCAAAGGCATGATCGGCGCTTTGAACTATCTCGCCGGCAAGGGCATGAATTCGGCCTACTTCATCACCATGAACGTCACCGGGGACGGGGACGACGTCTGGCCCTGGGCCGATCCCGAACGGCGCGATCGTTTCGACTGCAGCAAGCTCGATCAGTGGAACCTGGTTTTTTCTCACATGACCGAGCTCGGCCTCATGATGCACCTTCTTACGCAAGAGACGGAAAACGACCAGCTACTCGACGGCGGCGCACTGGGGCCCGAGCGGAAGCTCTACTATCGCGAGCTCATCGCACGATTCGGCCATCATCCGGCTCTCGTTTGGAATCTAGGGGAAGAAAACAGCAACACGACGGAGGAACGTAAGGCTTTCGCCCGCTTCATTCACGACATCGATCCTTACGACCACCCCGTTGTCGTCCACACCTACCCCGATAGGAAGCAGGAGGTCTACCCGTCTCTTCTCGGATTCGAGCACATCGAGGGAGCATCACTCCAGAACCTGCCTGACGAAAACCACGAAGCGGTCAAGGAGTGGATCGACCGCTCTACCAAGGCCGGGCGGGTCTGGGCCGTCTTTCAGGACGAACAAGGGCCGCACACTACGGGAGTCGTTCCGGATACCGACGACCCCGGGCACGACGCGATCCGGGACCGGTTCCTTTGGGGAAGCCTTTTTGCAGGTGCCGCAGGGGTGGAGTGGTACATGGGTTACGAATATCCGAACAACGACCTCAACTGCGAAGACTGGCGGGCCCGGGATTACATGTGGGACCTCACCCACATCGCCCTCGACTTCATGCAGGAGCATCTTCCCTTCTCCCAGATGCACCACGCTGACGAGCTGACCTCATTGCCGAGCGACTACGTATTTGCCAAGCCGGGAGAGATCTACGCCGTTTACCTACCCAAAGGCGAGAACGTCCGACTCAATCTCGAAGAGCACTCGGGGACTTTTGCCGTTCGATGGCTCAACCCACGAACCGGCGGAGACCTCGAGACCGGTTCCGTAATCGAGATCGCAGGCCCGGGCATGAAATCCCTAGGAAACCCACCAAGGGATCCGGGGAGTGACTGGGTCGCTCTGGTCCATAGGAAATAACCCGCGCTCTGCGGCTTTGCGGCTCTGCGTTAAGACTTCTTATTTCTTTTCTAATGGCCGCAGCTCTCTCCACCGCTCGATGAACTGAACCGCCGCATTCACGAATGCCTCGGTGCCTTCGCGGCCCTGCTCGACAGTGGACTCGCTCAAATCACGAACGCCCCACACTCCCGTGGAAGACATCTCCTTCGCCGAGGTTCCCTTGCCTGTCTCTTCGGCCTTTAATCCCTCCGCCAGAAAGACTCGAAGCGCCGTGGGCTCACCCTCGATGACCTCCGGAACCATCGCTTCCAGATGATCGGGCAGCGTCAAGGTCGCGGTCTCCGCTGCATCGAGCTCGGACCAGATCCGGCGTCAGGTAGAGCGAATCCGATGTTTCTCCCACACCCGCGTGTCGGTCGAAAATCTCGCTTCGAGGCTGATTGGAAGACTGGCGAAACGGAGCCGAGGCGGCACCGAACTCGACGGCAATTCCCTCCGTTTCTTGATTGATACGATCGACGATAAAGCCCGTCGTGGCCCGATTTCCTCCGTGGGCGTTCAGGAGCATGAAGCGTTTGAACCCATGACGGATCAGACTCTGCGCCGCTTGGAAATAAACCTGCTGAATGGTCTCGGCCGGCAAGGTCATCGTTCCCGGAAACCCCATATGGTAGGGCGACAAACCCGGCATGAGGACGGGCGCCACCAGGACATCCGTCTTCTGAGCGATGAGCTTTGCCCGCTCCAGCCCGTTCAAGAAGTCCGTCCCCATGGGAAGATGCAAGCCGTGCTGCTCGATGGAACCGACGGGAAAGATCACCATGTCCGTTCTCGTCAACAGGTCTTCGACTTCCGGCCAAGTCATATGAGGAAGGTAGTTCTTGGTCTTTTCTTGCTGCCACAGAGGATTCGTTTGAGCCTCCGCCCGCAACGGGAGAAAGGCCACGAAGCACCAACAAGCCGGCGATTCGCAATTTCTTCACAGGGTATCTCTCCTTCCGGTCTGAACCAAGTTTCCGTCAAAGCATCATTGCAGTTAAACTCTCTCGTTTGCGAATTGTAAGGGAAAACCCCGAGTCTAGAGAACCTGGAGGTGTTTTTTGTTTAGGATGATGTTGCCCGTAGTGATCGTAGAGATGTTCCTGCTCTTGGCAAGTGCAGGGTCGACCTTGGCACAGGACGTTACGCAGTCCATCGAGGAGCAGCGTGCCGTCTATTCCGATATCGCAAAGAAGATATGGGAGTACGCGGAGGTTGGCTATCAAGAAGAGAAATCGAGCGCCCTTCTCCAGTCTGTACTCGATGAAGCCGGCTTCGCGATCGAGAAAGGGGTGGCCGAGATCCCCACCGCTTTCGTCGCCACCTGGGGAATCGGGAAACCCGTCATCGGCATCCTGGCTGAGTTCGACGCCTTACCGGGCATGTCGCAGGAAGTATCGACCGAAAAGAAAGCTATCCAAGAAAACGGTCCCGGACACGGTTGCGGACATCATTTGTTCGGCACCGCCTCGACGGCGGCGGCCATCGCCGTCAAAGACTGGTTGGAGGCCACGAAGACGCCGGGAACGATCCGACTCTACGGAACGCCGGCGGAAGAAGGCGGCGCGGGCAAGGTCTACATGGTTCGGGAAGGGCTTTTCAACGACGTCGATATTGCCTACGCTTGGCATCCGGGTGATCGGAACTCCGCCAGTCCGCGTGTTTCCCTTGCCAACAAATCCGCCAAGTTCCGGTTTCACGGCGTCTCGGCTCACGCCGCCGGCGCACCCGAGCAAGGCCGTTCGGCCCTCGACGGTGTCGAAGCCATGAACTACATGGTGAACCTCATGCGGGAGCACGTACCTTCGAGCTCTCGCATCCATTACGTGATCACTCGCGGCGGCGGTGCACCGAATGTGGTTCCCGATTTCGCCGAGGTCTACTACTACTGTCGCAATCCCGATCCCGAAATGGTCAAAGAGATCTTCGAGCGCATCGTAAAGGCCGCCGAGGGCGCGGCTATGGGAACGGGCACCCAAATGGACTACGAAGTTATTCACGGCCTCTACAGCATGCTCCCCAACCACTATCTCGGAAAAATCCTGTACGGCAATTTACAAAAAGTCGGTGGAGTCACCTACACACCCGAGGAAACAGCATTTCGCGGAGAAGCTCCAAAAATCGATGCCCAAACCCCGACCCCTTGGTTCGCAAGAAAAAGTCGAGCCATGGGAACCTTCCGAGGGAGGGGGATCGACGGACGTGGCCGACGTGAGCTGGACCGTCCCCACGGCCCAATTCTCCGCCGCCACTTACGTTCCGGGTACCCCCGGTCACAGTTGGCAAGCCGTCGCCTGTGGAGGGATGAGCATCGGATTGAAAGGGATGATCGTGGCAGCCAAGACACTGGCTTTGTCGACGGTGGCCATCTACGAAGACCCCACGCATGTGGAAAAAGCTCGCAAGGAGTTCGACGAGGCACGTGGATCGGATTTCGTTTACGAACCGCTCCTGGGCGACCGAAAGCCGCCACTCGATTATCGGAAGTAGCAATTTGTAGGCTAGGCTGCGCCTGGCGAAAGCAGGTAGTCAGCAGTCAGTAGTTAGAATGGAATCGGGGGACGGCGAGCGCCGTCATCATCCGGATTTAATTCGCCGGGTTACGAGGAAACGGTTCAGTTCGTCGAGGTTCTGGACCGTTTCCGGAAGGCTCGAGCTTTCCGAAGCCGGCAAGAGTTGGCCCTCCAGCTTCCGGGCCTCCGCCAAGAGGGCCACGGATTCCTCGGGCTTCAACTTTCCCTGCTTTTCACCAGACTCCATTTTTCGAGACACCAACTCTCGGACTATCTCCATGCGGTGATTGCTCTCGTTGAGCCGGTTCACGTCCGTCACCACCTCGCCGGTGCGGAGCAGGTGAAGCCCCGTCATGACGACTCGAAAGAGATATAAAACCGATTTCACCTTCGGACTATGATCCTTGTGAACCAGTTCCTCCTGCCTGCGAAAGAAGCCTCGGTAGTGGTGAACCACGTGGCGAGTCATGGCACCCCGAGCGAGTTCGACGGATCTCGCTCAAACTCCCGTCATCGTAGACAACCAAAGGCGAGAAAATTTGCTCCAGTACGTAGCCGTTCTTCTTGGTGAGGAGGGTCAGATATTTTTTTAGGTCGTGGGAGACACAATCCACCTCGGTGCCCTCCACCTCGATGCCCATGCTTTCGTAGGTCTCCGAAACCGGCATCAAGCCGGTCACGACATCGAGAGGTAGCAGATGGGCTCCTCGAATATCCAAGTCCGAATCGGGCGAGGGGAATCCGTAGATATGAGCTCCCGATAGAGTCAGGAAAACGAATTGCGAGGGAGCATCCGGCAGCCCGCGGCTCTCTATGACATCCTTTGCCAATCGAAGAGCTCTTTCGTTGATGTTTCTCAGTTCTTCGCTCATACCCGCTGCCTTCGTGCTTCGATGAGATAACGATTGACCGCCTCCACATCGGGTTGCTCGGGCAGATTCGTGTTGGCAAACGCCTCCTGGAACTCCTGGTCCAACTGGACGGCACGGGAAAAAATCTCATCGAAGGGTAACTCGCTTCGCTTGATTCGGAGAAGCTCTTCACGGTGCGGGCCAACATCGACCAGGATCCCTTCTCCTCTCAATGCTGCAATACCGGAATAGAGCAGACGGATGAGATGACAGGCGTGCTTGGGACGATGCGGCTTTCCCTTTTCGATATCTTTTCTCATCCGCTTGAATTGCGAGAGCACGTATCCCGAATAGGTTTTATAAAGATGCTTCGAGAGAAACTTCGAGCGCATATCTCGCAGCGCTTTTCCCAAATTTGTGAAGTGAACCAGACAATCATCGGGGACGAATAGAACCTCGAGGGCACTCGGGTTCGCTTTGAGTGCGAGCCTGAGAAACTTCTCGATCTCCCACCAACACACGTCGTCTGCGGGATCTTTCGAATGCGGGCCGAGGATTCGCCCGTCGGAGGCCCGCTTGAACTCGACCTGCTCCGGCAAAGGCTGAAGGGACCAGTGCCAGTCGGCCGGAGGCAGGTAGATTCCCTTCTCGTCCGAATCCGACGTTTCGTCGGCCAATCCGAAAGCTCGCGATCCCACGACGACGCGATAAATCAAATATTTCTCGAACTCCTTCATCTCGCGTCGTGGTAGCTCCTCGACTGGCGACTCACTACGCCGAACAACGAGCTCTCGATGAAACGCGCGGACACTTTGTCCATCGCTGAAGCGGACGAGATATCTATATTCCTGTGAAATGGGCGACTCCTCGACGACGCCCACGCTTCCTTCTTTCTTGAAACGAGACTCGCCATAAGGCCCTTTTTTCTGTCCGACGACCTGAAGGTCCCTTCTCAACACGACCTGAGAACCCGGCGAAATGATGAACCTATCGGAGAAGAGCGAGCCCGTCATCTTCTAACTGTGGGTTACGAAACCCTCTTCCGTCAAATCGGGGACTTCACCCCGGCACTCTGTCCGAGTACATTACGACGTCTAAAATCCGAAAAAAATACCGTAGACAATCCACAACATATTGCATAGAATGGCGCGCCATAAACCATATATTGTGGACAGGAGGCGCAAATTGGCGACTGCCGGTGATTTTCGGGTTTTAATAGACGCCGAGAGGATCAAAGAACGGGTCGGGCAGCTGGCCGAGTCGATCTCCCGGGACTATAAGGGCCGTGATCTTCATCTCGTCGGAGTTCTCAAGGGAGCTTTCCAGTTTACGCGGGACCTTTCGCGGGCCTTGACGGTACCTCACTCGGTTCAACTACATCTCCGTTGCCAGCTACGGCATGACGACTTGTTCCTCGGGCAACGTCGCGCTTCGACACGAGATGTTGCAGTCGGTACAGGGAAGAAACGTCATAATCGTCGATGACATCATCGACACGGGGAACACGCTGAGTTGGCTGGTCGATCACATGAAAACCATGCGCCCCGATTCCGTTAAGACCTGTTGCTTTTTGGACAAGCCTTCGCGTCGGTCCGTTCCGCTGAAATCCGACTACTTGGGTTACCCCATCGACGATCTCTTCGTGGTGGGTTACGGATTGGACTACCAGGAGAAGTATCGGGATCTACCCTATATCTCCTGGGTGTCGCCTCGAGAAGTGACAGTTTGAAGTCTCGGAGCCGCATCTTCAAGAATCGATGATACGGAGCTCGGAAGCTCTCGGAATGGGGAGTACGCTTATCCGACAGCTCTCATAAAGCCGGGAACGCAGCTTTTTGTCGATTGCGACCTCACGCCCCCGACTCCAACTTCGTCGCTCACCCGACTTGCCGAAAAGGCCGACCGCTTTACCGTCGAACGACAGGTCGTGGCGGGCGTGATAAAGCACTCCCTCTGCACCCGCGTCGTGAAGTGCTTTAGCCCAAGCTTGCGGCAGTTTATAGGGAACAATGGTGTGGATCTCCGCCGTTAATCCAAATCCAACGGCGTGTCGATCGGTCAGGTCGCACACGCGATGGTCTCGCGGAAGCGCAAGTCGTCTCAAACAGCGGTCTTTGAGAAATAGCTCCGAAAAGGTTCCGCCGACCATCTCCGGTCCCACCGACTCGAGCAAAGCTGTCAAGTCATCCGTAGCCAAGTAACACGTACCGTATGGTGGAGGGAGATCGAATCGCCCGGAAAGCTCGCTCGAGAACCACCAGGGATGGCGACCCGCGCGTGTCACGCGCCAGAGGGTCAACCCGCGCCGAAGCGTCTTCCGCGGAAAGTCTTCGAGGGCGGACCGTTTTTCGGGGGGCGCCCCAAGCGTAACCCGCTCACGGGACTTACGGCGTTTCACTGAGCGTAACGGGCGGCCTGAGCTCGAGCCAGATGGACCGCCTTTTCCACCGGTCTTCCCGAGGCCAACCACTGAATCACAGACGTGCGGCCGAGTGCTTTTTGAGGCGCAACGAGCCAACCGGACACCGTCCAATCATCTACGACTTCTGGGTCGAAGCATTGGAGGATCGACGCCAACCCCGGCAGAACCTCGTTGTGCTCATTGAGCTGGAAAGTCGGATACACGATTGCACCATCCGCGGTGCGAAGTCCCAGAAGGGTCCTTCGCTTACGGCGATCGGTAACAGCTTGTCGTGAGACGTTACCGAGAAGACGAGCCATTTTAGAAGTGGAATAAAAAGGCCCCAGCAAATCGTCCCAGGCCGAAGGCGAAGGCACCGTCGCAACCATACGTTTAGCGATCTGTTTGGGCGATCCCAATTCCCCAAGGGAGCGACCGCTTTCGGCGTAGCTCTCGGCCAATCCAGTAAGAGCGCTACGGACATGCTGCGCTACGGTGTCCACGAACGCCTCGTTTTGTGCAACTTCCTTTACCACATCATCCTCAACCTCATGATACGGAGGGACAGGTGATCTGTCAAGGCCGTCAAGGTAAGGTCGTCAAGGGCCCGCCGTCTACCAAGCGGATGGGCGGCAAGCCCCCCGCGCGCTTTATGAATGTTGAAACCGCCGCTTCGGCTCTATTCGACCCGGAACGCAAATTTGCAGGTGACGTGAAACTCTTTGATCTTCCCGTTTTTAACCTTTGCGGTTTGTGAAACGACGTCGAGGCCGCTGATGTTACGAACGGTTTTATGTGCCACCTTGAGGGCTTCACCCGCCGCATCTTCCCAGGATTTGTCGGAAATGCCGAGGACTTCGATGATTTTGATAGCCGCCATTTTTTTCTCCTTCTTTCACCCTGATATGTCTTTATACGCGATTCCCACCACAATCCTGACGCGAGACACCCGGCCTCTGGCGCGAGACACGGGAAAGCCGCGTGCGAGGGAGGTACTACCGTTCATCTCGTTCCAGGGCCCGGCGTGGCCGGGTCTATCGCGATTCCCGGGCGTCTTGGCAACTCAAGCAAAAAGGCGCCTCGGGACGCGCCTTTAGACGCGGATAGCCAATCGGCTCCTCGCACAAACGACAAAACCCGTACTCATCCTTACCGTGAAGATCGAGAGCGGCCCGGACCTGACGTAGCTTCGTCTCGTAGCTGCTGCGGCTCGCCTTGGTCATCTCTTGCTGTTGAATGGCGTCCATGCGCGTGAGGCGACCGATGGGCTCGCCGAGATCTACAGGTCGAGCACCTTCCTTGGAAAGCCTCAACAGCTCCTCGAGTCGGACACGCTCCGACAGAAGAACTTGATGAAGCTCGTCTATCTGCTCAGCCGTCAGCTCGCTCGAATCCATTGTCTATTCTCTTACCATACTATTGCCAGGAACGGTCGAACAAGCTAGTATTCTCCTAAAGTATTTCGTGCAACAGGAGAAATATGCCGTTCGAATTCGAACCCTTGGGTATCGACGGAGTCACTCTCATAAAGCCGCGCGTCTTCGAGGACCGTCGGGGATTCTTCATGGAGACGCACCGGCAGTCGGATTTCGTAACCTCCGTCACGGATGCGGTGTTCGTCCAAGAGAATCACTCCCAATCGAGCGCTGGCGCCCTACGAGGTCTCCACTACCAAAACATACCCATGGCGCAAGGGAAATTGATCCGTGTTATCAGGGGAGAGATCTTTGACGTTCTTGTTGATCTTCGAAGAGGGGCACCGACCTACGGCAAGTGGATTGCGGTTCGTCTTTCTGAAGAAAACAAGCACATACTCTATGTTGCTCCCTGGTTCGCGCATGGATTTTGTGTGCTCGGCGAAACCGCGGAAGTACTCTATAAAACGACCGCGGAATACTCACCGTCACACGAAGCGGGAATTGTCTGGAACGATCCGAACCTCGCCATAGACTGGCCGATCGAAAGCCCCGTGCTTTCGGACCGGGATCGTGAATGGCCTCCGCTGAGCGAAGCCGACAACAGCTTTGTATACAAGAGTGATCGATCGTGAATACGATCTAGATTAGTCCCTGATCAGTGAAATTGAATGCATAAAGTAAACAATTTTCCGGGAGCTGACCGCTGATTGCTGACGGCTGACAGCTCGCGGCAAGCCGCGACGCCCCTTTTTTGGTTGCGGCTCTGCCGCGTCAGGGCTAATCCCAAGAAGCTCCGTTCTCGGCCGCGATATCGGCCAGGTACTCCCCGTAAGGCGTGTTGCCCAGAGGTTTGGAAAGCTCGAGCAATTGCCCCGTGTCGATATAACCGAGGCGAAAGGCAATTTCCTCGATACAGGCGATGTAAAAGCCCTGGCGTTTCTGGACGGTGTGAACGAAGTTGCTGGCATCGAGCATCCCCTCGTAGGTCCCGGTGTCGAGCCAGGCCATGCCCCTGCCGAACAATTCGACACTGAGCTTGCCGGCCTTCATGTACTCCCGGTTGAGGTCGGTGATCTCGAGCTCGCCACGGCTCGACGGTTTCAGCTCTTTTGCCATTGAGGTTACGTTTTCGTCGTAGAAGTAAAGACCGGGGACGGCGTATTGTGACTTGGGCCTCTCCGGCTTTTCCTCGAGAGATACAGCCATGCCCTCGTTTACTTCCACCACTCCGAAAGAGCGTGGGTCCTTGACGTAATAGCCGAATATCATGGCCCCCTCGGTCAAACGGGCCGCCCGTTGCAGAACCTCGGACAGGCGTTGACCGAAGAAAACATTGTCACCGAGAATGAGGGCGACTTTGTCGCCTTGGACGAAAGACTCGCCGACGAGGAAAGCGTCTGCCAGCCCACGAGGCCGCTCTTGCTCTCGATAAGAGAGCGACAAGCCGATCTGGTGACCGTCGCCCAGAAGATCTCTGTAAACAGGCAAATCCCGTGGCGTCGAGATGATCAAGATCTCGCGGACTCCGGCTAACATCAAAACCGAAAGCGGGTAGTACACCATGGGCTTGTCGTATAGCGGTAGCATCTGCTTGGAGACGGATTTCGTCAGCGGGTACAATCGACTTCCCGTGCCCCCAGCGAGAATGATTCCTTTCATGAACTCTTCCTCCCGATCGACACTCTGAACCTCGGCCGAGAACCGGCTCGGTCCGTTAGGCATCCCCTCGAGAGCTTATCTCGATTCGCTCCCGGGTCAAGTCGTGTCTCTGATTCGAGCTTGCCGGACCTTTACTTCTTCGGCTTGACGAATACCCGCGGCACGCCGGCCTCGTTCATCTTCCGGTTGAAAGCGGCGACGTCTTGGCTCACCACCGTGTCGAGCTCGGCGCGGAGTGCTCGTAGTTCGGAGTCGAACGTATCGATCCATTCACTTTGCGCCGCTGTGGGTCGATGGCTCACCGCACCAATAGCACTCAGCAGGCTGTTCACCTTTCCCTGTAGCTGAGTCGGTGAGCGATACCCTCCCGGATCACTCACAAGCTTCAGACGAAGCGTCTCGAGCTTATCCGTGACGGCCTTGGCCTCGGCGATGAGAGCCTCGTCACCATGGGCTTCAAGGTCGCCGGTCAAAGATTTGAACTGCCCTTGGACACCCGTGATGGTCGTCAGTGCCTCGCCGGCTTCGTGCCGCATCCGGGTGAGACGGTTCGCGGCCTCGTGTTGCGCCTCGAGATCGGCCGTTGTGACCTTTGCTTCAGGATCCATCCGGACTTCGATCTTTCCGATCTTCTCTTCGCCCAAAGCGCTCAATTCAACATTGTAGGTACCGGGAAGTACCCGCAGCATTGGAATGGAGGGTCCGAATCCACCCCGGCGGGCTCGCTCCTCCCCGAGCGGGTCATAGTCGAGTGCCCACGTCACTCGGTTGATCCCCACCTTGTTTGTTCCCTTCAGGGTGCGAATAACATTTCCGGACGCGTCTTCCACCTTGATGTCGACCGTTTCATCGTCGCCGGGCTCGGCTCCGAGATAGTAGGAGACGACAGCTCCGTTGGGCGCGCTCTCACCGTGGAAGGTCTGATCGGCAAGGAACGGTTTGGTAAACCGAGGTGTGTAACGCGTGGCCGGCACGGAATCAAACAAGAAGACCTTCTCCGTGATGGCGTCCGCGAGCCTCTGAAGCGGCGTTACATCATCCAGAATCCAGATGGAACGGCCGTGGGTTCCGATGATCAGATCGTTGTCACGGGGATGGATGACGATGTCGCGCACCGGAACCGGCGGTAAGGAATCACCATGGAGCGGGATCCAACGGCGGCCGTCATCGAAAGACGCGAAGATGCCGAACTCTGAGCCGACATAAAGCAGGTCCGGATTCTTGGGATCCTCTCGGACGACATGCAAGTAGCCGAATTCGGGGAGATTACTCCGTAGGCTGGTCCAATTCTCGCCGAAATCGGTCGTTTTGTAGACATACGGTTTCATGTCGCCGAAACGATGCCGATCGAAAGTCATGTAGGCCGTACCCGCAGCCGTTCGCGACGCTTCGACTCGAGACGCCCAAGAATGGTCCGGCAAATTGGGAATGTTGTCCACCACGTTCTTCCAAGTTTGACCGCCATCTTGCGTGACCTGGACGTTTCCGTCGTCCGTACCCACCCAGATGACTCGATCCTGCAAAGGCGACTCGGCAATGGTCAGGATCGTGCAGTGGTACTCGGCGCTCGTATTGTCCGGCGTGATGGGTCCGCCCGAGGCCACGATTTTCTCCGGGTCGTTCGTCGTCAGATCGGGACTGATCTCGGCCCAGGAATGTCCACCGTCGGACGTTTTGAACAAGACGTTCGACCCGAAATAAACGATGCTCGAGTCGTGCGGCGACATGTGGATGGGCGAGTTCCAGTTGAACCGATAAGGATGGTCGTTCGCGGCGGCACCCCGCAAAGAGACCGGATAGGGCTGAATCGATTGTTTCTCCCCCGTAAGCGCATCTACGCGGACGATGTTGCCATAGTGGGCGTTCGTGTAGATCTTCCGCCAGTCTGAGGGATCGATCTGCGTGTAGTAGCCGTCACCGAAGTGAATGATCTGCCAATCGTCGTTCAGGATACCCGGCGTGTTACGCGTCGTGTTCGGGCCACACCAGATACCGTTATCTTGAAGTCCGCCGCAGACATAGTACGGGTCCCGCATGTCGGCGCCGATCTGGTAAAACTGGCCGAGGGGGATCACGTTCATGGTCTCCCAGCTTCGGCCCCGATCGCGTGAGATATAGAACCCACCGTCGTTTCCTTCCAGAATTCGATTGGGATTCTCGGGATCGATCCACATGGCATGGTGGTCGGGATGGATGTCCCCCCCGATCATGCGGAAATTTCGGCCGCCGTCCTCCGACATCATGAGACGACTACTCAAGGAATAGACACGTTTCGGATCGGCGGGATCCACGCGGAGGTCCGTGTAATAAAAAGGCCGACTATTGACATTGGATTCGGCGTTGACCATGTTCCAAGTCTCGCCCCGGTCCTCGGAACGCCAAAGCTCGCCTTTTTCCTCGCTCTCAATCAAAGCGTAGACGATCCGAGCATCGCTCGGCGCGGGAGCAACACCGATACGACCTATGGCACCTTTCGGGAGACCGTTGTCGGGTGCTTTCTCGGTCAGATTCGTCCAGGACTCCCCTCCATTGGTGGAACGGTAGAGTCCGCTCCCCGGGCCCCCGGAACGAAGATGCCAGGGAAGTCGCAGAAAGTCGTACATAGCCGCGTAGAAAATGCGGGGATTCTCCGGATCCATCGCCAGGTCCGCCGCCCCGGTCGTGTCATTGACGTAGAGGGTCTTGGTCCAGGTCGTACCGCCGTCCGTCGAGCGGTAGATACCCCGCTCCTCGTTGGCGTCCCATTCATGTCCGAGTGCAGCAACGACGACCCTATCCGGATCGGTAGGATGTATCCGGATACGCGCGATCTTCTCGGTCTTTTCGAGACCCAGCAGGTCCCAGGTCTTTCCGGCATCGACGCTTTTATAAACACCCCGCCCGATGGCCGCGCTGTTGCGGGGATTGGCTTCCCCCGTCCCGACATAGATCACGTTGGGGTCGGACGGTGCGATGGCGATGGCGCCAATCGAATGAATGCCCACTTCATCGAAGACGGGCTCGAAGGTCGCGCCGCCGTTCGTTGTTTTGTGCAAACCTCCAGTCGCGGTGCCGCCGTAGAAGGTCAGCGGATCACCCGGAACACCCGCCACGGCGGTGGCACGGCCTCCCATGATGGCGGGCCCGATGGATCGCCAATGCAAGGCTTTGAGTGTGTCCTCGCAGATGGGGTTGCTGTCTTGGGCCGCAAGGTTCCCAGCCACTCCGCAAAGGGTAACGACCCACATGAAATGAAGCCATCGAC
Organism: uncultured Acidobacteriota bacterium; assembly: GCA_963722765.1. Taxonomy (GTDB): domain Bacteria; phylum Acidobacteriota; class Vicinamibacteria; order Marinacidobacterales; family DATDRI01; genus CAVROO01. The sequence continues at coordinate 387,845 of CAVROO010000015.1, forward strand.
GGAACATATAGAATTCTCCTTGAAGGTCATTGGGACACGGCGGATTGGATAAATCCCGCCATGTCGTCCTTCATCTTCACGAGCGAAGGACCGTGAATATACATCATGTGACCCGACTCGTAGGTAGCAATCTTCACTCGAGCCCTGAGCTCGGGATTGAAATCGAACTGTGCGAAGGTGAAGTTGGGCCAGAAGTAGAGCTTGTCGTAGATGCCGTCGGCGACCAACACCTGTAAATGAGGATTTTGGGCCATGGCGGAGCGAAGCTCCTCCAGAAGATTCAGATCGGGAGCGATGAAATGAAAAACAAAAACGAGCTCCCAAAATAGTTTTCCTCTCATGGTGAGGTCTACTCCTTTCGATCTCTTCATCGCCCGGTTAGGGAGGTGAAACATTTCGTGCTAATAATGATGTCTCTGGCTTTGGAAAGGGCCCGAATCTCAAATTCTCGGACGTGGGCCCGTTCGCAACCGATATTTAAATCAGGAGGACATATATATGCGTTCGCTTTCGTTTGCAATGATCGCCCTGGCCACGGCCACGGCGCTTCTGGTCGGATTCGCCGCCTGCGGCAACCAAGAGATGTCCGACGACGAGTACGCCGATCGGATGAGCGAGGAGCACAAAGAAGATACTCCCGTACCGGGCGCGGCTTCCCTAGAAGGTTCACCGGCCGTGGAAATCGAGTCCGAGACCGTAACCTATGCAACGGTGGAGGGCACCGAAATCAAGGGCCATCTGGCCCGTCCCAAAGGTTCTGAGGGGTCTCTCCCAGGTATCATCGTCATTCAAGAGTGGTGGGGGCTCAATGACAACATCCGCGCCATGGCCGACAAGCTGGCCGGTGAAGGTTATACCGCCCTCGCTGTGGATCTATACAACGGACAAGTTGCGGAAGATTCCGACCAAGCCCAGGAGCTCATGCGGGCCGCGATGGGAAACGTCGCCGCCGCCCAGGACAACTTGAAGCAGGCCTATGCTTTTCTCGAGGAGAACCACAAGGCTCCCAAGATCGGCACTATCGGCTGGTGCTTCGGTGGCGGGTGGTCTTTGAACACGGCCCTGATGCTCCCGGACAAAATCGATGCGACCGTCATCTACTACGGTCGTCTCGAGACCGACCCCGAGAAACTGAAGGTTCTCCCGATGCCCATCCTGGGTATCTTCGGTGCCGAAGATCAAGGGATCCCTCTGGACATGGTCAAGGCCTTCGAAAGCGCACTCGAGACCCTCGGCAAGGATGCAAGCATTCATATCTACGAGGGCGCGGATCACGCTTTTGCAAATCCTTCGGGTACCCACTACAAGCCCGATGCCGCCCAGGACGCTTGGCAGAAGACGCTCGATTTCTTCGCGAAGCATTTGAAGTAACACCCCTAACGGTGTCAGGCTGCCTCTCATCTGGAAAGGCCAAAAGGTGCTGGGACCTAACGTTCCAGCACCTCGCGCACCGTCTCGATGAGCGCATCGAGACGAAACGGCTTCTGGGATGAAGCCCTCGGTTAGTAAGGTAGACCTTTGCTCACACCCCAGAAACGTTCAGGGATCTCGAGAAGGTGGAGCAGGTTGGTCCGACGGAACGCATCGTCCGCCGCCTTCTGCGCCAATTCGTAGACCTCCGCCTCTTTCACGGTTTTTACCTGACGGCTCTCCATCAAAATCTCTCCGTTGACGATGACCGTGTCCACATCGTTCCCGTTGGCGAAATAGGCGACGCGATAAGCCGGCATGTGCATCGGATAGAGGTGGGGCTTCATCATGTCGATGAGGATGATGTCGGCTTTTTTGCCGGCCTCCAAAGAACCCAGCTCATTTTCCAATCCAAGGGCACGGGCCGAGTCGATGGTGACCATCTCGAGAACCTTGCCGGCCGGCAGAACGCTCGGGTCGCGAAAATAAAATCGATGGTAGCGCATGGCCTGGAACATGTGCCGGAACATGTCATAGCTTCGGTCCGGTGCGACACCGTCCGAGCCGAGCATCACGGTCACACCTGCGTCTATCAGCTCGGTCACCGGACACCGCCCCCTCATCGAGGTGACCGCGCTGGGATTGTGGACGATCCGCGTTCCAGTCTGCCGACAGATTTCGATCTCTTCCTCGGTCAACTCGGTCGAATGAGAGAGGAGCGCATCGGGGCCGAGAATGTCAAGCGTCTCGTGCGCGAACTTGATCGTGCCCCGCGTGTGTCCGTCTTGAGTAAAAAGGAGGTTATATTTCTTCGTCAGCTCACGGGTCGCCCGGGCGCGGCGGAGGAGGTCCTGAAGCTCCGTCTCGCTAAGAGCACCGTTTTCGGGATGATGCGTTGGAAACATCATGCAAATGTTGAGCTTGCCGTCCGCCTTGCCGTGCCAGCGTTGAATCAACGTCTCGCTGGTCTCGAGCTGCTGCTCGAAGCTGACCATGACATCGCGCCGGGCGGCGCCCTTCCAATGCGAGTACTTTCTCGGAAAAGGGGCCCGCCGCGGACCCACCGCCAAAAACTCACGGACGCCCACCTTCTGAACCGCCTGCATGTGCTGGTCGCCGTAACGGGGATCGTCGGTGCGCATTACGCTATCGCCGCCTCCGAAAAAGGTCACCGCGGTGGTGACGCCGAACTTGAGTCGTTCGAGAGATGCCAGCAGAGCGTCGGCGTGCCAAAACTCCTCCGTCGAGCCTCCCGCGTAGATGGCTTCGCAGGCACGTGACCACTCTCCGGTCATACCCATTCCGAGGCTCTTGACCAATGCGTGCCCGGCGTGTCCATGCCCGTCGATGAGCCCGGGCATAATCACCATGTTGGCGGCATCCATGACCTTGGCGGCTTTGTAACGGGCTCGGAGCTCCTCACTGGCGCCGACGGCCTCGATCCGATCGCCCGATATGGCAACGGCTCCATCCTGGATGATTCTCCTTTCCGGGTCCATGGTAATCACGGCCCCGCCCGTGATGAGAATGTCTACCGGCTTTGATTCTTGGCCGATGGCTTCTATCGAAATCAGTAGGATGGCCGCAAGCGTCAGCCAGGTCAGCGCGTTTTTCATACTTGTCCTCCTCTAACGGATCCAAGACTCGACATGTTATCGGATCACGTCCGATCTCCAAACAGGGCTCGCCCGGGGAATGGGAAAAACTAAGTGCTTTGGACCGCAAATAGGGCAACGTATTCTCGAAGGAGAAAACCTGAAGAAAAAACGCCAAGGTGCCAAGGCGCTAAGACGCAAAGCAGATCATGAAATGAGTGCTCAATGCGAACCGGATTCTCTGCCCGGGCGTCTTCGAGAAATTCTCCGGTCGAAGACAAGCAGCCATGTACCTGGAGAGAAGAAAATTGGGACATCGCGAGCAGAGAATGGCCAAACGCTCGAGACACTAGCTTCACTTTGCGTCTCCGCGTCTCTGCGACTTTGCGTTGAGTTTTGTTGAGTAGGTGAACGTGTTTGTGAAATCCAGTACTAAGGGCCCAACCAAGAATAACTTCCCATTTTGGGCTGCCGATCCATCCCGCCTGGCTGCGTTGCTCGGAGCTCAAATATCTGGATATTCTTCACTCCTCGCGCCTTGCCAGCCGGGCGCCCCGCCTCGAAGACTCGTTCGGGACTACCGGAACGCGAATTGCCGGGGCGCCTCGACGCCCGAAAAAGGGAACCTATTTTTAGCTGCACCCTAAGATTGGAGGAGGCACAGAAAGGGTCCGGCATCGGCACCGGACCCACATTTGAGGAGGATTAGGAAAGATTGAGCAAGAGATGGAGCGCTTTACTTAGCGACGGCTTCCCCGCTTCGCTGCTCCGAGGCCTGCTCCATTCGATAGACCGAGCACCACTCTTTGTGCTCACCCACCGGCATTCCGCATTGCCGGCACACGCGAATCCTTTGAGTCGGCTGACGTTTTCCGAAAAACAGTTTCTTAATGAAGTCCATGGCTACCTCCTCAACGAATCATTTGCTCTATCTGTGGAGGTATACGCCTATATCTTGAAATATGTTCCGCGAAAGCGTTTCGATCCGGCAGTGGGTGCGTTCGGCAGAAGGTTAACCTCAGTATGTTATTCTAAATATTCAAGTTATTACGATTTTCTACTTCCCGCTCGAAGCCTCGAATCGCGCCGATGGATTCGGAAACTTGGCCTGGAGACTCGCGCACACGATTTCAGCGGTAGAATCGATTATATCCAGCCGACGCTGGAGCAGAGATTTTCGCATCAACCAGCCGTTCATCAGACCGCGGTCGGTATGGGGGGCGCTGGGTGCAACGACATGGACGACTTCGTGCGCAACGATCCTCCCTAAAGCAACAGCAAGCTCCCGCATTTCCCTGGCGGAAGGATCGCGGCGGCCGTTTCGGCCCAACGCCCGGAGGAGGCTGGGATAGAAAATGAAGACGGAACGTTCCTTTTTGCCTTTTCCCACGGCAACACCCATGACGTGATCGGGCAGTCCCCATCCCGTGGGTGGGTTCGGCATCAAAACGACCATGATGTTGCGAGCATCGCGTTTTGGTGCTCCGCCGTCAGCTCTCTTCCAGCTCACTTCGACACCGATCGATTGAAAAATCGTCTTCACTTCTTTCGTCATGGTCTCGTATCCGCGCGGCAGGAGCTTGTTGCCGTCGCACCAAGTCAGGCTCAATGCGATAGGCGAACGATGTCCAGCCGACTCCGAGCGAGAGGGGTGCGGACCGGGAGTTTCCGCCCGGGCCATGGCTGAGCTCAACATGACCAGAACGGAAACGACCAAGCTGCCTTCTGGGAGGAAGGATTTCAGCACATGGAACCGACCGCCTGAGAAGACTTTTCTAATTTCCATCTCAAACCCTCCACGACTCGAAATCGGCTAGACATGCACTCGTGTACCAGGAGGGGCGATCCCATGTCCTCATGGAAAAAAAACCTTTCCCAAAGGGTTTCCAAAGGAAGGGAAACTCAAGAGAGAGTTACACTTAAGAAGATGTTTCCATGCAAAAAAGACCAAAAATCCGGAGGCGGGGCGTTAAAATACACGGGTGGGCCGCCCGAGCGGCGTATGATAAGCCATCAACATTGTGACTTCTTTGAGAAAACGCTGGATACTCGGCGGCATCGCCGCACTCGCTCTCGCCTTTTCTCTACTCCACACCTCGTGGACCCGAAATCTCACCCGAAGGGCGATTGAAAAATGGGTGGTCTCCAAGCTGGGAGGCACGGCGAGTCTCGAGGAGCTCGATTATCGACTCTGGCGAGGTGAGGTCGTTCTTCGCGGCCTATCTTTAGAGCCGGATGCTCAACTGTCTGTGTCCGTCCCAACGACCACCTTTCGATGGACACCGTGGTCGGGGGCAACACTTCAAGTCACCGGCCCGAGCCTCATTGTTGTCCAGAGAGACGAAACTTTGGATTCGAACATCGTTGAGGTGGCCTTGCCGGTCCCTCCGGCGCTTCTATCACGTCTCGAGATTCGAGAGGGATCGGTTCAGGTCGGAGCCCCGAACGTGGATGCGTGGCTCGAGCTGAGATCTATCGATGTCGATGTCGATCTCGACCATCGAACCGGTTCCTATGAGGGGCGGCTCCAAGCCGCCACGGGACGGGTCGGGGAAATCCCTTTTGGGCCCATGACAGCTCATTTCCGGGGCGGCCCCGACCGCATCGATTTCAAAGAAGCGAGGATCGAGAAGGCCTCGTCATACGTTCACGCAACAGCTTCCATCACATCGGTTTCCCCTCTCGTTGCCGAAGCCGCCATCGATTTCGCCGCTGACGCCGAGATTCTAAACGAGCTCCGACCCGATTTGGACCTATCTGGCACCCTCAACGGAAACGCCGATCTAAACTGGGACTCCACAGATCTATCTGGCTCAATTGAACTTAGCTCGCCCCAGTTGACCTCCGCACTAGGCACCTGGTCCGTCGAAACAGGTGCCACCCTTTTGTATGGAGCGCTGGAGGTCTACCGAATCCACCTCGAAGGGTACGGTGGAGCTATCGACGCCGAGGGTCGAGCGGACTTCACTTCGGATGAAAACACCCTAGCGGTACGTTTTGCCGGGCTCGAGCTCGGGCCGCTCCTGGAACTGGGGACCGAGCGAGAGGTTCCCGAAACCGGCCGGGTCGACGGGGAAATTCGCGTTCGCTGGACCGATTGGGATCGCCAAGGGTTGGATGGCACCGGCCGGATTTCGCTCGAACCGTCACAAACGGCTGACGGAGTCGGACTCCGCGGCACCTTCGACATCACCTCGCAGAATGGAACCATCCAGCTGGAAACCGATGGTTTCTATTTATCCGGCCATCCACTCACCCTCCGGAGCGAGCTCCGGCCGGACGGGGCGTGGAGCGCAACCTATTCGGCCGAGAATTTGGAAATCCACAGACTCAATCGCACCCTCGAATCTCTGGAATTGCCGATTCCGCCTTCCGACTTGCAGGGTGAGTTATCTGTCCGGGGACAGGCTTCCGGGTCCGTCAGCGATCCGGCATCGACGACCTCGAATCTCACCCTTTCCAGCAACAATTTGGTTTTCCGCAGCGCGCGCTTCGAAACCGAGGCCGAGCTTCGCGTGGCCGGCGGTGAGCTTCATATCAACGCGCTCGAGATTCGCGGAGAAGAAGGTCAAATCGCAATCAGGGCAAGGTACGAAACGAGAGCCTCACCGTCACCGGTCTCGTCAACGATTTCGAGATCGCCGGACTTGCGGCATCGTACCAAGTGCCGATGCAGGGCCGAATCGCAGGCAGGATCGACCTATCGGGTTCTTTAGACGATCCCGACTACTCCGCCAATCTCCGAGGCTCACCTCTCAGCTTTCGAGGGCTTACCGGTGACGCGGAAATCGATCTTCGGAAACAAGGGCGGGAGCTCCATCTCGACCGCTTCGAGGTTCGCGCGGATAGGTCAACGGGTTCGGTATCGGGGCTCGTCGATCTGGAATCCCAGGAGGTTGACTTGAGGCTCGACGCGTCGGGTTGGCGTTTGAGTCAAGTGTTACCGGACGTAACGTGGCTGGACGCCGTGATTTCATCCGACGGCAAGATTCAAGGAAAACTCCAAGCACCGGCAGGTCGACCTTCGTCTCCGTCTCGACGACATCACCCTGCAAGGCGAATCCATACCGGCCGTCTTTCTTGAAGCCGAATCTGACGGGAAGAACGTAACAGCGGAGGCTCGGCTCGCTGACGGCTCCACGCTGGCGTCGGGCCGAGTGCCTCCTGGAAACGCCCTACCCTTCGCCATCTCACTATGTCCTTGGAATCCATCCCGATGCATAGAGTCCTTCACGCTTTGTTTCCATCGACACCGGAGGACACCGAGCTCGTCGCCAAGGGAGAGCTCGAGTTTTCGTCTCCTTTGCTCCGTCCTTCCGAGCTTCCGATATCGTCTTCGAGTCAACCAACTCGCCGGCATTTACCATGGGATTGGCGGAGGAACCGGATCGACCTTCACGATTGAAGGCAACCGGCGCTCTTTCACCATCGACGAGCTCGATTTCGTGGGTACCGACACGGCCCTTGCCGTTTCCGGGCGAGTGCCTCTCGTCACCGGAGGAGAGCTTCGACCTGAACCTCAAGGGTCAGGCACGGCTGGAGCTTCTCGAGGCTTGGCTCGAAGACAAAGACTTCGAAGGTGAAGCGAGTCTCGATCTGCATATCGAGGGACGCCGTATCGACTCCGACGGCCACGGGCGAGTTGCGAGTCCACCATGGCGCCGTCACATGGAATGGAATTCGTGCGACGGCCATTTCCGCGCTCCTCGAAGCGAACGAAGACACGCTCCACCTGCGCGAGATGTCCGGTGAGCTTCTCGACGGCACCATCCGACTATCCGCGGAGTGGCCTTTTTTGAAGCCCCTTCCCGGTCGACCGGCGAAGTTGGACATTGCGGTGTCGGAGATCGATCTGGGGCAACTCCTGCCCCGACAAGATTCAGGGATCCGTCCACTTTTTCGCGTCAGTGCGGACGGCTCGATTCAATTCCCCGAGCTCGATCCAAAAACCTTCATCGGGCTCGGGCGAGCTCCGTCAGCTGCAAACGAGCTTGGGCGACCTAACGCTCAGGAACGACGCCCCCATCGGCTTGGAGCCTCGACGACGGCAAGGTGTCACTAGCGGGACTGCATATTGTCGGAGGTGAAACCGACCTGCTCGTCGACGCGGTGGCGGATATGACTTCGGCAAACGCCGGTTGGCAGACCAATCTTCGCGGTACGCTGGACGACCGTTTCGTCGAATCCCTTGCTGCTGAGCGTCGTGGGACGCCACGCTCAGCGGAACCACCGAAATCGATCTCCGGATTGAGGAGCACGCCGGAGGGTCCCAAGTTCGACGGCGTCGGCTCTTGGGATGAAGCACGAATCGTCATGCGGAAACCTCCCTTCGTTCTCACGAACATAAAAGGGGAAGCGCGCTTCGAAGGTGAGACCATCACGCTCGAAAACTTGGAAGCGGAAACAGGAGGAGGCTCGGTACGCGGGACGGCGGTTTTCGAGCTATCGGGTCTACGACAACTATCCGCCGTCAATCTCGAGCTCGAAGCGAGACTCGGTCAGCTTTCCCTACCCCGAGGGAATGCAGAGTCGAGTGGCGGGCGACCTCCGGTTGACCGGATCACCGGAACGGTACCTGCTTTCGGGAGAGATTAGACTCCTCGAAGGGTTGTACCAACGGGAGATTACGCTCGAGACCGAACTGCTCGGCGCCATCGAACGCCATGGGGTTCGGGTCGTTCGTCCCGAAACCGGGGTGGTCCAACTCGACATCGCCGCTCGAACCGTGGAGGACTTCCAAATCGAGAACACGCTGGCGCAAATGGCGGCAGGGGCGAACCTTCGGATTACCGGAACCTTGTCCGAGCCCGAGCTCGATGGTGTTCTGACCGCCCGCCCCGAGGGGACATTCCGACTCGGGCGCAACCGCTACACCATCGATTCGGGTACGGTCGCTGCTTCGCGGCTACCCTCTCCAACCGGCCGAGCTCGACATTACCGCGAGCACTTCGGTCTCGAGCACCGAAATCAAAGTTCGAATCCAGGGCCCTATCGACAATGTCGAGCTTACGCTCGAAGCTCCGGGACGAGATGACTTGACCCGCGCCGACATTGCCTCTCTTCTCGTTACAGGGCGTACCTTGACGACGACAGACGGATTCGAGAACGTATCGGGACGGCAAGGACGAATCCTCGGTGAACAACTGGCTTTTTATCTCGGCGGTGCCTTGACCCAAGTGGTCCGGCAAGGTTTAGGGCAATCCTTTCCTCTCGACATCGTGACCGTGGGCCCAGACCAGCTCAGCACCGAGGTGAATCCGCAAATTCGATTCACCGATTGGGAAAGCTGTCACCAAAGAGCTATTCATCACCTACTCCGTCGGCCTACAGAATGCTCAGAACCAGCTCTGGATCTTCGACTACAGGCTGCCGAAGCAACTCGCGTTTCGTGCCACCCGAAAGGAAAACAACGCTCTCAACGTCGGTTTGTCGCAGAAACTGCATCTCGATTTTTCCGGCCGGCCGGAGAGGCCTTCGCTGCGAAGGACGAGAAAAAAAATCTCCGACCTTCGCCTCGAAGGATCACCCGAGGGCTTGGAGTCCCAACTGGCTGAGCAGCTTCGTCTCCGGACTGGACGCGAATATGACTACTGGAAATCTCGCGAAGACGTGGAGCGATTGAGTCACTCGCTCCATGAAGCGGGTTATCTCGACGCGGTCGTGGACGTCAGAACGAGCTCCGAGGATGAAGGGAACATCGATGTCACATTCCGGATCAATCCCGGCAATCCCCTTCGAATCCGATGGGAAGGTGAAGACCTCGGCTCCAAGATCCGTCGGAGTATCGAGCAAAGGTGGGATGGCCGATTTCCCGAGGATTTCCAACTGAGGGATCTCGCCGCGAGGACCGAGCGTTTGCTTCAGGTGGACCGCTATTACACCGCAGAAGTCACGCCGTCCCTCGGACAAACGCCAGATGGGACCCGCGAAGTGACCTTCGACGTCTTCAAGGGCGATCGGGGGCGCCGTGTTTCGATCCTTTTCGAGGGCAATCAGGCCTTGACGGACCGGCAGCTCCGGCGTGCCCTTCCCTCCCCTTCGAGCAGCGAGTTCTTCGATCTCATTTACGGTGATGCTCAGCGTCTTCGCGAAGATCTCCGTTTGGCTTACGCATCCCATGGCTATCTTCAAAGCCTCATCGGGATACCCATCGTCGGCTATCGCACCGACCTCGGCGAGCTTCAAGTCACCGTCCCCATCACAGAAGGCTCACGAACCAACGTCGCTGAAATCGAGATCACGGGAGTACATAGCCTCGACCGCGACCTACTGGTCCGGGAAATAAAGACCAAGGAGGGCTCGCCCTTCCGTCTCGACGACGTCATCGCAGATCGCTCCGCCATCGCTTCGACCTATCGTCGAGCCGGATTCCCTGAATCGGAGACTCGGCTGAGAGTGGAGTTCCAAAAAGAGGAGCTTCACGTGTTATTCGAGGTCGATGAAGGACATCGGGTCACCGTCGGTAAAGTACGTGTCCGGGGCAACCACGGTGTCGGTGAACGCCTCATCCTGCGCCAGGCCGCCTTTCGAGAAGGAGAGCCTCTCGAGCTTACGGACCTCACCGAGACCCAACGCCGGCTTTACGAACTGGGTGTCTTTCGATCCGCAGACGTTCGAGCCGAACCCTCCCCAGAAAATCCACTGGAAAGAGATGTGGTCATCGAAGTCAACGAAACGGCTGATTTCGATCTCGGCTACGGTCTTCGTTACAGCACGGAGGACCAATTCGAACTGACCGGGACCTTGGCGTTTCCTCACGTTTTCGGCTCTGCCGGCACTCTCGGACTCAGCGCCGTGGCCAACGCCCATAGAAAGACGGCGCGTGGAACCTTTTCCAATCCGTATTTTTTCAAGTTCCGACTGCCCACCGATCTGTTTTTCGGTTGGGAAAATGAAGACGAAGAAACCTTTCGCGATCGGGATTGGACCTTCACCTTTCAACAAACGAAGGCGCTCGCGGAAAGACTCGACCTGCAATGGAGCTATACGTTCAAACACACACACTTCGTCGGATTCCTGGGAGAAAGTCCCTTTCCTTTCGACTTCACCACTCTCCAGTCGATCCTCACCACCTCGGTCATCGAAGACAAACGGGACAACGTCGTCGAGCCTACTCGCGGTCGCTTTGGAATCGTTACGTTTCAGTTCGCGCCCGAAGCGCTCCGGTCCGATATCAAGTTCGTGAAGCTGTTCGGCCAACTCAGCACCTTCTTCACCTTGAGCCGGAACCTCGTTTGGGCGGCGAGTTACCGGCTCGGTATCGCCGATGCTTTTTCTCAAGTTCTGCTCGAGGATGAACGTTTTCAAGCCGGCGGCGCCACGACAGTCCGCGGCTTCGAGCAAGACGCGCTCGGTCCCGTTGCGCCCGAAACCGGAACGATCCTGGGTGGAGAAGGCCTCGTCGTGTTCAACCAGGAGCTACGCTTTCCTCTTTTTCGGCCTCTCCACGGCGTCGTGTTCTACGATGCGGGCAACGTGTTCTTGAACGCGAGTGATTTCCGCCTCTTCGATCTCAGGCACAGTGCGGGCGCCGGCTTGCGAGTGAGCTTGCCGTTTGGCTTACTGCGTTTCGATTGGGCCTGGGTTCTGGACCGACAGCCCGGCGAGAAAGCCCACCGGTTCTGGTTCAACTTGAATCACGCCTTTTGACACAGACCGTTTCAAACGAACTACGGTTTCATTGGTGACTCAACACCGAGCGCAAGGAGTTCGAGAGCGCCCCTGAAACGAGCTTTTTCGCCCTGGGCGCCGCCTCCACCAGCACGATCGCCATCATCCCCGATCACGACATCGTTATCGTCTCCCGCTGGGTGGACGGCGAAGCGGTGGACGAACTGATCGGCAGAGTTCTAAAAGCGGTGAAGAAAAAATAAAGATTCCCGGACAAGAATTCAAGAGATCAATGCCTGACCCCAATGCTGTTCGTTGCCACTCAACGAGTTACGGTCGAAAAGAATTCAACAAATCAAAGTCTGACCCCGACTAGCGTTTTAGTTGGCGCAATAGGGCTTGGACTTGGGGGGCTTCCGGGGCCTTGGGAGCCAATTCCAGGAAGCGACGGAGTTGCAGGACGGCAAGGTCGATTCGCTTCTGCTGGTTATAGGCCAGGCCGAGATTGTAGCGCGCATAGGCGTGGTTGCCGTCGAGCTCGACGGCACGCTCGAGCTCTTGGACCGCCTCGGGAAGTTTCTTTAGATAGCCATAGGCCAGGCCGAGTCCGTAGTGGGCTTCGGCGTACTTGTCGTTGATACAGATGGCCTTCTTCAAATGTTCGGGTGCTTCAGCCGATTTGCCGGACTTGACCAGAGCGAGTCCGTAAAACGTCAGGGCCTCCACGTTCGAAGGCTCTTGCTCGCTTGCTTGCCGGAGCTCATTCACGGCGTCGTCGAACTTCCCCTGACTGTAGAGCTCTTTACCTCGGGCCAGATCGGCAAGACCGTGGGAGGACCATGCCAGCCAAACCAACAGTGCAGTTGTCAGATACTTTCATTGTCTCATCTCCACCCGCATCGTCCTTCAACGAGGACAAATTCCTAGTTTTTCGAGAACTTACCCGAGTGAAGGAGCAAACTCTATGCCAGCATCATAGCCGATCCAGCCACGACAAGAAATCTTCAATAGCGTCGGCCCACCCTTTGGGCGCCGGTGCGACGCAAACGGCCCGTGAGACGGCCTGCGTCAGGCTCGGATCGTGTCGTCCATTTTCACGAGCAACAATATAAGGGCGGTCGACAACTTCGAGGAACGGTAAATCGTTTCGCGCATCGCCCAAACCGGCGGAAAAACAGGACTCGCCTCGGGCAACGGTAAAGCCTCAGCAATTCGCGCACCGCTCTTCCCTTGTCGCACCCCCCCATGATGTGGAAAAAGCGTCCCCCTCGGGTAACCGTCAGGCCACGAGACTCGAGCCACTCGAGCATTTTCTGCTCCCGCTCGCTTTCTTCTCCGGGGAACCAAAAAGGTTCATCGAATTCCCGTTCCATGGAACGTCGTGCTTCTTCCGTCCCGAGACTCGTCCTCTCTCCACCTCTTGGACGCCGACATCGCTGTACCCTTGGCGTTCGCCCCGGTCTCCCGTCTCGCCTCACGCAAGGCGGCGACCAGTTCGGGATAGGACACGCCCCACCGCACGACCTCATAGGGTCCCAATCTTTCGACCGGACTTTCGAGCTCGCCGAAGTAGCCCGCGGGCCAGTAAGCGGCGCCGCCGTTTTCGACCACGAAGGGATGGTCCAGTCCAAGCTCTCGGCGAAGCACTTCGATCTCGGTTCGGGTCTTGCTACTGACCAAGACAACGGGTATGTGCTTTTCGCGAAGAGCCTCGAGCGCCGGCAGGGCCTCGTCGTAAGAGTAGTTGACGCTCGAAAGCAGAGTTCCATCGAGATCACTCACGACAACGGCGGAAGGTGTCTGCATAGCGGATTCATCATGACACAAGTGTCGCGCCCAACAAATTCTTGGATTACCAATTCCGAATGACGACGGCGACTTGTCCGTCGCAGCGAAGGCGGAAGCCGTCCTCCTGTTCCATTCTGAGTTCTTGGGTTCTCGAGTTCTCAGTCTGTTCTAAGCGTGTCTCTCCCTTACAACAAGCACCGAGCAGGGGGCGTGATGACAAACCTGGAGCGAAACGCTCCCCATGAGGAACCTCTCGACACCGGTGAGTCCGCGGCAACCGACGACGACGAGGTTGGCGCCCCGGTCCCCCGCGAGCTCAATCAACCGGCGCGCCGGCGGACCGGCGGTAACGAGGGTTTCCACTTTGTAAGAATCTCTTAAAGACTCGGAGGCTTCTTCCAGAACTTTCTTCCCTTCGACCTCGGCGGCCGTCCTCAATCGCTCCAGCTCGCCACCAAGCTCGGCTGTTTCGTAGTAACCCCGGGCGTCACCGAAAGCCGGAGAAGGGACGTGAACCACATGGACCGCCGTCACACGCGTCTCGTGGGGAAGGGGAAACTTCTTCAAGAACTCGACGGCCAGCTTGGAATCCTCCGAGCCATCGACACCGACCAATACTTCCTCGATCGGCTCGGCCGGAGGCTTGACGATCAGCACCGGACCGGAAGCGTGCTTGGCTGCCCTTTGTGAGACACTGCCTAGAAAAAAGCGGGCCAGGGTGGACCGGCCGCGGGAGCCGAGGACGACGAGGTCGATTTCCTTTTCTTCCGCGATTCTGCAGATAACATCCGCCGGATGCCCGCCGACGACCAAACACTCGGTCGCAACTCCGGCCTTCGCGAGCTGGTAGGCCGACCGCTCCACGGCCTCCCGCACCTCACGAATCTCGTCTGGTGATACGTCCTCGGCTTCGTCTCGTGATTCGTCGAGCGTCCGTCTCCTCTCGGCCTACGACAGAGGCCACGAGCAGCTCGGAGCCGGATGCTAAAGGAAGGCTACCAAGGAAATCCCGAGCTCGATCCGCTTCTGGGGAGCCATCGGTGGCGAAGAGGATCCTCACGGGTCTCGTCTCCAGGGGGATCAGAGCGCACAAAAATGTGTACGCTGAAAGCCCATGGAAACCCGTGCAACCCCCATTCCAGAGCGGGAGGAAACAAAACGCTCTTGTAATCTATTGCTAAAAAAAGGTGTTCCGCTAATTCCCGAAAGGGCCCCCTATCCCTCGCCGCGGGTTATCTCACCCGTCTGGGGAATTGCACGCAGGGAACCGGCACCGGTCCCTTCCCGTATCAATAAATGAAAGCAATAGGGAGGGAAGCTGAAATGGAAGTTCTGGTCTTGGGTGTCGTCGCTCTAGCTTTGATACTCACGGTCTCAATCGTCATGCTGAAGCTGGTTTGGCTTGGTTTCAAGCTTCTTTTCGGCCTGATCGTTTTACCCTTCAAGCTCGTAGGCGCCCTCGTGGGAGGCGTTCTCGCTGTCGTTTTACTGCCCGTAGCTTTGATTTTGCTTTGTGTAGTCGTCCTGGGCGGGCTGGTTTTACTCCCGATCCTCGTACCGGTTATCCTCGTGGGACTTGGAATCGCCTTGATCGCCTGGGCTTGCTAGCCGGGACAACGGACCACCCAACTCCATTCTGAGCTCGAGGCGCCTCATTAAATCCTTCGAGGTTACGAGTCCCACAAGCTCCGCCCCATTCATCACCGGAACCACTCGGGATTCGCCTGAAGTGAGACCCACCAATCGGGAAGCATCGTCGTCGAGTCAACGGCTCGATGCAATCCGTCGGTCTTCATGATTTCAGCTACGCGGGTGTACCCCCAAAGATCACGATCGACGTGGCGAATATCTCCTATCCTCACGATCCCTATAAGCTTCCCTTCGTCCACAACGGGAACCTCAGCTAGGCCGCTCGTCATGAACACGCCATGAGCAACGTGCTCGAGCGTCGCTGTGGGAGGGACCGAAACGGGCTCCCCCATAAAGTCACCCACACGGAATCTCTTGAGCGAGTCTCGGATAAGTGTATGTCGATAACTCGCCCGAGCCGCCATGCGAAGAAATAGTCCGATAAAGATATACCAAATACCCAAAAACAAAGCCCGAGGCTCGAAGAGCGCCACGAATCCCAAAAACATGATCAAAAGGCCGAATCCCGAGCCGACGGCGCTGGCGGTCCGGGTCGCGAGGCGCAGATCGTCCCAGATTCCCCAGAGGAGCGCGCGCAGAACTCTCCCGCCGTCGAGCGGAAAACCCGGAACGATGTTGAAGGCCACCAGAATTGCGTTCATCAATGCGAGGTATTGAAGAATCTCCCGCACGGGAGCGGGGATCCGAACCACCCAGCAATGTGAGGCCCAAAAAACCTATCGCCAACACCAGGCTCATGGCCGGACCGGCCGCGGCAATCTTGAGCTCGGACGCGGCGTCGGGAGGCTCATCCTCCATTTCCGCCGCACCGCCGAAAATGAAGAGAGTGATGCCGCGAATGCGAACTCCCGAACGAAGAGCCACCACCGAGTGAGCCAGTTCGTGAGCCAGCACCGAAGCGAAGAGAAAGACGACGATGCCAGACCCCATGGCGATTCTAGCCGGCAAACCCAAGTGGGGAAAGTCGTGCCCAAAAGTGAGAGCGAGACTGAAGGTCAAAAGAAAGACAACGGCCACCCAGGAGAGGTCAACCCTGATAGGGATGCCGAAGATCGTGGCAACTCGAAAACGGCGACCGATCACGGTTTGCGGCCCCGCCCTCCTTTGAGGGTTTTAATGAGGGCGCCGGCCTCGAGACGGTCGTCGAGTTGCATGTTGTTGACGAGGGCCAACTCCGCCATTTGTTCGCGATCGATGCCCGAATCGGTCAGCGCCTCGCCGAGTGTCATCGAACGGGGAACCCGATAGATATGAATCCGGTCCGGCTGGGCTGCGAGAGCCTCTCAATCTCGGAGCCGGTCGAAGCTCGCCACAACTTTGAGGAAGGTCTCACGATAGTGACGGTATGCTTGCTCGCTCGTATAGGCGAGTACCTCGTAGGCCACCTCGCCATCGATGATGAATCCCGCCTCGCCCACGACCGTTCCCCGATCGGACACGGCGCGAAAAGGAGCGACGTAAGCTGGGAATCCGTGGACTCGACCCCGCTCTCCTGTTCCGTACTCCAACCTATTCCGCTGGAGCCACGATCGACCGAAATCCTCGGGTCGAGTTCCGGCGGGTACTCCCGAGCCGGTAAGCTGGAGGGCGGCTGAGCCGTCGTTCGGCGCCGAGAAGACCGCCATCGGCGTATTTTGAACCCTCCAGCCCTCAGGGAAATCGATTTGGAACTTCAATTCGGGATGCTTGAAGCGCGATCCGTCCATGAATCCCTGCTTTGGGTCCTCGCCGTAGACCATTCCTTCGAGGCGCCGTTTGAACTCTTCTTCTTTGACGAGGAGATTCTCACGCGACACACCTCTCGATTGAAGCTCGTAGAGAATGCGCTCTTCGCGGTCCAAAGGCTCCGGATGCGTCGAGAGCCAGTTGGGGACCTTTTGGCCCGACCGCTCTCCGATCCGGTGAAGAACATGGAAAAACGACGCCATCTCCTCCGGGTCATAGCCCGCATTCGAGACTGTACCGAATGCCCAACGTGTCCGCTTCGCGTTCGTCATCGCGCGAGAACTTGAGAAAAAGCACCTGCAAGCCACCCTGGATCAAGTCTCCGTAAGGCCGAACGTCTGGAAGGAAAACCATCCCCAATCCGACACCCAGACCGGCGAGTTGCGATTGGGATATTTTCTGAACGATGTGCCGCGAGGTGGTGTGGCCGATTTCGTGCCCCAACACGCCCACCATGGCGGCTTCGCTGTTCATATGTGCCAGGATACCCCGCGTGAGGTAGATGGGGCCTCCGGGAAGCGCAAAAGCATTGACATCCGGTGTATCGACGATTTGAAACTGCCACGGCAGATCGGGCCGCTCCGACGCTCGAGCCAGGCGCATCCCGAGATCAGACACATAGGCCGTCAGCTCCGGGTCGTCGTAAAGGCCCATGTTCCGGTCGACGTTTTCGACCTCGGCCAGTCCCATTTGAATCTCCTGGGCCTCACTGACCAGGACGAATTCTCTCTTGCCGGTGACGGGATTCGTGGCGCAGGCCGCCACGAGCAGAAAGGCAAGGATAACGGATGCGCTTCGATATCGGGTTTTCATGGGACGGATCTCCCCGTTCGTACGATTTGCCGCGTAAACCTGCTGGCCTAACTAGGCTTCGTCGGCGGGTGGTGGCGATTCACTCGTTTCGCCCGACATCAGATGACGGTCGGTACGACGAAGCAGCGACGATACGAGAAGTGGTGCGCTCCATCGCGCGAGTTGCCCCGCCGCCCGCAGCAGCATGGAAGGCCGCTTCACCACCAGGAAACCCACCACGGCGCCGGCGGCCGCGATCAACAAACGGATGCGCGATAGCCTGCCGCAAAACCATACGCTTCTGAAACCGGTGGTTGAGAGTGTCGAGGTCGCCGTCGATCTGGGCCTTGGTCGCCTCGAGGGAGCTCCGTATCTCCTCGGCACTCCTTTTGGGTTTCGTCTCTCGATGATTCACTTCGAGTTATCCATTCGTTTCCAGCGATGAGCCAGCCAGAGGCCCACGGTGATGTGAACCGAACCAACGATGAGCAACGTCACATCCCAGCGACCAAGGAGCTCTTGAAGTAGAAGGAGGATTCCGGCGGAAAACCATAAGATACCGGCCGACATCAGAAGAATTATCGTCACGCGGTGTTCGATTTCGAGCCGGGCGCGACTGATTTCCTCGCCTAGGGTCGCACCGATGAGCTCGGCGCCGTCGCTGATGGACTGGATGAGTCCGAGGATGACCCGCCTCAGAAGCTGCAAATTCGAGGCTTCACCTTCGGCGAGATTGATGCCGGAGCTCCTGGGATCCGGTTCCGTCGTTCCGGGACCTTGCATGATTCAGCTCTTGGTGACCGCTCGCGCCGCTTTTTTGACCCCCTCGGTGGTCTCCGAAATCGCTTCGCGCGCTCTCTCGGTCGTGTCCGTTACCACTTCACGAGCCTTGCCGTAAACCTCTTCACCACGCCCTTTAAGGTCGGTTACGGCTTGATCCGTCTTATCTCTTAATCTCCGACCTTCTTCGGACAAGGTGTCGCGCATCTCTTTTCCCGTTTTGGGAGTAAACAGGAGCGCCGCCATGGCGCCCAAAGCCGCTCCCACAAAAAATCCGGCAAGAAAATTGTAGCCGCCGTTTCCGTCCGACATGATTTACCTCCTTGGATATCCCGGTGGGCGTCCGAAACGCTATTCGATGATCGCTATGGGTAGCCTATCCGAACCTGCTCGGCGGGTAGGAACATTGGGGCGGAACAACCGGGCAGCGGATATCATTCGGGGCCCCCTCACGAATCATAGCATGATTTGTCGCCGGAGCGCCGGATGAGAAGACCCCCAGCTGGTTTTTAAAAGATATTGGCAACCGTATCTCCTGACGCGGCAGAGCCGCAACCAAAAGGGTTATCGCGGCTTGCCGCGAGCCGTCAGCCGTCAGCAATCAGCTCACGGAAGAACGTTCACTTTTTGCATTCAATTTCACTCGTCAGGGACCGATCCGAAAATCAGACGTAACCAGGATCTGGTTTTCGGCCTCGGGGCCTATTTTTCAAAATAGGCTGTGTTTTTGTCCCGGAAACTGTCCCACTTCTCGGGCAGCTCTTCATCCGGAAAAATCGCCGTCACCGGGCAGACCGGCTCACAAGCGCCACAATCGATGCAGGTCTCGGGATCGATGTAGAGCTGTTCGGCCTCTTCGAAATCATCATCATCCTTGGTCGGGTGAATGCAATCGACCGGGCAGACCTCGACACAAGCAGTGTCCTTGGTCCCGATGCAAGGTTCAGCAATCCAGTATAGACATTCTCCATTTCCTCCTTGTTGACGCACCCTGCGCCGGTTCTTCGAGCGACCGTCGCTACATGACCTCCAGCAGCTTCTGCGAGAACTCGGTCAACCGATCCAAATAACCCCAAAGACCAACCCAATTATGTTGGGAATAACGAACACGAAAAGCAAGCCGAGTAAATCGGATGGAGATCTCGAGGCGACGCCCGGGCTCGGATGCTTCGTCTCCTCGATGAACATGACTTTCAAAATCTTCATATAGTAGAAAACCGCAACAACGCTGTTCAGCACGCCGATGACGGCGAACCATCCCAGGAGCGCGCTTCCCTGCTCGATGGCGGTCCGAATAACCGCTGCAAAAACATACAACTTGGCCAGGAATCCTGCAAACGGCGGAATCCCCATGAGAGAGAAAAGGAAAATGCCCATGCCTACGGTAAGATAGGGAGAACGTTTCCACAACCCGCGGTAGTCTTTGAGGTCGAAGCTCCCGTGTCGTCGTAAATGGCCATGACGACGAGGAAGGCGCCGAGGTTCATGAAGAAGTAGATGACCATGTAGGCCAACATGGCCTGGATGCCCTCACCGGAAAGGACAGCCGCTCCCATCAGGATGTAGCCCGCATGGGCAATGCTCGAGTAGGCCAGCAGGCGTTTTAGATTAGTTTGTAGCAGGGCCGCCACGTTACCCAAAGTCATCGTGGCGATGGAAAGCCCAATGAGAACGGCCTGCCAGTCGACCGAGCCAACCATCTCCCAAGCTTGTCCAGCACCTCGAGTCGTGGCTCCGCCATTCCCATGTAGAAGAAACGAACGAGCACGGCGAATCCCGCCACTTTCGGCCCCACGGATAGGAAAGCGGTCACCGGGGTGGGAGCTCCGTGTATACACGTCGGGACACCAAAAATGAAAAGGCACCGCCGCTGTTTTGAACCCGATGCCCGCCAAGATGAGGATGACGATGAGCAGCAAGGCCGGGCCCGCCTCCCCGGCGGCCCCGTTTTGAAGAGCCGCGCGGATCTCGAAAAGATCGAGGCTTCCCGTAAGACCGAACAAAAACGACATGCCATAGAGCATGGTGCCGGTCGAAACGGCACCGAAAACCACATACTTGAGCGAAGCCTCGTTGGAGAGCCTCTCCCGCCGCAAATAGCCCACCATGATGTAGGAGATGATCGAGACCATCTCCAGCGACAGGTAGATCATGAGCAAGTTGACCGAGTTGGCCATCCACATCAGGGACACGGTCGCGGCAAGAATGAGAGCGTAGAGCTCTCCCCGATGAACCGACCCGAGCTCTCGGGACGGTACGGCAAGGAGCGTAATGAAAATCGCCGGTGACGATGAAGAGCAACCGTAGGGCGATTCCGAAACGGTCGAGAGCCAACATGCCGGAAAAGAGGCTCCCCTCCGGCGCATGCCGTAGCTCGATGGTGAAATACCCGGCCAGAAAGAGTCCCGCTATCGTCAAGAGCGGAATCAGCCGGTCTCCGATCCTCTGTGCCCCATGAGAATCAAATCCCACACCAGCACGAATCCGAGAGTCAACACCAAGGTCAGCTCGGGAATGAAGTACTTCAAACTGGCAAGGGTTCCGATCGTCACGAACTCCTATCCTTTCAACGCCCGTGCTTCGTCCAGATGGACCGTTTTCAAGATGCGATACAAGGACAACACAATGGCCAGTGCCACCGCCGCTTCACAGGCGGCGACCACGATGACGAAGACGGCGAAGATTTGCCCCGTCAAGTCGGACGAGACGAACCGCGAAAAGGCCACCAAGTTGATATTCGCCGAGTTGAGCATCAATTCGATGGACATCAACACGTTGATGGCGTTCTTGCGGGTCAGCACCCCGAACAGACCGAGAGAAAAGAGCGCTGCAGAAACGACCAGATAGTGCTCGAGGGGAATCACAGATCCGTCCTCCCGCGGACGATCATGGCGGCCCCGATCAAGGCCACCAGCAACAAGACCGAAGCCGCCTCGAAGGGAAGAATGTACTCGGTCAGAACAGAGTCGCCCGATAGGCTCGGTGGTCGGTCCTTCCACGATGATTCCAGATTCCTCCACGGCGTTTGATAGATGACGGCCAAGAGCGAGACCGAAGACCGTCAGCGAAACCACGGCGCCCGGGATGACCTGAAACGTCTCCGTCTTGAGATCCATATCGTAGATTCGGTGGGTCAACATGACGCCGAACAAGAGCAGGATGAGAATCCCTCCCACGTAGATGAGCAGTTGGGCGCCGGCCAGAAAATCCGCTCCCAGCAAGACGTACAAAACCGCCACGCCGAAAAAAGTCGCCAGCAAGGCAAAGGCGGAGTAGATCAAGTTCTTGCCGTAAACGACCATCATCGCCGACGCGATCATCAACGCGGCGAAAGTATAAAAGACGATTTGACTCAGCCATTTGCATTCCAACTTGTTCCTCGCCAGGCGCCGCCTGGCCTACCGGCTCGGCTCTTCCTTCGGCTTGGGAGGAGCCGGCTCCTCCTTGGCAAAGCGATAGAGAAAATTGCCTTTCTCGCTCTCCGCAAACTCGATACTCGGGCGTCATAACGATGCAATCCGTGGGACAAGGATAAGTGCAAAGCGCACAATAACAGCAAAGCGTCATGTCGATGTCGAACTTGACCACCCCTTGCTTGATGGGTGTTCCATTCGACAGCGAAGATGAGGGGATCGGTTTTCTCACGCTTTTTGGTGGTAATGTAGATGCAGTCCACCGGACAGGCTTTCTCGCATTGTTTGCAGCCGATGCAGTCCTCGAACTTCACGTGAAGTCGCATGCGGGAACGTTGCTGCAGCAGACCTTCCGGCACGATGGCGGAGCGCCAACGTTCCTCGGGCTTTTCTTCTCCGGTATATTGTTGCGTCACAGACGGCATGAAAAGGTGCTTTCCCGTCACCCACATGCCCTTGGCGATGGTGACGACCGCCTCGATGATGTTGTGAGAAGTACTTTTTCATCGGCTATCCTGGACGTCTGACATTAGTCCCCGAGCGAAAAAAAACCGGCACGACTAGAAGTACGAAGGCGATGGGAATCAGGTACTTCCAGCACAAAGTCATGAGCTGATCGACACGCAGACGAGGCAGGGTCCAACGCAGCCACATCTGAACGAAAACGAGAAAAAGGGCCTTTATCGAAGAAGAGCAGAGGGCCCGGCAAGCAACGAATTGGGCAGAATGCCGTTCCATCCACCGAGGAAGCAGATAGCAATGACGCCGCTCACGAGGAACATGGCCCCGTACTCCGCCAGGAAGAAGAAGGCGAAGCGCATTCCACTGTACTCGGTGTGGAAACCGGCCACCAGCTCCGATTCCGCCTCGGGAATGTCGAAGGGGGTACGATTGGTCTCCGCCAAACCGCAGATGAAGAGCACCACGAAAGCCACCAGGTTCAATCCGTACATCCGGAAGATGAACCAGCTGAAAAGCCCTCCTTGCTGGGCCGCGACGACATCCTGAAGATTCATGCTCCCCACCTGGACCACCACGACGAGGAGTATCAGCACCGTGGGAATCTCGTAGCTCACCATCTGAGCCGCGGAGCGCACACCGCCGTAGAGGGAGTACTTGTTGCCCGACGACCAACCCGCCATGAGGATCCCGATGACGTTGAGGGACGTGATGGCCACGATATAGAGCAGACCGATGTTCAGATCGGAGATGACCAGGCCCGCTCCCCAAGGGATGACGGCGAAAGCGGCAAAAGTTCCCGCCACAACCAGAGCGGGGGCGAGCTTGAAGAGCGGACGGTCCACGTTCTCGGCAATGATGTCTTCTTTGAGAAGCAACTTGATGCCGTCGGCAAAACTCTGGAGAACTCCGTGCCATCCCACACGCATGGGACCGAGACGATCCTGGGTATGGGCCGCCACTTTCCGCTCGAACCAGATGAAAAAGATGGGAAGAAGCGACAGGACCGCCACGGTGGCGCCGACACCAATCGACTTGACCGCCAACAGCTCGATAAGTCGCTGGGACCAGGGACTCGATCTGAGTCGATAGAAACGAAGCAATGATGGGAATCGCTCCTACGATCACCAGAAAGGCCGCCGCCCCGACGACGACCGCCGCCGAAATAACCGGCAGGATCTTCATTTCGATCTGTCGAGCTTTGGTGGTCATCAGCGATCGATTTCTCCCAGAACGATATCGAGGCTTCCGATGATGGCGATGATGTCGGCAATCAACTCACCAGGTGCGATCTCTTCGAAGATACTCATGGCCACGAAGCAAGGTGAACGTCCCTTGACCCGGAAGGGCTTCAGACCACCGTCGCTCACGATATAGAACCCGAGCTCTCCACGCGGGGCCTCGGTGCGGTAATACACTTCGCCCGCTTTCGGTTTGACCCGCTTGGGAACCGTTTCGTGAACGTCGCCCTCAGCCGGTAGTCGATCGAGAGCTTGGAGCACGATCTTGGCGCTCTCCCGCATCTCCTGGACGCGCACGTAGTAACGATCCCAGCAAGAACCGAGGGGGCCGTGCTCGCCTCGGCCTACCGGCACCTCGAAATCGTAATTCTCGTAACCGCAGTACGGATCGTCCTTGCGAATGTCCCACTTGATGCCGGAGCCGCGAAGGTTGGGACCGCTCAGTGCGTAGTTGACGGCCAGATCGGGCGTGATGATACCCACGCCCGCGGTTCGGCGGGTGAAAATCTTGTTGAAGCTCAGCAAGTCATCCAGCTCGTCCACAACCGGTACGAAGGCTTCAACGTAGGGCTTACATTTCTCGACCCATCCGTCCGGTAAGTCGTGTGAAACACCACCGACCCAATTGTAGTTGTAGAGAAGCCTGGCCCCGCACATCCACTCGAAGAGATCGAGGATATTCTCCCGCTCACGGAAACAATGGAGAAACGGAGTGAAGGCGCCGATATCCATTCCAAAAGTTCCTATGGCAAGGAGATGGCTGGCGATACGCTGGAGCTCCGAGATGAGCACTCGGATTGTCCGGACCCGATCGTTGACTTCAATGCCCATGAGCTTTTCGACCGCGAGTGCGTAGGTCAAGCTGTTGCCCATGGAGGCCACGTAGTCCAACCGGTCCGTAAAGGGAATGACCCCCTGGTAGTCGATATTCTCGGCGTGCTTTTCGAAGTTGCGGTGGAGATACCCGATATGGGGACGCGCCTTCTTGATGACCTCGCCGTCGGTGACGAGCTCGAGTCTCAGCACGCCATGGGTCGCGGGGTGCTGCGGCCCCATGTTGAGAATCATCTCATCTTCTTCGAGGTCTTCTTCCTTGAAGGAATAGCTCTCGTCGGGAAGGACTTCGTATTGTTTCGGCTTCACACTCATTTGTCTGAGTTTTCTAAATCCGAAAGACGACGGCGACCTGTCCCGACGTAAGGGGGGAGCCGTCCTCCTGCTTCATTCTGAGTTCTCGAGTTCTTGAGTTCTCGAGTTCTTTCACCTCGCTCCTCAATCAAACGGTCCGACGCCGAGATCTTCTCCCTCCTCGGCCCGCTCAGCCAACGACTTGCCCGCTTTGACGGGAATCCCGTGCCACTCATCCGGCCACTCCCAATCCTTGCGAAGAGGGTGTCCCTCCCAGTCATCCGGTAAAAAGATACGCCTGAGATCGCTGTGCCCTTCGAACCGAATGCCGTAGAGATCGTAGGTTTCCCGCTCGTGCCAATTGGCCGTCTTCCAGACATTTTCGACCGTCGGCACCACGGCGCCGTCACGGGGAAGCTCGACCTTCACGACAATCCAGTGACGTTTTCTCAACGAAAACAGGTGGTAGACCACCTCCATCTTTTCGTCCTTGGGATAGTCCACACCTGACAAACAATGGAGCATGTCGAAGGCCATCTCGGGCTCGTCGCGCAACCACGCCGCCACTTCGGCAATGGAATCGGTCTCTACCAGAATGGAGGGGTCCAAAGCTTCGAGATCAGCTCCCTTGATTTTGCCGGGAAACCGTTCTTCCAGCTCCTGGTGGATTTGCTCAGCCGATTTGCTCAAGCCGAAACCTCCGACGAGTCCTGCTGCCTACCTTCTCTTGGATCGTCCATGAGCGACCGCTCCCGAATGAGGTCTTGGAGTTTCATAACTCCGTAGAGGAGTGCCTCCGGACGAGGTGGACAACCCGGTACGTAGACATCGACCGGAACGACCTGGTCCACTCCCTTGACGACGTGATAACCGTACTGCCAGTAAGGTCCGCCGTTGTTGGCGCAGCTTCCCATGGAAATCACATATTTGGGCTCGGCCATTTGCTCGTAGAGACGTTTGACCCGCACACCCATTTTGTGGGTGACGGTCCCGGCGACGATCATCAGATCGGACTGGCGGGGCGTTGCCCGAGGGATGAGACCCAAGCGATCCCAATCGAAACGGCTCGCACCGGCCGCCATCATTTCGATAGCGCAGCAGGCAAGGCCGAAAACCATCGGAAACAAAGAAGACAACCGGGCCCAATTGACCACTTGATCCACGGTCGTCAACACAACCCGACTGCCGCCAAGCGTTTTGACTAAATCCATGCGTCCCTCAAGCCGCCCTCTCGGAGTTCAACGCGGAGCTTCGCCTGGGCCGGTCCTCCTCCCGTACCCACTCGAGATCGCCCTTCGCCCAAAGGTAAGCAAGTCCAAGTGCGAGAATGCCGATGAAAATGAGACCCTCGACAAACGCAAACATTCCAAGATCTTTGAAAACAACGGCCCAGGGAAACAGGAACACCGCTTCCACGTCGAAGATGATGAACGCCAGAGCGAAAACGTAGAAGCGAATGTTGAACTGAATCCAAGCCGAGCCCTTGGGATTCTCGCCGCATTCATAGGCCATGACCTTCTCCGGCGTGATCTTGGACGGCCTTACCAGACCGGCAAGTGTGAGTGTCACGCCCACGAATGCAAAACCGGCAAGCAATAAAAGTAGAACACCGAGGAATTCAGTCATTTTCCCGCCTTCGGCGAGGTCTCCGCGTTAATCCCAATCAGCCATGAGCCCACAAGCCCTTGTGAATATAACTTTCGCGGTGTCAGTTCGTTGAGCCTTGCGCCCGGACGACTGCATCGAAGTGCGGCGGAGCCCAGCCACACGAAGTCGGGTATTATAATCGGGAGCGCTATGAGCGAGCAACCTGAATTATCGACTATCCTTTGCCATGTGACCGACCACAGGAAAGCTCCAGAAGCGGATTAGTATGTCCAAAACCATGAAAATCTCGGTGGTCATCCCGACGATGAACGAGGAATCCTATCTTCCTCGAGCGCTGGCCTCCATCCCCCGGGACGCCGAGGTCATCGTGGCCGATGGGGGAAGCTCGGATCGAACCGTTGAGATTGCCCGCAAGCACGGCGCCCGCGTCATCGATAGCGAGCCGGGAAGGGGCACCCAAATGAACCGGGGCGCCGCTTCCGCAACAGGCGACGTTCTGCTCTTCTTACACGCTGACTGTGAGCTCGGGCCGACGGCGCGAGAGGCCATGTCCAAGGGTCTCGGCGATTCCAAAATTGTGGCCGGATCCTTTCGGATGCGAATCTCTCCGCCCAGTTGGGGTTACCGGCTCGTCGGATTCGGTTCGAACTTTCGCGCCTGCGCCCTGGGACTCCCGTACGGAGATCAGGCGATATTCGTTCGCCGATCGGTCTTCAATGCAGTAGGTGGATACCCGGAGACGCCCCTCATGGAAGACGTCATCCTGGTCCGCCGACTACGCCGAATGGGAAAGCTCACCTGCGTGAAAGAAACCGTTCAAACGGGATCAAGGCATTGGCAAGACCTCGGCCCCGTCCGTACGACGTTTCTCAACTGGGTAACGGTCGCCCTTTTCTTCTTGGGCGTTTCGCCTGCTCGATTGGCCCCTCTTTACCACCGCATCCGAAAAGGCAATAAAGCCGAGGCTCCGGCAGACACCCGCCTCGCCATCCCCAGCAAGTGACTCTGGAAGACGACGGCGAAGCCGTCTTCCGGTTTCATTCTGAGTTCTCGAGTCCTTGGGTTCTCGAGTTCTTGAACCTACTTCAAACGTCACTCGTCATGATAAACAGCGGCTGGCCGTGCAGCGTTTTGTAGATGGGACGCAACCGTTCCGTGTTGTAGTATTTGTGGACATCCACAACCTTTTTGCGGCCCGAAACCACATCGATGGGCACATTGTCGTATCGGCCGTGGCGCAGGCTGATGAGGCGTCCAGAACGATTCGCCAATACCAAATCCAGAGCCAGGTTTCCGAAGGCCATCGGAACGACTGAGTCGATGGCATCCGGGTCGCCGCACCTAACCAGGTAACCCAGCCTTTGGTTGACGATGTTGATACGCTGACCGTTGTTGTGCTTCGCAGAGAGCTCCTTCAGCGCAGCCGCGACCTTGTCACCCACACCGCCCAGTTTTTTGTGACCGTATTGGTCCTTTTCCTCGCTCTCGAAGTGCATCTCCGACTGGCCCTTCATCGTCGCACCCTCGGAGACGAGGACCACAGCGTACTTGCTGGGGTGATTGTTACGGTCCTCCACCAGGAGCTGAGCCAGATGATCGATATCGAAAGGATGCTCGGGAACCACACAACGGTCGGCCGCGCCGGCCATTGTTGGAAGCATGGCGGAAAAGCCCGCGTAGCGACCGAACACTTCGATAACGAGCAAACGCTCGTGAGATCCCGCGGTGGTGCGGAGTTTGTGGGTCAGCTCGATGGTCCGGGTCACACATGTACTGAATCCGATACAGTAGTCGGTTCCGGGAACATCGTTGTCCATGGTCTTTGGAATCCCCACCACCCGGACACCGTCCTCGTGAAGACGCTCTGCATAGCTCAGCGTGTCGTCTCCGCCAATGGGGATGAGAAAATCGATCCCGAGGAACTCCAAATTCTTGAGAATCTCAGGCGTGATGTCATTGAGCTCCTCCTTGTATTTGTCGCGCAGGTGCATCGGGACGACCGCCGTCGGAAGATGGCTGGGTCGCGTCCGTGAAGTGTGGAGGAACGTACCGCCGGTCCGACCGGCACGGTTGACGGTCTCC
Organism: uncultured Acidobacteriota bacterium; assembly: GCA_963722765.1. Taxonomy (GTDB): domain Bacteria; phylum Acidobacteriota; class Vicinamibacteria; order Marinacidobacterales; family DATDRI01; genus CAVROO01. Next base: position 416,126 of record CAVROO010000015.1, read on the forward strand.
TGAGTCAGGACTTGCACGCAATCGCTGTTATCAGCATCCTTGTCGGGGATCATTTCGGTCAGTCCCGCCCAACCCCGCTTGAGACCGATCACCTTATATCCTTCGCGCAGGGCACGAAAGGTGACAGCGCGAATAGCCGGGTTCAATCCCGGTACATCACCTCCTCCGGTCAAGATTCCAATAGTGCCCTTGTGTCTCGCCATGTGTCTATTCCTCCTCCAGTTTCAACCAAGTTCCCGTGAGCCTATTAGAATAGACCAGACGGTGGGCGTCGGGAAATATAAAAGTTGCCGAGCGGCACGACAGGGTGCAGAATCTCCGCATTATGATGGACTATTTAAACCGACTACCTTGGTCTCTCGTGATCATCCTTTGTCTTACCCTGGGATTGGCTCCCTTTCGCCCCCCCCATATCGTAGAGAAGCTCCAGATGCTCTCCCGCGGAACCCTGGTACGACCCATCGACTGGTTCGACCTGCTGCTTCACAGCGCACCTTGGCTGTTGTTGATTGGAAAGACTGTGGCGGGCCTAGTTGTCGCGAAGAAGCCCTGACGCGGCATAGCCGCAACCAAAGGGGTGTCGCGGCTCGCCGCGAGCTATCAGCGGTCAGCAATCAGCGGTCAGCTCCCGGAAAATTGTTTACTTTTTGCATCCAATTTCATTCATCAGGGACTGAAGGTAAAAAAAGCGGCCCCGGCGCCGGAGGGGGGGCGCCGGGCCCGCGTCCCGCTGCCGATCATTCCGCTTATCGGCTGCCGATTTGAACGTTTGAGTAAATCGTTCCTACGATAGACTCGACCCGCTCCTCAATCCCGAGCTCGACCCACAGCCTCGAAGGGCTGTACGCTCGTCGGTAAGTCGGGGAAATGATGAGCTGGCCGTTCAGATACACTCGCACCTGGTTGCTCCCGCCACTGGGGCCCCACTCGAGACGCCACTCGTAAACCTCATTCGGATCCCAGTCGATGAAATCGTGGCCCTTGTCATGCTGTTCGCCATTGGCGATCCATCGCAGACGAACGGCGGGCGGATTGTGATTTCTGTCGAGCTTCTGAATATGGACGCGAAAGGGATTGGCCCGGTAGTCGCCCGCCGACGGGTCCCACATCCCGAACAACATGAACTGGTCGGCGCTCGGATTGTTTCGCCGGAGTCCGACGGTTTCGAATACTACGAATCCGCTGGTCATCGGTTGGACCCGATATCGGATGTAGTCCGAGGGCGATGTGACCTTCCAACCTATGTCCGTGAAAACACCCCCGTTGACCTGCCCCACGGACGATCCGTTGATCAGGGGATCGTAAACGTCGGCTTCGCCGTCAAAAATGGGAGGCGTAGGCTCCGGTTCCTGAGCCACCGTGAAATCGGCCACGGAAGAAAAGGGACTCTTGACAAAGCCCGCCTGGGCTCGTGCCCGCCAATAGTATTGCCGTGTCTCCAGAGCTTCCGATACCTGCCAGGACGTCCGTCCGCTTCCCCCCTGGTCGACACCGAAGGCCGACGATACGATGTTCGCGAAACCTTCGTCCAGAGCCACCTCGAACGTATAGGTCAAAGGGAACTTATCTCCGGTCTCCGAGTTGTTCACCACCAAGGTGGGCCGGGCCCCCGTGACCTCGCTACCCGCTGCCGGGCTGCGGACTTCAGGCGCGGCTACCCCGGAAGTTGGGGTCGGGTAGGGCGTGAGCACTGAGTTCCCGGTTCCCGGAACCGTGGTCGTGGTCTCGCTCGGGGGCTGTTCATCTTCGGGTCCGGTCGGCAGAAGCTCTTCGAGCATGGCACAGCCAACTAGAGAAACGGCAAGGACTAGCAAAAGGGCCCCCTGGAACAAGCGTTTACGGGTGATCCCAGAGACTTCTTGGGTGTAAGGGGGACCCAGACTCAAAGTCCGGTGACGGTTCCGGCTTCTCATTTGAAACTCCTCCGCGCGCTCAATTCGGGGATCTTCGTAACGCCAGGAGGCGCGAAGATGGAGAATTTTAACCTGAGTCTAAAGTAATTTCAAGCATTTATTATCTAAATATCTATGATTAAAGGAAAATACCTACTTTAAGGAAAAAAAACAGGATTCCAACCTCAATAGATAAGGTATTTCTTCCTGATACGGTCAAATCCGGTCAGAGCCTCGTTCCAGGACGATTCGATCTCGGGGACCGGAACTTGCTCCTCGATCTGCTCCCGCAGGCAGTCGCTCCCGGCGAGAATGTCGATGGCAGGCCTTTCGGTCTCGTACTCGTACGGCGGCGGCCGCCACTGGAATCGATCTGGCCAAAGCCGATGGACGGCTCGGAGAAGGGCGACGCCTGTCCGGAGAGGTCGAAAGGCCAGCCGGTCCTCCACGTGGTGCTGTATGCCGGAGCAAACTTCACCGGCGAACTTGTGGAACGTGGGACGGAACCACTGAGGTCGAAGCCGGACGCCCGGCAGGTTCTCCTTTTCGATCTCCTGCACGAGTCGGTACGGATCAATCCAGGGCGCTCCCACGAGCTCGAACGGGCGGGTCGTTCCCCGCCCCTCGGAAAGGTTGGTCCCCTCGATGAGGCACATTCCGGGATAAACCGTGGCGGTATCGAGCGTCGGCATATTGGGTGAAGGCAAGATCCAGGGCAGCCCCGTCTGGTCGAACCACTGCGAACGGTGCCAACCTTTTAGTGGAACCACGGTGAGACGGCATCCAATGTCGAAGGTTTCGTTGAAGAGTCGGGCCAGCTCACCCGCCGTCATCCCGTGCCGATTGGGTATCGGGTAGCGCCCGACGAAAGAGCGGTAGCCCTCTTCGATGAGATTACCTTCCACCAACTCACCACCGATGGGATTCGGACGATCGGCAACGATCATCTCGAGCCCCTCGCGGGCGCAGGCTTCCATGGCATGGGCCATGGTCCAGATGAAGGTGTAGTAGCGGGAACCGATGTCCTGGACGTCGAACACGATGGCATCGAGGCCGGCGAGCATGTCTTTCGTCGGTCTTCGGTTTGGCCCGTAGAGACTTCGCACGGGAAGGCCCGTGTGCTCATCGACGCCGTCTCCCACCTCGACCTGGTCCTGAGCCGAACCCCGGAGTCCATGCTCGGGGCCGAAGACCACCTTCAACTCCGTGCCGGGACGGCCGTGCAAGAGATCGATACCGTGCCTCAGGTCCATGTCAACCGTGGTTTGATTGGCAATGAGACCGAGTCGCTTTCCCTGGATGCGATCGGAGTGGTCACCGAGGAGACGCTCTAAACCCGTCACAACACGATCGATCGGAATCGGGATTTCGGAGTGGGCGCTCACAACAGCAAGAGTTTATCCCCGATTCGACTGCTACAACACAACTGGGATCGAAAAGACGATATATTATTGATTGACTCGACGCTCGAAAACGTAATGATCAGCCATAAGTAAAGGTTGCTTCTATGAACTTCAAAGTCGAAACTCTCGGTCCGAGGCGAATCCCTTCTCCGGTGAAACTGTCCCTTGTGGACGGTGACAGTATTCCCAATTATTTGGACGATGGGACCCGAGTCGCCATCGATCCTACGACCGGAAAAAAACTGACTGTAAGAAACTCCTTCGAGGTGGCGGGTCCGAGAGAGAAGATCTATTTCGATCCCCCGAAAGTTCACGCCGCCATCGTTACCTGTGGGGGTCTTTGTCCCGGCATCAACGACGTCATCCGCTCCATCGTCATGGAGCTTTGGTATTGGTACCACGTTAAAAACATCACCGGAATCCGATACGGATACCGAGGCTTTCTCCCCGAGTACGGCCACGACACCGTTCGGCTCACCCCGAATCTCGTGGCCGATATCCACAGCGATGGCGGAACCTTTCTGGGCTCATCCCGCGGCGGTAGCGACACCCTTCAAATCGTCGATGCCATCGAGCGCATGAACGTCAATATGCTTTTCACCATTGGAGGAGACGGGACCCAGAAAGGTGCCCTGGCGATTCACCGTGAAGTCACCAAACGACAGTTGAAGATCGCCATCGTCGGGATTCCGAAAACCATAGACAACGACATCTCGTTCGTCTCCAAAACCTTCGGGCTCGAAACGGCCTATTCGGTCGCGGTACAGGCCATGAACGCCGCTCACACCGAAGCGTCCAATGCTTATAACGGTATTGGGGTCGTCAAGTTGATGGGCAGAGACTCCGGCTTCATCGCCGCCAACGCGTCGCTGGCTTCCCAGAACGCGAACTTCGTCCTCATCCCCGAAGTCCGTTTCGATCTCGGCGGACCGAACGGATTTCTCGAGCATCTGAAAAAGCGCCTCGAGCACCGGCACCATGCCCTCGTCTGCATCGCGGAAGGCGCCGGCACGAATTTGTTCGATGACGACGAATCCCTGTTGGAACGGGATGCGTCCGGCAATATCAAACGACCCGATATCGGGCCGTTTCTTTGCGATCGGATCAAGAACTACATGAAAGAGGTCGGCTTGGATCACACGCTCAAATATATCGATCCGAGCTACATTATCCGGAGTGCGCCCGCTATCCCCAGCGACTCGATCTACTGCAATATGTTGGGCCAAAACGCCGTCCACGCCGCCATGTCGGGGAAGACCGCGGCCATCATCGGAACTTGGAACGGCTACCCGACCCACGTTCCCATTGAAGCCGTCACGCGAGAACGAAAGAAGATCGACGCCGACGGTATGTTCTGGCTTCACGTGGTCGCCAACACGGGCCAACCGGCGGTCATGGTTAACGATTAATCTGAGCTTCAAGGAGTCCGACAATGGAAAACGGTCAAGAAGAATCGCAAGGAACCCATCCTCTCGTTTGGGTCGCCGTCGGTTGCGGCGCCGTCATCTTATTGGGCGGCCTGGCCATCATGACGGCCGGTTACTTCGCCTACGACAAGGCCAAGGACGCCTTCGAAGCGATGGAAGAAAATCCGGTCGTGGTCGCGTCCAAGCTCATTGCGGCCGCCAACCCGGAGATTGAGGTCGTCGAGGCGGACGAGGAAAATCGGGTCATCACCTTCCGCAACACGAAAACGGATGAGGAATACACCATCGATTTCGAAGACATCGAGCAGGGACGGATCAATTTCTTCTCCGATGACGAGTCCCTGTCACTCCAGGTCGAGGCAGGAGAAGATAACCCTGGTAGCCTGACCGTCACGACCGACGAGGGAACCACGAAGTTCGGCGCTGTGGCGGACCGCGACGACCTTCCTTCGTGGCTACCCGTTTACCCCGGCACGACTCCGGTGGCCAATTACACGAGCGAGACCGCCGAGGAGCGCACCGGCGCTTACACCATCGAGACCGAAGACGACCTCGAGGACGTCATCGACTACTACGTCACGGAGCTCGAGAAAAAAGGCTTCTCCATCGAGAACCGCTTCACCAGCTCGGACGGCGCAATGGTCACCGCCAAATCGTCGGACGGAGCCTTAACGGTGAACCTGGCGGCGTCCGTGGACGGTGGAACGGTCGAGGCGATTGTAAATTTCTCGGAGAAATGAGAGAGCCTGCACGTTATTTCCAAAACCCGCAACTCAGGGTCGAAAATCTGCAGCTCATGTCTGAAACCCGCACGTCATGACACAGTTGTCGTGCGACTGCATTATAGGCTTGTGCCCTTGTCGGTTGCTTCTCAACTCCCATAGGGGGACTACAGGGTGGAAGATCTCCCCGGAAACCGTACGACGAATTCGCAAAGAACCACCGCTGACAAATACCGAAATTCCTGCAGTAAAAACTCCCACCGCCCGCTCCGTCAAGGCCTGTTACCCGGGGCACGTTTGGATGACCGACCTGACCGATGTTGCCGGACTCTTCGGGCTCTTTCGCTTCAAGATCGCAGTCATCTTGGATGTGTTTTCTCGATTGCCGCTCGCGTTCAGCATTTTCACCAAAGAGCCCACCGCCCAAGACATCCGGATCCTTTTTCTTAAAGCTATGACTCGTTTCGGAATCCCGAGACATTTCGTTTCCGACAAGGGCAGCCAGTTCATCGACTCCGGATTTCGGCAGTTTCTCTTCGGCCTCGGAGTCCGGCACCGGTTCGGAGCCATCGGCAAAACCGGTTCCATTGCCATCATCGAACGATTCTGGAAACAGCTCAAATTCACGTTGAGCCTTCGCTCCTTTCGTCCACTTTTTCAAGAGGACCTCGAGCAAAGACTCGAATCCGGGCTTTTCTATTACACGAACATTCGGCATCATCAGGGCCTTTCCGGGGCAACTCCCGCCGAAGTTTTCTCAGACAAAAACCGGCCTGTCACTCGGCCGTCTATCCACCCCGTGGAAAACCCAGAGAAGGACCTATCGAGATACCCTTCGACATTAGGTTTCTCGATTCCGAAAGAATGTTTCCCGTTCTCGTTTCTAAAGCTGCGTAGGTTAAAGCCCGCTTCTTCACTGAAGCTACGGAGAGACGTTTGTCTCGCCGGGAATCACGCCTGCTATCTTGCCCATTTCTGAAGGATTCAAACCTTTCTTCAAGACAAAAACGAGTGATTTTTTCCGAGTGCAACTCCCATTGGGGTACTACACTCTCCACATTAATCCAATGTCACAATCCTCACTTCGTTCCCGCAATGCACGAGAAACCGGCGGAAGTCCTCGGTACGGAGGATGATCGTGGCCGTATTCACGTTGGGGTGGAAACCTAGGGTCGCGTGTCGTAGTACGTCCTCGTCGAGGACCACCACGACTTTTTTTTCTTCGTCATGGATAATCCCGAAGGGCGAGACCGATCCCGGTTCGAGTCCAAGATGTTCCTTGAGACGTTTCGTTGAGGCGAAGCTCAGTCCCCGTTCTCCGAGGCATTCCCGCATGAGCTTGAGATCCACCTTTTTATGAGCCTCGGCCACCAACAAATAGTGCCGGTTCCCCTTCTTGTTCCGTAAAAAGAGATTCTTCGTCTGACCTCCCGAAAGTCGCCCTCTGTGCTTGTCCGCCTCCTCGACGGTAAACACCGCTTCGTGCTCGTGTTTCTCGTATTCGATTCCGAGATTGTCGAGGACGTCGCAAATATTTCGCATGTTGTTTCGATTCTCGAGTCCTTGGGTTCTCGAGTTCTTGAGTTCTCTCATCCTTTTATCACCCCAATCGGTCGCAGTTGCGCGACCTTGCGGCTGATGCCGGCGCCCTCGACGATATCGACGACCTCGGCCACATCTTTATAGGCCTCTGGGATCTCTTCGACGAACGTGGCGCGACCGGCGGCGCGGACGAGGATCCCCTGGTCCTCCATCTCGCGCGCGATGTGACGGCCACCCGCTTGCTTACGGGCTTTACGGCGACTCATGACGCGGCCGGCGCCGTGGCATGTGCTGCCAAAGGTCTCTTCGTAGGCTCTTTCCGTTCCCACGAGCACGTAAGAATAGCGTCCCATGTCGCCGGGGATGAGGACCGGCTGGCCGACGTCACGGTAAGCATCCGGTGTTTTCGGGTGACGCGGCGGGAACGCCCGGGTGGCTCCCTTGCGGTGAACGCACACTTTTTGCTTCTTGCCCCGTACCAAGTGCTCTTCGAGCTTGGCGATGTTGTGGCAGACATCGTAAACGGTGGTCATTCCGAGCTTGCCACGCCCGATGCCGAGGACCCGTTCAAAGGTCTCTCGTACCCGGTGCGTGATCATCTGTCGGTTGACGAAAGCGTAGTTGGCGGCCGCCGCCATGGCGGCAAGATAACGACGCCCCTCGGGCGAGCTCAGAGGCGCGGCGCAGAGTTGGGGATCGGGTAGGTGAATACCGTACTTGTGAGAAGCTTTCAGCATCACCTTGAGGTAGTCGTCGCAAACCTGGTACCCGAGTCCCCGCGAGCCGGTGTGCACGGTAACCGTGATCTGATCCTTAAATAGACCCAAGGCACCCGCGAGCCGTTCGTCGTAGATCTCGGCGACGACCTGGATCTCGCCGAAGTGGTTGCCCGAACCCAGCGTCCCGATTTGGGGACGGCCCCGCTCGATGGCGCGAGCACTGACCTCGCCGGGATCGGCTCCAGGGATACAACCGTTTTCCTCGATGTGGTCCAGATCCGATTGGGTGCCGTAGCCGTTCGAGACCGCCCAGCGGGCACCTTGGACCAGCACCCGCCGAAGCTCCTTCTCCGAGAGCTTGAAATCACTTCGGTGGGCGCCCACACCGGTGGGGACGTTCGCAAAAAGAGCGTCCACGAGATCCTTGAGTTTTCCCTCGACATCTTTGCGGCTCAGACCTGAGCGCAGAAGTCGGACCCCTCAATTGATATCGAAACCGACACCTCCCGGTGAGACAACGCCCTCATCCATCGAAAACGCCGCGACTCCGCCGATGCAAAAACCATAGCCCCAATGGATATCGGGCATGGCAATGGATGGACCGACGATTCCTGGTAGATGAGCCACATTGGCCACTTGCTCGAGAGCCGGATCGTGACGAAGGGTCTCGATGAAAGACTCACTGGCGTATACGAGGCCTTCCGTACGCATCTTGCCTTCCCGCGGGATCCGCCAGCGGAAATCGTCGATCTTCTGAATCTTGACCTTGCCGCTCATAGTTCTTCTCCTCAGCTGCATCGATCTCAGAGATCGAAAACGATAGCGGTCTTATAAATTCTGCCTTCTTCTGACTACGCCGAGACGATGATAGGTCACCGCCTTGACCTCACGCTCGATAGGATGTCGTTCCGGATCCAGCCGCTCGCCCCAGGCAACGGCCTCGAGGACGTTGGGCTCGAGCTCCAGAATCTCGAATCGCGAGAAGAGCCACAGCTCGGTCTCGTAGAGGAACAGTAGCTCCGTCAACCAAGTTACGAGAAGCTGCTCCCAACCATCGGCCTCGATGCGCAGTTGACGGGACTCCCGCGGCTCGATCCCGTCCAGATCCGTCAGTATTGCAAAAAGGGACCGCGCGGCGTCCGAATAAAGCCCCGCCCGGTCGGGCGCCGTGACCTCCACCATCATATCAGCAGTGTGATCGACGAACCGATACGACATCGTAAATAGACTAAATCGCAATCAGAACGGACTGTCAAATTCCCTCTCAGAGCCGTCTCACCCTGGCAAATCGCAACAAATCAATTTTTTGCAGAGACTTACACGAAGCGTCCTCGAGCAAAAATCTTAAGACGAGACTAGCTTATTTGCTTGACAAACGCTAAATGTCTCTTTAAACTATGCCTTTCTGTTAGCACTCGATGATAGTGAGTGCTAACAACACTCAGGTTGGAACGAAACCAAAAATGTCCGTAGCCCATTGGAATCCTGTCCGGGAGCTCTTGGCGCTCCAGGAGCGAATGAGCCGGCTCATCGAGCAAACCCTTACGCGAACCACGCTCCCAGACAGATTTTTCAGATGGAGGGACCTGGTCGCCGGCTGTTGATCTCTACGAGTCCGACAAGAGTATCATCCTCAAAGCAGAGCTTCCCGAGGTCAACCAGGACGGTATTCAGCTTCGCATACGCGACAATCGCATCACGATTAAAGGCGAGCGGCGTCTCAAAGAGCCGGTGTCCCAGAAGCAGTTCCACCGTATGGAGCGAGCATATGGGCCGTTTTCCCGTACTTTCTCCCTTCCCGTCAACATCGATCCGGAAAAGGTGAAGGCGGAGTTCAAAAAAGGGGTTCTCAAAGTCACCATGCTCAAACGGGAAGACGAGCTCAGCAAACAGATCCCCATTAGTACATAAACGGAAAGTCAGCATTAGAGAGAGAAACCTTCAACCGTTTCTCTCTCAAAAATATCTTGTTAAAGGAGGACGAACAAAGCGATGAAAATTACTCCACTTAAGGACAACATCGTCGTGAAGAGGATCGAGGAGCAGGACGAAAAGAAAATCGGCTCGATCATCATCCCGGACACTGCCAAGGAAAAACCCATGACCGCCGAGGTCATCGCCATTGGCTCCGGCCGGGTACTCAAGGACGGCAACAAGCTCCCCTTGGAAGTCAAGGTTGGAGACAAAGTCCTGGTAGGCAAATACTCGGGCTCCGAGGTCAAGCTGGACGATAACGACTACGTCATCCTTCGTGAGGATGAGGTTCTCGGCATCATCGAGTAGACAACGGTACCCTATCAAGCTCAGATTAGAGAGGTAAATAAAAACAATGGCAAAACAGATTACATATCATGAGGAGGCCCGCCAGGCGTATTCTCCGCGGAGTCAACGGCCTGGCCAATGCGGTACGCGTAACGTTGGGCCCCAAGGGGCGCAATGTGGTGCTCGAGAAAAAGTTCGGCTCGCCGGTGGTCACCAAGGATGGTGTCACGGTAGCCAAGGAAATCGATTTGGCCGACGCCGTAGAGAACCTGGGGGCCAAGATGGTCCGCGAGGTGGCGTCGAAGACATCCGACGTAGCCGGTGACGGAACCACCACCGCCACGGTTCTGGCGCAGTCCATTTTCCGCGAAGGTCTGAAGAGCGTCGCCGCCGGCTCCAACCCGATGGAGCTCAAGCGCGGTATCGACAAGGCCGTCGAGAAGGTCGTGGGCGAGATCCAGAAGCTTTCGAAGCCCGTGAAGGGTCAGATGATTGCCCAGGTCGGCACCATCTCGGCCAACGGCGACGACACCATCGGCAACATCATTGCCGAGGCGATGGAAAAGGTCGGTAAAGACGGCGTGATCCAGGTCGAAGAGGCCAAAACGCTCGAGACGAGTCTCGAGATCGTCGAGGGCATGCAGTTCGATCGCGGGTATCTCTCGCCCTACTTCGTAACCGATCCGGAGCGGATGGAAGTGGTCCTCGAGGATCCTTACATTCTCGTGCACGAGAAGAAGATCTCGAACATGAAGGACCTTCTGCCGATTCTGGAGAAGGTGGCGCAGGCCGGAAAACCCATGTTGATCCTTGCCGAGGACATCGAAGGTGAAGCCCTGGCGACCCTGGTGGTGAACAAACTGCGCGGCACGCTGCGGATCTGCGGCCGTGAAGGCTCCCGGCTTCGGCGACCGCCGGAAAGCCATGATGGAGGACATCGCGATCCTGACCGGTGGAAAAGCCATCTTCGAAGACTTGGGCATCAAGCTCGAGAACATCCAGATGAGCGATCTCGGAACGGCGAAGAAGATCATCATCACCAAGGATGAGACCACCGTCGTCGAGGGCGCCGGGACCAAAAAAGACATCGAGGGCCGGATCAAGCAGATTCGCAACCAGATCGACGAGACCACCTCGGACTACGACCGCGAGAAGCTACAAGAGCGGTTGGCCAAGTTGGTGGGTGGCGTGGCTCTCATCAAGGTGGGAGCGGCAACCGAGACCGAGATGAAGGAAAAGAAAGCTCGGGTCGAGGACGCCATGCATGCAACGAAAGCGGCCGCGGAAGAAGGTATCGTCCCCGGCGGCGGCGTGGCTTTGCTTCGTGCCATCTCCGAGCTCGAAAAGTACCGCAAGAGCGATGAGCTCACCGACGACGAGAAAGTGGGCGTGGGCATCGTGTCGCGTTCTCTCGAAGATCCGATGCGCTGGATCGCTCAGAACGCCGGACACGAGGGCTCGATCGTGGTGAACAACGTCCGGGACTCGAAGGGTGAGAACGGGTTCAACGCCGCCAACGGCAAGTACGAGAACCTGGTGAGCGCGGGCGTCATCGACCCGACCAAGGTCGTGCGCTATGCTCTTCAGAACGCGAGCTCCATCGCCGGGCTCATGTTGACCACCGAGGCCTTGATCTCTGAGATTCCCGAGAAGGAAGACAAGGGTATGCCGGGTGGAGGTGGTATGCCTCCCGGAATGGGCGACTATTAATCACGTTCCATCCAACTTTACTGCCTCGGCCGCCACGACATCATGGCGGCCGGGGCATTTCTTTTTTGGACGAACGTCGAGAAGAGGTAAACGTGAGCGAGAAAAGGCTCCAGGATCGAGTCGCGCTGGTAACCGGGGGAGCATCGGGCATTGGACGCTCCATCGCCGAACGGTTCAGCCAAGAGGGTGCCCGAGTCGTCGTTGCCGATATTCAATCATGTGAACTGCGGTCTGCCGCCTCCGTCCAACGAACCGATGTTTCGGACAGCGGACAGGTGAAGACGCTGTTCGAGACTATTGCCAATGAATTCGAGCAACTCGACATCCTCATCAATTGCGCCGGCATCGCCGAACCTCCGGACAGGTGGCGCGAGCTCAACCGTATCGCGGAAGCGCAAATGTCCGAACAGTCGGAGACAGGAAAGACCCTCAGCCATTGGGATGTCACCCTTGCGATGGATGACGACACTTGGCATCGAATGATTCGAGTCCATCTCGACGGAACGTTTTATTGCACGCGCGAAGCCCTCAAGCTCATGAGCCGCCGGATGAGCGGTAATATCATCAACCTATCCAGCACCGCGGCCTTGACGGGACTCCCCGACGCGCCGCACTACTCCGCGGCCAAGGCGGGGGTGATCGGCTTTTCCCGAGCGGTGGCCCGAGAAGTCGGCTCTCGCAATATTCGAGTCAACATCATCTGCCCCGGGTTCGTCGAGACTCCAATGACGGAGCTCATTTCGCCGGCGATCAAGCAGGCCTCTACGAGCGGCATTCCCCTCGGGCGGTGGGCAAAGCCGACCGAGATCGCCGCTACCGCTCTTTTTCTGGCTTCCGACGAAAGCTCCTACGTGACCGGCCAGATCCTATCCCCCAACGGCGGCTTGTGGACCGGATAAACCGCGGGTAGGTTCGAGCTCTGAAAGAGCTTGCTTTCCACTTCGCCTCCCGCTACCATCTCACCGCTCGGTGGTCCCTCGAGTCACAACAAATGGAGGTCTCCCTATGAAACTCTACTTTTCACACACTCTTGTTCTGTTCATTGCAGTCGGCCTCTTGTGGAGCTGCGCTCCGCCCGCCGCGGAACAAACCCAAACGATCAAGATCGGCGTTGCAAACTTTTCGCACGAGACATGCACCTTCTGTCCCCGACCGACGGGGATTGAAGAGTGGGAGTTTTACGGTCCTCCCGAGCGCGGTGATGCCGTTCTCGAAAGAGGAGGCTACATAGAGGGTTTCGTCAAAGTTGCCACAGAATTCCAAGGCGTCGAGTTGGTCGGCCTGATTTCGCCCCGTGGTGCCGTGGGCGGCTCTTTCGGAAGCTGGATTACCAAAGAAGCATTCGACAAATACACCAACGGTATCGTGGACGATATCAAAGCAAACGGCCCCTTCGACGGCATCTATTTGTCTCTCCACGGCGCCATGGCGGTGACCGATGTTCCCAAACCGGAAGCAGAGATCGCCCGACGTGTGCGCGCCGCAGTGGGTCCGGACGTTCCCATCGTGGCAACCTTCGACCCGCATGGCAACGAGGACCAGGAGTTTCTCGAGGTCGCCGATGGCGCTTTTTGCGTGAAGCGGTATCCGCATTACGACTCGCGTTTTCAGGGCGAACGGGCGGCCCGCTACATGGTTCGCATGATTCGTGGGGACTACAAGCCAACAAAGGCAACCCGGAAACCGGGAGTCATCACACCGAGTGTCTACCAGGGAACGGGAGTTTCTCCCGCCAAGGACATCATGGAACGCGCCCGGAGATGGGAGAACCGTGAAGCCGATGCCTACGTATCCGTCTTTTTCGGCTTCGCCTACGCCGACGTGCCCGACGCCGGTGCCGCCGTCTCGGTCATGACCAACAACGACCAGGCCCTCGCCGACAAGATTGCCGACGACATGACCGAGTACATCTGGAGAGTAAGGAAGGAATTCGCAGGGAAGAAGCTCCCCAAGACGAAGGAAGGTGTGGCCCTGGCCGTCGCTGCAGCCAAAGCGGGCAAGACCCCGGTGGTCATCGCCGATCACGCCGACCGAAGCGGTGGTTCCACGTTCATCCTCGAGGAGCTCATTCGCCAAGGGGCCAGTAACTTCTGCATCACCACGATCGCGGACAAAAAGGCCATCGACGCCATCGCCGAAAACTCCAAAGTCGGCGACACGGTCAAGGTCGATGTAGGCGGGTACCTCGACAAGTACGCCGGCAATCCCGTGGCCATTGAAGGCAAGGTTGAGTATCTAGACCAGTACCGCCAGTTCGATCGAGTTGCGGTTGTTCTTTTCGGCGACAACAATCGGGTCATCTTGACCCCGACCCTGCACCAGGTCACGCAGCCGGATATTTTCGATGCGCTCGGCATCGACATCAAAGAGCTCGACATCATCTCGCTCAAATCACGTGTCCACTTCCGGCGGGGTTTCCACGAGACCGGCCTAGCAGGAGAGATTATCGAAGTAGACGCTCCAGGATGGGGACCGGCTGACCTCACCGGCCTGCCTTACGAGAACATTCCGAAGGATATGTATCCGGTCTATAAGAAGGAGTAGTCACCCTTGCCCGAGCCCGCCTGCCCGCCGTAGCTTTGGCGAAGGCGGGAACCCCTGCCCGAGCTCGGGAATAGGTGAAAAGAAAACGGGAGACAGTATCTACGCTGTCTCCCGTTTTTTCTTAGAAGTTATAAAGAGAAGAAGCCTCCTCGAGCGCCTTGACGTACTGCAGGCGCGTGAGGAGATTTTCCTTGTCTTTCGTGTTCTTGAGCGCCAAACCGCGCATGCCCTTCACCGAGCCGAAACCTTCCTTGTCCATCCATCGGTCAATCTCATCCCGCAGCTTGCCGATGTGCTCCGGTCCGTTTCGATAGAGCGTCGAACAAATCTGCACGACCGTGGCTCCCATCATGAGCATTTTGATGGCGCTCTCGCTGTCGTGGACACCGGTTGAAGCCGAAATATCGCAATCGAGCTTCGACGCGGCAAGGCCAATCCATCGCAGCGGAACGAGCATCTCTCCGGGTGAGCTCAGCTTCACCGCCGGGACGACGGTCTTCGTATCGAGATCGACGTCGAGCGCATAGTATCGGTTGAAAAGAACCAGCGCTTTGGCTCCCGCTCGAACGATATCCTCCATGACGCTCCACAACGAGGTGAAATAAAAACTCAGCTTCACGGCAACCGGGATGGAAACGCTTTCGCTGACCTTCTGAACGATCTCGGCATAACGTTTCTCGACTTCCTGGGAGCCCTCTCCGTTTCTTTTCGGAAAATGGGAGATATTGAGCTCGAGCCCGTGGGCGCCGGCGGACTCGATTCGCTTGGCATAGGGTACCCACCAGTCGGCCGTGACACAGTTCACGCTGGCAATCACGGGTATGGAAACCTTCTTGCGGGATTCCTCGATGAGCTCGAGGTAAGGAAGAGAACCCAAGCGTTTGCCAATCTCGGCCCGAACGTAGTCGATGGCTTCCGGATGCTCGAAGGTCGACAGATCCTTCTCGAGCCCTTCCGTCTCGGCGACGATGAGCTCCTCGAACATGGATTTGAGCACCACGGCACCCGCTCCGGCGTCCGCGCAACGCTGGACTCCTGCGCCGCTTCCTGTAATTCCGCTGCTGGATACAACCAGCGGATTGTCGAGATCGATTCCCATGTAGCTCGTCTTCAGGTCGGCCATTTCCCTCTCACCTCTGCTTCATCCGTTGTCAAGATCTTCGTTAAACAAGCCTATTATCGTATAGCTAAAGGACGCGCGCGTCGAATGCCTCGAAACGAGAAATAAAGAAATACAAGCCTGACCCCAAACAGTCAGCACACTCAAACCACTACCAATAAATGATTTATAGTGTTTTAGCCTACGCAAAGGAATGCAGATATCAAAGGTTGACCCTTTAGACACTTTCCGTTCAGATGTACGATTGGTCGAGACCGTCGTAAGTACCGAGAGAGCCACAGAGGTTCGCAGTCGGCTGATAACCTGGGCGCGAGAGAACGCTTTCACCGACCTCACGTTCGGACGCCGTTCCGCAGCGATTGACGTGGCGTCGATCACCGCCGCTCAGCTGGGAACCGGGGGCCTGGGCTCGGTCGTTCAGGTCGAAGAGCTGGTGAAAGATCTTTCACAGCGTTTGTCGATGCGACGCTGGCCGACATTGCTTCCATCGATGATTCCGCCGTCCGTATCGCCGACTTCACCGACGACACGCCCGAGCTCATCGCCAGTCAGCCGTGAGTTCGTCCTCGCACAAATCGAACAAGAGCTGACTCGACTCCTAGAAGACATCGATCGTCAACGCGTCGAGACCATCGGTGTCCTACAGTCAGAGATTGGAACCGCGGAAGACTCCTTGAGCAAGGAACTGGATGACGCTCTTCAGGCGTTGAAACAGGAGCGCGAGGCGCTCATCGCCGAACTCGAAGACTACTCCGAAAGGACCTTCGATCGGGCCTCCCAAGAATCGAAAGAGTTGCTCGACTACTTGTTCTGGCGAGTCATGCAGTTGGTCCTCCTCGTCGCCGTCGTCGTGGTGCTGGTCATGTTTTTTTCACGTTACGTATTGCGAAGTAAACGCAACCAAGCTTGAGTTTTGAAGCACAAAACGGTCACAGACTGTCCTTTAAGATAGACATCCCTCCTGAGCAAGGTATAAAAAACACTGAAAACAGCAGGTTTTTGTGCGTGCTCGGTTGGCATAATTGCTGCTTGTTAGCAGTTCGTGCGAAAAAAACAGCTAAAACAGGAGGAACACCAATGCGCGCATGCTTACCCAAGGCACTTGCTTTCACCCTGACTGTCTTCCTACTGGCGACCGGGAGCACAGGTCTCGCTCTCGCCGAGGCCGAACAGGACACAGAGACACTTATCAGCGGAGGGATTGACAACGGATTCCTTTTGGCTCCCGACTTCAAATTCACCGAGATCGACGGCAGCTTTTCCAGTCTTGCCGGTGCCTATGGCGGATGGCTGATCAATCAAAAGCTTCTCTTGGGCGGCGGCGGCTACACACTGTTGAATGGATCCGACGACACGAAGATGACTTACGGCGGTTTCGTACTGGAGTACTTTTTTCAACCCAACCGTCTCGTGAACTTTTCGGTCAAAGGGCTCGTGGGCGGTGGAAAGGCCACTCTTCCAGGACGGTTCGGCGACCGGCCGATTCCCGTTCCCTTGAAGATCGAGGAAACGTTCAACCGGTTCGGTCTGGGAAACCAGCGCGGGAGGGGTCCCGGTATGCCGTTCATATTTCCCCCATTTCCCACTCCGGGTCTCGAGAACGTCGAGGAAAGCTTCTTCATCGCCGAGCCCGAGATCAACGTGGTGCTGAACGTCACGGAAATGATCCGAATCGGCTTCGGTGGCGGCTACCGGCTTATCGGTGGAGCGGGCCGTATCAACGACCGGCTGGACGGATGGACCGCAAACGTAAACTTGAAGCTGGTTTTCTAGGCTTGAGAAGTTCCACCAAATTAAGCAAGCCACGTCAATTGAGGATTTTTGTCGAAGGAATGGCGGGGCCGACGAGACTCGAACTCGCGACCTCCGGCGTGACAGGCCGGCGTTCTGACCAACTGAACTACGACCCCGCTCGGGTCTTGGCCTCAGGGTAGGAAAAGAGGCCGTCAGAAGCGAACGCAAGTATATCTTAGGATTCAAATAGAGTCAACGGACCATCTGGACCTCTAATTCGGCAAAATCCCCATCCAGCAGACTGTTCCGCCGACTTACCGGCCGAAAAGTCAGCCCATCTCCGGGATCTAACTGCCCGCAAATCCCTCTTTTACTTGAAGCACCATAAAGCTCTGTGATATTTTCACATGTTTATGGATTGCAGAGTATGAGACTGACCAAGAATCAGATCGAGTTCATTTCACATCGGGTCATGAAAGATCTCATCGACAGAGGTTTCATCGAGGCCGATGATCCGGCGAAGCTCAGGGTGATTTAATTCAGATTATCACCGACGAGCTTTCTGTAGAAGACAAACTGAACGACGAGGTTCGCGAGATCCTGTCCCAGCATGCCGAGGAAATGCGGCAAAAGAACGTCGAATATAGAGAGATGTTCAAGATGATCAAGAAAAAGCTGGCACGGGAGCGGAAAATCATTCTATAGACGGAATTGCCATGCGCCTATCTCACTCCAAAGTCAGCCACATCACGAACCTTCTCATCGAGCACCTTCGAAACGACGACAACGTCGAGTTCTTTCAAGACGACAGCGACATCCGAATGGAAATCGCCCGCGTCATCAACGAAGAACTGAAGGATGACGAAACGATCGACGTCGAGGTACGCCGCAAGATCGAGACCCAGAAGCGGGATATCCCCGAGGGCAGTGAAGAGTGGGAGATCCTGTACCGGAAGTACTACGACGAGGAGATGTCGCGTCGGCAAAAGGTGATTTCGTAAAGAAAGAACTCGAGAACCCGAGAACTCAAGAACTCAGGAACATCTTCAGGTAAAGCAGGACTACGGTGCCGAGCCAACCCGCTACCGTGACGTGCTCGCGGTTCCTGCGAACTAGCCTCCACGAGAAACTTCGTTCGTTGAACCACTCTTTTCGCGGCCGGAACCTGGGAAAGAACAGGGGCACCGCACTCGCGTACTCCGAGTAAGCTTGCGGGAAACGTTGCTCGAGGCTTTGGGCCTCGGTCTTCATGACGGGCAAGAAAATCCCTAAAAGCAATATCGCCAGTACGGCAAACAGTTCCCATCGGCCGGAGGCGATGACAAAACCCAGCCCGATCACGGAGCTCCCGAGATAAAGCGGATTCCGTGTCAGAGCATAAGGGCCACTTCGAGTAACACCCTCGCCTTTGATGAGGTGCCCCGCCGACCACAACCGTAGAGCCTGCCCAATAGCCCCAATGGGCACTCCCAGGGCCAGAAGCTGGGGAGTCGGTTTGGCGATAGCAAGCGCCAACAGTCCAAGCGCCCAGCTTATTGGGACTCTGTAACGGACCAAGGAACTGGCCCATCTTTTCTCCAAATCTCACTCCTCTCGAGCGATGAAGTCTATCACCAAAACTCGAGACTGATCCGAGTGTTTTCCATTGATCGGCCTCAGTGATCTATCCGGTTCATTTTAAAAAACTTAGTTAAATATTAGCATTATACACTAATATAATATATCAATAACCAAATAAAATTACTTGACAAACCTATAAACATATACTATATTTCAAGTGACGGAAAAGAAAAACAGACAAGGGCTATTGCCCGAGATCTAAATAGGAGGAAACAAAAATGAATCTAGTTCAATGGGAACCTTTCAGTAGAGATTTTGCGGCTCTGGCTAACCGATTCAACCGCGCTTTCGATCGGAATACCAGCGATGACAACCGGGAGTCCGTGAGCCTCTGGCGTCCCGCAGTGGACATCTTCGAGGAAAAGGATGACGTGGTCATCAAAGCCGAGCTCCCCGGCATGAACAAGGACGACATCGATCTCCGCGTCGAGAACAATGTTCTGACCCTGACCGGGCAGAGGAAGCGGGAAAAAGAAGTCACCGAAGACGGATACTTCCGCAGTGAAAGAGCTTATGGGACTTTCAGCCGTTCGTTCACCTTGCCGACCACGGTCGATGTGAGCAAGATTGCGGCTTCTTACAGGGACGGAGTCCTCTCCGTGAACCTTCCCAAGGCCGAAGAGGCCAAGCCGAAGCAGATCGACGTCAAAGTCGCATAAAACTAAAACACTTGAACTCCAGCCACCGGCCCCGCCGGTGGCTTTTTATTTGGGGTCAGACTTTGATTTCTTGATTTCTCAGAGACATCCACACACCAATAAACAACTAAAGTTCATTGGGTTACAAGAATTCAAACTGGGGGTCAGACGTTGATTTCTGTGTTTTCGGCCAACCGTCGTCGAACGGCGTCAAGGACCTCGGGAACCTCCATGGAGGTAAGACAAACCGTACCCAGGCCGGGACAACGTCTCTTGTAGCAAGGGCTGCAGGATACAGACTTCCAAACGACGAGGTCGTCTTCCCAGAAAGGGCCGTTTTGCACCGGGTCACTCGGCCCGTAGAGCCCCACAACGGGTACGCGAAGGGCGCTGGCGATATGAAGAGGTCCCGTATCCCCGCCGACGAAGAGTCGCGCTCGACGGGAGTAAGGGACGAGCTCACGCAACTCGGTCGGAGGCGCTATTCGGGCGGCGCCCCCGGAGCTCGCAACCACACTTCGGGCCAGAGGTTCTTCACCCGGCCCCCAACACACAAGACTGGGCAAATCGAATAGGCGCCGAATCTCCGACGCCAGTTCACCGTAACGCTTTGGGTCCCAAATCTTGGTAACCCAGCCGCCGCCCGGATTGATGATGACGTATTCAGACAGGCCGAGCTCGTCGAGCACTTTCGAAGCTTTCTCGTCGAGCTCCTCCGGCACTTTAATCGGGAACACACGGTCCCGAGTGTCGATCCCAACCGCCTTCAGAAGGCTCAGGTTCTTGTCGATCACGTGCCCGCGCTCGAAAGGAACGGGGATCCACTCATTCGTGAACACAGCGGAAAAAGACTCACGCAACCGGCCCCGCTCGAAACCGATCCTCCGCGGGCTTCGGGCCAGCCAGGTCGAGAGCCCGGATTTGACCAGTCCCTGAAAGTCGAAGACCACATCGTATCTGCGCCCGCGCAATCGGCGCAGGCTCGCAGCAACCTCCTTCCAGGTGCCGGCCGAATGTAAACGCTTCCGCCACCGCAGCGTGTCGATTTGGATGAGCTCGTCGAGAGCGGGATTGTCGAGCAAAATGTCTCGACAACGGGCTTCCACGAGCCAGTCGATACGGGCACCGGAAAACGTGCGCCGGAGGGCGGCAAGGGCGGGAAGAGTGTGGACGATGTCGCCGATCGAACCTAGCTTGACGATGAGGATGCTCTTCACGGCGTCGAAAAACGATCCAAGACCAACCGAATGAGATCCCGGGTGGAGTGGTCCTTGGGGTCTCCCACGATGCGGGTCACTCCGCCGGATTGACGAGTCACGTCACGCTCCGGCACGGACTCTTCCGTATAGTCCGTTCCTTTGCAGTGTACATCCGGACGAAGCGCCTCGATGACCTTCGCCACGGTTCCCTGCTCAAAGACTACCACGAGATCAACGGCCTCGATGGCAGCTACCAATTCCGCGCGATCGGACTCGCTCAGAATCGGTCGTCCCGGTCCCTTGAGGGCAGCCACGGAACGATCTCCGTTCACGGCAACGACCAGAAAGTCACCCTCTTGCTTGGCACCCTCGAGGTACCGAACGTGGCCAACGTGGATCAAGTCGAAGCAGCCGTTTGCCAGCACGACTCGCTTTCCCGCGGCTCGAGCTTCGCCGGCCAGCCGCCTCGCAGTTTCAATATCGACGGAGAAGGCCAAGGTCTCGCTAATCCTTCAGGTCTGAAGCCACCGCAGAGGCCAGCTCGTCGCGGGAGACGGTTGCGGTGCCGCGTTTCATGACGACGATACCGCCCGCAAAGTTGGCCAGGAGCGCCGCCTCGTAAAATGACGCCCCGGCTCCGAGGGCCAAACTGAACGTGCTGATGACGGTATCACCGGCACCGGTCACGTCGGCGACCTCGTCCGTACCGAAAACAGGAATATGACGAGTCGGTCGTCTCGCCTCAAAAAGAGCCATACCCTGGCTTCCGCGCGTCACCAAGACCGATGAACACCGCAGCCGGCGCAGAAGCTGTCGCCCCGAACGCTCCAGCCGAGCCACGTTGTTGCCGATGTCAACTTTGAGGGCGACCTCGACCTCGGGCTCATTGGGCGTTGCGGAAGCAAATCCTGAAAAAGACAAGATATCGAATCTCGAGTCCAGGACCGCCATCTTTCGCATGGACGCTGCACGGAGAGCCAAAGACTGACCGAACTCCGGCGTCACGAGGCCGTATCCGTAATCGGAGACCATGACGACGTCGGCTTTGGGTAAAAGCTCCGCCATGGAACGACTCAAATACGACCGCACGCCTTCTTCCATCGGCACGTGGGTCGCCCGATCGATGCGAACCACCTGCTGTTTGGTCGAGTGGATGCCTCCGGCCAGAATACGGGTCTTGGTCGGCGTTCGGTATTGAGGCAAACGTTCGATGTGAGAGGTCTTGATACCTGCCTGTCGTAAGAGCCTCAGAAGCTCGCGCCCGGCGGCGTCTTTCCCCACGAGCCCGACGGTGAGCGGTCGTCCTCCCAGGGCAGCGATATTGTTTACGGCGTTGGCGCCGCCCCCGGGTACCATCTTGGTACGGTCATACTTGAGGATGAGTACCGGGGCCTCGCGGCTGACGTTCGCGATTTCTCCGTAGATGTACTCATCGGCCACGAGGTCGACGAAGGCAAGGACTTTGACTTTGTCGAAACGATCGACGAGCTCGAGCAGTCTCGACCGGTCGGGTTTTCCCTTCACACGTCCGTCTCCCAAATGATCTCCATAGCAGCAGAAAATAGATTGGGAGCGATGATATCAGGTTGACGTGACCACTCGTACCCGTGATTTTCCAGCCCGCCCCTACCATACCCGGTGAGTACCAGCGCCCCCTTGGCTCCGGTATTCCATGCCATTTCGAGATCGGAATAGGAATCCCCAACCACCCAGGAACGAGAAAGATCGACGTCCATCTCGCTCTCGGCCGCCAACAACATGCCCGGGCTCGGCTTGCGGCATTCGCAGTTATCCGAAGGGCCGTGAGGGCAATAGTAGATACCATCGAGTCGTGTATCTGCTTCTCGCAAAGCCTCCTGTAGCCGTTCGTGGACCGCACGCACAAGCCCCTCGGAATAAAGGCCACGCCCGACGCCGGATTGATTGGTGACCAAAACCGCCAGGAATCCTGATCGACGGATCAATCGAACCGCTTCGGCCGCCCAGGGGAACAAGTGAAACGCGCTGATATGGTTGAGGTAGCCCACCAGCTTGTTTAGGGTTCCGTCGCGATCGATGAAAACAGCCGGACGCCGGCTCATCACGAGGCTGCCTCAGCAGCGTGAGACTTGTATTTTTTTTCGAGCAGAGGGGTGGCGGCAGCAAGGACTTCCTCTACTCCGACCTCGGTCATACATCGATGGTCGGTCGGACAGTCCTTGAGAAGACAAGGGCTGCAGTCAACGTGTCTTCGCAGGACTCTCGAGTTTCGTCCCATGGGAGCCGTCTCCCTTTCGTCGGTGGGACCAAAGATGGCGACGGTCGGTGTGCCGAGCGCAGCGGCCAAATGCATGGGTCCCGAGTCATTGGTGACCAAGACGGAAAGCGCGGCGAGAGCTCCCATCAACTCCACAAGTGAGGTTTTTGCCGCCAGGTCGATGACCGGAGCTTGAATGCGGGAACGGATCTCCCGAGTCAAATTGAGCTCACCGGGACCTCCAAGTAGAACGACCCGGCCGCGATGGGCCGACGCCAGCCGATCGGCGACCTCGGCATAGTGCTCTGGAATCCAACGTTTGGCGGCGCCCCCCGTGGCTCCGGGATGGATCCCGATGAGCGGTTCACTTGCTTGGCAATCAAAGGAATCCAATAGGCGTTCGACCGGCCTGCCTCATCTCCGTCGTGAGCTGGAGCGTCGTATCCGGCGGGTCTGTGTCGAAACCCAGCTCACGCATCATGTCCAAGTAATAAAAGGCCTGGTGACGGCCGAAAGGTCGGGGTGCCGGCGGAACAGATCGAGTCAACAAGAGCCCGCGCCCGTCGGTTCCGTAACCCCACCGCTCTCGGATGCCCGCCGCCCGCACGACGGCAGCCGCTCGAAATGCGTTCGGAAAGAGTAGCGCGAGGTCGAACCCGTGCTTTTCGAGCTCGCGGCTCAACCGGAAGAAACCGAAGGGGCCTCGATGCCTGCCGCGGTAGTCGTATTCCAGATAATCATCGACGGCCTCACATCCCTGGTAAAGATCCACGACCCAAGGCCGCGCCAAAACCGTCAGCCGGGCGTCGGGGTAGCGAGTCCGGAAGATTGCGCAGCGCGCCCAACGACATGACCGCGTCGCCAATCCAGCTCGGCGCGTATACGAGGATGGTCTCGAATTGACTCAAATTCTCGATCCGGACTTAGGGCACAACCAAGAATAACTTCCCGTTTTGGGCCGCCGATGCATCCCGCCTGGCTGCGTTGCTCGAAGCTCAAATATCTGGATATTCTTCACTTCTCGCGCCTTGCCAGCCGGGCGCCCCGCCTCGAAGACTCGTTCGGGACTACCGGAACGCTAATTGAGGGGTCGCCTCTTCGCCCGAAAAAGGGAACTTATTTTTGGCTGCACCCTCAGCTCGCTTCCTCGGAACGGAGCGCGGCCTGCACTGGAGATTCCTGGGAAGGACGGGTCTTCCACCGCCGATGTAGCCAAAGCCAATACTCAGGATTACGGCGCACATACCCCTCCAGAACCCGGGCACACTCCTGAGTCAAATTTTGCACCGCTTGGCGACGATCGGTACCGGAATAGAGCTGCCGGTCGATGGGTTTTTCATAGATGAGACGGTATCGACCGTCCGCCAGAGGAAGCGTAAATACGGGCACCATCGCCGCCCCTGTTTTGTAGGCCAGCCAGCTTGCCACCGGGGTCGTTGCCGCCAGACGTCCAAAGAACTCGACGAAAACACCGTCTTCGCGCCCCACGTTTTGGTCGATCAGGACGGCAACGGTTTCACCATCCTTGAGAAGCCGCATCATGCGTGCCAGCGCGCGTTGTTTGTAAAGAACCGTGTTACCCGATATGAGCCGGATCTCCTCGAGCCATCGGTTGAAGAGCGGATTGTCTTGAAGCCGCGCCACAACCGCCATAGGCCCGAGTCGATAGCCGTGCGCCAGAGCATGCACCTCCCAATTGCCGAAATGCGCGGCGATCAATAGGACACCCCGGCCCGCTTCACGGGCCCGCTCATAGTTCTCGATACCCTCGAACTCCACGATACGCTCCAAACGTTCCTGCGAGGGCTTGCCGAAAGACAACAGCTCGAAGAACATCGCGCCGAAATGGCGGTACGTACCGCGGGCGATGGCGTATCTTTCCTCCGCCGTTTTCGTCTCCCCGAAGGCTCTTTCGAGATTGGTCAAGGTCACAGCCTGGTGTTTGGTATCGAGGTTGAAAACGGCGTTTCCCACCGCACGCCCGATGGCTAGACGGGCACGCCGTGGAAGGAGTCGCATCGAAGAGCCGAGCGTCAAGGCCACGGTGTACTCGAGTCGATGACGAATCCGCGAATTTATGGTGCGGGTATCTTGCGGCATAACTCAGACTCGGACAAGTAAGTTACTTATGAGTGCGCGGGTGGCCGATGCGACCACCCACATCCTGTATAAATGACAAGGCACAACCCAAGATATAGATCATATAACGAACAAGAGCCCAGAAAAAGCGCGATTTTCCACAATCCGATAGGTCCAGGCGGCGCGCGGCGCATAAAGAGGCCTGGAGAGGTTGCGGAAACACTCACCGGGGAAGCACTGAGCTCAAAAGGGTCTCGAACTCTCGCGCTCCAGAATCTCCATCCTGTGAGTCCAGCCGATAAAGAGGTAACGCCAGGTCGGAGCAGTCCTTTCATTTTGACGGCGTCCTTTCCCGTCGTCACCACGGCACGCGCGCCCCGGCTTCGGGCCTTTTCCACGAGTCTTCGGACTTCATCGGGTCGCCACGCATGATGGTCACGACGAGTGACGGACCAGACAATTCGTGCGCCCGTCGCCTCGAGGTCTTCTCGAAGCCTTACCGGTCGCGCGATGGCCGCCATCAAACCCACCGGCTCGTTGTCGAGCTCCTCGGAAGACAGGCTCTCGTCGCCGTCGATCCGGGAGAAACCGACTGCTTTTTGAACGGCCCGAAAGATGGGAACTTCCTCCCGCAACGTACCCAGCACTCGCGAGTATAAGGACTCGGAGGGACAATCCGGGCCGAATCGAGTCCAGACGATCGCTCCCGCTCGATTCAAGCTCCCAAGAGGCTCCCTCGAACGCCCGGCCGGAAGGACACGCAAATTCTCCACATCCTCACCGGCATCGATACAGACGATGTCCAAGTCACGGTAGAGCCGGCGATGCTGAAACCCATCGTCCAGAATGAACACTTGAGGACCGAGCTTGCGAAGGACTTCCAACCCACGCGATAGCGATCCGCGCTGACCGCTACGACCAATCTTTCGATTAATCGCGCCAGCTCGACCGGCTCGTCACCGGCCTCGGTGGCGTCGGCGAGGATTCCCGCCCATCCGATACCACTAAAAACGGCCGTGGATCTCGCCGACGGTAGCCGCGAGACAAAACGGCCACCGGCCTCTCCCTTTGAAAGAAGATGACGCGCAATATGAGCAACGAGCGGCGTCTTGCCGCTTCCACCAACTGTGAGATTTCCGACACTAATGACGGGATGGGGCAACTGATGAATCGTGAAGGAGCTACGATCGTATAGCTGATTCCTCAAGGCAACGGCAGAACGATAAAAACCGAAC